>NZ_LPWA01000142.1 GCF_001510895.1 Mesorhizobium loti | reverse complement strand
CTCAAGAATCCTTCTTTTGCTGCTTGGCAATAGCCAATCAACTTATCCTGCGGATTCCCCTGGCCTTGAGGGGGAGATGTCCGGCAGGGACAGAGGGGGGTGCTTGGCGCCATCCTCTCCATTTCCACCATAGAAGCAGCCACCCTCACCGCTTGATCTCCCAGGTCGTCACGCGCTCGCCGGTGACCGGGTCCTTGCCGTCTTTCAGCTGCACGCCTTGCGCCAATAGCTCTTCCCGGATGCGATCGCCTTCGGCCCAGTTCTTGGCGGCGATGAACTCCAGGCGCTTGACTATCGCCTTCGCGATCGCTTCCTCATCCACCTTGGCAGCGCGACATCGAAGCCGAGAAAGGCAAGCGCGGCCTTCAAAGATGCGGCAGGCGCATTCTCACCACTGCCGCCGAATTCGATGGCCTCGCCGGCAAGCTGCGTCAGCCGCTGGAAGGCGGTGTAGGTGGCGAGGTCGTCGGACAGTGCTCCCACCACATCGGCCGGCAATTCCTTTGCCGCCGACGACGCCAGGTCCGCGGCGCGTTTCCATTTGCGCAGCGTGTTCTCCGCCTCCTCCAGCTTGCGCACGGAAAAGTCGATCGGCTCGCGGTAATGCGTCATCAGCATCGCCAGCCGCAGCACCTCGCCCGGCCATGTGCGGCCGCCGAAAGTCTTCGTCTCCAGCAGTTCGTGGATCGAATAGAAATTGCCGAGGCTCTTCGACATCTTCTGGCCTTCGACCTGCAGGAAGCCATTGTGCATCCAGACATTGGCCATGACCTTGGTGCCGTGGGCGCAGCGCGACTGGGCGATCTCGTTCTCATGGTGCGGGAAGATCAGGTCGAGGCCGCCGCCATGGATGTCGAAGACCTCGCCGAGATAGGCCGCCGACATCGCCGAGCATTCGATGTGCCAGCCCGGCCGGCCCCTGCCCCACGGGCTTTCCCAGCCGGGCTCTTCAGGTGTCGACAGTTTCCACAGCACGAAATCGCCGGGGTTCTTCTTGTGCGCGTCGACGGCGATGCGGGCCCCGGCCTGCTGCTCGTCGAGATTGCGCTTCGACAGTTCGCCATAGTCCGGCATCGAGGCGGTGTCGAACAGCACCTCGCCGCCGGCGACATAGGCGTGGCCGCGCTCGATCAGTTGCGCGATCAGCGACAGCATGTCGGCCTTGCCGTCCGCGCGCGGCGCGACGAACTCCGTCGCCCGCGGCTCGAAAGTCGGCTCCAGGCAGCCGAGCGCTGCGACGTCCTTGTGATACTGGTCGGCGGTCTTTTCGGTGACCTTGCGGATGGCATCGTTCAGCGACAGCTTTCCGGCCGCGATCTCCGCGCCGAAATCCCGGAGGGCGGGGGCGTGATCTTGTCGTCGACATCCGTGATGTTGCGCACATATGTGACGTGGTTTTCGCCGTAGAGTTGGCGCAACAGGCGGAACAGCACGTCGAAGACGATCGCAGGCCGCGCATTGCCGATATGGGCAAAGTCGTAGACGGTCGGGCCGCAGACATACATGCGCACGTTTTTCGGATCGATGGGAACGAAACGCTCCTTCGCCCGCGTTAGCGTGTTGTAGAGGCCAAGGCCCTTCGATGCGTCAGACATGCGTGCCCGGTCCTTGATTTGGGTTCGCTGGAACAAGGTCTGCGCCGAGGGCGCAAATCGGGCTCCAGCCTGCTGGCCGGGGCGTTTGTCCAATCTAGGGAAAGATGAGGCGAAAACGTCCGGACCAGCGCGAGGCTAGCCAATAATGCAAATGCCACAAATGGCGAAAGACGTTTTCATGGGCGGCTTTATCGCGCCCGGCGGTGTTGCCGTCAAGTCGCTCCATTCGGGAAAGATGTCGTTGGATCACAGGTAAAAACCGGCCGAAACATTTTATTAAACATGTCGGCACAGTGATGAAACATTCTCGGGCTAGACCGCCAAGGCGTCACGATTTGGTCCGAATCGACCATCAAACGCAGACACGAAAACGTTACCAGGGAAGAGAACAATGCCTCGAAGCAAGCAGGAACAAAGCCGACCGCCGCAACAGCCGCTCACCAAGCACTACCGCGCGATCGGCCCGGCGGCCATCGTCGCAGCCCTTCTTCACACCGCGAAGAAGAAGAAGCCGGCGCAGAAGATCGTTTCGCCGCGCGCCGCCTGAAACAGGCGAAGACCGGCGCAGTCTTCGATCTGAGGGCGCCGGCAGATGTGGGCAGCGCCAATGCGCGCCCTGGAGATGAAGGCCTCCGCTAGCCGCCTTCGCAGCTAGTAGCCTTCGTCAAAATAGGGTCATCTGGTTTTCGTCCGCGCCGGGCTTCTGGCGCCTGACCTTCTCGGGCTGTGGCCCGACGATGCCCCGCTCCTGAACCTCCGGCCCGGTGTTGGCGACCTTGTTGACAAGGTCGGATACCGGAATTGCCTCGAAGAAATCGGGATCGGCGGGCTTCAGGAGTTCGAGCACGTCGCGCGGCTCCTGCGTGCGGCAATCCAGCCAGCGGGCGAAGTCGCGCTCGTCGATCACTACAGGCATGCGGTCGTGGATGTGGGCGATGCCGGCACTGGCGCGCGTCGTCAGGATCGCGCCGGTGTCCATCTCGGAGCCGCCCGGCTCGGCATAGGTCTCGACCAGGCCGGCAAAAGCGATCACCCCGCCACGGCGCGGCCGGATCCAGTAAGGCTGGCCCTTGGCGCTGCCGGACTGCTGCCATTCATAGAAGCCGGAGGCCGGCACAAGCGCGCGGCGATGGCGCATGGCGGTCTTGAACGAAGCCTTGTCCAAGACGCCTTCCGAGCGGGCGTTGAAGAGCAGCGGAAATTCCCTGGTATCCTTGACCCAGGCCGGAATCAGGCCCCAACGCACCAATATCGCCTGGCGGTCCGGCAGGTTGGAGCCGGGCGCACGCGGCGGACCGGCGAGCGCCATCAGCACGGGCTGCGTCGGTGCGATGTTGTAGCGGGCCGGAAACTCCTCCAGCTCCGCCAGGCCGAGGAAGGCGGCAGTCTGGTCCGTCGTGGCGGTCAAGGCAAAGCGTCCGCACATAAACTTGACTCGTCGATTTGATTTCTCGTGAAAGTGGCGATGGAACAGCCGCGCCGCAACCGCTAAAGCTTGATCCGGCCAGTCGGTCCACAACAGCCTGCAAGAACGTTAGGCACTCCATGGAACCACGCATGACAATTTCCGCCGTCTCCGTCGCCGTGGTGCGTGGCAAAAGGGTGCTGCTGGTCAAGCGCGCGCGGCCGCCCTCGCAAGGGCTCTACGCCTATCCCGGCGGTAAGGTGGAGCCCGGCGAGACGCTGGAAGAAGCGGCGGCGCGCGAACTCAAAGAGGAAACCGGCCTCGAGGCCGGGGATTACCAGCCGCTGCGCGACATCCATATCGACGGCCGTGCAGAGAACCATGCCGTCGACTACCTGCTGACGGTATTCGGCGCGACCTTTGCCGGCGGCGAGCCGGTTGCCAGCGACGATGCCGAGACGGCGGCCTTCTACACACTGGCGGAAATGGCGGATATGCCGCTCGCCGATGAGGTGTTGGAGGTTGCGAGAGAGTTGCTTGGCGATTCCCATAAATAGCTTCGACAGCTCAATGCTATTACGTCCAGCGTTGCGCTGCCCCTCACCTGCCTGCCGGCATCCTCTCCCCGTATAGTGACGGGGAGAGGGGCACTGTCATCGGCGGTTTCGCCAGCCATCTGTGTTGCAGGAATGGCGCCAGCGTTGCAGGCAGCCCTTTCTCCCGTCACTATACCGGGAGAAATGCCCGGCAGGGCAATGAGGGGCAACGCAAACCGAGACAGGTGACCTCCAATAAGGAAAAGCGCCTTCGTCGATGGCCGACGCCGACAGTCTCCCAAAATCGCCTTGCGGGCGACGAATTGTTTGGTCACATAAGTCTATGAACCGCGCCTCACCCCTCCTCGCCGCGTGCCTCGCCGTCAGCATGGCGGTCGCGGCGCGGCCGGCGCTCAGCACGGAGGCGCCGTTCGAGCCCGGGCTGATGCGGCTCGCCGAGGTGCTGGGCTCGCTGCATTTCCTGCGCAACCTCTGCGGCGAGAAGGGCGACCAGTGGCGGGTCGAGATGGAAAAGCTGCTCGCATCGGAAAACCCCGACCCCGACCGGCGCGCCCGCTTCATCGCTTCCTTCAACCGTGGCTACCGCTCCTTCAGCGGCACCTACACGCAATGCACGCCTTCCGCCACCGAGGCCATTGCCCGCTACATGAAGGAAGGCGAGATGCTCTCGCGCGACATCGCTTCCCGCTACGGGAATTGAGATCAGCCCACTATCCGGCTTGGGAACAATTTTGGGGAATCGGCTCCAATGTGATGCGCCTTATTGTGCCAGGCAGTGCCTTGGTGCAATGATGTGTTGCGCTTGTGCAACAACGTTAATGAAACGTTAGTGCACAATTGCGGAATTAACTCAAACTGAAGGTTTTGATGCCGCAAGCCGGTCTAATCGGCTAAGCTCGGTATGGATTGAGCGCAGCCTTGCTCAGAATGTAGATTGCGACCGCAAAAATGTCGTATTTACAAATACTTATCCGGGGCTGCGAATGAACTAGCAAGTCAAGCTTGGTCCCTTGCGGGACCGTCGCTTGAAAAAGGTGGACATCGCAATGGAACATGGTGTCAGCGACATCGACGCGTTGGTCAGGGAAGAAAAGCGCCTGACCGCCGTGGAAAGCCACAGCGAAGCCTGGGCTGAAGGCTTGTCGGCTGGCATCGAGCCCGAAATCATCGCCGAAGCGGCGCTCGAAACCGCCTTTGGCGAGATGCTGCGCGCCAATGGCGAGACGTCCGCGCTGGCCCTCCTCGACCGCATGCGGGAAAAGGTGATCTCCGGCGCCTTCGAGCCGGAGCGGCTCAAGCACTAGCCCGCCCCGCTTTCCAATAACGGCTTTTGACGGCGACGCGCCGTTTGGGCATGATGCCAGGGTGCCTTAACAGCTCAAAACGCTGTCCGGAACTAGAGCAACTCAACGTTTGGTAGAATCGCCAAATTGCTCTAGCCATTGTTCTACGCAATTCCGAACGGAAAACCGTTTCACACTTTTCCCGGAATTGCTGTTGCGAGCCTGGGAACCATGGAGAGGCAAGGGGTGAGATTTTCGTTGGCAGGCCGGCCGCGCGCCTGGACCGTCGGCATGTGGATCGCTGCGTCTAGTCTGGCGTTGCCGCTGGGCTTGTGCCTCGCCAGCACGCCTTCCTATGCACTGAGCGAGATTCAGCGCCAGGACCTGCCTTCACCGGTCACGCCGCCCACCAACGACGATAGTGCCGCGCCGGGAACCACCGTGCCGATGCCGGCCCCGCCCGGCACCAAACCCTCCGACAGCGGCCAGCCGGCCGACGACACGGACAAGAGCGAGCCCGAGGCGCCAAACGGCAGCGGCGGCATCACCAGCCCGCGCGCCGATCCGGACGCGCCGCCGCCACCGGTCGTCTACGACCTCGACAAGCTTCCCGAACCGGTCAAACGCATGCACGGGCTGATCATCGAGGCCTGCAAGAGCGGCGATATCGAGAAGCTTCGGCCGCTGATCGGCTCGGGCGATGCCATGACGCAACTGTCGCTCGGCGACATCGACGGCGACCCGGTCACCTTCCTCAAGGGGCTGTCCGGCGACGGCGACGGCCAGGAGATCCTCGCCATTCTGGAAGAGGTGCTCAGCGCCGGCTATGTCCATGTCGACACCGGCACGCCGCAGGAACTCTATGTCTGGCCGTATTTCTTCGCACTGCCGCTCGACAAGCTCGACCCCAGGCAGCGCGTCGAGCTGTTCAAGCTCGTCACCGCGAGCGACTACGACGACATGAAACAGTTCGGCGCCTACATCTTCTACCGCGTCGGCATCACGCCGACCGGCCAGTGGCTGTTCTTCGTCGCCGGGGATTAAAGCTTTATCCCCGCATCCGGCCAGACACGGACAGCTTCCTTTCGAAGAATCGAGAGTGCACCACGCGCCTCGCCGGCGTTTGAATTCCCGCATGCGTCCGCGCGCGGTGGTTCTGTTGATTCTGAGAAATGAGAAAGAGACTTACGTGGTGGTCAAAAGAATGCCATGGCCGAACTTCTTGGCGAGCTCTTGTATAAGCTGTTTTTCGCGCACGGTGAGGTGCTTTTGGTCGACAAAGCGCCAGTTACGCTCGTACAACGCAAATGCCTCCTCAGCCGGGATCGGACGTGAAATATCCCTGCTCCAGGCAAGCGCCTGAAGCTGCGGAAACTCGGCCGGGACAATCATGGCATCGGTGTTCATAGCACGCCCAAGATAGTTCAAAGTGCTTGGGAATCAAAGAACTGGCCCGTGCCAAAGCGTGATCTAAGCCGCCAACGCCTCGGAAAACTCCACCGCCCTGCCCTGGCCGGGCGTGACGATCTCGCCTTCCCACATCACCCTGTTGCCGCGCACGATCGTGCCGACCGGCCAGCCGGTGACTTGCCTGCCGTCATAGGGCGTCCAGCCGGCCTTCGAGCCTGCCTGCGCGTTGGTGATGGTCTCGCGGCGCTTGAGATCGACGACGGTGAAATCGGCGTCGTAGCCGGCCGCGATGCGGCCTTTTCTGGCCATGCCGAAGATGCGCTGCGGACCGTGGCTGGAGAGGTCGACGAAGCGCTGCAAGGTGAGCCGGCCGGCGTTCACATGGTCGAGCATGATCGGCACCAACGTCTGCACGCCGGTCATGCCCGACGGCGAGGCCGGATAGGATTTTGCCTTCTCGGCCAGCGTGTGCGGCGCATGGTCGGAGCCCAGCACGTCGACGATGCCTTGCGAAATGCCGTGCCAGACGCCGTCGCGATGGCGCGCGGCCCGCACCGGCGGGTTCATCTGGATCAGCGTGCCGAGCCGCGCATAGTCGTCCGCGGTCAGCGTCAGATGATGCGGCGTCGCTTCGCAGGTGGCGACATCCTTATGCTGCTCGAGGAAAAGAATCTCCTCGGCCGTCGAGATGTGCAGCACATGGATACGCGCGCGCGTTTGTCTGGCGATGCGCACCAGGCGCTCGGTGCAGCGAAGTGCGGCGATCTCGTCGCGCCAGACCGGATGGGATGATGGATCGCCCTCGACGCGCAGCCCCAGCCGTTCGCGCAGGCGGAACTCGTCCTCCGAGTGGAAAGCGGCGCGGCGGCGCGTGTTCTTCAGGATCGAGGCGACGCCCTCGTCGTCCTCGACCAGCAGATCGCCGGTGGACGAGCCCATGAACACTTTTATGCCAGCGGCTCCGGGCAGCCGTTCCAGTTCGCCGACATCGCCGGCATTGTCGCGAGTGCCGCCGACCCAGAAGGCGAAGTCGCAATGCATGCGGCCGGTGGCGCGCCGCACCTTGTCGGCAAGAGCCGCCTCGCTGGTGGTGAGCGGATTGGTGTTGGGCATCTCGAAGACGGCGGTGACGCCGCCCAGCACGGCAGCGCGAGAGCCGGTCTCCAGATCCTCCTTGTGCTCCAGCCCCGGCTCGCGGAAATGCACCTGGCTATCGACGACGCCGGGCAGGATATGGAGACCCTTGCAGTCGATCGTCTCGCCGGCGGATGCCTGGCCGAGATCGCCTATAGCGGCGATGCGCCCGGCCCGCACGCCGACGTCGCGCCGGCCCTCGCCGTCATGGTTCACCACCGTGCCGCCTGTCAGGATGAGGTCGAAGGTGGTTGCCATGGCAAGTCCAATCTCTTGCGGGGGGAGTGTGGCCGGCTTACGTAATGACCATCATTTTTGCAAGATCAGGCCACTCATGCCCTTTGCCCTGCTGGAAGACCGCGCGCTCATTTCCGTGTCCGGCCCGGACGCCGAGCATTTTTTGCAGAACATCCTCACCACCGATCTCGATGCACTCCGGTCCGGCGAAGCCAAACCCGGCGCGTTGCTTTCACCGCAGGGCAAGATCCTGTTCGATTTCCTGATCTCGCGCGCCGGCGACAACGGCTTCCAACTGGAATGCCGGGCCGACATAGCCGACGATTTCGTGCGCCGGCTGATGCTTTACCGGCTAAGGGCAAAGGCCGAGATCGCCAAGCAGGATCAGCTGTTTGTGACCGTCTCATGGGGCGATGATTCAACCGCCTCACTTTTCGATTCAATCGGGGCCGATTCAACTGCGCTCGCCGACACTCGCTTCCGCGATGTCGCGGTCAGGCGCGCTTATGGCGGCGAAGCAAAGGACGGCGGCGACCCGAATGCCTGGCTGACGCTGCGCGTCGGCAACGGCATCGCGGAGAGCGGTTCCGACTACCAGCTCGGCGACGCCTTCCCGCATGACGTGCTGCTCGACGAGACCGGCGGCGTCGGCTTCAAGAAAGGCTGCTATGTCGGACAGGAAGTGGTCTCGCGCATGCAGCATCGCGGCACCGCCAGGCGCCGTGTGCTGATCGCCGTCGCCGCCGGGTCGCTGCCCCCGGCCGGCACGGAGGTGACCGTCAATGGCCGGCCGGTCGGCATCCTGGGTTCGGTAAGCGGCGGACGCGGCATCGCCATTGCCCGCATCGACCGCGTCAAGGCTGCGCTCGATGCCAGCGAGGCAATCATGGCGGGCGAGATTCCGCTAGTACTCGCGATTCCCGCTTGGGCGAAGTTCTCCTTCCCGCAGGACACGGTCAACGCGGAGGAAGCCTGATGGCGGCCGACAGGGCCGGGGCGCCGCCGCGCGCCTGGCAACGCATGCTGTCCGGCCGCCGGCTCGACCTGCTCGATCCCTCGCCGCTCGACATCGAGATTGCCGATATCGCGCATGGGCTCGCCCGCGTCGCGCGCTGGAACGGCCAGACCAGCGGCGAGCATGCCTTTTCGGTGGCGCAGCATTCGCTGCTGGTCGAGGCGCTGTTCAGCGAGCTGGCGCCGACCGCTTCGGCCGATGCCCGCCTTGCCGCGCTGCTCCACGACGCGCCGGAATATGTCATCGGCGACATGATCTCGCCGTTCAAGTCGGTGATGGGCGGCTCCTACAAGGATTGCGAATTAAGGTTGCAGCGCGCCATCCATCTACGCTTCGCGCTGCCGGCGGAACTCGGCGCCGCCTTGCGCAAGGACATCAAGCGCGCGGACCAGATCGCCGCTTATTACGAGGCGACACTGCTCGCCGGCTTCTCGACGGCGGAGGCGACCGAGTATTTCGGCCGGCCGCGCGGCTTTTCCGCCGACCGCTTCGACTTCACGCCGCGTTCGGTGACCTGGGCGCAGGCGGCATTTCTGAAGCGTTTCGCGGCGCTCGAAGCTCATCGCCAGGCTTTTCTTGCTGTGAATTCCGTCAAGTAAAAGAACGCTAAATTAACCGGCGGCCACGACAGTAACGTGTTCAGTCACGGTCAGCAGGCGCGCTCATGCCCGTCGCTCATGTCAAGGCTGGTTCGGCCGCGGGCAAGCGGAAAGCAAACCGTATTGGCCCGGCTCGACGAATTGCCGAGGAACTGCGCGCGCAGAACGAGCGCTTTTCGGCCGCCGTCGAGAACATGTCGCATGGGCTGTGCATGTTCGATGCCGACGAGCGGATGATCATCTGCAATCGGAATTATATCGACCTCTTCCGCCTCGACGCCAGGGTGATGAAGCCCGGCATCCGCTTCTTCGACATCCTGCAGCACAGCGTCGATATCGGCATCGCTTCGCAAAGCGCCGAGCAACTCTACGCCGTCCGCAAGCCCTATATCGACGGCGCCAAGCCCTCTACCTATGAGGAGACGCTGGCGGATGGACGCATCATCGTCATCTCGCACCGGCCGCTGGCTTCCGGCGGATGGGTGTCGATCTATGAGGATGTGACGGAGCAGCGGCGTGCCGAAGAGGAGCTGAAAGAGCAGCATCGCCGTTTCGACGCCGCGCTCGGCAACATGTCGCAAGGCCTGCTGATGTATGACGCCGACGGCAAGATGATCGTGCGCAATCAGCGTTTTCTGGAGCTCTATAAGGTCACCGCGGCCGATTTCCCGTTTGGAACGACGCACCGCGACGCGCTCGAACGATTGCTGGAGCTTAGCATCTACACCAAGATCGACGTCGACAGCGAAGTCGCCAAGACCGAAGCCTGCCTGCGGGCGGGGAAGATGCAGTCAACTTACCGCTATCTATCCGACGGCAGGACGTTTCTGGTTGTCCGCCAGCCGATGAGCGGCGGCGGCTGGGTGGTGACCTTCGACGACGTCACCGAACGACGCCGCGCCGAAGAGCGCATGACGCATCTTGCGCATCACGACACGCTGACCAACCTGCCTAACCGCTCGATGTTCCGCGAGCGGCTCGACCAGGCGCTGAGCGAGCCCAAAGTCGCGCCGCTGGCGATCCTCTCGCTCGATCTCGACCGCTTCAAGGCGGTCAACGACACGTTCGGGCACCCGGCAGGCGACGGGCTGCTGAAATGCGTCGCCGAACGACTGCAGCGTTGCCTGCGCAGCGAGAAGGACGTGGTGGCGCGTTTTGGTGGCGACGAATTCGCCATCATCCAATCCAACGTCAGAGGCGCGGCCGATGCCGAAAAGCTTGCCAAGCGCATTATCGAGGTCATCGGCAAGCCTTATCGCGACAAGGGCCGCGAGATGCATGTCGGGGTGAGCCTCGGCATCGCGCTCTACCCCGGCGACGGCCAGGACGCCGATACGCTTTTGACCAACGCCGACATGGCGCTTTACCGGGGCAAGAGCGAAGGACGCAATATCTACCGCTTCTTCGAGCCCGGCATGGACGCCATGGTGCGGGAGCGCCGAGCGCTGGAAGCCGATCTCGAGGCGGCACTGCCCAGGCGCGAATTCGAGCTGGATTTCCAGCCGATCCTCGACATCGCCTCCGGCGACATCGTCGGCGCCGAGGCGCTGATGCGCTGGCGCTCGCCGTCGCGCGGGCTGGTGCCGCCGGAGGACTTCATCTCCGCGGCCGAAGAGACCGGGCTGATCGTGCAGCTCGGCGACTGGGCGCTGCGCAAGGCCTGCAGCGTGGCGGCGGGCTGGCCGCAGGACATGCGCATGGCAGTCAATGTCTCGGCGGCGCAGATCAAGAGCGGCGGCTTCGCCCGAAGCGTGGTTTCGGCGCTCGCCTTTTCCGGCCTGCCGGCCAGCCGGCTGGAACTCGAAATCACCGAAACGGTGATGATGGACGAGAGCGATACGGTGTTGAGGACGCTCAGCCAGTTGCGAGGGCTCGGCGTGCGCATCGCGCTCGACGATTTCGGCACCGGCTATTCCTCGCTCGGCTATCTGCGGCGCTTCCCGGTCGACAAGATCAAGATCGACCGCTCCTTCATCCGCGACCTCGACAGGCGCGATACCGCGGCGATCGTGCGCACCGTCATCGGGCTCGGGACCGAGCTCGGCATCACCGTCACCGCAGAAGGCGTCGAGACCGAAGCGCAGCTCGACATGCTGCGCAAGGCCGGCTGCGGCGAGGCGCAAGGTTTTCTGATCGGCGTGCCGGCCAAGGCCTCCGAGATGAGCCGGTTGCTGCGCTCGCAGGCATCGATGCGCCGATCCGGGTGACGCCGAACGTTTCTGCCGGCGGTCAGCGCAGCGTCTCTAAAGCGCGTCGCGATCTTTCAGATTCGCTCCATGCGCTTCAGGTTTTTGATTTCGCGCATGTCTTTGTCCCGAAACCGGTTCTCACTTTCGGGAGACATGCTTTAAGTATTTCTCGTGGAAGCTCACATAGCCGGGCTCGACCACCTTGAGATGCCGCTCGATCAGCCGATGGAACGCCGGAAGTTGATGGAACGGCACGCCTGGATAGGCATGGTGCTCGGTATGGTAAGGCATGTTCCAGGCGAGCTTGCGCACCAGCCAGTTGGTCAGCGTCGTCCTGGTGTTTTCCAGCATGTTCGCGACGAAGGGGCAGCGGCCATGCTCGGCCAGCAGATAGAGCCTGAGGAACGGCTGCCCGAGCAGAGCCGGCACAATCCAGACGTAGAGCAGCACAGTTGCCTTGAACCAGAGAGCGAGCGCCAGCACGATGACATAGAAAGCGATCATCGCCCGCGCCTCGGCCTGCACCTTCGGCAGGCCCTTTGGCGGCACGTAGCTGTCCCGGCAACGACCGGTGGCGTTGGTATAGAGCGTCTTGAAATGTCCCCACCACACCGGCAGGCCGGAGACGTGGACGATGTATTGGCGCAAGGTCTCCGGCTTCGGGAAGGCCAGTTCCGGATCGTTCTCCGGATCCTGCGTGAAGCGGTGATGGGCGAAGTGAAAATAGCGGAACCAGTCGGCGGGCAGCGCGATCGCCAGGCTGCAGAGCCGCGCGACGGCATCGTTCAGCCACTGAGTCTCGAACGCCGTTCGGTGCACGGTCTCGTGCAACAGCGTGAACAGGAACACGATCAGGATGCCCTGCGGCAGCATCAGCAGCGGCCAGAACGGCACCTTGGCCGCGATCAGCGCGCCGAGAACAATGATCGCGCCGACATGGACGGCGAACTGGAGGAGACCCGGCTCGTCCGACTTGCCCGTCAGCCGGCTGCGCTCCTCATTGGTCAGTGAGGCGATGACATCGCGATGGTCGACGGATTTGTTGCGGTCGATGGCGTTCATGAAAGCTACCGTACCGCAGAAAGAAACCTTTCGAAAAACGAGGATTTCTGCAAAATAGATAAGCTGAACTTACCTATTTGAATGCCATGGTCGCACTTCCCTCCCTGCGCGGGCTTCAGGCTTTCGAGGCAGCGGCTCGCACCGGCAGCTTCGCCGCGGCCGCGGAAGAGCTGTCGGTTTCGGCGGCAGCCGTCAGCCAGCTCATCCGCACCGTCGAGGAGCAGTTGGGCCGCAAGCTCTTCCACCGCGTCAACCGGCGCGTCGTGCTCACCGAGGCCGGCGTCGAGATGCTGCCCAGGCTCACCATGGCCTTCCAGGAAATCGGCAGCGTCGCTCGCGGCGGCGATGCATTCCGGCCGAGACTCGTCATCTCGGTGCCGCCTTCGATGGCGATGGGCTGGCTCTCGGAGCGTCTCGCCGGCTTTGTCGCAAGCCATGGCGCCGCGGATATTTCGCTGAGAGGCGACGACGATCCGGTGCCGTTCGACCATGAACTGATCGACGTCCGGCTCTCCTACGGCCCGCATTATCGCGAGCACCCGACCGAGGAGATCGTCCGGGACGCCGTCTATCCCGTCTGCGCGCCGGGTCTCGCCGCAACCAAGTCCGAAAACCTCGCCGGCCTGCCGCTGATCCACACCGACTGGGGACCGACCGGCGCCTCGTTTCCTTCCTGGCGCAACTGGTTCGAGGCGGCGGGCATCGAGCCAGGCCGGGCGGCGCAGCGCGGCCTTTCCGCCAATTCGTCGCGGGCAGCGCTCGACCTTGCCATATCGGGGCTGGGCGTGGCGCTGGCGCAAGGGATCTACTGTGCGCAGGCGCTGGAAGACGGCCGGCTGTTCCGGCCCGTTGCCCGGGCTCTGGAACTGCGCCAGCCCTATTGCCTGACGATCCCCGAACGCAGCGCAAGGCGCGACGTGGTGGCGGCATTCCGCGAATGGCTGATCGAGGAATGCCGGCGCGCCGTCAGATCGCCGGCGCTCGGCCCAGACGCCGCATAAGTGTCGCGGCAGCCCTCTCAGGCCTCGGCCAGCTCGGCACGGCGCGCCCTGCGCCATGTAGCCGGTGGCGTGCCAACCAGCTTCTTGAACGCGCGGCTGAACGAGGCTTCCGACTCGTAGCCCACCTTCTCGGCCACAGTCGCGATGTTCGCGCTGTCGTCGAACAGAAATCGCGCGGCAAGCTGCATACGCCACAGGGCAAGATACTGCATCGGCGGCATACCGACATAATGGGTAAATCGCTCGGTGAGCGCCGATCGCGACAGGCCGATCCGCCGCGACAGTTCCTCGAGCGTCCAGCCATGGGCGGGCCGGGAGTGCATCAGCGCCAGCGTGTCGCCAACATGGCGATCGCGCAGCCCGGCCAGCCAACCGGTCTGGTCATCGGCAAGACCGTCGAGATGGCGCCGCACCACCTCGACGAACATCAGCTCGCAAAGCCTGGCCAGCACGTTCTCACCGCCGGCCCGCTTGTTTCTCGCCTCACCCATGGCCAGCCGGACGAACTGTCCGATACGGCTATCCGGCGTGTCGATCGACTCGTGCATCATCATCATCGGCGGCAGCGCCGACAGCAGCGGATTGAACGGATGCGTGTCGCAACCGAGAAAGCCGCAGACGATATGGGTATGGTCGCCCCTTCCCTCCTCGACGACGTTGAGCGGCAGTTGCACGGTATCCTGGCGGGCGAGGATGAAGACTTCCGGATCGAAGGCGGATCGCTGCCCGACAGGATTGGACAGTACGTGGCCGTGGCCCTGCGGAAAGACGATGATCGTTCCCGCCTCGACCCGGATCGGTTTTTCGCCGGCGATCGACGCGAAGCAGTAGCCCTCGGCGATCACGTGATATTCGATGATGTGATCGACGCCAGGCATGATCAGCGGCACGAGTACCCGAGAAGGCGGCGCTTCGGTCACCCAAGGAGCAAAGGCATCGACATCGAAGAAGATGGCGCCGGCCAGCCGGATCGCCTTCAGCACATCGGAGAGAACATCCACCCCCATCGGGACCGCCTCCACAACCGCGGATGCCTGTCACCATCCTACCAGAACAGCCGGTGATTTGCAGCGTACGGCCGGACGATCGGTCAAGAACGGCGGACAGGCTGCCATATCCCACCGGTCAGGGCAGGCATAATTTCGGCCCCCTCGGCAAGGAAGGAGGCACGAGATGGGAACTGCTCAAGTCCAGGGTGAATTGTGGAGCGCCCGCGCCCGCGAATGGGCCGATCTTCAGGAAGGCGCCTTCCGGCCGCTCTACGAGGCGGCCTTCGACGCCGCCGAAGTGGGCAAAGGCACGAAGCTTCTCGACGCCGGCTGCGGCGCCGGGCTGGCGCTCAGGATCGCCACCAATCGCGGCGCCGAAACCAGCGGCATCGACGCCGCGCAGAACCTGGTGGCAATCGCCCGTGAGCGCACCCCTGATGCGCGGATCGATGTCGGCGAAATCGAGGAGCTGCCGTTTGGCGATGGCATTTTCGATGTCGTCACCGGCTTCAACTCATTCCAGTACGCCGCGGATCGGGTCCACGGTCTTGCCGAAGCCAAACGGGTCACCAAGCCTGGCGGGCTGGTTGTCGCAGCAGTCTGGGGCGCGCCGGAGAAATGCCAGATGGGCGCCTATATCGGAGCGCTCGGCAAGTTGATGCCGCCGCCACCGCCTGGCGCGCCGGGTCCGTGGGCCTTGTCCGAACCTGGCGCACTCGAGGCGCTGATCGAGCAAGCCGGACTGAGGGCCATCCGCTCGCGGAATGTGGCCGTGGTTTTTCCGTTCGCCGACGACAGGACGGCCGTACGCGGCCTGCTGGCCGCCGGGCCTGCTGAGCGGGCGGCCCGCAACTCCGGCGAGGAGAAAACGGCCGCCTCGATCGCCGAAGCGATCGCGCCGTACCGGAAACCCGACGGCTCCTATGCGCTGGTCAATGATTTCCGTTTTGTCGTGGCCTCGGCATGACGCCGCGGGGCGGCCATGGCTCTATGGTCCCCGGCCGCTCCGGAAGCAACTGCACCAAACGACCCTGTTTTCCGCAATCCTCCTCGGGCTGTCAGAGATAGCTGGCTAGCGCGCAACCATGTTCTTGTCGGCTGCGACGGCAACGATCCCCAACTCCACCAGATCTGCCCATTCGACCCGGCCCTATATTGTGTACCTAGAAAATACAATCCATTGACTCACTTACAAGCCCATGCGACTCTCCCGGCAGTGCCAACTATGATCGACCGGCAGAGCTGATTCCGAAGGTGCGCGATGAAGGGAAGCAAGGGCAGTCTCTACGACGATCTGAAGCGTCGCATCTTGACCATGGAGCTCGATCCAGACGCGGACTTGGATGAAGTGGCGCTGAGCGAGCGTTACGGCCTGTCGCGGACTCCGGTCAGGGAGATCTTCCGCCGGTTGGAAGGCGAAGGCTATATCGAAATCCGCGCGAACCGGGGAGCGAGGGTCGTGCCGATGAACCATTCGACGCTCAGGCAATTCTTTCTGGTCGCCCCGATGGTTTACGCCGCCATCGGCCGGCTTGCGGTGCAGAATTTCAAGCCCTCGCAGATGTCGGACCTGAAGGACACCCAGGAGCGTTTCCGCGCCGCGAGCAAGTCGGGCGACGCGCTGGCCATGGTGGTCGAGAACAACCGTTTCCACGAGATCATCGGCGAGATGTCCGCCAATGCCTACCTTCAGCCAAGTCTCGGCAGGCTGCTGATCGACCACGCCCGTATCGGCCACACCTTCTTCCGCCCGCGCAATGACGACATGCGCACTCGGCTCAAAATAGCGGTCGAACACCATGACGGCTTCATCTCGGCCATCGGCGCGCATGATGAAGACGCCGTTGTCGACCTCGTATTCGAGCACTGGGAACTGTCGCGCGAGAACATGGAGATGTTCATCGCGCCCCAGGGAATGAAAGCGGACGCCCTGGTGGGCGACTCCTGACGAGCCACCGAAAGTTCAAGTCAACCCGACAGCTTCTCCTTAGCTTGATCCCCCGGCCTGTTGGGTGTGGGAAGCCTTCGCTTGCGGAGGGCGCCCGCGAAGCTGAGCGCCAGCAACCTGCGACCTGAAGCAAGTCCGGCTTTCACATCAGATCCGCCGCTGCCACTCGGTAGCGACCCCGCCCCCTGTTCGCGCTGGGCGCCGTCGCCGCGACAGGGCGCCTGTCGCATTTGCACTGCCGGACGGCGTTGCGGTTCACGGCATTCAAGGTGGTGTTGTGTTATCCGATTATAAAATTTGTGTACGCAAATAATACAATCTGTTGACTCCGGCTCGCCGGTGTGCGATTTTGCGCGCCATCAAATCTGACCGACCGGCTCCAGCTGCTGAGAGCTCTCGCACGAGAGTTCGCAGAGGATCCCCCTTTGGCCGGATGACGAGCTGGCCGAAAAACGGGCCACTCCAGGGACGGAGAAGTGTCTTGAAATTCGAGGGCATCTACACGCCGGCGGTCACCCCGCTCGACCCGACTGGGCATATCGATAACGCCGCTTTCGCCGACGTTCTCGAGTCACTCATTGAAGCCAAGGTGCACGGCATCATCGTTGGCGGGTCGACCGGCGAATACTATGCCCAGAGCGCCCAGGAGCGCTTCGATCTCGGCGCTTACGCCAAGCAGGTGATCGGCACCCGCCTCCCCTTGATCATCGGCACGGGCGCCACAAGGACCGAAGACTCGGTCGAATACGCGAAGGCTGCGAAAGAGATCGGCGCCGACGCGATCCTCGTCTCGTCGCCGCCATATGCCCTGCCGACAGAGCGCGAGAATGCGGTTCATGCGCTGACCGTCGACCGCGCGGCGAACCTACCGATCATGCTCTACAACTATCCGGCCCGCATGGGCGTCATGATGGGCGAGGAGTATTTCTCCCGCGTCGGCAAGTCGAGGAATGTCGTCGCCATCAAGGAAAGCTCGGGCGACATGGGCAACCTCCACAGGCTGGCCCGCAAGTTCCCGCACATCTCGCTTTCCTGCGGCTGGGACGACCAGGCGCTGGAATTCTTCGCCTGGGGCGCCAGGAGCTGGGTCTGCGCCGGTTCGAACTTCCTGCCGCGCGAGCACGTCGCGCTCTACGAGGCTTGCGTGCTCGAAAAGAACTTCGACAAGGGCCGGGCCATCATGAGCGCGATGCTGCCGCTGATGGACTTCCTCGAATGCGGAAAGTTCGTCCAGTCGATCAAGCACGGATGCGAGCTGACTGGCCTGAAGACAGGCGGCGTGCGCGCGCCGCTGCGCCCGCTCAATTCGGAAGAAAAGCGATCCCTGCAGACTGTCGTCGCCACGCTGAAGCGCACGGTCGCCCAGATCACGTCGGGAGCCAACCATGCATAACCCTTTGACCGCCGCTGAATACAAGGCCCTCGCCGCGGAAATCCAGTTTCCGACCAATGCCTTCATCGATGGGGCGTTCCGCCCGGCGAATTCCGGCAAGACCTTCAAGACGACCAACCCGGCGACGGGCGAGGTTCTTGCCGAGATCGCCGCATGCGATGCGAGCGACGTCGATTTCGCCGTCGCAAAGGCCAGGGAAGCTTTCGACGACGGCCGCTGGCAGCACCTGGCGCCCGGCGAGCGCAAGGCCGTGCTTCTGAAGTTCGCGAAGCTTCTCGAACGCAACCGCCACGAGCTCGCAGTGATGGAGAGCCTCGACAGCGGCAAGCCGATCCGCGAATGCCAGACCGTCGACGTGCCTGACACCATCCACACCATCCGCTGGCATGCCGAGCTGATCGACAAGCTCTACGACAACACCGCGCCCGTCGGCTCCAAGGCGCTGACCATGGTCGTGCGCGAGTCGGTCGGCGTCGTCGGCTGCGTCCTGCCGTGGAATTTTCCGCTGCTGATGCTGGCCTGGAAGATCGGCCCGGCGCTGGCCGCCGGATGTTCGGTGATCGTGAAGCCTGCCCAGGAGACGACGCTGACCACGCTTCGCGTCGCGGAGCTCGCGCACGAAGCCGGCATCCCGGCGGGCGTCTTCAATGTAGTGCCCGGCGGCGGCAAGGATGTCGGCGAGCCGATCGGCATGCATATGGACGTCGACATGGTGGCGTTCACCGGGTCGACGCCGACCGGTCGCCGCTTCCTGCGCTATGCGGCGGACTCCAACCTCAAGCGCGTCGTGCTGGAATGCGGTGGCAAGAACCCGGCGGTGGTTCTCGACGACGCCGAGGACCTCGACCTCGTCGCCGAGCAGGTGGTCAACGGCGCGTTCTGGAACATGGGCGAGAACTGCTCGGCCACGTCGCGCCTCATCGTTGACGCCAAGATCAAGGACGAGCTGCTGCAGCGGATCGGCGCCTATATGCGCGAATGGAGGACCGGCGACCCGCTCGATCCGGAAAACCGCATCGGCGCGCTGGTCAGCAAGACCCATTTCGAGAAGGTGAAGTCCTTCCTCGGCGACGTGAAGACCGAAAAGCTCTCTGTCGCGCATGGCGGGGCGACGCACAAGGGCGTCTATATCGAGCCAACCGTCGTCGACGGCGTGACGCCTGCGAGCCGCCTCTTCCAGGAAGAGATCTTCGGACCGATCCTCTCCGTCACGACGTTCAACTCGCTAGCCGAGGCGATCGCGCTCGCCAACGACACGAATTACGGGCTCACCGCGTCCGTCTACACGGGAAGCCTGCGCAAGGCGATCAAGCTTTCGCGTGAAATCCGCGCCGGCGTCGTCACCGTCAACTGCTTCGGCGAAGGCGACGCGACCACACCATTCGGCGGCTACAAGGAATCCGGCTTCGGCGGTCGCGACAAGTCGGTCTTCGCGCATGACAATTACTGCGAGCTGAAGACCGTCTGGATCGACGTCTCCGATCGTTCGGTCGACGAGACCGTCCGGTGAGCGACATCGTCGTCAAGCGTCTTCCGGCGGAATCCGGAATCTCGGGCTGGGAGGCGATCAGCAGACGCAGCTCCCCCGTCCGGACGCTCGACGGCGACGTCACGGCCGACTGGCTGATCGTCGGCGCCGGCTTTGCAGGCCTCTCCGCCGCACGGCGGCTCGCTCACCTGCGGCCGGGCGACAAGGTCGTGCTGCTGGAAGCGGGCGAGATCGCCAAAGGCCCCGCGGGCCGGAATTCCGGCTACATGATCGACACCCCGCATAACCTGTCGTCGGGCGAATATTCCGTCGCCGGCGAAGCCGCAACGCGAGCGGAAATCGCGCAGAACCGCTTCGCGATCGCCTTTGCCGCCGATGCGGCGGCGGAATACGGCATGTCTGCGGACACGTTCGATCCATCGGGAAAGATCAACGCCGCTGCCACCGAGCGCGGACTCGAGCTCAATGCGAATTATGGCCGATCATTGGAGAGCATTGGCGAAGAACACCAATTCCTCGATGCCGCCGCGATGCGGCAACTCACCGGATCGTCCTACTACCTGGGAGGTATCTTCACGCCCGGCGCGGTGATGATCCAGCCCGCCGACTATATCCGCGGGCTCGCGGCCGGACTGGCTTCGAAGGTCGACATATTCGAGCATTCCCCGGTCCTGAAGCTGGAGCACACCGGGGGAACCTGGAAGGCGCTGTCACGCGGCGGAAGCGTTACAGCTCCGAAGGTCATCCTCGGCGTCAACGGCCACATCGAGGACTTCGGCCATTTCCGCGGCCGCCTGATGCATATCTTCACCTATGCAGCGATGACCGCCGCCTTCGCCGCGAGGTCGACGGGCAAGGACAGGTGGGCGTTGCTGCCAGCCGACCCCATGGGCGCGACGGTCAGGAAGTTCTCCGCCGATGGGGCCTCGCGCATCGTCATCCGTACTCGGTTTACCTACGACCGGACTGTCGGGGTCAGCGAAAAGCGGTTGGCCGGCATCGCCGCCGAGCAGCGGGCTTCGCTCGACGCCCGGTTTCCGGACCTCGCGGACGTGCCGTTCGAATATGTCTGGGCGGGACGGCTCTGCCTCAGCCGCAACCACGTGCCGCCTCGGCGAGATCGAGGACGGCCTCTTTTCGGCGTGCTGCGAGAATGGTCTCGGGACCGTCAAAAGCACGCTCGCGGGCGCATGGCCGCCGATCTGGCGACCGGTACCCGCTCCCAGATGCTCGATGATTTTTCGGATCAGCCACAACCCGCAAGGCTTCCTCCCGAGCCGTTTGCGTGGCTGGGCGTGAACGCCGTGATCCGGCTGCAGGAATTGCGTGCTGGCCGCGAGGGATGAGCCCTCGCCGCGCAATGTGAAGGCCTAGGCGACCGCCGATGTCTTCAGGGGAATAGAAGCGAAAAAACAGGAGTGAGGAACATGAAGACGTTGTGGAAAGCGCTCTGCGCCGCCGCGATGGTCGGGATGACCATGCTGTCCGCTCAGGCGGAAGAGAAAACAATCACCGTTGGCACGATGTCGTGGGAGGATCTCACCCCCATCACCGGCATCACCAAGAAGGTGCTGGAAGACGCCGGCTACACCGTCAAGGTGGTGGATTTTTCCGAATGGGGCATCGCCTATGCCGCGCTAAGCAAGGGTGACATTCAGATCCTTGCCTCGCAGACCGACTATGTTGCCCAGGACTATTGGAACAAGAACAAGAAGCGTCTCGAGAAGATCTCCCCGGTTTCGCACGGCCTCTACCAGGCGATCGCCGTGCCGAATTACGTGACAATCGATTCGACGGATCAGCTCAACGACAACGCCGACAAGTTCGGCGGCAAGATCGTCGGTATCGAACCGGGTTCCGGCCTGATGCGCGACGCGGCCAATGCGGTCAAGGAATACGGCCTCAAGCTCCAGCTCGTCGAAGGCAGCACCGCCGCGATGACCGCCGCGCTGAAGTCGGCCGTCGACCGCAAGGAATGGATCGCCGTCACCATCTGGGAGCCGTCCTGGATGATGCAGAAGTATCCGGTGAAGTTCCTCAAGGACCCCAAGGGCATCTTCCCGCCGCCGCAGAGCTACTACTGGATCGGCAAGAAGGGCTTCTCGGCCGACTATCCGCATGCGCGCGAGGTCATCGCCTCCGTCTATGTACCTCTGGCCGACATCACCGCGATCAACGGCGCGGTAAGCGACGGCAAAAAGATGGATGAAGCCGTCAAGGACTGGACCGACGCCCACGCAGACCTCCTGAAGCGCTGGGAGAACATCAAGTCGGAATAATCGTCGACAGCGGGCCGTCGCCTCGGCGGCCCGCATCGCCTTTCGAAGGCATGAACGGCCGCGTGAAGCTGCCCAAATAGGGGAACCAGATGATCACCGCGATGAATGATTCCAACGAAGTGTTGGTCGATTGCCAGTCCGTGTGGAAGATCTTCGGAGCCCGTGCTCCGGCCGCCGTCAAGGCTATCTCCGAACGTGGTTTGTCCAAGAGAGAGGTGCTGCAGGAATTCGACTGCGTGGTCGGCGTCTCCGACGCCAGCCTGCAAGTCCGCCGCGGCGAAATCTTCTGCGTCATGGGGCTCTCAGGCAGTGGAAAATCGACCCTGATCCGGCTGCTTAACCGCCTGATCGAACCGAGCCTCGGCAAGATCACCGTCAAAGGCAAGGAGATCGCCAAGCTGAATGCGGCCGAGCTTCGCGACATGCGGGCACGAAACATCGGTATGGTGTTTCAGAGCGTGGCGCTCCTTCCCAACCGCACGGTTCTAGAGAACGCCGCCTTCGGTCTCGAGGTGCGGGGCGTTCCAAAGGAAGCGCGCAACAAGACCGCCCGCGCGGCGCTGGAAAAGGTCGGCCTTGCCGACTGGACCTCGAAATATCCCGCCCAGCTGTCCGGCGGCATGCAGCAGCGCGTCGGCCTCGCCAGGGCGCTGGCCGCCGACCCTGAAATCATCCTGATGGACGAGCCGTTCAGCGCGCTCGACCCGCTGATCCGGCGCCAGCTTCAAGACGAATTCCGGCAGCTGACGAAGTCACTCGGCAAGTCCGCCATCTTCATCACCCACGATCTCGAGGAGGCGATCCGCATCGGCGACCGCATCGCCATCATGAAGGACGGCATCATCGTCCAGGTCGGAACGGCGGAGGAAATCGTGACCAGACCCGCCGACGACTACGTCGCCGATTTCGTGGCCGGCATTTCCAGGATCCACCTGGTCAAGGCGCACTCGGTGATGCGGCCCGTCGCCGAGCTCAAGAGCTCGCAGCCGCAATTCGACGTCAGCGCGCTGCCTCGCACCTCGCCGGAGGCCGACATCGGCGAGCTCATCGACCTCACCATGCAGTCCGATCGCGACGCGGTCGCGGTCGTCGAGAATGGGGCCGTCGTCGGCGTCGTCACCATCCGCGGCCTGCTGCGCGGCGTCGCCGGCAAGCCCGCGGGAGAGCTCGCGGCGGCATAGCTCGGGAGGAGCAAATGGACATCTCGGTTATTGCGGATACGTTTGACGAGTGGACCGACGACGCGCTCGGCTGGATCAGCGACAATGGCGACTGGCTGTTCGATTCCGTCAGGGCCGTGCTTGAAGGGACCTATGACGGCGTCCTTTGGACGCTGCAGCTCGCGCCGTTCTATGTGATCGCGCTCATCGGCGCGCTGCTCGGATGGCGATTGATCAACGCCCTGGCCGGTGTGCTGGCCGGGTTTGCCTTGCTCTTCTGTGCTTTCATGGGGCTCTGGGCCGAAACCATGAGCACGCTCGCCCTGGTGATCACCGCCACGCTGCAGGCGCTGGTGGTCGGCATTCCCGTCGGGATCCTGGCGGGCTTCGTCAGGTCGTTCGACCGGCTTCTCGAGCCGGTGCTCGACCTGATCCAGACCCTGCCGCCTTACATCTATCTTCTGCCGGCAATCGCGCTGCTCGGCTATGGGCCTGCGACGGCGCTCATCGCCACTTTCATCGTCGCCATGCCGCCCGCGATCCGGCTGACCTCGCTCGGCATCCGCATGACGCCGCACGAATTCATCGAGCTCGGCCAGGCAAGCGGTCTGACACCCTGGCAGATGTTCACCAAGATCAGGCTGCCCTTCGCCATTCCGAGCGTGATGGCGGGTATCAACCAGAGCCTGATGATGGCCTTCGGCATGGTGGTCATCGCGGGCATCGTCGGTTCGGGCGGTCTCGGTGAGACGATCTACTCGGCCGTGCGCACGCTCGACATCGCCACGTCGATCAACGCCGCGATCGCGATCGTCATCCTGACCATGGTGCTTGACAGGCTCACGCAGAGCGCGGCCCGCCGCGCCAAGGGAGGCGCAAGATGAATCTCGACCAGCTCAGGTTTTCGCCGGGTGCCTATCTCGCTCCTGTGGTGGATTGGTTGAACACGAATTTTCATCCGTTCTTCGACGCGGTCGCCAAACTGATCGAAGCGGTCTTGAGCGGCATCGAAGCTGCCCTGCTCTATCCACCCGCCTACGCGACCATCGTCGTGGCCGTGCTTCTCGCCGGCTTCTTCATCAGCGTGCGGGTCGCCATCGTGACGGCGATCGCGCTCGCATTCTGCCTGCTCGGCGGTTTCTGGGCCGCCTCGATGCAGACGCTGGCGCTGGTGACGGTGGCGGTGATCATCTCGGTGTCGATCGCGTTCCCGCTCGGCATCCTGGCATCACGTTACAGCAGGTTCGAGGCGGCGATCCGACCGGTACTGGACATCATGCAGACCGTGCCGCCTTGGGTCTATCTCATCCCGGCCGTCATGATCTTCAGCCTCGGCCGGGTGCCGGCGATCATCGCGACGATCGTCTACGGTATCCCGCCTATGCTGCGCCTGACGACGCTGGCCTTCAGCCAGGTGCCGAAGGACCTTCTGGAACTCGGCCATGCCACGGGGGCTTCGCCGCGCTCGATCCTGTTCAAGATCGAGATCCCTTCGGCCACTCCGACGCTGCTGGTCGGCCTCAACCAGTGCATCCTGCTCTCGCTGGCAATGGTCGTGCTGGCGGGCCTTGTCGGAGCGGGAGGCCTCGGCGCCGAGGTGACGCGGGGACTGACACGCATGGAGATGGGCCTCGGCCTCCGCGCAGGGCTGTCGATCGTCGCCATCGCCATCTTCCTCGACAGGCTGACCAGGGGCGCGCTGCAGCGCCGCCGGACGCCTGGCCGGCCGAAAGCCGCCTGAGACCTTAGAAGGGAAATACAGTGCGTCGCAGTTTCTTCTGCATCGATTCCCACACATGCGGGAATCCGGTCCGGCTCGTTGCAGGTGGCGGCCCTCTGCTGCCCCATCTCCCGATCGCCGAGCGGCGCGAGCTGTTCGTGCGCGATCATGACTGGATACGACGGGCCTGATGTTCGAACCGCGCGGCCACGACATCATGTCGGGCGCCCTCATCTACCCGGCGTACCGCGAGGATTGCGATTTTGCCGTCATCTTCATCGAGGTCAGCGGCTGCTTGCCGATGTGCGGCGCCGGCACGATCGGCCTTGTGACGGCGGCGCTGGAAGAAGGACTCGTTACTCCGCGGATTCCAGGCAGGCTCTCGATTGAGACTCCGGCGGGAAAGGTCGATATCCAGTATAACAAGCCCGGCGAGTTTGTCGAAAGCGTGCGGATGTTCAATGTCGCGAGCTACCTGCATGCCGCGGATGTTAGCGTCGATGTTCCCGGTCTCGGCCGGCTCGCCGTCGACATCGCCTATGGCGGTAACTTCTATGCGGTCGTCGAGCCGCAGGAGAATTGGCGGGGGTTGGACGGCATGTCGGCAAGCGACATTGTCGACCTCAGCCGCAGTCTTCGCGATGCGCTGGAGCCTGTCTGCAATCCGATCCATCCCGAGGACGACAGAATAAGCGGCGTGCATCACGCCATCTGGTGCGACAAACCCTCGGGCGGCGATGCCGATGGCCGCGGCGCGGTGTTTTATGGCGACAAGGCGATCGACCGCTCGCCGGGCGGCACGGGAACCTCGCTCGCATGGCGCAACTGCATGGCAAGGGCCGGCTGAAAGTTGGCGCCAGCTTCCGCCAGGATAGTTTGATCGGCACCGTTTTCGAGGGCCGTGTCGAGGCGGAGGTCAAGGTTGGCCCCTTCAAGGGCATTCGCCCGAGCGTCGGCGGCTGGGCGCGCATCATCGGCCACAACACCATATTCGTGGACGACCGAGATCCCCTGGCTCACGGATTCCAGATCAAGTAGAGGTCGCGTCGCTGGTTCAGAGGTGCCCGGCCAACGCCGCAACCATGTCCTTGCTGGTGGCAACGGGAACGATGTCGAACTCCACCAGATCCGCCCATTCGATGACCCAGCGCTGCAGCAGCGTGACGTCATCGGCCTCCACCAGCAGGAAGCAGCGGCTCATATCTCCGGCGATCCAGCTGTGGTGCACGACAAGTTCGTCGGGCTTCAGCCGGCCCTTATCGCGGAAGCGCCGGTAAATCTCCTTGCGGTCGCAACCGCTAAAATCCTCGATCACGAAAAACAGCATCTTTGTCCCCCCAATGCGAATGATTATCGGCCCGGCCGCTCCAGACGCTCCAGGAACCATTGCGTCAGCCGCACCCAGAGCTCGTCCTTCTCGCCGGAATCTTCCCAGCCATGGTCGAGATTGGGGTTGTCGTTGACCTCGATGACGAAGACGCCGTCCTTGGTCTCCTTGAGGTCGACGCCATAGAGCCCATCGCCGATGCAGCTTGCCGCCTTGACCGCGGTTTCGACGACATGCGGCGGCGTCGCCTTCAGCGTGAAGGTCTTGATGCCGCCCTGGTCGGGCTTGCCATTGGCCTTGTGGTTGACGATCTGCCAGTGCTTCTTCGCCATCAGGTAGTGGACGGCAAACAGCGGCTGGCCACCGAGCACGCCGACGCGCCAGTCATATTCGGTCGGGATGAATTTCTGCGCGATGAGGAGGTCGGAATCCTCCAGCCACTCTGTCGCCAGCTTGGTGAGCTCGGCCAAATTCTCGCATTTCTTGACGCCGCGCGAGAAAGACGAATCCGGGATCTTCAGCACCAGCGGGAAGCCCAGCGTCTGCGCGGCAAGCTCGAAATCAGAGGTGCCCGCGATCATCACCGTCGGCGGCACGGGCACCTTGTTATAGGTCATCAGCTCGTTGAGATAGACCTTGTTGGTGCAGCGGATCATCGACAGCGGATCGTCGATCACCGGCATGCCTTCCTGCTGGGCGCGGCGGGCGAAACGGTAGGTGTGGTTGGAGATCGACGTCGTCTCGCGGATGAACAGCGCGTCGTAGTTGGCGAGCTTGGCCAGGTCCTTCCTGGTGATCGGCTCGACCTCGACGCCCATCTTCTCGGCAATCCTTGCCCAATAGCGCAGCGACGAAATCTCCGAGGGCGGCAGTTCCTCATGCGGATCGACCAGCGTCGCGAAAGTATAGCGCGCCGGCGTGCGGCCCTTGGTGTCGCGCCACTCGCGGTTGGTGTAAGTCTCCAGGCACTGCAGGAAGGAGGCTTCTTCCTCGTCGGTCATGCGGGCGAGCGGCAGGAAGCCGATCTTGCGGATCGAGGCCCATTCGGCGCTGTCCTTGATGTGGACCTCCAGCGCCGGCGCGCGGAACCAGTCGAACAAGAGCTTGGTGAAGCGGTCCCACACTTTCGACGGCCCGATGCCGAAGAAGACGGCGACCTTCGACGGGAAGGTGCCGCCGAGATCCTTGCGGCATTTGTTGAGCGCGAGTTCGAGCTCCGGCAGCGCGTGCTCATAGAGCTTGCGCTCCGACAGGTCGATCATGGTCTCCACCGTCGGGATCACCTTGTGGCCGCGCGAGCCAGCGAGCAGCGAGGCATAATAGCCGCGGCTCTGGTAGCCGTAATTGTTGGACAGGTTGATCACCTTCGGCCGCTGGCCGCGGAACAGCGCCGGATGCGCGAGATAGTCGCGGTTGGTGATGATCTTGTGCGGCGTCGCCACCTGATCGAGGTCGTTCTGCCTGCCTGTGAGGATGACCCAGGTCATTGTTTTTAGCGTTTTCCCAGAGTGATGGCGGCGCGCAACCCGTCGCGGCCGAACTGCGCCATGTTCATGAAGATGCCGTAGGGCACGGGGATGTTGGCGGCGTCGAGGATCGTTTCCTGCCTTTCGTCCTCGACCCAGGGATCGTGGATCAGGATATGGTCGCCGTCGTCGCCGATGGCGAGCACCCAATGCGGCACCTTCTTGCCGAACATCAGGAAGCCGCTGATCAGCACCAGCACCAGCTTGCCCCCGGCAAGGGCCGAACGGATGTCGTCGATGCCGAACGGACGGTAATTCACCGGGATGCCGTAAAGTTCCGCGCGATGGCGGAAGTCGACCTGGGCGAGCTCCATCACCCGGCGCTTGTCCGCGCTGCGCACCGACTGCAGGAACAGGGCGCCGTGGAAGGACACGAATATCTCGGCGGCAAGCCCGCTTTCATAGCCGGCAACCGCCAGACCGAAAGGTTCGCAGCCGCCCGGCCCCGACATCATGAACACCGTGGTCGCCTCGCGCCACAGGCGAATCTCCATCACCGGGTCGGGCACGAAGCCGCGGTCGAAATTGGCCATCGCCATCATCAGGCAGCAGGGGCCGCAGGTGAATTCGCAGGTCTGCTGGTAGAACGGCACCCGGGTAGCGGTCGGGACATCGCCGCGCAGCGTCTTTTCGTAACGCAGCGCGGTGGCGCCGTCCTCGTAATAGTCAGGCTCGCGGCCTATTTTTCGATAGCCCGCCTGCTCGTAGATGCGGATGGCGCGCTGATTGTCCTCACGCACCTCGAGCCGCAGCATCATGCGGTCATGCTCATACGCCGCCTCCTCGGCCGCGGCCAGCAGTTGGCGGCCGATGCCGAGGCTGCCGAAGAAGGGACCGACGGCGATGGAATAGAGCCGGGCCACGCCACTGCCCTTGCGGAACAGCACCACCGCGTAGCCGGCGACATGGCTGTCATTCTCGGCCACCAGCATCTCGGCGGTCTCACGCTCGATGAACTGACGGAAGGAGCGGCGGGAAAGCCGGTCGCCCGAGAAGACAGCCTTCTCGATGGCGGCGAGGTCATCGACGTCTGACGCGCGGGCCTTGCGAATCTCGGCAGGCATGCGGGCTTGGAAGAACCTCGATTGGGTTTGCGGAAAAGGCCCGGGTCAAAAAGGCGACACCAGCCGAAGCGCCGGTATTCGTCAAGCCGCTATCGCTCCTTGATTTGGGCTGAATTGTGACACTTTCGGCGGCAGCAAGGAAGCGCGAAGTGTTTGAACAAGATCGCTGTTTGGAAGGGCTGCCGGCTGCGGAAAACGCATCCGGTTTCAGCTCGAAATACCGGCGAGAAGCTGGCCATAAGCGCTCTTGGCGACCTCCGATAGGCGCTCTCGCGGCAGCGAGCCGACAACGGCGCAGCCATAGCCCTTGTCGAGCCAATAGACCGCCTCGGGTCCGTCGGCCTCCGCCGCATAAGTGCCCTTGGCGGTGGCGGCCGATTCGGCGGTGACGAAGAGCGAGATACGCTCGCCCTTGGCGTCCTCGTAAAGCAGCATCGCGGCCTTGCCCCGCTCGCCCACCGGCAGCAGGCGGCCGCCGACAAGCTCGAAGCCTTCGGCCGCGAGATCGGGCGCCACCAGCTTCAGCCCTACCCGGTTGGACAGCCAGGTCTGCAGATGGTCCTTGTCGCTTGCCGGCACCTCGACCGCATGACGCTTCTCCGCGGCGTAGATGACGTGGGCGGCGATCGCCTGCTCGGCGAGCTGGTCGTCCGCTCCGTCCTCCCGCCCGATGCCGCCGATACCGGCCATGTAACCACCGAAGCCGCCGACCATCAGCACGGCGGCGGCCGCGGCCGAAAGCCACCAGCGCGAGCGCCAGGCAGGCGCCCGCGTCGGCGCTTCGCCAAGCACCGCCTGCCTCAGCCTTGCCGGCACCGGCTCGTCCATCACGCCGGCCAAGGCGGCGCGGAGCGCAGCGCGGTCGGCGATGTAGCGGGCGCTCTTTGCCCGCATCTCGGGATTGGCCTCGAGCCAGGCGTCATAGGCCATGCGCTCCTCGCCCGGCAGCTCGCCATCGAGGGCCATGTGGATATCGCGTTCGGAGAAATCGCGGCGGGTCATCGCTCGACAATCCTTATCGAGCGGCGGCGCGAGGAATCGTCGAGCAGGCCGCGCAGTTCCTCGCGGCCGCGCGCGATGCGCGACATCAGCGTGCCGGCCGGCACGCCAAGGATGTTGGCGGCCTCGGCGTAGGAAAAGCCTTCGATGGCGACCATGACCAGCGCGGCGCGGCGATCGGCGCTGATCGCCTGCAGGGCATCCATGATTTCGCGCGAGGCGATGCTTTCGACCTGATCGGCGGGCGCAGCCTGGGCTTCGCCGGCTTCGAGCGGCAGCATCGCCGCCTCGCCACGCCGGTTAACCTTGCGCATCTGGTCGATGAACAAATGATGCATGATCGTAAACAGCCACCTCCTGGGGCTTTCTCCAGTCTGCCAGTTGTCGAGGCGCACAAGCGCGCGCTCCAGGCAGTCCTGGACGAGATCGTCGGCGGAATCGCGGTCGCGCAGCAGCGAGCGCGCGTAGCGGCGCAAGCGCGGTATTTCGCTCAGGATCGCTGCCTTCTTGTCGTCCATGACCGCTTGTTTCGAGGTCGTTTTCCATCCGATTGAACGCGCCTTTCCGGCGCGGCGCAAGCAGCCAGCGCGAAGCGGACCACCCGCTCCGGTACCCAAGCACCTGATAAACGCCGGCGGATGCGGGTTTATTCCCGGCTATCCGATCATGGAAGCTACGATTTACGCCAGATCTGTCTGAAGAAAATCGCCACCCTTGTAGAGCAGCGGAACGTCAAGCGCTTTGGCGCAGGCATAGGCGAAACAATCTCCAAAATTAAGATCGGCAGGATGACCGACCGCCTTGCCATAGCGAATGCTGGCATCGATGGCGCGTGTGCCGATGTCTTCATCGACAGACACGTTGCGCGCATCAATTTCAGCGATGAAAGTGTCCACCAGATCGCGTGCTGCCGACAGCATTTCGGGACTCGGCTTTCTTTTGGTGCCGGCGCTCAGTCGCCCAAATGCAAATGTCGCCTCAACCCTGACCAAGGCTGAAATATAAAGCGGACCCGCGGTATCGAGAATCCGTTTCAGCGACTCTTCCCAGCCTGGCTCCTTGGCAAGTATCGCAACGATCACCGACGCGTCGACGAACATCAATCCTCCCACATCTCGTCCATGAACGCTTTCATGTCGAAATCAGGATCGAAAGGCCCTAATGCAGCAGCCGCGTGCGTCTGAAGGACGGCGATCCTTTCACGCAGCGGCTTTCGAGCGCGATTGCGCTCCAACTCATGCAAAAGCGCGGTCCGCACGGCTTCCGTTTTGCTCGACGCATTGGTCTCGCGCTGCAATTTTGTCGCCAGCGCATCGACCTCATCGTCGCGAATGTAGAGCGGCATCTGAATATCTCCTATTGAATATCCAAATATTCCATTTTGAATATTCAAACAAGGAATTAGCTTCACCCTTCTCTCGCCGCTCGCGTCAAAAGCCGCTGGTAGAACAGCCCGATGCCGATCAGCACGGCACCGAGGCCGATGAAGGAGAGCGCGCGCAGCACGCCTTCCAGCTCCGACATGTCGAAGAGGAAGACTTTGAGCACCGCAACCGCGATCAGCACCGCCGAGGCTATGCGCAGCACCTGCGACCTCAGCCACACGCCGGCGGCGAGCAACGCGACGCCGATGACCAGCCAGAGCGCCGAATAGGTGTAGGTCTCGAGCTGGCCAAGCCCGCTCCACAGGCCGATGAACTCGCCCTTGAACAGGCGCCGGACCGAAAGCGTGGCATAGGCGAAGGCAAGCAGCGCGGCGACCAGCGCCAGCATCGCCGCATACCATCTCGGACGCTTGTCGCGGACGTAGAGCGCCAATGCTCCCGCCGCGATCGCCGGCAGCAGATAGGCGAGGAACAACAGGTTGAAGAACGGAATGGTGCCGGTCGATTCGTCCGTCACCAGCGGGTTCAGCACCACGAAATGCTGGATGACGATCAAGCCCGCGGAGACCACGCCGGCGGCCATCGAGCCGTAGCGCAGCACCGAGCTCGGCGAGCGCAGGTCGATGGCGACCAGTATGGCGCCGGCGCCGAGCGCGATCAGCGTGTATATCGCCTGTTCGCCGAGCGTGACGGGGCCGGTGTCGATGATGCCGCCATGCATGGCATGGCGCACCAGCATCGCAACGGCAAGCAGCGCGAACAGGGCCGAGGCCGCCTCCATGGCAAGGCGCGGCCGGCCATTGGTGGTGCGCGCCAGCTGCCAGGCGGCGAAGCCGAAGGCGAGTGCCGGCACGCCATAGCCGGGCAGCAGCCAGTTGAAGACCGGCGTTCTCGACAGTGCCGCCGCGCCGACGATGGTCGGGTCGAAGGCGACCCGACCGAGCACGGCGACCGCCGCGCCGACCGCGATCCAGCCCAGCACCGGATAGGAGCGCCAGCGCGTCGCCAGCGCCGGAAGGATTGCTGCGGCGCCAAGCAGCACAGTGGTCCAGCCGGAGCCGAAGGCATGTGCAGCATCAGCAGCCCGGCGACACCGGCACCGGCGAGCGCGAAGGAGACGGCCGGGCCGCCGCCGAGCGGCGGTTCTTCGCCGCGCGCGATCCACTCGCCGCCGGCGGCAACGGCCAGCACCAGAAGCAGCGCCGGCAGCGCGTAGCCAAGGTCGCGGTCGATGTCGCCGAAGGTGAGCCAGAGCGCGATCAGCACGACCAGCGGTGCGATGACGCCCCATGCCGCCCAGGACGCGGCACGGACCCGCGCGGTTGCCTCAAAGCGGCGCGCGGCCCAAAAGCCGGCGGCAATGAAAATCAGGGCAAGTACGATGCCGAGGCGGAAGGTCAGCGTGTCGGATGTCGCCAACGGCTCGGCGCCCAGGCCGACATCCAGCGCCTCGGCGCCGATCGTGGCGGGCGGGATGATGCCGAGATAGATCAGCACCGTCGCCAGGCCGGCGGCGAAGACCAGCGGCAGAGCGCGCGGCCGGTAGAGCGCCACCGCCACAAGCGCCGCGAGCAGCACCGCGCCATGCAAGGCATAACCGGCCTTGGTGAAGACCGGATCGACCGACAACCCGAGCGCCGTCAGCGCGACGAAGAAGCCTGGCGCGATCGACGGCCAGTCGAAGCCGGATTCGGCGTCGTCGCGTTGGACGAGCCAGACGAAGGCGAGCACGGCGAGCGTGGCCAGGCTGATGAACATCACCGCGGCAAGGTTCACCTCCGGGGCATCCGTCATATAGAGGATGGTCCAGATGCCGCAGCCGGCGAAGGCCGCGGCGACCAGCGCCTTCCAGTCGCGGATGCGGGCGATTGCCGCCGTGGCCGCAAGCACGATCGCCAGATAGACGAACAGTGCCCAGGGGTTGGGCGCCTGCGAGGCAACGAGTGCCGGCGTGACCATGGCGCCGACGAGGCCGATGCCGGCCAACGCCAGGCCGTGGACCAGCGAGACGGCGATGGTGGCGACGCCGATCGCGCCGAGAAGCGTGAAGGCCAGCGCCGGACCGATGAAGGCATAGATGCCATGCGCGGCATAGACGGTGCCGAACAGGATGAAGGCGCCGGCCGCCGTCAGGATCGACGGGATATAGGCGCCGGCCGCGCCCTGCACCGGCACCCTGAAGCCGGTGCGGCGGATGAACTCGGCGCCGGCGATTAGCGCCAGGCCGAGAATGCCGGCCGTGGTGAGGCGCACGCCCGGACCGAAAATGCCGGCCTCGATCGTGTAGCGGATCAGGAAAAGGCCACCCAGCGCCAGCGCGATGCCACCGACCCAGACCGCCCAGCGTGTGCCGAGCGCCGTCTCGACATCGGTCTGGCGGGCCGCCACCGCCGCAGGCGCCACAGACTCGGCCGGCTCGGCAGGTTGAGCCGCTTCGGGCTCCGTGGGTTCGACGGAAGTCCCCTCACCCGCTTGGGCTGGCGCGGCGGCTTTGGCAGCGTCGGGTGTCGCGGCAGCGGTTTCAGCCGGGGCGGCTTCACTTGCCGGTCGCGCGGTAGTCACGGCCGCCGCGGCGGAAGCTTCGTCCGGCGCGCCTTCGGTTGCCTCGCCCGTCTTGGGCGCGGGCTGCGGGATACCCGAAAGCACCAGGTTGCGCAGCGCGCCGAGTTCGCGCTCGATCAGGCCTATGCGGCTTTGCTGGCGAGAAACGATGACGAACAAAGCGATGATGGCGACGAGACCGATCAGGCTTTCAAACATGGCGGTTCCCCTCAAAACCGGACCAGTCGTGGCCGACAAATGCGGCTATGAGACGGCTATTGAAATCAACGCCTTGCCGGCTTCACAAGATCGAGCATGTTTCGGCGCCGATTGCCAGCAACTTGCAGGCTTTATCCGGTACCGATCCAGCCGAAATTGGGAGATTGTCTGCCGGCAGCCGCAAAATACCCATGCTATTGTCGGATGCTCGCGGGAATCGAGGATAATCCTATGCCGCAACGAAGCGCTGGCCTGTTGATCTACAGGCGAACCGCCGGTGTGTTCGAATTCCTGCTCGTCCACCCCGGCGGACCGTTCTGGGCAAGGAAGGATGAAGCGGCATGGTCTATCCCGAAGGGGCTCATCGACGACAACGAGGATGAACTCCAAGCTGCCCGGCGCGAGGCCGAAGAAGAACTCGGCGTCGCCATCGACGGCGACTTCCAGCCTGTCGGCAGCTACAAGCAGCCGGGCGGCAAGATCGTGGTCGCCTGGAGCGTCGAAGCGGACATCGATGCGGATGCCGTCAGCAGCAACATGTTCACCATGGAATGGCCGCCAAGGTCGGGTGCCATGAAAGAATTTCCCGAGGTAGACAAAGCCGGCTGGTTTTCACTTCCCGAGGCCGGGATCAAGATCCTGAAAGGCCAGCGTCCCATCCTCGATGATTTTCTGCAACGGCGGGGAGCCGACTAGGCTCTATTCGCCGCGATCGCCTTCATCGCCACCTGATGCCGGCGCAGCGCGGCGAGGAAGCCGGCGCGGGCGTCGGGCGGCTCCAGGCCGCGCGGCTCGTAGACATGGCGAGTGAAGAAGAAGCCGGTCAGCCGGAAGGCATCCTCGAGCGCTGCCGCATCGGCGCGCATGCCGGAGCCGCGCTGCAGGAAGGCAGGCAGCGCCAGCATCTTGTCGTGCCACGGCGCTCCAGCCTCGCGCGAGACGGCGCGCCCCGACTTAGGCGAGACATAAGCAAGATCCTGCCGCGTGCCGGTCGCCGCGCATTGGCTGAGGTCGAGGCCGAAGCCGAGCTCGTCCAGAATGAGCAGTTCGAAGCGCGCCACCAACTCGCCCGCGGCATCGGCATCGTCGAGATGGGAGATCATCACCGCCAGCGCCTCGTAGAGCCCACCGTGGGCGTCGCGCTCGGGCAGAAGCCTGAGATGCGCGGCCATTGTCTGCAGACCGTAGACGGCGACCGCGCTGTCCATCAGCCGCGCGGCGTTCATCTCGATCGCCTCGGCCTGAAAGGTGCCGAGATGCTCGTCGAGCCGCGCCCGCCACAGAAGATCGACGCGGTTGCCGGGCTGCAGCACCGGCTGCTGCTTGCGCGAACGGCCGCCGCGCACCAGGCCCAGATGCCGGCCATGGGCGCGCGTCATCACCTCGAGGATGGCGCTGGTTTCGCCATGCTTTCGAGTGCCGAGAATAATTCCCTCGTCGCGCCATTCCATGGCCGAGCTTTTCACCTGTTGGACGGCGAAATCAAGATTTGCGTACGTCCTACCTGACACAGTGGAAGGAGCCGCGCTTAAACCAACCGGCGAACAAACCGGGCGCTTCGACGTAAGACGTCTCGTGCTCGGCCCGTGAGGAAACCAGAACGGTGGCCGTTGTCTTTTGGCCAACTTGGCAACGATCGGCGGCAAAGTTCGTTATGGCACCTGAGCGCGTCGCCAAGGAGGGACGAAAACCGCCGCACTCGACGAAGGTACCAACTTCCACCTCAGGAGGTTCGCCCTAGATGAACTGCACCAATGCGAAGACGCGGCTGCCCGCGGTTTTGCAAAAATGTCCGAGCCGGCGCCAACAGCGCGCGCCCCGATCGATAGTTTTCCGCCTGGGCCAGCAATGCGAACTCTGATTTCTCTGTTATTGTTTCTGCTGCTCTCCGGGGCACCGAGCTTCGCCCAACCGGCCGCACAACAAGGGGGTCCCAAGCCCGGCGAGCCGAGCGCCGATGTCGAAGCGCTCATCACCATCCTGGAGAATGACCAGGCGCGGCACCGCCTGATCGACAAGCTGCGCGCCGCGGCCGCGGAAGGCAAGCAGCCGATCACCGCGGCGGCGCCTGAAACGACGATTGCACAGGAGGTCGCCGCGTATACGAGGGACGCGGCGGAGAGCGCTTCCGGCCTGATCAAGACGATCGCCGCTCTCGTCGAGAGAATTGCAGGCGTCTTTTCAGGGGGCGTCTCGATCGATGTGCAGAGCCTTTGGAACGCTGTGCGCAACAGCGCCCTTGTCGTGGTCCTCACCTTCGCCGTCTACCTTGCGTTGCGCTTCGCCTTTGGACGGTTCCAGCGCACATTCGCCAATGCAGCGACACGTGGCGGCAGGTTCGAGCGGTTCGGCTTCATCGGGTTGTCCGCGCTGGCCGACGCGCTCACCGTGCTCGCGGCCTGGGCAATCGGTTCGGTGTCTTCGCTCTCTGCATTCGTTATCGACCAGGCGGGCCAGGCGGAGATGAACCGTGCGCTGTTCCTGAACGCCTTCCTGGTCATCGAGTTCATCAAGGTCCTTGCGCGTACACTGCTTGCCCCAAGATGGCCGGCGCTGCGGATCTGGACATTGGGCGATACAACGGCAGCATACTGGTATTTCTGGCTGAGCCGCTTCGTCAGCGTGGTCGGCTACACGATGTTCTTCCTCGCGCCGATCGTTGCGATCAACGTTTCGGAAGACGCCGCGCAAGTGGTCCGCGTGGTGGTGATGTTTGCCGCGCTCGTGCTCGCCCTGATTGTCATCCTGCAGAATCGCGATCAGGTGCGGCGATGGCTGCTGCGCCGCAGCGAGACCCGCCGAACCGACATTCTGGGCAGGTTCCTGGCCGGTCTCGCCGGGCTTTGGCACGTCGTGGCGATCGGATACCTGATCCTTGTCTTTGTTCTGTGGCTCGCGGCTCCCGCGATGGCGCTGCCGTTCGTCCTCGCGGCCACCGTCCAATCGATCGTCGCTGTGGCCATAGGCGTGCTGCTGACCGGCGTCATCGCGCGGGTCGCCGGAGCGGGAATAAACTTGCCCGCCGAAGTCAGCGGGCGGCTTCCGTTGCTCGAGCGGCGCCTCAATGCCTTTGTTCCCAACGTGCTCAGGGCGGTTCGCATCCTGGTCGCCGCGGTTGTGTTGCTGGTCATCGCCCAATTCTGGCGGGCGGCAGACATTGTCGGGTGGCTGTCGAGCGAAGTCGGCCAGCGCTTCGCCGTTTCAATCGTTTCCGCGATCCTGATACTGCTGGTCGGCGGCCTGATCTATCTCGCCGTCCAGTCGTGGGTGGAATATCGCCTCAATCCGAATTACGGCCATGTCCCGTCCCCGCGCGAACGGACGCTTCTCTCCCTGTTCCGCAACGCCTTTGTGGTCGCGCTGGGCGTCCTCATTGTCATGCTGGTCCTGTCCGAATTTGGCGTAAATATCGGCCCACTGCTCGCCGGCGCCGGCGTTGTCGGCCTTGCTGTCGGCTTCGGAGCGCAAAAGCTCGTACAGGACATCATCACCGGCGCCTTCATACAGTTCGAGAACGCAATGAATGAAGGCGATGTGGTAACCGCGGGAGGGGTCACCGGCACCGTCGAGCGACTGACAATTCGTTCCGTGTCGCTGCGCACTCTCGACGGCGCCTATCACCTCATTCCGTTCTCTTCCGTCGATGCCGTGACGAACTTCATGAAGAACTTCAGCTATCACGTCGCATCGATCGGCGTGGACTACGGGGCGAGCATACCCGAGGTGAAGCAGGCGATGCACGCTGCCTTCGACAAACTGAAGGAAGCCGGCTTCGCGGGCGACATCATCGGCGACCTCGAAATGCATGGCGTGACCGAGTTCGCCGACTCCGCCATTCTGGTTCGGGCTCGCATCAAGACCAAGCCCGGAAAGCACTTTGCCCTGGGTCGCGCCTACAACGAGATCATCAAGGAGGTCTTCGAGGAGCGCGGCATCGAGATACCTTTCCCTCATGTCACGTTCTACATGGGCGGCGAAGACAAGGCGGGCAAGTCACCGCCACCGCGCAGCAAGCGGCAGTATCCCGGGCTAAAGCTGACGACGGAAAAACCCAAGCGCGGCGCGGCGACAAAAGCTGCGTTGGCCAAGTCGCCCAAACGCCGGCGCCAGACCGGAGTCACCCAGGACGGTCCGCCCGATGAAGGGCACGATGCGCCCGATTAGTTTAGTCTTTTGATGGTGTGGCTAATTGAACGGCGCGCCAGTATCCGGCCGGAGATGGCGCGTTCACGCCTGGCGCTCGACGGCAGTCCTATCGGCGCGCGACGCACTAGCAGCATAACAGCGACGGCGGCGTTTAAGATGAGGAGTGCGAGTGGGTAAGAGGAAGTTGCGAAGGTTAGAGGGTCCATTGCCATCAGCGAGGGAACGAACTTGGCTCCGTTGAGCGCAAAGCTGGCAATGCTGTCCTTGCGTGGTTGCGACCAGCCTCGAACGAAAGTTGGTCCATAGCCAAGCGCGTCAATGAGCGTCGTAAGCGCCGCCGCAAGATTGGGCTCCTTGGTGAAGAAATAGCAGACAAATACGGCGCCGCCAGCGGCAGCGAAAGCCCACTCCGCGAGAGAAAATCGCCGTTCGCCCCGGATCAGGCTTGCGGCGACAAAAATGAAGCAGATTACGGTCATCGCAAGCAGCGTCCAACTGCCCTGGCGCGCGCCTTCGTCGCGCTGCACCCAATAGCCGGTTGCCGACAGCATGCCGAACAGGAACCAGGACAAAGGGTGCGGCCTGACCTTGCCGCTGAACGTTTGAAACACGTAGATAAACGCCGCGACGATGGCTATCGCAACGGATAAGAGCCCGAGTGCATCTCGCCATTCTTCAAGGCCGTGCATGCTGAGTGGCCCTGCCTAAAGGGATCGCGCCTGTGATCAGAAACGGTCGCTCTGTGCGCGACCCCAGTCCGTACTCAACCTCTGCATTCCAATTTACCGTTACTCCAATCCATGCACCCGCGCATCATAGGCTCCTGCCGCTTTGGTCGATCAAAATCCGGTAGGCGCCCCATGCTGACATTGTGGCCAATTAAACGGCGCGCCGTGACGGCCCATCGAAGTGCCCGCTGAGCGCCAACTCCTGACATTTGCCGTGGCGCGAGGAAGGTCGCAATCCGAGCCTTCCAGGTCATTGCTCGGCCGCCCGGCCAGGCCGCGTACGGTCAGCCGTCACTCCTCCGGCAAGCCCGCGAAACGCATGTCTTTGATCCAGCGGTCGAGGCTTCCGGGCGCGGTCCAAATCTTCTCCCAATGCTTGCGTTCTTTACTGATGGATTCGTCGGGCGAGTCCTTGAGGAAAACCGCAAGCGCTTCCTTTGCCTCCCGCTGGTTTCCCAAACAAGCGTAGATCCCCGCAAGCATTCGGTATGCGGGGTTCGGAATTCTCGACATTTTCCGCAGCGACGCCAGCGCCGCTGGGCAATCGTTCTTTTCCCAGAGCGCCCAGCTCATCCCCCAGTGGAAATAGTCTGGGTGGAAAGGATCGATGCCCATAGCTCGCTTGATCCGACCGATCGCTTCGTCGGTGCGGCCAATCATCAGCAGCTGATCCGTACTGTGGACCAGGACATCCGAGTCGCTAGGATTCAGGGCGATCGCCTGATCGTACTGGGCAAGGGCCTGCTCGACCTCTCCGGCTTCGGTGTGAATGCTGGCGCGGTAACCATGCGCTAAAGCGTCATCAGGAGCGAGCAGGATTGCCTTGTCAGCGTATTCGGCTGCGAGTTTCAACGCCTCGTCCCGGTTGTGTTCCTGCGCGTGCCAGCCGAATACCGCGTCATTGCGATAGGACCAGGCCAGCCCGATATAGCCGAACTGGGAGTTCGGATCCGCCGCGATCGCCTTGAGGCTCAGCTGCCGCATCAATTCGATCCCCGCGGCAGAAAAATCCTTGCGGAGCGCGTCCTCACCCATCAGGTAATAGCGGAGCGCGCTGACCTGCGCGGCGTCGCTCGTTGGCAGGGGGCGTTCGATCCTATGCCCGACCCGATCCGCAAGCGTGCGGATGATCTCCTCCTGGACGACGAAGAGGTCGCCGATCTCCCGGTTGTAGGTGTTGGCCCAGACATCCGATCCGTCATGCGCATTCACCAATTGCACGGTCACTTCGAGTCGGTCTGCGATCTTCTGCTGGCTGCCTTCGAGCAGGTAGTCGACGCCGAGTTCATCGCCAATCTGCCTGGCGTCGGTGGGCTTATCACGGTACCTGAAGCTCGAATTCCGGGCGATGACGGCATAGGTCTTGCTCCGCGCCAGGTCGGTGATGATCCCCTCGGCGACGGCGTCGCTGAGGTATCCCTTGTCCGCACCTGTACTGAGGTCATCGAACGGAAGAACCGCAATCCTCGGCATGTCGCTCGAACGAACCGGAGCGGCTCGCCAAATTCCGGCGCCGTAGTAGGCGCCGATCGCTGCCGCGACGAGAAGGATTGCAGCAAGGATGAAACGCGCTTGCGGGAATCGTGACCCGGCCCCCGTGCCGGCGGCGGGGTTTGGGTCAGCCACATCCAATAGATCGGCGTTCAGCCGGTAGCCTCGCTTGGGCAAGGTTTCCACGATCGCATGCGCGTCGTCGCCAAAGGCGCGGCGAATATCGGCAATGCATTGTGTAAGGCTGTCCTCGGTCACGAAGGTATCGGGCCAGACCGCCTGCATCAGCGCGTCCTTGGATACGATCTCGCCCGGTCGCGCCGCGAGCACGGAGAACACTTCAGCGGACTGGCTGCGAAGGCCGACCGCTTTGCCTTCAACCGTGCGAAGTTCTCTGTTTTTCGTCAGGAAGACAAACCCGCCGAAGGTGATCATTTCAGCAGGTTTCAGGTCAATTTCAGGAGCCTTTCGGGACATTTCACCCCTCCCGGCACTCTTCTTAGCCTAGCCCATTCGGCCGTCCCTTCCAAGCGATCCTAACAGCACCGGATGGGAAGGAGGATGATATGAAACGGACAGTGTTAATCGTCGCGCTCGCTCTTTTTTCGACAGCGCAACCGGCGGCAAGCGCGGATTCCCGCATCGTCAAACTCTGCGGCCCCAATCATGTCAACGAGGCCGCCTCAACGGACGACGTGCGTCCCAACCCCGACGGCTACTATGTCGCCAGTCTCAGGGAGCAAGTCAGCACGGGCGACCCCCGGATTCTTCTGACCTCGAACGACGATTTCTATCTCTGCACCCGACCGGCCGCGACCCCCGATATGGACGCGACGAAGGCCCTCTTGCTGATGAAGGAACGCGTCGTGAAGTACCTCTTCGTGCCAGCCATCCGGCGAGACCCAGGTGGGCCATCCTAAACCGCCGACAACCATCGGGAAGAGGACTCAACGTAAACCGTGATCGGTCAACGCACGCCGTATCGGCATGCTTCCATTCCACTGGGCACCCTCGGGCAGATGACGTCAGCCTCGAGGGGCGCCAAGCGTAGGGTCGACAAAGGCCGCCTCAGGGTCAACTTGCGCCATAGCGATGGTGGACCCAGGCGACCGCATGGGGTTGGATCGCGACATTCGCGTTCAGAGTGCCGAGAGCGCTTCTGGCGCGATCTGGTCGTCCATCCCTACTGGGGAAACTCCAGTCCCATCTCGCGGTAGCGCTCGGGGTCGTCGCCCCAATTCTCGCGCACCTTCACGAACAGGAAGAGGTGCACCTTCTGCTCGAGTATCTCTGCGATCTCGGTGCGCGCAGCCTGGCCGATGGCGCGGATCGTCTCGCCCTTGTGGCCAAGCACGATCTTCTTCTGGCTGTCGCGCTCGACATAGATGACCTGCTCGATGCGCACCGAGCCGTCCTTCTTCTCCTCCCATTTCTCGGTCTCGATATGCGAGGAATAGGGAAGCTCCTGATGGAGTCTCAGATAGAGTTTTTCCCGAGTGATCTCGGCCGCGAGCTGGCGCATCGGCAGGTCGGAGATCTGGTCTTCCGGATAGTACCAGGGCCCAACGGGAAGCGTTTCAGCGAGATAGTCGAGCAAATCCTTGCAGCCGGAGCCGGTGAGCGCCGAGACCATGAAGGTGCGCTTGAACGGCACTCTTTCGTTCGCTGCCGCGGCCAGAGCAAGAAGCGTCTCCGGCTTGACGCGGTCGACCTTGTTGAGAACGAGCAGCATCGGCTGCCGGACGTCCTTCAGCCGGTCGAGAATGGCGTCGGCATCGCCCCTGATGCCGCGCTCGGCATCGATCAAAAGCACCACGACATCGGCGTCCTTGGCGCCGCCCCAGGCGGTGGTGACCATCGCCGTATCCAGCCGCCGCTTCGGCTTGAAGATGCCGGGCGTGTCGACGAAGACGATCTGGGCGTTGTCATGCGTGGCGATGCCGCGCACGATCGCGCGCGTCGTCTGCACCTTGTGGGTGACGATCGAGACCTTGGCGCCGACCAACTGGTTGACCAGCGTCGACTTGCCGGCATTGGGCGCGCCGATGAGCGCGACGAAGCCGGAGCGGGTCGCAGCGGCCTCAGGGGTTTCAACTTCCGTCATGCAGCGCTCCAGACGCCTTCGCGCAGCAAAAGGGCCGCGGCAGCGGCCTGTTCGGCCTCGCGCTTGGAACGGCCGCTGCCGATGGCCGGCGCGAAAGGGCCGACCTTGACGCTGACGGTGAACAGCGGGTCGTGGTCAGGCCCTTCGCGGCCATCCACCCGATAGGCGGGAACCGCGCCGGCCGCCGCCTGATGCGCCCATTCCTGCAATTCGGTCTTGGCGTCGCGACGGGCAGCCCCTATCGCCTGCGAGCGCGGCTGCCAGTAGCGGTGGATGAACGCGCGGGCAGTCTCAAGGCCACCATCCAGGTAGAGCACGGCAATCAGCGATTCCAGCGCGTCGGCGCGCAGATTGGTGCGCTTGCGGCCCTCGAGGTTGCGCACGTCGGAGCCGGCGCGGACCAGCTCCGGCAGGCCGATCTCCTCGGCGATCTCGGATAGCGCCTCGGCATTGACCAGCGCATTGAGGCGCAGCGAAAGCTCGCCCTCGGCGGCATCGGGAAAGGCGGCGAGCAGCATGTCGGCCACGACAAGGCCGAGAACGCGGTCGCCCAGGAATTCGAAGCGTTCGTAGTCGACGCCCGCATGGGTCGAGCGCGCGCTGGCATGGGTCAGCGCGCGCTGCAGACGCTGGCGGTCGGCGAAGGCGTGGCCGGTGCGCTCGACAAGCGCTTCGGCAAGGGCATCGGCGGTCAAACGCTTGGTGGCCGCCATCGCTTTAATGGACGAAATGGAACAGGCGTCCGACGCGCATCAGCGACGGCCACTTCCAGACTTCCAACGGGCTGGCGCCATCGGCGATCGAGAAGAAGATGACGTTGGCACGGCCGACAAGGTTCTCGGCCGGCACGAAACCGACGGTGAAGCGGCTGTCGGAGGAATTGTCGCGGTTGTCGCCCATCATGAAATAGTGGTCGGGCGGCACGTCGAACTCCCGGGTGTTGTCGCCGATCGAATTGGGCGTCAGGTCGAGCGTGTCATAGGTGACGCCATTGGGCAGCGTCTCGCGATAGACGTCGACGGGACGGTCGACCTCGGTGATATCGGGATTGTCGATCTGGCCGACCTTTTCACGCGGCACGGCGGCGCCGTTGATGAAGAGCTGTCCGTCCTTGACCTGAATCTTGTCGCCGGGCAGGCCGACGACGCGCTTGATGTAGTCGACGGACGGATCCGGCGGGAACTTGAACACCACCACGTCACCGCGCTTGGGCTCCGAGCCCCAGATGCGGCCGGAGAAAATGTTGGGGCCGAAGGGCAGCGAGTAGCGCGAATAGCCGTAGGCCCATTTGGTGACGAAGAGATAGTCGCCCTCGAGCAGCGTCGGCCGCATCGAGCCGGACGGAATGGAGAAGGGTTGGAACAGCAGCGTGCGGATCACGAGCGCGAGCAGCAGAGCCTGGATGATGACGGAGAAGGTTTCACCAAGCCCGCCGGATTTCTTCTGCGATTTTTCAGCCACGCTCATGTCGTCCTCGATTGTGCGTTGGTTGGTATAGAGTCTCGGCGCGCGCTGGGCAACGTCATGCCGCCCGTGGTCAGATGGAATCAATGTGGCGCTTGTTCGGCGGGCACTGCCTCGATGATCACAAAGGCTTGAGCAAGCGGAAAATCGTCGGTGATGGTGAGGTGGATCAGCGCACGGTGGCCCTTGGGCAGGATTTTCTCCAGCCTGGCGGCGGCACCGCCGGTCAGCGCCATGGTCGGCGCGCCACTGGGCAGGTTGACCACGCCCATGTCGCGCCAGAACACGCCCTCGGCCATGCCGGTGCCCAACGCCTTGGCGCAGGCCTCCTTGGCGGCGAAGCGCTTGGCGTAGGAGGCGGCACGGGCCGCGCGCTTTTCCGATTTTGCCTGCTCGACCTCGGTGTAGATGCGCTGGATGAAGCGCCGGCCGTGCCGCTCCAGCGACTTCTCGATACGTCTGATGTCGATCAGGTCGCTGCCGATGCCGATGATCATTCCGCGGGCACTTCCCGTCCGCCTTGCCTGGCTTTTTTGGCCCGCTCGGCCATGCGCCGCTGCCGCTGCTCGCGGAAAACGGTCATGCCCCAGCGGGTGACACCATAGAACACAAGCCCAAAGACCAGTCCGAGCGGCACTGCACCGATCAACATCGGCTCCAGGATCGGGTGCCAAAGCTTGGCGAAGGAAAGTGTGTGCATCATTTCGCCCATATGCTCGGGCGGCCCATGCTTGGGCAGGTGTTCATGCAGGATGAGCTTGCCGGTTTCCCAGGACGCGCCCCACAGCAGCGGGAAGGTGAGCGGATTGCCGAAGAACACCGCGCCGAGAGCCGCCGCTACCAGATTTCCGGCGATCACCCAGCAGAGCACGGCGGCGATGATGAAGTGGAACCCGAGCGGGAAGAAGGAGGCGAAAACGCCCGCCGCGACACCCGCGGCGACGGAATGGGGAGTGGCCTTCAGCCGAAGGATGCGCTTGGAGAAATACTGCACAGAGCGCGAGAACGAGCGGCGCGGCCAGAGGTAAGTACGCACCCGCTCCAGGAGGCCATCAGGCTCTCGGCGTCGAAAAAGCACTCTGTTTCAGTTCCTGGTCCAACACACGCTCCCCTGCCACCCGGGTCGCGCCGACATATCTTGCGCTTCGAGGGCGCAGGAAGGCAACAAAACTTTGATATAGCGACTGCCAGGCCACGGAACAACGAAACGTCGCCGCGATGGTCTGCCGCAGGTGTAACAAGAGCAGCATTCCGGCGAAACTGAGGAAAAGAACCCGGTGCAAAGCCGATGATCACCATTCGACCGGCGCGGATCGACGACGCCGAGGCATTGCCGGACATCGAGCAATCCGCCGGGCTGGCGTTTCGCACCATCCCGGACCTCGCGTGGCTCGCCGACGGAGACAATGTGAGCGTGGGCCGCCATCGCGCGCTTATCGCCGAAGGCGCATGCTGGGTTGCCGCCGACGACCTGGACCGGCCGGTCGGCTTCCTGAGCGCAGGGATCGAAGGCGATGCGCTGCACATCTGGGAGCTCGACGTACGTCTCGACCGGCAAGGCTCAGGCATCGGCCGCGCCTTGCTTGACCAGGCGATCGGGGACGCCAGGCGGCGAGGTCTCGCCGCGGTGACGCTGACCACGTTTCGAGACGTCGTCTGGAATGCGCCCTTCTACCGCAAGTTCGGATTTCGCATCCTGGAGGGCGCCGAGATCGACGAGCGGCTGGCAAGCCTGCTCAGCGGGGAGGCCGAACACGGCATGCCGCCCGAGCAGCGATGTGCCATGCGACTGGACTTCAGATAGTCGCGACTGTCATGCCGGATACTCGCTGACCTCGACCAGATTGTCGTCGGGATCGCGGAAATAGACCGACATCATCCTGCCGCGCGCGCCGGTGCGCTCGACAGGACCGACTTCGATCGTCACGCCGTTGGCCACGAGGCTGGCGCGGATATCGGCAAGAGGCACCGCCGAAACGAGGCAGAAATCGCCAGAGCCCGGCGTCGGCGTCTTGGCCTTGGGCTCGAAGGTGCGGCCGACCTCGTGCAGATTGATTTTCTGCGACCCGAACAGAAGCGCGGTTGGCCTGTTGGGCTCGTCCAGCCGACGCAAGCCCAGGACGCGCTTGTAAAAATCGCAGGTCGCCTCGACCGAGCGGACCGTCAGCACAAAATGATCGATGCCGGCGATCATGTCTTTCGAACCCTCAGATATTCCGGCTGCCGGGCTTGACGGCCGGTATGGCGGCAAGTTCCGGCGGCAGGCGGTCGGGCGGATAGGCCGGCACCTCATATTCGGCGAGCGCGATCAGCGGCACGCCGACATCGGTCTTGCCAGCCGAGCGGTCGATAATGCAGGCGGCGGCGACCACTTCGGCGCCAAGCTCGCGCAGGCACTCGATGGTCTCGCGGATCGACAGACCTGTTGTGACGATGTCCTCGACGATGACGACGCGTGATCCTTTGGCGATCTCGAAGCGGCGGAGCCTGAACTCGCCCCCTTCCCGCTCGACCCAGATCGCCGGGACGCCGAGATGGCGCGAGGTTTCATAGGCCGGGATCAGGCCGCCGATCGCCGGGCCGACGACGTAGTCGATCGTGCCTGGCACACCTTTTCGGATCTTCTCGGCCAGCGCCTTGCACAGGCGCTCGGTCTTGTCGGCATGCATGAAGCGCGCGCCTTCTGCAGGAAGATCGGGCTGCGCAGGCCAGAGGTCAGAATGAAATGGCCTTCGAGAACCGCGCCGGCCTCGCGGAATATGCCCAGCACTTCGTCGGTATTCATCTTAGCCTTCCCCCGGTCGTTCCTTCGATCATGATCTTGTCCACAAACCGGTTCCCACTTTGCGGGATCATGGTCAACCGTTCACGCGCCGCGCATCGCTGACGCTCGAATTGTCCTTCAGCTGCGACAGCAGCCGGTTGAGATGCTTCAGGTCCCAGACTTCGAGGTCGATCAGCATCTCGGTGAAATCGGGCGCGGTGCGCACCATCGACAGCGTGTGGATGTTGGCGTCGTTGGACGCGACGACCTGCGCGATGTCGGCAAGCGATCCCGGCGCATTGATGGCGGTGACCGAAATGCGCGCGGGGAAGCGCTCCTTGGTGCGCTCGTCGATGTCCCAGCGCACGTCATCCAGCGCTCCGGCTGGTCGTCGAAGGCCTGCAGGGCCGGAGACTGGATCGGATAGATGGTGATGCCGGTTCCCGGCTGGATGATGCCGACGATGCGGTCGCCGGGCACCGCTCCTTCCGGCGCGAAGCGCACCGGCAGGTCGCCGCGCACGCCTCGGATCGGCACAGCGCCATCGCGCTGTTGGTCCTTGTCCTTGCGCGCGGCGCGGCCCGGCATCTGGAACAGCATGCCGGCGGCATTGCGTATCTTCGACCAGCCCTCCTCGCGTTGCTTGGGTGCCACGACGGTGACGCGCTCGTCCTTATAGTCGGGGAAGACCGCTTTCATGACGTCGGTGGACGCAAGCTCGCCGCGCCCAACGGAGGCCAGCACATCCTCGATGTCCTTGCGCGCCAGGCGGTGCAGCACCGGCTTCAGATTCTCCTTGGCGAAGCTCTTGCCGGCGCGCTCGAAGGCACGTTCGAGGATGCGGGCGCCGAGCCCAGAATATTGCTTGCGGATGGCGTTCTTGGTGGCGCGGCGAATGGCTGCGCGCGCCTTGCCGGTGACGACGACCGATTCCCAGGCGGCGGGCGGCACCTGCGCCTTGGAGCGGATGATCTCGACCTCGTCGCCGTTCTTCAACTCCGTCATCAGCGGCATGATGCGGCCGTTGACCTTGGCGCCGACGCAGGTGTCGCCGACATCGGTGTGGACGGCATAGGCGAAGTCGATGGGGGTGGCGCCACGCGGCAGGGCGATCAGCATGCCCTTGGGCGTGAAGCAGAACACCTGGTCCTGGAACAGTTCCAGCTTGGTGTTTTCGAGGAAATCCTCTGGGTTATCGCCTTCGGCCAGCTGCTCGATGGTGCGGCGCAGCCAGGCGTAGGCGTTGGTCTCCTTGGAGATCGCGTGCGCGGCGCCATTCGCCTTGCCGCCGGTGTCCTTGTAGATCGAATGCGCGGCGACGCCGTATTCGGCGATCTTGTTCATCTCGCGGGTGCGGATCTGCAATTCGACGCGCTGGCGCGATGGACCGACAATGGTGGTGTGGATCGAGCGGTAGTCGTTCTGCTTCGGCGTCGAGATGTAATCCTTGAAGCGGCCGGGCACCATCGACCAGGTGGTGTGGATGGCGCCGAGCGCGCGATAGCAATCCTCGACCGTATCGACGACGACGCGGAAACCGAAGATGTCGGAAAGCTGCTCGAAGGAAAGCGCCTTGGCCTCCATCTTGCGGAACACCGACCACGGCTTCTTCTGCCGGCTTTTGACGCTGGCTTTGATGGCATGCTTTTCGAACAGGCCCGACAGCGCCTTCTCGATCTCGTCCAGCACGCCCTTGTTGCGCTCGAAAATCTCGGACAGCCGCGCGGTGACCGCGCGATAGGCTTCCGGATTGATGTAGCGGAAGGCGATCTCTTCCAGCTCCTCGCGCATGCCTTGCATGCCCATGCGCCCGGCGAGCGGCGCATAGATGTCCATCGTCTCCTCGGCGATGCGCAGGCGCTTGGATTCCGGCATATGGTCGAGCGTGCGCATGTTGTGCAGGCGGTCGGCGAGCTTGACCAAAAGAACGCGAATGTCCTCGGAGATCGCCAGCAGCAACTTACGCAGGTTCTCGGCTTGCTCGGCCTTCTTGGAGACCAGATCGAGCTTCTTCAGCTTGGTCAGGCCCTCGACCAGCTTGCCCATTTCAGGACCGAACAGCTCGTCGATCTCGGCCCGGGTCGCAGTCGTGTCCTCGATCGTATCGTGCAGCAGGGCGACGGCGATCGTCGCCTCGTCCATATGCATTTCGGTGAGGATGGCGGCGACTTCCAGCGGATGCGAGAAATAGGGATCGCCCGAGGCGCGCTTCTGATGGCCATGCTTCTGCATGGCGTAGACATAGGCCTTGTTGAGCAGCGCCTCGTTGACGTCAGGCTTGTAGCGCTGCACGCGCTCGACAAGCTCATACTGACGCATCATGGGCGGAATCTCGCGGTGCTGAAATGATTGATGCGCCGCACTGGCGTGCGACGCATCCCATAGATAGCCACGAAACTGACGAGACGGAAGTGCCGGATGCTTGATCCAGGCAACCTCTGGAGCTTTTCAGAATCCGCTCAACTATCGGCTGAGCGGAATTATCAAAGCTCTTAGTAGTCGTCGCTCTTTTCCGGCGGTACCAGACCCTCGATGCCGGCGAGCAGGTCTTCCTCGCTCATCCGGTCGAAGGCGATGTTTTCTTCGGCGTCGTCAGTGTCGGCAGCGGCGGTGGCGGCGCCGGTCTGGTCGGCAATCGCCTCACCATCGGCCTCCGGTTCGTCGACCTCGACATGCTTCTGCAGCGAATGGATCAGGTCTTCCTTGAGGTCGTCGGGCGACAGCGTCTCCTCGGCGATCTCGCGCAGCGCAATGACCGGGTTCTTGTCATTGTCGCGAGGAACTGTGATCTGCGCGCCCTGGCTGATCTGGCGGGCACGGTGGCCGGCAAGCAGCACGAGCTCGAAACGGTTGTCGACCTTGTCGATGCAATCTTCAACGGTTACGCGGGCCATGGATTGCCCCTTTCATGCGTGGATTTGATGGAAAACTGGTGGGCTCCATAACCCGGACGCCGCCTAAATACAAGCTTTATGGCGGCAGCGGCCGAAGCGTACGCCTTTGCCCGGCTCAATAACCGGATGTTATCTGCCATTCAGGTAATGCCGATCACAATTGCTTGCAATGCGCGTCCGCGCCCTTGGATATCCACAAATCTGGCGTTATCTCGAATGGGACGGCAAAGAGGGACCATTATCGGGCCTGCCCGTCGCGCGATTTAGACGACAGCAATTTTCGAAAAGGGATGTTTTTCAATGTTCGATCCCCGTGAAAAGATCGCTCTTTTCATCGACGGCGCCAATCTCTACGCCACCTCGCGGGCGCTGGGTTTCGACATAGACTACCGCAAGCTTCTGTCGAGCTTCCAGAAGCGCGGCTATCTGCTGCGGGCCTATTACTACACCGCGCTGGTCGAGGATCAGGAATATTCCTCGATCCGGCCGCTGATCGACTGGCTGGACTACAACGGCTTCAAGGTGGTGACGAAGCCGGCCAAGGAGTTCACCGACTCGACCGGCCGGCGCAAGATCAAGGGCAACATGGACATCGAGCTCACCGTCGATGCGCTGGAGCTCGCCGACGTCGTCGACCACTATGTGATCTTCTCCGGCGACGGCGATTTCCGCACGCTGGTCGAAGCGCTGCAGCGGCGCGGCCGCAAGGTGTCGATCATCTCGACCATGGCCTCGCAGCCACCGATGATCTCCGACGACCTGCGGCGCCAGGCCGACCACTTCATCGATCTCATGACGCTGAAGAATGAAGTCGGCCGCGATCCGTCGGAGCGGCCGGTCCGCCGGCCGGAACCGGCTGAAGTCGACGAGGACGACTATTGAGGGCGGCGGCCTTGAGCGCCGCGTCCTCTCCCGAACCCGATCGCGACTGCCCGCTCTGCCCGCGGCTGCACGACTTCATCGCCGCCTGGCGTGAGCGCGAGCCGGGCTGGTTCAACGCGCCGGTGCCGACCTTCCTGCCGCCCGAGGGCGAGGTTTCGGTCAAGCTTCTCATCGTCGGGCTGGCGCCCGGCCTGCGCGGCGCCAACCGGACGGGGCGTCCCTTTACCGGCGACTACGCCGGCGACCTGCTCTACGGCACGCTGATCGGGCAAGGCTTGGCGCGGGGGGAATTCAAGGCGCGGCCGGACGACGGTTTGGAACTTGTCGGCACCGCGATCACCAATGCGGTGCGCTGCGTGCCGCCGGAGAACAAACCGGTCGGCGCCGAGATCGCCACCTGCCGCACCTTTCTCAAGCCGACCATCGCACGCTTTGCCAATCTGCGCGCCATCCTGACCCTGGGCTCGATCGCGCACCAGTCAACGGTGCGGGCGCTGGGCGGACGCGTCGCCGCCCTTCCGTTCCGCCATGGCGGGCGGCAGGAGGCCGGGGGCATCACGCTGTTTTCCAGCTATCACTGCTCGCGCTACAACACCAATACCGGCGTGCTGACGGAAGAGATGTTCGTCAACGTCTTCAAGGAGATCGCAGCGTTTCTGAAAAGCTAGATTCAGGCGCCGGCGCAAACAGTTCCGTGAGCCTTGCGGGGCCACCTTTCAGGACATTCAGGTCGACATCGCCGGCGATGCCGTCGACACGACCTTTGTCGAGATATTGCCAATAGACCCAGTCGTCTTCTTTCGGCGGCAGCGCAATCGAGCGCAGCCAGCGCTGGCGAACCGCCATATGAGCGGTATAGATCGGCGCCGCCTCATCGGTGATGTAGATGATGGCCGGCTTGCCGTAAGCCGCCTCGACCGGGCCCAAAAAAGCCAGGAGTTCCGCGCTCAGCTCGGCAGGCGACGGGCGTCGCGGACAATTGCCATGGAACTCGATATCGACCACGGGCGGCAGAAGCTGCTCGGCGGGCGGCACGGTGGAGATGAAGTTCTTCGCCTGATCGGCGCCCGGGCGGCAGAAGGTGAAGAAATGATAGGCACCGACGGCGAGGCCCGCCGCGCGGGCCTCGCGCAAATTCTCGGCAAAGGTATCATCGACGTAGTCGCCGCCTTCGGTCGCCTTGATGATGGCGAAGGCGACATCGTCGGCCGCGACACGCTGCCAGTCTATTTTGCCCTGATGGTGCGAGACGTCGACGCCTCTTATGGGAAATTCGGCGCGATCCGGTGGGAAAGCGCGAGGCCGGAAGATGCTGTCTGCCCAGAGGGCAAGCCCCAGAAAGACGAGAACCAGGACCAGGACAATCAAGAGGTTCCTCAAGCCTTGGCTCCCCTGCACGCCCTACCCGATATCGCCGGCAACGATTTGTTTCACGCAATTCCGGACCGAAAACCGCTGCGCACTTTTCCTGGAATTGCTCTAGCCGCGCTCCTTGAGAAGCCGCCCCTTCTCGCGCGACCAGTCCCGCTGCTTTTCGGTCTCGCGCTTGTCGTGCAATTTCTTGCCGCGTGCGATGGCGAGCAACAGCTTGGCGCGACCGCGATCGTTGAAATAGATCTTCAGCGGCACGAGCGTCATACCCTCACGCTCGACGCTTTGTGCAAGCTTCGCCATCTCGCGCTTGCTGACCAGCAGCTTGCGGCGCCGGCGCGGCTCATGGTTGAAGCGGTTGGCCTGCAGATATTCCGGCAGATAGGAATTGATCAGCCAGATCTCGCCGCCTTCGGCCGAGGCGTAGCTCTCCTGGATGTTGGCCTGGCCCTGGCGCAGCGACTTGACCTCGGTGCCGGTCAACATCAGGCCGGTCTCGATCGTGTCGAGTACCTCGTAGGAAAAGCGCGCCTTGCGGTTTTCGGCGACCGTCCTGTTGTTAGGATCGGCTTTCTTGACTTGATTCATAATGCGGAGAGGTGGCGCCTCATCCCTAGTTTATCAAGCCGGCGTGCTTCAGCGCCGCATCGAGCTTCTCTGCGGTCGAGGCCTCGACCGTCACCAGCGGCGAGCGGACCACGTTGTCGACCTTGCCCAACTTCGACAGCGCGTATTTGGCGCCGGACACGCCAGGTTCCATGAAGATCGCCTTGTGCAGCGGCAGGAGCCGGTCCTGCAGCTCGAGCGCCTTGGCGCTGTCGCCGGAGAGCGTCGCTTCCTGGAATTCGGCGCAAAGGCGCGGCGCGACATTCGAGGTCACCGAGATGCAGCCGACGCCGCCATGCGCATTGAAGCCAAGCGCCGAGGCATCCTCGCCGGAGAGCTGGATGAAATCCTTGCCGCAGGTCATGCGCTGCTCGGAGACCCGCTCGACCTTGCCGGTCGCGTCCTTGACGCCGGCGATGTTCTTGAAGTCGTGGCGCAGCTGCCCATCGTCTCCGGCGTCATGTCGATCACCGAGCGCGGCGGGATGTTGTAGATGATGATGGGCAGCCTGGTTGCCTTGGCGACAGCAGCGAAATGCTCGTAGAGGCCGCGCTGCGTCGGCTTGTTGTAGTAAGGCGTGACGACAAGGGCTGCGTCGGCACCTGCCTTTTCGGCGTATTGCACCAGGCCGACGGCTTCCTCGGTGTTGTTGGAGCCGGCCCCGGCCACCACCGGCACCCTGCCCCTGGCCACCTCGATGCAGACCTTCACGACATGGCGGTGCTCGTCATGCGACAGCGTCGGCGACTCGCCGGTGGTGCCGACCGGAACGAGGCCCTTGGTGCCCTCGGCGATCTGCCATTCGACAAAAGCGCGAAAGGCTTTCTCGTCGAAACGCCCGCTCTTTTCGAACGGTGTGACGAGCGCGGTCAGCGAGCCTCTCAACATATTGTCCAAACTCCTTGGGACTTTTTGGGTTTGTTGATCCGTTAGTTTGCGCGCCTTCTAACCGAAAGCGAAGCCGCGCACCATAGTCTCGACATGGTTCAGCGGCAAGCATCGCAATAGAGCCAGCGAGGCTAATTCAAACGGCCTCGATAACCTTTTGTTTACGAGCCTTTCACGACCTAAGTCTAGGCTGCGGACCGAGCCTTCAGGGTCCCTGCCTGCCGACAATGTGCTAGGATAGAATAATGCCGACGGGGCGGCCTCATCTCTTCGCGCTTCTCAGCGCGGTCATCGCGCTGATGCCGGGGATGGCGATCGGCGGCAGTGTTGATGCGCGCGCGACGGCGACGATCCCCGCTCCCAAAGCGCCGCAGGTTCCGGGTCAGCCGCAACCCTCTCAGCCTTCGGCCGGGATCGCGCAACTGAAGAGCGGGCTCGACGCGCTCGCCGCCAATGACATCGCCGGCGCGCGCAATGCGCGCGACACGCTGCCCGCCACCTCGCTCGACCGGCACATCCTGGCCTGGGCGATCGCGCTTTATGGCGGCGACCAGGTGCCGAGCGGCGAGATCGCCGACGCGGCAAAAATGCTGCCTGGATGGCCGGGCACGATCGCGTTGCGCAAGAACAGCGAGCGCGCGCTTTATCGCGAGAACCCGACGCCGCAAATGGTGGTGCAGGCCTTCGGCCGTAGCCAGCCGCTGACGCCGGAAGGCGTGATGATCCTCGCCCGCTCGCAGGTGGCGCTGGGCAATGCCGCGGCGGCCCGCGCGGTGCTGGTGCCTTTCTGGCGCACGGAGAAGCTGGAAGCGAAGGACGAGAACGCCTTCATCAAGGAGTTCGGGGGGATCATCCCGGCGGCGGACCATCGCTATCGGATGGAGCGCATGTTCTATGCCGACAAGCCGGACTCGGCGCTCCGCGTCGCCGCCCTTGCAGGCGCCCAGCAATTGGCGGCCGCTTGGGCGGCGGTCGACAAAGGCGACAAGAACGCGGCGAAAATGTTGAAGGCGGTGCCGGCGCCGCAGCGTTCTGCCGGCTATTTCTTCGCCCAGACCGAATATCTGCGCAAGCAGCAGAAGTTTGCCGACGCCGCTGCCATTGTAATGAAGGCGCCGACCGACCGCGACGCGCTGGTCGACCCTGACGCCTGGTGGGTGGAACGCCGCGTTCTTTCGCGCGAACTGGTCGACCAGGGCGATATGAAGACCGCCTATAAAATTGTCTCCATGCATGCGGCCGAGAGTCCGGCCAGCGCCGCCGAAGCCGAGTTCCATGCCGGCTGGTATGCGTTGCGCGGCCTGAACGATCCGGCGACGGCCGCCGCGCATTTTTCGCGCATCGCCGACCTCGCCCAGGGGCCGGTGTCGCTGTCGCGCGCCTATTACTGGCTGGGCCGCGCCGCGGAGGTCGGCGGTCCGGGCAGCGTGAAGGACTATTTCACCCGCGCGGCCAGCTACGGCACGACCTTCTACGGCCAGCTCGCCGGCGAGCGCGTGGGCCTCCGGACCCTCAACATCGTCTATCCGAAACCGAGCGCAGCCGACCGTCAGAGTTTCGAGGGCCGCGAGGCAGTCGCCGCCGTCAAGCGGCTGCAGGAGGCAGGTTATGACCGCTATGCCGAAACGCTCTATCGCGATCTTGCCGGACAGCTGACCAGCCCGGGAGAGCTAGCGCTGCTTGCGGTGCTTGCCGAAAAGCAGGGCAACCATTTCATGGCGCTCAAGATCGGCAAGATCGCCGCGGCGCGCGGCATCGATGTCGGCGCGCTGTCGCATCCGCTGGGCGTTATTCCCGATTCGGCCAATATTTCCGGCTCCGGCAAGGCACTGGCCTATGCCATTGCCCGCCAGGAGAGCGAGTTCAACATCGGGGCGATTTCCAGCGCCGGCGCGCGCGGCCTTCTGCAACTGATGCCGAGCACCGCCATGCAGCTGGCGAAGAAGGCCGGCATGACCTTTTCGCAGGCGCGGCTGACGACCGATGCCGGCTACAATGCGACGCTTGGTTCGGCCTTTCTGGGCGAGCAACTCGACCGCTTCAACGGCTCCTATGTGCTGACCTTCGCCGGCTACAATGCCGGCCCCAATCGCGCCGCCCAGTGGGTGGCGAAATACGGCGACCCGCGCGGCAAGGACGTCGACGCCGTCGTCGACTGGATCGAGCGGATTCCCTACACGGAGACAAGAAGTTACGTGCAGCGCGTGATGGAGAATTACGAAGTCTACAAGATGCGTATTTCAGGCAAGTACGACATCGTCGGCGATCTGGTGAACGGGCGGAGTTGATTTCGCACTCAGGAAGCCAGGGGTCGGCGTTCCTTCGCGCCCCCCTCTGCCCTGCCGGGCATCTCCCCCACAAGGGGGGAGATTGGCAGTTTCGGCGATTCGCCCATTCTGCAGCGTTGAAAATTGACGAAAGCCGAGGTGCCGGCCGATCTCCCCCCTTGCGGGGGAGATGTCCGGCAGGACAGAGGGGGGCGCTGTCCCGCCAATCTTCCGAAGATTTCTGCAATCTCTCCCCATTTGACGATCTCCGCCCTCGCCTATAGCTGTCAGGTCAATCCACCGAGGGCAGCACCGAGATGGCGAGTGAAGGTTTCTCTGAGTTTTACAATGCCGCGCCTGACGGGCTCAAACTCCACGCGCGGATCTATGGCGAAGCGAACACCGGTGTCTGGCCGGTCGTTTGCCTGCCCGGCCTCACCCGCAATGCGCGCGACTTCCACGAGCTCGCGCTCTACCTTTCAGGCAACGCGAAGGCGCCGCGCAAGATCATCGCTTTCGACTATCGCGGGCGCGGCCAATCGGACCACGACCCCGAAATCGGCCATTATAATGTCGGCGTCGAAGCCGGCGACGTGCTTGTCGGATTGTCGGAGCTCGGCATCGAAGAAGCCGCCTTCATCGGCACCTCGCGCGGCGGGCTGATCATCCACGTTCTAGGCGCACTGAAGCCGGCCGTGCTGAAGGCGATTGTCCTCAACGACATCGGTCCGGTGATCGAGGCGCAAGGCCTCGCCCACATCCGCTCCTATCTCGATCGCTCGCCGGAGCCGAAGACATTCGCCGAGGCGCTCGAAGCGCAGCGGCGCGTGCACGGCGCCGACTTCCCTGCGCTTGCCGACACGGACTGGGCGCGGATGGTGACGGCCATCTGCCGCGATACGGATGCCGGGCTGGTGCCGGATTTCGATCCGGCGCTGGTCGAGACGCTGGCCGGCGTCGACCTCACCAAGCCGCTGCCGGATCTGTGGCCGCAGTTCGACGCACTCGTCGCCATGCCAATGCTTGTCATTCGCGGCGGCAATTCGAAGCTCTTGTCCGCGGCAACGCTCGAGGAGATGCAAAAGCGCCATCCCGGCATGGAGGCGATCACGGTGGTCGGCCAAGGCCATGCCCCCTTCCTGGAAACCGGCACCCTGCCGGGAGAGATTGCCGCATTCCTCGATCGGGCGGAGGGTAAATCAAAATAAAGTAATGCCCGAGACGAAACCAGTGTCGGGCAGGCTAACGCAGTATAGATTTCCGCCTGCGGATCTGCGCGCCGTGCGCGCCTATTTGCCTTTCGAGCTCTTGCGGCGTGCCTTCGCCGGCCCCGATCCGCTCTCCTTACGGGCGGCTTTGGCGGGCGACGGCGTGGTCAACGGAGAGGCAAAGACGGAATTTTCCGCCGGGCGCAGCGCCTCTTCCGCACGCGGCTTCTCCAGCACGACGACGCAGCCATCCAGGTCGTTGGTGGCGAGGTGCGCGTAACGCATGGTCATCGACAGCGTCTGGTGGCCGAGCCACATCTGCACGCGCCTTATGTCGATGCCGCCTTGGACAAGGCGCGAAGCGCAAGTGTGGCGCAAGATATGCGGCACCACCTGCTCGTCGGCGCCGAGACCGACCTCGGCCTTGGCCTCGTTCCAGATGGCGCGGTACTGTGCCTGGGTGAGCTTGGTGAAAGGACCTTTCGGCCGTCGGCCCTCGGTGGTCGGCGGCAGCTTGATCACCTCCTTGACCCGTTCGGTCATCGGAATGGTGCGGCTGCGGCCGGACTTGGTGATCCAGAACGAGACGCGGTGTTCCTGGATGTCGTTCCAGATCAGACCGAGGGCCTCGCCGAGACGGCAGCCGGTATCGACCAGGAAGACGGAGAGCCTATAAGCATCCTCGCTGCGGCTCTTGATGGCGGCGAACAGCCTTGCCTCTTCGTCCCGTTCGAGGAAACGAATCCGTCCCGCCCGCTCCTTCTGGCGGCGGAACTCGGGCAGGCTGTGGATATCTCCCATCTTATGAGCCTTGCGCAGCAGCTTGCTAAGGGCAGCCATCTTGCGATTGATGGTTGCGTTGCTGTTCCCGCGCTGGCGCAAGGTACCGATAAGATTGTCCAGGGTGTTCTGGTCAAAGGTGCTGAAACGCTCTCCCAGAAGGATCTCGTCTATTTCACCGATGAAAGAGCTGACATTGTATTTATGCCGCCCATCATCCCAGAGTATATCCCGGTATGCTGCAAAGAGCTCGCCGATCCTAAACGATTTTACTTCCCGGATCTTGTTGTAGGTATACCTAAACTTCGAATTCTGAGAAGAAAATACCGCAAAATGACCAGAGGGCTCCCCCTCTTGAATCGCTTCGTTCGACATTCTTAGCCACACCCCCTGTGGTTAAGCGTTCAGCCCTAACCGTTCGGAGATGTCCTTTCAAGAGTTTTCGAGCCTGGCAACCGACCTCATCCGCCAATGGCGGATCCCACAAAGTCGCTTCACAGACCCGATCAGCTTACCGTCTCACCCCCATCCTTTCGTTGCGTTGATCCAATCGCGAAAACAAAACGGCCCGGGCGTTTGACGCCCGGGCCGGATTTCAGATGTCGCAGTCCAGCCCTTAGAAGGAGCGCTGGAAGCGGAGGAGACCGCCGACGCTGTTCTTCTTGTCGGCATTGGTCCAGTTGGAAACGGTGTCGTTGCCAACGTGCATGTAGTCAACTTCGGCGGTGACCGTCAGACCGGGAACGATGTCGTAAGCGATGTTCGCCGCAACACCAACGTTCTTGCCTTCGTCAGTGGAGGCCTGGATGTTGAACGAGGTCTTCTCGTTGAACTTGTAGGTGCCACCACCCCAGACTGCCCAGTTGCCGCTCCACTGCTTGTAGAAGCCGCGGCCACCGGCCGGGATCGCCCAGGTCGGATCGCTGAGGTTGTCGTCGGTGCCGTAGCCGGCCATGATGAAGAGCGAGATCGCGTCAGTGGCGTTCACATCCAAGCGAACCTTGCCAGCGACTTCTTCATAGTTGCTGTCATAGGCAACGACGCCGCTGATGGCGCCCCAGCCCTGCGTCCACTTGAGACCGCCGACGACATGCGGAACGTAGCTGTCGATGGTGCCAACGACGCCCGAGCCTTCTTCGAGCGAGAGGACGGCGGAGAAGCCGTTGCCGGCGTCGAAGTAGTACTGAACGACGTTGGTGTCGAAGTCGCCGTACGGAACCAGCGTATCCTGGATGACGTTGCCGGCGTAGCCGATGAAGGTATCGAAGGCCGACTCGTCCTTACCGACGCGCAGGCCACCGAGCTGGATCCAGGCGAAGTTCAGCGAGACGCCCTTGTTGAAGGCGGGATTGCCTTGAAGATTGACAACGCCATCGCTGGTGGTGAACTGGCCGTAGTTGTTGCGATTGCCGAAGTTGAAGCGGGTCTCGGTGTAGGTCTTCAACGTGCCGAGCTCGGTTTCCTGGCCGGTCCAGGTCTTCAGCGTGAAGCGGGCGTTCTTGTAGAAGGTATCCTGGCTATCGCCATCCTCATGGTCGAACGACTTCGCGCCATCGAACGAGCCGACGTCGCCGATGCCGATGTCGTAACGGACATAGCCGCCGATGCGCAGGCAGGTCTCGGTGCCGGGGATATAGAAGTAGCCCGAGCCGTACACGTCGCAGATCTTGACGTATTCAGCCGGTTCCGGCTCGGCGACGGTCACCGCGTCGGCGGCGCGGGCGCCGGAAACTGCGATCAGGGCCGCAGCTGAGCCGAGAAGAAGGCTCTTGATGTTCATTTTCTGACCTCCAGTCAAAAGTTAAAAAACGGGTCTGGGTATTTTTTGCTGAAGGACAGCGTTCCCTGCCCCATCCCCACTTACCGAAAAAGATGCGCACCGCGCCGCTCCTTCGAACCAGACCTTTACCCAGGCGGGGGCGGCGTTCAACCACGATCGTATCGGCAGAAGCCCCATCCGGACGCTATCCCCGGACGTTGTTGCACAAATGACACGATTTGGCCTCACTCCGAAAGTTCTCATTAACCATTAAGGCCTTGCAGCCGGTCGAATCCGGCGATGGGCGGTCGAAATTGCGGCGCCAGCTGCGAGTCGCCAGGCAGGGAATCGCCATGGAATCGCCGCATGGCGCTGTCCGGCTTGCCGCCCGGGCCAAATTTTCGCCGATTATGGCGCCGGCTTGTTGATTGTGCCGGCGGTTTTCTTTATCCAGCGGCGCGACGGAGAGGTGGCCGAGTGGTCGAAGGCGCTCCCCTGCTAAGGGAGTAGAGGTCAAAAGCTTCTCGTGGGTTCGAATCCCATCCTCTCCGCCATCCTGCTTCGCGCTACGCGCTTCGCAGGACAAGCCCCAACAGTTCGTGCGAAGCAGGATGGCGGAGAGGATGCCCTCCGAAGCTTGGCGAAGGAGGGCCGGTTCGTGTGGTACGCACTGCGCACTGCTCAGCACCCAACGAATCCCGCGCAAAATGTAGGATTGGCAGTACCTTTGGCGCGAAGCAGGATGCCCTCCGAAGTCGCAGCGAAAGGGGCCGGGCTGTGTGGTACGTGTATCCTCTGGAAAGCGAGGCTTCGGAAGGCGAGCGCTATATCGGCGTAACGTCCGACCTGAAGCAGCGGATCGCCGAGCATAATTCCGGAAAATCCAGTCACACTTCCAAGTTCATGCCGTGGCGCATCGTGACCTACGTGCCTTCTCCAACCAGGCTAAGGCGGCTTCATTCGAGCGCTATATCAAATCCGGATCCGGGCACGCGTTCGCCAACAGGCGTCTTTGGTGAGCATTCGCTCAAACGAACCAAAGTTGAATATTTTTTCAGAAAACCACGCAATAACAATGCATTAATGCAGATTGGCACTTAGCCATGTCCGCTCTTCTGTTCGATTCTGACTGGAGGTCAGAAAATGAACATCAAGAGCCTTCTTCTCGGCTCAGCTGCGGCCCTGATCGCAGTTTCCGGCGCCCGCGCCGCCGACGCGGTGACCGTCGCCGAGCCGGAACCGGCTGAATACGTCAAGATCTGCGACGTGTACGGCTCGGGCTACTTCTATATCCCCGGCACCGAGACCTGCCTGCGCATCGGCGGCTATGTCCGTTACGACATCGGCCTCGGCGACGTCGGCTCGTTCGACGGCGCGAAGTCGTTCGACCACCAGGATGGCGACGTCCACAGCACCTGGTTCAAGAACACCCGGTTCACGCTGAAGACCTGGACCGGCGAGGAAACCGAGCTCGGCACGTTGAAGACCTACACCGAGACCCGCTTCAACTTCGGCAACCACAACAACTACGGTGGCTTCAGCACCGGCGGCGATCCGATGGGAAATCCGGCCGAAAACAAAGGCGTCTCGCTGAACTTCGCCTGGATCCAGCTTGGCGGCCTGCGCGTCGGTAAGGACGAATCGGCCTTCGATACGTTCATCGGCTATGCCGGCAACGTCATCAACGACACGATCGTTCCGTATGGCGACTTCGACACCAACGTCGTCCAGTACTACTTCGATGCCGGCAACGGCTTCTCGGCGGTGGTCTCGCTCGAAGAAGGCGAAGGTGTGGTCGGCACCATCGACAGCTATGTTCCGCACGTCGTCGGCGGCGTGAAGTACACGCAGGGCTGGGGCGCCATTACCGGCGTCGTGGCTTACGACAGCAACTACGAAGAAGTCGCCGGCAAGGTCCGTTTGGACGTCAACGTCAGCAACGAACTGTCGCTGTTTGGCATGTTCGGTTATGGCACCGACGACAACCTCAATGACCCGACCAATGTCATCGACGCTCACGGCCGCGGCTTCTACAAGATCTGGGGCGGCAACTGGGCATTCTGGGCCGGCGGCACCTACAAGTTCAACGAGAAGACCTCGTTCAACCTCCAGGTGTCGGGTGATCAGGACAAGAACTATGGCGTGGCGGCGAACGTCGCTTATGACATCGTTCCCGGCTTCACGGTCACTGCCGAAGTCGACTACGATCACTTCGGCAAGTTCGACGAGTGGAACGCAGACCACGCCTCGACCGTCAACTTCACCAATGCCGATAAGAAGAACAGCGTCGGCGGCATGCTCCGCTTCCAGCGCTCGTTCTAACAGCCATTGCCTGATTGAAATTGAAAACCCGGCGGGCGACCGCCGGGTTTTGTAATGTGGCCATTAGATCAAGCCGCTACGACAGCGCTGAATACCTGACGGGCTATCATCCGCCGGAAATCGAATCGCCGACTGAAACTAAAGCGCGTCGCGATCTTTCAAATCGCTCCGGGCGCTTTAGTTTTTGATTTTACGCATGTCTTTGTCCCGAAACCGGCCCCACTTTCGGGAGACATGCCTTAAGGTCAGGTATCGGCCAGATCTCCCAATGCTTCGATCAGGGGCTGGATCTCGCTCTCGTAATTTTTCCATCGCTTGACGGATGACTTGTAAATCGGCTGGCGAACCTGCCAACGGCTGAAAGTATTTACCGAGCCATCCCTTTCAAAAAAGTGCAAGCAGGCATCGTCCCAAGGCAGCCCAAGGTAATCTATGAGACGGCGCGACTGCTCCTCCTGGTCTTCGACCAGTGTCTCATACTGGTTTTCGAAGATGCGCCCCGGAAGGACCTTGCTCCAATGCCGCATCAGGCGATCATATTCCCTGTAGTAGAGCCCCAGTGTCTCAAGATCCGCGCTATAGCTATGCGCTTCACTGAACTGCAGGACGAAACAGGAAATACAATTGTCTATGGCGTCGCGGCCACAATGAATGATGTGCGCGTTGGGAAACAGAATGCCGACAAGGCCGATCAGCTCGAAATTATGAGGCATCTTGTCGACGATTCGGAGCGCGCGCGGAGCACGCTCGAGCAGATAGGCAAGATGCTCCGCTGCCAGCGTCTTGGTCAGTTCGGGAGTAATCGTCGCGACCGATTTGCCGAGGTCTGCGTCGAGGCTGTCCTTGAGGCCTATCGCATTGGCCATTCGTCTAAGCTTGCTGAGTTCGCCGGCGCCATGAACATCAGGATGGCTGGCGCAGATCTGCTCTGTCAGCGTCGTGCCCGAGCGCGGCATGCCGACGATGAATACAGGCACCTCCGAGGGATTGCCATAAGCGGCCAATGAAGCCACCAGTTCGGGCGTGAAGGTCTCGATCATGGCATCGACCCAGCGACGGTAGTTTTCCAGATCGAATTTTTGGCCCCTGGCTTGATTCCCTTTCTTGAATTGGTCCATCGCTTCCTTGTAGCGACGGAGGTCGTTGAATACCTTTCCGGCGGCGGAATGGAGCTCTGCCGCCCCCTCCGATCCATGGTCCAAGGCCCGAAGCTCGGCTAGAATTGCCGCAAGTTCCGGCGGCTCTTCCGTGAATTTGCGCGTGTGCACAAGTGCATTGTAGGCAGCCGGCAGCGCGATGCGCCGATCTATCGCCTCTTTGAGATGAACCGCGGCTTCATCCATACGACCGAGGCTTGCGAGCGCGCGAGGCAACCCCAACCGGGCCACAGGATGATCCCGGTCGATCTTGAGCGCCTTCTCAAAGAGCGGCAGTGCCATTTCCCCCTTGTCAAATGCTTTGTAAGCATTGCCCAAGGAGCAAAGCGCTTCCACCAGATCCGGCTTCAAGGCCAAGGCCTGCTGAAAGTGCCTGATTGCCGGCGTAAACTCGCTGAGCTTCAGGTAGGCCTCACCGAGGCTAAGGTGGTAGTAAGGATTTCGCGGCTCCTCCCCGACAGCTCGGGCGAAGTACCGCAAGGCCTTCTCGTTGTCGAATCCGAGCCCGAGCGTTCCCAGGATGTAAAAAGCCAACGGATGATTTGGCGTTCTTGTCAGAACCTTGAGACAGAGTTCCTCGGCCTCCGGCAATTGATCAGCTTTTTGAAACTCGAGCGCCTGCCTCAACAGCATGTCGTCGGCCTGCGCTCGCGATGGACCGGCCTGCGTCTTGGCTTTCGTCAGTGCAGCCTTCGGCGGTGCAGCCTTAGCCGAGGATTGAGTTTTCAGGTGCTTTGCCCAGGCGGGCGGCAATCGGTTGCTCATGCCGTCTCGCTAGCAAAAGCGGCTGGCAGAATCCAGCGTTACGTCGCCCCCGTCGAACTCGGAGGCCGACAGCAAGCGTCCGCCGCTACGTTCACCAGGCCTATGTAAGCGGCAAACCTTGCAAAAGCCGGCGGCCGGGTGCCGGTCAAGCCAGGTCATTTCACCTCGTCAACCAACTTGCACCCACCCCTCGCCCGCGCTAGCAAGAAGCCTCCTCTCAACCGAGCCTTTGCCATGCGTCAGCGCCCTCCTCTTACGCCGATCATCGGCGCGCTTCCCACCACGGTGCCGTTCGTCGGGCCGGAGGCGCAGGAGCGCGAGCGCGGCCGGCCTTTCCGCGCCCGCATCGGCGCCAATGAAAGCAGTTTTGGCCCCTCGCCGCGCGTCATTGCCCGCATGGAGAGCGTCGCGCGCGACCAGTGGATGTATTGCGACCCCGATAACTACGACCTGAAGGTGGCGGCGGCCGCGCATCACAATGTCGGCGTCGAAAATGTCGTCGTTGGCGAAGGCATTGACGGGCTGCTTGGCCTGGTCGCCCGCATGTATGTCGCGCCGGGCGATGCGGTGGTGACCTCGCTCGGCGCCTACCCCACCTTCAACTTCCACATCGCCGGCGTCGGCGGCCGGTTGGTGACGGTGCCCTACGCCAACGACAAGGAGGATCTCGACGGGCTGCTTGCCGCCGTCGCCCGGGAAAAGGCGCCGCTCGTCTATCTCTCCAATCCCGACAATCCGATGGGAAGCTGGTGGGAGGCGCCTGACGTCATTCGCTTCATCGAGGCGTTGCCGGAAACCACCATGCTGGTGCTGGACGAAGCCTATGGGGAGTTAGGACCCGCCTCGGCGCTGCCGCCGATCGATGTTTCGCGGCCGAACGTTGTGCGCATGCGCACCTTCTCCAAGGCTTACGGGCTGGCCGGCATTCGCTGCGGCTATGCGGTGGCGGAACGCGAGGTGATCCGCGACTTCGAGAAGATCCGCAACCACTATGGCGTCAGCCGCATGGCGCAGATCGCCGGCCTCGAGGCGCTGGCCGACCAAGCCTATCTGAATTCGGTGGTGGCGCGGGTGGCGGCCGGGCGCCGCCGCATCGCGGCGATCGCCGAGCAAAACGGCCTGAAGCCGCTGCCGTCAGCCACCAATTTCGTCACCATTGACTGCTGCCGCGACGGCGCTTTCGCGCTGAAGGTGATGCAGGCGCTCCTCTCGCGCGATGTCTTCATCCGCAAGCCGATGGCTCCACGGCTCGACCGCTGCATCAGGGTCAGCGTCGGTCTCGACCACGAGCTCGACATCTTCGGCGAGGAATTGCCAGGCGCGCTGGCGGCGGCGAGGGGGAACTAACCCGCCCCCGCTACTCAGCGGGAAACTGTTGCCTTTGTCCCTTTCCGTGCCAGATTCCGAATGGTGGCGTCGAGCAGGAGCGTGGGCAATGCAAGGCGGACAGAGAGTCGTTCGGGCACGCATTTCCGGCATGGTGCAAGGCGTGAGCTACCGGGTCTGGGTGCGCGGCGAAGCCATTCGTCTTGGCGTGACGGGTTGGGTGCGCAATGAGAGCGACGGCTCGGTCACGGCGCTCATCGCCGGCGCCGACGCCGCGGTCGACGCCATGACAGACCGCCTTTGGCAAGGGCCTCGAGGCGCGCTGGTCTCGGCTGTCGAGGTCGAGGAAACTGCCGACGACGCGCCTGCCGACTTCAGAATCGTTGTGTGATTGGCGAAAGCGGCTGCGCCGGCGTCCGGTCAGACGTCGAGCGCCGACAATATAAGCTGGCAAGCGATATCAATCATCTAGAAGGCCGGCGGGACAGCGCCCCCCTCTGCCCTGCCGGGCATCTCCCCCACAAGGGGGGAGATCAGAGCTTCAACGCTTGAATTAATTGAACGTTCGTTTTATTATTATTCACGCAGAGGCAACTATGGCACGCACCACAGGCTCCGACGGGGAAAAAACCGAGGCGGCCGTCCGCGAAGCGGCGGTCAGCCTGATCGCGCGCCTCGGCTACGAGGCGATGTCGATGCGCCAGTTGGGAACGGAAGTCGGCGTGCAGGCCGCTGCGCTCTACCGCTACTTCCCGACCAAGGAGGATCTTCTGTTCACGCTGATGCGCGAGCACATGGAGGGCTTGCTGGAAGCCTGGAACGCGGCGCGCCCGGCAACGGCCGACCCGGCATCGCGGCTCGCTGCCTATGTCGAGAACCACATTGCCTTCCATATCGAGCGGCGCCACGCCACCCATGTCTCCAACATGGAATTGCGCAGCCTCTCGCATGAGCGGCTGACGCAGATCCTCAAGCTGCGCACGGCCTATGAGAAGGAATTGCGCGCGATCCTGCGCGACGGCGCGGAAGCCGGCGTCTTCGAGATCGACGATGTCGGGCTCACCGCCATGGCGCTGATCCAGATGATGACCGGCGTCATCGTCTGGTTTCGGCCGGGCGAGCGGCTGTCGATCGCCGAGGTCACCACGACATATCTTTCGATGACAATGCGGCTCGTCGGCGCGAAGATCGACGCCGAGAGCCCCGCGCGTCCGTCCGAACGCGTGAAGGACGCTGCTGCACTTTGATTTCGCGCATGATCCCTTGCGAAAATCGAAGCCGATTTCGGGGTGAAGCGCAGGGAGGAACGGCATGTACACCAATACGCTGAACTTCGGGCTTGATGCCGACGTCGAGGCGCTGCGCGACCTGGTGCGGCGCTTCGCCCAGGACAGGATCGCGCCGATCGCCGCCGACATCGACCGTTCCAACGAATTCCCGGCGCATCTGTGGACCGAACTCGGCGCGCTCGGCCTGCTCGGCATCACCGCCGATCCGGATTTCGGCGGCAGCGGCATGGGCTATCTCGCGCATGTCGTGGCGATGGAGGAGATTTCGCGCGCGTCGGCCTCGGTCGGCCTTTCCTACGGCGCGCATTCCAACCTCTGCGTCAACCAGATCAACCGCTGGGCGACGCCGGCGCAGAAGGAAAAATACCTGCCGACGCTGTGCAGCGGCGAGACGGTCGGCGCGCTGGCGATGTCGGAGCCCGGCGCCGGCTCGGATGTGGTGTCGCTCCGCCTGCGCGCCGAAAAGCGAAACGACCGCTACGTGCTCAACGGCTCGAAAATGTGGATCACCAACGGCCCCGATGCCGGGACGCTTGTCGTCTATGCCAAGACCGACCCGGAGCGCCATTCGCGCGGGATCACCGCTTTCATCGTCGAGAAAGCGATGGCAGGTTTTTCAGTGGCGCAAAAGCTCGACAAGCTCGGCATGCGCGGCTCCAACACCGGCGAACTGGTGTTCGAGAATGTCGAGGTGCCGTTCGAGAATGTGCTGCATGAGGAAGGGCGCGGCGTCGAGGTGCTGATGTCGGGCCTCGATTATGAGCGCGCGGTGCTCTCCGGCGGCCCGATCGGTCTGATGGCGGCCTGCCTCGACGTCGCCATCCCTTACGTGCACGAGCGCAAGCAGTTCGGCCAGCCGATCGGCAGTTTTCAGCTGGTGCAGGGCAAGCTTGCCGACATGTATACGACGATGAACGCCGCCCGCGCCTATGTCTACGCAGTGGCTGGCGCCTGCGACCGCGGCGAGACCACACGCAAGGACGCTGCCGGCTGCGTGCTGTTCGCGGCCGAAAAGGCGACGCAGATGGCGCTCGACGCCATCCAGTTGCTCGGCGGCAACGGCTATATCAACGACTATCCGACCGGCCGCCTGCTGCGCGACGCCAAGCTCTACGAGATCGGCGCCGGCACCAGTGAGATCCGCCGCTGGCTGATCGGCCGCGAGATCATGGAGGAGGGGGTCTAGTGCGCTCGGCTTGTCACTTTCGTCGAGCCTTCGTCGATCCGCTTACGGGCCGCTTCGGCAAGCGTGTCCGACACCCATTGATTAATGGATTTGCCGTCGCTGGAGGCCGCTCGGCTGACAAGACGATGGACTTCCGGCGTGGTGCGCAGGGCGAGTTTGCCAGAAAAAGGCCTTTCTGGCTCCTTGTTCTGTTCGGCGCAAAATTCGAGGTAGTCGTCGACACATTCATGAAAAGCCTTCAGCAATTCTTCCGCCGAATCGGCTTCGTATGTGAAGATGTCGCGAATACCCACGATACGACCGTGAAACACAACATCGTTTTCATCGAACTCGATCGTTCCCAGATATCCCTTGTAGGGCTTCATAGCTCAACACCTGACTCTATTAGGAAAGTCCTGATCTCTCGGACCACGTACGCTTTCGTATCCGGCGATGGATGCGGTCGATGCACTCGAAGCGTTATCCCGTTCAATGTGAAGCGGACCCGCGACCCGCGTCCTTCCGATACTCGCGCGCCGAGCGCAACCAGCAAAGCCTCGACATCTCGCCATTTGATCGATGTGCTAACCGGATTTGCAAATATCTTGTCCAGCGTCTGCCGATGCGCTGCCTTCATGACTTTTCGCCCTGATGGTCGACTCCTCTTGGGGGCAGGGCGAGAGCCCGAAATGATACTAAAATATGATATCATCTGAGGTTCGTCAATGCCCGCCCTCACCTCCCAGATATCCCCCTCCTCCGACAGCTTCCGCGCCAATGCGGAGCGCATGCGGGCGCTCGTCGCCGACTTCGCCGAGAAGGCAGCCGGCATCGAGCGCGGTGGCTCGGAAGAGGCGCGCGAGCGCCACCAGGGCCGCGGCAAGCTGCTGCCGCGCGAGCGGCTGGCGCAGCTGCTCGACACCGGTTCGCCCTTCCTCGAGGTCGGCCAGTTCGCGGCGTGGTCGATGTATGGCGAAGACGTTCCCGCCGCAGGCATCATCACCGGCATAGGGCGCGTCGAGGGCACCGAGGTCATGGTCGTCGTCAACGACGCCACGGTGAAGGGCGGCACCTATTATCCGCTGACGGTGAAGAAGCATCTGCGCGCGCAGGAGATCGCGCTGCAAAACAAGCTGCCTTGTGTCTATCTGGTCGACAGTGGCGGCGCCAATTTGCCCAACCAGGACGAGGTTTTTCCGGACCGCGAGCATTTCGGCCGCATCTTCTATAACCAGGCCAACATGTCGGCGGCGGGCATCCCCCAGATCGCCTGCGTCATGGGTTCCTGCACGGCGGGCGGCGCCTATGTGCCGGCGATGTCGGACGAGACGATCATGGTGCGCAACCAGGCGACCATTTTTCTCGGCGGCCCGCCGTTGGTGAAGGCCGCCACCGGCGAGGATGTCAGCGCCGAGGAACTCGGCGGCGCCGATGTCCACACCAGGCTTTCCGGCGTCGCCGACCACTACGCCATGGATGACGAACACGCCTTGGCGATTTGCCGGCGCATCATCAAGAACCTGAATCGGAACAAGGCCGGAAGCATGAACTTGCAGAAACCGATTCCACCGCTTCACGACCCGCATGAACTCTACGGCATCGTGCCGACGGATTTGCGCCAGCCCTACGACGTGCGCGAGGTGATCGCGCGTCTCGTCGACGGTTCCGAATTCGACGAGTTCAAGCAGAATTACGGCACGACGTTGGTCACCGGCTTTGCCCATCTCTACGGCATGCCGGTCGGCATCCTCGGCAACAATGGCGTGCTTTTTTCCGAAAGCGCGTTGAAAGGCGCACATTTCATCGAGCTCTGCTGCCAGCGCGGCATTCCGCTGATCTTCCTGCAGAACATCACCGGCTTCATGGTCGGGCGAAAGTACGAGGCCGGCGGCATCGCCAAGGATGGGGCCAAGCTGGTCACGGCGGTCGCCACGGCGCGCGTGCCCAAGCTTACGGTCATCATCGGCGGCTCCTTCGGTGCCGGCAATTACGGCATGTGCGGCCGCGCCTATTCGCCGCGTTTCCTATGGATGTGGCCGAACGCGCGCATCTCGGTGATGGGCGGCGAGCAGGCGGCGACGGTGCTCGCCATGGTCAAGCGCGAAGGCATCGAGCGCAAGGGCGGCGAATGGAGCGCCGAGGAGGAAGCGAAATTCCGCAAGCCGATCCTGATGAAATACGAGCATGAGGGCCATCCGCTCTATTCCTCGGCACGGCTCTGGGACGACGGCATCATCGATCCGGCAAAGACGCGCGAGGTCTTGGCGCTCAGCCTTTCGGCCGCGCTCAATGCCGGGATCGAGGAGACGAAATTCGGCGTGTTCAGGATGTGACGATGGGCACTCTCGGCGACAGGATCCGCGTTCACACCGGCGACATCACCAAGCTTAAGGTCGATGCCATCGTCAACGCCGCCAACTCCTCGCTGCTCGGTGGCGGCGGCGTCGATGGCGCCATTCACCGGGCGGCCGGTCCCGAACTGGTGGCCGAATGCCGCATGCTTCATGGCTGCAAGACTGGCGATGCCAAGCTGACCAAGGGCTACAGGCTGCCGGCACGCTTTGTCATCCACACGGTCGGACCGGTCTGGCAAGGCGGCGGCAAGGGCGAGGCGGAGTTGCTTGCCTCCTGCTACCGGCGCTCGCTCGAAATTGCCCGCGACCATGACTGCCGGACGGTTGCTTTTCCGGCGATCTCGACCGGTATCTATCGTTATCCGAAGGGCGAGGCGACCGGCATTGCTGCGGGCGTCGTAAGTGATTTCCTGCGAAAGAACGCGCTGCCGGAAACCGTTACTTTCTGCTGCTTCGAAGAGTCGATGGCTGAACTCTACAGACGGACCGTTGCTGCCATTAGGGAAGGCGGACCTTGATGACCAAAAAGACTGCTCAAGAGACGACTTCGGTAGAGCACTCCCTTGGTAAGGGAGAGGTCCATGATGTTGGACGAATGCTTGGCCGGACACGCTGGCGGGACAGCGCCCCCCTCCTGTCCTGCCGGACATCTCCCCCACTTGGGGGGAGATCGGACGTCGCCGCCGCTTTCGCCAATCGCCAGCGTAGCAGGAAGGGCACTTTCGCCGAAGCTGCCAATCTCCCCCCTCGTGGGGGAGATGTCCGGCAGGACAGAGAGGGGCGCGAAGGAATACCTCCTTAACGCGAAGCAAGCTGTGGCTGCGGAGGCTCCATGTTCGGCAAGATCCTGATCGCCAATCGCGGCGAGATCGCCTGCCGCGTCATCCGCACCGCGCGCAAGCTGGGCGTCCGCACCGTCGCCGTCTATTCCGACGCCGACGCCCGCGCCTTGCATGTCGAGATGGCCGACGAGGCGGTGCATATCGGCCCCTCACCCGTCGGCGAAAGCTATCTGCGCGGCGACAGGATCATTGCCGCGGCACTCGCCACAGGCGCGCAAGCGATCCATCCGGGCTACGGCTTCCTGTCGGAGAACCCCGATTTCGTCGACCAGGTGACGGGGGCAGGTCTCGTCTTCATCGGTCCTTCCGCCGCCTCGATCCGCGCCATGGGGCTGAAGGATGCGGCCAAGCGGCTGATGGAAAAGGCCGGCGTGCCGGTAGTGCCCGGATATCACGGCGAAGCGCAGGAAATCGTGCTGCTTGCCTCCAAGGCGCGCGAGATCGGCTATCCGGTTCTGATCAAGGCGCGCGCCGGCGGCGGTGGCAAGGGCATGCGGCGCGTCGACCATCCGGACGATTTTTCCGAAGCGCTATCCGGAGCGCGGCGCGAGGCCAAGGCCGCCTTCGGCGACGACCGCGTGCTGGTGGAGAAATATGTCGACAAGCCGCGGCACATCGAGGTGCAGGTTTTTGGCGACAATTTCGGCAATGCCGTGCATCTGTTCGAACGCGACTGCTCGGCGCAACGCCGCCATCAGAAGGTGATCGAGGAAGCGCCCGCCCCCGGCATGACGCCGGCGCTGCGCAAGGCGATGACGGAAGCGGCGGTGAAGGCCGCCAAGGCTATCAATTATTCAGGCGCCGGCACGATCGAATTCATCGTCGATGCTTCCGAGGGGCTCAAGGCCGACCGCTTCTGGTTCATGGAGATGAACACGCGGCTGCAGGTCGAGCACCCCGTCACCGAGATGGTCACCGGCGTGGACTTGGTCGAGTGGCAGTTGCGTGTCGCTTCCGGCGAAAAACTGCCGAAGACCCAGAACGAGATCGCACTCGCCGGCCACGCCTTCGAGGCGCGCATCTATGCCGAAGACGCATCGAAAGGATTTTTGCCGGCGACCGGCACGCTGCATCATCTCCAATTCCCCGACGCAGCGCCCCAAGGCGCCGCCGTGCGCATCGAGACTGGCGTGAGGGCCGGCGATGCGATCTCTCCCTTCTACGATCCGATGATCGCCAAGCTGGTGGTGCACGCCAAGGACAGGGCCGCGGCGCTTGGCGCGCTGCAGGACGCTCTCGCCCGCACGGAAGTTGCCGGCTCGACGGTCAACACCGCCTTCCTTGCGGCACTCGCTGCCGATGCCGATTTCGCGGCGGGCGATGTCGACACTGGCCTGATCGGCCGGCATCAGGACGCTCTGGTCGCCATTGCCGCGCCAAGCGATGAGGACATCGCCGCGGCGGCGCTGGCGGCGACCGACGCCGGCGCGCCGGGCGCGGCCGCCGATCCGTGGTCCTCGCTCGCGGGTTATGCGCATTTCCACACGCTGGCGCGCCGCGTCCGCCTGCGTTTCGGCGAGGAGAACATATTGGCGCGGGTCTCGGCACGGCCCGACGGCCGCTTCCAGGTGGCGCTGGAAGCGCCGCACGACGCGATCAACTCGCATGATCTCAGGACCTTGCCGCGCACCGCCCGCTGGCCCGGCCATGTCACCGTGTTCGAGGGCGCGGTCGGCTACACTTTCGCGGTGCCCGATCCGCTCGCCAAGGCGGATGAGGCAGCGGCGGCCACGGGGAGCCTGCGCGCGCCGATGCCGGGGCTGGTCAAGCTGGTGCGCGCGGCGGTGGGCGATGCCGTGATCAAGGGCCAGCCGCTCTTGATCCTCGAGGCGATGAAGATGGAGCACACCATCGCCGCCCCGCATGACGGGGTGATCGCCGAGATCGCGACTGAAGGCGCGCAGGTGAGCGACGGCACGGTGCTGGTGCGGTTCGAGGACGGCCAGGGCTAAACGAAAATGGCCGGGCAAGCCCGGCCATTTCCACCTATCCGACAGAACCGATCACGGCTTGATCGGCGCGTATTTGCCGTCGTGCCACTGGTTGATGTCGTAGCTGGCGTTCTTCAGATCGCCCTTCTCGTCGAAGATGACATCGCCGACCACGGTGCTGATCGGCTTGCCGTCCTTCAGCGCCTCGGCGACCTTGGCCGGATCGTCGCTGCCGGCGCGCTTGACGCCTTCGGCAACCGCCTGGATCACGGCATAGGAGAACAGCGTGAAGCCTTCCGGGGTGAAGCCGCCGGCTTTGATCTTGGCGACGGCGTCCTTCGCTTCAGGCTTCGACTGCGGGTCCGACGGGAAGACGAACATGGTGCCTTCACCGGCCGGGCCGGCGACCTGCCAGAATTCCGGCGAGGCGATCGAGTCCGGCATGATCAGCTGGAACTTGACGTTCTGCTCGGCCGCCTGGCGCAGGATCAGGCCCGCCTCCGGATGATAGCCGCCGAAATAGACCACGTCGGCCTTGAGCTCCTTCAGCTTGGTGACCAAAGCCGAATAGTCCTTCTCGCCGGCATTGATGCCTTCATAGTCGACCTCCTTGAGGCCGCCGGCATTCATCGTCGCCTTCACGGCATCGGCAACGCCCTGACCGTAGGCGCTCTTGTCGTGCAGGATGACGATATTCTTGCCGGCGTACTTCTTGGCGATCCACGGACCGATGAAAGCGCCTTGCGCGTCGTCACGCGTGTAGAGGCGCATGATCGTCGGCCAGCCGGACTTCGCCGCCGCGTCGGTCAGCACCGGGTTGGACGAGGCCGGCGTCATCATCAGCGTGCCGGCTTCAGCGTAGACCGCCGAGGCCGGAATGCTCGAGCCCGAGCAGGCATGGCCGTCGACGAACTTGACGCCGTTGGCAACGATGCGGTTGGCGACCGACACCGCCTGCTTCGGATCGCACTGGTCGTCCTCGATGTCGAGCTTGATCTGGGAGCCGTTGACACCGCCCGCCGCGTTGATGGCGTCGGCGGCGGCCTGCGCGCCCTGCTTGAACTGGTCGCCGATGGTGGCCAGCTGACCGGTCATCGGGCCGACTACCGAAATGGTAATGTCGTCGGCGAAAGCAACCGATGCGCTCATCATCAGGCCCAATGCGGCCGCGCTCAAAATACCCAATCTTTTCATGACAATAGAACTCCTCCACTTGCGCGCGGCCGCCCAGCCGCGCTTATTCCACAGAGCCGGGACAATTTCACCCTTCGCCGGAACTGTCGAGAGGACAACGCATCTGGATTTGGTTCATTTTGGCGGAGATTGCTTGGGCCAAGCCGCTATGAAAATGGCGCCGGGAGGACCGAAAGAATGCGAAAGCCGCGCCGGCCTTGTCCCGGCCGGTCGCGGCTTTTCGCATTCGAGCTTCCCCGGCGCCCCGGCACCCGAACCGCTCGCTTCCCTGTTCCTTGTTGGACCATGATCTTACCCGAAACCGGATTCCACTTTTTACTGCGTGGACCTTCGGTTCGGGATCATGGTCTGGTGCGCAACTTTGGCATGTCCGCCTGCCGCGTTCTTGGTCTTGTTCACCGGCCGTCTTGCCGCGGCCTTGTCCCCTGAAGACTTTCGGACGTCAGGCCCGCAAGATCAGTGCATCGTCATCCATTCGCGCGCTTCACGCAGCGCCTTGGCGATGTCAGCCTTCGACATCGTGGCCGAGAGTTCCGAGCGCAGCTCCGCGGCGCGGGACGAACCCTTGATCGCGGCGATGTTGAACCATTTGTGGGCGGCAACGACGTCGGTCTCGCAATCGCGGCCGGTCGCATACATCATGCCCAGTTCGAAAAGAATGTCGGCCTGGGCAGTTGCCCCCATGGCGCCGAAGCCGGCTTCAAGCATTTCAAAACGTGCCATTTCAATCCCCTGTCTGCTCCCGAGAGCTGCCTCCTTCTGTCCCTTGATTTCCCTTGGGGCGGGCCGCTCTTTCGACGCTTTCGAGGATGACGGCTCGCCTTGAATCCGTCGTTAAATGGCGTGCTTAATTTGAAGAAAACAAAGCTAAAACAAGAGGTAAACGCGAGAAACTGTTAAGCATAGGAATGGTGCAATTCAGCCGATTTGCGCTAAATTCGACGAAAATTTCGCGACGCGGAATCAAGACTTCGCTAACCACGGAAGCCGAAGGGCTTTTCTCCATCCGTTCATTTTCAGTGACCCGCGCGGCCAAAATCCTTGCAACCTTCCGCCACGGCACCGCTTTCGTTTTGGCGGGAGCTGGATTAGCTTTACGTTTGCGTAAGGGACGGAGAGGCGGAGCGAGCCCCGCCGGAACCTGTAGGGAGGAGGACGGATATGTTTCGAAAAGTGAGCCTGGCCCTGGCGGCCACCCTGATCGTGGCCAGCGCCGCATGGGCCGACCCGATCGAGGGCAATTGGAAGACGCAGGCCGGCTCGACGGCGGCGATCGCCGGCAGCGGCTCGTTCTCGATCACGCTGAAGTCCGGCAAATATGCCGGCAAGACGATCGGCTCATTCAAGGCAGCCGGCGACAACAAGTACACCGGCACCATAACAGACCCGGAAACCGACAAGACCTATTCCGGCAAGGCGACGCTTTCCGGCGCCTCGCTCAAGATGAGCGGTTGCGTGCTGGGCGGGCTGATCTGCAAGAGCCAGACCTGGCACAAGCTCTGATCGCCGTTCAGATGACGACATGAAACGGGGCCTTCGCGGCCCCGTTTGTTTTTTGAGCTCTGTTTCGGAGCGCGTCTGTCGGGCACAGCAGGTCCCAGCGTCCGGCCTTATCAATCAATTTGAACGGTAGATGAATACCGGTCTCAGAACCGGTTCAGAGGCATTCGGGCATTCTCCTCACCATTGAAGGAGAGAGAAATGCTTGTCCGCCGCTTCACCATCGTCTGCCTGCTGATGAGCCTGTTCGGCATGGTCTTCGCCATGCTGGTGACTGAGGCCGGCCGTCCCGCCCGCTCGCGGGGAATGGCCGACACCTGCCGGCTGGACTGCATGAACCATTTCGACCGCTGAAACGACCAATATCCGAAACGGGAACCACCACCATGAACCGCGTCGCCGCCACCGCCCTCAAGACCCTTCGGCTCCTGCCGCGGGCGGTGCTCATCCTGATGCTGCTTGCCGCCCCGGTCCTGGCGGTGCCGATGATGCGCGCCAACACCGGCTCGATCATCGAGGCGCCGACACCGAAGAAGGCAGGCATCGGATTTGTGCTGCTCGTTAGCTTGCAGCGCGGCTGACACGGTCGAAGAAAAATTTCGCCGCAGGGGAAGGTTCGCGCCCGCCTCCCCCTCCCAAGCGCTCTTCCAAATCCCTATATTGGGCCATGGAAAAGCGAATCTACCCCCAAGCCATCGAATCGGTCGTCATGCCGGAACCTTTCGGCAGGCAGAGCTTCGACGACGCCAAGAAGGCGGTCGCGGCGTTGCAGATGCTCTATGACCGCAACACCAAGTTCCTGCGCGATTCCTTCGCCAAGCTCGCCGCCGGCGGCGACGAGAGCAAGCGCTACCGGGCCTTCTATCCGCAGATAGGCGTCACCACGACCTCGTTCACCCAGATCGACTCGCGCCAGGCCTACGGCCATATGCCGACGCCCGGGCATTTTGCCACCACCATCACCCAGCCGCAGCTGTTCGAGAACTATCTCGTCGAGCAGCTTCGGCTCATCATGCGCAATCACGGCGTGCAGGTGACGGTGTCGGAATCGACAACGCCGATCCCGCTGCATTTCGCCTTCCTGGAGGGTACCTATGTCGACGGCACGGCCGCCGAGCGCATCAAGCGGCCGATCCGCGACCTGTTCGACGTGCCGGATCTCGACGGCACCGACGACCAGATCGCCAACGGCACCTTCGAGGTGGCGTTCGGCGAGCCAAGGCCGCTGGCGCCGTTCACCGCGCAACGTATCGACTATTCGCTGCACCGCATGACGCATTACACGGCGACCAGCCCGCAGCATTTCCAGAACTTCGTGCTGTTCACCAACTACCAGTTCTACATCGACGAGTTCGTCGCCCGCGCCCGCGACCTGATGGAGAAAGGCGGTGGCGGCTATACCGAATTCGTCGAGCCGGGCAATCTGGTGACAAAGGCCGGGGCCGGAGCCGCGACCGAAGGCACACCGCCGCAACGCCTGCCGCAGATGCCAGCCTACCACCTGAAGAAGCCGGGCCATGGCGGCATCACCATGGTCAATATCGGCATCGGCCCGTCCAACGCCAAGACCATCACCGACCATATCGCGGTGCTGCGGCCGCATGCCTGGGTGATGCTCGGCCACTGCGCCGGCCTGCGCAACACGCAGGCGCTGGGCGACTATGTCCTGGCGCATGCCTATGTGCGTGAGGACCATGTGCTTGACGACGATTTGCCGGTCTGGGTGCCGATCCCGCCGCTTGCCGAGATCCAGGTGGCGCTGCAGGAAGCGGTGGCCGAAGTGACAGGGCTGTCCGGCTACGACCTCAAGCGCATCATGCGCACCGGCACCGTCGCCACCATCGACAACCGCAACTGGGAACTGCGCGACCAGCGCGGACCGGTGCAGCGCCTGTCGCAGTCGCGTGCGATCGCGCTCGACATGGAATCGGCGACGATCGCCGCCAACGGCTTCCGCTTCCGCGTGCCCTACGGCACGCTGCTCTGCGTCTCCGACAAGCCGCTGCATGGCGAGTTGAAGCTGCCCGGCATGGCGACCGAGTTCTACAAACGCCAGGTGGCGCAGCACCTCACCATCGGTATCAGGGCGATGGAGAAGCTGGCTGAAATGCCGATGGAGCGGCTGCATTCGCGCAAGCTGAGGAGTTTTTCAGAAACGGCCTTCCAGTAGCGACCGGCGCAGCTCTATCTGTTTTTGCGCAATTCCGGACGGAAAACCGCTACGCACTTTTCCTGGAATTGCTTCAACGGGGCAATTCGTCGTCTTGCTCGGGCCGCAATTTGGCCGATAAGCAGGTAGAGCGAGATGAGGTCTTGTCTTGCTCCAGACAGATGCCATCGGCATTCGGCAGGCCATGACCGAGATGACAACAGGCGGCGCGCGCTCGAACATGACGGCTGGGGTGGCATTCCTGGCGATGATGGCACTCTCGGCCGCGCTGCTGGCCGGGTTCCTCGGCGCGCTGCATCCGGCGCTCGATTCCTTCTCGCATTTCCGCATTCATCTGAGCGTGCTTACGGCGCTGCTGGCGCTGTCGCTGCTTGGCAGCTCCTACCGGCTGCAGGCGGCAGCGGTGCTGCTCTTCGCCATCGCCTGCTTCGCCACGACGGTAAGCGCGCTGCCAAGGCTGTGGCCGCAGCAAGCGATTGCCAAACCCGCCGACCGCATCGTCTATACCCTGCTGCAGATGAACCTTCGCTTCGACAATCCGACACCAAAGAAGGTGCTGTCGCTGATCGGCCGGACCAATCCCGACGTGATCACCCTCGACGAGGTGACGGGGATGTGGACGACCGAGCTCGGCTATATCACCAGCGCCTATCCGTACCGGATCCTGTGCCCTTATCCCAACGGCGTTTTCGGCGTCGCGCTGCTGTCGCGGCGGCCCTTTGCCGCCGGCACCGCGCCGCATTGCGAGCCGCGCGGCGCGATGGCGACCGCCACCATCGATTTCGGCGGCACCGGCGTCGATGTCGCTGCGATCCATCTGAGCTGGCCCTGGCCGCGTGAGCAGTACTGGCAGATCGGCGAGCTGGCGGAGCCGCTTGCCGCGCTCGGCGAGACCGCCATCATGGCCGGCGACTGCAACGCCGTGCCGTGGAGCGCTGCGGTGCGTCGCGTCGCTTCGACCGGCAAGCTGACCGTGATGCCGTCGGTCGGGCCGACCTGGATGCACAGGACGCTGCCCGACTTTCTGCGGCGCTTCGCCGGCCTGCCGATCGACCAGGTGTTCAGCAAGGGCGCGGTGACGATCCGTTCGGCGACGCGGCTGGAGGACACCGGCTCGGATCATCTGCCGGTGCTGGTCGAGTTCTCGCTGCGGCCCGACGACAGAGAGCCCAAGGAGGAGCATGAGACGGCGCTGGCCTCTCTTGTCCGCCTCGGTAAGACTCCGGGTTGACGTAGCGATCCTTCGCGCTGTCCTGCCAGCATCAACAGTCCTGCATCGCGCCGCTAAGGCTTCATCAACGCCGCGACCAGATGCTCGACATGGCCGCCGTCGCGGTGCTCGCGGGCATCGAAGGCATTTTGCCTGGCCTCGTATTCGGCATAGGCGGCCTGGATGCGCCGGCGTGCCTCGCGACGCGTCTCGTAGCAGTAAGGATCATCCGCGACCTTGAGACCGGTGATCGACCGCTCGGTGGCGCGCATCATTTGCCTGGCGATACGCCCATGGGTTTGTTCATGGGCGCGCACGCCGTCGAAGAACCGGTTCCAGCGCTTCTTCAGCGCCGGCGACGCCGGCGAAGCGACGCGCGGAAAAGTGTAGAAGAGATTGAGCGTGCCGTTTGCCTGCTTGAGCCGGCACGAGCCTTTGTCCTGGATGACGCCGAGATCCCAGTCGACCGTGTAGGCGGTCTGGGCGATGGCATGTGTCATGAAGCCGTGCTTAGGGCCTCTGCCGTCCATGGCCGCGATCAGCGCCGCGCCGGAATTGCCCGCAATGTCATAGCTACGCGTCTGGACCAGCACCCTGGTGCCGGCCGAAGCCTGCGGCGCGCACAGCGCGCCGATGGCGACAAGGCATGTCAGAACCGCCAGGCGCATGGCCGTCTCTCCCTATCCTCACGGAAAGAAAACACAAGCGGTCGGTGGTTTCAACGGCCTTGGAGTTGCGCTGGCGCAACCAGGCGCCGTCCCCGTCTACATACCCTGGTAGACCGGGCCTTCGCCGCCTTGTGGCGGCACCCAGTTGATGTTCTGGTTCGGGTCCTTGATGTCGCAGGTCTTGCAGTGGACGCAGTTCTGCGCGTTGATGACGAAGCGCACATCCTTCGCAGAGGGGTCGGCGGCGGCGTTGCCGTCCTTGTCCACCCATTCATAGACACCGGCCGGGCAGTAGCGGGTCGACGGTCCGGCGAAGACGTCGTGCTCGGAACGCTGCTGTAGCGCCGCGTCGCCGACGATGAGGTGCACCGGTTCGTTTTCCTCGTGGTTGGTGTTGGACAAAAACACCGAGGAGAGCCGGTCGAAGGTGAGCACGCCATCCGGCTTCGGATAGGCGATCTTCTGATGCTTCGATGCCGGCTCGAGCGTCGCGTAGTCGGCCTTGCCGTGCTTCAGCGTGCCGAAGGGCGAGAAGCCGAGCAGCGTGTTCAGCCACATGTCGAGACCGCCGATGCCGACGCCGACGATGGTGCCGAAGCGAGACCACAGCGGCTTGACGTTGCGGACCTTCTTCAGGTCCTTGCCGATATCGCTGCCGCGCCAGGCTTCCTCGTAGGAGGTCAACTCGTCATTGGCGCGACCGGCGGCGATGGCGTCCGCAACTTTCTCGGCCGCAAGCATGCCGGAGAGCACCGCGTTGTGCGAGCCCTTGATGCGCGGCACGTTGACGAAGCCGGCCGCGCAGCCCATCAGCACGCCGCCCGGGAAGGAGAGCTTCGGCACCGACTGCCAGCCGCCTTCGGTGATGGCGCGCGCGCCGTAGCCGATGCGCTTGGCGCCTTCGAAAGTGCCTTTGATCGCCGGATGCGTCTTGAAGCGCTGGAACTCCTCGAAGGGCGACAGATAGGGGTTCTTGTAGTTCAGGTGGACGACGAAGCCGACCGCCACCTGGTTGTCTTCGAGATGATAGAGGAAGGAGCCGCCGCCGGTCTTCATGTCGAGCGGCCAGCCGAAGGAATGCTGGACCAGGCCTGGTTTGTGGTTCTCCGGCTTGACCTGCCAGAGCTCCTTGAGGCCGATGCCGTATTTGCCGGGTTCGCGGCCTCGGAAAGTTTGTATTTGGCGATCAGCTGCTTGGCCAAAGAGCCGCGCGCGCCTTCGCCGATCAGCACATACTTGCCCATCAGCGCCATGCCGGGCGCGTAGGCCGGGCCATGCGTGCCGTCCTTCTCGACGCCCATGTCGCCGGTGATGACGCCGGTGACGGCGCCCGCCTCGTTGTAGACGAGGCTCGCCGCGGCAAAGCCCGGATAGATCTCGACGCCGAGCGCTTCGGCCTTGGCCGCCAGCCAGCGGCAGACATTGCCGAGCGAGACGATGTAGTTGCCGTGATTGTTCATCAGCGGCGGCATCAGGAAGTTGGGCAGGCGGAACGAGCCGGCGGGGCCAAGCACCAGGAAATGATCGTCGGTGACCGGCGTCTTGAACGGATGGTCCTCCTCCTCGCGCCAGCCCGGCAGAAGACGGTCGATGCCGATCGGGTCGACGACGGCGCCGGAAAGGATGTGGGCGCGACCTCGCCGCCCTTTTCCAGCACGACGACCGACAGGTCGGGGTTGAGCTGCTTCAGACGGATCGCCGCGGCGAGGCCGGCCGGACCGGCGCCGACGATCACCACGTCGAATTCCATGCTCTCGCGTTCGATCTCGCTCATCTGCCCCTCACTGGCTTGCCATATTCTTGCATTTTGCTGGCTCACTCGCTGCATAGCGCATCAATTCGCGACGCGAAACCGGCGCTGGTGTGACAACGCCGATTTCGACAAAAAGTCGCGGTTTTCCATACGAAACGGCCCTGGGGTAGGCCACAGCGAAGCATAGGCCAGGGCCATTCAGTTGGAAGGCCAGGCCTGCGTGGCACGTTTTTAATTGTTCGACGGCTTGCTTATCGGCAATACTTGGCCCCATGCGCACTCCCGAGCCATCCGGCTTTTCATCGAAGCGCTTACTCTTCTCGCCCGGCGTGCTCTGCCGCGCGGTTCTTCCGCTCCTCTTCCTGATCGCCCCGGCGCAAGCCGATCCGCAGAAGGTGTGGGCGGCCGGCGCCTACTCCTTTTCCGACGAGCTTGGCGGCTTCCGCATCACCGGCGCTTCCGGAATAGGCACCAAGGAAGACCCGCTGGTCATCACCGAGGAGCTGAATTCGGCGACGCCGGTGACGCTGACCATTCGAGCCACCAGGCCGATCGAGGCTTTCGGCAAGGCAGGCGATGTCGCCAACGGCATCATGTACATGCGCATCGACGTGCTCAATAACAGCGCCCTGCCCTGGGTGGAATTCCAGTTCGAGCTGCAGGAAATCCTCGACCAGCCGAGCGTGTTCGGCGACGGCTTGTCCTTCGACCAACGCAACAAGACGCCCGACAATATCTGGTCGAGCAGTTTCGCCGATTTCGACCGCCAGTTCGAACCGTACGACCGGCTGCTGTTCAAGAACGGCAAGGTCGACCCGTTGAAGACGGCGACCTTCGATTTCCTCATCACCGACTACACGCCGCGCTGGACGTTTTATCTGGTGCAGGATCCGCGCATACCGACCGGCTGATCTCCCCCGTCGAGGGGGAGATCAGCCGGAGGCGACAGAGGGGGTCGCCTCAACTGCCGCAGTGCCGTGTGGGCGAAAGAAGGCTGGCGTTTCACGCGCGGCGACCCCCTCTGGCCTGCCGGCCATCTCCCTCTCAAGGGGGGAGAATGCCGTCGCAAAGGTTGCAAAATGCCGCCGCGCGGACGATGGTGGCGCCATGACTGCCGCCTCCCCCAACAACCCGATCGATATCGCCGAGCTGCTGGCCTTCTATGCCAGCGCCGGCGTCGACGAGGCGCTCGAGGACGTGCCCATCAACCGGTTCGCGGAGGCCCGGCCAAAGCAGACCGAGCGCGCACCGGCGCCGGCCGCACCCGTCCGTGAAAGCAGGCCTGCGGAAAGACAAGCATCTCAGCCAAGTCTCGGCTCAGACCAGGTACCGGAGCGGCCGGCGCCTGCGCCCAGATTGGACGCGAGCCATGTGCCCGATGCGCCGGCGCGCACGATGCCGGCCACTGCCGCGGTACCCGATGAGGGGCAGGTGCTGCTCGCGCGGCAACTCGCGGCAAGCGCCTCGACGCTCGATGAATTGCGCCAGCACATGGCGGCCTTCGACGGCTGCAACCTCAAATTCACCGCGAAGAACCTCGTCTTCGCCGACGGCAACCCGGATGCCGATCTGATGCTGGTCGGCGAAGCGCCGGGGCGCGACGAGGACCTCGAAGGCCTGCCCTTCGTCGGCCGCTCCGGCCGGCTGCTCGACCGGATGCTTGCGGCAATCGGGCTCGACCGGACATCGGCCTATATCGCCAACGTCATCCCGTGGCGGCCGCCGGGCAACCGCACGCCGACGCCGCACGAGACCGAGATCTGCCGCCCATTCATCGAAAGGCAGATCGAGCTGGTCAATCCGAAAGTGCTGGTCAATCTCGGCGGGCCGTCGGCCAAGACCCTGCTCAACACCACCGAGGGGATTCTCAGGCTGCGCGGCAATTGGCGTGTGCATACGACCGCCTCCGGGATCGCAATTCCCGCCATGCCGACGCTGCACCCCGCCTATCTGCTCAGGACGCCGGCGCATAAGAAGCTGGCGTGGCGGGATTTTCTCGAGGTGAAGGCAAAGTTGAGGGGGTTGAGGGTTAGCTGATCTCCCCCCTCGTGGGGGAGATGTCCGGCAGGACAGAGGGGGGCGCGAAGGATCGCCAGCTCGGCAATCGCGCATGGTGCGCCAGTTCTCAATTGGACAAGCCGGCGGGACAACGCCCCCCTCTGCCTTGCCAGGCATCTCCCCCACAAGGAGGGAGATTGGCTGTCACCTCGGCTTTCGCCAATCTCCAACGTAGACGCTGATCGATAACCTCCGAGGTAATTGAACTCCGCCCCTCCCCGCCCTACTCATCGCCCATGACCACATCCGAAATCTCCGCCGGCAGCCTCATTCGCGAATGGCGCACGCGCCGGCGTATGAGCCAGCTCGACCTCGCCATGGAAGCCGATATCTCGCAGCGGCATCTCTCCTTCGTCGAAAGCGGCCGCGCTCAGCCGTCGCGCGAAATGGTGCTGCACCTGGCCGAGCAGCTTTCGATCCCCCTGCGCCAGCGTAATCAGCTCCTGCTCGCTGCCGGCTTCGCGCCGAGCTTCAGCGAGAGACCGCTCACCGATGCGACGCTCGCGCCGGCCATGGCGGCCGTCGAAACGGTGCTCAAAGGTCATGAGCCCTTCCCGGCGCTGGCGGTCGACCGGCATTGGAACCTGGTTTCCGCCAACGCTGCGATTGGCCCGTTCCTGGCCGACGTCTCGGAGCCGTCGCTGCTCAAGCCGCCGGTCAATGTGCTCAGGCTCAGCCTGCATCCGGGCGGCGTCGCGCCGCGCATCGTCAACCTGGCGGAATGGCGGGCGCATCTGCTTGAACGCCTCAAGCACCAGAACGATGCCACCGGCGACCTGGTGCTGATCGAGCTGGAACGCGAGCTGCGTGGCTATCCGTCCGGGCTGAAGAGCAGCCGGCCGGCGTCGGTCGAACCGAGCGGCATCGTGCATCCGCTCAGGCTCGCGCATGGCGACACGGTGCTGTCCTTCATCACCACGATCACCGTGTTCGGCACGCCGCTCGACGTCACGCTGTCGGAACTGGCGATCGAATCTTTTTTCCCTGCGGATGAGCAGACCCGTACGGTGCTGGTAAGGTTGGCGAAGGAGCGAGCAGCCGCTTCGTAGGCTTCTGTTCTTACGCAATTCCGGACGGAAAACCGTTTCACACTTTTCCTGGAATTGCTCTAGCCCTGTGGCGGCGCGGCCCGCCTCGTCCGCGTGCGCTCCAGGCCGAGTTGCCGTTCGCGCCAGATGATGAAGATGCCGGCAGCCACCACGATGACGCCGCCGATCAGCGTGTTCAGCGACGTCACGTCGCCGAAGACGAAATAGCCGACGAGGACGCCGAGGATCATCGAAGTGTATTCGAAGGGCGCCACGACCGAGGCCTCGGCGTGGCGGTAGGCGGCCGTCATCAGGATCTGGCCGAGCCCGCCGCAGAAGCCGGCCATGACAAGCAGCGCGGCTTGCATCGGCGTCAGCGCCTGCCAGCCGAAAGGCAGCGTGAACAGCGCCAGCACGCTCGCGGTCGAGGAGAACCACAGCACGATGGTCGCCGTCTTCTCGGTCTGCACGAGATTGCGCACCAGAAGCATGGCGACGGCCGAGATCGCCGCGGCAATCAGCGCCGCCATGACGCCCAGCACCTCCTGGTCGTCGAGCGCCTCGTCGGAATTCAACAGCGTCAGTTCCGGCCACGAGATGATGAGCACGCCGACGAGACCAACGGCAACCGCGCTCCAGCGATAGACGCGGATCGTCTCGCCGAGGAAAACCGAGGAGAATACCACGACCAGCAGCGGCTGGGCATAGTTCAGCGTGATCGCCTCCGGCAGCGGCAGCCTGGTCAGCGCGAAGAACCCGAGCCCCATGGCGCCGACGCCGACGATGCCGCGCGCGATGTGGTTGAACGGCCGTTTCGTGGTGAAGGCCGTGCCAAGCTGTCCCTTGAACGCCAGGAAGGCGATGATCGGGAAGATGGCGAAGAAGGAGCGGAAGAAGACGATCTGCCCGGCCGGCACGTCGCCGGCCGCCTTGATGCTGGTCTGCATGCTGACGAAGACCGCCACGGAGACGATCTTAAGCGCAATGCCGCGCAGCGTGTTGTGGCCGACGGCTTGATCGACGGTCATCTTGCCTCGTGACGATGGTCGGAAACGAAGCCCAGAAATAGACCCCGGCGCAGTTTTGTCGAGTGACCGTTTCGTGTAAAGAGCGCGGACTTCAAAATTCTTGGACCAGCACGTCCGCTGTCCGCCCGAAAATCGACAGGAAAACCGACGGAATGCGCACCGATACCGGCCATGTCTTCAAACTCGAAGACTACCGTCCCAGCGACTATCTCATTCCGAGGACCAGTCTCGATTTCCGTCTGTCGCCGGATGCCACGCGCGTCACTGCCTTGCTCACCGTCGAGCGGCGCGAAGGCGCCGCCATGTCCGCGCCGCTGGTGCTCGACGGCGACGGCTTGACGCTGCTCGGCGTTGCCGTCGACGGGCATGCGCTGGCGCCGGCCGACTACCTGGCGACGCCGGACCAGCTGACGATCCCGAAGCCGCCGGCGGCACGGCGCTTCGAGCTGCGACTCGAGACCAAGATCGCGCCCGCAAACAACGAAGCGCTGATGGGCCTCTACCGCTCCAACAATGTCTATTGCACGCAATGTGAGGCCGAGGCTTTCGCCGCATCACCTATTTCCTCGACCGGCCGGACATCCTCTCCGTCTATACGGTGCGCATCGAGGCCCCCCACAACGAGGCGCCGCTGCTGCTCTCCAACGGCAACCCGGTTGAAAGCGGTGTACTCGCCGATGGCCGGCACTTCGCCGTCTGGCACGATCCTTTCCCTAAGCCGTCCTATCTCTTCGCGCTGGTGGCTGGCGCGCTCGGCAAGGTGGCGGGCAGCTTCACCACCTTGTCCGGCCGCGAGGTCGAGCTTGGCATCTATGTCGAACCCGGCAAGGAGAGGCTTGCCGGCTATGCGATGGATGCGCTGAAGCGCTCGATGAAGTGGGACGAGGAAGCCTTCGGCCGCGAATACGACCTCGACGTCTTCAACATCGTCGCCGTCTCCGACTTCAACATGGGCGCGATGGAGAACAAGGGTCTCAACATCTTCAACGACAAATATGTGCTGGCCGACGAGGAAACCGCGACCGATGCCGACTTCGCCAATATCGAGGCGATCATCGCGCATGAATATTTCCACAATTGGACTGGCAACAGAATCACTTGCCGCGACTGGTTCCAGCTCTGCCTGAAGGAAGGGCTGACGGTTTACCGCGACCACGAATTCTCCGCCGACCAGCGTTCGCGGGCGGTGAAACGCATCGCCGAGGTGCGTACGCTGCGCGCGCATCAATTCCCCGAGGACCAGGGGCCGCTGGCGCACCCGGTCAGGCCGCGCCGCTACCGCGAGATCAACAATTTCTACACAGCGACCGTCTACGAGAAGGGCTCGGAAGTGGTGCGCATGATCCGCACCATTCTGGGGCCCGAGACCTTCCGCGCCGGCATGGACCTCTATTTCGAGCGGCATGACGGCGAGGCGGCGACCATCGAGGACTTTTTGAAAGTATTCGAGGACGTCTCGGGGCGGGATCTCGCGCAGTTCGCGCTCTGGTACCACCAGGCCGGCACGCCGAACCTGACGGTCAGTTCCTCCTACAATGCCGCGGCCAAGGCGTTCACGCTGGAGATCGAACAGTCGGTGCCGCCGACGCCGTCGGAAAGCCGCAAGCGGCTGATGCATATTCCGCTGGCCTTCGGCCTGGTCGGCGCCGGCGGCAAGCCGGTTGCTTGGGCAGCCGTCGAGGGCGCCACTGTCGAGGACGGCGTCATCCATGTCCGCAAGCGGCGGCACACGGTGCGTTTCTCAGGCGTATCAGAACGGCCTTCGGTGTCGCTCAACCGCGGCTTTTCGGCGCCGATCACGCTCTCGGTGCAGCAGAAGACCGACGACCAGTTCTTCCTCGCCAGCCATGACGGCGACTCCTTCTCGCGCTGGCAGGCGTTCAACACGCTGCTCACCGATGCGCTGATCGCGGCCTTCCGCCAGGTGCTGGGCGGCAAGGAGCCGGCCTTCGCGGCACGGCTCGCCGAGCTTGCCGGCAGGATCGCCGCCGACGAGACACTGGAGCCGGCTTACCGGGCGCTGGCGCTGTCGCTGCCCGGCGAGGCCGACATCGCCCGCGACATCGGCAAGGGCATCGACCCTGATGCCATCTTTGCCGCCCGCGAGGCGCTGGCGCGGACGATCGCCGAAGCGAACCGCGAGACCTTCTCGGCGCTCTACGACAGCCTCGCCGACCAGGGTCCGTTCACGCCCGACGCCGCGAGCGCCGGGCGGCGGGCGCTGCGCAACACACTGCTCGATTACCTTTCGCTGCTGCCCGAGGGCGCGGCCCTTGCCGCCGCCCATTTCCGCGCGGCAACCAACATGACCGACCGCGCCGCGGCGCTCACCGTTCTGGCGCACCGCCACGCCGGCTCTCGCCAAGCGGACGAGGCGCTGGCGAGCTTCGAAGCAAAGTATCGCGGCGATGCGCTGGTGCTCGACAAATGGTTCCAGATGCAGGCCGGCGTGCCCGGGGCGGCGACCGTCGACAAGGTGCGTTCGCTGATGCAGCACCCCGCCTTCTCGATCGCCAATCCGAACCGGGTGCGCTCGCTGATCGGCACCTTCGCCAGCGCCAACCAGACCGGCTTTCACCGCGCCGACGGCCAGGGCTACCGCTTCTTCGCCGAGACTGTGCTGGAGGTCGAGAAGCGCAACCCGCAGGTGGCGGCAAGGCTGGCGACGGCACTGCGCTCGTGGCGCTCGCTGGAACCGATCCGGCAGGACAAGGCAAGGCAGGCGCTGCTGCAGATTGCGAACGCCGAGAACCTGTCGGCCGATCTGCGGGATATTGTGGAGCGGACGCTGGCGTGATTTGCCAATCTCCCCCCTTGTGGGGGAGATGCCCGGCAGGGCAGAGGGGGGCGCTGTCCCGCCAGCCTATCAGCAAAATTGAACATTCACACGGGGTTGATCCGATCGAACCAGCCGCAAGATAGCACAACACTGCGTTCCTTCGCGCCCCCCTCTGGCCTGCCGGCCATCTCCCCCATGAGGGGGGAGATCAGCTGATCCGACGAATTTCAATCAACTTTTAATCTTTTTTGGTCGCGCCTCTGGACAAGGCGAATCACCTTTGATTCTTTACTGACGATTCGGGCGTGCGGCGTAGCCGGATCGTCAAGTATGCGGCAAATCGGGGAGTGCCATTTATGGCCAAGACGGACGCGTGGGGCGCGCCCGGAGGGAAAGTTTTTGCGCGTCGCGAGGCAAGGGGCGACGGGCTTTCCGGCAACGCGCGCCTGATCGCCGAGCCCGCCTACCAGCGGCTGCTGGCGGCGGAGCCTTTGCTGCGCCGCTCGATACCGGCGCTGATCATCATCTTCCTGATCGTCATCGCAGCACTTCGTTTCCTGTCGCTGGTGAACGACCGCGACGCGGTCGAACGTGACGCCAAGGCGCTGCTGGCCTTAGCCGCCGGACAGATGGCGCAGGCGATCAGCGCCGACCCGAACGTGGCGGGCACCAACGCCATGGATCTCCTGGAGACCACCAGCCGCCAGGGCGCCATGGGCCGCAGCCATGTGCTGGCCATCACCGACGGCGCCTTCAAGATCATCGCCGTGTCGCCATTGTCGACCGGCTGGCAGGGGCGCTCGCTGGACAGCCTGGTGCTCGGCGGCCAGCCGCTGTTCATGTTTGGCGACCGCGCCGGCGTGATGGAGGTCAGCATCGGCGGGAAGGACTGGTTTGCCGCCGTCAGCCTCACGGGCGACCGCAAGAACGCCGCGGCGGTGCTCGTGCCCAAGGAGGCGGTGTTCGACAGCTGGCGCAAGACGGTGTCGCTCAACGTCACCCTGTTCGTGCTGACGGCAGGCGTGCTGATCGTCATCCTCTATGCCTATTTCGGCCAGGCGGCGCGTGCACAGGCGGCCGACCGCATCTATCTCGAGGCGCATCAGCGCATCGACATGGCGCTGGTGCGCGGCCGCTGCGGGTTGTGGGACTGGGACATGGTGCGCGGCAAGATGTACTGGTCGCGCTCGATGTACGACATGCTGGGCTACGAGCCCTGCGACACGATGCTGGCGTTCGGCGAGGTCGACGAGATCATCCATCCCGACGACGCGATCTCTTCGAGCTCGCCAACCGCATCGTCGAACGCGAGATCGACCATATCGACCAAGTATTCCGTATGCGCCATGCCGACGGGCAGTGGGTGTGGATGCGCGCCCGCGCCCAGGTGATCGATCCGGAGGCGCCGGAGATCCAGCTGATCGGCATCGCCGTCGACGTCACCGAGCAGCGGCACCTGGCGCTGCGCTCGGAAGCGGCGGACATGCGGCTGAGGACCGCGATCGAGAACATCAACGAATCCTTCGTGCTGTGGGATGCCGCCGAGCGGCTGATCATGTGCAACTCCAAATTCCAGAAGGACAACGGGCTCTCGGACCGCGACGTGATGCCGGGTGCGACCCGCGACATGCTGGAGGAGCGCATGCTCGCCTTCGCCTCGGAGCGGAGGCTTGCCAATGCCAACGGTCCGCATGGCGGCGTCACGCTGGAGCGCCAGCTCGCCGACGGCCGCTGGCTGCAGGTCAACGAGCTCAGGACCAGGGACGGCGGCATCGTCTCGGTCGGCTCCGACATCACCCAGATCAAGCTGCACCAGGAAAAGCTGGTCGACAGCGAGCGGCGTCTGATGGCGACGATCCACGATCTCAGCCTCGCCCGCCGCGCCGAGGAGGAACGCGCCAAGGAGCTGGTCGAGCTCAATCGCAAATACATGAAGGAGACGGAGCGCGCCGAGGCGGCCAATCGGGCGAAGTCCGAATTCCTTGCCAACATGTCGCATGAATTGCGCACGCCGCTCAACGCCATCATCGGTTTTTCCGAGCTGATGGAACAGGGCCTGTTCGGGCCGCTCGGCTCGCCGCGCTACGAGGAATATGCCGCCGATATCAACGGCAGCGGCAAATACCTGCTCGGCGTCATCAACGACATACTCGACATGTCGAAGATCGAGGCCGGCCAGTTCTCGATGGAGAGCGAGGAGATCGACCTCTGCCCGCTGATCAAGGAGACGGTTCGCGTCATCTCGCTGCAGGCGGCGGAAAAGTCGATCACGGTGGAGACGCGCATCGCCGATGCGATGCGGCTTTATGCCGACCGCCGCGCGATCAAGCAGATCGCCATCAACCTTCTCTCCAACGCGGTGAAGTTTACCGGACAGGGCGGCCATATCATGGTCCGGGCACGCAGCGCCTCGGGCGCGCTGGTGCTCACCATCGAGGACAATGGCTGCGGTATCCCGAAGCAGGCGCTGAGCAAGCTCGGGCGACCGTTCGAGCAGGTGCAGAACCAGTTCTCCAAGAACCATACGGGCTCGGGCCTCGGGCTGGCCATCTCGCGCTCACTGGCCGAACTGCAGGGCGGCGCGCTGAAGATCCGCTCGACCGAAGGCGTCGGCACCATCGTGTCGGTGCGCATCCCGCTGAAGAAGCCGCCCGGCACTGTGAAGGCGGCGGCCTGATTTCGATCAAGCTCGCGAGATCGGCGCGCCCGCGCGAAGCAGAAGGTCGAAATCCTTCCTGACCTTCCGCGACGTTTCCTTGAGATGTGCTTCCAGCACACCGAAATCCGGCAGGTCGGTGACCGCCAGAAGCAGATCCGAAAGCCCCGGCGGGACATCGTCGCGCTGAAACTCACCGGTGAGGCAAAGCCTGATCATCTGGGTGAGCGCCATATAGAGCCGCCAGGCGTCGCAAAGTTCCTGCCTGACATCGGCTACAGCGAATTGCGGCGCGAGCCGCGCCAGCACATCCGCCGTCGCGGTCGCCCGACGGCCGGGCTCGATAGCGCCGGTGATGACAGCGACCTGCGCGATGAATTCGAGGTCGATGAGGCCGCCCGGGATCAGCTTGATGTCCCAGAGATCGCGAGGCGGCTTTTCCTTCTCGATCAGCGCCCGCATCTCGGAGGCTTTTGCCTTCACCTTGGTGCCGTCTCGCGGCTGCGCCAGCACCACCGCGACATCCTCCTCGACCTCGGCGCAAAGTTCGGCATCGCCGCCGACGGCGCGGGCTCTGGCCAGCGCCATGTGCTCCCAGGTCCAGGCGTCCTGGCGTTGATATTTCTTGAAGGCGTCGACATGGGTGGCGACCGGCCCCTTGTTGCCGGAGGGGCGCAGGCGAAGGTCGAGCTCGTAAAGCACGCCTTCGGCGGTAGGTGCTGAGACGGCGGCGATCAGCCGCTGCGTCATGCGGGTATAGTAATGCGACGGCGCCAGCGGTTTATCCCCGTCGGATTCCTCCGCATCCGCGTCGTGGTCGTAGAGCAGGATGAGGTCGACGTCGGATCCCGCGGTGAGCTCGCGGCTGCCGAGCTTGCCCATGCCGAGCAGCGCCACCCTGGCCCCGGCAATCCTGCCATGGCGCAGCGCGAACTCGGCGATCACCGCGTGAAGCGCCGCCTCGATGGTGAGGTCGGCGAGGTCCGAGAAGGCGCGCCCCGCCCGCGCGGGATCGATCGAGCCAGCCAGCAGGCGCACGCCGATCAGGAATTTCTGCTCGGAGGCGAAGATGCGCAGGCGATCGAGCACGTCCTCATAGGCGCGGTCGCCCTCGATGAAGGCCGCAAGCCGCGCCGATAGATAAGCTCGGTCCGGCAGCTCGGTCAGCAGCGCCGGATCGAGCAGGCCGTCGAAGACATGCGGGCGGCGCGTGATGATGGCGGCAAGCCGCGGCGCGGCACCCATGATCGTCGCCATCAGCTTGAGCAGCGCAGGGTTCGACTGCAGCAGCGAGAACAGCTGGATGCCGGCCGGCAGGCCGGCCAGGAATTCGTCGAAGCGCATCAGCGCCTCGTCGGCGCGGCGCGTCTGGCCGAAGGCCTTCAAGAGCGCCGGCGTCAGCTCCGTCAGCCGCTCGCGCGCCTCGGCCGACTGGGTGACGCGGTAGCGGCCGAAATGCCAGCCGCGGATGACGCGGCAGATGTCGCTCGGCCGCTGGAAGCCGAGGCCATGCAAGGTCCGCAGCGTGTCGGGATCGTCGACATCGCCGGTAAAGACCAGATTGCCGATGCCGGCCGAGAGTTCGGGCGCTGTCTCGAAAAGCGCCGCATAGTGACGCTCGACCTGCTGCAGCGAGTCGCGGAAGCCTCGGCAAACTCCGCCTCGCCGGAAAAGCCGAGCATGAGCGCGATGCGCTCCAGCTCCTCGTCATCCTCCGGCAGAATATGCGTCTGCTCGTCGGCCACCATCTGTATGGCGTGCTCGACACGGCGCAGGAACCAGTATTGCCGGGCGAGCGCCTCGCGCGCATCGGCGGTGATCCAGCCGCGCGCGGCGAGTTGGCCGAGCATCGGCACCGTCTCTCGGCCGCGCAATTCCGGGAAGCGGCCGCCAGCAATCAACTGCTGCGTCTGGACGAAGAACTCGATCTCGCGGATGCCGCCACGGCCGACCTTGACGTTGTGGCCTTTCACAGCGATCTCACCATGGCCCTTGTGGGCGTGGATCTGGCGCTTGATCGAGTGGACGTCGGCGATCGCGGCATAGTCCATGTATTTGCGCCATACATAGGGCTGCAATTCCTTGAGGAAGACTGCGCCGGCCGCGAAGTCGCCCGCCACCGGCCGCGCCTTGATCATGGCGGCGCGCTCCCAGTTCTGGCCGCGACCCTCGTAATAGTGGAGCGCCGCCTCGACCGGGATGGCCAACGGCGTCGAGCCGGGATCAGGCCGGAGCCTCAGATCGGTGCGGAAGACATAGCCGTGCTCGGTGCGGTCCTGCAGGATGCGCACGAGCCGGCGGGTAAGGCGCGAGAACAGCTCCGTCGCGTCGAGCGGGTCGATGACGGCCGGCGCTTCCGGATCGAAGAAGACGACAAGATCGATGTCGGAGGAGAAATTCAGCTCGTGCGCGCCGAGCTTGCCCATGCCGAGCAGGATCCAGCCCGAGCCGCGCGCGGGGTCCTTTGTATCGGGCAGCTTGAGCTTGCCCTGTCCATGCGCGTCGAGCAGCAGGAAATCGACGGCGGCGCGTGTCGAGGCGTCCGCCAGGTCGCTGAGACGGCGCACCGTCAGCGCGGTTTCGGCCTCGCCTGAAAGGTCGGCGAGCGCGATCAGGAAATGCGCCTCGGCCTTCCATTGCCTGAGCGCCATCATCAGGCTCGATTCCGAAACAGTCTCGGCCCGCGCCGCGCGATCGATCGCCTCGCCGATATCGCTGAGCCGCGCTTCGATCGTCCGGTCGAACAGCGTGTCGAGAATGGCCGGCCGGCGGCGCGCCGTATCGCGCAGGAACGGCGACAGGTCGAAGATGGCGGCGAGCAGATCCTGCAGCGGCCCCTTGCCCGCGAGGAATGCGGCGAGACGCGTCAGGCCGTCTTCCTCGGCTGCGTCCGCGATCTCGGACAATTCCCGCCGGGCGCGGTCGCCATCCAGCGGGCGAAGCGCCAGCGTCGGGTGGAGTTGCCATTCGGTTTCGATCTTTTTCTTTGCCATCCTCGCCGCCATCAATGCGTCTCCCGGGCCGGAAAACTCATGACTACGGACAATCCGGGATTGGCGGGCAGAAGATCAAGCCTGCCGTTGTGGAAACTCATGATCGCCTTGGCGAGACTGAGGCCAAGGCCCGAGCCTGGTTGCGAACGGCTCTTTTCCAGCCGCACGAAGCGTTCGGTGGCCCTGGCGCGGTCGGCATCGTCGGGAATGCCGTGGCCGTTGTCGGAAACGGAAAGCTTCACCCCGCTGGCGGCACGCTCCAGCGTGACGCGCACTTTCGGGCTCTCCGTGGCGCCGGTCGAGTATTTGATCGCATTGTCGACGATGTTCGACAGCGCCTGGCCGATCAGCTCGCGGTTGCCGTTGATGGTGACGGCTTCCGGCACCGTGGCTTCCAGCACAACTCCCGCCTCCTCCGCCACCGGCTCGTAGAGCTCGACGACATCGCTCACCGTGGCGGCGAGGTCGACCGGGCCGGCCGTCTCGGAGGAATAACCGGCCTCCAGCCGCGAGATCATCAGGATGGCGTTGAACGTCTTGATGAGCTGGTCGGATTCGCTAATCGTGCCCTCCAGCGCCTGGCGGTAGTCGGTCGTCTTGTGCTTGCCGGCAAGTGCAGCCTCGGCGCGGTTGCGCAGCCTGGTCAGCGGCGTCTTCAGGTCATGAGCGATGTTGTCGGAGACCTGCTTCAGGCCTTCGTTCAGCATGGCGATGCGGGCGAGCATCGTGTTGAGGTTTTCCGACAGGCGGTCGAATTCGTCGCCGGCGCCGGTCACCGGCAGGCGTCCGCCAAGGTCGCCGCCCATGATGCGGCGGCTCGCCTCCGAGACGCTGTCGATGCGCTTCAGCGCCGCGCGCCCGACGAAGAACCAGATCAAGAGCCCGCCGAGCCCCATCATGCCGAGCGCCAGCATCAGCGAGCGGCGGATGACGGCGCGGAAGCGCTCGGGCTCGCCGAGGTCGCGGCCGACCAGCATGATCATCTGGTTGGGCAGTCGCAGCACCAGCGCGATTGCGTTATGGCCTTTCTCGCCTTCGGATTGCGCGCCGCCTGTACCGGTCGAAGGCGCGGTCTGGTCTCCGCTGCGCAACCGGTCGAGCTCGCCCTCGCCGAAGCGCTGGTAGGAAAAGGGCTCGGTGGTCCAACCCTCGGTCTCGATGACCCCAGGTTCCAGGCTCTGCACGTTGCCGGTCAGGATCTGGCCGTTGGCGTCGGCGATCAAATAGAGGTTGGCGCCGGGCTGGCGGGAACGGGCCTCGACGACGCGCACCAGCACCGGCAGACCACCACGCTGGTAGGCGTTAGCGAGGCCCAGCACCTCGTCGTTGATTGTCTCCTGGGTCTGCGCCGTCAGCATGCGCGCCGACAGCGACGTCATGTAGAAGACCAGCAGCACGGCGCAGAGCGCGAAAAGCAGAAGATAAAGCGCCGAAAGCCGGGCCGCCGTCGTCCTCATGATGGCCGGCAGGGAAAGAGCCATTTGCTCCCTAGATCAGGATGACGATTAGTTGAATCGTCATCCTGATCTAACTCCTTGTTGTAGCATGATCTTTTCCGAAAACCGCTTCCCACTTTTTCGGGATCATGCCCTAGCCGCCCTTCAGCATGTAGCCGGCGCCGCGGATCGTATGCAGGATCGGCTTGTCGAAGCCTTTTTCGATCTTGCCGCGCAGCCGCGAGACGTGGACGTCGATGACGTTGGTCTGCGGATCGAAATGATAGTCCCAGACATTCTCGAGCAGCATGGTGCGCGTCACCACCTGGCCGGAATGGCGCATCAGATATTCGAGCAGGCGGAACTCTCGCGGCTGCAGCGTGATCTCGAGGCCGGCGCGCTTGACCGAATGGGACAGACGGTCGAGCTCGAGGTCGCCAACGCGGTACACGGTCTCGGACTCCCGTGCGCCGGCGCGACGGTTGAGCACCTCGACGCGGGCGAGCAATTCGGAAAAGGCGTAAGGCTTGGTCAGATAATCGTCACCGCCGGCGCGCAACCCGGTGACGCGGTCGTCGACCTCGCCCAGCGCCGACAGGATCAGCACCGGCGTGGTGTTGCCGCGCGAGCGAAGCGCTGCGATCACCGAAAGCCCGTCGCGGCGCGGCATCATGCGGTCGACCACCATCACGTCGTAGTCGCCGGCATCGGCAAGCGCGAAACCGGTCTCGCCGTCGCCGGCGACGTGGGCGGTATGACCCGCCTCGGCGAAGGCCTTCTTAAGGTAGTCCGCCGCCTCGCGATCGTCTTCCATGACGAGAATCTTCATGGAGCCGTTATACGCGATTTCACTGGAAGATTGAGGGGCGGCCATTGCCTTGGTCTTTCAGTTAAAGCGGCAGCGGATGATGGGAAACCCGCTGCCGCCAGGAGCGAAACACGGTGACTGACTGACGTGCTCGGCCCCATGTTTTCCCGGCGGCGGCTCGGGGGTGTTGAAACCGCCGCAAGGAAAATTCTTTCAGATCAGCCCTTGCCGACCGGCAGCGCGACGAAGCGGTTCGCGTCGTCGCGGGTGATCTGCATCAGCACGGCCTTGCGGCCTGCCTTGGTGGCGTCGGTCATCGCCTTGGAGACGTCGTCGGTGTTGTTCACCTCGGCCGAGTTGATCGAGGTGATGACATCGCCGGGCTGGATGCCGTGATCGGCCGCGTCGCTGTCCGGGTCGACATCGGTGACCACCAGGCCCTTGCCGTTTTCCGACTTGGTGACGGTGAGGCCGAGATCGGCAAGCGTATCGGGCTTGGCGGGGGCGGCCTGCTTGTTGTTGTCGTCGTTCGAGGCCTGCTTGTCGCTCGAAGGCAGCGTGCCGAGATCGACCTTGACCGTCTCGTTCTTGCCGTTGCGCCAGACGGTAACGTCGACCGACTTGCCCGGCGCATAGGCGCCGATCATGCGGGCGAGTTCCTTCGGCGAAGCGACATCCTTGCCGTCGACCTGGGTGATGACGTCACCGGCGGTGATGCCGGCCTTCTTGCCTGGACCCGCATCCTGGGCGCTCGAAACCAGCGCGCCCTTGTCCGACTTCAGGCCGAGCGACTCGGCGATGTCGGAGGTGACCGGCTGGATCTCGACGCCGAGCCAGCCGCGCTGGACGGAGCCGTTCTTCATCAGGTCTTCCACAACCTGCTTGGCGGTCGAGGCCGGAATGTCGAAGGCGATGCCGACGCTGCCGCCCGACGGCGAGAAGATGGCGGTGTTGATGCCGATCACCTGGCCGTTGAGGTTGAAGGTCGGACCGCCCGAATTGCCGCGGTTGACCGAGGCGTCGATCTGGATGAAGTCGTCATAGGGGCCGGCGCCGATGTCGCGGCCACGGGCCGAGACGATGCCTGCGGTGACGGTGCCGCCGAGGCCGAACGGATTGCCGACGGCCACCACCCAGTCGCCGATGCGGATCTTGGAGTCGTCGGCGAAGTCGACATAGGTGAACTTGCCGCCGCCATCGACCTTCAACACGGCAAGGTCGGTGCGCGGATCGGTGCCGATCAGCTTGGCGTCAAGCTCCTTGCCGTCGTTGGTGACCACGGTGAAGTCCGAACCTTCAGAAACGACGTGATTGTTCGTGACGAGATAGCCGTCCTCGGAAATGAAGAAGCCCGAGCCTTGAGCGACCGGACGCGGCTCGCCATTGCCATGGTTGCGATGGCCGAAGGGCCGCATGCCGAACTGCTGGCCGCCCTGATCGCCGAAGCCGCGGAACTCCTTGAAGAAGCGGCGCAGCTGCGGATTGTCGGGCAGGTTGTCGAAGCCGTTCTGATCGTCGGAGCCGTCATCGGCCGTCGGCTGGATTTTGGCCTTGACCTTGACGCTGACGACCGCCGGCGAGACGTGCTCGACCACGTCGGCGAAACTCGGGACCTGCGGGGCCTCGACGCGCACCGCGTCAGCCAGCACGGGGGCGGTGCCGGTTGCGAGCATACCTGCGCCGGCCGTGCCGACGAGGGCCAGGGAAGCGACGGCGGCCATCAGGCGCTTGCGGGTGCGGGAATATGAAATGGGGGCAATGTTCATGGGTTTTCGTTTCCTCTTTCGAAGGGATGCGCTCAGGCGAAGCATCCTCGGGCATGAGGATTAGAGCGGCGCACATTACGGCGCCATTTCCGGTACATGAAAATTTTGTAATGTTGACCGTGCGGCCGGCTCAATCAGTCGCGGCGCAGCATCTTGTCCAGCGCCGCCTGTTCCTCGGCGCTCAGGGCACTATCCGGCGCCGGGCGGCGCGAGCGGGCGCTCATCACGATGAAAATGCCGCCGGCGAGCAGCAGAAGCACCGGCGTGCCCCACAAAAGCGCGTTGCGCAGGCTGAAGCGCGGCTTCAACAGCACGAACTCGCCGTAGCGCGAGACGATATAGTCCATCACCTGCTGGTCGGTGTCGCCGGCGACGAGACGCTGGCGCACGAGGACGCGCAGGTCGCGCGCCAGGTCGGCATCGGACTCATCGATCGACTGGTTCTGGCAGACCATGCAGCGCAAGCCTTCGGAGAGCGCACGCGCCCTCGCCTCCAGCGCCGGATCGGGCAACACCTCGTCAGGCTTCACCGCCTGTGCCGTGCCGGCGAAGACCAGAGCCAGCAGGAAGATCAGCGAGGCGAGCGAAAACTTCGCCCTCATGTCGGGCTCGCCGATGCGGCAGCGGCGGCCGGCTTGCGGCGCCTCGCGGGCGCGCCGACACGCAGGCGACGATCGAGCAGCGACATGGCCGCACCCGCCATCATCACCAGGCCGCCGCCCCAGATCAGTGTCACCAGCGGCTTCCACCACAGGCGCACGACGACGGAGCCGTCATTGCCCTCGTCGCCCAGTGACAGATAAAGCTGGCTCAAGCCCAGCGTCCTGATGCCGGACTCGGTCGTCACCGTCTGCCGCACCGGATAGAACCTCTTGGCGGACGTGATCTCGCCATCGGCATTGCCATCGGAGATCAGCAGGAAGCGGCCGCGATCCTCAGTAAAGTTCGGGCCTTTCAGTGGAAGCAGCCCCTCGAAGCGCAGCGTGTAGACCGACAGTTCCACCGTCTCGCCCGGGCGCATGGTGAGGATCTTCTCGGTGCCGAAGGACAGCGTGCCGACGATGCCAAGCAAGGTGAGCCCCAGCCCGAGATGGGCGAGCGCGGTGCCGAAAACCGAGCGCGGCAGGCCAGCAAAGCGGCGAAACATAATCGCCGGTGTCACCGAGCCGACGCCGGACTTGACGGCAAGATCGGTCAACGCGCCGGCGACCAGCCAGACGGCCAGGCCGACGCCAAGCGCCGCGAAGACCGAAGCGCCGTCGATCAACAGGCCGGTGACCAGCATCGCGGCAAGCGCCAGCGCGAAGGCCGCCATCAGGCGCTGCGAGGCGGCGAACACGTCGCCGCGCTTCCAGGCGAGCAACGGGCCGAAGGGCACGATGGCGAGCAGCGGCAGCATCAGCGGGCCGAAGGTCAGGTCGAAGAAGGGCGCGCCGACCGAGATCTTGCCGCCGGTGATGGCTTCCAGCGCCAGCGGGTAAAGCGTGCCGACAAACACCGTCGCGGTAGCCGTGGTCAGGAAGAGGTTGTTGAGAACCAGCGCGCCCTCGCGCGAGATCGGATGGAACAGGCCGCCGGCCGTCAGCCGCGACGCACGCAGCGCAAACAGCGCCAGCGAGCCACCGATGAACAGCGTCAGGATGCAGAGGATGAAGACGCCCCGTGCAGGATCGGTTGCGAAGGCGTGCACGGATGTCAGCACGCCGGAGCGGACCAGGAAGGTGCCGAGCAGCGACAGCGAGAAGGTGAGGATGGCAAGCAGCAGCGTCCAGATCTTCAACGCCGAGCGCTTTTCCATGACGATCGCCGAATGGAGCAGCGCGGTGCCCGCAAGCCATGGCATGAAAGAGGCGTTCTCGACCGGGTCCCAGAACCAGAAGCCGCCCCAGCCGAGCTCGTAATAGGCCCAGTAGGACCCCATGGCGATGCCGCCGGTGAGGAACATCCAGGCGACCAGCGTCCAGGGCCGCACCCAGCGCGCCCAGGACGCGTCGATGCGGCCTTCGATCAGGGCAGCGACCGAGAAGGAGAAGCAGATCGAGAAACCGACATAGCCGAGATAGAGCAGCGGCGGATGGATGGCGAGGCCGAGATCCTGAAGGATCGGATTGAGGTCGCGGCCTTCGATGGGCGCCGGGTTGAGCCGGATGAAGGGGTTGGACGTCGCCAGGATGAACAGGAAGAAGGCGGCGCCGATCATGCCTTGCACGGCGATCACATTGGCCTTGAGCGTCGCCGGAAGATTGTTGCCGAAGACGGCGACAAGCGCGCCAAAGAAGGTCAGGATCAGCACCCAGAGCAGCATCGAGCCTTCATGGTTCCCCCAGGTGCCGGTGATCTTGTAGATCATCGGCTGCAAGGAATGCGAATTCTCCCAGACACTCGCGACCGAGAAGTCGGAGCCGGCATAGGCGGTGGCCAGCGCCGTGAAGGAGAGCGCGGTGAGCGCGAAGCCGGTGACCGCGACCGGACCGCCGACCGCCATCAGCCGCTGATTGCCGGTGCGAGCGCCCACGAGAGGCACCAGCATCTGCACCAGCGACAGCGCGAAGGCGAGGACGAGCGCGAAATGTCCGGTTTCAACCATCGTGGTCACTCGCTCTTGCTTTCCTGCCAGACGCCCTTTGCCTTCAGGCCGTCGGCGACCTCCTTGGGCATATAGCGCTCGTCATGCTTGGCGAGCACGCTGTCGGCGACGAAGACGCCGTCCGGGCCGAACGCGCCCTCGGTGATCACGCCCTGATCCTCGCGGAAGAGATCGGGCAGGATGCCGGTATAGGTGACCTTGACCGACTTCTGCTTGTCGGTGACCGAGAAGGCGACGGTGGCGCCCTGCCCGCGCACGATCGTACCTTTCTCGACCAGGCCGCCGAGGCGGATGCGCTGCCCAGGCTGCACCGTTGCGGTTGCGAGATCAGTCGGCATGTAGAAATAGGAGGCCTTCTGGCCGAGCGCGTAGAATGTCAGTCCGGCGGCAGCGCCGAGGAAGGCCAGCCCCGCCAGAATCACCGACAATCGCTTCTGCTTGCGCGTCATCTCTTACTCCGTCGCCGTCACGCCGAGGGAGGCGGCAAAGGCGGTGAATTTCTTGGCTTGCTCGCTATCGGCGCCAAAGGCGGCGACGGCACGGCCGAGCGTGTCGCGCGCCTGATCGGCCTTGCCCAGCACGACATAGGAACGAATGAGCCGCATCCATCCTTCCTCGTCGCGCGGATTTTGCTTCAGCCGATCGTCCAGCCCAGCGACCATGGTCTCGATCATCGCCTGCCGGTCCTGCGGCGACATCTGCTGCGCCGCCTCGACAGCCTGAGCATCCGGGCCGTTCGCAGGTTTGCCTGCCGCGACCGGAGGCTCGGCGGTCTCGGCGAGCGCCTGCTGAACGGCGCTGCGCCAGGGCGAATCCGGCGCTAGCTGGCCGAGCATCTTTTGCCAGGCGGCCGCGGCTTCAGCCTTCTTGCCTTCCTGGGCAAGGCCCATCGCCAGATAGAAACTCGCCTTGGCGTTGGCGGGATCGAGCTTCAGCGCCGCCTCGAAGGCACCTTGAGCCTCGGCCGACACGATGCCGCCGGCGGCGTTGGCGATCGCCTCGCCGAGACCGGCCTGGCGGACGGCGCTGTCGCCGTCGAGGCGGATGGCATTGCGATAGGCGGTTATCGCATCGGGGAAGCGCTGCAGGCGCAGATAGACCGGCGCCAGCACGTCCCAGCCCTTGCCGTCGGACGGATTGGCGGCGAGATGCGCCTCGGCGCGCGCGACCAGCTCGTCGACCGAGGAATCGGCCGGGTTCTTGGCAAGCCGCTCGGCCAGCGGCTGCGACGGCAGGTCGGGCGAGCCGAGCGCGCCGTAAAGCCCCCAGCTCACCAGCGGCACCGCCAGCACGGCGGCGGTGGCAACCAGCCTAGCGGCGCGCGAGGGGCTCGGCGCCTGCGTGCCCGACTGGCTGCCCGAGCCGAGACGCAGGATGCGGCGGCCGATCTCGGCGCGTGCTTCCTCGGCCTCGCCCGGCTGGATCAGGCCGCGCGCCATGTCACGATCGAGCTCGGAAAGCTGGTCGCGATAGACTTCGAGGTCGTGATCGCCGGCCGCAGACGCGCCTTTCCTGCCGCCGGCCAGCGGCAAAAGCACCGCCAGGCTGGCGCCCAGCGTAAGGATTGCGGCTATGACCCAGAACAGCATGGCTATTTCAATAACGGCAGAGCCCTGCCCTGCCAACACGACCTTCGTGCGACGCTTTGACGGCAGATGCGCCGGCCCACCTCGATCAATATCGCGCCGGCTTGCCTAAATTAGGTCAGCGGCGTCCAGCTGCCGTCGGCATTGCGGCAGGCGGTGCCGCGCGCCGTGACTCCCGCGCCGCTGGTATAAACGGTGTGGGTATACTGGCGGCAGTCCTGCGAGCCGACCCGGTAGGGCTGGGCGGCGACGACTTCGCCGTAATGGGACGAGCTGTCGCCCTTCCATGTCACCTTCTGACCGCTGGCGGTGTATTCCAGCGCCTTGTATTCCGCCTCGAGACCCTTGCGCTTCTCGGCGTCGCTCAGGCCCGAGCCGATCGATCCACCGACCAGCCCGCCATTCATGGCGCGACGATGCTGGTTCCCACCTTGCCGCCAGCCGGCGGCGTGGCGACGGGCGTGACCGGGGAGGTCGGACCGCTCCGGCCCAGGGTGGTGCAGCCCGAAACGGCCATCAGGGCGGAAACGAGCGCGACGCGAATCTTCATGCCAGCAACCGGTTCTCTTGAGCGGGATGGACTTCTTGAGTGAGATGGATTGGGGGCCGCGCCATCGGGGAGGATGGCGAGCCCATAGTGTTGATATTTGTCGGAAATTTGGCCGCAGCCGGCCGCACGACAATCGATAGAAAACATTACTGAAGGCTCCGCAATCTCACCACCGCCCTCAAGCCGCCCATGCCGGACCGTTCCAGCGCCAGGGCGCCTCCATACTCGTTCACGAGGTCGGCGACAATGGCAAGCCCAAGCCCGGTTCCCGGCTTCGTCTCGTCGAGTCTTTTGCCACGCTTCAACACTTCCCGCGCGCTGTCCTCGGGAATGCCCGGCCCGTCATCCTCTATAACGATTTCGAACAGGCCGGGGCTTCCCGCAACAGCCGCGACCGAGACGGCGACGGCGCTCTTTGCCCATTTCATGGCGTTGTCGAGCAGATTGCCGAGCAATTCCTCGAGATCCTCGCGCTCACCGGCAAAGACGATCTCGGCCGGCGGCGACAGCGTCAGCTTCGTCTGCGGGTTGAGTTTTTGCAGCACGCGCACCATGCGCTCGGCCAATGGCTTCACCGGCGTGCGGAAGACGACGCTGTCGCGCTGGGCGGCGACGCGGGCGCGCTGCAGATAATGATCGACCTGCTTTTGCATCGAGGCAGCCTGCTCGGCGATGAGCTGGCCCGTGGCGCCGCCGAGCGCGCGGCCCTCGTTGATCAGCACGGCAAGCGGCGTCTTCAGCGAGTGGGCAAGATTGCCGACCTGGGTTCGGGAACGCTCGACGATGCGCTTGTTGTTCTCGATCAGCGCGTTGGTCTCGCTGGCCAGAGGCTCGATCTCGGCAGGAAAACGTCCGTCGAGCCGCTGCGCCGTGCCCTCGCGCACCATCGCCAGCGCATTGCGCACCCGGCGCAAGGGCTGCAAGCCAAGCAGGATGGCTATGGCGTTGATGGCGATCATGCCGACGCCGAACAGCGACAGATAGGTGAGCAGGCGGCGCTGGAAGCTGGCGATTTCCCGTTCCAGCTCGCTGTGGTTGCCCATGACGCGGAAGCGCGCGGCGCGGTTCTTGGCATCGAGCACGAACTCGCTCTCGAAGACTTCGAGCTCCTCGCCCTTGATGCCCTCTGTCGCGTAACTGCGCTGGAAGTTCGCGTTGAAGGGCACCTCGGCAACGCTTGGCGACAGGATCGAGGTCGTCATCGAAGAGGAATGGATTTCGCCGTGAACGCCTTCGGAGGCCGGCTCCACGGACCAGTACCAGCCGGAATTCGGCTCGGAGAAGCGCAGGTCGCCAAGGTCGGGCGAGCCGGTGAGCGCGCCGTTATCGGAGATGCCGACGGAGCCGATCAGGTTGAACAGATGCGCCGAAAGCAGGCTGTCGAAGCCGCGCTCGCTGGCCTGGCGGTAGAGCGTGGTGATGAGGGTAAAGATGACGACCAGCGTCACGATCGCCCAGATCGTCGAAAAGGCGATGACGCGGAAGGTTAGCGAGCGCGGCCAGAGCCGCAGCCTTGAAAGCCACGCTGTCATCGTCGGCTTGAGCGGTTCCGCGTCACGCCTCCGGCTCTCGCATGCGATAGCCCATGCCACGCACGGTTTCGATCATGTCGATGCCCATCTTCTTGCGAAGCCGCCCGACAAACACCTCGATGGTGTTGGAATCGCGGTCGAAATCCTGATCGTAGAGATGCTCGACCAGCTCGGTGCGCGACACCACCTCGCCCATATGGTGCATCAGATAAGCGAGCAAGCGGAACTCGTGCGAGGTGAGCTTCAGCGGCACGCCGTTGACATCGGCCTTGGAGGCCTTGGTGTCGAGCCTGAGCGGACCGCAGGTGAGTTCCGAGGAGGCATGGCCGGCGGCGCGGCGGATCAGTGCCCTCACCCTGGCCAGCACTTCCTCGATGTGGAAAGGCTTGGTGACATAATCGTCGGCGCCGGCATCGATGCCGGCCACCTTGTCGCTCCAGCGATCGCGCGCGGTCAGGATCAGCACCGGCATCTTGCGGCCGCCACGGCGCCAGCGCTCGACGACGCTGATGCCGTCCATCTGCGGCAGGCCGATATCGAGGACGACGGCGTCGTAAGGCTCGGTGTCGCCGAGGAAATGCCCCTCCTCGCCGTCATAGGCACGGTCGACGACATAGCCGGCGTCGACCAGCGCATCCGCCAGCTGGCGGTTGAGATCCTTGTCATCCTCGACGACGAGCACGCGCATGGTTTCGAGCCTGTTGAGGGGTGGAGATATAGGCCGATTCCGCCGGCCTGGGAAACCTAGCCCTTGGAAAGGAAGATGGCGTCAGTTGAGCGGCACCACGATCTCGGAGCGACGCGGGCGCTGGCCCTCCTTGCCAGGCACCAGCACGACAATGACGCAGACCTGCTGGCCGCCGCGCGTCGCCTGCGAGGCCTTGGCGAGCGTGCCGCCATTCTGCGCGGCGACCTGCTGGCCGATCGCGTAGCAGTCGTTGGCGGCAAGCACGACCGGCTGCTCGACCGACGGCTGGACGACCGGCATGGCGATCGCCTGCGACGCAAAAAGGCCGGCTGCGGCAAGCGCCAGCGTCGCGGAGCGGATATGGGAGCGGAACGTTTTCATGATCACGGTTCTAACGCATCTGTGCTGAACGTGAAATGAACGGTGAACGGCCAAAAATCCATGCCCGCCATGCCCCATAGTATTTTGTTTTTGCTGCCGTGGCCCCCTCAGGCCAAGCCCTGAATTCATAGCCGGAAAATCACCGGCGCCGCTACGGTTTTCGCGTCCAGTATTGTGCTCTAGTTAGCGCCGTGAAGCAGGACGACCATGGGAGAACGCCAATGACGAGCGAGGACCTTGCCGACCGCTACAAAGGCTACATCGCCTGCCTCAACGAGCAGGATTGGGACAATCTCGGCCGCTTCGTCGGCGAGGAGGTGCAGTATAACGGCGAGACGGTCGGGCTTTCAGGCTACCGCCGGATGCTGGAAGGCGATTTTCAGTCCATTCCCGATCTCAGCTTCAACATCGAGCTTCTGGTATCGGAACCGCCCCGCGTGGCGGCCCGTCTGCATTTCGACTGCAGGCCCAAGGGCGTGCTGTTCGGCCTGCCGGTGAACGGCAAGCGCGTCTCTTTCGCCGAGAACGTCTTTTATGAATTCCAGGATGGGCGGATACGCGAGGTCTGGTCGGTCATCGACAAGGCCGCCATCCAGGCTCAACTTTAGGGTTGGGCCGTTCTCTCAAGCACTTTCCTGGGTCAGCGCGCGAAAGCGCAGCAGCCCGTGATGGACCGCGAGGTCCTCGTCGTAGCGCGCCTCGGCGAATTCCAGCGACAGGCGGGTCTGGCCGCGCGGGCCGATGGAAAGTGCCGCGCCATCGAGGCGCGCCCTGATGCTGTCCATGATGAGCCGCGTCTCGGCTTCACCCTGCGCCTTCGACCAGACATGCAGCGTGATGAGTTGGTCGTCGTTGTTATCGGCGCCGGTTTCGAGATCGAAAGCGCTGGTGCGGCCGTAAGTCACGTTGGGAAAGGCCGCCTTGTCGCTCGCCTGTTCGAGCAGCCCGGCGCCGCCGAGCAGCGCCGACAGCGACGCATCGGTCTTCAGTCGCAGGAACAAGGCCTGCATCAAATCGCCAGGCGCCGTCATTTACAGTCCATCGCAAACAGCCTTCGGCTCGTCGCCAACCTGGTCAGCAACGTAACCACGCTCGCGATCCGATGCCAGACCGCGAATCGCTTTGACTGTGGCGTGAAATGCGAAAGTCTCGAAATTATTACGTTTTCGGACTCACGACACCGGCGCAGCACCACCCTCCTCGGTGCGCCGCGCGATGAACTCGTCGAGCACACCGGCTGTGGCGGCAGCGGATTGCGGCGGCTGGAAATCGGAAAGGATCCGCTTCCAGATGCCGGTGGCGCGCTCGGTGGCGGTCTTGCCGCCGGATTGCGTCCAGTTGCCGAAATTCGACCAGTCGGCGACCAGCGGCTCGTAGAAGGCGGTGCGGTAGCGCGTCATTGTGTGGGCGGCCGAGAAGAAATGGCCGCCTGGCTGCACCTCGGCGATGGCCTCGAAGCCAATCGCATCCTCGTCGCCCGGGGTCTTCGCGCAAAGCTCGGCGACCGTCTGCAAGGCCTCGATGTCGGTGATCAGCTTCTCGAAGGAAACGCTCAATCCGCCTTCCAGCCAGCCGGCGGCGTGGATGCAGACGGTCGCACCGGCCAGCACCGAGCCCCACAGCGCGAACTGCGTCTCATGCGCGGCCTGCGCATCGGAGATGTTGGCGGCGCTGCCGCCGCCGGAGCGCCAGGGCAAGCCGGTGAAACGCGCGAGCTGGCCGGCGCCGAGTGTGGCCTTGACGTGCTCCGGAGTGCCGAAGGCCGGGGCGCCCGACTTCATGTCGACATTGGAGGAGAAGGAGCCGTAAACCACCGGCGCGCCGGGGCGCGCGAGCTGGGCGAGCGTCAAGCCGGCCAGCGCTTCCGCGTGCTGCAACGTCAGCGCACCGGCAACCGTGATCGGCGCCATGGCGCCCGCCAGGCAGAAGGGCGTGATGATCGATATCTGGCCGGCTCTGGCGAAGTCGATGATGCCCTGCGCCATCGGGATGTCGAGCTGGCGCGGCGAATTGGTGTTGATGACCGTGTAGCAATAGGCGCCGGCCAGGAACTCGTCCCTGGAGAGATCGCGCGCCAGGCGGACCATCTCGAAGCTATCCTCGACCTGCGGTGTGCCGCGCGCGAAGACGAAGGGCACCTTGTCGGACAGCGTCAGTTGCGCCCGCCCGGTGGCATAGTGGCGGAAGCGGGTGTCGACATCTTGCGGCTCAACGCAAGGGCCGAGCATATGCAGCACATCGAAATGCTGCACCAGCCGGATGAAATCCTCGAAGGCTTGAAGCGTGCCCGGCCGCCGGCCGCGCTCGAGATCGGTGACGTTGGGGGCACCGCAGCCAGCGAGAAAGGTCATCGTGCCCAGTTCCAGATCGAGATCGCGGGAACGGCCACCGGCCCGCGCCGGGATCGAGCGCGGCGCCGACGCAAGCGCCGCCGTCACCACATCGCGGCCGATCTTCACCACCTGGCTGTCCTCGTCGACCAGTGCGCCGGCGCGCGCAAAGATAGCGCGCGCTTCCGGCAGCAGCACCTTGATGCCGAGTTCCTCCAGCACGCGCAGCGCCGTGTCGTGGATCGCCGCGACCTGATCGTCGGAAAAGACCGGCTGCGGGAGGAACTGGTTCTTCAGCGAGCGATAGTTCGGGCGGCGGCTCGACTCGCTGCCCGCCTCGCCGGAGCGTCCGCGCCGGCGTTCGCGCCTCAGATCGCGTGCGGCCTCGTCAATCATGCCCGTTCCTCCCTATTGCCGCATTGCCTCGCCTTTGGGGTCATAAGGCGAGGCCGCGACGACGCGTGCCGGCCGTTCGACGCCGACAATGTGTACGGAAAGTTCCGTCCCCTCCCCGGCGAAATCGTCATCCAGCAACGCCAGGGCGACGCTCTTGCCGACGGTGTAGCCATAGCCGCCGGAGGTGACGAAGCCGACGCGCCGGCCCTTGTGCCAGACCGGCTCGAAGCCGCTGGCGTCGGCGTCGACCGCATCGACTTCCAGCGTCACGATCCGCCGCGCGACGCCCGCGCTGCGCTCCCTGAGCGCTGCCTCGCGGCCGATGAAATCGCCCTTGTCGAAAGCGATGAAGCGGTCGAGCCCGGTCTGGCCGGGCGTGTAGCCTTGTGTGAACTCGCGCGACCAGATGCCGAAACTCTTCTCCAGCCGAAGCGCGTTGAGTGCGTAGTAGCCGATCTCGGCGAGGCCGAGATCCTCGCCGGCGGCAAGCAGCGTCTCGCGCAGGGTCGCATGCAGGGTGGCCGGGCAATTGATCTCGAAGCCGAGTTCGCCGGCGATGGACAGGCGGGCGACGCGGGCGCGCACCATACCGATGTCGAACTTGGCGCAGGCCATGAACGGCAGGGTTTTGGCGGAGACGTCTTGATGGGTGGTACGTTCGACGATCTTGCGTGCGTTCGGCCCGGTGACGAGAAAGCCGGACACCGCGTCCGAGATGTCGGTGACGGAGACGCCGTCCGCCCTATGCGCCTCGAACCAGCGCATGTGGAACTCGCGCAAATAGTAGGAGCCCATGATCCAGTATTCGCCGCCGCCCCAGTTGAGCACGGTGAGATCGCCCTTCAGCCTGCCATCGTGGCCGAGCATCGGCGCGAGCTTTGCACGGCCCGGCCTCGGCAGCCTGCAAGCGAGCAGCCGGTCGAGCCAGGCCTCGGCGCCAGGACCGGACACGGCGTAGCGCGAGAAGGCCGTCGTATCGACCAGGCCGGCGGCGTGGCGCACCTGCAGCACCTCGTCACCGACGATGTCGAAGGCGTTGGAGCGCTTCAGCGTCGTCTCCTCGCGGAACCCCATCGGCGCGAAATAGGCTGGGATTTCCAGACCCCAGGATGCCGTCCACTCGCAGCCTGCGGCGCTCATGCCGTCATAGGCGCCCGGACGCTTCAGCGGCCGGCCCGCCGGCAGCCGCTCGTTGGGGAAGGTCATGACGAAGCGGCGCGCGTAGAACTGGCCCGTCGTCTGCTTGAGATATTCGCGGTTGGCGGCGAAGGCGCCGTAGCGCGCAATGTCCATGCCGAAGATGTCGGCCTGCGGCTCGCCATAGATCATCCATTCGGCCAGCGATTTGCCGACGCCGCCGCCCTGGCTGAAGCCGGCCATGACGCCGCAGGCGACCCAATAGTTCTTCAAGCCGCGCACCGGGCCGACCAGCGGATTGCCGTCCGGCGTGAAGGTGAAAGCGCCATTCACCCATTTGCGGATGCCGGCCTTCGCCAGGCAGGGAAAGCGCTGATAGGCCTTGGAAAGCTCGGGGCTGATGCGGTCGATGTCCTCCGGGATCAGCTCGATGCCGTAGTCCCAGGGCGCGCCGTCCATGTTCCAGTGTTTCGGGTTCTGCTCGTAGACGCCGAGCAGCACGCCTTTCCGCTCCTGCCGCAGATAGGAGAAGCCATCGAGATCGACGGCGAGGCCGAGCTCCTTGTCGAGAGCGGCGACTTCCGGAATGTCCTCGGTGACGAAATAGTGGTGCTCCATCGGCGTCACCGGCAGGTCGGCGCCGGCCATCAACCCGACCTGCTTGGCCCACAAGCCGCCGGCATTGACGACATGCTCGGCGACGATCGTGCCCTTCTCGGTGACGACATCCCAGCCGCCGTCGGCTCGCTGCTTCAGCTCGACGACGCGGTTGCGCAGGATCACATCGGCGCCGCGCTTTTTCGCGGCACCCGCATAGGCATGCGTCGTGCCGTAGGGGTCGAGATGGCCCTCGTTGGAATCGTAGAGGCCGCCCAGCACGTCGCTGACATCGACGATCGGACAGATTTCCTTGATCTCCTCGGGCGTCACCAGCCGCGCCGTCTCGATGCCGACCGACTGGAACACCGCCCAGGCCGATTTCAGCCACTCCCAGCGCTGCGGGTCGCTTGCCATGTTGACGCCGCCGGTCATGTGCAGCCCGGCATTCTGGCCGGATTCGGCCTCGATCTCCCGATAGAGTTTTATCGTGTAGTCCTGCAGCGCCGCGACATTGGGGTCGGCGTTGAGCGCATGGAAGCCGGCGGCCGCGTGCCAGGTCGAGCCCGCGGTCAGCTCGGCGCGCTCGATGAGCGCAACATCGCTCCAGCGAACCGCGTCAAGTGATAGAGCACCGAGGCGCCGACCACGCCTCCCCCGATGACCACTGCCCGGTAATGCGATTTCACGAGCCTCTCCCTCTCGTTTGGAGGCTGTTATGATACATCTCCTGGACATATGTGTCTAGACACTTCTGTCCAGAACTTGCGAAGAGTTCGGTGCCGTGCGTATTGTGCGGCCATGATCATGACCGCACCCCAGGCCGAACCGACGCCCGGCAACATCAAGGTCACCCGCTCGGACTGGATCAATCTGGCGCTCGAGACGCTGATTTCGGACGGCATCGAGAGCGTGCGCGTGCTTTCGCTCGGCCAGAAGCTCGGCGTGTCGCGCTCGAGCTTCTACTGGTATTTCGAAAGCCGGCAGGATCTGCTCGACCAGTTGCTGAAACATTGGCACGACACCAACACCACGGCGATCGTCGAGCGTGCCCGGCGCCCGTCCGAGACCATCATCATGGGCGTGATGAACGTCTTCGAATGCTGGGCTGATGAGCGCTTGTTCGACCCAAGGCTCGACTTCGCCGTGCGCGAATGGGCGAGGCGCTCGGACGACGTGCGGCGCATGATCGACCAGGCCGACGACGAGCGCCTCACCGCTATCCGCGACATGTATCGCCGGCACGGCTATGACGACGAGGACGCCTTCATCCGCGCCCGCGTCCTCTACTATATGCAGATCGGTTACTACGTTCTCGACCTCAAGGAACCGGTCGAGGCCAGGGTCAGCCATCTCGCCGCCTATCTGCGCTCCTTCACCGGCCAGGAGCCGACCGATGCGGATGTGGCGCATTTCATGCGCTTCATCGCGGCGCGGTGATGTCGCGGCTGACGCACAATCAACCTTAGCGTTCAACAAAGCTTGGGTGTGGCTTCGCTGCTCTTGTGAGCGGTGCTAAAATGGTCGATTAGTCTTGCAGGGGTGGCGCCCGAAACTGTCAATGCGGTTTCGGTCGAAAGCGCGTTGGGGCGGAAGTCTGGAATGGCAAGTCCTTCGAAACCACGCAAGAGAAGAGGCCGGATCGCCTCCGCGGCTCTTGCTGTCGACGCGTGGCTCGATTCCTCCCTCTACGAGATCAGCTTCAAGGCGCGCGAATTCTGGGAAGCGGCAACCATCTTTTCCCGCCGCTTCCGCCTGCATGGCTGGCGGCGCGCCATCATCGAGGTGCTGAGCGAAAGCTTCACCATGGGTGCCGGCGGCTTCGTGGTGCTGCTGGCGCTGGCAATGCCGGCCTTCGAGATCACCGGCGGCGACTGGCGCAACCAGGGCGACTTCGCCGTCACCTTCCTCGACCGCTACGGCAACGAGATCGGTCAGCGCGGCATCATCCAGCGCGATTCCGTGCCGGTCGACGAGATGCCGGACATCGTCATCAAGGCGGTGCTGGCGACCGAGGACCGGCGCTTCTTCGACCATTACGGCATCGACGTGCTCGGCCTGTCGCGCGCGATCTTCGAGAATGTGCGCGCCAATTCGGTGGTCCAGGGCGGCTCGAGTATCACCCAGCAGCTCGCCAAGAACCTGTTCCTGTCCAACGAGCGCACCTTGGAGCGCAAGATCAAGGAAGCATTTCTGTCGCTATGGCTGGAGGCAAACCTCTCCAAGAAGGAGATCCTGCAGCTCTATCTCGATCGCGCCTATATGGGCGGCGGCACGTTCGGCATCGAAGCAGCGGCGGATTTCTATTTCGGCAAGAGCGTCAAGGACCTGAATCTCGCCGAGGCGGCGATGCTTGCCGGCCTGTTCAAGGCGCCGACCAAATATGCCCCGCATATCAACCTGCCGGCCGCCCGCGCGCGCGCCAATGTGGTGCTCTCCAACCTGGTCGATTCCGGCTTCATGACCGAAGGCCAAGTGCTGCAGGCGCGGCTGCATCCGGCCGATGTCGTCGACCGCGGCGAGCAGAAGAGCCCCGACTATTTCCTCGACTGGGCCTTCGACGAGGTCAAGAAGATCGCCAAGCCTGGCCAGCATTCGCTGGTCGCCCACACCACTTTCGACGCCAATATCCAGAAGGCGGCCGAAGAGTCGGTCGAGTTCCACCTTCGCCAGTTCGGCAAGGAATACAACGTCACCGAGGGCGCGGTGGTGGTGATCGAGACCAATGGCGCGGTGCGCGCCATAGTCGGCGGCCGCGACTACGGTGCCAGCCAGTTCAACCGCGCCACCAAGGCGCTGCGCCAGACCGGCTCGTCGTTCAAGCCTTATGTCTACGCCACCGCGATGGAACACGGCTTCACGCCGGACTCGGTGATTTCCGGCGGCGCCGTCAGCTGGGGCAACTGGTCACCGCACAACTACAGCGGCGGATCGGCAGGCAATGTCACGCTGCTCACGGCGATCGCCAAGTCGATCAACACGGTGCCGGTGCGCCTTGCCAAGGACTATCTCGGCATCGGCCCCATCAAGGCGATGGCCGAATCGATGGGTGTCGAGTCGACGCTTGAATCGCACAAGACCATGGTGCTCGGCACATCCCTCATGACGGTGATGGACCAGGCGACGGGCTACAGCGTGTTCGCGCAGAACGGCTTCGTCGGCTCGCGTCACGGCATCACCCAGCTCGTCACCCGCACCGGCGACGTGGTCTATGACTGGACCAAGGACGCGCCACCGCCGCACCGGGTGCTGTCGGAAAAAGCGCTGCATTATATGAACACGATGCTTGCGGCGGTGCCGGTCATTGGTACGGCTAGGCGCGCGCAGCTTCCCAACATCGTCGTCGCCGGCAAGACCGGCACGACGCAATCCTACCGCGATGCCTGGTTCGTCGGCTTCACGGGCAACTACACAGCCGCCGTCTGGCTCGGCAATGACGACTTCACGCCGACCAACAAGATGACCGGCGGTTCGCTGCCGGCAATGGTCTGGCAGCGGCTGATGGTCTATGCGCATCAGAACATCGACCTGAAACCGATCCCCGGCATCGATCATCCGTTCGTCGACCCGGAGGTGGCGGCCAAGGCCGAGGAAGCGGCCAAGAAGGAGGCCGCGGATAGCGCGGCGCAGGCGGAGGCCGAGCGCCCGCCGGTGCTCTCCAGCCGTACAACCCAGACGCTGCGGGACATGACCAAGGCGTTCCAGGCAGCTCCGGTTCTAAACGCCCCCACCCCGCCGGAGACGCTGTCGGCGCTTTAGGTCTAGGCACGTCTTTGTCCCGAACCGGTTCCCCCTTTCGGGAGACATGCTTTAATTTTAGTGGAGACTGGGCAATCTGAGACGGGTCCATTCGCCTTGCGGGATCTCAGCGCCGACACGGAAGTTGAACGACAGGACCCTCGTCGCGTCAGCGTCGACCTCGCACCGGAAGCTTAGGCGGTACCATGTGGTTGCCGTGCTGAAGGCGGCCTCCGGAGGGCTAAGAACATTGCCCGCCTTCAGCGGAATAGATGGCAGCCATTTGGGAGAATAAGAGGCGTCCTGCAATTCCTGGTTCAAAACGCTGCCGCAAAGGTTGGCAACCCGCTGATCGCGAGGCACGCCGCTCATGGAGCTCGTGGCCAGCGCATCGCCGGTGGCGCCCGGCGAGTAGAGCTTTCGAACCCCCGGAAGGCCCGAATAGATCGGCGATGCAGCAGCGGCGGCGTTAGTGGAACCCGGCGTCCCGACGCTTCTGCTTCTGGATTTCGGAGCCTTTGCAGGCCTGAACTTCAGCGCATTCGCGGGTTTGGGCTTTGGCTTTTCGGCCGCGGCTGGAAGTTCGACCTTACCGTCGCTCTCAGCATCTAATGGCGTTGGCGCCACGGTTGTTTGCTTTTCGGCGTTTTGCGCTCCCGCCTCTTGTTTGTCTGTCTGCTGTTTATCCGTGTCTTGGGTTGCCTGCTTCTCCTCACTTTGTGCAGGCTTGGCATCCGCCGCGGCGGTCACCGGTTTCGCGTCCGCCTGGTTTGGATCTGCCCGCTGATCGGAGTCTGCCGGCGCGGCGGATTGGTTTTCTGCAGGCTTCGGCGCGGCAGGCGGCTTCGAATCGCTATTCTGGGCCGGCGACGGCGTGTTGTCTCGATCACCGCCTCCATCCAGGGATTTCCTCGGGCCGGTATCCTTGTCGCCGTACCGGAAAACGGGCTTTAGCACCGCAATTGGCGGTGGCTTCGGCGGCTGCTTTTCCGGCGGCGGCTTTTCAACCTTCTGCTCGAGCGGTTTTTCAACCTTAGGTTCTGGCGACCTTTCGGCCTTGGGTTCCTTTGGCTGCGGTGCGGGCGGAGGCTTCGGTTTCGGCTGCTCGGGCGGAGGCACAAGCGCGACATTGATCGGCTGTTCCTGATCCGGCTGTTGGGCAGGCCTCGGCAGGCTGTAGATCAGAAACGCTGCGATGAGCGCATGCAGGATCAGCGATGCGGGCAAGGCCCACGCTAAATTCCAGCGTCGTTCTTCTGTCTCGCCCTTCATCCCGATCGATGTGGAACGAAATGGCGGCGGCTTCAAGCACGGGCATCAGCTCCGTGCGAACCAGCCTGACAAGTCAGTGGTTGGATGGGCCATGGTCGGCGCCGCAGGAGGCATCGAAGATGAGTGGGTGAGCACCGGGACGCCGCCATTCGCAGGCCGGCATCACCCGAATATCGCCGCGCCTTGGAGCAAGCCGGCTTGCCACGGGACCCCGCGCCGCGATATCCCGAATAACCTCCTCTGTTCCGGCTCTTCATGCTCAGAAACGCATTCCTCACGCTGCTTTCGCTTGCCATGGCCATCGGCCTTGGCGGCGGCAGCGTCTGGTACGCGCTCAACGCGCAGGACGGCGTCGGCGCGATCCGCATCGGCCAATGGACCGCCTTTCCCGAAATCGGCACCCAGGCGGCCGACCCCTACTCGAAGGCGCGCGTGGCGCGCGAGGGCGTGCTGGCGCTCGGCCGGGCGGAAGGGCTCTCCTTCGTCGCCGAGCGCGACGACGCCGGCGAGCCGCTGAGGCGGCAATGCGCCTACACGATCGAGGGCAGCTATCCGACGGCTCGGTTCTGGACGCTCTACGCCGCCGACCACTCACTCGGCGTCATCGACACCGGCAAGGCGAGACAGGCGGCGCTGCAATCCTACGAGGTGCTGCGGCAGCCCGACAATTCGGTCGTCATCTCCGTCGGCAGCCGCCCTGCCCCCGGCAACTGGCTGCTCACCAGCGGCTTCGGCAAGATGTATTTCGTGCTGACCTTCTACGATACGCCGATCGCCTCGAGCACCGGGCTTTCCGACGTGACGCTGCCGCGCATCCTGAAGGCAGGCTGCAATGCGTAGACTGCTGCACGCGCTCATCCTCGGCCTGCTCGGCGCCGGCATCGTGCATATCGTGGTGCTGCTCCTGGTGCCGGAATTTTCCGAACGCGATGCCTGGTCGCGGCTGGCGATGGCCTCCGACCTCTACAAGATGGCGCGACTGGACGCCGAGGCCGGCGGCGCGCCGGTGGTGAAGTCGGTCGACCCCATGTTCTACGCCGCTGCCTGCCGCTTCAATCTTGCCGACGGGCTGGTCCGGATCCGGGCGCCGGGCGACGTGCCGTTCTGGTCGGCTTCGGTTTATGACCGCAGCGGCCACAACATCTATTCCTTCAACGACCACAACGCGAACAGCGAGAAGCTCGATGCCGTGGTGCTGACGCCGGCGCAGATGATCGACGTAAGGCGCGATCTTCCGGAGGAGCTTCAAGGAGCGATCTTCGTCGAGGCACCGATCGAGGAAGGCATACTCGTGGTCCGCGCCTTCGTGCCGGACGACAGCTGGAAGCCGATCGTGTCGCGCTTCCTAGAGCAGAGCGCCTGCGAGCTGCAGGACTACTAGCGCTTTGCCGCAATTCCGGACGGAAAACCGCTCACACACTTTTGTTGGAATTGCTCTGTCGAACTGATCAGTGGTGCGGGACAGGGGGACGCGGCGAACCCGGTTTGTCCGGGCTTTCCGAGCGTGCTCCACCGACCTGCGACTGCTGCTCGTAGCGAACGCCGGGGAAGATGATGACCGCCGCCGTATCGGTAGCGTGATTTACTCGATTGACCGGTGCCGTTCTCGGCACAAAAGACAGGACCATGCCCATGGTTCGCGCATTCCTCTCGGTTTGACCGGAGCACAACGCAACGCCTCCAAAGTTGATTAAGGCGGGCAGAGGGTTAACGGAGCGCTAACGGATCGCGGCTAATTTGATCTTTGTTGCCTGGAGACGCGAAACCGGCCCGGCCGGATTGCGCGGGGCCAGGTCTGTGTCGAGTATCGGGCGTATCCTCCGTGTCATCTTCGGATTTCAGGCAAATCGCTATCCGGACCGAAGCTGGAAAAGCCGAAAGGCTGTTCCGCGCCGCCGTGTCGGCCTTCTGCTCGCTGACGCGCCCGTCGCGTCGCGAGATCGCCCAGCTCGAGGACCTGACGCTGCCGCTGTTCGACGAGGTGTCGGTCGAATCGCGCCGCTATGTCGCCGCCGCCCTTTCCGAATGCGAATATGCGCCGGCCGCGCTGGTGCGGCGGCTGGCCGAGGAGCCGGTCGAGATCGCGGCGCCGCTGCTCACCCGCTCGAATGCACTGAGCGACATCGACCTCATCGCGCTGATCGGCCGTCATGGCCTGCCGCACGCGCGCGCGATCGCCCGCCGCAAGGCGCTCAATGCGACCATCGCCCAGCTGATCCGCGCGCTGGAGAGGCCGACGCTGGTCAAGACGCGGCCGCCGGAGACGGTCACCAAGCTCGCGCCGGTGAAACCGGCGCCCGCCGACGCAGCAGAAGACAAACAACCGCTTCCCGGCAAAGCCGGGGAGGATGCGAGGCGCCGCCTGCGGTCGATGATGCGGCCCGCCGCCGAAGGCGTCGCCGTCAACCTGTTCCTCGGCCAGCCAACCTATGTGAAGCTGCGCGAGACGGCGCTGACCGGCAACGCCGCCTTCTTCCAGACAGCGCTTGCCGATGCGCTCGACGTCGATTTCACCACGGCCCGCTCGGTGACCGAGCAACCGAGCTACGCCGCGCTGCTGGCGGCGCTCAAGGCGCTCGACCTCAGCGAGGACAGGGCTTTCCTCATCGCGGTCGCGGTCTATCCTGCGGAGTTCCCGCATCCGCAGGCGATCCGGCTGTTCCTCGACCGCTACCGGCTGCTGCATCGCGAAGCAGCGCTCGACAAGGTGCGGGCCTGGAAGGCCGAGACCCTGTCGCGGGCGATCCGCGGCAACGCCGCCGAGACGACAAGCGCCGAGCGCCAGGCGTCGAACAGCGACAAGGCGACCGCCGACCTCAAGGCATCCTGAGCTTTGAACCGCCTATTCCGTCGCCACTGAGACAAGTTCCTCGATCGGAACGGCGCCTGCCTCGATCTCGACCACCCAGATATCCGGATCGAACCTCTTTTCCTTTTCCAGCAGCACATCGAATGCCGAATTATCATCGCTGGAATTGAGCAAGGTGAAGAAGCGCTCGTCGGGCTTGGCCGAATCGTAGCTCGTCTGCGGCGCCGGCCCGTACAGGGCAACCTCCCCCAGCCGGCCGCGCGACAGCACGAAGACGCGCCCGCTTCGGTCGCGCCGCGCTTAACCACGGCGGCAAAGCCGCCGGCCCCGAACACGCGGCGCACAAGGGCTGAAACCCACAGATCGGTGGTCACGCGCATGGCAAGGTTCCGGATGGCATGCGCGGTTCCTTACAGCATCGGCAAAAGAACCGGAACGGCCTACGATCGGTCAGTTGGTAAGGCCGATCTCGCGCATCTTGACGTAGACCGCTTCGTCCGGCTCGCCGGTCTCGGGCAGACCGAAGAGCGCCTGGAATTCCTTGATCGCGGACTTGGTACGGGCGCCGACCTTGCCATCGAGCTGCATGTCGTTGTTGCCGAAGGCTTCAGGCCGGCCTGGATCTTGACGATGCGGGCATCAGACGTCTGCGTTGCGCCATTGGCGGGAGCCGAGACCGGGATTGGAGCCGGCACTGGCGCGGCCGCTGGGGCCGCGGTTGCCGGCCGCGGCGCGGGATGCGGGATGGCCGCGGTCGTCTGCCGGGCGCCGAGCTGATCGAGCAGCGCGCCGTCGATCTCGCCCGATCCCGGCAAGCCGACCTTGAGCTGATAGGCCTGGATGGCCTTGCGCGTGGCGGGCCCGGTGAGGCCGTCGACCGTGCCGTCGTAAAAATTGAGATCCTTCAATATGCCCTGCACCTGCTGGACGACCGGGTCGGACTTGACGGCCGGCTGCGCCGGCGCCTGCCGCACGATGTTGATTGTGGTCTCAGGCTCGTCGGAGATGGCGTGGGGGAAATTCTCGATGCTCCTAGTGGCGAAGAAGGCGCCGGTATGCGGGAAAGGCTGGTACCAGAGTGCGTTGGCCGAAACGTAGAAGAGCGTTACGAGGAAGGCGGTCGAACCCCCGACCAGAACTGGATTGCGCGAGATCACTTGACCCACCGCCACGGCGCCCTCGGCAAGGACGCCGCGTTCGGGTTCGACCACCTTAGGCCGTCTTGCGGAGCGAGCCATTGCTGTCCCCATCTGCATCCCCCTTCGGCTTTGAAACCGGCATCGGCAGCACGCCGACCGGCGCGCCCGAACGCCGCTTCGGCCCGTTCACCGGCAGGCTGACCGTAACCGTGGTGCCCTCGCCCGGGGCGCTCTCGATCGACATCGTGCCCTCGTGCAGCGCCACAAGACCCTTGACCAGCGACAGGCCGAGCCCGGTTCCCTCGAAACGGCGCGTATAGTCGTTCTGGATCTGCATGAACGGCTTGCCGAGATTGGCCATATCCTCCTCGGCGATGCCGATGCCGGTGTCGCTCACCCAGAAATGCAGCCGCGAACCGACGCGCTTGGCGCCGATCACCACACTGCCGCCGTCAGGCGTGAACTTCACCGCGTTCGAAACGAGATTGATCAGGATTTGCTGCACGGCGCGGCGGTCGGCATTGATCTCGCCGGCGTCCGGCGCGACCTGTGCGGCGAGCGCGATGCTCTTGGCGTCGGCCAGCGGCCGCATCATCGAGCGGCACATATCGACCGCCTCGACGAAGCGGAACGGTTCGAGCTCCGTCGCATAGGCGCCGGCCTCGATGCGCGAAACATCGAGGATCGAGGTGACGACGGATAGGAGGTGCTGGCCGGACTCCCTGACCAGGGCGACATATTCCTTCTGGCGAGGATCGCGGAAGGCGCCGAACATCTCGTGCAGCAGCATGTCGGAGAAGCCGATGATGGCGTTGAGCGGCGTGCGCAGCTCATGGCTGACCACCGCCAGGAAACGGCCCTTGGCCACTTCGGCGGCAGCCGCCGCGTCCCTCGCCGCGGCAAGCTCTTCGCGCAGAGCAGCGACGTCGTCGTTCTCGCGCAGCACCAGTGTGAAGACCTCCGGTTCGAACTCACCACGCATCAATTCCAGGCGGAACGGGCGGAAATTGTCGGCCGAGCCGCCGCCGTCGCGCGGCAGCCGGACGCGCAGGTCGAGCCGGCGCTTTGGGGCACCCTCGCGCATATCCGCAAGCGCGGTGAGATAGGCGACGCGGTCGGAAAGATGGACACGCTCGAACAAGCCTGTGCCGAGCAAGAGCTCCGGCGCCAGCTTCAGAATGGAACGCGCCTTGGCCGAGGCATCGAGGACCTCGCCCTGGCGGCCGACGCGCAGCACGACGCGTCGATGATCTCCTCGAGACGGTCGGCCGCAGGCTCTGCCCGGCGCGCTTTGGACGGGTTGGCGAACGCCGCCGCGCGCGGCAACAGCGTGAGCGCCCAGGCAAGCGGCAGCAGCCAGTGCCAGGTGGCGATCCCGGTCGCGCCGAGCGGCAGGAACTGGTTCGCGAAGGGCTGCAGCAGAATGGCGGCGAGCGCCGCCAGCCCGGCCGACAACGCCGCGCGCCGCGATCCAGCGATCCACCAGGCCTCGATCGGCAAAGCGACGGCAAGCAGCGCTACCGGCGAGGCCAGACCGCCCGCCGCGGCGATTGCGCCAGCAAGCGCGAGCACCCATGGCAACCGCGGCTCGGCCGGCGAGCGCCATGTGGCCGGTGGCCGCAACCAGAAGCGCTGCGAACCAGCATAGGCCGAAGGCGGCGAAGATCGCGCCCACGGTAACGGCCGCACCGAGACTTGAGGTGACCAGCGTCACCGCCGCGCCCGCGGCGAGAAACGGAGCGGCGAGCATGACGCCGATGAAGCGGCGCTGGAGCAGGCGCTCAGCCTCGCCCGTGACGGTCGGATGAACCATGCGTTCGCAGCCGGCGGCAACCGCGCCGGGCAATTGAACGTATCTGGCCGTAATCGAACTCAACGCACGCGTACCCGGTCGTGAAACAGCCCTGCTTTGCAGGTGACTCTTGATTGGCTTGAAACTCGCATTCAGCGTTTAAGGAATGGATAAGGCAGACGAGGCGAGCGCCCTGCCCACGGCAAATATTGGGACGCCGGCACCGCAAAGCCCGTCGATCTGCCGCCATGGTAAATGGAGCGTTAGCCGCAGCCAGCGCGCCGGGCCTCTTGAAAAGTCCGAGCCAACGCCTCTTCGTTTTAAAATTTCCGTTTTAAAACAAGTATATAGATGGTTATCATAAAGTTAATGCAATCGATGAGATTTGAATGAAATCAATCTCGAAAACCAATCCTTCGAATTTGCCTAAAATTTGAAGAAAATTCGCGGATTCGGCCCAAGCCGTCTTTTGCGCGCCTGTGCCATTATCGCGCCATAAAAGAGGTCATGCCGATAGATGCATGATCCGGTCACGGACGAGAGGCATTGAGATGGGTTTTCTAATCAGGATGGCTTTCTGGTTTTCGCTGGTGCTTCTGGCGCTGCCGCTCAGCGTCGGCCCCGACGAGGATGGCCGCGAGGCTGTCGGACCGATCCAGGCGCTGTTTGCGGCGCGCGAGGCGGTCGGCGACATTGCCGGCATCTGCGAGCGCAAGCCGGATGTCTGCGAGACCGGCAAATCGGCCATGCACACCATCACCGTCCGCGCCCAGGAAACAGCCAAGATCGCCGCGGCCATGCTTGACGACCAGCAGTCCGAGAAGTCGGCCGCGCCCGAGGCGAAGGTTGTGGAGACTTCCGCCGAGACCACCGGCAGCGTCGCCGAAGACATCGTGCTACCCGCCAAGGTCAACATCCCGGTGATGCTGACGGCGAAGAACTGAGATTCTTTTCAGCCGTTCGCTCGGCTCTTTAGTTTTGGGCGCAATTCCGGACGGAAGGCTACGGCGAAGTCGCCGAGCCCAACCGCTTCACACTTTTCCTGGAATTGCTCTAACGCCGCGGGCCCGTCCGACCTCTCGACGCCCGCGGCGTCTTTCTTTTTCCGTGACGCGGCGGCGCCGGGTCACTATATGCGGGCAATGACGACCTCGATCGAAACGATCCGCGACGATTTCTCCCTGCTCGACGAGTGGGAAGACCGCTACCGCTATGTGATCGAGCTTGGCGAGGCGCTGCCGCCTTTTCCCGAGGCCGAACGCATTCCGGCCAATAAGGTGCCGGGCTGCGTCAGCCAGGTATGGCTGACGACCGAGCAGGGACCGGGCGTCGATCCGGTGATCAGCTTCCAGGGGGATTCGGACGCCCATATCGTGCGCGGCCTCGTCGCCATCATGCTGGCGCTGTTCTCGGGCCGCCGGCCAGCCAGATCCAGAGCACCGACGCGGAAGTGACGCTGAAAGAGCTCGGCCTCGACGAGCATTTGTCGCCGCAGCGCGCCAACGGCCTGCGCTCGATGGTCAAGCGCATCAAACGCGACGCTGACGCGGCGCTGAAGCAGACCGCCTAAAGCGTCGCGCTGAAACTGACTCAGGCGACGCGCTTTCAATCTTTGTTTTTGATGTATGTCGTTTCCCAAAACCGCTGCGCACTTTTGGGCGACATGCATTACCTTTCAAACAGCCACGCCGGAAAGCAAAACGGCGCCGCTAGGGCGCCGTCGAATTTGCTTGGTCCGATATCCGCCTATCGGCGGCTCTTGGGCTTACGGCCGAGGCCCATCTTCTTGGCAAGCTGCGAACGGGCGGCAGCGTAGTTCGGAGCGACCATCGGATAGTTGGCATCCAGGCCCCACTTCTCGCGGTATTCTTCCGGGGTGAGGTTGTAATGGGTCATCAGGTGGCGCTTCAGCGACTTGAACTTCTTGCCGTCTTCGAGACAGACGATGTAGTCGTCATGCACGGAGCGCTTCGGGTTGACGGCCGGCTTCTGCTTCTCGGCCGACGGCTGCTCGCTCGTGCCGCCGACGCGGCCGAGCGCGGCATGGACATCGGCGATCAGGTTCGGCAGCTCGCCGACCGGCACCGGGTTGTTGCTGACATAGGCCGCGACGACATCGGCGGTCAGCTCGATTAGCGCGTCACTATTGCTTGAAGGTGTTTCGACGATATCCATTGTGTTCAGGCCCCAACGAGAGTTTGTTTCTAGACTGCGCCCTTTTTCTGGGATTGGGCATCGCGCGAATTTCATATAGGCAAGCCTCTGCGATTCGCGTCGCGTTATCTTAATGACGCTATGCTGCAAGTAAGTCAATTCGCCTATTGAACTATATTCGGCGATATTCATAAAATATTGCCGATTCAGCTTCAAAAATTCGTGCGCCGTGTAACTTAGCGAGATTTTTCTGGCCGGACCAGATCGGCCTGACGCAACGTCAAATACGCTTTACACCTCGGGCAGCGCCAAAGAAGGTCGTTAATGCTTGACAAATGCTTGGCCGCCGGCACGAAGAATCCTGCAGACCACAGGCTGCAAGAACACTCATCCTCGCGTGGAGCGGGCAACGCGGGCGGCCGCGACAGATCTCTCAATAGGGCACGATATATTTGCCGTAGACCCAGCCGGTGACGAAATGACCGTCCTGCGCCGGATCGTGCCAGACCTCGCACCAGCGATAGCGGATCGCCTGCCGCTGCTTCCAGTGCGGCTGGCCGGCAATGTCGAGCAAATCTATCCCGCCCGTGCAGCGGCCGGTCATCTGCAAGACGGCACCATTCGGATAGGCGGCCTGCTTTTGCGATGTGTTTGACGGATATTTGCGTGCGTTGAGCGTGTCGCCGAACGGCACGCCCGCCACTTGCCAGGCGGCGAATACGGTTGCATGAGACTGACCGGAAAAAGCCAGCACTGTCGAAGCGACAACAAAAGCCGCAGCGGCGCGAACATAGGATTTCATCTTTTCCCCCTTCAACTTACTTTCTGTAGAGCACCTTGAACCGCGCCCCTTGAACCGCTGCTGAGCGGCGTGTTCATTTGCCATTCAAGCAAAATTTCGGGCAAATTCCACAGCGAGACGTAATGACCAGACCTTCCACCTTCCTGGCCGCCTTCCCGACCGCCAACCCGCCGCGGCCCGAGAAACGCCCTGTCTTCGATGTGCATCACGGCATCACCCGCACCGACGACTATGCCTGGATGCGCGCCGACAACTGGCAGGCGATGTTCAGGGATCCATCGCTCCTCGACGGCGCGATCCGCGCCCATCTCGAGGCCGAGAATGCCTACCAGGCGGCGCTGATGGCCGACACGGCCGAACTGCGGGCCAAGCTGTTCGCCGAGATGAAGGGGCGCATCAAGGAAGACGACTCCACCGTGCCGATGAAGGACGGTCCCTACGCCTATGGCTCGTCCTTCCGGCAGGGCGGCGAGCAGCCGCGCTACTTCCGCACGCCGCGCGATGGCGGCACAGAGGAGATCCTGCTCGACGGCGACGTGGAAGCCGAAGGCAAGCCCTATTTCCGTCTCGGCGGCGTCGACCATTCGGCCGATCACAGGAAGCTGCTCTGGGCGTTCGACGACAAGGGCTCGGAATTCTTCACGCTGCGCGTGCGCGATGTCGCCAGCGGCAAGGAACTGGCCGACCAGATCCCTGATACGGGCGGCGGCGGTGTATGGAACGCCGGCGACGACGGCTTCTTCTATACCCGCCTCGACGACAGCCACCGCCCGTCGAAAGTGTTCTTCCATGCACTTGGCGACAGGCTTGAAAACGACCAGCTGATCTATGAGGAGACCGACCCGGGTTTCTTCATGGATGTCAGCGGCACTCGCTCCAACGACTGGATCATGATCGGCATCAACGATCACGAGACATCGGAATACAGGCTTCTGCGCGCCGACGGACCGTTCGTCGAGCCGACGCTGGTGGCGGTTCGCGAAGCCGGCCTGCAATATGATCTGGAGGAAGGCGGCGATGTCTTCTTCATCCTCACCAATGCCGACGGCGCCAAGGACTTCAAGATCATGACCGCGCCGGCCGAAGATCCGGTGCGCGCCAACTGGAAGGAACTGGTGCCGCACGAACCCGGCCGGCTGATCCTGTCGGTGCTCGGCTTCAAGCACCACATGGTCAGGCTGGAGCGCAAGGAAGGCCTGCCGCGCATCGTCGTGCGCGACCGTTCGAGCGGCGAGGAGCATTTCATTTCCTTCGACGAGGAGGCCTTTTCGCTCGGTCTCTCCGGCTCCTACGAATACGACACCGAGGTGATGCGCTTCACCTATTCGTCGATGACGACGCCGGCGCAGGTGTTCGACTACAACATGCGCACCCGCGACCGCGTACTTTTGAAGACGCAGGAAGTGCCTTCGGGCCACGATCCGGAGCGCTATGTCACACGTCGGCTGATGGCGCCTGCCGCCGACGGCGAACTGGTGCCGATCTCGCTTCTGCACCACCGCGACACAGCCCTCGACGGCTCGGCCCCCTGCCTGCTTTACGGCTACGGCTCCTACGGCATCGCGGTGCCGGCGGCGTTCAACACCAACTGGTTCTCGCTCGTCGATCGCGGCTTCGTCTTCGCCATCGCGCATATACGCGGCGGCAAGGACAAGGGCTATGGCTGGTACGACGACGGCAAGCGGGCGCACAAGATGAATACCTTCACCGACTTCATCGCCTGCGCGCGCCATCTGGTGGCCGAGCGTTACACGCAACACGACCGCATCGTCGCCCAAGGCGGCTCGGCCGGCGGCATGCTGATGGGGGCGATCGCCAACATGGCGCCCGAAAGTTTCGGAGGCATCGTAGCCGAGGTACCGTTCGTCGACGTGCTCACCACCATGCTCGACGCCAGCTTGCCGCTGACGCCGCCGGAATGGCCGGAATGGGGCAACCCCATCGCTTCCGCCGACGATTACAACACGATCGCGGCCTATTCGCCCTACGACAATGTCGTGGCGCTCGACTATCCACCGATCCTGGCGCTGGCCGGGCTCACCGATCCGCGCGTCACCTATTGGGAGCCGGCCAAATGGGTGGCGCGGCTGCGCGAGCGTAAGGCGGGCGACAATCCGGTGCTGTTCAAGATCAACATGGAGTCCGGCCATGCCGGCGCGTCGGGCCGGTTCTCGCGGCTGGAGGAGATCGCGTACATCTACGCCTATGCCTTGAAAGTGACCGGCAAGACCTGATTTTTCCCTCGCAATCGCGAGGGCCGCGCGCTACGCAATGCGCCGTCGTTTTTGGTCGCGGTCTTTTCGGGCCGCGCCCCATACATTCGCAAGGTTCGTCATGCTGCTCGTCGACGTCTATCTCGACAAATCGCCTATCCAGGGCATCGGCGTCTTCGCCAAACACCACATTCGGCGAGGCACATTGATCTGGAAGCTCGATCCAAGGTTCGACCGTCGCATTCCGGTAGAAACCTACGAGGGCGAATCCGGCCCGGTTAAGTCCTATCTCGACCGCTATTCCTATCCGGACCGGCGCGATCCCAACTTCATCGTCTTCGAGGCGGATGACGCCCGCTACATGAACCACGCCGACGACCCGAATTGTGATATCTCCTCTCCGGAAGAGGCCTATGCCTTGCGCGACATCGTGCCCGGCGAGGAACTGACCTGCGACTACAATCACTTTTTCGAAAACGGCTTCGACTTCCTGGGCGACCGCCACCCGTAACGACGAGCGGCTTGGCCCGACCGCGGCCGAGGCGTTCAGGCAGAGCGCAATTTCGGCTGGCGCCCCATGGCAAATCTGCCGCGCAGGTTTCGCATGCCTGCCAAGACTTTGCCGGCGACGATGCCTATGCAAATGCCGCCGGCAATCGCAAGCAGTTGGAAGACAGGAGGCGGCAGCGCGCCTGCAACGGGGGCCATCAACAGCTCCGGGACGAAGCGGTGGAACAGGTAGATCGGGAACGCGGCGACGGCGACCTGCTTGACCACTCGCCCAACTCCGGATGGCAAGCGGACGCGCGGCATGTAGAGAAGAACCAAGAGCGCCGCGAAGACCATCAGATATTTGACCGTCGTGCCCACCCAGACCGTCTCCCAAAAGGCCAGGTAGCCGAGCACGGCGGCGGCAAACGCGGCCACGACGAGCTTCCTTAGGGGAGTGTCGGCGAGACCGGCGCACCAGCGAAGACGGCAAGGTGGAAGACCCAGTAGATGGCGAAGATCTGGCGATTGCCGATGTCCACGAACGGCGGGATGAAGACGCGCGCGGCGACGGCAAACCCCAAAAGGCCGAGCGAGGAGGCAAACGGCCGAGCCCGGGCGAACTCGCGCACACCTGGAACGGCAAAGATGAGGGCGAAGGCGAGAAGGGTCTGCGCATAGGCCTCGATGAACCAGTAAAGGTAAGGGATCATCTCGCCGCGTTCCGGTTCGGCAAAGCCGAAATTCCCGGTAAGCGTTATCGAGGCCCAAGGGACAGCCCGCCAGCCGACCGCGTAGGCGGCGACGATGAGAAAATACGGGATCAGGACATCGATCGCAGGCCTCAGCGCCTGCCGGATCCGGCCGGCAAGGAAATGAGCCGACTGGAAGCGCGCCAGGCTGAAGCCGACGAGCAGCATCATGACGCCGGAGCCGCCGGGAATAGGCCACAGCGTCTCGTGATGCACCACCACAAGCAGGATCGCGATGACCCTCAGCACCAAATCGGCCGGCAGCTCGCTTGCATGCTTTCGCTCGGGGGCCCGCGCGGCCCCGTAGCGGTTGCAAAGTTCTGCAATGCTCATGCGCTCCCAGCCTTCCGGCAGCTCCATGCCGAGGCGTTCGAGTTCCAGGATCAGTTGCAGGAAGCGAAGGGAATCTCCGCCGAGAGAGACGAAGCTGTCGTTGCGGCCAGCGGCGAGCGGATAGAACACGCGGGCGTAGGCGCCCACCACGCTACCCGCCTCCGAGCGGATTTCCGTCCGCCTTTTCAGCATCTCCCGCTCAAGGCAGGCGTAGTCGATCTTACCCGCGGCAAGCCGGGGAAAATCCTCGCGCGGCGTGACGCAAACGAGGTTGGCCGGGAGACGGCTGGTGTCGGCGAGGACGCGCTGCGCCCTCCCAGCCGTGTCAGCATCGGTCACATAGGCCTGCAGCCCTCGATCGTCGCCAAGCACGACAGCGGCGATACCTGCCCGCGCCAGCGCCTGCTCCATGATATCGAAGCCGATCCTGAGGCCGGCAATCTTGGCGAAGCGGCTTTTGCGCCCGACGATGCGGAAGAAACCCTGTTCGTCCCGCACCGCAATGTCGCCGGTGTTGAGGGCTGCGAGTTCGGCGCCGCGCGCGAGGTCGCAGCGCCGCGCACCGTAACCCATCATCACATTCGGGCCGCGATAGACGAGTTCTCCCGGGATGCCCGACCGGCTAATCGGCTCTCCGTCGGCATCGACAAGGCCAAGGCTGCCGCCGGGGACGGCCACACCGATCCGCTCCTCCCTGTCGAGAAGGCTCTCCGGCGGCACGAAAGCGATGCGTGCTGTGGCCTCCGTCTGGCCATACATGACGAAGAGGCTGCCACCTCTGGCGCGCATGTGTCCCGGTACAGGCGGATGAGGTCGGGACCGAGCTGTCCGCCAGCCACCGTCATCATGCGCAAAGCCTTGAGCTCGGCGTCGCGGAAACGCACTCTTTCCAGCAGTTCGTAAGAATACGGGACGCCGGACAGATTCGTGCAGCCGCCATCGGCGACTGTGTTGAGGAAATCGCCGTCCATGACCGAGACGCCGGGGAAGAGGATGCTGCCGCCGGCAATCAGGTGCGAATTGAGGACCGACAGTCCGTAGGAATAATGCAGCGGCAGCACCAGCGCGGCCCGGTCGGTGGACGAGAGCTCGAGATAGGTTGCGATCGAGCGCGCATTGGCTTCGAGATTGGCATAGGAGAGCCTGACCGCCTTGGCGCGCCCGAGCTGCCGGACGTCATCAGCAGCAGCGCGAGATCCGGGTGCAGCGGTTCAGTGTCCCGTGCGGGCTGGGCCTCCTCAACCAGACGCCAGCGGCCATCGGCTGGCCGGTAGGTGAAATCCGGCCGGAAGGCCGCCAGGAAGTCGTCCCAGAGCCTTTTGTCGCAAGGCGGCAGCATGGCCACCGCATGGCCCGTCAGCAGGGCTCCAAGATAGGCGACGACCGCATGTTCGGAGGCTTCCGCCGAGATGGCCACGAGCTGCTTTTCCCCTTGCCCCAGCCGCGTGGCGAAGCGCCCCGCAAGCTCGTCAAGCTCGGCGTAGGAGAGGCTGCGCCCATCGGCGAAGAGAAGCGCTGCGCGCTGCTCGCCACGGGTAAATTCGGACACGAGGTCGAGAGAGTGCATGGCCAAGCTTCGGTCTGCCAGGAAACTGGCCGAAGCGCCTATAATACATGATTATTTAAGTCAACTAATATGCGGTCGTTTGCCCGTGTTCCCAACCGCGGCATGCTTTTTGGGCGATACGCGTCTTATCAGCCCGCTGGCTTCTTGCGCGCCGGATAGCCGTTGGGATGCGGCGGGACGGCCTTGAGATAGGCTGCGATCGCGGCGCGATCGTCGGCCGTCAACTGAGCCATGTTGCGCTGCACCTCGACCATGGCGCCGCCGACGGAGTCGAAATCGGGCGTGAAGCCGGTTTCGAGATAGTTGGCGATATCGCCCTCCGACCAGTCCTTGGTGCCGCCCTGCGGGGTGAGGTTGGGCACGATGCCCGAGCCTTCGGCGGCGACAGCACCCGCCAGCCACTCGGCCTTCTTCACGCCGCCCGCAAAGTCGCGCGGGCTGTGGCATTCGCCACAATGGCCGGGTCCCTCGACCAGATAGCGGCCGGCCAGCACCTTGTCCGGCGCGCCCTCGGGCAAGGCGATCACCGGGTCGGGGCTGAGATAGAGCAGTTTCCACAGGCCAATGCCGCGACGGATATTGAAGGGGAAGGCGAGCTTGTGGCCGGGCGCCTTGCCGGTGACCGCCGGCAGCGTCTTCATGAAGGCATAGAGGTCGGCGACATCGGCCGGCTTCATGCGCGCGTATGAGGCGTATGGAAAGGCCGGATAGAAATGCTCCCCGGAGGGCGAGACGCCCTTCAGCATCGCATTGGCAAGGTCTTCCTCGCTCCAGGCACCGATGCCGTCCTTTTGATCCTGCGAGATGTTGGGCGGCACGAAGATGCCGAACGGCGTCTTCAGCTCCAGCCCGCCGGCAAGTTCCAGGCGGGCGTCACCCTTCGACCCCGGTTTGGCATGGCAGGACGTGCAGCCGCCGGCATTGAAGATGCGCTTGCCCCTGGCCGCGTCGCCAGGCCTGAGCTGCGCGACGGCCGCGGCATCAAGCCTGACGGGCGCCGACAGCGCCCATCCGGCGCCGCCCAGCACGATGACGGCGCCGACGAGTTTCTTCAGCCAGGCCATAGCGGGCGATCAGCCCTTCTTGATTCTATAGCTCTGATGGCAGGTGCCGCAGTCGCCGCCGATCGTGTTGAGCTGCGCCTTCAGCGCATCGACATCGGCCGGCGGCGAGGCGACCGCGGCTTTGACGTCGGTCAGCAACTTGTCCGCGCTGGCCTTGAAGCCGGCCGTATCTTGCCAGATCTTCGGCGCAGCCGTGGTGTCGCCTTTGTCGCTGCCGGCCGGGAACAATGTGTCGGCATCGAATTTCTCGGCATTGGCCTGCAAGGCCTTGAGTGTCGTCAGCACCGCGGCCGCGTCGAAATCGTCCTCGCCCTTGACGACCTTCGATAATTGGCCGGCGAGCTTGCCGCGCTCCTTCATCAGGGCCTGGCGATCCTTGATCGGATCGGCAAAGGCGGCCGAACCGGCAAAAGCGAGCATAGAGATGGCGAGGACGAGCTTTCTCATTCAATTGGCTCCATGATGAAGAGAGTGTGCGACCAAGGCATTTCACCGTTTCACGGTGAAATGCTCAATCTCCTTGTTGGCGCAATTCCGGACGGAAAACCGCTCCACACTTTTCCTGGAATTGCTCTAGACGTTAACGGACGTCGCGGCGGAAATATTCCTTCGACCCTCCAGTGATTTTCCCCGCCAGGATGAACGTGTTGCGCCGGCCGAAAAAGAAAAGCCCCGGCATGCCGGGGCTTTTCTTCGAATTGGTCAGCCTTTCGCCTTCTCATAAAGCTCCAGGACATAGTCCCAGTTGATGAGGCTATCGACGAAGGCTTCGAGATATTTCGGGCGGGCGTTGCGGTAGTCGATGTAGTAGGAGTGCTCCCACACATCGACGCCGAGGATCGGCGAAGCGCCATGGACCAGCGGGTTCTCGCCATTGGGGGTCTTCGAGATCGCGAGCTTGCCGTCCTTGACCGAGAGCCAGGCCCAGCCGGAGCCGAACTGGGTGGTGCCGGCGGCAATGAAGTCCGCCTTGAACTTGTCGTAGCCGCCGAGATCGCTGTCGACGGCCTTCTGCAACGCGCCCGGCAGCTTGTTGCCGCCGCCGCCCTTCTTCATCCATTTCCAGAAATGGATGTGGTTGTAGTGCTGGGCGGCATTGTTGAAGAGCCCGGCATTCTTGCCGAAGGACTGCTTCACGACCTCTTCGACCGACAGGTCGCCCATTCCAGCCTCGGCGGCCAGCTTGTTGCCGTTGTCGACATAGGCCTTGTGGTGCTTGTCGTGGTGATACTCCAGCGTCTCCTTCGACATGTAAGGCTGCAAGGCCTCATAATCGTAAGGCAAAGCGGGCAACTCAAAAGCCATGGATGGTACTCCCTCAGGAAAAAGTCCGGTGCGACTACCGGACTAAGATAGGTCTGGAATGGATTGGGGCAACTCCGGAATGAAGCGCCGATCGCCTTTTTATCCGCTCAGGCGGCGGAAGTCGAATGCGCCCAATCCCAGTAGAGCTCGCGCGCCTTCTTGGCCACCGGTCCGGGCTGAAGACTGCGGTCCTCGATGCGGGTGACCGGCACCACTTTCGAATGGTTGCCGGTCGAAAAGATCTCGTCCGCTTCGAGAAACTCGCGGATCGAGAGCGCCTTCTCCGTGGTTCTGAAGCCGTAATCGCCGAGCAGGTTGATCGTGCGCGAGCGGGTGATGCCGGAGAGGAACGTGCCGTTGGCCGCCGGCGTCATCACATGGCCGTCCTTGACCAGGAAAATATTGGAGGTGCCGGTTTCGGCGACATTGCCCAGCATGTCCAGCACCAGCGCGTTGTCGAAACCGCGCATCTTGGCCTCGAGGATGGCGCGGCCATTGTTGGGATAGAGGCAGCCGGCCTTGGCGTTGGTCGGCATGGTCTCGATGGTCGGCCGCCGGAACGGCGAGACGCCGATCGAAAAGCCGGAAGGCGGAATCATCGGCGATTCATAGAGGCAGAGGCAGAAGCGGGTCGAGGACGGATCGGCCGGCACGCCCATATAGCCGCCATGCTCGGCCCAGTACATCGGCCTGATATAGACGGCGGTCTTGCCGTCGAATTTCTTCAGGCATCCCAGGTCAGCCCGACGATCTCTTCCGTCGTCATGGAAGGCTTCAGGCCAAGCGCGATCGCCGAGGCGTTGACGCGTGCGGCGTGGCGGTCGAGGTCGGGTGCCACGCCCTCGAACCAGCGAGCGCCGTCGAAGACGCTGGTGCCCAGCCACATGGCATGGCTGCGCGGTCCGAGAATGGCGACGTTGCCCTGGTACCAGTCGCCGTCCACATAGGTCCATGTCGCGGACTGCGCCGCCGCCGCCAGTGTCATCGTTTGCCGTCCGTATGGATGATTTCAGGCCGCCATAGGACGATGCTTTGACAGCCGCCGTCAACCGACATCGGCAAAAATCGTTGAGGCCAGAGGCACTTGACCGCAATCAACGCTTGCGCGGCAAGCCGGCGCGCCGCAAAACTTCTCCTCATGCACCATGCGGCCTATGTCTTCGACGCCTATGGCACGTTGTTCGACGTGCACGCGGCCGTGCGCCGCCATGCCGGCGAGATCGGCCCGGACGGCCAAATGCTTTCCGAAATCTGGCGCGCCAAGCAGCTCGAATATTCCTGGGTCAGGACGCTGATGGGCGCCTACGCCGATTTCTGGCAGTTGACCGAGCAGGCGCTGGACTTCGCGCTGCGCAAGGTGCCTTCGGCCGACCCGGCGTTAAGAGCCAGGCTGCTCGAAGCCTATTGGCGACTCGACTGCTATCCGGAAGTGCCGGCGGTGCTGAAGGCGCTCAAGGCATCCGGCGCGAAGCTCGCGATCCTGTCCAACGGCTCGCCGGAAATGCTGCGGGCCGCGGTAAAATCCGCGGCCCTCGACCAGATCCTGGACGATGTCTTCTCGGTCGACGAGATCAAGCGCTTCAAGACCGACCCGTCGGTCTACGACATGGTGGTCACCGGCTGGCGGCTCTATCCCGAGGCGGTGTCGTTCCAGTCCTCCAACCGCTGGGACGTCGCGGGCGCCACCAAGTTCGGCTTCCGCACCGTCTGGATCAACCGCACCAACCAGCCGGACGAATACCGGGACTTTCCGCCAGGGCTGATCCTGCCCTCGCTGGAAGGTCTTTTGGCAGGCACCTGACCTTGCTGTTGCTGCAGCGCAACAGATGTGTCGCGGTCACAGCTTCGCCTTCGTTTGTCCACCCTGAGGCCAGAATTGGAACCGCCTATCGCCGCCGACTGTTATTGGAGCTGCCGGCGGCCAGCCTGGCGGATTCATGCTTTCTTGCAAATTAAGACCTAGAAAAGGCAACCATGTCAGACGCTTCCTTCCGCATCAGCCGCCGTGGCTTCCTCAATCTCACGGCCCTCGGCGCTGCTTCGGCCGCGGTTTCCGCCTGCTCGACCACGGGTCCAGGTCCCGAACCCGTCCAGCCGCCACCGCCGGCCTATGTCGAGCCGCCGCTCGGCGACTATGAGACGATGTACGGGCCGATGTCGGACAATGGCTTCGACCTGCCGGCCATCCCGGTGAACAAGATCGACCACAGATTCTTGCGCCAGATCGTCCCCGATCCGACCGGACAGCGGCCGGGCACCATCGTGGTCGATACCACCAACCACTTCCTCTATCTGGTGCGCGAGGGCGGCCAGGCGATCCGCTACGGCGTCGGCCTCGGCCGCGCCGGCTTCGAATGGTCGGGCGACGCCGTGGTGCAGTGGAAGCAGAAGTGGCCGAAATGGACGCCGCCGGACGAGATGGTCGCCCGCCAACCGGAACTGACGCAATTCAGTGCCAAGAATGGCGGCATGCAAGGCGGACTGAAGAACCCGCTCGGCGCCCGCGCGCTCTATCTGTTCCAGGGCAATCAAGACACGCTCTACCGCCTGCACGGCTCGCCGGAATGGTGGTCGATCGGCAAGTCGGTCTCGTCGGGCTGCGTGCGCCTGATCAACCAGGACATCATCGACCTCTACGACCGTGTGCCGAACAAGACCCCTGTTGTCGTGACAGCGGATATCGGCGAGCCGGTGGCCGACATGCCGGAGCGCCGGGCCATCCCGATCGACAACGGCGTGCCGACGGGTTCGATCCTGCTCGGTCCGGTAAGGCAGCTCACCAACGAGATCTTCTGAGCCGGCACCACCCTGGCGAGGCGGTCTCACTTCGACAATTTGCGCTAGCCGCGTAACGCCTCGCCGATGGCATCGTCGAGCCGCTCGACAATCGCGTCGATGGCCGCAATGTCGCATATGAACGGCGGCGCCAGCAGCACGTGGTCGCCATTGGCTCCGTCGATCGTTCCCCCCATGGGATAGACAAGAAGGCCGTTCGCCATGGCGGCCTTCTTGATCCGTGCATGCAGCTTCCGTTTCGGATCGAAGGGCTGCCTGGTCGAACGGTCCTCCACCAGTTCGACGCCCATGAACAGGCCGCGCCCGCGAATGTCGCCGATATTGGGATGGTTCCCGAACCGCTCGCCGAGCCGGCGCGCCAGATGCGCGCCCATTGCCTTTACGTTCTCGAGCAGCCTGTCGCGGGCGATGACCTCCTGAACCGCAAGGGCGGCAGCACAAGCCATCGGGTGGCAGATATAGGTGTGCCCGTGCTGGAACAGTCCCGAGCCATTCGCGAAGGCGTCGAATATCTTCCGGCTCAGCAAGACCGCGCCGATCGGCTGATAGCCGCCGCCCAGCCCCTTGGCGATCGTCATCAGGTCGGGAGCAACGCCATCCTGCTCGCAGGCATGAAGCGTTCCGGTGCGGCCCATGCCGCACATCACCTCATCGAGGATCAGGAGGACGCCGTAACGATCGCAGATGTCGCGGATACGGCGAAAGTAATCCGCCACAGGAGGCACCGCGCCCGCCGTCGCGCCGACGACGGTTTCGGCAACGAAGGCCATGACCGTCTCGGGCCCGAGCTCGAGGATCCTGTCCTCCAGCGCCTGCGCTGCACGCGCGGCATAATCCTCGTCGCTCTCGCCGGCCTCCTGGAAGCGATAGGCGAAGCATGGGTCGATGTGGTGGGTCTCGATGAGCAGCGGCCGGAACTGCGCGCGCCGCCATTCATTGCCGCCGGTCGCAAGCGCGCCGAGCGTGTTGCCGTGATAGCTTTGCCTGCGCGCGATGATGTGGCGGCGCTGCGGCTCACCGATCTCGACGAAATACTGCCGCGCCATCTTGAGCGCCGCCTCAACCGCTTCCGAACCGCCGGAGACGAAATAGGCGTGGCTGATGCCGGCCGGCGCGTCGACGACGAGCCGGTCGGCCAGGGCTTCGGCGACATCGCTGGTGAAGAAGCTGGTATGGGCGTAGGCCAGCTTGTCGGCCTGCCTGTGCATGGCGGCGAGGATGTCTGGATGGCCGTGGCCGAGAGACGAAACGGCGGCGCCGCCAGACGCGTCGATATAGCCGCGCCCGCTGGCGTCGAAGAGCTCGATCCCCTTGCCGCCACTGGCTATGGGGAGCGAGGCGTGGATCTGGCGATGCAGGATATGGGTCATGCTTTCCTCCGGCCGCGCGGCGGCAAGATGTGGATGTTGAACTGGGACAGCTGGTCTTCGGTGCGGCGGATGGCGGCAAGCGCCTTTTCCCCGCCCTTGCCTGCAATCAGCGCCGCGAGGATCTCGCCGACGACGAAGGCGGGCGACATGGCATGGAAGAAGGACGGGCTTTCCGTCGGAACCAGCACCGACAGCGCAGCCAGACCGGCAAGCGGCGAGACGGCGCTGTCGGTGAGTGCGACCACCGGCACGCCGTTGGCGGCGGCGCGGCGGGCAAGATCGACGGTGAGCCTGGTGTAGGGAGCGACGCTGACCGCAAGCAGGATGTCCTCCGCGGTCGCCAGACGGATGGCGTCGGTGCCGGTTCCCGATGCGCAGTCCAGCATCATCGCCTTCTCGCCAAGGAATGACATGACGTAGGCGAAATGCGCGACGACCGGATGGCTGGAGCGGAGGCCGAGGCAGAATATCCGTCGCGCGGCATGGAGCCGCTCGGCCGCCGCGGCGAGAGTATCGAGCCGGTCCGATTGGCCAAGCTCGGCGATCTGCGCCGACAGCGACTTGATCATTTCGGCGGCCAATGCCCGGTCTCCGACCTCGCTTTGCCGAGCAAGCTGCGCGCCGGCCTTGCCGGCAAAGCCGAGCTCGCCCTGCCGCATGGCATTGGCGTAGAGCGAGCGCAGCGGCTCGTAGCCGTCGAAGCCCAGCCGCTTTGCCAGGCGCACCATCGTCCAGGGCTGCAGGCCAGCGCGGCGCGCCTGCTCGCGCATCGACAGCAGCGCGACGTCCTCGGGATTGTCGAGAAGATAGCGGGCTGCGTCCTGCAACTGCGAAGGCAGCGTGTCGAAGGCCTCGATAATGGCATCGGTGAGCGGTGCGCGGATCATGCCGCAACCATAGACGCGAACGCATGGTTGTGCAATATATGTAGCATATATTTATATTTTGCAACAAATGGAGCCATCTATGTTGGACCAAAACCGCGTTGCGATCGCCGTGGCGCCAAATGGCGGCCGGCGCACGAAAGCCGATCATCCGGCTTTGCCGATCACCCCGGATGAGCTGGCACATGCGGCCGCAGCCTCGCTCGACGCGGGCGCCGCCATGATCCATGTCCACGTTCGCGACCGTGACGGTCGCCATCTGCTCGACGCGGAAGCCTATCGGGCCGCAACCGCCGCGATCAGGACTCGCGTCGGCGAAAGGCTCGTCGTCCAGATCACTAGCGAGGCCCTGGGCATCTACCGGCCCGAACAGCAGATGCGGGTCGTCTTGGAGGCGCGCCCCGAGGCGGTTTCGCTCGCCTTGCGCGAACTCCTGCCCGACCAAACGCACGAGACGGCTTTCGCTTCGTTCCTTGAAACGCTGCGCGCGGAAAAGATCGCGCCGCAGATCATCCTCTATTCCCCGGAAGAGGCGTCGTACCTGGCAGCGCTCGCGGGTCGGGGCATGATCCCCATCGACAACCTGCCGGTTCTCTATGTGCTCGGCCGCTACACGGCCGGGCAGAGGTCCAGCCCCGCCGACCTGCTGCCGTTCCTGGCGCCGGGCATTACGGCATCCAGGTATTGGATGGTTTGCGCCTTCGGCGGCCAGGAGACGGCATGCGTGACCGCCGCTGCGCTCCTCGGCGGGCATGCGCGCGTCGGCTTCGAGAACAATCTTTTCCTGCCTGATGGGAAGCTGGCTTCCGGAAATCAGGATCTCGTCGCGGCTACGAAGCGGGCAGTCGAAGCCTGCGGGCTGGCCCTCGCCGACGCGGACACATTGCGAGGCCAATGGGCCGCTGCCTAGAGCGCGTTGAGCCCAGACGCGGGCATCAACGGCGTATCCAACCATACTCATATCACGCAAATTTCAAATGCATTTATTGTCATATTGCATTTTAGATTTGCGATATGGCGATAGCGGTGCTAGGGTTCCCACCGCAATTCCAACAAAAAGGGGAACCCGAAAAATGAAGTTCGCATTTGCAAGCCTCACCGCCGCCGCGGCCGTCGCGGCAACGCTCGTCCTCGGCCAGCCCGCCGTTGCCGACGATCTGATCGTGGCAACGGACACAGCCTTCGTTCCGTTCGAGTTCAAGGAGGGCGACAAATATGTCGGCTTCGATATCGACCTGTGGGCGGCAATCGCCAAGGATATCGGCGTGACCTACACGCTGCAGCCGATGGATTTCAACGGCATCATCCCGGCGCTGCAGACCAAGCAGGTCGACGTCGGCCTGGCCGGCATCACCATCAAGGACGAGCGCAAGAAGGTCATCGACTTTTCGGACGGCTATTACGACAGCGGCTTCCTGCTGATGGTGCCGGTCAACAGCACGATCAAGGGTCCGGAGGACCTCGTCGGCAAGACGCTTGCCGTGAAGACCGGCACGTCGGCGACCGACTACGCCAAGGAGCATTTCAAGGGCACGGAGCTGCGCCTGTTCCCGAATAGCGACAACGCCTATCTCGAAGTCGCGACCGGACGCGCGGATGCCGCCATGCACGACACCCCGAACGTGCTCTACTACATCAAGACCAACGGCCAGGGGAAAGTGAAGACCGTTGGCCCGCAGATGATGGCGCAGCAATATGGCATCGCCTTTCCGAAGGGCAGCGAGCTCGTCGCCAAGGTCAACGCTTCGATCGCCAAGCTGAAGGGCGACGGCACCTACGCCACCATCTACAAGAAGTGGTTCGGCACCGAGCCTCCGAAGAGCTGATCACCGGGGTTCTCCCCGGGATCTCATGGCGCGCGCCGGCGTGGCCGGCGCGCCTTGCTTGAAGGAAAGCTCTCATGGATTTCGACTGGTCCGTTATCTGGCAGGCTCTGCCCGAGCTCTTGAAAGGCGCCCGCCTCACCGTGCTGATCGCCCTGGCAGGGCTCGCCGGCGGGCTGGTGATCGGTTTCGCCGCCGGGCTGGCGCGGGCCTATGGCAATACCGTGCTCAACGCCATGGCCTTCCTCTATGTCGAGCTCATCCGCGGCACTCCGATCATCGTGCAGGTGATGTTCATCTATTTCGCGCTGCCGATCCTCGCCAATGTCCGCATAAACCCGCTGGCGGCCGCCATCATGGCGATCATCATCAATGCCGGAGCCTATATCGCCGAGATCGTGCGCGGCTCGTTTCTCTCCGTCCATCGCGGGCTGCGCGAAGCCGGCCTAGCGCTCGGCCTGCCGTTCTGGAAAGTGCTTCTCTACATCATCGGCCCACTCGCCTTCCGCCGCATGATTCCGGCGCTCGGCAACCAGTTCATCGTCAGCTTGAAGGATACGTCGCTGTTCATCGTCATCGGCGTCGGCGAACTCACCCGGCAAGGCCAGGAAATCATGGCGGCCAACTTCCGCGCCGTCGAAATCTGGTCGGCCGTGGCGATGTTCTACCTGATCATGACCGGCACGCTCACCCTGATCCTCAGGCTGACCGAAAAGAGGATGCGCATCCTGTGAGCATCGTGGAGTTCAGGAAGGTCACGAAGCGCTTCGGCCAGGTCACCATCCTCGACCAGGTCGACCTGTCGATCGAGCCCGGCGAGAAGGTGGTCCTGATCGGTCCCTCCGGCTCCGGCAAGTCGACGCTGCTTCGCTGCATCAACGCGCTGGAGGAGATCAATGGCGGAGACCTCGTCGTCGATGGCATCAGCGTCAAGTCCGGCGGCCGCATGGTCCGACTGATCCGCCAGGAAGCCGGCATGGTCTTCCAGCAGTTCAACCTCTTTCCGCAGATGACGGCCCTGGAAAACGTCGCCTTCGGCCCGCGTCGTGTGCGCCACGAACCGCGGCAGGAGGCGCGAAAGCAGGCGCTGGAAATGCTTGCCAAGGTCGGCCTTGCCGACAGGGCGCATCACTATCCGAGCGAGCTTTCCGGCGGCCAGCAGCAACGGGTCGCGATCGCCCGCGCGCTTGCCGTCAAGCCGAAGCTGATGCTGTTCGACGAGCCGACCTCGGCGCTCGATCCGGAGTTGAGGCATGAAGTGCTGCGGGTGATGCAGGCACTGGCCGAGGAAGGCATGACGATGATCGTCGTCACCCACGAGATGGCCTTTGCCCGCAAGGTCGGGACCAGGCTGATTTTCATGGAAGGCGGCAAGATCGCCGTTGACGGCGAGCCGCGGGAACTGCTTGCGAACCCGCAAAACCCTCGCTTGAAAGAGTTTTTGCAGCATGTCGCATGACGCGCTCCGCCGACTTTCCTTCATCGATGTCGCGGGTTCGCCATATGATGTAGGAGCTGCTCTCGGGCGCTTTGGCCGAGCAGCCCTGCACGACCATTTCCGCACGTCAGCCGCATGGCGCGAGTTGACCGCGCGCCGCGCCGATCCCCGCATCGGCATGATGGCGACGATCGTGCGGGAACGGTTTCCGCGCTATTGGGCCGAGTTGCAAGGCCTCGCCGCCGGACTCGAATTGCCGTTCGAGGACGTTTTCCTGTGGAACTGCCGCGGCGACATCTGGGCGATGGCGCCGGATGGCTGCACGACCGTGCAATTGCCCGGTTCCCCGCACGTCATCGGCCACAACGAGGATGGCGATCCGGATTTTGCCGGCCACTGCGCGCTGGCCCATGTAGCGTCGGAAGGCGGCAATGAATTCACCGCCTTCATCTATCCCGGCTCGCTGCCGGGACATACGTTCGCGACAACGTCAAAGGGCCTGATCCAAACGGTCAACAACATCAGGCCTCTGGCGGGGGGCGCCGGCACGCCGCGCATGGTTCTTGCCCGCGCGATGCTCGATGCGCCCGGTCTCGACGAGGCGGTGGCCCTCCTCAGATCGGCGCCGCGCGCCGGAGCCTTCCACCTGACCCTGGCGCAAGCCGGAGACGAGCGGCTTCTCAGCGTCGAATTCACCGCACAAGCGCTGTCCGTCGACCGGGTCGAAACCGCGCGCGTCCACTCGAACCATCTCATCCATGCCGACACCGGACGCATGTCGCAGGTCGTCACCGGCTCGTCCGGCGTGCGTCAGCGTCGGGGCGAACTGCTGCTCGGCCAAACGCTCCAGTCGGACCCGCAAGGCCGCGCGCGCGGCATATTGTGGGACGCGGCCGACCCGGAACTGCCGATCTACCGCACCGACCCGGCCGACAGCGATGTCGAGAACACGCTTGCAAGTGCTGTCTTTTGCGTCGGGGCTGACAAGGTCGAGTGGGCTGTCTACGATGAAGCGCATGAAGCAGCTCGCTTCGACATGCGGGATGGGCTGGTCCCTGTCGCGAGGTGAACAGGAGCAGGGGCGATGCCAGAGGAAGCCGTTGCGGAGCCGCCACGCACCATCGAGGATCTGAGAGCGCTCGCGCTCTCGGTCGGCCGCGACGAGGCAGGCTTTTCGCTCGGCTCAAAGGCGCATGACGTGTTCGCCAAGCTGGTGGAAGCGCCCGAGCAATCCGCGGTCCGCACCATCTCGGAACTCGCCAATCAGTTCGGCATCAATCCGTCGACCCTGACCAGGCTGGCGAAGCGGCTCGGCTTCGAAGGCTTCAGCGATTTCCAGGCCGTCTTCCGCAAGGCCATCGCCGACGATCAGCAGTATTTCTACAGCCGCCAGGCCGGTCGGCTCATGGCGACGCCGTCGGCCCGCGATGCCGAGGTCGAGGTTTTCGAGCACCTGGCGCGGGAGACGGCTGCCAATGTCGACGGGTTCCTTGGACAGTTGGACAGTGGGTCGCTGAAGGGCGCGACAAGGCTGCTGGCAAACGCGCGCCGCGTGCGCGTCCACGGCGTTCGCCAATTCCATTCACTGGCAAGCTTTCTCACCTATTGCCTCGGAATGGTGCGCTCCGACGTAGCGCTCCTGGACGCGCCGCGCCTCGGCGTCGCCGAAGCGCTGTCGCAGCTCGACCGGGGCGACGTGGTCATCGTCGCGAGCTGCGCGCCCTATACGCGCAGTGTAGCCGAGGTCGCCGGATCGCGGCGGCGAACGGTCAGGCGGTGATCGCGATCACTGATTCCCGATCCTCGCCGCTCGTTCCTCCGGCCGAGCACGCTTTTTTCATCCCGCACGCCAGCAGTTTCTATTCGAACAGCATGGGCGCCTATGTCGTGTTTTGCGAGGCGCTGCTCAATCTCGTCGCCCGGGAGTTGGGCGACAAGGCGTTGACCTCGCTGGCCGGGCGCGAGCGGCTGATCGCCGAAATGAACATCGAAATCGGCTGACTACGAGACCTTACAAGTTTTTGTCAGCCGTGCTCGGCCAGCACGCTCGCCAGCACCGCAATGCCGCGTTGCAGCGCCTCGGTGTCGAGCCCGGCATAACCCAGGATGAAGCCCGCCGTCTCAGGTCGAGGCACAGTCGCGTCGTAGAGCGGCGATACCGGATAAAGGCCGATCCCGGCAGCGCGCGCAGCCGCGATGATCTCCGGCTCGCGCTCGGCGGCGATGCCGTTCATCCAGGCGACGACATGCAGTCCCGTGTCGGCTCCCGCGACGGCGACGCTTGGCCCCAGATGATCGGCCAGCGCCCGCAGCAGGACTTCCCTGCGCTCGGCGTTTTTCCTGCGGATGCTGCGGACGTGACGCTCGTAGGCGCCGCTCGCCAAAAGGTCGGCCAACACGTCCTGTTCCAGCATCGGAGCATGCCGGTCGGTCAGGCGCTTCGCCTCGCAGAACGCCAGGCGCAGGCTGGCGGGCACGACGAGATAGCCGAGCCGCAAGGTGGGCGAGAGCGTCTTGGACAGCGTGCCGACATAGATGACAGTGTCCGCATCCAGCGTCTGCAAAGGCGGGATGGGAGCGATGTCGTGACGGTACTCGCCGTCATAATCGTCTTCCACGACATAGGCGCCCATGCCGGTGGCCCAGGCCAGCAGCGAACGCCGCCGCGTCGCCGACAGCACGCCGCCGAGCGGAAACTGATGCGACGGCGTCACGTATGCCAGACGGGCCGGCGGCAGCGCATCCGTCCTCAGGCCGTCCGCGTCGACCGCGACGGGCACCGCAACACCGCCCGCAGCCACGAAGGCATGGCGTGCGAGCAGATAGCCCGGATTCTCGATCACGAACGGATCGCCGACGTCGAGCAGCAGCCGCGCGCAGAGGTCGAGCCCCTGCTGCGAGCCGTTGACGATGACGATCTGGTCAGGCGTGCAACTGATGCCGCGGGCGCGCCAGAGATAGGCCTGAAGCGCGTTGCGCAGAGCGGAAGACCCCTGAGGGTCGCCGTAGCGCAGCCGCGCGGCGCGTCGGAGAATGGCTCTGTTGGACGCCCGCCGCCAGGCCAGCACCGGGAAGTCCGCTCCGGACAGGTCGCCATAGCGGAAATCGGCGACCTTGGCCGGCTGCTGTTCCGCCGGCGGAGGCAATGCAAGCAGGCGTCGCGCGAACGCGGAAAGGTTGCGGGCCGAAGCAGTCGTGAGGGGCGAGTCCACCGACGCGGTCTCCAGTCCCGGAGCCACGGTCGCACGTGCCCCCTGCCGGATGATCAGATAGCCTTCGGCGTTGAGCTGGTTGTAGGCGCCGTTACCGTGGTTCGTGACGCCCCCCATTCGGCGGCAAAAGCCCGCGACGACGGCAGGCGGTCGCCAGGCCGGTAGGCGCCGTTGTGTATCTGCGCCTTGATCGCCGCGATGATCCGGCGCGCGACTCCATCCTGTTCCAACTGGTCCACCGAAAATCTTCAAAACTGGATGTTCCAAGCAAGCCAGCTTTCCGGCATTCTTCCATGCGACGCAAGGAGTTTTCGCCATGTACATCCCACCCGCCTTCCGCGACGACGATCATGAGAGCCTCATGGCTACGATCCGCGCGGCGCGGTTGGCGACGCTGGTCACCGCCGGCGCTGAAGGACCGCTGGCGACGCCGTTGCCGCTTTTGTTCGACGAAAGCGAGGGCGAGCACGGCGTGATCTACGGCCACGTCGCGAGGGCAAATCCGCAGTGGCGTGTTCCGCCGCTGGGCGACGGCCTGGCGATCTTCATGGGCCCGGACGCCTATGTGACGCCGGCCTGGTACCAGACCAAGCAGGAAACCGGAAAGGTGGTGCCGACCTGGAACTATGTCGCCGTCCATGCCTATGGGCCGGTCGAATTCTTCGAGGACGCCGACAGGCTGCTCGACGTCGTCACGCGGCTGACCAATCTGCATGAAGGTGGGCGCGCCTCGCCCTGGGCCGTATCGGACGCGCCAGCGGATTTCATCCAGGCGCAACTCAAGGGCATCGTCGGCCTGCGCATGCCGATCGCGAGGCTCGAAGGCAAGCGCAAGATGAGCCAGAACCGCAACGCCGCCGACCGTGCCGGTGTCGTGTCCGGCCTGTCATCGAGCGACCGTCAGTCGGACCGCGAGGTCGCGCCGCTCATCCCTTCATGACACCCGCCCACTCCACTCTGTAGCCCCGAGTCCATCATGCCGGATCTGACCCAGTTCGCCTTGTACTTCGCCGCGGCGTTCCTGCTCGCCATCACGCCGGGACCAGGCATCTTCTACGTCGCCGCGCGCACGCTCGCCGGAGGACGCACGGAAGGCATTGCCTCCAGTTTCGGGACGGGCCTGGGCGGCATGGTCCATGTGCTTGCCGGCAGCCTGGGCGTTTCGGCCATCGTGCTCGCAAGCGCGGAATTGTTCACGGTGCTGAAGCTGATCGGCGCCATCTACCTCGTGTGGCTCGGCTTCCGCACCTTCCAGTCCGCCCGCCGAGAGGCAAAGACGATGCTGGAAGGCGGCGCGCCGGCGCCCGCGGTCGGCGCGCGACGAGCGTTTCGCGAAGGCGTGCTGGTCGAGGCGTTGAACCCGAAGACGGCGGCCTTCTTCCTGGCCTTCATTCCGCAGTTCGTGAACCTCGGCACCGGCCACGTCGCCCTGCAGTTCATGGCCCTCGGCTTCATATCGGTAACGCTCAACACCCTTGCCGATGTCGTGGTCGCATTTGCGGCCAGCCGCATCAGGGAAGGCGCGGCCGGACGTTCGGGGGTAATACGCCGCCTGCGAGAGGCGTCCGGCGGCGCAATGATCGCGCTCGGTATCGGCCTTGCCATAGCCAAGCGCCCTGCCCTTTGATCGCCCGACTGGGACAAGGCCGCAAGCGCCGTCTGGAACTTTGCAGAATCTGCTGCGTTCTCACCCAAGCCTGAGTCGAGGCACAGGCCATAAGTAGACCGCGTAAATCAAAAGACGGTCATCGCCCCTGGCCCGGAGACGGACCTCCGACAACACCGGGTGCAAAATCCGGCCGGATTCCGGAAGTTCGCTTCCAGACGGATCTACCGCGGCGGATCGCGGTCCGTTGTCAGGTGCAGACCCACTCGCGGATCTTGCACTCCTTCCCCTCGCCTCCGCATTGCGCCGTGGCCTTGTCCTCGGCTTCACGGCGGGTCGTGGCCGACGCGGCGCCCCAGAACGGGGTTGCAGCGCCGCGGCTCTTGCCAACCGACAGGGCCGCGCAATGCTCATAGGGAAAGCCGGTGCCGTCATCGTCGTCCCAATGGCGATGGTTTCGGAACACCTCGACGACCCTGCAACCAGCGCCGTCCGCATTCTCGCAATATTTGAGCGCGATGTCCTCCGCTTCCTGCCGCTTGTCGGCGCCCCAGAAGAAACCGTGCCGGCCGTCACCTGGCGAATAGGCGATCGCGCCCCAGATGCCCTTTTCCTCGCCTGTCGGCGCCGGTGGCGGCGCCACCAGGTCAGCGGCATGGCTCGCGATCGTCAGTCCGACCAAAGCCGCGAGCAGCGGGAATGAGAGGCGGTGGTTGATCAGCATTTTTCAGCTCCCAATTGCAGCTATCCAAGAATCGACCACCATGGCTGGCCGCTACCCACCCATGCGGGCGACCGAAACGACGATGCAGGTGTTGCCGGTGGGGACCAAAAGGGCCTGGCCGCCATTGTTGGCCAGGTTGAAAAGCATCGTGTTCGAAAGATTGTCGGTCGGAACGCTGCCCTTCGGCAGGGTTTGCGCGACTTCCTGGCAAGACTTCTGGAACGGGGCCACGCGCACGAAGCCACCCTCGCAGGTCTGGCCGAGGGGCGAGGCATAGACGACGCCGGCGGCTTGCGTCTTATAGTCCGGCAGGTCGTAGCTCATCCCGGCGACGGCCTGCACGGCATGCGTATCGGGCGAGGTGTTGTCCCATTGCGTCTGCACCGCATAGGTCGATCCGGCGGTGAGCGCCTGCCCGAGCGTGGTGAAGAGATTGGCGCAGGTGCGGACGCCTGCCTGGGTTACATGCGCCTGAAACGGATTCTTGCTCGCCGCGGCATCCGCCGGCGCCGGCTTGGCTTCCGCGGGCTTGCCCTGGGCGGCGGGCGCCTGCGATTGCGCCGAGGCCGTGCCCGCGACAAGCGTCCCGAGCGCGGGTGAGAAGCGGAACGACAGGACGACCGCCGCCGCGACCAACACGGCGAACGCGCCGAGCAGCGCTGTGTTTCGCACCAGCCGTCCGATGGACGAACGTCTCGGCGGCGGGCTTGCCGGCGGCTCCGGCAGCGGAATGGACTGGGAGCGCGTCAGGATTCTGTCCTCGATGGATTGGCGTGTCATCTCTCAAGTCTTTCTAGTTGATGGCCGACAGCGCGGTCTTGAGCCCCTTGAACGGAGCATCGAGACTGACGGTCGCCCCCGACGGCAGGGAATAGGAAACCTGGACGGTGGTCTCTTTGCCGATCTGCTCGCGAAGCACGGGACCCACGGGCACATAGCCGACGCAGACCGACACATCGCAGCCCTGCAGCTGAACGTCCACCGGCTGTTTGCGGCCGGCAAATTTGAGCGAAAGCTTGCTGCCCGCGCCAGTCTGGCTGGGGGTTCGCAATATCATGAAGGGCTTGCCCTTCTCGTCGGCTGCCAGCGACCAGCTGAAGATCAGCGCCTGGCTTTGGTCGATGAAGGACTGGCTGATGTTGCACACTTTCTTCCTGGCCTGCAGGTTCTCGTCGCAGATCAGCGTCCAGTTCTCGAACGGACGCGTGGTCCGCTGATATTGGCCAAGCTTCACGTTCGATGGCACCGCGACTTCCGAAGGTTTTATCCGATAGCCAGACGGGACTGCCTCCTGTCCGGCCGCGGCCGGGCCGGACAGGAGCAGGCAAGTCATGCACATCGCGACAGCAGAGACAGCTTGCCTCGTCATAAAGCGACTCAGTTCAGGGTAAAGCTGACGCCCGCGCCAACGCCCCAATGTCCGCCCGCCGTCGTGCCGGATACGTTTGCCCGGGCTCTGCCGTCCTCGCTGGTGTAGCCGGCACCGAACGCGACAGCCCCCTCGCCGCGCCAATAGCCGCCGCCGGCCGCGACGCTGAGCTTGCCGGGACGGTCGTCATAGCGCAGCGAAGCGGCCGCGAGACCGATCGCGGCGGCCTGGCGCGCTTCGCCTCGAACCTCGCCCATATCCATGTTGAGCTGGCTGAGCTTGGAGTCGGTATAGGCATTGGCCTGCTGGAGCGTCGTGGCCGCCACCTGATTGGTATAGGTCTTGGAGTCCGCCAGGTTGAGCGACAACCCGTCGGTGAGCTGCTTGACGTTGACCGCATCGGTGTCGGCGGTGCCGGCGCCGACATTGTGGATGACGACAGGCGCATTCACGTCGCCGCCGACCAGCGTCACCGAGTTCGACTTGGTGCCGTCCCCGTTCTTGTCATACTGGATCGCGAACTCGTTGAGATCGCCGACACTCCCCTGCATGGCTTCGACAGCCTGGTTGGTCGCGAAGAGCTGGCTGCCGTTGATGGCGTCGGTGGAGGAAGCACTGATCCGGCCCGCCGCCACATTGGTGACGGTGCGCTCCTTGCCGACGTCCCCGACGCTCACCGTGCTCGTCGGATTGGTTCCGGCGAAGGTGTAGACGACGCCGTTGATCGTGGTACCCGTCGTGGCGACCGCGGCCGCCGTCTTCGAGCCCGCGCCGAGCGCGACGCTGCCCGGCTCGTTGGCGGTGGCGCCGGCGCCAAGCGCCATCGACTGGGCGCCGTTGGCGGTCGAGTTGGTGCCGAGGGCGATGCTGTCGGCCTGATTGACGGTCGCTGTCTGGCCGATGGCGATGCCCCCCGGCGCCGTCTGCTGGACGATAGCACCATTGCCCATGCCGATGCCGTTATCGCCGTTGACGGTGGTGCGCGGACCGATCGCAACCGAATCGGCGCCGACCGCCAGCGAGTCCGAGGCCGTCGAATTGGCGTGGAAGTACATAGTCGGCGTCACCGCGAAGGAGCTCAGTGCGCCCTTCAGCTGGCGAAGCGTCACCGCGTCCTGGTCCTGCGTGCCGTCGGCCACGTTGATGATCTGGCGATAGGAGGTGGAGGTGCCCACCGACACGGCGCCGAGCAGGGTCTCGTCCGTGGTGTTGTAGGGAATGAGACCGGTGCCGGAGAGGATCGATCCCGATACGGGCGCGACCGCGCGGTCAGAGACCGAGCCGGCGCCGAGCGCCACTCCACCGAGGACGGTGGCCTGCGTGCCCCGGCCGAGCGCCAGCGAGTCGGCGGCGGACGCCGTCGCCTGGTAGCCGAGCGCGGAAGAGCCCACCCCTTGCGCGAAGGCATCGGTGACGGGGAGGGTGGTGTCGTTGGTGCGGACGTAACGAATGCCGTCGCCATTGGCGTCGGTGTAGGCGGTCGACGTGTCGCCGGCAAAATTGTTGATCGTGTTGCCAAGAGTGGTGATGTCGGCGGTGTTGGCGGCGATATCCGTGGTGTTCTGTGTCACCTGCTGGTTGGTGGCGAAGAGCTGCGAGCCGTTGACAGCATCGGTCGAGGAATTGCTCAATTGCCCGGCCGCGACGTTCTGGATCTGGCGCTCCGCGCCCAGCGAGCCGACGGAGAAGGCGCCGGCCGGCGTCCCGCCCGCGAAGGTGTAGTTCACGCCGCCGATCGTCGTGCCACCGACGGGCGTCGTGGTGCCGGATACGGAATTCAGGCCGATCGCCACGTCGCCGGCGTTGGTGGCCACGGCATTCGGGCCGATCGCGACCGAATCGGTACCGAGCGCCTGTGAATCGGCCAGCGCCGAATTGGCGTGGAAATACTTGATGCCCGCGCCGCTGTTGATGTTGGTGACGGTGTTTCCGATGTTGGCGATATCGGTGGTGTTCTGCGTCACCTGCTGGTTGGTCGCGAAAAGCTGCGAGCCGTTGACCGCGTCCGTCGAGCTGCCGCTGAGCCGTCCCGCGGCGAGATTGGTGAGGGTCCGCTCCGAGCCCGGCGCGCCGATGCTCACCGTCGAGGTCGGCGTCGTGCCGGCGAAGGCGTAGGTCGTGGTTCCGATGGTCGCACTGGCCGTGCCGACGGCCACGTCGGTCACCGAGCCCGAGCCTAGAGCGACATCGCCGGACCTTGCCGTGGCGGTCGCGCCATTGCCCAGCGCGACATTGCCGACGAAGCCGGCGGCGCCCGCGGTGGAGCCGTTGCCCAGCGCCACGGAGCCTTGCCCGATCGCCTTGTTGTTGTTGCCGATCGCGACGCGCCGGCGGCTTGGTTGGCGGCGGTAGCGCTCGCCGTGCCATCTGAATTGGCGATGTTGTTGGCACCGCTGACGACGGCGCCCGTGCCGCTGGCATAGCTCGGATCGCCGATCGCGACCGCGCCGTCGCCGAAGGCGGTGTTGCCCGAACCGATGGAGACCGCCTTACCGCCGGTCGCGACCGCATTGGTGCCCATCGCGACCGCTTCGGCGGAATCGGCCTTGGCGTTGGTCCCGATCGCGGTGGCGCTCTGGGCGCTTGCATTGGCATTATTCCCCATTGCGACGGCGGAAATCGCCGTTGCCTTGGAGAGCACTCCTACCGCTGTGGAAAAGTCAGCGCTCGCTGTTGTCGAGCGTCCCAGGGCGGTCGAGTTATTGCCTGTAGCGATGCTCGCGCCGCCGATGGCGGTGCTCGCCGTCTGGGCAAGGGCACCACCGCCGACTGCCACGCTTTGAAAGTCGTGTGATATGGCACCATTACCGATCGAGACGGTACTGTTGCCATCCGATAAAGCGTTCATGCCGAACGCAATCGTCGCGAAATTCGAGGCATGGGCGCCTGTGCCGAAGCTAAGAGCATTGTTGCCTTCGGCCAAGGCGGAAGAGCCGATGGCGACGGACTGGAAGCCCGGGGTGCTCGCCCCGTTTCCGAAGGCCATCGCTTCCGGGCCGGCAGCGGACGCTGCAGATCCTATGGCGACAGTTTTGGAATTGGTCGCAGTGGCGTTGTTACCAATGCCTATCGCGCCGAGGTTTGTGGCTTGGGCTCCTGAACCGGCTGCGAGCGAGCCGACCCCGCTCGACACGGCCGCGTTGCCCAGGGCCAGTCCAAAGTCGCCCGAAGCATTTGCTGAGCGGCCCATTGCCGCCGAGCTCAATCCCGTCGCGCTGGAACTTACCCCGATCGCGGCGGCGCCCTCGCCACCCCCGACGCTTTGGCGGCCTATGGCAATCGCGTCGAGCTGCGATGCCGTGACATCCGTGCCAATACCGATCGCGCTCTGTGCCAGCGCTCCCGTTCCCGGGGCGGTGCGCGAACCAAGATAGATGGCGTTTATCGCGGTCGCGGTCGACTGGAAGCCGATAGCGACGGCATTCTGCTGGCTCGCGACGGTGTTTGTGCCATTGGCAAGAGAATCCAGCCCGCTGGCGGATGACCCTGCTCCAACCGCTATCCCGCGCAGTCCGCTTGCGCTGCTGCCCGTGTCGATCGCAACGCTGTCCGCGCCGGTTGCCGAGCCGCCGCCCAAGGCAACCGACCCCGCATCGGCCGGCGTGGCGATCAAAAGCGTCAGCCCAGCCGCCATCCCGATGGAGGCCAGGCTCCCGCCGCCAAGACCGAGCATGCCGAGCCCCAGCCGGTTGCGTGCGAGGCCGAGTACCCGATGCGCGTTGCGCAACGCCGCCATCAGGCGGCGACGGAGCGAGCGGCTGTCGCCGGCCCCGGAAACCCAGTTTCCGACGAAATCGGCCGATCCGCGCCGGATGGTTCGTGGTTGCCTGAAGTTCATTGCGAGAATGCCTCCTTTGGTGGGTCGCGCTCGATGGCAGGTTCCGCCGACCCTGCCACTGATGCGTTTCTGCTCGAAAATGGAATGACGACATCGGCACCGCGCGCCAGCAGCGCATGGCCCTGTTTCTCACCGATCGCCTCGACGCGCTGGAGCGTGTTTTCAAGCCAGGAGTCGCCCGCCTCTGGCACGGCCGTGAGCGCCCTCGCGACCCGTTCGTCCGGGATCAGCCGGCCGAGATAGGAGCGCATGGCCGCCAGATGGGCGGCAGGCGCTTCGTCTGCATGGATCACGGCTGTAAGGCCGTAAAGATAGTGGGCCAGCAGAACATCCTGCTTGGCCAAGGGCACGCCATTTCCATAGCGTTTCTCGAGCGTCCTGGATGCCGACTCCAGCCAATAGCCGATCTCTTCCGAAAGGCTCCGACCGATGGCCGTATCGTCGCTCATGTCCCCTCAGCCCACTTAGAATCCGAATTCCGGATTTGCTGCAGAAAGACAGGTTTTCTGAATCTCGTATTTCAACAAATTGCTGTTTATCTAAAAATATACAGCAGATCTTTCAGAGGTTAACGCAAAATTACTTTAGATACGTCTTTTATAAGCCGGATCATAAATTCACTTATGCTAAACTAGCAATACCTATCCGGACCGCGAACGAACCTGCCTTGCCCGCACCTGCTGCGGGGTGGCGTTACGGTATTTCTTCATCGTGGTGGTGAAGTGGCTCTGGCTGGAGAAGCCGCTCAAATCGGCGATGTCGGTGATCGACATGCGCCTGTCGGCAAGCAGCTTTTCGGCAAAGTCCAGGCGAAGATTGACGACGTATTGATGCGGCGACACGCCGAACGTCTTGGAGAAGGCGCGGGCGAAATGGTACGGCGACAGCTCGCATACCGCCGCCATCTCCGCGAGCGAAAGTTTTCGCGAAAAGTTCTGGCTCAAGAATTGCTGCACGAGACGGGTGCAGCTGATCGACAGCCCGCCTCTCGCATTCAGCAGAGGCCGTCTCTCAGCAGGGATTTCCGACAACCAAGCTGGCACATTGTCGTCGCGCCGCAATTCGGACTCCTGATGCCCAGCACCCCGCGGCCTTGGCTCAACCTTGGAAACTGCTTTCGGTTCCCTGGCCACAATGGTTCGTGATCGCATGGTGTCGGCGTTATCGCGTTTGCCCCCCGGCAACAGCACGTCAAAGGCCATGATTTGAGGCGGCCGGTATTTCACGAAATTGCGGTTCCGCGCGGAAAAAGTTCCCTCGCGAAAAGTTTGGATGCTGCTGGTGCGATCTGGTTGTCGCGGGGTAAGATTCGATCGTCGCGAGGTAACAAGGACAGCCACGGCGACAGATTCACGCGGCGCAGCACACAGGTCCTCGCCCGACATCTATGGGTTTGCGGGCATGATTTCGCGCCGCACACGGTTCGACGCCGGTTTGACCCGGCAAGTACGGGAGCGGTCGGCCGCCGCCTCCCTACCGCCCCCTGGCCAAGCTGCCCAAAATACCGCGCACGATGGCGCGGCCGACGGAGGAGCCGACCGAGCGCACAACCGACTTGATCGCGGCCTCCGCCACCGTCTGACGGTTCGAGGACCGCCTGCCGCCCGTTCCCAAGACATCGTCGAAGCCTGGAATGGTCCAGCGCGAGCCGCCGCTGTTTTGCTGCTGCGCCTGCGCCTCGGCGTCCTGCGCTTCCTTGGTCTTCTTCTGCAGCATCTCGAAAGCCGATTCGCGGTCGACCACCTGGTCGTACTGGCCGGCGACCGGGCTCTCGGCGATGATCTTGCGGCGCTCGTCCGGCGTGATCGGGCCGAGCCGCGAGGACGGCGGCCTGATCAGCGTGCGCTGGACCATGGCCGGCACGCCCTTGTCCTCCAGCATCGAGACCAGCGCCTCGCCGGTGGCCAGTTGCGTGATGGCGGTGGCGCAGTCGAAATCGGGATTGGGTCGGAAGGTCTCGGCCGCGGTTCGCACCGCCTGCTGCTCGCGCGGCGTGTAGGCGCGCAGCGCGTGCTGGACGCGGTTGCCAAGCTGGGCCAGCATTTTTTCCGGAATATCGAGCGGGTTCTGGGTGACGAAAAAGACGCCGACGCCCTTGGAGCGGATGAGCCGCACCACCTGCTCGACACGGTCGATCAACACTTTCGGCGCGTCCTCGAACAGAAGATGCGCCTCGTCGAAGAAGAAGACCAGCTTCGGCCGCTCGAGATCGCCGACTTCCGGCAGTTCCTCGAACAGCTCCGACATCAGCCAGAGCAGGAAAGTGGCGTAGAGCCTGGGATTCATCATCAGCTTGTCGGCGGCTAAAACGCTGACCGCGCCGCGGTCGTCGCGGGTGGTGCGCATCAGATCGGCGATGCGCAGCGCCGGCTCACCGAAGAAATTCGCGGCGCCCTGCTGCTCGAGCACCAGGAGCGTGCGCTGGATGGCGCCGACGGACGGCTTCGTCACATTGCCGTAGCGGGCGCTGAGCTCGTCGGCCCGCTCGGCGATGTTGGCGAGCAGCGCCTGCAGGTCCTTGAGGTCGAGCAGCAGCAGGCCCTCTTCGTCGGCAATGCGGAAGGCGATGTTCATGACGCCTTCCTGCGCTCGGTGAGGTTCATCAGCCGCGACATGAGCAGCGGCCCCATTTCCGAGATGGTGGCGCGGATCGGGTGACCCTGCTCGCCGAACAGGTCCCAGAAAATGACCGGGAATTCCTGGAACTGGTAGGGATCGAGCTTCACCTCTCCGGCGCGCTTGACCAGGAAATCCTTGGCCTCGCCCATCATGGCGATGCCGGAAAGGTCGCCCTTGATGTCGGCGCAGAAAACCGGCACGCCGGCATTGGAAAAACCCTCGGCCAGGACCTGGAGGCTGACCGTCTTGCCGGTGCCGGTGGCGCCGGTGATCAGGCCGTGGCGATTGCCGTAGCGCAGCAGCAGTTCCTCCGCGCGCTGATAGGAATCGTCGGGCTTGCGGCTGGCGCCGATGAAGATGCTGGTGTCGTCAGCCATATGTCCGGTCTCCGCGATCTGTTGCGTCAAAAAACGCGCCCGAGCCTCATGTCGAGGTATAGTAACGCTATTGACGAGCGACAATGCCCACTATCGAATTTGGGCCCACTATCGAATTTGGGGCTGCCATCGAAATCGAGCTTTCGAAGCTTGCGGATTTTAAGCATGTTTGGCAATCGGTTGGCGGTCGCGGAGGCGACCGCGACGGATGTTGCATTGTGATATCCGGCCGGGGACCTTAGACTGGCGACCGATGCGGCTAAGAGACGAGGAGTGCGATGGGCGCCGGCGCCTTGACCAGGGATGTCGACCTTCCTAAACCGGACGCCAAGCGCTGGCTGGCGCTGGCCGAAAAAGCGCTTGCCGGCGGCTCCTTCGAGGAGAAGCTCGTTTCGCACACCGATGACGGCATCCGCATCGAGCCGCTAAGCGAACGCTCGACGACCGCCGAGCCGCTGGTGCGCACCAATCCGAAGTCGCCATGGATCGTCAGCCAGCGCGTCGACGATCCCGACATCGCCCGTGCCAGCGCCCAGGCGCTGGAGGACATCGCGCAGGGCGCGACCGGCCTGTCGCTGGTTTTCGAGGGTGCGCCGAACGCCTTCGGCTACGGCCTTCCCAGAACGGCGGAGGCGCTGGAAACGGTGCTCGACGGCGTGCCGCTCAACCGCGTGCAGGTGCGCATCGATGCGCACCCCTGGAGCCGCGCGGTGGCCGACTGGCTGCTCGCCTTCCTGACCCGGCGCCGCTCCGACCCGACGAAGCTCAACCTCTCCTTCGGCATCGATCCGGCCGCGATCTTCGCCGGCACCGGACGGCTGCGCACCTCGATCGAGGCGCTGCAGGAATCGATGCCGCAATCGCTGGCGCATTTCTTCTCGATGGGCGTGCCGGGCGCGCTGCTGGAAGCCGACGGCCGCGTGTTCCACAATGCCGGCGCCACCGAGGCGCAGGAGCTCGGCACGATGATGGCGTCCGCCGTCTCCTATCTCAGGATGTTCGAAAAGGCGCGCCAGCCGCTGGTCTATGCGGCGCCCTATATCGGCTTCGCGCTCAGCGTCGACCAGGACCAGTTCCTGTCGATGGCCAAGGTGCGGGCGTTGCGCAAGCTCTGGGCACGGATTCAGGAAGCCTGCTCCATCCCAGCCTCGACGGCAAACGTCCACGCCGAAACCTCCTATCGGATGATGACGGTTGCCGACCCGGAAACCAATATCCTGCGCACGGCGATCGCCGGTTTCGCCGCGGCGACCGGAGGGGCCGATTCGATCGCAATCCTGCCGCATACGATCGCACATGGATTACCTGCCGGCTTTGCCCGCCGCGTCGCCCGCAATGTGCAGCTGGTCATGGCGCATGAAAGCCATCTCCACCATGTCGCCGATCCGGCCAGCGGCTCCGGCGCGGTCGAGGCGCTGACCAACGATCTTTGCGCCGCGGCCTGGGAAGAGTTCCAGCGCATCGAGGCCGAAGGCGGCGTGCTCAACAGCCTGCAGCAAGGCTACATCCAGAACCGGGTGCAGACCGCCGCCGCTAAGCGCAATGCGGCCTACAGGGCAGGTGAACGCGGCATTGTCGGCACGACCCTTTACCGCACCGCTAGCGAACGCCCGGTCGAGACATTGAAGGCCGAGCGCCGGCCGGCGCTGACTGAAGGCGTTGCCGTGTGCGAGCCGCTCTTTCCGGTGCGCATCGACCAGTCGATCGGAGCCGGATCATGATCCCGGATTTCAGCCAGATCGGCTGGTCGGCGCCGCGCCGCGCGCCAGTCGAGCTCAAGGGCCAGCGGATGACGCCGGAAGGCATCGCGGTCAAGCATCTCTACGGCCAGGGCGACCTCAGGGGGCTGGCCAACCTCGAAACCTATCCCGGCCTGCCGCCCTTCGTGCGCGGCCCCTACCCGACTATGTATGTCCAGCAGCCCTGGACGATCCGGCAATATGCCGGCTTCTCGACGGCCGAGGAATCCAACGCCTTCTATCGGCGCAACCTCGCCGCCGGACAGAAGGGCCTGTCGGTCGCCTTCGACCTCGCCACTCATCGCGGCTATGACAGCGACCATCCGCGCGTTGCCGGCGATGTCGGCATGGCGGGCGTGGCGATCGATTCCATCCTCGACATGCGCCAGCTCTTCGACGGCATCCCGCTCAACGAGATGACGGTGTCGATGACCATGAACGGCGCGGTGCTGCCGATCATGGCGCTCTATATAGTGGCGGCGGAGGAACAGGGCGTTGCCGAGAAGGATCTTGCCGGAACCATCCAGAACGACATCCTGAAGGAGTTCATGGTCCGCAACACCTACATCTATCCGCCGAAGCCATCGATGCGAATCGTGTCGGACATTTTTGCCTATACCTCGCGGCACATGCCAAAGTTCAACTCGATCTCGATCTCCGGCTATCACATGCAGGAAGCCGGCGCGACGGCCGATCTCGAGCTCGCCTACACCATTGCCGACGGCATCGAATATGCGCGCGCCGGCGTCGCAGCGGGCCTCGACATCGACCGCTTCGCGCCGCGTCTCTCCTTCTTCTGGGCGATCGGCATGAACTTCTTCATGGAGGTCGCCAAGCTCAGGGCCGCACGGCTTTTGTGGTCGAGCCTGATGACGAAGAATTTTGCGCCGAAGGACGAGCGCTCGCTGTCGCTGCGTACCCATTGCCAGACTTCCGGATGGTCGCTGACGGCGCAGGACCCCTACAACAACATCACCCGCACCATGATCGAGGCGATGGCGGCGACGCAGGGGCATACGCAGTCGCTGCACACCAATTCCTTCGACGAGGCGATGGCGCTGCCGACCGACCATTCGGCCCGCATCGCCCGCAACACGCAGCTCATCCTGCAGAAAGAATCCGGCACCACACGCATGATCGATCCGTGGGGCGGCTCGGCCTATGTCGAGCGGCTGACGCACGACCTGGCGGCCCGCGCGCTCGCCCATATTGAGGAGGTGGAAAACCTCGGCGGCATGGCGGCGGCGATCGAGAAAGGCATCCCGAAGCTGCGCATCGAGGAAGCGGCCGCGCGCACGCAGGCGCGCATCGATTCCGGCGAGCAGGTGCTGGTCGGCGTCAATGCGCATCGCCCGGAAGCCGATATCGAGGTCGATGTGCTCAAGATCGACAATGCCGAGGTGAAGGCCCGGCAGTTGGCGAAGCTGCAGCGGCTGAAAGGCACGCGCGACGTCGCGGCACTCGAGGATGCGCTGGCCGCTCTCACCCGCGCTGCCGAGAGCGGCGAGAACCTGCTCGAATTCGCGATCCGCGCCGCACGCGCCAATGCCACGGTGGGCGAAATCTCGCTGGCGCTGGAGAAGGTGTTCGGCCGGCATGCGGCCACGGTGCAGACCATCTCCGGCGTCTATCGCGATGCGCTCGGCGACAATCCGGCAGTGGACCGGCTCAAGGAAAAGATCGAGGCGTTCGAGAAGAAGTCCGGCGCCAGGCCGCGCATCCTGGTCGCCAAGATGGGACAGGACGGCCACGACCGCGGCCAGAAGGTGATCGCCAGCGCTTTTGCCGACCTCGGCTTCGATGTCACCGTCGGTCCGATGTTCCAGACGCCGGACGAGATCGCAAAGCTGGCGGTCCAGCATGATGTGGACATCATCGGCGCCTCCTCGCTCGCCGCCGGGCACCTGACGCTGATCCCCGAACTCAAGGACGCGCTGAAGAAGCTCGGCCATGGCGACATGCTGATCGTCGCCGGCGGCGTCATCCCGCCGCAAGACTATGACGCGGTGCTGAAGGCGGGCGCGGCGGAGATCTTCCCGCCGGGTACAGTCATCCCGCAAGCGGCGGACCGGCTGATGGATCGGCTGCTGGCGACGGGGTAAGTGTGCAAGTGCCGTTATAATTCCTGTTGTAACGTACGGCGTTACACGTTATAATTGACGTTACAACAGGATGATCCGCCATGAACACCACCATCCGCAAGATCGGAAATTCCGAAGGTCTGATCCTACCGAAAGAGCTACTCGATCGGTTGAACCTCAAGGCAGGCGATAATGTCGTCGTCGTTCAGGAGGGTCAGGAGCTTCGCTTGCGCCGCCTTGAGGACTCTGCCGAAGAGTTTGAGCGCAAGATGAAGATCGCGCGCGAACGGATGAAGAAATACGAGGTTGCCTACCGCGCGCTTGCGAAATGACCGAGCATCATTCGCGAGAATTCGTGGAGGCGATGCACGCTGAGCAATTGCGCCTCCACGGCGGCGCGCCGGGCATCCGCGATGAAGGGATGCTGGAGTCGGCGCTCGCCCGACCCCAGCAGAAAGAGGCTTATGGTGAGCCCGATCTTTGCGAACTGGCAGCCGCTTATCTCTTTGGCATTGCAAAGAACCACCCGTTCGTCGACGGCAACAAGCGCACCGCTTTTGCCGCAGCCGACCTGTTTCTCTACTTCAACGGATTGAGCGTCGAAGCCGAACCGGAGGACATCATCCAGATGGTGATGATGATCGCTGCCGGCGAAATCGACGAGGCAGGCGCCGCGGCATTCTTCCGCGACCGCACCGTCAAGCTCGAAGGCTAGTTCTCGGCCTTGTCCGAGAGCTTGACGATCTCCCATTCCTTACCGTTGACGGTGACGACCTCGCCGACCTTCTTGCCGAACAGCGCCACGGCCATCGGCGAGACATGCGAAATGCTGCCTTTCGAAGGGTTGGCCTCATCCTCGCCGACGATCCGCCAATGCACTTTCTTGCCGTCGTCGCCTTCCAGCGTGACGCCCATGCCAAAGCGGACAACATCGCTGCCCGGCTCCGGCGCGGAAAGCTCGGCGCTCTCGCGCCGCGCGGTCCAATAGCGCAGGTCGCGCGACACGACGGCAAGGCGCTCGCGATCGCCGCGCCTTTCGGCCTTGGCCATCAGGTCGCGCAGCTCGGCGAGGTTCTCCTCGATCATCGTAAGGCCGCGCTCGGTCACCAGATTGCGGTGCGAGCTGATCGGCCGTTCGCCGACGCCGGCGATGGCATTTTCGCTGTCTTCTTCGCGCGTGAAAGCTCTGCTCATTCAATGACCTTAGGCCCGGCGCGACGACTGCACAAGCGGTTTGCCGACAAGTCGGCCTTGGCACGAATCCTGCGACGAGCCAGGCAAAACGCCAGGAGCTGTGCCGATGTTGAACAGACGAGCGCTGCTTGCCCAAACCACCGGCCTTGCCGTTGCCGGACTCTTTGCCGGCAAGGCATCGGCGAAGATGCTGCCCGGCATCGAGAAGACCGCGATGCGCGGCTCGATCAACGCCATCGAGATCGGCGTGCAGCCGGGCGCGCTGGACGACCAGAGCAAGACCTTCGCCAAGATGCTTACCGAGGCCAGCGACCGCGACGCGCCGGTGTTCCTGCCGCCCGGCACCTATCTCGTCTCCAACCTGAAATTGCCGGCACGCGTACGCCTGTCGGGCGTGCCGGGCGCAACCCGCATCGTCTATGGCGGCAACGGCCATCTGATGATGGCCGAACAGGCCGAGCATATCGAGCTCAGCGGACTGGTGCTGGACGGCAGCAACCGCTGGCTGGCCGACTACACGCAAGGCCTGCTCGATCTGCGCCGCGTCGCCCATCTCGCCATCGACAATTGCCAGGTGACGGGCAGCGGCAAGAACGGGCTGGCGCTCGAGCATGTTTCCGGCCGCGTCGGCCGCTCCGATATTTCCGGTGCTGCGGACGCCGGCATCTACTCGGTCGAGGCCGGCGGGCTGGAAATCTCGGGCAACACGGTGTCCGACTGCGCCAATGGCGGCATTCTCGTGCATCGCTGGCAGGCAGCGGAGGACGGCACCATCGTCAGCGGCAACCGCGTGCAACGCATCGGCGCGAGGAGCGGCGGCACCGGCCAGAACGGCAACGGCATCAACGCCTTCCGTGCCGGCAATGTCATCATCTCGGGCAACGTCGTTTCGGACTGCGCCTTCTCGGCGATCCGCGCCAACAGCTCAAGCAATCTGCAGATCACCGGCAACACCTGCTCGCGCTCCGGCGAAACGGGGATCTATTCCGAATTCTCCTTCGAAGGTGCGATCCTCAGCAACAATCTGGTCGACGGCGCCGCCAACGGCATTTCGATCGTCAATTTCAACGAAGGCGGCCGTATGGCCGTGTGCTCCAACAACATCGTGCGCAACCTCTCGACGGTCGGCCCCTACACTGCGGACCCGCCCGGCTTCGGCGTCGGCATCAGCGCCGAGGCCGACACGACGGTTTCGGGCAACGTGGTCGAAAACGCGCCGCTCTACGGCATGCAGCTCGGCTGGGGACCCTATCTGCGCAATGTCGTGGCGACTGGAAACATCATCCGCAAGGCAGGTACGGGCATAGTCGTATCCGTGGTCGAAGGTTCGGGTACCGCCGTCATCTCGGACAATGTCATCGACGGGGCGCATAACGGCGCCATCATCGGCCAGCGCTGGGCCGATCCGGCGACCGGCGACCTGGCAAGATCAAGCGACAGCGGCTACGCGCATCTGACCGTCGAGCGCAACAAAGTCAGCTAGTTCAGCGCTGCCGTCGGCCGCAGCAAGCCGACCTTGGCGCCGATGCGGCTTTCGATTGGCGGATGGGCAAGTTCCGTGAGCTTCGCGGCGAGCGCTTCGTCGCCGCGCAGCAGTTTTGCCAGCACCGCGGCGATCATCACCTCGGCTCCTCTGCCGGCGCCGTCATCGCATTTCAAGGCAATGCCAAAACCAAGCTCGGGCAATGCCGCGCAATAGACGCCCTCGGCGCCGGTCTTGACGAAGATGCGGCCAGGGGCGGCCTGCATCAGCGCGAGGTCCGCCTTGCCGGTGCCGGCCACCAGGAAAGGCTCGGCCATGCAGGCCGAAAGCAGCCGCTTCGCCGCCTTCGCGCGTTCGGGCGAAAAGCCCCTGCCCGTCGCCATGCGGGCAAAGCCTTGAGCAAAACTCTTCAGCGGGACGGCGTAAGTCGGGATGGAGCAGCCGTCGGTGGCGCAATGGTCGACGTCATGCGCCGCGCCGGTCACGGACTGCATGGCGTCACGCACCATGTCCTGAAAAGCATGCCCGGCCTTGACGTAGCCGCGATGCTCGATGCCTGAGTGCACGCAGGTGCAGAGGAAGCCCGAATGCTTGCCGGAGCAGTTGTTGTGGAGCGCATTCGGGGAGCCCCCGGCCCGGGCAAGAGCGATGGTGGCGTCGTGGTTCGACGGCCAGTGCGCGCCGCATTCGAGCGCCGTCCTGTCGAGGCCGGCCTTGGCGAGCATCGCCTGCGCCAGTTCGACATGCGCCGGCTCGCCGGAATGCGAGGCGCAGGCCAGCGCCAGTTCACGATCGCCGAAGCCATAGGCATCGGCAGCACCCGATTCGACCAGCGGCAGCGCCTGGATTGCCTTCACGGCCGAGCGCGGAAACACCGGGCGTTCCGTATCGCCGATCTCTAAAACGGCTTTGCCGTCGGCATCGAAAACGGAGACACCGCCGCGATGGGCGCTTTCGACCACCGCGCCACGCAGAACCTCGACCAGAACCGGATTTGCCATGTTGCCTCCCGCACGCGCGCGCCCAAGGGGGCGCGGCGCTTTAATGCGGGCTGCTTCTAGCGAATCCTGTCGAGAATGGAAACGTAATTGGCGACGGCAGCGCCGCCCATGTTGAAGATGCCGCCGAGTTTTGCACCCGGCACCTGGATACCGCCGGCCTCGCCGGTCAACTGCATGGCCGTGAGCACATGCATCGACACGCCCGTGGCGCCGATCGGGTGACCCTTGGCCTTCAGGCCGCCGGAAGGGTTGACCGGCAAGCGGCCATCCTTGGCCGTCGTGCCATCAAGCGCGAGCTTCGCGCCCTCGCCGGGCTTGGCCAGGCCCATCGCCTCATATTCGATCAGCTCGGCGATGGTGAAGCAGTCATGCGTCTCGACGAAGGAGAGATCGTCGAGGGTGACGCCGGCCTTCTTCAACGCCTGCTCCCAGGCGCGCTCGCAGCCTTCGAAGGCAAGGATGTCGCGCTTCGACATCGGCAGGAAATCCTGGACATGCTCGTTAGCGCGGAAGGTGACGGCGCGACGCATCTTCAGCGCCGTCGCGGTGTCGGTAAGCACAAGCGCCGCCGCACCGTCCGAGACCAGCGAGCAGTCGGTTCGCTTCAGCGGACCGGCGACGAACGGGTTCTTCTCGCTCTCCTGGCGGCAGAATTCGTAGCCGAAATCCTTGCGCATCTGCGCATAGGGATTTTCGACGCCGTTTTTGTGGTTCTTGGCCGCGATCATGGCGAGCGCGTCGGACTGGTCGCCATAGCGCTGGAAATAGGCCTGCGCGATCTTGCCGAAGACGCCGGCAAAGCCGGCGGGTGTTTCGCCGTCCTCCGGCAGATAGGAGGCCTTCAGCAAGTTCTTGCCGATCTCCGGGGCGGGCGTGGTGGTCATCTGCTCGGCGCCGACCACCAGCACGATGCGGGCGGCGTTGGCGTCGATGGCGCGGATGCCTTGCCTCACCGCCGCGGAGCCGGTGGCGCAGGCGTTTTCGACGCGCGTCGCCGGCTTGAAGCGCAGCCGATCGTCCGCCTGCAACACAAGGCTCGCGGTGAAGTCCTGCGGCGAGAAGCCGGCGTTGAAATGGCCGAGCACGATCTCGTCGACATCGTCAGGGCCGATGCCGGCATGGTCTAGCGCCTCGGCGGCGACCTTGGTGATCAACCCCTCCAGCGTCTCGCCTTCGAGCTTGCCGAAGCGCGAATGCGCCCAGCCGACGATGCATGCGGTCATAACAGCCTCCATTTGCCGCCGAGCCTAGCGTATGTTGATCCTCAGGTGATGCCGGCCTGCGAATGGCGATTTCCTGCGCTTCCGATGCTCACGTACCTAAGTACGCTCCGCTGCTCTAAAATCGCCACTCTCGGCGCGGCCTGACCTGAACCTCAACACACGCTAGCACGTCTTCGTCGCGGCACGTGATTCAATATTGTTCAATAGTGAACCGTTTTCCAGCCCGCGGGATGGGCCAGAGCTACACGATCGTTTGATCCCAAGGCTGATTTTTGTTGATTGATCCGTCAATAAAAAATAATCTCACCCTGAACCGGACACCCCAAATGCCGAAAATCGGAATGGAACCGCTGCGCCGTAGGGCGCTCATCGACGCGACGATCTCGGCGATCGGCGAGCGCGGTTCTCTCGACGTGACCATGTCGGAGATTGCCGGACGCGCCGGCGTGTCCTCGGCGCTGGCGCATCACTACTTCGGCGCCAAGGACGAGCTGCTGTTCGCGACGATGCGGCACATCCTTGCCGAGCTCAACATCGACACGCGGCGCGCGCTTCGCCTCGCGGCCACGCCGCGCCAGCGCGTTTCGGCCGTCGTCGCCGTCAGTTTCTCCGACGAGCAGTTCCAGCCCGAAATCATCGCTGCCTGGCTCGCCTTCTATGTCGAGGCGCAGAAATCGACCGAGCTGCGGCGGCTTCTTCGCGTTTACGCGCGGCGGCTCAATTCCAACCTGATGAGCGGGCTGACCGGCATCCTGCCCAGGGTCGAGGCTGATCGTGTGGCGGAGGCGACGGCGGCGCTGATCGACGGGCTCTACATCCGCCGCGCCTTGAAGGACGGCGTGCCGCATGCGCAAACGGCAATCGCGCTCATCGAAGATTATCTCGAAACCAAGCTCAGCGGACGGAGCCTGCCTTGACGACCGGACGACCCAATTTCCTGATCGTCATGGTCGATCAGCTCAACGGCACGCTGTTCCCCGATGGACCGGCGGATTTCCTGCACGTGCCGCACCTGAAGGCGGTGGCCGCGCGCTCGGCGCGCTTTGCCAACAACTATACGGCTTCGCCGCTCTGTGCGCCCGGCCGCGCCTCGTTCATGACCGGCCAGTTGCCGTCACGCGCCGGGGTCTACGACAACGCCGCCGAATTCGCTTCCTCGATCCCGACCTTCGCGCATCACCTGCGCGCCGCCGGCTACTACACCTGCCTGTCCGGCAAGATGCATTTCGTCGGGCCGGACCAGTTGCACGGCTTCGAGGAGCGGCTCACTACCGACATCTATCCCGCCGATTTCGGCTGGACGCCGGATTACCGCAAACCCGGCGAGCGCATCGACTGGTGGTACCACAATCTAGGCTCAGTGACCGGCGCCGGCGTCGCCGAGACCACCAACCAAATGGAGTATGACGACGAGGTCGTGTTCCTGGCGTCGCAAAAACTCTACCAGCTGTCGCGCGAGCAGGACGACGCGGGCCGCCGGCCGTGGTGCCTCACCGTTTCGCTGTCCCACCCGCACGACCCTTATGTGGCGCGCAAGCAGTACTGGGATCTCTACGAGAACTGCCAGGCGCTCGATCCGGAGACCGGCTTTATCCCGCACGACGAGCAGGACACGCATTCGCAGCGGCTCTATCGCGCCAGCGATTATGCGTCGTTCGAGATCACGCCCGAGCAGGTGCGCCGCTCCCGGCGCGGCTATTTCGCCAACATTTCCTATGTCGACGACAAGCTCGGCGAGCTTCTGGACGTTCTCAAGCGTACCCGCATGCTCGACGACACCACCATCCTATTCTGCTCGGACCATGGCGACATGCTGGGCGAGCGCGGCCTGTGGTTCAAGATGAGCTTCTTCGAGGGTTCGGCGCGCGTGCCGCTGATGATTGCCGGCAGCGGCGTGCCGGCCGGCCTCATCGAGGCGCCGGTTTCCAATCTCGACGTGACGCCGACGCTCTGCGACCTCGCCGGCATCGACATCGCGGCAATCGCGCCGTGGACCGACGGCCAGTCGCTGCTGCCGCTGCTGACCGGCAAAGCGCGCACCGCGCCTGTCTTGATCGAGTATGCGGCCGAAGGTTCCTACGCGCCGCTGGTCGCCATCCGCGACGGCAAATACAAGTTCGTCCATTGCGAGCTCGACGCGCCGCAACTGTTCGATCTCGAGGCTGACCCGCTCGAGCGGGACAACCTCGCCGGCGATCCGGCGAACGCAGCCCTGGTTGCCGCCTTCATGGAGAAGGTCCGGGCGCACTGGGACATGGCCGGCTTCGACGCCGCAGTGCGCGAAAGCCAGGCGCGCCGCTGGGTCGTCTATCCGGCGCTGCGCAACGGCGCCTACTACCCGTGGGACTTCCAGCCGCTGCAGAAGGCCTCGGAGCGCTACATGCGCAATCACATGAACCTCGACAATCTTGAAGAAAGCAAACGGTATCCGCGAGGCGAATGATGGCAGACGTTCTCGTTCCCACACTCGACCATCTGAAACAGGCCTATGCCGTAACGTCTGCGGCGACGCAGGTGACGCCGCTCTTGGAGTCGGCGGCACTTGCCAAGGAGACGGACGCGGCGCGCGTCTTCGTCAAGCCGGAATCGCTGCAATGGGCGGGCTCCTTCAAGGTGCGCGGCGCCTATTGGCGGCTGAAGCGGCTGTCGCCGGACGAAGCGAAGAAGGGCGTCGTCGCCTATTCCTCCGGCAATTTCGCGCAAGGGCTGGCGGCCGCCGGACAGGCGCTCGGCATTCCCGTCACCATCGTCATGCCGATCGATGCTCCCGCCGCGAAGCGCGACGCGACAGCCGGCTACGGCGCGCGCGTGGTGCTGACCGATCACGGTGATCGCGCCCGTGAGGAAGTGGCCGCCGCCAAGGCGCGCGAGATCGCCGAGACCGAGCACCTCACCTTGCTGCATCCCTTCGACGACCCAGAGATCGTCGCGGGCCAGGCCGGTGCCGGGCTGGAAGCGCTCGACCAGTTGGCGGCGAAGAAGGCTCACGCCGATCTCGTCTTCTGCTCGGTCGGTGGCGGCGGGCTGATCGGCGGCGTTTCGCTCGCCTTCCACTACCTGTCGCCGAAGACCGAGATCATCGCCGTCGAGCCCGAAGGCTTCAACGGCATGGGCTCGTCGCTGGCGCATGGCGCGATCGAGACCATGCCGATCGGGCCGAAGTCGATCTGCGACGGGCTGATGGCGCGCAGGCCCGGCGAGGCGCCCTTTGCGGCAGTCAGCGCTGCGGGCGTTCGCGGCGTCACCGTCGACGACGCCGCGGTGCGGCGGGCGATGAAGATCGCCTTCGAGCGGATGAAGCTGGTGCTGGAACCGTCCGGCGCGGCGTCGCTGGCGGCACTGCTGGGGGGCAAAATCGATGTGGCGGGCAAGACCGTCCTTGTTGTGGCTACCGGCGGCAATGTCTCGCTCGCCGATTTTATGGCGCATATGAACAATGCTTGAAGCGGATTTCGTCATCATCGGCTCCGGCTCCGCCGGTTCGGCCATGGCCTACCGGCTGTCGGAAGACGGCAAGCATTCGGTGATCGTCATCGAGTTCGGCGGCACTGACATCGGTCCGCTGATCCAGATGCCGTCGGCGCTGTCGATCCCGCTCAATATGAGCCTCTATGACTGGGGTTTTGCCAGCGAGCCGGAGCCGCATCTCGGCGGCCGCGTGCTCGCCACGCCGCGCGGCAAGGTGATCGGCGGCTCGTCCTCGATCAACGGCATGGTCTATGTGCGCGGCCATGCGCGCGACTTCGACCACTGGGCCGAGCAGGGCGCGACCGGCTGGAGCTTCGCCGACGTGCTCCCCTATTTCAAGCGCATGGAGGATTCCGACGGCGGCGAGGACGGCTGGCGCGGCAAAAGCGGCCCACTGCATGTGCAGCGCGGCACGCGCAAGAACCCGCTCTACGGCGCCTTCATGGAGGCCGGCCGCCAGGCCGGTTTCGAGCTCACCGACGACTATAACGGATCGAAGCAGGAAGGCTTCGGCCCGATGGAGCAGACGATCCTCGGCGGACGTCGCTGGTCGGCGGCCAACGCCTATCTCAAGCCGGCTCTCAGGCGAAAGAATGTGAGGCTGGTCAAGGGCTTCGCTCGACGCGTGGTGATCGAGAATCAACGCGCCATCGGGGTCGAGATCGAAGCTAACAAACAGATTCAGGTCGTTAAGGCGCGACGTGAGGTGATCGTGGCGGCATCCTCGATCAATTCGCCGAAGATCCTGATGCTGTCCGGCATCGGCCCGGGCGCGCACCTGCAGGAAAACGGCATAAAGGTCCTCGCCGACCGGCCGGGCGTCGGCAGCAATCTGCAGGACCATCTGGAGCTCTACATCCAGCAGGAAGCGACCAAGCCGATCACGCTGAATTCGGTGCTCAATCCGTTCTCCAAGGCGATGATCGGCGCGCAATGGCTGTTCTTCAAGACCGGCCTTGGCGCGACCAACCACTTTGAAGCCGCGGCCTTCGTGCGCTCGCAGGCCGGCGTCGACTATCCCGATATCCAGTATCACTTCATCCCGGCTGCGGTGCGCTATGACGGCAAGAAGGCGGCGAAGTCACATGGCTTCCAAGCGCATGTCGGGCCGATGCGCTCCAAGTCGCGCGGTTCGGTGACGCTACGCTCGCCAGACTCGAAAGCGAAGCCTGTGATCCGCTTCAACTACATGTCGCATCCGGACGACTGGAGCGAGTTCCGCCACTGTATCCGGCTGACGCGTGAGATTTTTGGCCAGAAGGCTTTCGATGGTTTCCGCGGCAAGGAGATTTCGCCGGGCAGCCATGTGCAGACCGACGACGAGCTCGACGCCTTCATCCGCGACCATGCCGAGAGCGCATACCATCCGTGCGGCACCTGCAGGATGGGCCGCGCCGACGACCTGACCAGCGTCGTCGATCCGGAATGCCGGGTCATCGGCATCGAGGGCCTGCGCGTCGCCGATTCCTCGATCTTCCCGCGCGTGACCAACGGCAATCTCAACGGGCCCTCGATCATGACCGGCGAGAAGGCGTCCGACCACATCCTCGGCCGCACGCCGCTGGCGCCATCCAACCAGGAGCCATGGATCAATCCGCGCTGGCAGGTGGCCGACAGATAACGCATGATCCGGGCGGGCGCCCTGCCCCTCGAAGAGAAGTGGAGAACCGCCATGCGCGCCCAACCAACGGCATCGCATTACGTCAACGGCCGCTATATCGAGGACGAAGGCGGCGCGCCGTTGCCGGTGATCTATCCGGCGACCGGCGAGACCATCGCCACGCTGCATTCGGCGACGCCGAACGTGCTGGAGCTGGCGATCGAAGCCGCGCGCGCGGCGCAGCCGGCATGGGCGCGGCTGAAGCCGGTCGAGCGCGGCCGCATCCTGCGCCGCGCCGCCGACATTCTTCGCGCGCGCAATCAAGACCTGGCGCGGATCGAGACGCTCGATACCGGCAAGGCGATCCAGGAGACGCTGGTGGCGGACGCGCCATCCGCCGCCGATTGCCTCGAATATTTCGCCGGCGCGGTGGCGGCCTTCAACGGCGAGATGATCGATCTCGGCGGCCCTTTCGCCTATACGCGGCGCGAACCGCTCGGCGTCTGTGTCGGCATCGGCGCCTGGAACTATCCGATCCAGATCGCCGGCTGGAAATCGGCGCCGGCGCTGGCCATGGGCAACGCCATGGTGTTCAAGCCGTCGGAGAACACGCCGCTTTCGGTGCTGGCGTTGGCCGAAATCTACAGCGAGGCGGGCCTGCCCGACGGGCTCTTCAATGTGGTCCAGGGCTATGGCGATGTCGGCGCAGGCCTGGTCGGCCATGATGTCGTGGCCAAGGTTTCGGTGACTGGCTCGGTGCCGACCGGCCGCAAGGTGCTGTCGCTCGCCGGCTCGAAGATGAAGCATGCGACGATGGAGCTCGGCGGCAAGTCACCGCTGATCGTCTTCGACGACGCGATCTGGAGAACGCGATCGGAGGCGCCATGCTCGGCAACTTTTACTCTGCCGGCCAGATCTGCTCCAACGGCACGCGCGTCTTCGTGCAGAACGGCCTGCATGACCGTTTCGTCGAGCGGCTGGTCGAGCGGACAAAGAAGATCCGCATCGGCGATCCGCTCGATCCGGAAACGCAGATGGGCCCCCTGGTCAACAAGGCGCAGCAGGACAAGGTCGTTTCCTACATCGCGGCCGGCAAGCAGGGGGGTGCAACACTCGCCTGTGGCGGCAACGTACCCTCGCTGCAAGGTTTCGAGGGCGGATTCTTCGTCGAGCCGACGGTGTTCACTAATGTCACCGACGGCATGCGCATCGCGCGCGAGGAGATCTTCGGGCCGGTGATGAGCGTCTTGAAATTCGACAGCGAAGACGAGGTGATCGAGCGCGCTAACGACACCGAATTCGGCCTGGCGGCCGGCGTGTTCACACGCGACCTGCCACGCGCGCACCGGGTGATCGCCGAGCTGCAGGCCGGCACCTGCTGGATCAATGCCTACAATCTGACGCCGGTTGAAATGCCCTTTGGCGGCGTCAAGCAGTCCGGCATCGGCCGCGAGAACTCGCTTGCCGCGCTGGCGCATTATTCGCAGCTGAAGGCGGTTTATGTCGAGACCGGTGACGTGGCGGCGCCTTATTGACTTGGCAAACCGGCTGTACCGAATTATCATAAATTGATAAGAATGGATAAGCGCCAAAGGTAAAAGGAATGCCCGCAAGCTACAATATCGGCTCCCGCTACGAAGCGTTGGTTCGCGAGCTTGTCGAAAGCGGCCGCTACGCAAGCGCCAGCGAAGTCGTACGCGATAGCCTGCGCCTCCTTGAGGAGCGTGAAGAGCAGCGACGTGCAAAGCTGGCTGCTTTGCGTGAAGATATCCGCAAAGGGAAGGAAAGCGGTCCCGGCATTCCAGCATCGGAGGTGCTTGACCGACTAGAAGCGAAGTACCGCGACAAAAGCCAATAAATAATGGCTGTCACATTCTCACCTGCTGCGGCCAGGGATGTCGAGGAGATCGGCGACTATATCCACACTGAAAATCCGGCCGCGGCTCGACGCTTTGTGGCGGCGCTCAGAGTGCGGTGTGATCGCATTGCCGACGCACCACGTGCGGCACGCCCCGATTTTCGCTGTCGCCGCATTTGCGCTCAATTCCATTCCAGCACTACATAATTTTCTACGTGACTGAAGGCGATAATGTTCGCATTGAACGAGTCCTGCACGGTGCTCGCGATATTGATGCGATATTCGACAGGGACGGCGACACTTGATTGTGCTGGCGCCGCCTCACCCCTCCCCCGCGGTCCCGTCCAGATACTGCGTCAGCGCATAGACCAGATGGTAGAAGATGCTCGCCGGCACGTCCGCCGCCAGCGAGCGGCCGCGCTCGTCGATGCGGTCGACCCAGAGGCCGAGCGGCGCCGGATCGATGTGCCAGCGGAACAAGCGGCCGACGCGCGCCTCGATCTCGGGCTTGAGGTCTGGCCCGCCCGTACCATCGAGCGCGATCGCCGCCTTCACGGCTTCGGCTTGCGGCCAGCTGCGCGAGACCGTATCGAGCGGCAGGCCCTGGCGCGAGACGGCGCCGTAGGAAAGGCCGGTGGCGCGGTTGAGGCCGTTGGCGACGGCCGAGGCATAGAGCTTGCGGGCAAAGACAGTCAGATCGGTCTGGCCGCTGCGGCCGGCGAAATCGACGAGCAGCGAGGCCCATTCGAAGTGGTGGCCGGGCTCGGTCCAGGCGCCCTTCTCGCCTGCCACGGGCTTCCAGCCGTCGTCGAAATATTCGCCCAGCGTCCAGCTTTCGGAATCGAAGAAATGGCTGCGAAAGAGGTCGATGATGCGCGCGGCGCGGCGCAGATAGGCGCGCTCCCCGGTCGCCTGATGCCAGGCGAGAAAGGCCTCGAGCAGATGCATGTGGGGATTGGACCGGCGCTCACCCGCGCCGTCCGACGTCTCGAGGAAGCCGGTCATGCGGCTGTCCTCGAGATGGGCATCGAGGAACGCAAAGGTTTCCTCCCCTAGCCGCAAAGCTTCCGCGTGGCCGGACATATGGGCGTGCGCCAGCGCTAGCAGCACACAGGAATGGTCGTAGGCGTCCTCGACCGGATCGGCGACGGAGCCGTCGACGTTGAGCGTGCGCACCCAGCCGCCTCTGGCGGTTCGGCCCCGACCCGCCATGAACTCGATGCCGTGCGCGATCAGCCGGTCGGCCGGGCCGGTCCAGCCGCGCTCCTTGGCGACTGCGAAGGCATAGACCTGGCGGGCTTGCGTGCGCATGCGCTTCGGCTTCATCAGCGGTGAGGCGTCGAAGCCCAGCGCCTCGTGAAAGCCGCCATGGCGCTCGTCGACGCCTGATGTCGACCATAGCGGCAGCGTCTCGTCGAAGAGCCAATGATGCACACGCCGCCGCCAGGCGCCGCTCTCGATCACCCGGTCAGGCGCCGGCGTGAACCTGGTCTCCAGGCGACCGGATTTCTCCAGCTGCTCGACGATCTTCTTGACGTGCTGGCTGTGGCTGACCGGCGCGATGAAAGTGGCGTCGGCGGTGGAGACGATCGCCACATCCTTCATGCCGATCGCCGAAAGCAGACGACCGTCGCCACGGATGTAGGAGTTCTCGCAATCGATGGCGACGACATCGCCGAGGATGACGTTGCCTTGCCTGTCGGACGGGCCGACATCAAGCAGCGACTGCCAGGAGCCGAGGTCGTTCCAGCGGAAGCCGGCAGGCACCATGGCGATGTCCCTGGCGCGCTCCATGATGGCGTAGTCAATCGAGGTCGAGGGGATGGCCGCGTAGAGCTCCAGCGGCATATAGAGGCCGGAAAGGTCGCTGGTCGCCGCGTGATAGGCGGCTTCCGTCGCTTGCCAGATATCGGGCGCAAAAGCCGCGAAGGCGTCGCGCATGGCGCCGGCGCGAAACAGAAAGATGCCGGTGTTCCAGTAAAAATTGCCGGCATCGAGATAGGTCTGCGCGGTGGCGAGATCAGGCTTCTCGACGAAGCGCGAGACGTCGAACACAGCGTCCCGGTCGGCCGCGACTTCGATATAGCCATAGCCGGTCTCGGGCTGGGTTGGCTTGATGCCGAACACCACCAGGCGCCCGGCACTCGCCGCCGCAGCGCCCGCCTCGATGCTCTGCCAGAACTGGGGCGCGGTGGAGATCTCGTGGTCGGAGGGCACCACGAGGACCAGCTCGTCGCCATATTCGGAGAGCGTGCGCAGGCTGGCCAGCGCGATCGCGGCCGCGGTGTTGCGCCCGGTCGGCTCGAACAGCGGGCCGCCGCCTGCAAGGTCGAGACCGGCCAAGTCGGCATGGACACGCTCGGCATGACGTTCCGACGCGATGAGAAAAATAGGCGTCTGCCCTTCCGGCCGGGACGCCAGCCGGCGCAAGGTCTTGGCCAGCATCGAGCCGTCGCCGGAAAAATCGTGGAACTGTTTGGGATTGTCTTCGCGCGACAGCGGCCAGAGCCGCGAGCCGATGCCGCCGCTCATGACGAAACTGACGATGCGCTGGCTCATTCGGGTCTCGCTCGGAAGTTGGCCGATAGATAGCATACCTGCTTCCAGGTGGTATTTACCCGATTCGAAATCCGCGCGGGCCGCGATATGGAGCGAAGCCGTTGGGCCAAACTCCGGGCATGGTTTCGACGCCGGGCTGGGACAGCTTTCGCGAAAGCGACGAAATGCGACACTAGTGCAACCATTGCCGCTTGCAGGATCGGAAAGTGGCGGCTATAAGCCCGCCGTCTGGTCACGGAGTGTAGCGCAGTCTGGTAGCGCACATCGTTCGGGACGATGGGGTCGCAGGTTCAAATCCTGCCACTCCGACCAGAAAAAACAATGGGTTAGCTGCGACCCATTCCGCCACCCCACAGATATCCCCACAGAAACGATGCGTCGAAGATGCTTGCGAGCATGCCTACCGCTGTCCGTTCGAGCCTCGTCCTCAACATCGTCGTCGCTGATGCGCTGTAGACAAAAGATCGGCTGCTAAGCAAAAATCGACCCTGCTGGCGTCGCGTGCCTTGATGCACGCGACCGCCATTTGCGCTGCCAACGGCGCGACGCGGGCCGACGCCCCCCGGCGGGGAGCGCCGAATGAGCGCCGCATGACGCACTGCAACAAAAATGCTGCAGTGCAATAGTACTGTCACATAGCGGCCTCAATATTCCGTGCGGGGGGCGAGACACCATCGTCAAAAGAGGGATAAGGAAATGTCCAAGACCACCGACAAGGCCACCGATCCAGCCGAATTTTCGGCAGCCAGCCTTGGAAAGGCCACCGACCAGCTTCGCGCTGTCGCCGAAAAGAGCGTCGAGCAATCGAAAGAAGCTCTCGCCAAATTCCAATCGGGCGCTGAAGACGCGCAAAAGGCGCTCGAGTCGACCGCCGAAACCGCGAAGTCGGTCGGCAACGAGCTGTCGCTGAAGATAATCGCGGCATTGCGCGCCAATGCCGAAGCAGACTTCTCGCACCTCGAGGCCCTGGTCCGCGCGAAGTCTCTGTCAGACGTTTTTGATTTGCAGACCGCCTTCCTGCGCAAGCGAGTCGATATGGGCGTCGAGCAAGCCAAGGAAATCCAGGAACTCACTACCAAGGCGGCGACCGATGTTTCGAAGCCGGTCAAAGACGCCTTCGAGAAGGCGCTGAAGAATCTGAAGGCCGCCTGATCGTTCAAGCGACCGGAATACGTGCAAATCTGCATGGGAAAGATCGGGGCCTCCGCCCCGATCTTTTTAACCCGGTCATGGTTGATGATGCGGCGGCGATTGTTTCCGCCATCAACGTAGCCCACTCAATTGTTTTTCGCCTATGGGGGTGTGGCACTGATAGCTTACGTGGCCATCACCATGATCTGGCAGGGGACCGAGCAAATGTTGCGCTCTGAAATCGTAGCGGGCCTATTCGCTTGAGCGTCGGAACTATGAGGTACTTAAGAAGCCTCTCAAATTGCAGGATGATCAGAAGGCGGCGGCCCGAACGCACTCAAATCGAGAGTAGATACGTGCTCTTCCGGCCTGGAGGGGATCGGCGGTAGCGAACCTCCACTACCATTCATAGTTAATTGATTGATATTACTGAATGATTTGACGCTCAACCGCTGAATTTCAGGCTCCACCGCCGGCCGGGAGGCCGACCCGTCCTCGGCATAAATGCTGGATGGGCCGGGGCCTGCGTCGAACGCGAGCAGCGAGACCTCGCGGCCGCCCAGTTTGGCGCAACCAGGCTTGGCCGCATCGGTCTCGCCAGTCCCGATCCCGGCATGCAAGAAAACCAGCCACGACGTGGATAGTGGAGTCGGAGAATGCCGGGACGTTGGCGACCTCGGCATTCCAGGCATTCGCAAAGGTGTCGCGATCGGCTCGCTCCCAATGGCTCTCTTTCATCATGTGGATGGAGGCGAGGTGTTGCTCCATCGGGCGCAGCAGACGGACACGCCGTTCGATCTCGCCATCGTCGAGCATGAGCGATGGCGCGGGAAGCTACCCGCCAGCCCCTAAGCCTGAGGCGGAACCGGATCGGAAAAGTGCTAGTGGCGTGCGACCTCTTCTTCAGCGTCGCGGCGTGGACGAGGCGCAGGCGCGACCTTCTCGCAAAATTTGTCGAACTTCACTCTTTGTGACCCTATCGCCTTGAGGCGCTGGACGAAGAATACGGCGGCCGCGTGAAAGCTTGTTGCTGATGTCCTTCTCCCCGGCCCCGATTGCGGCCAGCTATCAGCCAGATCGGCATAGCTCAGGTTCTGCAGCTTCAGCTTGGCCTTGAGAGGAGCCCGCCGACCAGCCGTTCCCCTCGGCCTCCGTCATCCGAATATTCTCCGCCAAAAATCTCGTTCGACCCATCGTGTTATTGGCTTTCGTATTCAACTCAAAAATTATATTTTTCCAAAGAAAATCTCACGCGACCTATTGAGTTATTCGTGCCCGTATCTATCTTGATAGTTATATTTCCACCAAATTTGACATCTATCCGCTTTCACTAAAATCTTACTTTGAGCCCACACGATAAGAGGAAACGATGTCGAGGACTTCGAAAGGGTCACGCCTTGTCTGGCGCGATGAAAGTAGAAAGCAGGACGGAGCCCTGCGAAGCCGGGCCGGCTGGTTCATCCGCGACGGCGCAACCTTCATCAGCGCTTGCGGTAGCACTGGCGACCGCGAACGCGCTGAGAAACGGCTCGCCCAATACATCGTCGAAAAATACCGGCCGGTCCGCTCGCGCGGTCGTGATCCGACAGCCGTGCCGATAGCTGACGCCGTCAGCGTCTACCTGACAGACGTCGCGTCCGGCCACGCCAAGCCGAAAGAAACCGCTAGTCGTATGGTCGCGGTGCTGAACTGGTTCGGCGACATGATGATTGGCGACATCGACGGTAAGATCTGCCGCGACTATGGCAAAGCGCACGGCGGCGGTGCCGCCGCCAGGCGGCAACTGGAGGATCTGCGCGCAGCGCTGAACCACTATCATCGAGAAGGCTATGTAACCTCGGCGCCGCCGATCTTGCTGCCACCGAAGTCCGCGCCAAGGGACCGCTGGCTGACCCGTGACGAGGCCGCAGCATTGCTTCGCGCTGCTTGGCGCATGCGCCAGTCCTGGAAAGGGCAGCCTAGCGACCGTCGCACGGGACGCCACGTCGCGCGCTTCATCCTCGTCGCTCTGTATACCGGCACTCGTTCGGCTGCGATCTGTGGCGCCGCCATCCGACCGACCGACGGAGCAGGCCATGTCGATCTCGAACGCGGCGTTTTCTATCGTCGTGTAGTTGGTCGCCTCGAGACGAAGAAACGCCAGCCGCCGATGCGCCTGCCTGATCGCCTGCTTGCCCATCTACGGCGATGGGCGCTCACGCCGCTGGAGATCAAGACCAGGGGGCGCGGCAAAAGCGCAAACATCGGCCGGATGATCGCCCATGACTACGTCGTGGAGTGGAACGGCAAGCCCGCCCAGTCGATCAAGAAAGCTTTCCGCTCGGTGGTCGAGGCTGCTGGGCTTGGCTGGTACGACAATGTCGTAGCGCCCAACGGCAGCCTCAAGCGTGTATTCCGCACGGACGTGACCCCGCATGTATTCCGCCACACGGCAGCTACTTGGCTGATGCAACAGGGTTCCGATCCCTGGGCGGCCGCCGGCTTCCTCGGGATGACCGTCGAGATGCTGATCCAGACCTATGGCCACCATCACCCTGACTTCCAGGCAGATGCCGCCGAAGCGATCGTGTCCAAGGCGCGCGCGCGAAGCCTCCCAAAATACGTCGTGAGAATGGCGGGAGGGACAGAAGGCGACCGCTCCCGCCACTCGCCACAGCTGAACAGAAGCCGCCAGGCATGACAAGAAATGCCGGGCTTTTGCCGGCTGCCCGTCGGGACGGGCATTCACGCCTGCGCGAGCGCATCCTTGGCGGTGTCACCAGATCTTTTCTCGAGCGGCCGACACTGCCAGTCCTTCTGGCGCGATGACAGACCCGCGCATGCAGGACAGGTCTGGCGTTTTCTGTCGCTTGGTCCCAATGCGCCGACGCTACCGCGCTGGCTGATCCGTCGTCTTCCGACAGTCGCTTTAGATATTGCGCCAAGTGCGGCTGGACTCGTTGGCGAAAAGCTCCAGACAGTGCATGAAACTGTCTCTTACGGCCTCCTCTGGAGGAAATGCGATCTGCGGCGGCTCACATAGTCGGCGCAATCAGTTTCAATGACGGAAAGTACGTCCGGTAGCGCCTCACATCGCGCGTGAGCAGCGGCAGCTGGGCAACAGCCGCATGCGCACCAATGAAGAAGTCAGGTAGCACGCCGGTCCTCGATCCACCGGCCCGCCGATAGAGTGCAAAGACCTTGCCCGCCAGAAACAGGGCCGCCCGCGGCATCGACGTCATTTCGAGCCCCGCTCCGCCGACAAACGCCTCGAGGTGCTCGATGCGTTCATACCGGACAGCAAGCTCGGCATAAACCGCGTCATTGATCAGCAAAGGCCCGTCTAGGCTCGCGGCTTCGAGCTGGGAAAGTGACCAATCCGCCCATTTCGGATCGTCGGTGACGAGATCGAGGAGGACGTTGGTGTCGACAAGCGTCACGATTCACCACGGGTCAGCGCCATGATGGCGTCGGTATCGAGCCCCTTACCGGCATGGCCACGCAATCTGGCAAGGCGGCTCGCCGGCTGCTTCTTGTCGGCGCGCGCAAGCACCACGCTGCCATCGGCGGCGCGACGGAAATCGACCTTGCTCCCAGGAACGATGCCGAGAAGATCACGAACCGGCTTCGGGATGGTCACCTGTCCCTTGGCTGTGACGGTGGTGCTCATGGCTGCTCCTTGGTAATACCGTACTCTAAACAGGTATTACATAGAAGGTCAATTTTCAACCCCGGTTAGTCCAGTTGATCGGCTGTGCACGCGTTCTACTGACGAACAGGCGACCGCAACACAGGAGACGGAACTGCGTTCGGCCGGCTGCGAGACAATCATCCAGGAGCACGGCTCCGACCTGCCCTCTCCAAGCTGCTCCGTAAGATAGGCGCTGACGACACACTCGTCGTCGTGCAACTCGATCGTCTGGCGCGATCCATCAGCCATCTTCTCGAGGTCATCGAGAATTTGGGGGCTAAGAACGCGCATTTTCGCTCGTTGAGGATCCGACGTCAAATGGCTGGTTGCCGTGCACCTGGCCGATCCGGCCTGCTCCGAAAATCCCAGCCGCGGAAGTGATCGGGACATGGCCACCTAGGAGCTAGTGTGCTGGACCCGGAATCGTATTCGCCATCTTTCTGGCAAGGCCAATCAGCCGCAAAACGGCACGTTTCGGATTCGTTTCAAGCCAGAAAGCCTTGATTGAACAGAGACTGTTATGGCCATCAATAGGTTTCCATACCGTCGCATCAATGGCGACATTTCGCGCGAAGCTCTCACCCGCTAGCGTAATGCCTTGACCTAGCTGCACATTGAAGATGACACTCGCTTGGCCACCTTGGCACATGTTGACAGTTGGGCGGTACCCGTCGGTAACGATGCCTTCCAGGGTAGGGAGATCCAGCAGCGGTCCGCTGGTTCCGACCGGCACGAGCAGTTGCATCCCCGCAAGATCTGCCCACATGACCACCCGCTTTTCGGCAAGGGAATGACCAGTAGGTACTAGAACAAAGATACGCTCCTGCCAGAACATCTCGGCGCAGCAAGAGGTGACTTTGCCGAATCCAGGCGCAAAGACGATGTCGAAGCGCCGACGGCATACGGCTGTCAGGCATTGTTCACGCAGAATATCCTCAATGGCCAAACTGACATTTGGATATGATTTGCGGAAGCGATCGATGAGGCGCTTCAGGAATTCTCCACCGCCCACAGCGCACAGCCCAATCCTGAGCGTCTTTGCGTCCCTACTGTTGCGGGCGTTCCGAAAGACTTCCTGCAAACCTTCGTAGTGTAGCCGAGCGACGTCGGTCCAGGCTCGCCCTGCCTCGGTCAAACGGACGCCGCGAACGTCGCGCTCGAACAGCTGCATCTCCAAAAGCTGTTCGAGTTTAACGACGTTGCGACTTACGCTGGATTCACGGATTCTCAGCGCTGTTGCAGCCTGCCGCAGACTGCCGCAATCCGCCGCCGCCAAGGCGCAGGCCAGCAACCGAAGGGCGTTGCCGTTTTTGTCATGAGGCGCTCTGCCGATGTCGTCACGATCATGTCTGTTTCGGCGAAACGTGTTCGGGGTCCTCCGCACGCATCGCGCCAATGAGTGTGCATTTGCCCGCATGACGCGGTCGGTCTGGAGCGGCACCGCTTGAGCATCACTTTTGTTGCAAGGCGGCAGCGTAATCAGTGTTGGCCTGATATAAGCTGGTCTCGTAAACATACTCATTTGGAATGGCAGGGTCTGCCATCTGCGAAAGGTATAGGTTGAGATTTTCTCTATTATTGCTCGCAGCAAGGCTGCAGAAATTTCCGCTATTCCACGTCATGACGCAGTGATTGAAATGCGCGCCCGCGGCATGGAACATCTCTCCCAGCGTCACTTCGTTGTTGAACATAATCTTGAGGACTGCGTCTTTCTTCTTCTCGATTTCGTCCTGCGGGAAGTAGCGCGCCTTGAAGCCGAAATCCTTCTGCCACTCGCGGCGCTTGTAGTCGTTTTCGTCGACCGCCCGGAATTTTTCGACGAAAAGGAAGATGCCTCCTTCCTTGAGATGCTGCATCACAAACTCGATCTGCTTCACTCTGTTGGGCGAGTACATCTGGAAGGTAGTATCCTCCAGAATGAAATCGAATCCGGACGCGAACTTTGCCAGTCGGACGTCTGAGCTAAGAACGTCCTTGGTCAGCCGATGAAAGGGCCCGACGAAGAACTCGGCAGCCGGCGGTTCGCCATATGCCACGAAGCACTTGTAGTTTTCCGCGTTGGGGCTGCACGAGAGGCTACGGATCTTTCCACCGGACAACTCGGACAATGTCCTGGCCATGGTGCCCTCCGCTGTCCCAAGGCTGTATAGCGACAACGGCACTTCATGGTACCGCGCGTATTTCAGTACGGCGTATGCCATTCGGCATTCCTCCTCCAACCGATAAGGAATGCTGCCGTGATAGTGCTGGTCGAAAAAGCCTTGTCGGGCCGCGTGCAGGCCGACCAGACCGCGAAGAAGATCGTCGCCGGGCAGCAGCCGGGTATCGACCGCTGGCTTGCGGATAGGCACTCCGCTTTGGCCAGCGGCGGTCGCCGCGAAGAAGTCTTTGAGTTCGTTGATCCGCGGTCCACGGTCGCATTCAGCCAGAAAACCATCGAGTCCCCGCATTGCAGTATGCCTCCACAACCATTTATCGGTGAGACGCCTAAAGCTCGACGGAGAAGCAAAGATTAGTGCGACTTAATATTCTGCGCAGCCGAGTATAGGCAGGAGGGAAGGTAGACGCACGTGGTACAAACGGCTTTCATCCGGTTGCCGTTTTTTCTCTAAAGCCACATCTTCTACCAACTCAGAATTATTTGTGATTTGTCTGACAACCTATGGTTCGGCACAAAGCACGAGGTGAGCTTCTCGCAATCTGGAGGCCGTTTCGGTTGGCGGAAACCTTTTGCCTGGACCCGAACAAGTTGCGCCCTTCACGGCACCAGACGCTGGCTCATCAATGTGAGAGCTGGGGAAACATACGAGCGGACCTAATTAGTAGGACAGGGCTGGAACGACAGGAGACAAGGATTTCGCATCCCCGGCACATGTTCCTGATGAACCTAAAGGGTGCTGCGCGTCGCGGAGAAGACTTCATCGATGGACGCCGGATTTCTTTCTCAGCAAGGCGGCCGGGCTCGATAATCTACATCCCTGCCGAGAGCGAGTGGAGTGGCTGGGATGAGGGCGATGCAATAGCATCCTACCTGCTGGTATCGATCGAACGGGAATTCGCTGAACAGACTTTTGGGGGATCAGCATTCTACCGCCCGGCGGAACTGCCACCATGGATCGGTTTTCGTGACAGCACCATAGAAGTGGCGCTGCAGAGAATAGCCGCCGAGCTCAGATATCCCGATCCGATCAGCGTGACGATGGTGGAGAGTCAGGTCGCGCAATTGTTCGTGCAATTGGTCAGGTTGAACCGAACCTGCCATCGGCCGGCAAAAGGCGGTCTGTCGGCTTTCGATCTCAAACGAGTGTTGGCAATGATCGAGTCATTGTCGGACGAAAGGCCCACTCTGGCCGATCTCGCAAGAGAGCTTGGTATCAGCCGATTTCATTTCAGCAGGGCCTTCAAGCAGTCGACGGGGATGACGCCGCATGCGTTCATCGCACGGCGTCGGCTGGAGCAGTCCGCGGATATGCTTCGATCGACCAATTTGTCGGCGACCAGGATCGCGATGGAATGCGGCTTCGCCAGTTCAAGTCATTTGACAATCGCTTTCAAGCGCGCGTTCGGCGCCAATCCGATCGAATTCCGACGCAAGTGCAAAACATAGATTCCGACGGTTTGGCTGATTTGAGCAAGGAATTGAAAAGTCCGGCATCGCTGTAAAGCAAACTTGGCAGCGGCATGTATGACGAGCGGCCGTATGGTTGGACGCGCCGCCCATGTCAGAAGCATGCCGAATCCATTGTGACCAAAGTCCGACAGCCCAGTCCCGGGTGTTCCTCGGATTCCTGGCCAGCACGTTGTCTGCGGCTGTCGGACGAAACGGCTATTACATTGCATCCGCTTGGATCCTTGTCGACGCGGGGTATGGAAGCACCAGTGTGGCGACGGTGCTTGCAATCGTCAGTATAGTCGAACTCGTCGCGAGCCCTCTGGTCGGCGTGGCGGCGGATCGATTTGACCGACGGCGGTTGGTTATCGCGGCAGATCTCACACGCTTTGCCACAATGCTCGCCACAGCTTGCGCGCTTCTCTACAAGGACGCGTTTCTAACAATCTGCCTCTCAGCGGTCCTCTTCGCATTTTGTGACCGTGTCGCGCTTACAGGTTCGCAGTCGGTGATCCCCATCATGGCGCGGGGCGGCGATCTCGTGGCCTCTAATTCCACCGTCTTCTTCGTCATGCAATTCGGCTGCCTCGGGGCGGCTCTGCTTTTCGGGCCATTGCTCAGTGAGCACTCCCCTGCCCTGGTGTTCACCGTCCTTGCTGTGTTCTTCCTTGTTTCGGCAATCAGCCTATCCTCGATGCGAATCGACTTGGTGTCGGGCAGCGTCAGCAGGGCTAAAAGCTTCGCACTTGACATTGACCCGGGGCTACTCCGCCTCTTCGCCGTGTATGCGCTTCTCTACGGTGGCGCGGTGCTGGTCAGCGTGATGGGATCAGCCTTCGTTTTAGAAGAACAGAAAGGTACCGCCGTCGATTTCGGCCACCTCGAAGCGACATGGTCGGTAGGCTCGCTGATCGGAGCTGTTCTTGCCGCTAGGCTGACACAAGCAATAAGTGCTCATAGACCGCATTTCGTCCTTTTGGGCTCATCTGCGCTCTCGCTGATGGCACTGCTATTTGTGCCCCTGCCGTGGTCGCTGATCGTCTTTGCCGCATTTGGGTTTCTGTACAATCTTGGGCGTGTCAGCCTTGAGGTCACATTGCAGTCGCGGGTATGTGATAGTGCATTAGGCAGAGCCAAGGGCGTCATGCATAGTTTCGCTGTGACGTTGGGATTGTTCATTTTCAGCATCACTGCGGTTGTGGGAGATCATGTATTTCCCTCGACAATCTTCTTCGGTTTCGGAGTGGTGCTCCTCATCAGTGCTTCTTTTTTGAGCAGCAGCGTTGCGCAGCAAAAAGGGTGAAATGTGAGGGTGGACGAGCTAGCAGCAGACGCAGACGCCAAACAGGCAATCCTCGGGTCACTGGCAGCGCTCCACCCGTGGACGAGACCTTTTCAGTCCCGACCGGTCCGCGACTATGCGTTCCGCCTCTTCGAGACGCCCGCTCCGGGTCCCGTGCCAGAAATCCGGCTCCGGTCCTTCGCCAAACTGCTCGACCTCATCAAGAAGGCGGCGCGACGAAACGGCCTATCGACCGACACCGCCGCGGAAATCTGCAGGGATTTCGAGAAGCGCCGCGTATTGCAGACAGGTCCACATTTGTTTCTCCTCATGGAGCCCGAAGCCTACTACACGCATCTCTTTAGCCTCCTCGGCCTGTCGGCTCATGGCTGCTCGACCTACGTCTCCTACGCCGTTTCGACGGTGAGCCTCGTTGAAAAACCGCGCAAGGGGCCAGGCTGGCTCACTGTCGATGGGAAGCCTATCAACATCTTCGGCCTCAGCCGAAGCCGGATGATAGGATACAGCCTTTTGACCGGGCCGGGACCCTACCGTTTCGAGATGGTTCCTGCGGAACCAAACGCCGAAGGAGACGCACTCGCGCTGCTTCGCAGCCTTCTGCCGAAATCGCAATTCGAGCGGCCAGCACATGCCATCAAGGCAGCCAATCTCACCCTTTGGCCGAAACTGTTCGGAAGCCGCATTGCCTTCCTCCAGGTGGACGACGAGGATATCGCCGACTTGGTGGCAGACCATCTTTCAGACGAGGATTCCTGGCTACGAACGAGGCTGATTGAAGACCCAAAGCTCGCTTCGAATATCCTGGCCGAGATCGACAGGCTGGCGGCCGGCCCCTGGAGTGGGTGGCTCGCACGCGGTACCGATTTCTTCTGGCTTTATGAAAACGGCAAGCGCCTACCGCTGCGGCTGCGGGCGGGAGAACTCGTACAGCTGGCGACGGAAATGAAGGTAGCCCGATTCGTGGCCCCAGACATCCTCGAGCGACTTGCAAATCGCAGTCTGATCCCTAACCTGCTCCTCGTTTTCCTTGTCTTGTCGATCCTGCCCGGCGTACGCGCGCTCGGAGGAAGTCACCAGCCCATCTACTATCCGCTGATGCGCTACGTCTTGTGCCGCGCGCTCACGGCCTCGAACGCCGATCCGGATCTCCGACATGCGCTCGCAACGGACGATTTGCCGGGAGCGTGGGGGCACAGGGTAATTGAGTGCGAAGATGATCCGTTCGAGTCTTTGTGCGACAGAAACTGCGACGAGACCAGCGATATGATCGAGCGGATCGGTAATGTCTCGCTCTTGAAAGCGTGTGGAAGCATGAGGAGCTTTGTTTCCGACCCTTCTTGGCTCGAACTTCACAGACGACTTCGAGATCGAGCGATCGCACCTACTGATGCGGAATGGCGGCTTGCGGCGTCCTGACGGCGGCTCCTTTTCTGCAGAGGTTTGGCGGCGCGCGTTGTCAAACGGCTTCCAAAACTGCCGCCCTGCCAACACCCCCGCCGCGAACAGGTGGCCTGAGGTAAGGGCGGAGCAAACCAGATCCGCCGTGGGGTGCCTGCCTGCGGTACGCCAGCCGTCCAGGGATTCAACGTCTGGTGGCGGTTGCTAGCGTGCATTTCCCGGTTGGCAACCGACGTTGACAGAATACAAGACCATATTGCCAAACGGTTGGACGGTTTCCGCTAGTGGGATAGCGCCAGTCGGGCGCGTTGCCTAGACTTCCGCGGCTCTAGCTTTGCGGGCGTTTGCATGACCTGTTGTCTGCAGCTGCTTACCCGCAGGCCAGTTCGGCCGCATTTTATGTTTCGAGTGCGTCGCCATTTCAAGCTCTACGACAATCATCTCCGGATACGGTCTGGTGACTGTTTTTCGTCTGCTCTTCCCAATTCGCTTTTTTGCTGCGAAACTGTATTTCACACTCGCTGGCCGGTGTGGGGGTATGGTTTGAACGGGAGCGTGTCCTTTACGGGCAACGCCTGCGCATGGTGGCCACCATGATGCAGGCCGGGCTTTATGCTGACTACCTGATCGACCTCATCTATGCTGCGGTTCTTGAAGAGGCAAGCTGGTCGGACTTTCTATCTGAGCTCTCAAAGTCCATCCCCGATGGCCGCTCCTTGCTCTTCTATCATGACGCCGTGACAGGACACGGGACATGGGAGCTCAATCACGGGCTGGATGACGCTACTGTAAGAAACTATTCGGATTATTACTGCCGCATCAATCCATGGATGGCCAAAGCGGCGGTACGGAAGATTGGCTTGGGCGTGGTGGCCGAGCAGATGTTGTCTGCAGCCGATTTCAGGAAGACCGAGTTCTACAACGATTTTTTCCGACCGATTGGCGAAGAATCCGCTGTCGGCTTGACCATCGTTCGCGAAGAGGGGAGGTCTTTCCTGCTGTCCACATTGACCAGCAGGAGTGATCCGGAGCGCAATAAACCTGTAGCCGACCAACTGACGGCCATGGCTCCCCATCTGCGAAGGGCATTTCGTCGTTACCGGGTCGGAACAAACAGAAGTCAGATCGCCGAAATTGGCAGTTCTATCTTCGATGCTATCGATGTCGGACTGCTAATTGTAGGCGAAGGCGCAGCGGTCAAATCAGTTTCTGAATGCGGGTCGCAAATTATCGAGACTGGAAACTGTGTGTGCCGGACGCCGCTCGGACGGATCAAAATCTGTTCACCGGAGGCCGACGCCATGCTTCGGCGTATGCTTGACAGAACGTTTGTTGGGCCCAAGGCTTGGAGCAGCGTCGTCAACGCGGTAAAGCTGACATTCATCCAAATCAGGAAGGATCGTTTTTCAGCGTACTTTGAGGGCCCAACCGTCGTCGTCCTGTTGGAACCGTTCAATAAGAATCGCGCAGTTAACCTTTCGCATTTGCGGTCCTGCTTTGGCCTCACCGCCGCGGAGGCGGGATTGGCCCGCCATATCTCGTCCGGACGAAAACTCGAGTCCATTGCCGATGAGCTTGGTATTCGTTACGAGACCGCTCGCAACCATCTGAAGTCAGTTTTCGCAAAGACGCAGACCCATCGTCAGTCAGAACTGGTTGCTCTTCTCGCCAAGTTGGCCAACGGACCTCTATAGTTTGCTCACTTGGCTCTAGCCTAGAAACAGATGTACCCTCCGGTGGATCCTGCATAGCTGCAGGACAGCCCCGAACAGCACGTCATATCGCTGGGCCCTAAGCATTTTTCGCCGTCTGAGTTACAGGCAGTTGGTGATACCAAGAGTGCCGTCCAACATCACTGCAATCCAAGTCGACGATCATAGCACCTTTAGAATCTCTTAAAGTGAATATTTGCGAAAGAGGCCAAGTTATGTTAGGTAAATGTACTCATGGAAGAACAGGCTAGGTTTTAACCTCCAACAGTGCATCGATCGTACATACATATACTGTTAGATTTGATCCAAAAGTTTTTGAAGTTCGACAACTCTCTCTGGAAACTTTCGGGCCAGAAATCGGACGACTCGCGGATTCTCCATTAGCCTGTCGAGATATGCTTGCGCTGCGACAAGCTCCAAAGCCCGAGCGCCGTGTGACTTGGCGGCGTTCAGAAACTCCTCGCTCAACTCGGCAAACTCGGTTTCCATAGCGGCTAGTTGTTCGGCATCGATGCCAGCGAATTGCTTTCGCGGTATCGAAGGTTCCGCAAGTTGTGACTGCGGCGTGAGAGCGACGAAGACCTTGGCGCAGTGGACCTTCACCCTGTCCAATGCGATCATAAGCTGTGTAATTTCGACTTGCCGGCTCGGCACGACCTTCCGTAGCAGGCCAAAGATTTTCGGGTGTACGCCGCAATCTTCTAGAAGGTCGACGGCTTCAGTGCAGATCCCGATGACAAGCTCCTGACCCGCCGCGATGGTATGGCCCGGCCTTTTCCAGGCGCCGGGTGTTCCCGACTGATCGCCCAAGGTTCCTTGTGCCAGTATCCCTGGCATCGTCGCGAAACCTTCCGCCTTCAGCAACGCCCGAAACGCATCGACAGCCATCAGCTTGTGCAGAGCCTTTACGGTACCTTGCAGGCGCTCGCGAGACGCGTTTGCCTTATCGACAAAACGCCGCATGCGTTCGCACTGGCGTCCATACGTCCTAAGAAACACGTAGGGGTGAAGCGGCTTGTGCGGCTCCGGCAAATCGTCGGCCAGGTGAATTGCATGACGGCTGCCCTCTAGAATGCGATCGACCTCGGTTCGGGTCATGACTATGGCCCTGGATCGACCGGCGCGCGCTTCGCCATCTCCACAAGAGGGTCCAGCGATTGGAAAAGGAAGGCATCCAAGCGCACGCCGCTGTTTGATCTCAGCATAGGCGGGACGCGTTGCAAGTCCCCCGCTGGCGCGATCAGGAAGTCGCGTATTGTAACATTGTCAGGCTTCATCCTTATCAACACTGTGAGGTCGGACACTACCTGACGCCGCCTCTTTATTGGCCAACGAGGATAGCCGTAGCTCGTGGGGCGGTATCGCGCGATCCATACCGCGATGGTGAACTCCTCATTGACCCGCACAAGCGCGCTCTTGGCGTCGTAATGAGCCATGCCGCCAGCCCTGCCGATCGCGGATACAAGATCCTCAATGATCTCCAGCCGGCGCCGATGAAGCAGGGTGTTGATGTCGAAATATCGGTAGTTCAGCGAAGCATCATATCCGATCAGCTTATAAGCCGCCTGAAGGGTTCCGAAGCGATGGATGTAAAGGCTTTTCGTCGAGCAGCGTGGCTCAGCGTTGATGATTGATCCCGATAACGACCCTCGCTTGGCCAGAAGCCTGGAGAGATCAACCAGCATCTGCTCATTGCTGATGCGAGGAGCGCCTGCCTTTGCGACAGCCTGGGCACGCTCAAACAACTTGCGGCTGACGAGCGGCTCGGACACATTCTCAGCGCGAATCCAGGCGCTCGGAGGATTTCTCACTCGCTTGCTATGAAGCCTTTCGGATGTCCGGTTCCATACATTGTTGCCGATATATTTCTCGTTGGTCAGGACCGAGCGCACCGAAGCGGTCGTCCATGCCTGGTTCAGGTCCGTGACCACGCCGCGCTTGTTTAGCGCATTTGCGATTTCGAACTGTGTTTTGCCCTTTTTCACGAATTGGCTGAAAATCCAGCGAACGATCGCAATCTCTTCCGCCGGCCCGGGCACGAGGATCACCCGGTCCGTTACCACGCTCTTCCATTCCTTAGGCTTGAGGATGGCTTTCGGCCTTCCTGATGCATCTACTAGCAGGCGCCTGAAACCGTATCCCGCGTAGCCGCCTCCACGGAAACCCATCTTGACTATTCGGCTCTGGCCGATGAAGACCTTCTGCGACAGCATGCGGCTCGCCTCGGCGGCCATGCTGCGTTTGATGGCCTTCAGCACATCAGATCCGATGCTGCCATCGTTGGCAAATTGCTCGGCGCAGAACTCGATCCGTACGCCGGCCATCTGGCATCGGTATTCGTAGGAGGCGCTTTCATTGATGTTCTGGAATCGCCCCCAACGGCTCACATCGTAGACGACGACCGTTTCGAAATCGGCTTGCCCGCTTTCAACATCAGCCAGTAGCCGCCGCAGACCGGGGCGCCCTTCAATGTTGAGTCCGCTTCGGCCAGCGTCCTCATATGTAGCAACGACGTCGTAGCCCATGACAGCCGCGTAGTCGCGGATCGCATCCCTCTGGTTTGCTATGGAGTAAGCCTGTTGCTCGGTGGACATACGCAGATATTGAGCCGCGCGAACCCTCCGCTTCCCTTGAGGGGCGTTGCGGGCCGCTGCAACCTTGTCCATCGCTTTTCGCCGTCGTACCGATGTTTTAATCTAGCGATCGGCGACCTGCAGCTTGGTTAGGAATACCTGTCCAGTTTTTATCGAATGCTTGGCTTCCCTTGGGGGCCGCCGACTGGGGTAGCAAATGCGTCACTACATCGGACTGGTCCACAAAGAGGACGACAGCGACTTCGGCGTGTCCTTCCCCGACTTCCCGGGCGTGATCACGGCCGGCGTAAGCATGGACGACGCGTGCAAGCTGGCCCAGCAGGCGCTAGCCTTCCACGTCGACGCCCTCGTTGACGATGGCGGAACCATTCCAGAGCCCTCATCGATCGAGAAGGTTATGGCCGACAAGGACCATCGTTCAGGTGTGCCAATCCTGATCCCGCTGACGGCCGAATAAACCATCGCAAAATCGGTTACCGCCGCAAGCGCTGTCTTTGCGTTTTGGAGACCATGGTCTTCAACAGCCGGGAAACCATGACTCATTTCGTGAGAAAGCGCGCCGCCGTTCCGCCGCAATGCGAGCCCACTGCGGCTCGGTACGCCCCTGTTTCTTTTGGTCTTTGGGGCTTCGAAGGAGTTCTGGAGATGATCATCAAGAAGGTTTTCGTGGCGGTACTGATGACCGCGGCACTTGCCGGCTGCGAGACGCAGACCGAGGGCCAACAGCGGGCTACCACCGGCGCGCTGATCGGCGGCGCCGGCGGCGCGTTGGTCGGCCAGGCCATCGGCGGCAACACCAAGAGCACCGTCATCGGTGCTGCGAGCGGCGCGCTGCTCGGCGCCGTCGTCGGCAGCGCCACCACGCCGCAGCGCCGCGGCGAGCAGCTCTGCCGCTATCAGGATCGCTACGGTCGCATCTACACCGCGCCCTGCGATGACCGTTACTACAACGGCGATTATTGATCACCGGCTTGTGACTGGAGGGGAGGCCGGCGTCTTGGTCGCCCGGCTCTCCTCCTAACGTCATTCTTTTGTACCCTTCTCAATGTAGAAGGATCTTTGTAGAAGGATTTTCGCGGCGGGCCAGCGGAGGAGGTCGAATTGACGACGAGCCTTGGCGCCCTGAAAACCCGCGGGAAGCAAGCTGTAAAGCGCCTGATCGGCTATGATTCCCGCAACTGGCTGCGCATCCGGCAGATCGAAGCTTTCACAGCGTTTCTCGAAGCAGCCAACCGCAAATCGCGCGACGTGATTGAGGTTTCGCCAGGCTGGAACCGCTATTGGCGCGCATTGTGCCCGGACTATCGATCAGTCGATTTTCCGGACTTTGACATCTGCAAGGACCGCACCGACGAGCAGTATTCCATCGTCATAGCCGACCAGGTGCTGGAGCATGTGCGGCGCCCACATGCGGCCGCCGCCAACATCTACGCGATGACCAAGCCCGGCGGGTGGGCGATGATTGCGACGCCCTTCTTGTTTCGGGTGCATGCGCGGCCGCACGACTATAACCGTTGGACTCCAGCCGGACTGAAACAGCTGATGGTCGAAGGCGGCTTCGGCGAGGATGATGTGCAAGCCTTTGGATGGGGCAACAAGGCATGTGCCAAGGCCCATATCGGCGGCCCGGTGCGGGCTTACGGGCTGTGGCGGGACCTCAGCAATGACGAGGAGTATCCGCTGATGGTTTGGGCTTTCGCAAAAAGAGCCGCTTAGCGGGACTGGGTCTACACCAAGTTTGAAGGCACTTGCAGCCCCCAACCGGGTGGCTTCTTTCCACGAATGACCGCCGCCCTCGGCCGCACGAGGGCAACTATGATCAGATCTTAGTCCCCTCGGCGAGGGTGAGTACGTCTTCGACGTCCACGCCAAGATAACGAACAGTATCCTCGATCTTGGCGTGCCCGGGAAACCTCGCCCGCTGGTGGGGCGGAGGTTCGCAGTCGATGGCAGCAAGGCACGGCGCGTGTTGGGCGTCATCCAAGGCCAGCAGACGAAACTCCGGTTGATTGCGCGAAGCGATCGCCTCGCCGCGGAGGCGTTTCTTCGCCAAAGCTAATGCATGTCGCCCTATGGCGGCGAGACGCCGGACATTGTCGACCATGGTTATGTGCTCGTTGATTTCGCGAGCGGCGCGCGCGCCATGCTGGAGCTATGCATGTTCGCCGAGGGCAGTCGCTACCAGGAGGAGCTCTGCGCTGTCGGCGGCAACGGCAAGATCGAATGCCGGGTGCCCGGGCCCGGTCGCTTCTGGCCGCGGCATCTGGGGCCCGCGCCCGTGCCGGAGCTGATCGTCAGTCCGCGCAACCCGCCGGGGCCGCGCCTGGTGGAGACTCCGGTCGACCCCCGGCTGCTCGAGGCAGGCGATCACAACGGTTCGACCTATTTCGAGCACGTCCGCTTTGTCGCCGCAGTGCGCGGGCAAGGCAATGTTGAGGTGACCTTGAAAGACGGCTGGTGGGCCGTCGTCATCGGTCTCGCCGCCCAACAATCAGCCCGCCAAGGCCGCGCTGTTGATCTTGCCAGCGAATTTGCGGTGCCCGAACCCAGCAGCGCCGCGTAGAGACTTTGACTTTTTGGCCGCTGGTCTTGAATAGCCTCGGCCATCTTGAGGCGCGCCTAATCAGTTGAGAGCATGCAATTGATGCGCGCTGCTGGGGTTTTTCCGGTAGGTCCAGATGCGACCCTCACAGAAGGGGGGCCTTCGCCGCCGCCCTGCTCTTGCAGAGCCGAACGGGCAGCGTGGTCGGGCTGACATGCGCAGAGGCGCGAACACGCCTGAGGAGCGGCGCCATTTTTTTCAAGCAAGGCGAAGTCCCGATAGCTGCACTCCCGTGACAGTTTCGAGTCGGCCGCATGATATGACTATTGTCACCGCCGAACGTGACCTTCGCCAGGTGTTCCACCCATTGAGCCACGATAGGAAGTCATTCGCGCCGACCATCCGGCATCGGTGCAGAGGGCGGACTTTGCGCACGGGGCAATCAGGGCGCAGGTGAGTTCGATGAACCCAAAGGAAAAATTGCGCCTATCGGTCCTACGCGGCGCTCTCGAGGATTCGGTGACGACCGCCATCCTCATTGCATGTATCTGCCCGACGAAAATAGCGGGTTGGCTTGATGCGGGCGCTTACGCCTTCTTCAATCGACGACGTCCCAGCGTCCGTTATCGTGACGATCATTGCCGAAGGTCCGGGTATTGATCCACGGGGTGGGAGTCGTTGCCTCCTGCGGGCACAGAGTTGGGCCCGTCCCGATACCCGCAGGATACGTCCAAAAGGGAAAGTACCATGCAAGACTGGCCTGGAAATATCGACGCCGATGTTGTTATCGAGATGGGGCGTATATTTGATGATGCGCCAACAGGCGCTGGCATTTCAGTCGCTGAAACGATCGTCGAATGCCGCCGGAACGTTACAACCGCAATGACCGACGAAGAGCTTGAAAGCCTCATAGTGCGCATGAGTGGTGCACGCGGCCGCGCAGTCATCTTTGATGGGAAGGCAAAGTAGGGGGCTCAGCGGCTGTCCCGCAGGTTTCGCGAATTCGCCTTCATCCGCAGCGTCGCGCCTAATGAGAACCCTTATCTAGTTCGCGAGCGCAACTACCTTTTGCGACAGATCAGCAAGATAATCCTCCGTTGAGAGCGGCTTGCCGGTAGCTGAGACCAGAATCTCGTCCGGTGTGCGAACGTCCGTGGCTGAGCACAACACCAGAAAAGCAGGCACGGCATCATCGACACAATCCCATCGGAACTGCCCCGCCATGCCCTACCCTCGTAGGGGTGCTCCGATGAGTTCAGCCTACCGAAAGATGCGCGTCGAAATTCCGCGTCAAGATCTACCAAACAGGCGAGATCCGATGACGGCCCTCACTTGTGCTTCTCAACGTAGGCTTTGCAGGCGGGCGACAGCTGCTCGACCATGCTTTGCAGATCGCATTTGCCGATCGGAATCATTGGGCAAAGCCTTTTGTAGTCATTCCTGCATTCCTTGCCTTCGAATAGCTTGAAAGACTTTGCCTCGAGGGCTGCCGAAGTCAAAAGTGTCACTGAACAAGTTAGCGCCATGCTCAGCCAAAGGTGCTTACCCATAGTCCTCTCCTTTTCGATTATCGGTGATTGTCGATACGGGGCGACATGGAAAAACGGTGCCCGAACCGGAACGGCAATCTCGTCTGTCTGGGCGACCTATTCGCCGCTGCGGCATGTTGCGTTGCCGCCCCCGGCTGCAAGCCCTCCATGGCGACGGTGAACCGCGGAGCTCCATGTGCTCAACGCAGTCAGTCTTCAGCTTGCGTCGCGGGTTCGCCAGGAAATCAGCAACGACTTCGGATCCGCAAGGATCGGAATCGATCACGTCGTGCCCGATCCCGCGAAAGACGACCACTTGGCCAAGAGGAAGGCTTTTGGCCGCGTGATATGCCCAGTCGGAGGGTGTTGCAGGGTCATATTCTCCCGACAGCAGCAGAGCGGGAATATTCGAGCGGCGTGGATGCTTTTGCGAGACTGGCCCACTTTCAAGGAGCCAAAGCGGGCACACCCAGGTGTAGTCGTCTGCCTCAATCCATTTCGCCCAGTATTCGCCGCGCCAGTTGGACAGGTCGCGTCGGTCGCTCTCGGAGCAAGTGACCGAAAAATCCATTCCCTGGGAAATCTCTATGTCATCCGCTTCGAAGACCATATCCGCAAGCGGCCTGAAATCGTGTTTGTATGTCCTCTCGATCAGTTCCGGCAGGCTTTCAATGGCATCGCGATCGTCAACGCTCGCCGAAATGGCGTTCCAGTAATCGGCCTTGAAATACTGTGAGCAGTCGAGCGAGGGATTTGACTTTCCTATTCCGCGCTGGTCGGCCACGACCACCCGGCGTCCGATCATCCAGCTCTGAGCGCTGATGAACTGCCACCATTCCTCGATGTCGTCCTCGTCTCCTATGTCGGAGGGTTGGCCAGGTCCGCCCGTGAGGAACACGATCGGTTCATGCCGTTCGCGGTCGGGCTCGAAGTTCACCACCGACAGGATGATTTCAGCTTCGGTGTTCTTCTTGCGATTCTCCGGCACATTGAGGGTGCCGCAGGTCATTGAGCGGTCCAGCGGGATTTCGAACCAGCAGTTCGTCTTCTTGAACTCTCTCTACTGGGCGTTACCGCTCCACGCGCAGAGAAGCACTGATGCTACCGTGAGGAAAAAGATCCGGTCCAGCATGATGAAAATAAGTCGGGAAATGGCCTGCAAGTTACCCCCCTTTGAAGCAAGTTCTGCGACACCTTTCTGGAGAGCATGATATCCGACGGCGAAGTTGTAGCATGACCCATATGGGTCATGAGGCTTCTGCACCCCGACAGTCTTCAGGCCGATGAGTACCTGAGCCCAACAAGAAATATCGCCGACTGGATCGCGCGAATACCAACGCTCTCGCGAACATGCCTTTCGGCGCAGGTGCGTTCACACCCGAAGAAGTAGAACTGCTGGCTCGCGTGTTCGAGCGAAGCAGAATTGGTCCCGAGAGTGAGGCGCAGCGCGAAAAGCGAGCGCTGAGGGTCATTACGCTCTATCGACGAGGCGTCTCTGACGAGGTTGAGCTAGAAAAAGCAGTTCGCCGAACAGTAGAGGCTTGGATCCTTTCCACAACGTCTCGATTGTCCGGTGTGGCGAGGCTGAATGCCACGGCAATAGCAGAAGAGTGGCCTGTGCAACGAGCAGGTGCGAGAAGGTGAAGGCATGGTGACAAGGAAGAGGTCGCGAACCAGTTTGTCAGGGCGATGGCAAATTATAGCCGCGCAGACCCGTGCCGTTGCACCCTGCGCAGCGGACTTTCTGCGTGATGCAATTCGGACCAAGACTGTTCTCGGCGCAACACGCTCCCCCCGATTCAGTCCACCTTTGGCATTCGATCACCTTGCCGGCCCCGCCGCATTGAGGGCAGGCAAATCTTCGGAAAGTCCGCGCGTCATCCTCAGCCATGGCCGCAGACTATCGCGAAACGGGCCGAGCTCGTTTTAATCCAAATCAGTCTCTGGACTGCCCTGTGCCGCAACGTTGATGAGGATTTGGGCATTCTGTTTCGCGATCTCAACAATGGGTTCCGCAACTAGCCTACAGGTCCCGTCGACAATGTCATCGTTCCGACTCTGCGGCGGGCGGCACATTTTCAAATTGTGTACCACGTGAGGCGGCAGTCGAACCCTGCTGCCTGCCTTTGGGTAGTGGCGATCCAACACCCAGAAGAGCCCGCCCGGTTGGATCGCGAGCGCGGCCGTTGCCAGTTTTGGGCAATAGAACATTCGTAACCACGAATGGTCGCCAGTGCTTCGAAGCTGCGATTGCAATTTGGCGATGCTTGTTGAAGGCGGGTGATCCGGTGGAATGATGGCTAGGAACAGTGCGGCGGCGCCGAAATCGAGCGCGGCGGTCGCGGTGCCGGCCCAGGTTGTAAGTTTGCCGAACGGTCGCCTTGTCACCATAGCGCTAGCCGATGGCAGCGCCGGGTCGGGCCAACGCGACCCGGGCGCAAGATAGAGGCCGACTAGAATACCGATGTCGGCCAGGCTCGCACCGAGGCTGTCGCAGACAAGGGGCGCGACGGCGGCGGCGGCGAAGCGCGCATAATTTCCGCCGTAAGCGTCACGCACGCGCTCGTCGCCCTCATGACCGAGATTGTTTGCGTAGACGCCGCCGGTGGAGAATGGCCCGACCGCATTCCACAGATCGCGCGCCCGGCGGATATTTGCCTCGTCATCGGCCGGATCGTCCCAGATCGCAATCGGGAAGCAGTCAAGCGTCGCATCGCGATTGGCGTAGGGCGAATCCGACGCGGGCACGCGGGCGATCGCTCCGCCGACCTGCTGGAAAACCAGCAGGGACGAGTGATTGGGAGCCCACGCGTAATTGTCGAGCAGCGCCTCGATCGCACCATCGCTGATCTCACGCAGGAACTGCGCTTTCCAGTAGTAGCGTCGTCCGCGTGGAAAGAGGCTGTCGCCCGCCGATTGAATCTAGAGGTAAGGAATGGCTTGAAGACGGCTATCGATGGGGGATCCGAATTTCATCAGCGGCGCGATCACGGGTTCGCCCGCTTCGGGCGACCCGACATAGCAAGCCGAGATGCTGAAGGCACGGTCGCCCGAGGGCAGTGTGACGAGCGCGGCGTCGACGCTCGCCCCGTCGGGGGCTTCACGGGAGAATTTGTCGTAGAACCGCATGGCCTCGCGCTCATGCCCATAGGCGTGCACCTTCCCGTAAGGTCCCTGCTCGTACAGCGAAATATCTCATGCCTGCTCTGCAGATCGGCACTTTGAACCTTCGCTAGTCGCAGGCCTTACCATATCGTTCATCAGCGTCGAGAATCTCAAGGCCTCTCTCTGCGTGAGGCCTAGAAAACGTAGCCATCGAACTCGGCCACCTTCTCTCGCACAGCATCCCAGACCAGCCATTCCCCATTGGGGTCGCACAGCGGTTCGTAGGGGGCCCCCGCCCCTTAGGGTCACGATCCTGATCCTAGCCTCCGTTACGCACCTATGACGCCCCGTACCAGCAGGTTAGGCATCCAGCTATATCTTTTCGTTTTTCAGACCAATGCCATTGGCAGCGTGGACCTCCGTCGATTGCGGACTTGCCGGCAAATCGGACAGTCTGCGCTCGCGCCGGCTGATAAACCTCAAGCCCCCCGCCCATCGGCCGGTGCATAGCCCGGCTTGCAAGCCTCAATCACAACCCCAAAAGCAAGCCGGGCTCATCTGTCGTCAGAAGCGCCCCATGATCTCCACCATTCTCATAGCCTGGCTCCTCCTCCAGCCGGCGCCTTGGCTGCGCAAACCGCCATCAACCACAGTGACCGCATCCCCTATATCAGCATCTTGAATTTGCTCGGCCCGAAGCCGCAGCCGATCACTGGCTCCGCCTCTGGGCGCGCCGAGAGAGTGGACCGTCAGCGAAAGCTGCAAATGAGCGGGCGCGGCACATTCGCGCCGTTGACGTTCGAGCCCAGGGAACATCGATGATAGCCATTGGGCTCAGGCGCTTAACCTTCCCCATTCCTGAGCATAACTGGACGCTGCTCGATCGAGCGCTTCCTCTGAGAGGATGCCCTTGGTGTGGGCAAAGCGCTCGAATGCTTCACGCGCATCTTCAACCGTCCGGTCTCCGTTGAGGGCTTTCCTACACACTTCAAGGGCACCATCACGGTCAAGATCGGGGATGCCATTCCATTCGACCAGAAGATGGTAGGCGTCCAAAACGGTAGCGATTTCGTGAGGAAAGCCAAGACCTACGAACACTGAGACGGGCTCGTTGAACTTATGATTGGTCATAGGTTTCAAACTCCTTCGATGGACCGCATTTGCAACGCCCAAAATGGGCAAGACCAAGATTGGCTTCGTCACAAATGAAGAATGGGCGTTACGGAAGCGCCGTGAAGGAAGAAAGCACACCCAGTTGAAGCCGGATGGACGCAGAAGGAAGTTTGCCCGCAAGTTCGCCGGAGGCGGCGCAACAGCTGCTTAGGTTAGGATCCGAAATCGGCTTATAACAGAGCGGCTGGAGTAGAGCGTCGCATCAAACAGCGGCTTGCGGGTGACGGTAAAGCTGGTCTGTACGGCTGACATTGAAACGCGAAGCAGCCGGCCACGGACGAGCCGCTTGTAATCGCTGCCGTCGTCGGGACGCCCGTGCACGCGCATTTGTCGCTGACGGCCGCGAGGCAATGCCATTCACCTTCCCTTGGCATTCGGGCTTGACTTTCTTGATCGCACCCATCGCAATGTCCTTGACTTGGCCGAGTGTGGCCTCCGGGCCAAGGTTTTTGACCGCCCTGTCCATCAGTTGATGGACACGTTGTGCTCGGCGTCGCTAAGGCAGATGCTCGGCCCATCGTCCAGTGAAGGAGCGTTCGGCAGCCGCAGGCTGTCATCAAGTCGCTTTCCGGCACGAATCACGTAGTCGGCAATGATGTGATGCTTTTTCTGATTATCACCGCATTGGAGTACTGGGCAGGATATTGAGCGCTCGACTTCACGTCTGCGTATGGCAATCTTGACCAATGACACAACTTTTCCTGCGACCAGGCGTGATCCTCGTGTCGCGGCTTGGTTCGCCGCCGACCATGACGGGTTGCGAGGTCTGGCGAAACGATGGTTCGACCGCATGCGCGCATGTGGTCCGCAGGTTTGCGAGTTGCTGCATGACGGCCATCCCACGGCATGCGTGGATGGCGCCGCGTTCGGATATGTCAACGCGTTCAGCGCGCACGTGAATGTCGGCTTCTTCCATGGTTCGGCGCTGGAGGATCCGTCCGGCCTGCTGATAGGCACGGGCAAACGCATGCGGCATGTGAAACTGCGCTACGGCCAGCCGGTCTGTGAAGACGCTCTGGAGGAACTGATCGCCGCAGCCTACCGGGACTTGCAGAAACGCTTGCTAGCCGACCGACAAGACCAATAGCAGATGTCTGTGGGCGCTATTTTAGTCGATCTCGGTAGGTCCAATCGGGTGAAGCGGTGTTCCATGGCAACCAGACCAACCAAGGGGTGGTGCGACGGCCACACAGAGCGGGCATTGCCGTGCCGGCGCGCCCGATCGATCCGCGGGATCGATGGCATAGCTGTCGCACAGTAAAGGCATTCCCAAAATAGTCAGGCCGCGAGAATGCTATACCAGGACACCGATATAGGGCGCCCGCGCCGAGCAGAATTAACGTATTCACCGGCCAGATTGTGGGCGCAAAAACGGACGTAGAGTGGTGTGTTTGAACCTGGTCCCAAACCGATCGTCAAGGATCTTGCATTCAACCGGCGCCAGTTCGCCGACCGTCTCGTTGCCCTTCATCGCGTTGAGGGACGCTCAATTCTTCCCCGATGGCGGCAATCAGGGCAGACACGCGGGCTCGCACCCGCGGAGACAATTGAATAAGTCGCTCGGTAAGGCGCCTCCCTTCTGCGCTGGCAATGAAGCCAATCCGATCGACCGGTAGCCGCAAAGCCTCATAATCCCTTCCCCCATTCTGCTGGAGGCCTTCGAAAAAACGGCTAACAGGGACGCCCAGCGACTTGCCGATCTCGTAGAGCATGGAAGCACTTACGCGGTTTCTTGCATTCTCGTATTTTTGGAGCTGTTGACAGCTGATACCTATCGATCGGGCAAGCTGCGCCTGCGATACGTCCGACTGCACGCGAACCGTCGCGATCTGCCTGCCGACATGAAGATCGGCGGGGTGAGGGTCGCGCCCGATCTTTGGCGCTGGGCTCGAGCGTTTCGGTTTCAACAATTCTTTCGATGATCCACGAAGTTATTTCGGATAGGGGAATCCGTCGCAGTCGACCCTGGTTTGGTGTCGATCGTCAGCGGAATTTGCCGCAGGCGGCACAACGATGGTGCCGCAATATCCGGAAATTGCGATTACGGTGCCAAAGGTCCGAGAGCGGATTGTGAAACCGTCTAGAATACCTCGCGCTACATTTCCGGTGGCGGCCATTGGAACCAATCTGCCTGTTCCGGATCCGAGAGGCTGATCTCCTCCACCAATCACGACCGGCAGAAGGTCTATCGTTTGGAGGCTTCCGCTTGCATCGTAACGACATGCTGCGACAATGCTTTGCCAGACTTCCGGCGGATCCCACTCGTTCTCGTCGGGATGCACGTGGAACAGAAAATTGCCGAGACCATAAAAGATCGGCGAGCCATTATATATTTCTATTGACTGAAGCACGGGGGCGCCGTGGCTCACGAAGAGGTCTGCGCCGGCCTCGACGCACATCCGGGCAAAGGCCTGCACCCAGCGCGGCACGTCCTGCCAACCCGGTTCCCAATGATGGTGGTGCAGATAAGCAATGACGAAGTCGCCTTGCGAGGCCGCCTGCCGGATGGCGGACAAGTGGATTTCCGCGCTTTGCGGGTCTATCTCAATCAGGCGACCGAAGTCGGCTGCCTGCGAGAATACGGTCCCGTAGAAATTGATCTCCGCGCCAGCAACTTCGGGGGGATCGTCCGGTTGCGCATAGTTGGTCAGTTCGAAGTGCGAACTTTGCAAGTGGCCGCCAAGCCTTGCCAGTCTCCGGAAATGCCCATCCGGCACCCCAATCTTGCGCACTGTGGTCAGCCGGTTGACGCCGGGACGAGCAGGCCGGGAAGCGGTACGGTTTGCGGCATACATGTTGGCCGGGCCAGGGCCCGCATCGACCGCAAGCAGAGAGACCTGCCGATCGCCCAGATGGCGCCGGCCGAGTTTCGCCGCATGTGTTTCGTTGATCCCGATCCCAGCATGCAGGAAACCCCGCGCCTCAACTTCCTCCAGCGTGGACTGGATACCACAAGGGCCGAGGTCGAATGCGTGGTTGTTCGCCAAGGCAAGCGCGTTGAAGCCGATGTCTTGCAACGCATCCAGCACCTCTGGCCTGGAGTAACCGAAGTATTTGCCCTTAGTCGGCCAACCGCCGTGTTGGCCGAGGATCGTCGACTCGAAATTGGTAAAGACGACGTCACCTTGTTGTAAGAAGCGTTCAACCTCGGCGAACCGCTCGGCTTGGACATGACGGATGTCATGCGTGATCAACGATTGGCCGGTTACGACCGCGCAAAAAGGGTCTCTCATCGAACTCGCTCCGTGGCTTGTGAAGGTGTGGCGCTGGCGTCCGGCGCCAGATCGAAGTTGAAACCGATTCCCCAGCTATTTCGGTAGGGCTGGGGCGATATCCGCCTTGAACCACTTCAGGCTCAGCGCCTTGATCGTTCCGTCCTTGGTTGCTGCCTCGATCGCCGCATTGAACTTATTGACCAGTTCGGTGTCGTCCTTGCGCATGCCGGCGCCTACGCCCGGCCCCCAGAGGCCACCCTTCAGTTCCGGACCGAAGAAAACGGCACTGGTACCATCAGAAGTCTCGAGGAAGTCGCGCCATGTAAAATAGTCGGCGAGACCGCCGTCGACGCGCCCAGCAGCAAGATCGAGCTTAAGGTTGTCGAGGCTGTCATAGCTGCGAATGCTCCCGACATCGCCGAGGAGTTGCTTCACAACAGCCTCCGAGTTCGATGAACGAAGGACACCGATGGCTTTGCCGCTGAGGGTCGACCTGATCCGCTCAATAGTTGCCTTCTCATTGGCTCCGAGGGTCGAGAGGTCGACTTTTTCGTTGGTGTCTCCGGCATCGAGCCCAAGCTCCTTGCGCACGACGAATTGGTTGAAGCCGCTGGCGTAGGGGACGGAGAAGGCGATCTGCTGCTTTCGCTTCTCAGTGATAGCCATGCCGGACATGATGACGTCGTACTTGCCAACGAGCAGCGCGGGAATGATCCCGTCCCAATCCTGTGCGACGAAGCTGCATTTGACCTTCATGCGACTGCACAGTTCCAGACCGACATCGACATCGAAACCGTAAAGATTGCCGTTCGCATCGGTCCCGTCCCAAGGCGGCGACGCACCTTCGGTGGCGATGGATATCGTTCTTTCGGCCTCGGCCCGGGCGGGGAACGCTGCAATTACGCAAGCGATAGAGACAGCAATAGCTAAGCGAATGCGCATGAGGCACCTCTTTTGTTGAAGTCGGTGGGAAGGCAGCCGCAAAAGCTGCGGCGTCACGGCACGGGTGTCGTGATCTCGTGGTTAGGCAGAGCCGGGCGGAACCGCGCCTTGCGTCGCTGCTTTGGATGGTCGTCTGTCGAAAGCCGCCGTTCCAGGAACTGGGTCGCCTTCACGGCGAGCGTCGTGAGCGCTAGATAGATCGCTCCCGCAACAATAAAGATCTCATAGGGTGCGAACGTGGACGACACAAGCTGTCGGGCCATGCCGGTTATTTCGAGCAGCGTTACGGTACTCGCCAGAGACGAGCCCTTGATCATGCCGACCACTTCATTCCCGTAAGCCGGAAGCGATATCCTTAAAGCGATTGGGAAGGTAACAAGGCGAGCTATCTGGATGCGTTTCAGGCCAAGCGCTACGGCAGCCTCGATGACACCTTTCGGCACGGACTGGAGACCACGGCATAGGATCTCAGTGGTGTGCGCCGCGCTGTTCAGTGAAAAAGCAAACAAGGCGCACCAGAACGGATCCCGCAAGACTACCCAAAAGACGCTCGCTCTCACTGCTTCGATCTGGGCCAGACCGTAATAGAGCAGGAAGAGTTGTACGAGCATGGGCGTTCCGCGAATGACATAGGTGTAGGCCAGCACCGCTAGCGACAAGCTTTGGCTGCCAAACGCGCGGGCGAATGCCAGCGGTACCGACAACAGAAATCCCGCGGTCAGCGACACGACCGTCAGGGTCAAGGTGAGGCCGATACCGGACGGCAGGGCCATCGTAGCGTCGAACATCAGGCTTAAGTTCATCGCCGCGCCCCCTCTACCGACCGAGAGCTGGGAAGCGCCGCTCCGCCAGCCGGATCGACAGCAGCGTGATCGTCGTCAGCGACAGATAGAGAGCGGATGCCGCAAGATAGAAGGTCAAGGGCGCGCGCAATGATCCGGCGCCGACAAAGGCAACACGCATGATGTCGGTCAGGCCGACGATCGAAACCAGCGCGGTATCCTTGAAGAGCGATATCCAAAGATTGCCATAGGCGGGCAATGCCAGCCGCAGCATCTGCGGACCAATGACGAGTGCCCACCGCTGCCATGCGTTCAACCCAAGTGCCTTCGCCGCCTCGGCCTGTCCCGCTGGGACGGCCGCAATCGCCCCACGGAAAACTTCAGTGGCATAACCGCTGAAGACGACCGTGAGCGCGATGACCCCAGCGGTGAAAGCATTCACTTCCACATATCGGCCGGCGACCTTGCTGGCGAAGATGGTTCCCCCAAAGTAGATGAGCAGGATAATGAGGAGTTCTGGAACACCGCGAACGACCGTCGTGTAGGCCGTCACCGCAGCTTTGAAACGGGCAGCGGGAGAGCTCTTCAATATGGCCAACAAAAGCCCGAATACCGTGCCGAGCGATCCGCTAACAAGACCAAGGCTCACTGTGATCACGAAGGCGGCAGCAAACTGGACAGTAAAACCGTGCATTGAATTCATCCACCGGCTCGCTACTTCGCAATGTACGGCGCTTCTTTCAGCGCAATACCTCCGGTTTATCGCCTACGGCTGCGAATTTAACTTATGGAAACCCGCGAACAATTTTGCAGATTTTCTCTAGGCTATCGGCTATCTCTTTTTTCTCAATCTATAATTTTCAAAAATTTAGCTATAACGGGTGATTATATACATCCTGTTTCTCAGCACCCGAGAAGATTAGGCTTTGGGGAATTAACCGCATTGCTGCGCAGTCTAGCCCCTGAAGAGTTCCGCTGACTGGCTGAATTCGACCACGCCCGATCACGAGGGGGAACCTGATCCTGTCTACAGGTTCAATCAGAGAACATCGTCAGGCCTGACCAATTCGACGTGGCTGACGCCGAGGGCCTGAGCCAGTTCATAAAGCGTGATCACGGTCGGGTTCCTGCGGCCACGTTCAAGGCCGCTGAGATATTGCTGGCTGAAGCCGGAACGCGCCTCGACTTCTTCCTGGGTCAGGCCCTTTTCTCGACGCAGGCGGGCGAAGTTCCGGCCGACCAATTTGCGCATATCCATGCGCTGGAAGATCGCGACTTACATACTCTGAGTTTATCAACTATAATATGTAAACGACTGATCTGAGGAAGACGTGCTTCGTCTCGGCACCAGGTCACCGCGCTTGGTGTTCGACTATTTTGACTTAGGAGGCTGACAAAACAATGTGGCTGGATCGCTCCCCAAGACCTTTGCGATCCGCTCCGTCACGTCAAGAGAAGGGTTTCTCTGCCCACGTTCGATGCCGCCCATGTAGCTGTACGCAAGGCCAGCCTCGGTTGCCAGGGATTCCAGGGTCATGCCGCGCTCCTGCCGAACTCTACGAACGTTGGCTCCAAAAATCTCCGCAAGGCGCATGCGCGCATAGCGACAAGCAAACCGTCCCCTTTACCAGTCACTATAGTGACTATATGATAATAGATTCCAAGCTTGCTTGGCGGCCCAAGTTTTAGGGCACTCGGGTCCGATCCAATTCTCACCACGGCTCGCTGAGTCAATTCACCTGGGGCTCGGCGTTCACGGGAAAAGGGTGCAAAATGGAGTTGCTGCAGAGCGGCCTGAAGCTCCGACAATTGCAAATCTTTCGAGAGGTGCTGCGGGCCGGATCGACGAGGCGCGCAGCTGCCGCACTCGGAATAAGCCAACCGGCAGTAAGTCAGCAGGTGAAGCAACTCGAGATCGCGCTAGGCATCACACTCTTCGAGAGATCAACCAACCGCATCGTTCCGTCGCGGGAAGCCTGGGAACTCCTGCGCAACGTCGAACTGGCTCTGACGTCACTGGATCGACTCGAGGCGTCGATCTTCGCGATGAAGAACGATGAAAAGCAACGCATCGCAATTGCCGCACCCGCCGTCTTCGGTTTCGTGACATTGCCGAAAGTGGTGGCAGCTATCCGTTCGACGACGACCTCGAGTGTCAGATCAATTTCAGGAAACTATGAACAGGTGGGGGAGCATATCCTGTCGGGGCGCGCGGATCTTGGAATTTCAAGGCTGCCCCTGGATACCGGGTTGTTTGAATGGGCACCAATCGGCTCGGCACGCAATGTGTGCCTCTTCCACCCCAAGCACCGTTTTCAAAAAAATCATGTGTCGAGGCGCATGACCTAGCGGGGGAAAAGATCGTCGACATTGATCCTCAGTTTGCCTCGCATCAGATGAACTTCAACGCGCTGCGCTTCGCCGGTATTGAGCCGGACATACTGGTGGAATACGACTCAAGCGGTTACGAGGTCGGCTTCGTTTCGGCGGGGCTTGGTGTTTCCATCACAAACGAAATCATTGCACGTGAATATGCAGCGTTCGAGTTGCAAGCGAAGCCTGTGGAGCCATCGGCACTCTACCACTACGTAGCGGTCTGGCAGAGAGGTAGGGTCTTTTCCAACGCGCTGGAAGCCTCTCTCGAGGCGATACTGTCGGCCTTTCGCCCCTTGCCGCAAGTTGAGCCCAATGTTCTCCCGATAAAAGGAACGCTCCGCCGAAGCCGATCGTCCTCCTCAACATATCCGGACTAAGGTTTTCGCTCCAGTTTGGCTTTTGCAAAGCCGCGATCCGTCGCCATGAAGCGTTCCAGCATCGGCACGATCAAACGCAAAGGGTCGGTCGACGGCTGACCCGCTTCCCCTCCAAGAATCTCAGCGTATCTGGCCAGGTCGCGATGTAGGCGCGCGGGCAATTCAACTGTGACTTTGACAGGCTTATCGTCGGCAATGGGCGCCAGCTTCAGCTTGGCCATTTCATCCTCCGTAGGGTTCGAGCATGAGATCATATGCCGCCCTTTGGACTATCCCGAGTTGCGTGGGCGAGTGGTGGTCGAAGGGGCAAAAACGTGAGGGGGTTGGGGTGCCGGATGTCGGCAT
>NZ_LPWA01000141.1 GCF_001510895.1 Mesorhizobium loti | reverse complement strand
AAACTGTCCGGTTTTTAATCGGAATCGCGTCCGGTCAATTCTCGGAATCGCGTCCGGTTTTTGATCGGAATGCCGTCCGGTAAATCGTCGGAATCTGCAATGCTGAGCACGACCGCCGAGCGCTCGGCCGCGGGAAAGCTGCCCGAGAAAAGCCAATTGCGCCTGCCGACTGTAAATCCGCGAATTGCTCGCTCGGCAATCAGATTGTCGGGCTCGAGCTGGCCGTCGTAGAGGAAGCGGTTGAATGCGCGCCATCGCTTGGCGCCATAGGCGAAGGCCTTGGCGATATCGGCATGGCGCGACAAACCCTTGCCCTGGCGCATGAGCTGTCGTCGCAGCGCGCGGACCAGGGGTCGGGTCCGCCTTCGTCGCGCGGCCAATCGCTCGGCGGGCGGCAACCCGCGGATCTCTTCCTCGATCCGGTAGATCGCCTGGATGCCGGCCATCGCAGTCGTGCTGAGCTCGGTCGGCTGGCTGTCGTGAACATCGAATATCTTGCGGCGCAGATGGGCCAGGCAGGCAGCTTCCCGAATGGCGCCGCCCTTGTAGAGCTGATTGTAGCCCGTGAACGCGTCAGCCTGAAGCGTGCCGGCAAATCCGGCGAGCTCGCTCATCACGCTCTCGCCGGCGCGGCCCATGGTGGCGCGATACCAGGCGATCGGCGGCTCCCGCGAGCCCGAGTTGCGATCGTCGGCGACGTAAACCCAGAGCGCGCCCTTGTGCGTCTTGCCGGTGCTGGGCGCCAGGATCGGAAGCCGCGTGTCGTCGGTGTGAATCTTGGTGCGGGTACGGCCGATCTCGCGGAGGCGATTGTAGATCGGATCGAGCAAGGCGGCCGCGTAGCCGGCGCTACGCGAAAGCGTGGATCGCTCGATGTCGACGCCCTTGGCGGCCATCATCTGGGCTTGGCGGTAAAAAGGCAGATGATAACCCCACTTCGCCATCATGATATGGGCGAGCGCGGCATAGCTGAGCTTGCCGCGTGCAATGGGCTTGGCTGGTGCCGGCGCCTGGATGATCTTATCGCAGGTCCGGCAGCTGTACTTGGGCCGAATGGTCTCCATCACCTGCCAGGCCTGGGCGACCAGATCCAGCATCTCCTCGCTATCTTGGCCCATGGCGCGCAGATCGCCGCCGCAGCCCGGGCAGCATGCGCACGACGGTTCGCGAACGATCTTCTTGCGCGGCAGATTCGGGTTGAGCTTACGCACCGGCAACACCCGGACTTGTCGTTCTCAGCGACGACGGGCAGCTCGGCATCGGGTACGCTGGCGGCCAAATCGCTCTCGAGATCTTCGAGCTCGAGCCGCATCTGGCCGAGCTTCTCGGACGAGCGGCCGAAGGCCTTGCGGTTGAAGCGGTCGATCTGCAGCTGCAGGCGCTGGATGCGAAGTGCGGCCTCGGCGCGCTCTCTTCGCAGCTGCTCATCCCGGTCGGCGATGGTGATGTCACGGGCAGAAACGGCCGCCTCCAGAAAGGCGATCCGAGCGAGGAAATCAGCGATTGAGGGAGCTTGTTCCGACACCCAAACTACATACCCGAAAGACCTCCTTTACGGAAGCAAAATCGACACAAAATCAATGACAAACGACCGAAATCAGCCGGCCAGACGGGGTCGATAAATCTTGTTCGGCCGGCGCCAGTCGATCCCGTCCAGAAGCAGCGAAAGCTCTGCTTTGGTGAGCGACACGGCGACCTGATCCTTGGCCGTCGGCCAGGCGAAACAACCATTGGTCAACCGCTTCGTAAAAAGACAGAACCCCTGGTCGTCATGTGCCAAAATCTTGATGATATGACCCTTGCGTCCACGGAAGCAGAAGATCGAACCCGTGTGCGGGTCGAGCGCGAGCACCTGCTGCACCATGCGCGCCAGGCTGTTGATCCCGCGGCGCATATCGGTCTCACCGCAGCACAGGTAAATCCGGTCGGTCGGCACCACCGTGATCACCTGGCCAAATCCGCCAGGATGATACGCAGCGCTGTCGGATCGACGGTCCCGTCGATCCGCAATCGCGCGCCGCCCGGAAAGGCCACGACGATCCTGCCGGCCGGGTCCGGACATTCGGCGACGGGGCGTTCGACCTCGGGCAGATCGTTCACCTCGATCCGCGCAAAGGTCGCCATCGCCCGATCGGCATCGAGCTCGCCGCCGGCCATCTGCTTGCGCCACGCATAAAGCTGTGACGGAGCGACGCCGAATGCTTGCGCGACCTCTGTCACCGAAGACCCCGCCGCGTTCGCCAGGTCGACTAGAGCGCGCTTCTCGGCGCAACTCCACGGCCTCCGTTGCCGAATGCGCCCGGGCACCGCTGCACAGTCTTCGGCCGGCGCGGCACCGCCCATCTCGGCGACCATGTCGCCCCTTGCATGTTCGAATGTCATGGCGCGAAAGCTCCATGTTCATCAGACTATTGCAAGGTGCCTTGATGCATCGCTTACCCGCCAGGGCAAGCACGATAGCGGCGATCCGGGCAGCAGGCGCACCTTCCTCAAGACGGATGGTGACCGCACCGACAACAATCTCGGCGCGGGAGACTGCATTGGCAGTCGGCGGCTCCGGCGCGGGCATCTCGACAACCATGGCCGCGAATTCGACCGCGTCTTTCGGCTGAGGCAAGACCAACTTCCCCTGCCGCGCCAGTGTTCGCCAGGATGACAGGTGGTTGGCCTTCAGCCCGTGGCGCTCGGCCACCTCGTTCACTGTCACGCCCGGACGCAAGCTCTCCGAAACAATCCCTGCCTTCACCTCGTCCGGCCATTGGCGGTGAGCCTCTCTTCGGCTCCGTCGCTTCGTGAGAACCTCCAATGTAGTGTCCATGGAGAAACTCCCTGCCGCTCGTCCATGGAAACTCGATCACAGATCAGGCGACAGAGGGCAATGTGGGGGGAAAACAGCGGTTACAGAGATACGGCCAGTCACCTTCGATCGGCCGTTCGAGGAAGGCCTTCACCTTGCCATCGATCTCTTCGCACAGCCGCGACACCTGGCTCTTGGAGAATCTCAACATCAAACGCTGGAAACGGCTACTCGACATCATCTCGTCGGTCCTCGGTGGTTCCTTCGAATCAGGTTGGTGTCAGCAACCCGACCCTAACGGAAGAACATCGATGACCACCGCCGCGCCGCGCGCTCGCGAGCGGCTTCGCTACCACCGAGCTACACCACCTCGCGGGACACGACCTCTTCAAACCTTTAAGAAGCTTAGGCCTCGCTGAGCTCTTTCAAGTTTGCGTCCGAAGACATTTCTAATTGGGCGCACAGTTGAAGAACCAACAGATCGTCGCCAGGTTTTCCGCTGAGTTGAACGCCTACTGATAGTCCAACGCTATTTTTGAAATATGGACAAGACGCCGACGGTTGTCCCGAGATGTTAGACGGAATTGAAAATGGAGCAAACTCGTAGCCGGCCTTACTCCAAGCGTCGACATCCGTGAATGCATTGAAGTTCAGTGATCCGACGTGAGGTGGATTGACGGCAAGTGTTGGCGTTAGGCAAATATCAATCCCTCGCATCGATTCGAGATACCGGATGGTATAGGCCCTGCGGGCATCGCGTGCTCGCACATGGGCGGCGATGGCGCCTGCTTTAGCCTTCTCTAGAAGGTGGAAGGTTAAAGGTTCGAGGTCCTCGGTTGTGGGAGCTCTACCGATTTCACGTGCCCTCTCGTCGACCAAGCGAACGATGTCAAAAATCCACAGATGATCGAACCAAGGCGTCGCATCAAGGCCATCGGGATACTGATATTCAACAATATGGTGCCCGTGAGCTTCCAAAACTTGAGCTGCCCGGAGCACCGCGTCCCTCTGATCCGACCCGCAGAGCCTACCAACTGGATCCTTAAGGCACATCCCAATCGTTAGTTCCGGCACACGGCGATTAAGACCTTCCAAAAAGGACGTACCGTTTGAAAATCCAGCAGACGTGATATCTAACGAGGCCGCACTATCGCGCACGGTACGTGAAATGACATGATCGGAGTTTAGACCGCCGGCAATTTCTTGGAAGTAAGGTTCGGTAGGATTTAACCCTGCAGTTGGCTTGAATCCGAAAATTCCGCAGCAGGCAGCCGGAATTCTGATCGAACCTCCAAGATCTGTTGCGTGCGCAACTGGCACCATTCCTGAGGCAACGGCGGCGGCTGCTCCTCCGCTACTTCCTCCGACAGTTAGATCATACCCTTGCGGATTGCGGGTGATACCGAATGCGCGCGGCTCTGTGACAAACTCAGCGGCAAATTCCGGCGTATTCGTCTTTCCTAATATTACAAGTCCAGCCCGCCGCCAGCGGTCGACAATTACGCTGTCAGGCTTTGCTGACGCGCCGCGGAAATAGCATGATCCGAACGTCGTTGGCATGTCCGATGAGTATAGATTTACGTCCTTCAAAAGAAATGGAACTCCGTCTAACGGACTTATAGAATATTGATGTTCTTGTAACGGCAGCACGCCAAAGTTTTCGAAAATCACCGCGTTAATCCGCGGGTTCATGCTTTCGATTAGGTGAATCCCTGCTTCTAACACCTCTCGGCGTGAAACTTGCTTATGTTTGATCAATCGAGATAAGCCGACACCATCTTGGCCGATGTATTCCGACGCCTTCATTTGACTTTCCTGTCACTGCGACCATTTCGTCAGGTCCGACAATATGTAGCTGGCGCAGAGTGCCCACGTCACTGGAGTATGGCGTCGAACCTTGAGCGCCGAAATACAAAAGATCTTTGACAATTTGGCGCCGAGCTGCGAAGTTGGGCTCGGCGTCAACTCACATTGTGTGCGGGCTGCAACCGAAAACATATGCGCGCGACGCCATCGTGCTACTCAACCCAGAGGTAGCGGTAGTTTGCCGACCTCATCCATCACGGCGCGCGCCGCGAGCAGCACCACATCGTCGTGCAGCATTGGAGCCACTAACTGTACACCGATCGGCAAACCTGACGTTGACAGTCCGACTGGGACAGAAGCTGCTGGCTGACCGGTCAAGTTGAAGAGTTCCGTCAACGGCCCAAAATTAGCACAGCGACCGGCGTAAAGATCGGCGTCGAAATCTTCTCTGGCGGCGCCGAAATAGCCAAGCGGCGGCGCGGTCATTGCGGCAACCGGCGTCACCAGGATGTCCAATTCGGCTGTGGCGTCGAGGAAGCGGCGGACGAAGGCGTGCACTTTTTCCCGTGCCGCCACATAGTCGCGCGCGGTCGCACCCGCTATCCTTTCCAATATCGACCATGTCATCGGTTCCAGTTCGGCAGGTCGCGGCTTGCGGCCGATCTGGGCACTCCTACGCTCGATCAAACAGGCTATGTCAGTGGCCCAGATAAGTTCTACCTCTGGCGCCACTTCGGTGAGGTGCGGCAAGGCGATCTGCGTGATTGAGCCCGCTTGGCCGGCAAGAATGCATGCACAACGCTCCGTCGCCGCCGTGATTTCTGGATCCACTGCGATGCCGGTGGGTGCGGAAGCGAGCCCGATGCGCAGTGACGGCAGTTGCCCTTCCATCGAGCTGAAAAAGGAGCCGTTGGGAAGAGCTACGTGGTAGCGGCTTTCACGCTCCGGGCCGGCGAGCACGTCGAGAAGCAGCGCGCTGTCGCGCACGGACCGCGTCAACACAAACTCATGGTTATGACCGCCAGAGAATTCGGCAACCTGCGGGCCGACAGGCACCAAGCCGCGCGATGGCTTTAGGCCAAAGAGGCCGCAAAGGGCGGCGGGTATGCGGATCGAGCCGCCTAGATCGTTGCCATGCGCGACCGGCACCATACCTGCGGCTACGGCGCTGGCGGCTCCCCCACTAGATCCGCCTGGACTTAATTTTGTGTTCCAGGGGTTACGAGTCGGCCCCCGAAAGCGGGGTTCCGTTGCCCAGTCGGCAGCAAATTCCGAAAGATTCGTCTTGCCCACGAGGATCGCACCCGCACGTCTAAGCCGCTTGACGAACTCGCTGTCACGTCTTGCCAACGAACCTTCGAAAAACTGCGAGGAATAGGTTGTTGGCCAACCTTCAACATCGATGTTATTGTCCTTTATTAGAATCGGCACTCCCGCGAGAGGCGCCGAACGGTCAACTCGCTGTGCGGACAACATACTTCCGGCTCGATCTAGAAAAACAACTGCACCCAGGGCACCGTTCTCGTCCTCTATCACATCGAGCGCGGCCTGCAGCACTTCTGCTGGGGAAACCTCAGCGTCTCGCACCAATGCAGCGAGAGCGACGGCATCAAGACGTTTGAACGTGGCTATATCCATTTCCGCCTCTCTGTGGATCGCATGACCCAAGATGACTCTTAACTGGCGTCGTCGCCACGATGTCACGGTGGTTCCAGCGCTGAGCTTCGCACAATCCACATATCAAATTTGACATAGTTGGCCATTGATATGATGTATCTGGACAACGCTCACGTCTGATGGTTGGCCTGCGGAAATGAAACGCGACAGCGTTCAACTCGACTTTGTACGAAGAATACTATCTTGTAGCGAAGTCCGGAGCCGCAAGATTATCGACACGTTGATATCTGCCGGCGACAAGTTCCAAAAATTGGTAGATTATAGCTGCTGTGGGTGCATATATATGGTGATCAAAGACCGGGAAACGAATAAGTACATCATCTCGATTTTTTTGCTTTACAAACTGCACTGACCGCTCTCCTAATAATTCGGAAAGCTTGATCTTATAAACCCGCTCTACTTCTTCGGGGTTGGCGCGGATACTCGACTCCCCCTCGACCACGAAGACGACGGGGGTAATCGAATATCCTGATTGAGTTGGATACACGTCAAGCATGCCCAACATTTGGTCGCGAGATAGGTTCAGGGCAACTTCTTCGGCGCATTCCCGAATAACAGTATCGACAGCGTCTTCCTCTGGCTCGTTACGCCCCCCGGGCAATGCGTATTGGCCTGCGTGTGACCGCAACTTGTGACTGCGCACCGTCAGCAAAAAAGCAGTTTCGCCTGACTCATCGTCAGCTGCAACTAGGATTATTCCGACCGATGCTCGCTTTAGGCATTTTGAGTTTGAGCTGGTCCGACCCGCAAAGCCCGCAAAGGCACATCGAATTTGCTCGATTGTAGACGGTGAGAACGGGTGTGAGGGTATACGCATCAATCCCTCAGCCCACTAGCCGAGTGTAAGAACCAGTCAACGATCAAATTTACACTCACAGCAAGCAAAGCGATTGCAAGAGCTGGGAGAAGCGGCGTGATGTCACCATACGCTATCAGTGTTGCAGTATCTCGAACCATTGAACCCCAGTCAGCGGTCGGAGGCTGTATCCCAACACCGAGGAAGGAAAGCCCGCTTATCAGCAGGAACACAAAGCAGAAGCGAAGGCCGAACTCGGCTGTTAAAGTCGGCAGGATGTTTGGCATTATCTCGCGACCCATGATCCATATGGGACCCTCACCGCGAAGCCGGGCGGCCTCAACATAGTCCGACACTGCCGCATTGATTGAAACGGCGCGCGTCAGGCGGAAGACGCGTGTGGAGTCGAGCACGGCAATAATAATGATGAGAGAAGGAATTGACGTGCCAAATATGGACAACAGCAGAAGGGCGAAGATCAGCTGAGGTATCGACATTAGGACATCCACGGCCCGCGAGAGCAGTTGGTCGGTCCAGCCGCTGAAAGTCGCAGCTGCCAGGCCGGCCGTGGAGCCGATCGAGAATGCTAACGCCGTCGTCAACAACGCGATGCCGATGGTGTTCCGCGCGCCATATATGAGGCGCGTGAACATATCTCGGCCCAAATTGTCTGTTCCGAGCCAGAAGGTAGAACTCCAAGGCTCGAACTGTGTGCCGACGATCTCTGCCTCTCCATATGGCGCCAGCTGCGGTGCGAAGATCGCAGCCAGTACGTACAAGGCAATCACCACCATCCCGAACTTCGCCGGAAGCGGCGCCGACGAGAATTTCCTAGCACCTGTTTTAATGACGCCTAGCTGGATGAATGTCATCTGGACGCACTCGCAATTAGTTGGTCATGACCGCCGACGTTCACTTCGGATGCATCAACCGTGGATTCATGACGATAGATAGAATGTCCGCTGTCAGGTTAAGTAGGACGTACGTAGCGGCAAACACGAGGCTGCATGCCTGGACTACCGGTATATCCCGCTTCTGGACGGAATCGACAATGAGTTGGCCGAGGCCTGGGTAGACGAAAACCGCTTCGACAACGACCACTCCTGTGATCAGGTACGCAAGATTGAGGACGACCACGTTGGCGATCGGAGCAAGAGCGTTCGGCAAGGCATGCCGGACCAAGACGCGCCATTCGGACATCCCTTTCAGCCGCGCGGTCTCGATGTACTGGTTGCTCAGCAAGGTGACGATTGATGTCCGGGTCATTCGCATCATATGGGCGAGCACAACCACAGACAGTGTCAGCGCAGGGAGGGCGACGGCATTCAGTCGCATCAGCAAACCCGTGCTGGAATCCACATCGGAAAGGCTCGGCAGGATGCCTGCATGCACGGCGAGTAGGAGGATGAGCATATAGCCAACGAAGAATTCTGGGAAGGAGATCGAGGCAAGCGTCACGACATTAATGGCACGATCGATAAAAGTGTTGCGATATAGAGCGGCCACAATGCCACCCAACAGCGCAAGCGGAACCGAAATCAGCGCCGCGACAACTGCGAGGAAAAGGGTATTAAACAACCGCGGCGCGATAAGCTCCCCAATCGCTCGGCCGTTAGAGAGAGCCGTGCCGAAATCTCCTTGCAGCACGCCTCCAAGCCAGTGGAGATATCGTAGGTGAAGAGGCAGGTCAAACCCGAGGCTTTTGCGGAAGGCAGCCACCGTTTCTGGAGTAGCCGACTGCCCCAGCATTTCCGTGGCAATATCGCCAGGGAGAAATTGGATGCCAGCAAAAATGACTAGCGACACAATCCAAAGAGTCAGCGCGCCGAGTGCGACGCGCTGACTGACGATTTTTAAAATGGAAGTCATATTTTATTCTCGACGGACTCAGACGTCAGCGAACCACCAGCGCTCCGTGCAGCGGAAGCCATCCAAATCCCAATTGGAAGCTATCTTGTTGTGGCCAATCTTCCGCGACACAGCACTGACGTAGTTCGCGAAGATCGGTATGACCGAACCGCCATCATCGCTGCAGATAGCCTGCATTTCTGAATACATCTCAGCGCGTTTTGCATCATCGAGTTCCGATCGCGCAGCGACCAAAAGCTCGTTGAAACGAGCGTTCTTCCAATGGGACTCGTTCCATACGGCATCAGCTGCATAGGCACTGGAGTACATCCAGTCTGCGGTGACTCGACCCTCCCAATAGGATTCACAGAATGGCTTTTTCATCCAGACATTGTCCCAATATCCATCGTTCGGCTCGCGGACGACATCAATCGTAATGCCCGATTGGCAGCATTCTGCTGGAAAATCACAGCCGCGTCGACGCCGCCTGAGAAGGCGACATCCGCCGCCGATAGGCTGACTTTAAGATCAGACAGCCCAGCCTTCTTAAGATGAAATTTCGCTTTCTCCGGATCGTATGCTCGTTGCGGAAGGTTCGGGTCGAAGAACCGATTTGTGGACGCAATTGGATGATCGTTACCGAGCTGACCATACCCCCGAAGTAAAGTCTCTAGCAACTGCTGACGATCGATTGAATATTTGAGTGCCAGTCTGACATCTGGATTGTTGAACGGAGAGACATCACACAGCATTGGCATGGTGAAATGTTGACTGCCGCCAATCGAGACAATCTCCAGATCTTTGTTCCTCTCGAGGAGGTGCACAGTTTTGAGATCGCATCGCTCCATTGCGTGGATCTGGCCTGTTGTCAGGGCGTTTGTCCGCGCCGCAGCGTCATGAATCGCAAGGACTTCGATAGAATCGAACCAGGCCGCATTCGCCTTCCAATAGTTGGCGAACCGCTTGGCGGTTCCTTTAACACCAAGGTCAACGTTCTCGAGCACATATCCTCCCGCACCAACTCCGGAGATATCTGCCTTACCGTCCTTCGCCGGCACGATGGCTAGATGGAAGTCTTCAAGAACCCAAGCGAAGTCCGAGTATCCCTGCTTCAAAGTAAATACGACAGTCTCCGAACCGTCTGCGCGAATATCGTCGATCACGTCAACGATGCTCTTTGCCGCGGATTTGGATTCCTCTCCACGATGGTGATTTATGGAGGCGACTACATCGCTAGCATCTAGGCGTTTTCCATTGTGAAACTCCACGCCTGGCCGCAATTTGAAGGTCCAAGTCTTGGCGTCTTTCGATACGTCCCAGGTTTCAGCGAGTTCGCCGGTAAGATTTCCATCCGCATCGACTTCCATGAGATAGCCGTGCAGGCTCTTACCCAGCACATCTGTGAATCTATTTGCGTAGGTTGCCGGGTCGAGGGAGTCGGAGGTGGAACCGGCGGCGACGCCAAGTCTGAAATGCCCTCCCCTTTTCGGAGCTGATTGCTGGGCAATCGCCGGCAGAACGCCGCTTGATGAAGCTAGGGCCAACGCGCCTAGTGCGGATTTGAGAATGCCCCGCCTGCTCACCCTCATCGTAATACTTGAAGCTTCATCCCATTTGCTCATTGGCAGTTCTCCTCTTGTGATTGCAGTATGTCGACGCCTGTTTGTCAGCGTGCTGGGGTCAAATAAGCCACTATGCCGTAGATATCGACCCACCCTCTGGGGCTTGTGATGCGGCTTCTCCAGGATCGGATTTTAGCCGCAGTCGAGCGAGTCCGCAGGGCACAGATCATTCCATACGGGAGCGTCATCAGACCGACTTACTCCCGCCCGTTGGGCATTCTTCTCAGCCGCCGCGTCATCGATTTTCGTAGCGCTTGTTTCCCCTTTGTTGTGCGATCTTCGTCGCATTTCCATGAGAAGTATCGCACAACATGGACAGGCGATTTACGATTTTCAGACATCAGTTTATGATTCTTGGCCAAACGCTTGTAGGCGCGGGTGTTCTGAGGACGTCTTTCGCGGCCTGAGGGACGATGTCCGAAGCCCTTCAGGATTTCGACACATGACGATTTCAGATCTTATGCTTGAAAGTCGAGTGACGTGGAGCCGGTGCGCCGTTTCGAGATCTCACCAACTCTGGCCGGCGAGAGGGGGCCCTGAGAGAAGGTACGGATTGTGGCGGAAAGCTACGAGACGGGTGAGACAGTGAACGCTGTCGCGCGCCGTTACGCCTTGTCGCCGCAGCAACTGTTGCCTGGCGTCGGGCTGCACGCCGAGCGACCGCGGAGACGAGGCATTGGAATCCTTGTTCGTGCCGGCGGTCGTTGCAGCCCGACGCCGGAGCCGGCGGTGAAGCACCCAACTCGGCCCCGCAGGCAGAAAGCGGACATGACCCCAGCGTGGTCGAACTCGAGATCGATGGCGTCGCCGTGCGGGTGGACCGTGGCGCCGACGCTGGGGACCGGTAGCGGCGGTGATCCGCGCATTGAATGCGTCGTCGTGATCAGCCCGGCCGGCGCGGTCAGGGTTTCTAGTGGCGTCCAACCTGTCGACTCCCGCGAGGGTGCGAAGGGCATGGCAGCTCTAGTGTGCGAGCAGATCGTTACCCACTTATTCGGTGGCGCAGTCTTCGTCTTCCGTCTTCCGGGCCAAGCAGAGTGATCGCATCAAGCTGATTTTCCGGGACGGCACTGGCATGTGCCTGTTCGCCGAGCGGCTGGAGGACGGCGAGTTTCGCTGGCCGAAGATTGAGAACTGCGTGATGCAGCTGACGGCGGCGCGACTGTGGGCGCTGCTCGTCGACACTACCACGCCGCACCTCCATTCTGTCGCGGTAGCAGTCGCTGACCGTCCGAAGCGGCTCTTCTCGTCTGCACGGCCCGCACGAGCGCCTGCGGTTTCATGATGTTGTCGGTCATCGGTGTTCAATCCAGTGGAGACCAGCTCCTACCGCGAAACGCCAATGACCGATGACCACCGGGCTACCAGCTACACCACATCCGGTAACGACACCGTGAAGAGATGTTGAATTCTAGGGAAGTCAAACCACCGCGCCCTGCAACAACGGCGCGTGCCTGGGGAGGCATTGAGAGGATCTCCCCGGATTGTGGGTGGCGCGTAGCTGGTGAGTGTGCCTACAGCACAATTTTTATTAACATCGCATAATGCCTAGCAAGAATGCCCTACATGCCCGCCTTCTACCCAAGAGCGCACAGCGACAGACGTAACGACAATGTTGCCGACAATCAGTCCAATAGGGTTTGAGAGTGAAACCAATCCAGCAATCTCGCCCGGCTCTGCTTGGTCGCAATCTCAGGATGGTGGAATACGTGATACGAGATTTCTCGGCTGACAACACTCGGAGACAGCCGGACGACTTCTCCGTCCGCCAGTGCTCGATCCACTACTCCTTTCCACCCAAGCCCAACACCCTCGCTACGGCGTACAGCCTGCAGGAGGAAAGGGTATGCATCGAATGTCATTCCTTGGGTTAGGTCCGGCACCCGAATGCCACAGCGGGTAAACCAGCTCGACCAAGTGAGAAACCCGGAAGCTCCAACATCGAAATGAAGATAAGACTCCGATGGGAGTTCGCCGAGGTTGTTCTCGATCTCCGGATGCAGCGACAGAAACGTCGGGCTGCAAATGGGGAACACCTCTTCCCGGATGAGCGGGAATGAAGGCTGTCGCGGCGCATCCTCGAGATTCCACACGATGGTGGCGTCTACCGTGGATTGGTCGATCTCGCGGAGTCGGTCGGTGGTTAGGACATGCACTTGGACCTTGCCCATGAAGTTCCTGAGATCGCTGTATCTCTGGGTTAACCATTGATCTGCGAAACCGAAGGAGCATGCAATCGTGACCTCGTCAGCGCGAGCAATCGACAGGTCCCTCCAGACTTGGTCAATGTGATCGAGGCCAAGCGTTATCGCGTCGGCCAGCTTTCGCGCGTTCGCGGTAGGCGTAATCTGGTTGTTCCTCCTGGCGAACAGCGCCTGCTGCAGCCGTCTTTCAAGCGTTGAAATGTGATGGGATACAGCGGGTTGAGAAATGTTGAGTGCCTTTGCCGCCCGGGAAAGATTGCTAAGGCGGACCGCCGTCGCAAAAACTTCAAGGGAGTTGAGTGAACCGCTTATTCTGCGACCGCGACTTTCCATCAGATAATTCTATGGTCACAGGCATAAGTTGTCCACCCAGCCAGTGGACTCAGCATCGCGCCGGACCAACCCGCTTTAGGTCGATGCAGCACGTACAAAGGCAGATCTGCCATTCGACTGCCTCCGCGCTCGCCGAGCACGAAGCTTTGGTCGAGGCGAGCCATCGCCGCAGTCCATAGCCTCTACTTATGGTCTGCATCAAATCTAATGCAGTGTAAAAGTGGGCCAAATTTCGTAGTCTCACGAAATTACGAATGAGACCCGATGTTAGTCCGGAGCGGTTCCGCCAGGGACTGGCGTATCGAGGGGGATTCCAGGGAGGGGAAATGCACTTCGAGGAACAGAATTGGCGCAATCAGCCCGTTGAACCGCCGAGGGACAAGGGGGGCTTAACCCGTTCATCTTGGCGATGCTTCATCGCATTTCTTTTCCACGCTACGGCGATGCGCTTTCTGCGGGACGGAGCCGCATATGCTTGACAGGTCCTCAAAGATCTCTTCGAACCGCGGGGTCGGACGTGATTTGACCCCTCTCTTCGCACCCGACTCCGTCGCAATCCTAGGGGCGAGCAGTGACGCGACCAAATGGGGAAATTGGATAAGCGCCCAAGCCTTGCGGATGAGCGACTCTCGCAAAGTCCACTTAATCAACCGCAATGGAGAAACGATATTAGGTCAGCCGGCTCTGAAAAGCCTTGCCGAGCTCGATGGTCCGGTTGATCTCGTCGTTGTCACGGTGCCCGCCAGGGGCTTCGAAGCCGCTATCGAGGACTCACTAGCCGCTGGGGCTCGAGCGATAATTGGTGTAACGGCGGGCTTCGCCGAGCTCGGTATGGACGGGAGAGCGGTCCAAGAGCGTATCGTGCGACGGGTGCGCTCTGCCGGCGCTGTCCTTCTGGGACCCAACTGCTTGGGCGTGCTCGACACGAGTACCTCGCTTACACTCACATCGAATCCGTTACCGCCCGGACGGATCGCTCTCATTTCCCAGAGCGGCAACATGGCACTCGAGATGAGTGGCCTGCTGAAGGCGCGCGGTCATGGATTCTCAAGGTTCGTATCGTTGGGCAACCAGGCGGACTTAAACGCTGCAGATGTCATCGGTGCCTGCGTAGACCATCCCGATACCGACCTTATCGCACTGTTCTGCGAGGATTTTGTTGACGGTCGCTCGTTCGTCGACGCTGCCACTGCTGCGGCAGAGGCTGGTAAGCCCGTGTTGTTGCTGGCGGTGGGGGGCAGCGAGGCATCCATTCGCGGTGCTCAATCGCATACAGGATCCTTGACTTCTGGCAGCTTAGTCGTGGATGCGGCGTGTCGCGCTGCGGGTATCTATCGGGCTGCAAGTCCCCGACAGTTGGCGGACGCTGCAGCGACGCTTCTCAGCTTCGGTCCGCGAGCTGTGCACCGAGTTGGTGTAATCGCAGACGGCGGCGGAAGCGCTGGAATGGCATCTGACGTCGTTGAGTCCGCGGGCTTGTCGGTTCCGAAATTTGCTGACGATGTTAGCGACACGCTTCGTACGATCCTTCCACCGTCGGCAGGCGTCACGAATCCGGTTGATTTGATAGGCTCAGGGGAAGAGGGCGTCGCTGCATTCGTGCCCGTCTTGGAAGCAGTGCTCGCAAGTCCGGAGATCGATTCGGCACTTATAACTGGGTTTTTCGGAGGATACGAAGAGTATGGGGAGCAGCTAGGCCGTGCTGAGATTGAAGCGGCTACATCAATGGCTCGCATCATCCGGAAGTACGGCAAACCGGTTTTGATGCATACGATGAGACCGAACAGCAACGCGTCCAAGATAATGGAATCTGCAGGAGTGCCTTTGTTCCTTGCCGTGGACGACGCTGCTACCACCCTATCTCTTCTCGACCGTACTTCTGCCCGGCGCCGCTTGCCCTCTTTGCCGACGATGTCAGCAAATCCCATCGAGTCGGCTGATTATTGGCATGCACGCGAACTGCTTCGGGGAGCAGGACTCACATTCCCAGAATCGAGGCTGGTGCAGGACGCAGCCGAAGCCAAAAAAGCTGCAGCGGCCATCGGATATCCAGTGGTACTCAAGGCCATGGGCCTCCTTCACAAGTCGGATTTGGGAGGAGTCGCACTTGGTCTCTCGACCGACGGTGAGCTTACTCAAGCTTTGTCACGGATGACTGACTCGCTTTCTCCGCCATCGTTTTCCGTCGAAGCAATGGCAGATCTTCGCGAGGGGATTGAAATTATCGTTGGGGTACAGCGGGACCCGCGTTTCGGACCGGTTGCGATGGTGGGACTGGGCGGTATCTATACAGAGGTTCTCGCCGACGTGGCATTCGCACTAGCTCCGCTTGACGCCGATTCCGCCCGTAACCTGCTTGAAGGGTTACGTGCCTCCGCATTGCTCCGCGGAGTTCGCGGCAAGCCCGCGGTCGATCTGAATGCCGCCGGCGCTGCGATCGCGGCTATTACACAGGTCGCGGTTTTGCAGCCGGAAATCAACGAGTTGGAGGTCAATCCGTTACTCGTCACACCCAAAGGAGCTATCGCTCTCGATGCACGCATCGTGCTCCGTGGGTCTGGTAATGAGTCTGACTGCTAATAAGCATAGCACGAGAGGGAAGTGTCCATCATGTCGCAAGGACCCGGTACTGTCGAGGTTATCCGCGACGGGGATGTAGCGGTGATCTATCTGCGCCGGAATTGGAAGCGCAACGCCCTATCCATCCACATGGAGACCGAGCTAGCTCGAGTGCTGCGCAGTGATGCGGTGAAAACGAGCCTCGCGGTGGTGATTACGGGAGGCGAGGGTGCGTTTTCGGCAGGGGCTGACATCACAGAATTGCGGGAAATGACGGCGCACTCCGTCGCCGACTACTATCGGAACTCGGGCGCCGTCTACGAGATGCTCGCCGACCTGCGGCAGCCGACCGTCGCCGCGATAGCCGGATACTGTCTAGGCGGTGGGTTAGAACTGGCCTTGGCCGCCGACATCAGAGTCGCCGATCCTTCGGCCGTCTTCGGGCTGCCGGAAGTCGGACTCGGCATCTTGGCATCCGCAGGAGGCGTAAGCCGCATGGTTCGCGTGGTAGGTGCCGGGCGTGCCCGTGATCTCATACTGCGCGGCAGGCGGATCGATGTCCGTCAAGCTGAAAACTGGGGAATTGTCACTGAAGTATCTGCTCCCGGCGAACACGTAGATCTGGCGAAGTCCATTGCGCACGAATTAGCGCGTCACCCCTCGCTCGCTGTTAGTATCAACAAACAGATATTGGATGTGAGCTTCAACGCGCCGCGGGATGCCACTCTGCTGATGGAACGTTTGGCTTATGCCGTTCTCGCGCCGATCCGAAATGAGGGCTGAGATAGCTGGTGGTGCGGCAGCCAACCCTATCGCAGCCGCCCTAGCGAGAGCCCCGACCTAACGAACTTCGAGGAGAATACTAACGATGCCAAAGCAGTCACCGATTCCCGAGGATTATGACAGACCCTTCTGGGAAGCGTGCAACGAAGAACGATTGGTTCTTCAGTATTGCACCAAATGCGACAGATTTCAGCACCCCCCAAAAATACGATGCGACAAATGCAGGCGCGCCGACACGATTGAGTGGCGCCAAGTCGACGGGAGCGGAACTATTTACAGCTATGCCGTTATCCACGACACCCCAATCGCAGCGCTTCAGCCAGATCAACCCTACAATGCAGCGCTCATCGCCATCACGGCGGCACCTGGAGTGAACATGATCTCCCATCTACCCGGAACCCCAGTCGATAAAGTTCCGCTTGATGCACCGGTCGAACTCATTTTCGAGACCACACTCGCGACAGGGCAGAAAGTGCCCGAGTGGCGGGTCATTAAATGAGATCGTGTGCGCTGCACAGAATTGAAGCGATTTTGGGAGAACAGTCAGATGCAAGTTAAATCCGCGGCGCCGTTGTACCGCACAGAAGAAGGTCTGGGAATCTGGCCGCATAGGGGCAAAGTGGCTTGCGTGGGAGTCGGTCAAAGTCCGACATTGCGGCGATGGGAGGGAAGTGCCGATACCAGTGTCGGTGCTTGGGCCATTTTGGCCATTCGCATGGCAATCGCAGAAGCGGGGGTGAAAGCCTCCGACGTCGATGGCATGGTGCTCGTCCCCAGCACGTCGACAGGCTCGCTCTGGCCCGAAAGCAAGCCGCTGCCCGAGAGCTTTCTCAGGCGGTTCAAGCAGACCGAGAATCGGCTGGACGGTATTGCTCAACTGAGCCCGGAATGGCTTTTGAAGAACATTCCGGAACTGACAAACGTGAAAACAGTAATAATCGCCCACGAGTGCATGACAATGGCTCTGACAGCCGCGATCGAAGCCGTTGGTCAAGGTCGTGCTACGACGTGCCTCGCCGTCAAAGGCTGGCACAATTTCGAAGGCCGTTACTACCACGGCGGCGTAAATGCAGAACCAACGGTTTCCGGGTCGTTCCAGAAAAAATACATCGATTCTCTGGCTGGCCCGGGTTGCTACCCGGTTGCGACCCAGTTTCAGCGGTACATGTATAAATACGGTAAGACCCACGAAATGATGGCACCGTTTGTTGTGAATTCACGAAAGAACGGCCTATTATTTCCCGAGGGCTTCTGGGCTCAACACCGTCCATTCGAACTTACTGAAGAGGACTACAACAACGAAAGATGGATCGCCAAACCAGCCAACGTACTCGATAATGATCTACCCATTCACACTGCGGCCGCCTACGTTGTCACCACGAGTGAGCGCGCGAGGGATTTGCGGCAGAAACCAGTCTATGTTCTCGGCCACGCAGGATCAGCGACCATAGACGGCGACGACTGCTACGAGCTGCAACCGCATGGGGCAATCGAAACACTTGAAGAGGCCGAAGAGAGATCGGCAACCACGGCCCGTAAAGTATATGAGGCTGCCGGTCTGACATGGCGCGATATACAGTTTGAGAACTTCTACGATGGATTTGGTCTCTTCCACGTGTTTCATCTTGAAGGGTTCAGCTTCGCGGGCGTAAAGTGCGGCGAAGGTCTGGACTTCTACAAGACTGATATCAGCATCGATGGACCAAATCCTGTTTCGCCGAGCGGTGGCAATATTGGTTGCGGTCGCACTCGATGGTGGATGCACACCGATTCCATCCAGCAGATAAGAGGAACAGCTGGTGCGCGTCAGATAAAAATCCCGGCGGAGGTGGGAATCTCTGGTGGTTTCGAACCCTGGTGGAGCAATTTCATCGTGTGGAGCAAACATCCGTCCTGAAGAACGACCTTGAGCAGACGTGCCGATGTTCAGGCTGAGGGCGGAAATTGTGATGTCAACGAAATAGACGAGTCCTCGAACGGGAGTCGGGATGTTTATCTATTTTCCGCCATGCAGTTTGGAATGTCGAAATAAAGAGACTTTTGACGACTAGGGCGGCAACCTGTCCTTTGTGTTGCCGATCGCTTTTTTAATAGCATCATAAACGAGGCACCTGTGCGGGCGGGCTCCTCTTATGGAAGGAACCGAAATGCCTCTTAAACAACTCTCCGAACACCTTTGGGCATTCGATGATACTTGTACTGTTTATATTTTGAAGAGTGGAAAGGAATGCCTCCTGATCGATACTGGATCCGGTGCCGTTTTGCAGCATTTGCAGGCGATCGGAATTGAACACGTTGCCTGGGTTCTGCATACACACCATCACAGGGACCAGTGCTGGGGGACACCGACCATTAAAAAGACGGGTGCAAAAGTCGCCGTTCCTGAATACGAGCGTCATCTATTCGATAACGTGGAGGCGTATTGGCAGTCTCGCCGAGTCTTCGACAACTATAACAACAGCAATGCCTTTTTCTCGCTTGCTGAGAACTTGGCTGTGGACGCAGTCCTCGAAGATTACGAGGTTTTCTCCTGGAAGGAATTCGACTTTCACGTGCTGCCCGCCAAGGGCCACAGCTACGGCATGGTGAGTCTGGTCACGAACGTCGATGGGCGAAAGATTGCTTTCATCGGGGACCTTATGACACGCGGGGGGAAAATCTATCAACTTCATGCCATGGAATACAGCTATGGCGACTTACTTGGCATCGAGTTCACCATGCAGTCGATTCTGGCATTGAAAAAGGAGAATGTGGCGGCTGCCTTTCCATCCCACGGAGCCCCAATCGATACGGTGAACGAGGATATCGGGCGCCTTGAAAAGCGACTCGAAATACTCGCTGGCGTCGGCAAGCTGCATACTGCTGGCCGCAACAATCCGTTTCCAGATACGGCGACTATTCGTGAGAGCAAACTCGAGCGAATTAGTGATCACCTGTTGTGGGCAGGACCTTACACCAGTTCGAATTTTTACGTCGTACTCAGTGGAAACGGGCACGCCATGCTGGTTGACTACGGGTTCGCTTCTCTCGGCCATGTGCATTGGGGTCCCGAACACGATAGCATACAGGCACTAAGATTCGTTGAGCACCATCTCGACCAGCTCCGTGAAGACTATGGAGTGAGGCACGTTGAGCTGGTGGTGCCGACGCACATTCACGACGACCACGTCAGCGGAATACCGTTTCTGCAGCGACACTTCGGCACCGAATGCTGGGCTCTCGACTGCGTCGCCGAGGTCATTTCCGATCCTGCTGCGTGGGCGAGTACCCCGTGTTGCTTTCAAAAGCCGATCAAGGTACAGCGGACCCTTAGTGACGGAGAAGTCTTTTACTGGAGAGGGTACGAGTTCGAGATTTACTTTGCCCCGGGCCATACGGAGTATCATGCCTTTATCGTAGGCAATATTGACGGAAAGCGCATTGCGTTTGGCGGCGACAACATGCTGCCCTTCAGTCCGGGACCGGAAGGTACCAACCAAGAGATTTCGGTCCAAAGCACGGTTTTGCGCAATAGCTTCCAACTAGGTATGTTTCAACAGTGCCTTAGCGTGGTTCAGAAAACCGACGCTGAGCTACTTTGCCCAGGCCATGGCAACTTGGTCCCGTTGGATGCAAAGACACGCTCCGTCTACACCAACTATGTTAAAAGTGCTGAAGCTGCCTTCGTCGAAACGGTGGATGCTCCTGCCGACCATTTCATTGACCTATTTTGGGTGCGCATGCTCCCCTACGTGTCGGATACAAAGCCGAACGCGAAGACAGTCTTCACGCTGAAAATCCGCAACAATCTTGGTCGCGCTGCCGAGTACGGGGCGCGCTTGGTGACTTCGTTTGGTTGGACATCGGACGGTAGGGTAGCAAGCATAACGCTCAAGCCAAACAATCATGGTGAGATAAGCCTTGAAGCAACAGCCCCGTCTCAATTCGATCCAAAAAGACGGCTTATCACTGCCGAGATTTTTATCGACGGCATATCACAGGGGCCAGTCTGCGAGGCATTGGTATCGATGCTATCGAATTGAGTTATCTACACGCTAAAGCATCGCGCATGAAATCGGAATCGAAGGGATTCCGGTTTGGTGGATTTTGTGATTCATCTTTGTCGGAGGTGGATCATGGGCAAGAGCTATTCATCGGATCTGCGGGATCGCGTTGTGGCGTTTGTGGCGGCGGGTGGCTCGCGTCGTGGGGCGGCGCGGCAGTTCGGAGTAAGCGACAGCTTTGCGGTGAAGCTGTTGGAGCGCTCGAAGCGGTTCGGCTCATCGCTGCCGGCCAGGCAAGGTCGGCCGCCTGGGAGAGGCAAACTGGCCCCCCATCGTGCATTCCTGGTCGGCCTTGTGGACGAGCGCGGGGACATCACCATGCCCGAGCTGGCGGCGCGGCTTGCGGCCGAGCGGGGCGTGAAGGCGCTGCCTTCATCGTTGTCGCGCTTCCTGCTTCAGGCCGGCTTCACATATAAAAAAAGCGCTGATGGCATCGGAACGCGCACGCGAGCACGTCCGTAAAGCCCGGCAAGCCTGGATCGGTCGGCGTCAGCCGAGGATGCGTCGCCAGCCGCATCGTTTGGTCTTCATCGACGAGACATCAGTCAACACCAAAATGACGCGGCTGCGCGGCCGCGCCCCCTGCGGCCAAAGGCTCAGAGCCCAGGCGCCGTTCGGCAAATGGGGAACACAGACCTTCATCGCCGGCTTGCGCTGCGACGGGCTGACTGCGCCCTTCATCATCGACCGACCTATGAACAGGGTCGCGTTCGATACCTATGTCCAAACTCAGCTCGCGCCGACGCTCAGGCCAGGCGACATCGTCATCCTCGACAATCTTGCCGTCCACAAGAGCGCCAGCGCAGCCGAATGTCTCAAGAAGGTCGGCGCCTGGTTCCTGTTCCTACCCGCCTATAGCCCCGACCTGAACCCGATCGAGATGGCCTTCGCCAAACTCAAGGCCCATCTCAGAGCCGCCAACGCGCGAACCTTCGACACCCTCGTAACCGCACTCGGAGACATCTGCAGATTGTTCAATCCGGACGAATGCCGCAACTACCTCAAAGCAGCTGGATATGCGTCCGATTAAAAGCGCGATGCTCTAGCTCGTTCCGCGTCTGGTGGCCTTTGTGCGGCAGGCCACAGGCCGCCCTATTCAAGGTTGTTCGGGAGATTTTTTGTATGAGTGGCGTGCTTACTCGCCCGGATATCCAAGCGGGTGATCTGTATCGAAACGTGTCTGTCGGAACCGCCTTCATATTCTTCGTCTGCCCAGATGCTGCCGGTGCCGGAAAGATTGATGCGTATCCCCGCTTGGTTGGGATCTTTAGCGCTCGCTTCATCGGTGGCGGACAACCTGATTCTGACACCGCTCCGCCCTTCCCTCCCGCCAATGATCCGGCGATCTGGCGACTTTCACGTCGCCCGGATCAGACTTTGCAAAAATCGCCTTCCCGTCGAAGTACCCCGTGTTCCAGGCATAGATCGCGTCGTCGAATGCCTCGTCGACGGCATTCCCGTGCCATTTCGTGACGATCCGGTAGACCTTGGCGAGCAGCGCCGTGCCCATACGGATTGTTTTCGGAGACGTCGAGCAGTTCGGGCTTCAGCTCGGACGGATCGATCTGAGATCTCGAAGCCCGCCGGATGCCGGATACTGGGTGATCCCGACGCGGACCACAGCCTTGCCGACATACTGGCGTTTGAGCGTCATCGCATCGTCCGGCGATGCCGGTTTCGGAACCAGCACGAGGCGGTCAGCCGACCGGACGGTGACCGCCAGCGGATCGGGTGTGCCGATCTCGACGATGAAGCGTTCGACGTCGTCGGTTCAGGGGTTCAGGGCGGGATCCCAGCAATTCTGGATCAGGGCCGCATCGATCATTCAAACGTCCTTGCTCAGGTTAAAAGCCGTCACGCGCGGAATGGCGAAGAGCCGCGACCAGGCGTCGGCGCTCGCCTTCTGGATGGCGATGATCGACGTCCCCTTCGTCCACCAGCCATTGCCGACGGCAACAATGACACAATGACGTCCGGCGGATGCAGTGCGGACTGAAGCGCCAGCCAGAGGATGAGCTGCTGCCGACTGCGAGTCTTGTCGGACTTGAATTGAGCGATAAGTTGTCAATCGCATCCGACGCCGCATCGAACGTGGGATCCTGGGGCGTTTTCCCACAAGGTTTGACGCGCGTCATGGACCTCGTTCGTGCCATCCTTGGCAACGGGACGAATACGTTTCGCGCCACGCCGCTCACCGTTGAACGCAAGCAGGCCCGTGCCGATAATCAGCACGGCGCCAAACACTGTTGTTTCGCGAGGTACTTCTACAAAGAACAGAAAGCCCCATAGCGGCGTCCAAATGATGCCGGTGTATTCAAAGGTTGCAATGCGGTTGGCAGGTGCCAGCCGATACGCCTGGGATAAAAGGATCATCCCTGCAGAGGCGACGACGCCGCAGGCCGCCATAAGCAGGAGATCGGATAACGCCGGCCGTATCCAAGGCCGCACAAGAAACTCGAGGCTCGGGTGACCCGCGTGGGAGAGGCCGGCAAGATGAAAGGCAGAGGCGGCAACGACCGCACCGAAGAGATAGGCTCCGTTCTGGTAGAAAGCCATGACGGTCGCGGACTCGGTATCCCCGATCCGACGTGCCATCAATTGTGAGAAGCCGTAAAGGAATGCCGAACCCAGCGAAAGCAACGCTGCCCAATCGAACAATCCAGTACTCGGTCGCAGCATCACGATGACTCCGACCAAGCCGATCAACACCGTCGCCAGCGTTCGGCCCGATACGCGCTCGCCCAGATAAGGGCCGGCCATCACCATGATGAACAGTGGCGCCATAAAATAGAGTGCTGCCGCATCGGCAAGAGGCAAAGCCGCGATCGCAAGATAATAGAGCGTATAGGAAGAGAACTGGACGAAAGCACGCAGTGTCAGCATGCCGGTGCGCTTCGACCGCAGGGCCTTTAAACCGACATCGGCTTGCACGACAATGATCAGTATCGGCATCGCGACGACCGCGCGGATCGCCATCACTTGCGTCACCGGATAGATGCTCGACACCGCCTTCACCAGCGGATCCTGCAACGAAAAAACCAACACTCCCAGACAAAGGCTCAAAATACCAAGCGGCGACCGGTTCTGCATGGTCGATCCAGCGAAAAGAGCCCGCTGCCGTTTGCAGCAGCGGGCATGAGTGAGGACTTTAGATTGGTCCGGCAAGCTGAAATAACAGCTGCATTTCCAATGGGAGAGCTACCTATCCCACCGGAAATGGTATATTGCAAATGAATTGGAATGATGCCGGCTATGAGAAGTGCTGATGACAGGTGCGCTAAAACCGATCCTGGATAGCGATCTGCTGAGAACCTTCGTAGCTGTTGCCGAAACAGGTAATTTCACCAAGGCTGCGGAAAAGGGCGGACGTACCCAGTCTGCTGTGTCCATGCAAATAAAGAAGTTAGAAGGCATGATCGGTGCCAGCCTCTTTGAGCGCGGCCCACGCGGGGTCGTGCTAACGCGGCGCGGCGGCGACCTCATCGCTAACGCCCGTCGGATTGTGTCTCTGCTCGACCAGACTGCATCCTCGATCACTGCCCCTCCTCTTGGCGGAGTGGTGCGGATCGGCATACCCGCCGAATATGGCCGCTCGATTTTGTCGCGGGCGCTTGGCCAATTTGCAAAGCGACACCCGCGCATAGAGGTCACTGTCCGTTATGCTCATGCAGCCTCGCAGATGAAGGCATTAGCAGCCGGCGAACTCGACCTTGCAGTGGTGTTCGAATGGGAGAGCTTTTCCAATGGCGAGGTCCTGAAGCATGACCCGACGGTTTGGGTGACATCGGCGTTGCACCACCTGCACGAGGAACGGCCGCTCCCGATCGCGCTTTACAATCGCGACGGCTGGTGCCGCGACTTTGCTATAAAATCACTAGAGCGACGCGGCTTCGATTACCGCGTGGCCTATACCAGCGACACCGCTGGCGGACTGGAGCTGGCGGTCACCTCAGGCTTGGCGATCGCGCCGATCTCGCGCAGCAACATTCCCATCGACTGCCGCGAACTAACCGTCGCGGATGGCTTCGGCGACATCGACTCGTCCAATGTCGTGCTACATCGCAATCCACTGGCAAAAGGCGAGGCAATTGACGGAATGGAGAACACCATCCGGGAGGCTTTCAAGTCGTCCGACCAAGCGCGTGTAGCAGAATAAGGTGATGGAAGAACCCGCGTGCCCAGCTTTGACCGGCAGCGGCGTCAATTTTGAAGGGACCACAGTTTTGGCATTCCGGCGTCAAGGTTGGCCACCGCCGATCCCGGAAAGATCGATGCGAATGCCTGCCAGATTTGGATCCTTCAGTTCCGCATCTGCCTGCGCCGGCGTCTCGGATGATCCACCCTGTTCAATCTTTTCTTCCACGGCCGGCTCGGCGAGTTTCACGTCACCAGGATCGGGTTCAGAGAACACCATCTTCCCCTCGAAATACCCGCTCTTCCACGCATAGACCGCGTCGTCGAACGCCTCGTCGACGGCGTTGCCGTACCATTTGGTGACGATGCGGTAGACCTTGTCGAACAGGGCGGTGCCCATGCGGATGTTTTCGCAGGCGTCGACCAGGTCCGGCTTCAGCTCGGAAGGATCCTTGATTCCGAACCCCGCCGGATACTGGGTTATCCCGACACGCACCACCGCCTTGCCGACATACTGGCGCATGAGGGCAAGAGCGTCGTCCGCGGAGGCCGGTTTCGGCACCAGCACGAAACGGTCGCCAGACCGCACGGTGACCGTAAGCGGATCGGGCGATCCCGCGACGGCAATGAAGCGCTCGACAATCGCCGGCTTCAGGGCCGGGTCCGCGCATTTCTGGAGCAACGCTACGTCGATCATCCGACAGCTCCTACCTCAGCGATTGAAGGACGTGACGAGCGGAAGCCGAACAGCCGCGCCCAGGCCTCCGTGCTCGCCCGCTGAGTGGCGACGATCGATGTACCCTTCGTCCACCAGCCGTTGCCGATGGCAACGATAAGGTCCGGCGCATGCAGCGCGGACTGGAGCGGCGGCCAGAGAACGAGCTGCTCGTAGCAGATCAGCGGCGCGATCTTTTTCCCACTGAGCTCGACCGCCGGGTTGGCGAAGAAATCCGCCCTGGCGCCACCCGTCTCTCCGAACCAGCCACGCCATGGCTGCCACATCGATACTGGAACCGGCATGCGCTCGCGGTAGAGAACTGCCGCGCCCTCGCCCGACACCGTGACCATCACATTGTCGTAGCCGTCATGGCCGACGACGGCCGCGCCGGCGACTACGGTGGCGGAAGTGCCGCGCAGTTCGCCGCGCCAGGGCCGTTCCACCGTCGGCGTCCAGAAGCCGAGCGCGCTTTCGGGAAGGACGACGACACGGGCGCCCTCGCCCGCCTTCCGTCTCACGGCGTCGAGCAATTCGTATTGTCGCTGGAGCGAGCCATCGCGGCCGAGGCTTTGCCCCAGTTCCAGGTCGACGCCCACCCATCCTTCCGCTAGGGATGGAGATGTCCACGTTGCGGCGGACCCGAGCCAGAAGCCAGCCATGGCCGCTGCTGCAGCCGGCCACCACTTCGTCGTCATGGCGATGAGGCCGGCTGCAGCCGCCGCCGCCCCCCACCATCCCCATCCTGGAAACAGCGCGCCGGCAGCGGTGAGCGGATGCGCCCAGCCGACGATGCCGAGAGGCGGCAGCCCCATCAGAGCCGCCGCCACAAAATAGCGCACCGCCCTCCTCCCTCCCGGTTGTCCTGTCCAGCACGCTGCATGGACCGCGACGAAGGCGATGGAGGCGGCGAGCCAGAGCGCGATACCCGGCAACGGATCGGCGCCGTAGAAGTTGGCGACGCCTTGCGGCAGGCCGCGCGAGGCCGCCAAAAAATACGCCGCCGAGACGGCGGCGGCGACAAGGCGCGACGGCGCCAGTGCCCACAAGGCCGGAAAGGCGACGCGATCGGAAGAGCGAGAACGTATCCGCTCCATCCGACATCGCCGGCTACGGCGGCGAGCCCGATCAGTGCACAGGAACGGAGTCCGTCACGGCGTGAACGTGAGGACGGGGACGGCGCGGCCGAGCAGCCCGGCGGCGGGGATTGGTCCGAAATATCGCGAGTCAAAGGAGCCGGCGAAATTGGAATGGAGGAAGACATATCCGGGCGCAACGGTTCCTCCACGCCAGGGGACAAGCGCCCTGCCCTCCGCGTCGACGCGATGAACTTTGGAATGGGCAAGCGGACGCCCTTCGACCGAAACATGATCGCCTATCTCGACCGATTGACCTTCGCTCGCCACTACCGTTTTTATGAGCGGACTCAAGCGGCCCGGACACAGTCCGCGGCGGATATAGCCGCGCACGAAGGCCAGCTCGAACGCCGGCGTCAGCGGCGGGCAGATAAACACAAGATCGCCGACCGCGACCGGCCGGTCGAGCGCCTCGATGCGCCACAGACCGAGCGGATAGCTCGGCGTGGTGTTGATGCGGTAGCCGCCCAGCCAGGCCGCCACGGCGATTGCAGCAAAGCCCGCTATCGCGCCCGCAATCCGGATCGCGGCGCGCCGGTTCACTGCTTCAGCGCCGGGCTCTGGCGCTGCGACAGGCGCAGATCCTCGGTCTGCTTCAGTGCCTCCTTCGTGCGTTCATGGGCGGCAAGCTGCTGCGCGGCGCGCATCACCGGCCAGGCCTCGGCAAGCTTCTGCCGGTCGCTCAGTGCCATGCCCTCGGCCGCCCGCTCGAACTGCTTGCCGGACGGCGTGCGCGCCTCGTTGACCAGCAGCCGGCGTTGACCGAAGCGCTCGGCCACCGCCTTGTTGAACCCGTCGATCTCCGCCTTGATCTCGCGGTTGCTGACGGAATAGCCGAGCGCCGCCGGCAGGTCGTTGCGGTCGATTGCATCGCGTACCCGCTCGAGCACCCGATAGGCCTCGGGCGACAGAACCGGAATGTCAATCGACGCGCGGCGGCGCAGTGCCTGTTCCTCTGCAGCGATCCTCTCACCCACCGATTGGCGCAGCGCCAGATAGTGCTCGATGTCGCGGCGCAATGCCGGCACATTGGTCTCGGCGACGCGCCGCTCCTCTCGTTCCGACGCCCGGCAAGCAGTCCGGTTCTGCCCTTCAGCGGACCGATCGACTCCGGTTCGCTCACCAGCCTGTCCAGCGTCGTCTTCGCAGCCGCGCTGTTCGACAGCACCGCGTCGAAATTCATGGCGCGGAAGGCTGTCTCGGGATCGACGAAGACATAGCGGAAGCGCGTCGAAACCTCGTCCCACTGCTTTGCCACGGTTGGATCGGCCTGGAGCTTTTCCTCGACCATTTCGGGCATGGATTTCGCGAACTGCTTGATGCCCGCGACCATCGGCTTTGCCTCCTTCGGGGTTGGAGATTGACGGATATCTAAGAGACCGAGGCGTTCGCCGAAGGCGCGCAGCCGCTGCGCAAGATCGGCCAGCTTCTGTTTCTGACGGATCGTCCAGTCGAGACGGTCACGCACCAGCGTGCGGGCGACCCGGGCGATGTTGAGACCGCGCGCCTGGGCAAAACGCAGCGCTGGCCGGTAGCTCGATGCGTTTTGGTAATCGAGCGTAGTTTCCTTCGAACCGTCGCGCGACAGGCGCTCCGACAGACGCGACAGCGCGAGCGCCTTGATGTCGACCAGCTTCCACGAATGACGCTCGACCTCTTTGCCGTCGGGGAGCTTGATCGTCTTCGAAGCCTGGTGTTCGAGGCCGATCCGGTCGCCGATCTGCGGCGCCGCTTCTTTCATCGCGCGCTCGAGATCCACACCCCAGATCGTGTTCTGCCGCCCCTCGCCAATATCGAGCGTTACGAAATAGCTGTCGCGGTTCTTCGGATTGTTTTCGAAGGGCGCGACACCGTGATCGACGAGGACGCCGCCGCGATTGGAGAACTCGTTCAGCCCGACATAGAGCTGGGCCGCGTCGCGATGGCGGGTCAGCGCGACATAGGTCAGGTGACGGTCCAACGAGCGGGAGGCGAGCACCTTGACGTCATCGACTGTCGCGCCCTGGGCCTTGTGAACCGTCGTGGCATAGCCATGGTCGACATTGCGATAAAATCGCTCTTCGACCACGACCCGGCGGCGCCCCTCGCTCTCCCCGACCTCTGCGACGATACGGCCCTTTGCTGCCTCGACCACCGTCGCCAGCATACCGTTCTTGACGCTGAGCGCTCCCTCGTTCCTCAGGAACACGATGCGGTCGCCGACGTCGAACTTGCGATTGCCGTCTTCGGTCCGGAACGCGAAACCGTCGCCGACAACGCCGCGCTCGACCAACTTCTCGCGGGCGAGCTCGTTCAACAGGCGCACGTCGCGGCGCAGATGCGCGAGGATGAGCGAGGACTTTTGCGAAACGTAGTCGCGGTTCCAGTCGTCGATGAGCGCGCGGACCGCGTCGTCCTTGGTCCACTCCGATCGCAGCATGCCCTGCTTGTCGTAGGCCGCGATCGCAGCCGCGACCTGACCGCGCGCGAGATCGATCGAGGCCCGGCGCATCCATTCCTCGCGCTGGCGATAGATGATGCCGAGTTCGGCGTAGCCGACGCGATCGACGATGGCGCGGAAGGCGGCTCCCGCCTCGATCGGCTGCAGCTGATCGGGATCGCCGACCAGGACCAACTTGGCGCCGGCCCTGGTCACAGCTTCGACCAGCAGCGCCATCTGCCGCGAGGAGACCATGCCGGCCTCGTCCAGCACGAAGACGGTTTTGTCGTCGAGGCCGCCCCGCTCGTTCTCCCAGGTCAGTTCCCACGACGCCAGTGTGCGCGACGCGATGCCGGCTTCCTTCTCCAGCCCTTCGGCCGCCTTGCCCGCAAGTGCTGCGCCAACCACACGATAACCAGCCGCCTCCCATGCCTCCCGCGCGGCCTTCATCATCGTGGTCTTGCCGGCGCCGGCGCGTCCGACCACCGCCGCGAGCGCGGCCGCCTTCGTTAGGTGTTCGATCGCCGCACGCTGCTCGCCCGACAGCTTCTCGTGGCGAGCATAGACCTCCGCCAGCACTTTTTCCCGCACGCGATGCGAGGAACGATTCGACAACCGGATGGCGCGCTTCGCCATCTGCGCTTCCATGCGGATCAGCGCGCGCGTCGAGTAACGGGCGGGCACTTTGCGGCCCGTCTCGAAGTCCACGGTCGGACGCTCCAGCCGAAGCAGTTCCGGGCTCTGCAGAATGCGCGCGATGAGATGCTGGAAGGTCGCCGGATCGTCGACATAGCGATGCAGCACCTTGGCGATATCACGTTCGTCGAAGACGCTCATCTCGGATGACAAGAGGTCGAGCACGATCTCCGGCCGGTCGAGGATGCGCTCGCGGTTGGTGACGCGCTGCGCCTCGAAGATCTCGATGCGCTCCAGCGAAACCGGCCAGCCCTCGCGCTGTGCCTTGCGGTGGATGGCCCTGGCGCCGGCGCCGATATGCGCGGTGGGCACCAGGTCGATGCCGCGCTCGGCATAGGAGCGGCCGTCGACGCGGATCTCCAGTCCGGCAAGCGCCAGATGCTGGTTCTGCAAGTCGAGCCATCCTCGACGCTGTTGCAGGAACTCCGCTTTCTCACCGGCCCAAAGACGGTACTGGATCTTGCCGTTCTTGGTGCGCTTCGGCGTGCCGTCCTCGGCGGTCACCGCAACCTTCTTTGCCCCGAACCCCTTCTCGGTCAGCGGCCGTAGCGTCGTCATCAGATGCACATGCGGATTGCCCGGCTCGTCGTGATAGACCCAGTCGGCGACCTGCCCGCGCGAGAGGACCTGCTCGAATACGAACTGGCGCATCAGGGCGATGTTTTGGTCGCGAGTCAGCTCGACCGGCAGGGCGATGATGAACTCCTTGGCAAGCTGGGCGTCCCCGCGCTTCTCGGCCGCCTCGACCGCATTCCAGAACGCTTCCGCCGCGCCCGCCGCCGAACGGTCGGCGATCAGCGCCCGCGCCCATTGCGGTGCGTCCGGCGGCAGCAGGAACTCCTCATGGGCGAGACCGCGCTTGTTTGAATAATCGACGATGCGCGCCTCGGCCTCGTGCTCCATGCGGGCGCAGTGACGATACGCGGCCGACAGGACGGCGCTGCGGCCTGAGCTGCGTCCGATGAGCTGGGGCGTGAAATGCGTGATCGCCACGGTGGAGCCGGCTCCCGACAGAATACGAGCATGGTGTTCGTCGGAAGCGGGCCATCCCGGGCGGGGTAGAGCAACACGTCGCGCCAGCGACGTATTACTGCGCCCTTGGATGCCGCTCCTTCGGAACGGCCGGGATAATCACAGGCAGCGTCGGCTCCGCCGACTAGCTTTTTTACTAGTCGCCCTTGGCCTTCATGCGGGGGAAAGCTGGCTCTCGATCCAGCTGAACCAGAGCACGGGAGGTCAACCGGAATGAAGAAGCCGTCATCGAAGATCAGGGAAGAGATCGCCCGTCTGCACGATCAGCTCAAAGCAGCCGAAACGCGCGAGGCCGAACGCATCGGCCGCGTCGCCCTGAAAGCCGGTCTCGGAGAGATCGAGATCGAGGAAGCGGCGCTGTTGTCGGCATTCGAGGAGTTGGCCGGGCGGTTTCGCTCGGGTGGTGGGAAAGCGACCGGAAGGAGAAATGCCGCAGCGCCCCGGAGCGCCGGCGCTGCTGCGTCCTCGGCGCTCGCGCCTGGCGCGGCTGAAAGCGGCGATAGCGAGACTTGAGCGCATGCGCCGCCTGAGTTCAGCGGAGGCCCGCAGGAAGGACACGCGCGAGAAGATCGAGCTCGGCGGGCTGATCGTGAAGGCGGGCCTGCGCTATGAGAAACGCGCGCTGCTGCTCGGCCTGCTGATCGACGCGGTGCGACGCCTCGAGCAGGACGCTGGCGAGCGGTCGCGGCTCACCTCGCTCGGGGCGGAAGCGTTTGGGCGCGACCATGAATAGAGTGCTGCTCGCCCTGGTGCCGGCAGCGCTGATGCTGGCGGTCTGCATCGGCATGACTGGCATCGAGGGTTGGCTCGCCAATTTCGGGAAAAGCGAGGGCGCCCGGCTTATCCTGGGTCGGGCCGGCCTGGCCCTCCCCTATGTAGCCGCGGGCCTTACCGGCGTGATCTTCCTCTTCGCGGCCGCCGGCGCGCTTGCGATCCGTGTGGCGGGCTGGAGCGTGGTGGGCGGAGCTATCGGCAGCGTGGCCATCGCGGTGACACGTGAGACGACCCGACTGCTCGCGCTCGCCGATCGCGTGCCCGCGGGGAAAACGACACTCTCCTACGCGGATCCCGCAACGATGACTGGCGCGACGATTGCACTGATCTGCGGCGTGTTCGCGTTGCGCGTGGCGATCAGTGGCAACGCCGCGTTTGCGGCAGCCGCCCCAAGGCGCATCCGGGGAAAGCGCGCTATCCATGGCGAGACCGACTGGATGGGCATGGAGGCGGCCGGACGGTTGTTTCCAGAGGCAGGCGGCATCGTGATCGGCGAGCGCTGCCGCGTCGATCGCGATTCAGTAGCGGGCATCGCCTTCCGCGCCGATAGCCACGAGACCTGGGGCAGCAGCGGCCGCGCGCCGCTGCTCTGCTTCGACGGCTCGTTCGGCTCCTCGCATGGTATCGTCTTTGCCGGCTCCGGCGGTTTCAAGACCACCTCCGTGACGATCCCGTCGGCGCTCAAATGGGGCGGCGGGCTCGTCGTGCTCGACCCGTCATCGGAGGTCGCGCCGATGGTGATCGACCATCGACGCAGGGCCGGGCGCAAGGTGATCGTGCTCGACCCATCCGATGCCGCGACCGGCTTCAACGCACTCGACTGGATCGGCCGTTTTGGCGGAACCAGGGAGGAGGACATCGTCGCGGTCGCGACCTGGGTGATGACCGATACACCGCGGCAGCCCTCGGCGCGCGACGACTTCTTTCGCGCTTCCGCGATGCAGCTGCTCACAGCACTGATTGCCGACGTCTGCTTGTCGGGCCACACGGAAGGAAAGGACCAGACGCTGCGGCGGGTCCGCGCCAATCTCTCCGAACCCGAGCCGAAGCTACGCGAGCGCCTGACGAAGATCTACGAGCAGTCCGGATCGGATTTCGTAAAGGAGAATGTCGCGGTGTTCGTGAACATGACGCCGGAGACGTTCTCCGGCGTTTACGCCAACGCCGTGAAGGAAACGCATTGGCTTTCCTATCCGAATTATGCGGGGCTCGTCTCCGGCTGCAGCTTCACCACCGACGAGCTCGCCGCCGGCGACACCGACATCTTCATCGCGCTCGACCTGAAGGTGCTGGAGAGCCATCCGGGGCTCGCGCGCGTGATCATTGGCGCGCTGATGAATGCGATCTATAACAAGAAGGGCGAGGTGAAGGGGCGCACGCTGTTCCTGCTCGACGAGGTCGCCCGGCTCGGCTTCCTGCGCATTCTCGAAACTGCCCGCGACGCCGGCCGCAAATACGGCATCACGATGACCTTGCTCTACCAGTCGATCGGCCAGATGCGTGAGGCCTATGGCGGCCGCGACGCAACCTCGAAATGGTTCGAGAGCGCATCGTGGATCAGCTTCGCCGCGATCAACGATCCCGAGACCGCCGATTACATCTCGAAGCGCTGCGGCGACACCACTGTGGAGGTCGATCAGCTCAGCCGCTCGTCGCAAATGTCGGGTTCATCGCGCACGCGGTCGAAGCAGCTCGCGCGCCGGCCGCTGATCCTGCCGCACGAGGTGATGCGCATGCGCGCCGACGAGCAGATCGTCTTCACGGCAGGCAATCCGCCGCTCAGATGCGGGCGCGCCATCTGGTTCCGCCGCGGAGACATGAAGTCGATTGTTGGCGAGAACAGATTTCACCGGAAGGAGGCGGCGCAATGAGGATGCCGAAAGCTCGGTGCCGCGTCAGCGTATCGCACTCTCTTGATCCGACAGTGCAAATCGACGCGGCGGAGACGCAAGCCAGGTCCATTTGGCTATCGACGCCTGGTCGAGCAGTATCGCTCGAAGGCCTCATGACCACAGGCAAAATTTTGTTATGCCTGCGTTTCACGAATTAGGATCGGATGCTTTCCTGCGGGATGAGAAAAAAGATACACAGGTGCCCGGCATGACTTCAGGATACGCACAGGAGCCTTTATCGTGCCGGCAGCCAGGCGTTTACGACCTTTGATACGAGAAGGGACAAACATGCTGCGAATGACGCGCGCCGAGCTTCATAGGCTGGTCTGGTCGAAACCGATGACCGAAATCGCGAAGCTCCATGGCGTCAGGGACCAGCATGTCGCGCAGGCCTGCGATGCGCATGACATCGCTCGGCCGCGTGCGGGCCATTGGCAAAGGGTAGAGCACGGCAAGGCGGTGGAAGCCGCCGCGCTCGACAACAAGAAACATTCTCCAGAGGCGATCATCATCATCGAACCGGCGGTGGGGAGGCCCGGCGGGCTTCAAAAGGGCGAGGACGATGACGCAGCAGGACAATGCGCGGCATGATCCACGGCGAGCTAATGCGGGAATAACGAGCCGAAAATGGCGCCTCGGCCGAGGCATCGAGCCGCCATCGCGAGCGTTTCAGGGATGTGACGGTTTCACTGTTGCAATGGCGCACGGCGAAGCGCGTAGTCGATGACCGCCAGCGGCGGGTCCGGGACACGGCGGAGCCCCATGTGATGGCAATCGCGGTCGATCACTGCTAGATCGCGGCGTCGGAGAGATCTCCTCGCGCCAGCGAAGGCGGTCAGAGACTTATTGGACTGCTGATCGTCCCGGCGACAATCCATCATCGAAACGAATCGATCCGGGTCTGGCGATTCAAAGGTATCATTGGACGACAGATTCTGGGTGAGCGATTCTGCCAGGCATGATCGCGCAGCAATATCGTCTTTACATCGAACGCCGGGACCCGGGCCGAAACATGGCCCGCTTCTATGCGCTGTCGATCGAGGGGACCCTGTTCGGCCAGATTTGCCTCGTCCGGCGATGGGGACGCATCGGAACACGCGGGCGCAGCATCCAGCACTCGTTCGACGACGAGGGTGAGGCCGTCGGGCTGTTCATGCAGCTGTTGCGCGCAAAAAGGATGCGCGGCTATCGGCTAGGCTCCGCCGCTCGACACGGTTCAGCGGCCCCGTCCGGTTGACGGGGCCGCTTCAGGCCGATCAGTCGCGATTCGGGCGGGACCAGATGAGCTGGAGGCCTTCCTGGCCGTCCACCTCGATCAGCGTGGCGTAGATCGGGGCCGGGAAGCTCGGATCGTCCAGCTTGACAGAGAGGTAGTCGCGCTCGCTTTCCTTGGCGGTCTTCTGCCAGGCGGCCCCCAGTTCCACCTTATGTGGAGCTCCACATAACACCGATTATGCGTAGCGTGTCGTTATGCGGAGTCGGCGGTCTGGAGCGCCCGGTTTCCGGGAGTTTTCTGCGGGATTTGCTCCGCATAATGCCGAGGGGCAT
>NZ_LPWA01000140.1 GCF_001510895.1 Mesorhizobium loti | reverse complement strand
TTGAGGGGGGAGATGGCCGGCAGGCAGAGGGGGGTCGTCCGACCGGACTCGGCCTAACCTGAAAGACGTTGGCGCTTCATGCGCGGCGACCCCCTCTGTCGCCTTTGGCGACATCTCCCCCCTCGAGGGGGGGAGATTAACTGCTCTCGCGAAATTCCATTCCCCCACTCGCCGCCGGATTGGCACGATCTATCTTCTTTCCAAGCGAAAAGGGCTGGAAAAGACGCATCTGCGTGATCCGCGAATCCGGAATGGATTCCGGCCGGCATCATGCGCAAGATCGTAAGACTGGTCGCCCGCGTCGAACTTGCTTTCATGGAGGGTCCGAGATGAGCGTGCACAGGAAAGCGGCGCCGGACGGCGCGGAAAGCACTTTGGCGCGGCTGCGTCCGCCTTACGCCTCGGTGCTCGACCTGATCGGCCAGACGCCGGTCGTCGAGCTCACCAAATTCGACACCGGCAAGTGCCGGCTGTTCATCAAGCTCGAAAGCCAGAATCCCGGCGGCTCGATCAAGGACCGCATCGCGCTGTCGATGATCGCCGCGGCCGAGAAGGATGGCAGGTTGAAGCGTGGCGGCACAATCGTCGAGGCCACCGCCGGCAACACGGGGCTCGGTCTCGCCCAGGTCGGCATTCCCAAGGGCTACCGCATCATCCTCGTCGTGCCCGACAAGATGTCGCGCGAAAAGATCCAGCATCTGCGCGCTTTGGGCGCCGAGGTGCGCATGACGCGCTCCGACGTCGGCAAGGGTCATCCCGAATATTACCAGGACATGGCCGAGAAGATCGCCGCCGAGCTGCCCGGCGCCTTCTATGCCAACCAGTTCGCCAACCCGGCCAATCCGCTGGCGCACGAGACCACGACCGGTCCGGAAATCTTTACCCAGCTCGATGGTGATGTCGACGCGGTGGTGGTCGGCGTCGGCTCCGGCGGCACGCTCACCGGCCTCGGCCGCTATTTCGCCAAACATTCGCCGAAGACCGAGATGGTGCTGGCCGATCCGGTCGGTTCGGTGCTGGCGCCGCTGATCAAGACCGGCAAGATGGAAGAGGCCGGCAGCTGGACCGTCGAAGGCATCGGCGAGGATTTCGTGCCGCCCAATGCCGATCTGTCGCTGGTCAAGAAAGCCTATTCCATCCCCGACAAGCAGAGCATGCTGGCGGTGCGCGATCTTTTGTCGAAGGAAGGCATATTGGCCGGCTCGTCCTCGGGCACGCTGCTGTCCGCCGCGCTCCGCTATTGCCGCGAGCAGACATCGCCGAAACGTGTAGTCACCCTGGTCTGCGACAGCGGCAACAAGTATCTGTCGAAGGTCTTCGACGATTTCTGGCTGGCCGAACAGGGCCTCGCCGAGCGCGAGCAGCATGGCGACCTGCGCGATCTCGTCATGCGCACCTACCGCACCGGCGACACCGTCTGGGTCGGTCCTGAGGAGAGCCTGCTCAACGCCTATGGCCGCATGCGCCGCTCCGACGTCTCGCAATTGCCGGTGCTCGACGACGGCAGACTGGTCGGGATCGTCGACGAGAGCGACATCCTGGCCAAGGTCGACGGCCCCTATGACGGCCGCTGGGACCGCTTCAACGCGCCGGTGCGCACCGCCATGACCTCCACGCTGCACACGCTGCAGGCCAGCCAGACGCTCGATGCGCTGCTGCCGGTCTTCGACCGCAACGAGGTCGCCATCGTCTTCGATGGCGAAGAATTCATCGGCCTGATAACCCGTATCGACCTGATCAACCATCTGAGGCGCCGCGCAAAATGACCACAGCAAGACCGCCATTGGGCAGGAACCGCCTGGCCTTTTCCACCCGCACCATCCATGGCGGCCAGAGCCACGACCCGACGACCGGCGCGGTGATGGTCCCGATCTACGCCACCTCCACCTACGGCCAGCAGTCGCCCGGCGTGCACAAGGGTTTCGAATACGCCCGCAGCCAGAACCCGACGCGCTTTGCCTTCGAGCGCGCCGTCGCCGATCTCGAAAGCGGCAGCGCGGCCTTCGCCTTCGCTTCCGGCCTTGCCGCGATCGGCACGGTGCTCGAGCTGTTCGATGCCGGCGCCCATGTGGTGGCCACCGACGACATCTATGGCGGCTCGTTCCGCCTGATGGAGCGGGTGCGCAAGCGCTCGGCCGGCCTGCAGGTCAGCTTCGCCGACTTCACCGATCTTGCCGCCGTCGAAGCCGCGATCCGCCCCGAGACAAAACTGCTCTGGGTCGAGACGCCCACCAACCCGCTGCTGCGCGTCGTCGACCTCGAAGGCCTTGCCGCGCTCGCCAAACGCAAGGGCCTGCTCACCGTCGCCGACAACACTTTTGCAAGCCCTTACATCCAGCGGCCGCTGGAGCTCGGCATCGACATCGTCGTCCATTCGACGACGAAATATTTGAACGGCCATTCCGACATGGTCGGCGGCGTGGCGATCGTCGGCGACAACAAGGATTTGGCCGACCGGCTGAAATTCCTGCAGAACGCCGTCGGCGCCATCTCCGGTCCGTTCGACAGTTTTCTCGCGCTGCGCGGCATAAAAACCCTGGCGCTCAGGATGGAGCGCCATTCGGCGAATGGCCTGAAGATCGCCCAGTGGCTGGAAGGCAGGAGGGACGTGCGCCGCGTCATCTATCCCGGACTGCCAAGCCATCCGCAGCACGAGATCGCCAAGCGCCAGATGCATGCCTTCGGCGGCATGATCTCGGTCGACCTCGACCGCGACCTTGCGGGGACAAAACGCTTCCTCGAACGCACGCAGCTCTTCACGCTCGCCGAAAGCCTCGGCGGCGTCGAAAGCCTGATCGAGCACCCGGCGCTGATGACGCATGGCTCTATTCCCGCCGAGAAGCGCGCGGCAAATGGCATTTCCGATTCGCTGGTGCGGCTTTCGGCGGGCATCGAGGATGGCGATGATTTGATTGCCGATCTGGATCAGGCGTTGGCGCTCTAGCCCCGCAATCACCGAGTGGTGATCCTTCGCGCCTCCCTCTGTCATGTGGGCCTATCCTTCGTCATTCTAGGGTCTGCGCGCGTCGCTTCGCTCCTTGCTCCGCCCTAGAATGACGAAGCGCCATTTGCGATCGTCACGCCCACGAGGGGGGCGCTGTCCCGCTGACATCTCGGTATGTGTGCCATTGCAGACCGCAATCCACACTCTAAACTGCCCCAACTTGCGGTCTCCGGAGGCGCCATGCGCGTGATCGTGTTGGGTGGCGGCGTTGTCGGCGTCACCACCGCCTATCAGCTGCAGAAGGACGGGCACGAGGTCGTCATCCTCGAGCGCCAGGCACAGGTTGCCGCCGAGACCAGCTGGGGTAATGCCGGCATGATCGCGCCCGGACATTCTTTCGTCTGGTCGTCGCCCAAGGCGCCGATGATCCTGCTGAAATCGCTGGTGCTGAAGGACCAGGCGCTGCGCTTCAAGCTCTCGGCCGATCCCAGGCTCTATAGTTGGTCATGGCTGTTCCTGATGGAATGCACGGCCGAGAAGGCCAGGCGCAACACGCTGCTCAAGCATCGCCTTGCCGCCTATTCGCAATCGGTCCTGCACGAGGTCATCGCCGACGAACAGATAGACTACGACCGCAACGATCGCGGCATCGTCTATTTCCACCGCAGCCAGCAGGCGCTCGACAAGGGCGTCGAGCATATGAAGCTGCTCGAATCCGACGGACAGGAGATCCGGGTGCTCGACCGCGACGACGTCGTCGTGCTCGATCCGTCGCTGGCCTCCGCGAAGGAAAAAATCGCGGGCGGCATCTATTGCCCGACCGACGAGACCGGCGATCCGGCGAAGTTTACGCGGGTGCTTGCCGCCAAGCTCGTCGAGCGCGGCGGCGAAATCCACACCGGCACGACCATCACCGGCATCGAGACTTCCGGAGACGGCGTTTCCCAGGTGCTGACCGACAAGGGGAGTTTTACGGGCGATGCCTATGTTCTGGCGCTTGGCTCCTACAGCCCGCTGATCGCCAGGACGATCGGCATCGGCCTGCCGATCTATCCGATCAAGGGCTATTCGCTGACCATTCCCGTCGGCAACCGGCCGCATCCGCCGACCATCGCGTCGGTCGACGAGCACAATCTGGTTGCCATCTCGCGCTTCGGCGACCGTATCCGCGTCACCGCCACGGCCGAATTTGCCGGCTACGACACCAGCCACAAGCCGGCCGATTTCGCCTTCATGAAGGGCGTGACGCAGGAGCTTTATCCCGAAGGCGCCGACTATGACCGCGCCGAGATGTGGGCGGGCTTGCGGCCGATGACGCCGAACAACCTGCCCGAGTTCGGACGCCGCCGCCTGCGCAATCTCTATCTCAACACCGGGCACGGCCATATCGGCTGGACCATGTCGCACGGCTCGGCGCGCATTACCGCCGACCTTATCGCCGGCCGCCAGCCGGCGATTTCCATGGAAGGTCTTTTGAACTGAACGCTCGGGTCCCGGACGGGATCCGAACCGAGATCGACAAGAAAGGGAATGCCATGTCTGTCGGTGCAGCTGCTACCCGCCTTCACTCTTCGGGACCGGTTGACCTCGGCATACTACCCTCGGAGCTCGACGGGGGCCTTGCCTCGCGCGCGGCGATCGGCTTGGCCATCCTCGCCACCGACCAGACGCTGGAGCACGAATTCCGCGCGCTGGTGCGCATTCCGGGCGTCGCCTTCTACGAGGCCCGCCTGTTCAACGACAACGACATCACGCCGGACACGCTGCGCGCCATCGGCCCGCGCATCGCGCCGACCGTCGACCTCATCCTGCCCAGCATTCCGCTCGACGTCGTCGGCTTCGGCTGCACTTCGGCGACCATGACGCTCGGCGAGGAAGCCGTGTTCGCCGAGATCAGGAAGGCGCGGCCAGGCGTCGCCTGCACCACGCCAGTCACCGGCGCGCTTGCCGCGTTCAAGGCGCTCGGTGCCAAAGGCATCGGCCTGCTCACGCCCTACGCGCCGGAGATCAACCAAGGCCTGGTCCGCTATTTCACCGGCCGCGGCCTCGACAGCGCCGCCGTCGCCACTTTCGACCGACGCGACGACCGTGAGGCGGCTCGCATCTCGCTCGCGTCGATCGAGGCGGCGGCCGAGCGCATGGCGGCGGCGCCGGGCGTGGACGCGATCTTCATCTCCTGCACCAGCCTGCGCGTCGCCGAGGCGGTGGCCGGGCTGGAGCGGCGCATCGGCATTCCCGTCACCTCCTCCAACCACGCCATGGCCTGGCACTGCCTGCGCCTCGCCGACATCGACGACGTCGTGCCGGCCGGCGGGAGGCTGTTCGCGCTGCCGGCCGGCTGATCCGGTTGACGGATCGGGCTTTGACATCGGCGCGTTAACGGAATCGGAAGGGGTTGTTTAACCGTTCGCTACTATGTCCCGCCTTGGGAGGCATGACAGAAGTGAGCACGATGAACGACAGCCCCGAAAAGCGCAGCGAATGGCGCGCCATCCTCTATGTCCAGGCCCGTGTTGCCGTCCTGTTTGTGCCGATCCTGCTCAGCCTTCTGATCGTCGGCATCATTGCCGGCAACGAACGCAAATCCGTTCCTGATGGCATCGACCGGACCGTCACCAGTTCGGTGAAATAGGCAGCCCACCAGTCGGCTGGCCAGCCGGACGTGCACCGATCCGCTCGACGACAACGCGGATGGGCACGATGTTCGGCAGGTACACGCCTTGCTTGTTTCCGTGTTAGTGTTGCCGCGGCCTCAAAAATGGGGTTGCGAGGCGCTGCTTCCGGCACCATGAGCTGATCCCATGTCGCGTTGCGGGGACGTCTACGAAAACAGGGTGACCGGGGAATATGCGGTGATCCTGCGCGGCACCGAGGATCGTGGCGACGGACCCGGCATTGCCCACCTGACGGCGCGACCGGGAGCCGCAGTGGTGGGCGAACACTTCCATCCCTTTTTGGTCGAGAAATTCACTGTCCTCAGGGGCCGGCTCGATGCCCGCATTGCGGGCCGAACCCTGTCGCTCGGACCCGGACAATCCGCCACTGTGGAACCCGGCGTCGCGCACGACTGGTGGAATGGCAGCAAGACAGAAGAAGCGCATGTGTTGGTTGAGGTCGAACGGGCCAAAAGTGCCGCGCATGTCGATCCGAATCGCTTTGAGCTTCTGATCGGCATGCTGTTCGGCTTGGCCAATGACGGTAGAGTCGACCGGAAGGGAAGGCCCTACCCCCTTCAGGCGGCCGTGATCGCCAGGGAGTTCGCCGATGTCATCGTATTCACCCATCCGCCACCGGCCATCCAGCGGATCGCGCTCGGTATCCTCGCGCCGCTTGGCCGCTGGCTCGGCTACCGGGCCATCATTCCTGACTATTGTAAGCCGCATGCGCACGTGACCCCGGCGTCCGATGTGTTGGCGGCAGCGGGGCTCACGCCGGAATAGAGCAATTCCAGGAAACAGCGGTTTTCCACCGGCAAAAACAAAAATCCAGGATTGCCGGCATCGAAAATCTGGTCCCGGTGAGGATGGATAGGCTGGCGGCTTGGGTTGATCCCGTTGGCAGTCGGGATGATGGTGCCCAGAAGAGGACTCGAACCTCCACTCCTTGCGGAACACGGACCTGAACCGTGCGCGTCTACCAATTCCGCCATCTGGGCTGGTGGGCGCTCATGTAAGCGGGCGAACGAAGCGTGTCAACGCGCTTTTTTCAAACCCGCTTGGCCGCGCCGGCTCAGTTTTCGAGCACGTCCTTCGACGCCACGGTCGAATCGGCGTTGAGCTTGTAGATCACCGGCACGCCCGTGCCGAGCTCGAGCTTGACGATCTCCTCGCCGCTCTTGCCGTCCAGCGCCATGATCAGCGCGCGCAGTGAATTGCCGTGCGCGGCGACCAGCACCGTTTCGCCGCGCAGCACATGCGGCTGCACATCGTGCAGGTAGTAGGGCCATACGCGCGCGCCGGTGTCCTTCAGGCTTTCGCCGCCGGGCGGCGCGATGTCGTAGGAGCGGCGCCAGATATGCACCTGCTCCTCGCCCCATTTCTTGCGCGCGTCGTCCTTGTTGAGGCCGGACAGGTCGCCATAGTCGCGCTCGTTGAGCGCCTGGTCGCGGATCGTCTCGAGATTGCTCTGGCCAACCACGTCCAGGATAAGCTGGCAGGTCTTCTGGGCCCGCTTCAGCGCCGACGTGTAGGCGATGTCGAATCTCAGGCCGCGCACCTTGAGCTTCTCGCCGGCGGCAAGGGCTTCCGCGGTCCCCTGCTCGGTCAGGTCGACGTCGCGCCAGCCGGTGAACAGGTTCTTCAGGTTCCATTCGCTCTGGCCGTGGCGCACGAGCACGAGAGTTCCCGACATGTTTGCTCCTTCAGGATCGTTTGAATCGGACGGCTTCAGCTCAGGCCGAGCACGTCCCGCATGGAATACAGGCCCGGCTTCTTACCGCGTGCCCAGAGCGCCGCCTTGACGGCGCCGCGGGCGAAGATCGCCCGGTCCTCGGCCTGGTGAGAGAGCGTGATGCGCTCGCCGGTGCCGGCGAGGATCACCGAGTGCTCGCCGACCACCGAGCCGCCGCGCAGGGTCGCGAAGCCGATCGAGCCCGCCTTGCGCACGCCGGTGTGGCCGTCGCGCACCCGCACGCTGTTGTCCTTGAGCGCGATTTCCCGGCCCTTCGCCGCCGCCTCGCCGAGCAGCAGCGCCGTGCCGGACGGCGCGTCGACCTTGTGCTTGTGGTGCATCTCCAGGATCTCGATGTCGAAATCCTGCGGGTCGAGCGCGCGCGCCGCCTGCTCCACCAGCACCGCCAAAAGGTTGACGCCGAGGCTCATATTGCCGGATTTGACGATCGTCGCGTGGCGCGCGGCGGCCGCGATCTTCGCATCGTCGTCGGCCGAACAGCCGGTCGTGCCGATGACATGGACGATACGCGCCTGCGCGGCATAGCCGGCGAACTCGACGCTTGCCTTGGGCGCGGTGAAATCGAGCACGCCATCGGCCTTGGCGAAGGCCGGCAGCGGGTCGTCGACGATCGGCACGTTGATGATGCCGATGCCGGCGAGCTCGCCGGCATCCTTGCCGAGATAGGGCGAGCCCGGCCTTTCAACGGCGCCGGCTACTCTTGCACCCGGAATCGTGTGGATGGCGCGGATCAGCGTCTGGCCCATCCGGCCGGCAGCACCCACCACCACCAGGCCCATATCGCCCGTTTCGCTCATGCGCTTCTCCTGACGGCCTTCTTCGTGCGCTGCGGAGTTTGGATTGGCTTGGCGTCGTCGACAAGCCCCAGGCCCTTCTTGCCCTGCACGCGGTGGAAGCGGGCATAGACACTGTGCGGATCGGCCATCAGCGAGGCATGCGTGCCCTGCTCGACCAGCCGGCCCTCTTCCAAAACGATGATGTGGTCGGCATTGACGACCGTCGACAGCCGGTGCGCGATCACAACGGTGGTGCGCCCTTCCATGACATGGGTCAGCGCTTCCTGGACGCGCGCCTCCGCCTCGTTGTCGAGCGCCGACGTCGCTTCGTCGAGCAGCAAGATCGGCGCCTGGCGCACGATGGCGCGGGCGATCGAGACGCGCTGGCGCTGGCCACCCGACAGCGTGACGCCGTTCTCGCCGACCGGCGTGTCGTAGCCCTGCGGCTGCTGGCGGATGAACTCGTCGGCCGCCGCCTGTTGCGCAGCCAGCTCGATCTCGGCATCCGAGGCGGAAAGCCGTCCGTAGCGAATGTTGTCGCGGATCGTGCCTTCGAACAGATAGGGCGCCTGCGAGACATAGGCGATCGAACCGCGCAGCGACTGCTTGGTCACCTTGGCGATGTCCTGGCCGTCGACCACGATGCTGCCTTGGTCGACGTCGTAGAAGCGCTGCAACAGCGCCACCAGCGTCGACTTGCCGGCGCCGGAGGCGCGACGATGGCGGTCACCTTACCGGCCGCGGCGGTAAAGCTCAGGTTCCTGAGCACCGGCATGTCGGCGGAATAGCCGAATGAGACATTGTCGAAGCGCACCTCGCCGCTGGCGATCCTGGCCTCGACCGCGCCGGGCGCGTCGCCCTGCTGCGGCTCGAGGTCGAGCAGCTCGTAGATCATGCGCGCATTGACCAGCGACCGCTCCATGCCGACCTGCATGCGCGCTAGCCGCCGTGCCGGATCATAGGCGAGGATCAGCGCGGTGATGAAGGAGAAGACCGCCCCCGGCGGCTGGCCGAGGACGAGTGCCCGGTAGCCGGAATAGGCGATGACGCCGGTGACCGCGAGGCCGGCCAGCAAGTCGGAAATCGGCGTCAGCCGTTCGGAGACGCGGGCGATCTTGTTGCCGCGCTGCTCGGCGCTCTCGGAAAGCTTGCCGATGCGGCGCGCGAGCTCCTCCTCCATGGTGAAGGCCTTGACGATGGCGATGCCTTGCGTCGCCTCCTGCATGGCGCCGATCAGCCGCGAATTGATCTGCACCGATTCGCGCGAGATGCGGCGCACCCGGCGCTGCAGATAGACGACGGCCCAGATCAGCGGCGGCCCGATCAGCAGCGAGGACAGCGACAGGAGCGGATCCTGGTAGATCATGACGCCGATCAGGCCGATCAGCGACACCGCATCGCGCGCGATCGAGGTCAGCGTCATCGACAACAGATCGCGGATGCCGTTGATGTTTTCGTTGACCCGCGCCGCGAGCTGGCCGGAACGCGTGTCGGCAAAGAAGCCGACGCCGAGCTTCATCAGATGGTCGAAGATGCGGCGCTGGTAGCGCGCCACCAGATTGTTGCCGATCTTGGACAGCGTCACCGCCTGGCCGTAGGTGGCAAGCCCGCGCAGCACGAAGGAGCCCAGGATGCCCAGGCAGATCGCAAAAATCAGGTCGCCGCGCCGCTCGTAGAAGATCTGGTTGACGACCGGGCTCATGATCCAGGCGGCGAAGGCCGTCGTGCCCGAAACGACCAGCGAGCAGGTGATGGCCATCACATAGGCCCAGCGGTATTCGCGGCCGTTCTCGGCGATGATGCGGCGCAGAATTGCCCAGGTCTCGCCCGGCAGGGCCTTCGCTTGAGGTTGAAGCGACTGGTTCAAATCGGGGTTTGTTCCGTGATTTTTCGGTTGCTTTCGCAGCAGGGCCGCAATTTGGCACCCCTCTTAGCGCTCCGGTCGCGCCTTGCCTATGGCGAAACTTCGTCGCGGTTCATAGCAGGTCACGAACCCGTAGCCTCAAACAGCCGCCCGCCAGTGCCGTCCCGCGGTCTGTACGCCGAACAGCGACGGGGTCCTGGCATAGGCGGCCAGCCCGAGAAGCGCCGCCAGCGGATGGGTGATGACATAGACCGGCATCGCGCGCATTAGCGCGCTGTGCGGCGCCTTGTCCTCGAAAGCGGCGCGGAAATTGCCGGCCTTCAGCGCCGGCACGATTTTTTGCGCGATGCCGCCGGTGAGAAAAACGCCGCCGCGGCTCATGAACACCAGCGCCAGGTCGCCGGCGGTGCGGCCGAGGCAGGTGACGAACAGCGACAGCGCCTCTTCCGCTACCGGATCGGATTTGGCGAGCCCGGCCGCGGTGACCTCGGCCGGCGTGGTGAACGGCGCCGGCTTTGCGTCGGCCTTGGCCACCGCGCGATAGAGGTTGACCAGCCCGCGGCCGCACAGGATCTGCTCGCCGGAGATGCGGCCCTCGAGCTTTTCGATATGCGGGAACACCGCGAAGTCGCGCGGCGTGCGCGGGCCGATATCCATATGCCCGCCCTCGCCCGGCACCGGTATCCAGTGGCGAAGCGCGTAGATCAGCCCGGCGACGCCGAGCCCGGTTCCGGGGCCGAGCACGACCCGGCCGGCGCTCGGCTCGGGCGTGCCGCCGCCGATCTTTTCCATATGCTCTTCGCCGAGTGCCACGACGGCCAGCGCCTGCGCCTCGAAATCGTTGAGCACGACGATTTCGCTTAAGCCGAGATTGGCAAACATCTGATGCGGCCTGACCACCCAGGGGCAGTTGGTGAGCCGGATCTCGTCGCCGTCGACCGGGCCGGCAACCGCCAGCACCGCCGAATGCGGCTGGATTGACGAACGGTCGAGCACCGCAGTCTGGATTGCCTCGTCGATGGTCTTGAAATTGGCCGTCTGGACGATCTGCGGCTCGGTCGCTTCCGAATTGGCGTCGAGCACGATCGAGAAACGCGCGTTGGTGCCGCCGATGTCGCCGATCAGGACCGGAAACCGCAGCGCTGTATCGTCTTCGCCTACCATGCTTTCTGTTCGTCCCGTTCGGGCTACATGCCGTTTGTCTGTTCGTTGAACTAGCGCATGGACTTGCAAAGGGAAAGCGACTTCGCTTCAGGCTGGAAGTCCTGGCCTGCCGGCACCCTCTCCCCCCTTGAGGGGAAGATGTCGCCGAAGGCGACAGAAGGGGTCGCCGCGCGTGAAGCGCCGACGCTTTGTGAGACGAAAGACAAGGCCGGAAATCTATGTGAGACGACCCCCTCTGACCGCTTCGCGGCCATCTCCCCCTCAAGGGGGGAGATTATGCAGGCTCGGCCTCAGTTTCCCGGTCTCGGCCGCGGCAGCGGAATGCCGATCGAGGGGGTGGGCGCGAAGGCGCTGGCCGCCGCGGGAAGCACAGCATTCCCGCTGGAGATCGTCTCCGCCGGCCCACTCACTTCCGGCTCGGTCGGTTCCGGCGGGGCGGCCGCAACCGCTGCCGCCCCTCCGCCATCATAGGTCACGGCTTCCAGCGACGGTGCGTCTGCGGCGGCGAGTACCGCCTGACACTCCCTCGGCAAATTGGCCATGGTCATCAGGTCGCGGGCCTTCGGCGCATCCGGGTTCTTGTTCGGCCGCCAAGGTTCCTCCGTGAACCACCAGCCAGCGGTTTGCCGCAGCCGTCATCGTCAGGCGTCGCCTCCTGTGCCTTGCAGCCTGGCGAGCCCGGCTGGCAGCCGATGCGCATATGGAAATGATAGTCGTGGCCCCAGAACGGGCGGATCTTGCGCAGCCAGGAACGGTCGCCGGTGACGGTGTCGCAAAGCTTCTTCTTGATGCCCGGATTGACCAGGATGCGCTCGACTTCCGGATAGCTCGCCGCGCGCTTCAGGAGTCGCGTGTGGGCGGGTGTCCACAGCGCGTCCTTAACCAGATGCGTCTTTTCGTCGACCATCAGCGTGGCGCTCATGTTTTCGCGCTCGGCAAACGTCAGCGGGCGCCTCGGCATCGGCGTCAGCCAGATGTCGGCATCGAGGCCGATCTGGTGCGAGGCATGGCCTGTCATCATCGGCCCGCCGCGCGGCTGCGAGACGTCGCCGATCAAAAGACCCGGCCAGCCATCGGCGCGAGCATCACGCGCGAGCTTCTCGATCAGCGCAATCATCGCCGGATGGCCCCAGCGGCGGTTGCGCGAGGGGCGCATCACTTCCCAACTCGGACCATCCATCGGCAGAGCGACGCCGCCTGTAAAACAGCCCTTGGAATAGAAGCCGAAGGATTGCGCGGGTGCGACCGCCGGCAGTTTCTTGGCGCCGAACAGGTCTTTTGCGCGCTGCTCGGCGGAAATCGCTCCGGCTGCCAATGCAGTCAGCGTCAGCAGCGCCAGCGCGGCGGTCAGGAACGGCTTCCTGTCGGGCAGCGATCGCAGCGTCATCAGGCCGGGTCCCCTCTCCAGTCAAACTCGTTGGCGCACGCGAATCATACCATGTCACGCGCGGCGCTTCGATCATGAGCGTTTCATCGGGCTGCGCGGCTCTCCGTCCCGCCAGTTGCCGTCGGCCCACATCCGCTCCAGCGCCACCCGATAGTTCGGGAAACGAAAGCTGTAGCCGGCTGCCTTGATCGCCGCGTTGGCGACGCGCTTGTTCTCGCCATAGAAGGAACGCGCCATGGGCGAAAGTTGGGCGGTCTCGAAAGCAATTTCCGGCGGCGGCTCCACGCCCATCAGCCCGGCGGCATAGGCGACGACGTCCTGCGGCGGCGCCGGCTCGTCGTCGGTGACGTTGAAGATGCCGCCGAGATTGTTCCCGGCCAGATGCCAAAGCGCGCCGGCGATGTCGTCGCAATGGATGCGGTTGAACACCTGATCCTTCTTGACCAGCCGCCTTGCGGTGCCGTCTCGAGATTGGCCAGCGCGTTGCGTCCCGGGCCGTAAATGCCAGAAAGCCGCAAGATCGCCGCTGGTTTGCCGATCTCCTGGCCGAGCTTCAGCCATTCCTGTTCGGCCGCCACCCGCATCACCGATCGCTTCGACACCGGTCTGCAGTCAGCGCTCTCATCCACCCAGGCCCCGCTATGGTCGCCATAGACGCCGACGGTCGAGAGATAGCCGATCCATTCGAGCGAACGCATCTTCGTGCGGATCGTCTCGCCGGCGGCGTTGAGCACCGGGTCGCCCGCATCGTCAGGCGCGACCGAGATGATGAGATGCGTGGTTTTCGCCAGGGCGTCGCCGATCTCGGGCGTCAGCGACCCGTCGAAGCGCAACGGCTCGATGCCCGCCTGCCGCAACGCCTCGAATTTTTCCGGCGAGCGTGTCGTGCCCAGGATCGGCGCGCCTTGCTCACTGGCGCGCGCAAAAGCCTTGCCGGAATAGCCGGCGCCGAAGATGAAGAAGCCTCGTTTGCTCATTAAGAACCCTCTGCGTCTGGCAGGGTCGACAACCATTCGTCGCGCACCGCCGCATCGCTTTCAGTCTTCATGGCCGATGCGGCGAGCTTCGCAAAATCGCTCGAAGCCATCAGTCGCGACAGCGCCCATACTGCCGCACCCCGCACCAATGGCGAGCCGTCGTCGAGCAGGCCGCGCACGACCGGCGTCAGCGACGTATCGTCCGAATTGCCGGCGGCGACCAGGACGTTGCGGACAAAACGGTCGCGGCCGATGCGTTTGATCGGCGAGCCGGAGAAGAAGGAACGGAACGCCGCATCGTCGAGGAGCAAAAGTTCCGACAGCGACGGCTCGCGCAGATCGTTGCGCGCGGCAAGCTTGGCCTCGGAGGCGATGCTGGCGAACTTGTTCCATGGACAGGCGGCGAGACAATCGTCGCAGCCATAGATGCGGTTGCCGATTTTTTCGCGGAATTCGCGTGGGATCGGCCCCATGTTCTCGATGGTGAGGTAGGAGATGCAGCGCCGCGCATCAAGCCGGTAGGGTGCCGGGAAAGCATCGGTCGGGCAAACGTCGAGACAGGCGCGGCAGGAGCCGCAGTGATCGACTTCCGGTGCATCAGGCTCGAGCTCGGCCGTCGTGAAGATAGTGCCGAGGAACAGCCACGAACCATGCTCGCGGCTGACCAGGTTGGTGTGCTTGCCCTGCCAGCCGAGGCCGGCGGCCTCCGCCAGCGGCTTTTCCATCACCGGAGCGGTATCGACGAACACTTTCACATCGCCGCCGGCCCGTGCGACGATCTTGCCGGCGATCTCCTTCAGCCGGCCCTTCATCACGTCGTGATAGTCGCGGTTTTGCGCATAGACCGAGATCGCGCCGCGATCGCGTTTTTGGAGGATTTCGCGCGGATCGCGGTCAGGACCGTAGTTCATGGCGAGCACGATGATCGAGCGCACCTCCGGCCACAACGTCGAGGGCTCGGCTCGGCGCTCGATCGTCTCGGCGATCCAGTCCATCGAGCCATGGAAACCGTCGGCGACAAATTCCGCCAGGCGCGCGGGCGCCCGCGGGATCGCGTCCGGACGGGTCACGGCGACGGCCTCGAAGCCGGCGCGGCGCGCCTCGGCGTCGATCAGGGCGCGCAGGCGGGTTTTGTCAGAAATCGAGGTCCGCATAGTGCGATACCGGCGACAGGCCGCGCACCCGGTCGGTGAGCAGCGGCCGGAACGACGGCCGTGATTTGACGCGTGTATACCATTCGCGCGCCGCCGAGTGCTCGCGCCAGTCAATTTCGCCAAGATAGTCGAGCACCGAAAGCGTCGCCGCCGCGGCGAGGTCGGCATAGGTCACCTTGTTGCCGGCCAGCCAATGGCGCGTGCCGGCCAGCCAATTGGTGTATTTCATGTGCTGGCGGATGTTGGCGCGCGCGGCGCGTATCGCCGCCGAATCAGGCGAGCCGCCGCCCGCCGTCTCCGGCATCACCGGCTTCAGCACGCGCTCGCGCACCAGGTGCCGGGTGACCTCGCTTTCAGCCTTGCTGAGATACCAGTCGGTCAGCCGGCGGATTTCGGCGCGCTGCATCGGGTCCTCGGCGAACAGCCGCTTGTCGCGCTTCAAGACGCCGCGTGTCTCGTCGAGATATTCGGCGATCACCATGGCGCCGACGATCGGCACATCGCCTTCGGCAAGCAGGATCGGCAGCGTGCGGCCGGGTTCAGCGCCAGAAACTCCTTGCGCCGTGTCCAGGGCTTTTCCTCGATCAGCGCCAATTCCTCGCCATACTCTCCGAAAGCGAGGCGCACGAACCGGCAGGTGGCGAACATCGGATGATGGAAAAGCGTCAGCATGGTTCCGCGATGATAGGGCGCACTGGCGAATCGGTGTCAGCGCCGGTAAGTCTTGGCGGCCCGTCATGCGGCCGTCACGGTGTTGCGACCTATAGGGGGACTTCCGCGCCGTGACAAGCAAGCCGTTGTCTCCAGTCGTCCCCTAAATCCTGAGGTTGCCATGGAAAGCCAGACCATCGTCGAAGCGCTGCTGCTTGGGCTGCTCGAGGGCCTGACCGAGTTCATCCCGGTCTCCTCGACCGGCCACATCCTGCTCGCCGGCCATTTCCTCGGCTTCCATTCGACCGGCAAGGCGTTCGAGATCCTGATCCAGCTCGGCGCGATTCTGGCGATCCTGAGCGTCTATTTCCGCCGCCTCTGGAAGATGCTGCTCGAACTGCCCTATGACCGGCTGACCCGGCATTTCGTCATCGGCATCCTCATCGCCTTCCTGCCGGCGGCCATCATCGGCGCGCTGGCGCATGATTTCATCAAGACCATCCTGTTCGAATCGCCGCGGCTGATCTGCATCATGCTGATCATCGGCGGTGTCGTGCTTTTGGCCGTCGATCGCATGAACCTCAAGCCGGTCTATCACGATGTCGAACGGTTCCCGACCAGGCTTTACCTGCAGATCGGCCTGTTCCAGTGCCTGTCGCTCATCCCCGGCACCTCGCGCTCCGGCTCGACCATCGTCGGCGCGCTGCTCTTGGGCGTCGACAAGCGCGCGGCGGCGGAGTTCTCCTTCTTCCTCGCCATGCCCACCATGGTCGGCGCCTTCGCCTTCGACCTGTTCAAGAACCGCAACGTGCTGACCTCGGCCGACCTGCCAATCATCGCCGTCGGCTTCGTCGCCGCCTTCGTCACCGCGCTGTTCGTGGTGCGCTTCCTGCTCGATTTCGTCTCGCGCAAGGGCTATTCGCTGTTCGGCTGGTGGCGGCTTGTGGTAGGTGGGCTCGGGCTGGTGGCGCTAATGATTTGGGGGTGAGGGTAAAGCCCCCCTCAATTCCTCCCATAAAACGCATTCTCGACATGCACCGGCCAGCGCCAGGGCAGCACTGCCACCATGTCGAAACGTATCGAAAGCCGCCCATAGTCGGGCTGGCGCGACAGCCAGAGATCGGCGGCGCCCTCGATACGCCGTTCGGAGCTGTGGGCGATCGCTTCCATGGCCTCGATCAGCGACCTGCGCGCCTTGACCTCGACGAACAGCACGAGATCGCCGCGCCGCGCGATCAGGTCGATCTCGCCAAGTTTCGTGCGATGGCGGCGGGCAAGGATGCGATAGCCTTTCAGCATCAGCGCCAGCGCCGCCAGCCATTCGCCGCGATGGCCGCGTCGATAGGCTTTTCGCCGGTGGCCGACAGTGCGCTCAGTCACCGCCGGCTTCCTTGAGTTCCAAGAGTCGCCGGTAGAGCGCCTGCTTCTGCCCGCCGGTCATCTTCGCCGCTTCCGCCGCCGCCTTGGATGCCGGCATTTCGGCGGCTAAAGACAAAAGCAGACGGTCGATGTCGGCGGGCTGGTCCGCCGTAGCCTCCGCCGGGCCGACGCAGATGACGATTTCACCCTTGGGCGTGTCGATCGCCGCATAGTGATCGGCGAGCGCGCCGAGCGTGCCCGTCCGCATCTCTTCGAAGGCCTTGGTGAGCTCGCGGCCGATCGCCGCTTTGCGCCCGCCGCCAAGCACTTCCACCATCGCACCGAGCGTTTCGGCCAGCCGTCTGGGCGATTCGAAAAAGATCAGCGTCGCCGGTACCTGCTTGAATGTTTCGAGCTTGGTCAGCCGCTGGCCTGCCTTGGCAGGCAAAAACCCGGCGAACAGAAAAGCATCGGAGGGCAAGCCGGAGGCTGTCAGCGCGGCGAGCGCCGCGGACGGCCCCGGCACCGGCACGACGCGGATGCCGCGCTCCAGCGCTTCGCCGACCAGCCGGTAGCCGGGATCGGAGACCAAAGGCGTGCCGGCATCGGAAATCAGCGCCACGCTTTGCCCCGCCGCCAGCGCCTCGATCAGCTTCGGTCCGGCCTCTTGCGCATTGTGCTCGTGATAGGCCGTGGTGCGGCGGCGGATGCCGTAGCGTTCGAGCAGCACGCGCGAGACGCGCGTGTCCTCGCAGGCGACGATGTCGGCGCTGGCCAGCGTTTCCAGCGCGCGCAGCGTGATGTCGGCAAGATTGCCGATCGGCGTCGCCACCAGATAGAGCGCCGGCTCCAGCGGCCTTGCCGCGATCTCGGTCTGCCCGATCAAATAGCTGCGTTTGTCGCCGGTCAAGAATGGTCCCTCTCTGTAGCCACTCTGTTTCGCACGGTCGCCGTCCTGTTGCAAAACGTGAGGTCCATGGAAGGAAATCGCCATGCCTTCGCCACAGTGAGGAACGAAACCGCTACCGGCGAATTTCACCCCTGATTCCCCGGAGGAGGCAGGACCGGACGATGCCCAATCGCTTCGACATCTTTATCAGCCGACTTGAAAGCAAAACCGCCCGTGAGGGCGTCCCCTCACATCCGATCGCCGAACAGCAAGGCGTCCGCCGCGACAAGGCTGACCAGAAGCAGGTCCGCAACGGCGAGGCGCACGCGGAAAAGAACCGCGGCAAGCACCGCCAGAAGCACGACGCTTAGAGCGTCACTGCCGTTGTGATTGGCCGAGGCGGTCCCACTTCGTCATCCTAGGGCGGAGCAAGGAGCGAAGCGACGCGCGCAGACCCTAGGATCCATGCCATTACATTGAAGCTTCGTCAGCGGCGCAGAATTCTGCTCCGCCGCACCCGTTGCGTAGGTCACGGCATGGATTCTCGGGTCAAGCCCGAGAAATGACGAACGCGGGGGAGGACGTTCCTCAAAGAGCTCTACCTGGCCAGATCCGCCACCACGGCATCCAGCACGATCATGCCGGCGGTGGTGGCCCGGAGCCGGGCATTGCCGACCGGCGCCACCAGCCCTTCTTCCTGCAGCACCGACAGCCTGGCGCTCGAAAGACCACGTCCCGAAAGCGTCTCGTAGCGCTGAAGGTCGATGCCTTCGGCGAGCCGCAGACCCATCAGCAGGAACTCGTCGGCCTCTTCTGCGCGCGTCAGCACCTCGCCGCCGGTGACGCCATGGCCCTTGGCCTCGACCAGGTTGAGCCAGGTCTCCGGCATTCTCTCCGCGACCGTCACCGTGCGGCGACCGTTCTCGACGAAACGGCCATGCGCGCCCGGCCCGACGCCGACATATTCGCCATAGCGCCAGTAGGTCAGATTGTGCCGGCTCTCGGCGCCCGGCCGCGCGTGGTTCGAGATCTCGTAGGCGGGCAGTCCATGCGCCGCGGTCACCTCCTGCGTCAGTGCGTAGAGGTCGGCGGCCTGGTCATTGTCCGGAATGATGAATTTCCGCGCCGCGTGCAGCGCATGGAAGGGCGTGCCCTCCTCGATGGTGAGTTGGTAGAGCGAAAGGTGGTCGGCGGCGTGGCCGATCGCCTCCTCAAGCTCGGCATGCCAGCTTTCCGGCGTCTGGCCCGGCCGCGCATAGATCAGGTCGAAGGAGAGCCGCGGAAAGATTTCCCGAGCGAGCCCGATGGCGTGGAGCGCCTCCTCGACATTGTGCAGCCGGCCGAGGAAGCGCAGATCCTTGTCGTTCAACGCCTGCACGCCGAGCGAGACCCGGTTCACGCCGGCGGCGCGATAGCCACGAAAACGCTCAGCCTCGACCGAGGACGGGTTCGCCTCCAGCGTCACCTCGATGCCGGCCGGCACCGTCCAGTTCTTCGCCACCGCCTCCAGCACCGTCGCCACAGTTTCCGGTTTCATCAGCGACGGCGTGCCGCCGCCCAGAAAAATGCTGGTCACCTCGCGCGGCCCGGAGCGGGCGCGCATGGTCGCCAATTCGGTCTCAAAGGCGCGCGCGAAGCGTTCCTGGTCGACGGGCTGGTGGCGGACATGGCTGTTGAAGTCGCAATAGGGGCATTTGGCCGCGCAGAACGGCCAATGGATATAGACGCCGAAGCCGGGGCCACGGTCGAGCGGCATGGTTTGGCCGGTCCCGATCATTCCGAACCGAGCCGCGCCAAGTCCAGGCGGGCTTGCGCGAATTTCTGGAAAGCGCGGGCACGGTGCGACAGCGCCGTTACCTGGCCGGGCTTCCAGCCATGCTTTTCCTCGGCGCTCATCTCGCCGAAAGTCTTGTCGAAGCCGTTGGGCAGGAACACCGGATCGTAGCCGAAGCCGAGCGTGCCGCGTGGCGGCCACACCAGCGTTCCTTCGGCCTCGCCGCGATAATATTCGGCATCGCCGTCCGGAAAGGCGAGGCAGATGACGGCGACGAAGCGGCCAGTGCGCTGCTTGGGCTCGGTCGCGCCGACCTCCTGCAGCGCCACTTCGGTGCGCTGCATCGCCATGCCGAAATCCCTGCTGCCGTCCGCCGTCTCGGCCCAGTTGGCGGTATAAACGCCAGGCGCGCCGTCGAGCGCGTCGACGCACAGGCCGGAATCGTCCGACAGCGCCGGCAGGCCGGTCGCCTTGGCGGCCGCGTATGCCTTGATATAGGCGTTCTCCTCGAAGGTCGTGCCGGTCTCGTCGGGTTCCGGCAGGCCGTACTCCTTGGCCGACTTCGCTTCGAAGCCGAACGGCGCCATCAGGTCGGCGAATTCGCGCAGCTTGCCCGCATTGTGGCTGGCGACGACGATCTTTTGTCCGTTCAAACTATGCATCAGAGGCCCCAGATCCTTGGCTCGGCGAACTCGATCGAATTGCCCGAAGGGTCGCGGATATAGATCGAGTGTCCGCCCTGCGGCCATTCGAAATCGCTTTCGATGGCGATGTTCTTTGCCGCCAGATGCCTGCGCCATTCCGCGATCTCGTCGCAGTCGCCGTGAAGCAGAGATGACCCGCGCCGGCCGTGCCGTGCGGCGGCACTTTCAGCCTGGCGTCGGGCGCCGGCGGGATTTTGGTCGCCTCGGCGTTGAAGAGCAGCAGCACGCCACTACCGCAGCGGAAGAAGACGTGGCGGCCCTCGACTCTGCCAACGACGTTGAGGCCGATGATGTCGTGGTAGAAGGCTTCCGCGGCGTGCAAGTCTGTGACGTAAAGCGCCGATTCCAGAATTCCCGAGGGAGTCGCGAGGCACCCCCCTCTGCCCTGCCGGGCATCTCCCCCGCAAGGGGGGAGATCAGTAGCTTTGGCGCCGCCGCGTACCCTGCAACGTTGGAGATTGGCGAAACCCAAAGTGACGTCCAATCTCCCCCTTGCGGGGGAGATGGCCGGCAGGCCAGAGGGGGGTGCCTAGGCTCGGCATTCGAAAACCTACGCTACCGCCATCTGCTGCAAGCTCACCAGCCGCGAAATACCTTTCTTGGCTAGGCCCATCAGCGCGGAAAACTGCTCTTCGGAAAACGGCTCGCCCTCGGCGGTGCCCTGGATCTCGACGATGCCGCCCTTGCCGGTCATGACGAAATTGGCATCGGTGCCGGCCGAGGAGTCTTCAAGATAATCCAGATCGATGACGGGCTGCCCGTCATGGATGCCGCAGGAGATCGCCGCGACATGGTCCTTCAGCACCTTGGAGACGCTGGCCATCTGGCGCGCTTCCATCCAGCGCAGGCAGTCGTAGAGCGCCACCCAGCCGCCGGTGATCGAAGCCGTGCGGGTGCCGCCATCGGCCTGGATGACGTCGCAGTCGACGGTGATCTGCTGCTCGCCCAGCGCCTGCAGGTCGACGACGGCGCGCAAAGAGCGGCCGATCAGCCGCTGGATCTCGAGCGTGCGGCCGCCCTGCTTGCCGGCGGAGGCCTCGCGCCGCATGCGCTCGCCGGTCGAGCGCGGCAGCATGCCGTATTCGGCCGTCACCCAGCCCTTGCCGGAATTGCGCATCCAGGCAGGCACCTTTTCCTCCAGGCTCGCGGTGCACAGCACATGCGTGTCGCCGAACTTCACCAGGCACGAGCCTTCGGCATGCTTGGAGACGCCGCGCTCGAAGGAGATGGCGCGCATTTCGTCGGCTTGGCGTTTGGAGGGGCGCATCGAGGCTCTTTCTGTTCTTCTTCCGGATTCGTCGGCGGCTTGTAGACGCATGCGGCCCTTCGCGCAAAGAAAAAGGGGCGCAAAGGAAAAGGGGGCGCAAAGGAAAACGGGCCGGGTTGCGCCAGGATGGCTTAGGTCTATATCTTTTCCGTTGGAGGTTTCTGGCCCGGAATGAACAAGGCAGTCGACCCGACTTCGCAGCCACCCGTTCTTCAATCGCTCGACATGCGCTCGCGCGACATTTTCCGGCGGATCGTCGATTCCTATCTGCGCGACGGCGAGCCGGTCGGCTCGCGCAGCCTGTCGCGCATCCTGCCCTCGTCGCTGTCGCCGGCCACCATCCGCAACGTGATGAGCGACCTCGAGCATCTGGGACTGATCTATGCCCCGCACATCTCGGCCGGCCGCCTGCCGACCCAGACAGGCTTGCGCTTCTTCGTCGATGCCTTCATGGAGCTTGGCGATCTGTCCGACGATGAGCGGCGTGTCATCGAGGCGCAGGTGCGCGCCTCTGGCTCGGGCGCGACGCTGGAGCATATGCTGACCGAGGCCAGCCAGATGCTGTCCGGCATGTCGCGCGGCGCCGGCCTGGTGCTCGCCGCCAAGAACGAGGTGGCGCTGAAGCATATCGAGTTCATCCAGCTGGAGCCCACCAAGGCGCTGGCCGTCATGGTGTCGCAGAGCGGCGACGTCGAGAACCGGGTGGTCGACCTGCCCGCCGGCATCACCGTCTCGCAGCTGCACGAGGCCTCCAACTTCCTCAACGCCCACATCCGCGGCCGCACGCTGGCCGAGGCGCGGATCGAGATCGCCCGCATCAAGGACGAGACCAAGTCCGCCCTCGACACGCTGTCGCAGGATCTGGTCGAGAAAGGCCTCGCGGTCTGGGCCGGCGCCGAAAGCGGCCTGCCGGCGCGCCTCATCGTGCGCGGCCGGGCCAATCTGCTGGAGAACGTCACCGCCCAGGCCGACCTCGAACTGCTGCGCCATCTGTTCGAGGATCTGGAGACGCAGGACGGGTTGCTGCAGATCCTCGATCTTGCCGAGGAAGGGCCCGGCGTGCGCATCTTCATCGGCTCGGAGAACAAGCTGTTTTCGCTGTCCGGCTCGTCGCTTGTGGTCGCGCCCTATCGCGACAAGGACGCGCGCGTCGTCGGCGCGCTCGGCGTCATCGGCCCGACCCGGCTCAACTATGCCCGCATCGTGCCTATGGTCGACTATACTGCCCAATTGATTTCGCGCATGCTGAGGTAGGCGAGCGGGATCGCCGCAAGGAGGGTGGAAATGGCGCTGGAATCGTTCAAGGCCCAGATCAGCCTGCTGCTCGAGCAGATGGTGAACCAGCCCGAAGACGAGCACGAAGTGCAGGAGCAGCTGCGCGAGAAGTTCAGGGAAATGCGCGCCATGGGCCTGCCGCTGCCGGCCGATCTGGTCGCGCTGGAAAAGCGGCTCGACGAGGATCTCGACGTCGAAGAGAGCTGATCTGCCGGCAGTTCGCGTCAAATCTGCGTGCCCGCGCTTCTCTTTTGCAACGCCTGCCCGATATCTGCTGTCTGATTGCGCCGATCGTGACAAGGCATGTCGGCGAATGACGGAGAACGGCATGATACGGATCGCCGGCCTTGCAGGCGCTGCGCTGCTTCTGGCCACCGGCGCTTTCGCGCAGCAGGCCGACCAACCTTTGCTCACCGGCAAAAAGGCCTTCGGCGATTGGAAGGCCGACCGTCCAGGCGTGCGTCGTCTGATCAGGCCGGACGATCTTCAGCAGCCGAATCTCGCCGAATCCTCGTCGAACAGCGCCGGCCTCGCCGACCGCCCTGCGGATACCAAGCCCGTCGTGCCGGCCGGCTTCTCTATCGAGCTCATCGCTTCCGGCATCGACAATCCGCGTGTCGTGCGCGTGGCGCCGAACGGCGACTTCTTCGTCGCCGACAGCGAGGCCAATCAAATCCGGGTTTATCGGCTGGCGGAGGGCAGCGCGAAGCCCGCCGAGAAAGCGTCTTCGCCAAGGGCCTCACCCAGCCTTACGGCATTGCCTTCTATCCGCCGGGCGACAAGCCGCAATGGGTCTATGTCGCCAACAGCAACAGCATCGTGCGCTTTGCCTATCGCGAGGGCGACATGCAAGCGTCGGGCAGGCCGGAAACGATCGTCTCCGACATTCCCTCGAGCCATCACTGGACGCGCGACATCGGCTTCTCGCCCGACGGCAAGACGCTCTATCTCTCGGTCGGCTCGGGCTCCAACACCGCCGAGGATATGGGCGCGAGGCCGAAGGGCGGTGTCGAGGAATGGGCGCGGTCTGAGCCGCTCGGCGCCACCTGGGGCGCGGAGGAAGGCCGCGCCGACGTGCTCGCCTTCGATCCCAACGGCAAGAACCGCAGGATGGTCGCAACCGGCCTGCGCAACTGCTCGGGCATGACCGTGCAGCCGGCGACGGGCGCGCTCTGGTGCGTCGTCAACGAACGCGACGAGCTGGGCGACAATGTGCCGTTCGAATATGCCACGGCGGTCAGGGACGGCGCCTTCTATGGCTGGCCCTGGTACTATATCGGCGACAACGAGGATCCGAACCACAAAGGCGCGCGCCCCGACCTCGCCGGCAAGGTCACGGTTCCGGACGTGCTGATGCAGGCGCATTCGGCGCCGCTCAACATCGCCTTCTACGAAGGCGGCAACTTCCCGGCCGAGTACAAGGGCGACGCCTTCGTCGCCTTGCATGGTTCGTGGAACCGCGGCGTCCGCACCGGCTACAAGGTGGTGCGGCTGAAATTCAAGGACGGCAAGCCGACCGGCGAATATGAGGATTTCGCCACCGGCTTTGTCATTTCGGATGACGAGGTCTGGGGCCGGCCGGTGGGCGTGGCCGTGGCGAAGGACGGCGCGCTGATCCTGACCGAGGACGGTAACGGCACGATCTGGCGCGTTACCTATGGCGGCTAGCTCCCTGCCAGGAATCCCGAAAGCCGCCGCTTTTTGCGGGTAAATTTCACCGTCCATTTCCGCGAAATCTGCGCAACGCTCGGGGTTGGCGGAAGCCCCTCGACCTCGTCATTCCAGGGTCTGCGCGCGTCGCTTCGCTCCTTGCTCCGCCCTAGAATGACGACAGGACGGATCGTTTCGGCCAATCTCCAAAGTATGCGATCCAACAAGCGAACCAGCTCCCGGTCGAGCTGGCGCAACGAATCCCGCTGTGAGGGAATAACCGTCGATCCGCTATAATGATAAAAGTCCGGCTCTACATCGGTCCCCACGGCCAGGTTCCAATCATGACACTCACTGGATTTCTCGCTTACAGCGCCGCCCTCGGCGTCGCCGCCGCCATTCCTGGACCCGGCGTCACGGCGCTGGTTGCCCGCGCGCTCGGCTCCGGCTTCCGTTCGTCGCTGGCGATGTCGTTCGGGCTGATGCTCGGCGACATCACCTACCTCACCGCCGTCGTGCTCGGCCTCGCCTTCGTCGCCCAGACCTTCGGCATGGTTTTCCTGGCCATCAAATGGGCCGGCGTCACCTATCTCGCTTTCCTTGCCTGGCGCTTCTGGACCAGCGGCATCTCGCCTGAAACAGTCGAGGCGCGGAAAGGCAAGGGCGGGCTGGCATCGAGCTTCCTCGCCGGGCTGACGGTGACGCTCGGCAACCCGAAGACGATGATCTTCTACCTCGCCATCACGCCGACCATCGTCGACCTGAAGACCATCACGCTGGTCGACTACGGCATCCTCGTCGCGCTCACCGTCATCGTGCTCTTCGTGGTGCTGGTGCCCTATCTGGCGCTGGCGGCCAAGCGCGCTTGTTCCTGAAGTCGCCACGCGCGCTGAAAGTCCTGAACCGCACCGCCGCCGGCTTCATGATGGGGGCGGCGGCGGCGATCGCCGCCCGTCAATAGGGTGTATTGATATTCAGGTGATGCCGGCCTGACGTTAATGGCAACGCACCTTGGTGCGTAACCGTATTGATTTCAGGGAAAGCATTCCGAAAACGGGCCGATCCGGAAAATGCATTTCCGGCGCGGGGCGGTTTTCAGCACCCGCCCCACTCGGATATTTTCGGCGGCCGGCCTATCTTGCGCGGCTGAAAGCCTTATTCTGTTTGCCTATGCCTTTGCCTTGGGAGCGAAACCAATGAACAAGCCCGTCACCTCCGCGCGCGTCCCCGGCCGCGGCCGCATCTTCAACTCGATCACCGAGACGATTGGAGACACGCCGCTGGTGCGGCTGGACAAGTTCGCCAGGGAGAAGGGCGTCGTCGCCAACATTCTGGCCAAGCTCGAATTCTTCAACCCGATCGCTTCGGTCAAGGACCGCATCGGCGTCGCCATGATCGAGGCGCTGGAGGAGGCCGGCAAGATTGCGCCCGGCAAGACCACGCTGATCGAGCCGACCTCCGGCAACACCGGCATCGCGCTGGCCTTCGCCGCCGCCGCCAAGGGCTACAAGCTGATCCTCACCATGCCGGAGACGATGTCGGTCGAGCGCCGCAAGATGCTGGCGCTGCTCGGCGCCGAGCTGGTGCTGACCGAAGGGCCGAAAGGCATGAAGGGCGCCATCGCCAAGGCCGACGAGCTCGCAGCCACGCTCCCCAACGCCATCATCCCGCAGCAGTTCGAAAACCCGGCCAATCCGGAAATCCACCGCCGCACCACAGCGGAAGAAATCTGGAACGACACCAATGGCGAGGTCGATATCGTCGTCGCCGGCATCGGCACCGGCGGCACCATCACCGGCGTCGGCCAGGTGCTGAAGAAGCGCAAGCCCTCTTTGCATGTCGTGGCGGTCGAGCCGGAAGCCTCGCCGGTGCTCTCCGGCGGCCAGCCCGGCCCGCACAAGATTCAAGGCATCGGCGCCGGCTTCGCGCCGAAGATCCTCGACACCTCGATCTATGACGAGATCGTCAGGGTCTCGAACGAGGATTCGGTTGCCAATGCGCGCCTCGTCGCCCGCCTCGAGGGCGTGCCGGTCGGCATTTCGTCGGGCGCAGCACTCCAGGCGGCGATCGTCGTCGGCTCGCGGCCGGAGAACAAGGGCAAGAACCTCGTCGTCATCATCCCGTCCTTCGCCGAGCGGTACCTGTCGACGATCCTGTTCGACGGGCTGGGGGCGTAGGAGCTCGTAGCCAGTCAGTCGCGATCCTTCGCGCCCCCCTCTGCCCTGCCGGGCATCTCCCTCACGAGGGGGAGATTGGCAGGTTCTGCGCCTCGCTCATCCTACACCGCGTGAGATTGGCGAAAGCCGACGCGACGGCTGATCCCCCAAGTGGCGGAGATGTCCGGCAGGACAGAGGGGGGCAGTCCCGCCACCGTTTGTTGGACTTGACGTCTAAAGAGCTCGGCCGTTTTCAATTCCGGACGAGCTTGGCCCGTTCGGCCTGCAGGAAATGGCGCAAGGCCGGATCGCGCTCCAAGCCGATCGCCCGGTCATAGGCTTCGGCGGCATCGGCGGTTTTGCCGAGCCTTGCCGACAGCTCGGCGCGCGCCGCCCAGTAAGGCTGGTATTCGGCAAGCCGCTTGTCGTCACCGATCGCGTCGAGCCCGGCAAGGCCCTCGGCCGCTCCCTCGGCTTCGGCGATCGCCACGGCGCGGTTGACCGCCACCACCGGCGAGCCGGCAAGCGCCATCAGCGCGTCGTAGAGCTGGCGGATCGCGGCCCAATCGGTGCTGCCGCTGTGCCGCCGCGCCGTATGTGCCGATTGCACCGCAGCCTCCAATTGGTAGCGGCCGATGATTTTCTTGGCCGCGGCGCGCCTGAGCAGCGCTTCCGCCTCGTCGATCAGCGTGTCGTCCCAGAGAGCCGTGTCCTGCTCGGCAAGCGGCACGAAGTCCCCTTGCGGGCCGCGCCGCGCCGCGCGTCGCGCTTCGGCGAACAGCATCAGCGCCAGAAGCCCGAGCGTTTCCGGCTCGTTTGGGATCAGCGACGCGACCAGCCGGCCGAGCCAGATGCCTTCGCTGGCGAGGTTGCGCCGTCGCGTCTCGGTGCCGGCCGGGTCCGACCAGCCTTCGGCAAAAGTGGCATAGATCGCTTCCAGCACGGCGTCGAGCCGTTCGCCGAGCTCGGCCCGTTCCGGCACGCGAAAGGGAATGCCGGCCTCGCGGATGCGGTTCTTGGCACGCACCAGCCGCTGGCCCATCGTCGCCGGCGAGACGAGGAAGGCGGAGGCGATGGTCGCCGCGTCGAAGCCCAGCACGGTCTGCAGGATCAGCGGCGCGCGCACGCTCGATTCGATCGCCGGATGGGCGCAGGCAAACATCAGCCTGAGCCGCTCGTCAGGCAAATCCTCATTCGACATGCGCGCCTCCGCCTCCTCGGCAATCAGCAGCAGATGGTCGCGCGCCGCCTCGCCGGTCAGACGTCGCCGCACGGCGTCGACGTCGCGCCGGCGCGCGACCGCGAGCAGCCAGGCTTCCGGTTTTCGGGCACGCCGCTTCTCGGCCAGCGCTCCAGCGCGGCGGCGAACGCATCGGCCAGCGCGTCCTCGGCGCCGGCGACGTCGCGCATGCGGGCCGCGAGATAGGCGACCAGCTTGCCGTAGCTCTGCCGGGCGGCCGCCTCGGCCGCCGCCCGCGCTAACGCCGAGCGACCGTTCATATTTCTAGGACAGGTAGTCGGTCATTTCCCAGATCGGCCGCACCTCGACCGTGCCGGTGCTGGCTGCCGGACAGCGCGCGCCCCATTCCATGGCCGTGTCGATGTCGGTCGCCTCGATCATGTAGAAACCGGCAAGCTGCTCCTTGGTATCGGCATAGGGGCCGTCGAGCACGTTGGTCTTGCCATTGGCCATTCGGATCGATGTGGCCGCCTGGGTCGGACGCAGCCTTTCGCCGGCAAGGTACGCGCCGGATTTCTTCAAGGCTTCCGTATAGGCGCCATAGGCCGCGAGGGTCTGCTCGGTCTTGTCGCGCGGCGCATTCGCCATCGCGGCTTCGTCATTATAGATCAAAAGCATGTATCGCATGGTCTTCTCCCGTTTTCTCGAAGGCCGCGTCATCGCGGGCCGCGCTAAAGTCGTGCGGCCGCGGCCGATTTCGACAGGTGCCGCGAAAATCTTTCTTCCGCCGCGGCCGATTGCGCAAGGACGAAGGCGGGACCCGTCTGCTGGTGCGTGGCTTTGGGTTTGCTAGCCGCCACCAATGACCGGCTTAGCCGATCAGCCGTTGCCGCAGTTCGGCGGACGGGATTTCGCAGCTGTCGTTCCTGCCGAACAGCGCATAACGGTTCTTGGCGACGCGGTCGTAGAGCCAGTCGCGCAGCGGTCGAGGCAGGGCGAGCAGCAGCCTTGCCGCGCGCCACGGCCAGCCAAGCTCGGCCATGACGGCGACGAAACTGTCGAGCTTCGTGAAGGCCGCGCCGTCGATGATGGCGAGATTGGTGTCGTAATTATCGGTTGCCAGGTCGTATTTGCGAAACAGCGCCTCGCCGAGTGGCGATTGCGCCGTGGCGAAGTGAAAGCGTTTGTCGGTGTCGAGCCTGACGATTAGCCGGACAAAGCCGGAGCAGAACACGCAGACGCCGTCGAAGACGATCAGCGGCAGGTCGGCGTCGTAAGCTTGGCCTGGGGAGAGAGGACGGTTCTGTTCGGGCAGGTCGGTCATGTCGGCCCGGCTGCTTGTGCCTCCCTGTATCCTAAACTAGGGGGACACTAAGCCAGCCGGCGGCGGCGTCAAAGTCGCGGCGTTGTCGCACGCCTGCCGTCGGCGACGGCGGGGCGCTCGTCACGATAGGTCGTGGCGCGGTTGTCGGCGGCCGGCTTGCAGATCCGGCTGTTGTGGCGGCTGTCGGGCATGGTGGTCAGTGCGTGCCGATGCCGAGCGAGCTGCCGCGGCGGGCGCAGGCCGGACCCGGGCCGCGCATGTAATAGCGCTCCGGCCGATAGGTCGGCGCGACGAATTCGCGAATGGCGGCGGCATAGCCGGCGATGTGATTCCAGAAGTTCATTTTACCTGTCCCTGTCCCGATTTCGGATGTCCCTTCCGAATTGTCCGAGAGCATAGCGTCGAGGCGTGAATAGTCGGTGAACGCGATGTTAATTTCTGGTCCGAAACCCGTTGCTTCGTGGCCGGAATGCGGCTGATTCGCGGTCTTTCGATGCCTTTTGTCGTGATTCCGAGCCGTGTGACTTTTGCATCACATATGTTTCGTCCGGATGTCGCTTGGACGCGCTTCTGTTTCACGATCGGCCGGCGCCCGGAAATTTCATTGCGCGTCCGGAAAAGGTCAGGAACCCGCCCGGAAGGGACACGTTGACCCTTCAGGCCCGCGCGGGCCAGCCCGACGATAGCGGCTGGCATCGCCGTTTGAATTCCCCACCCAGCCAAGCAGTGGAAGGCAAGAGTCATGGGTTTCTTCTCGAAAGACATCAAGACGCTGGACGACCTCTTCATCCATATGCTGCGCGACATCTACTATGCCGAGAAGCAGATCGAGCGGACGCTGCCGAAGATGATCGGCGAGGCGACCGATCCGCAGCTGAAGGCCAGCTTCGAAAAACACCTCGAGCAGACCAAGGGTCATATCGATCGCGTCGAGCAGGTATTCGAGCTCAATGGTGTCAAGGCAAAGGGCATCAGCTGTCCGGCCATAGACGGCATCCTCGAGGAAGCCGATGAGGTGAGTGGCGATATCGACGACCGGGAGGTTCTCGATGCCGCGCTGATCGCGTCGGCGCAGGCGGTCGAGCATTACGAGATGACGCGCTACGGCACGCTGATCGCCTGGGCCAAGCAGCTTGGCCGCAGCGACTGCGCCAATGTGCTGGCCAAGAACCTCAAGGAAGAGCAGGCGACTGACCGCAAGCTCACCGAGATAGCGGAAAACAGGATCAACCTGCTGGCGGCGTGATAGGTCCGGTACCATGTGGGACCGGCCTGCCGGCTCCGCCGGAACCCAGGCGAGCCCCTATCCGTTGCGGTCGGAGCGATACGACGAAAGTGCAGCAGCGTTGCGTCCGCGATTGCATCAGAACGGAAGCGGTCGGCATTCAACGGCCGACGCGCTTCACGATCGCATCGCGCAGGAGTTCGCCATGGCACCGCGCCCCGCCTGGAAGGGTTATCTGAAACTGTCGCTGGTCACTTGCGCCATCGAGCTGACCAACGTCGTCACCCATACCGAGAAAGTTTCGTTCCGCATCCTCAACCGCAAGACCGGCAACACCGTCAAACGCATCTATGTCGACGCCGAGACCGGCAAGCCATTGGATGAGGGCGACGAGATCAAGGGCTACGAGGTGAGCGACGGCGACTTCGTCCATATCGAGGAAGACGAGATCGAGGCGGTTGAGATCGAGTCCTCGCACACGATCAGCCTCGACGGCTTCGTCGAGAAATCCTCGATCGAGCAGATCTATCTCGACACGCCCTATTATGTCTCGCCGGCGGACGAAGTGTCACAAGAGGCCTTCGCCGTCATCCGCGACGCCATGGCGGCGAAGAAGATGGCTAGCCTCGCGCGCATCGTGCTCTACAACCGAGAGCGCCCGGTGGTGATCGAGCCGCTCGGCAAGGGCATGGTGCTGACGACGTTGCGCTATGACGACACCGTGCGCCAGCCAAGCACGGTCTTCGACGAGATCAAGGCAACCAAAACCGATGACGAGATGATCGATCTCGCAGAGCACATCATCGGCAGCAAGAAGACGAAGTTCGACGCTTCGAAATTCGACGACCGCTACGAGGACGCGCTGCTCGAACTGATCCGCGCCAAGAAGGCCGGCAAGAAGGCGCCCAAGGCCAAGGCGCCGCCGAAGCCGTCCAACGTCGTCAACCTGTTCGACGCGCTGAAGAAGAGCCTGAACGCGGAAGGTGGCGGCAAAGCCGGCAAGTCTTCATCGAAAGCATCGCGGCGAACGAAGGCCAAAGCCTCCGCTGCCGGTCACAATCGGCATAGAAGCCGCAAATCCGCATAGGAGCAGGATGCCATGGCCGGGCTCGAGCAGTATCACGCCAAGCGCGACTTCCGCAGAACCGCCGAGCCGGCCGGCAAGGTGCCTCGGCATAAGAAAGGCGAGGCGGGCGGCATCTACGTCATCCAGAAACACGCCGCCACCCGCCTCCACTACGATTTTCGGCTGGAACACGAAGGCGTGCTGTGGAGCTGGGCGGTGACGCGCGGCCCGAGCCTCGATCCGCATGAAAAGCGTTTGGCCGTGCATGTCGAGGATCACCCGATCGACTACGCGTCCTTCGAGGGCACCATCCCCAAGGGCGAGTATGGCGGCGGCTCGGTCATCGTCTGGGACGACGGCAAATGGATTCCGGAAGGCGACCCGGCCGAAGGCATGAAGAAAGGCCATATCAACTTCGAGCTCGAAGGCTACAAGCTGCATGGTCGATGGCATCTGGTCAGGCTGAAACCCCGGCCCGGCGAAAAGCGCGACAACTGGCTGCTGATCAAATCCGACGATGCCGCCGCCCGGCCCGGCGAGGACATCCTCAAGGACCAGCCGCAATCGGTGAAGTCCGGCCTCACCGTCGAGGAGGTCGGCGAAGGCAAGGCAGCCAGGGGCGAAAAGCCGAAGGTCTGGCACTCCAACAAGCCGGCCACCCCGAAGGCAAAGGCCGGGCGCGCCAAGCGTCTCGAATTCATCGAGCCGCAGCTCGCCACGCTGGAGAAGAATGCCCCCTCCGGCGACGAATGGCTGCATGAGGTGAAATTCGACGGCTACCGCATGCAGGCGCAGATCGCCGGCAGCGACGTCAGGCTGCTGACGCGCGCCGGCCTCGACTGGACGGAAAAATTCGACGGTCCGGTCACCGCGGCGCTTGCCGGCTTGAAATGCCGCGACGCCATCATCGACGGCGAGGTCGTCGTGCTGGCCGACAGCGGCGTGTCGTCCTTTCCGCTGCTGCAGGCCAATCTCTCTGCACGTCGCGCTGACCGCTTCATCTATTATGTCTTCGACCTGATGCGGCTCGACGGCGAGGATCTGCGCGGCGAGCCGCTGGTCGAGCGCAAGCAGGCCCTGGCCGCACTGCTCGGCGAGCAGCCGGAGAATTCGGCGCTGCGCTTCAGCGACCATTTTTCCGAGCCCGGCAAGGTCATATTGCAGCATGTCTGCCGCATGGGCCTCGAAGGCGTGGTCTCGAAACGCGCCGACGCCCCTTACCGCAGCGGGCGTGGCCTCACCTGGATCAAGTCGAAATGCACGCTGCGCCAGGAATTCGTCATCGGCGGCTACCTGCCCTCGGACAAGACCGGGCGCGGCCTGCGCTCGCTGCTGGTCGGCTATTTCGAGGGCGGCAAGCTCAACTATGCCGGCCGCGTCGGCACCGGCTTTTCCGGCAAGGTGATGACGGATCTGAAGAAGAAGCTCGACGGCCTCAAGGCGAAGGAGTCGCCCTTCTCGACGGCCGTGCCGAAGGGCAAGGGCCTCACCTGGGTCAAACCCGAACTGGTCGGCGAAGTGGAGTTCCGCAGCTGGACATCCGACCGTATAATCCGTCACGCCTCGTTCCAGGGGTTGCGTGAGGACAAGCCGGCGGAGGAAGTTGTGCAGGAACAGCCGAAGCAAGCCGCCGGCAAGGCCGGAAGCGAAGCAAAGTCGAGCAGCGGCAAGGCAGCGACCAAGGCGTCGGCCGGAACCGAAATGACCTCGATAAAGCTCTCGCACCCCGACAAGCTTTTGTGGCCCGACGAAAAAGTCTCCAAGCAGCACCTGCTCGACCACTACGCTCTGGTCTGGCCGCGCATGGAGCAATTCGTCGTCAACCGGCCGCTCAGCCTGGTGCGGGCGCCCGACGGCATCCACGGCCAGCGTTTCTTCCAGAAACACGCCTCGCCGGGCATGAGCGACAAGATCGCCAGGATGAAGGATCCGACCGACGGCGAGGAGATCCTGTTTATCAAGGACTTCGACGGGCTTGCGGCACTCGTCCAGTACGGCGTGGTCGAAGTCCATATCTGGGGCTCCACCATCGACGAACTGGAAAAGCCGGACCAGATCATCTTCGATCTCGATCCCGACGAAGGCGTCGACGTCAGGCGAGTGCGCGAGGCGGCGCTCGACATCCATAAGCAGCTCGACGAGCTGTCGCTGCCGAACCTGGTCAAGACCTCGGGAGGCAAAGGCTATCACGTGCTGGTGCCGCTTAAACCTTCGGCGGACTGGGACGAGGTCAAGGCTTTTGCTCATGACTTCGCCCGCGCCCTGGAACAGGCGTCGCCCGACCGCTACACGGCGACGCTGTCGAAGAAGGCGCGGACAGGAAAAATCTTCGTCGACTATCTGCGCAACGGTCGCGGCTCGACCACGGTGGCGCCCTACTCGTCGCGCGCCAAGAAGGGCGCGACGGTGTCGATGCCGGTGACCTGGCCGGAGCTTGAAAAGGGTCTTGCGCCCAACGCTTTCCCGCTCGGCGACGAGACGACGCTGAAGCAATTGAAGAAGGCGGACCCGTGGGCGGATTTCTTCGAGCTGGGCAAGGCGTTGAAGCGGGGGTGATCCTGGCTTCGTCGCATTGAAAGAAACCGCCTGCGCCGCGATCCTTCACACCCCTCTCTGTCCGGCAGGACAGAGAGGGGTGCTGTCCCGCCGACGTTGCGAAATTATCCTCGGCAACCTCAGGCCAGAAACACCCTCCCAAATTCCTGCCTGCCCTTCGGCGAAAACACCACGGCGCGACTGTCCTTCTCGCGTCGCGCCCATTTTTCGGCGATGACCTTGTCGAGGATGGCGGCGCCCAGCGCGCCGGCCAGATGCGAGCGCCGCACGCTCCAGTCGAGGCAGGCGCGGCATACGGGCCGTCTTGCCTTGCTGTCGATCTCGATGCCGAGCGCGGAAAAATGCGAGGCGCCGGAGGGTGCGAGCCTGATCTCGTTGTCCTGGCGCAGCAGCAGCTTCCTGTCGACGAAGCGGTCGAGCATCGCCACCGCCTGCTCGCCGGCGAGATGATCGTAGCATACGCGGGCCACGCGCATCGCCGCGTCGCGCGGGCCCGGCCGCACCCGCTTCGGGCCGACGGCCTCCGCGACGCCGATGATCGCCTCGATCATGCCCGCCACCTGCGGGCTGGCGAGGCCGTAATAGCGGTGCCGGCCCTGGCTTGCCAGGCTCAGCAGCCCGCCATCCATTAGCTTGGAGAGATGCGAGGAAGCGGTGGGCAGCGATACGCCGGCTTCCAGCGCAAGTTCCGACGCGGTCAGCGCCGTGCCGCCCATCAGCGTGTTGAGCATGTTGGCGCGCGCCGGGTCGCCGACCAGGCTGGCGATGCGGGCGATGTCTGGTCCTTCACGCATAGTTCGATCCTTATCGAAGCATTCCTGTGATGGAAGCACTATTCTCGGTTCGGCTCAAGGAGCGCGGCACACGCTCCTGACACGAGAATGGCTACCACACCGAGGGAAGCGATGTTTCGACCGCGGTCGAACCGTCGTCGCCACAAAACCAACCGACGAGGAGACCGAAATGACCATCACCTGCTTCATCCGTTACGAGATCGACCCGTTCGGCAAGGCTGCCTTCGAGCAATATGCACGAACCTGGGGCCAGGCCATTCCGCGCTGCGGCGCCGACCTGATCGGCTATTACGCGCCGCATGAGGGGTCGGCGACTATCGCCTACGCCGCCTACAACATCGAAAGCCTCGCGGCCTACGAAGCCTATCGCGCGCGGCTTGCCGCCGACCCTGCCGGCAAGGCAAACTACGAATTCGCGCGGCGCGAGAAATTCATCCTGAAGGAAGATCGCGTCTTCCTGAAACTGGTCTCTGGCCCGCATGGCCCAAGACAGCTTTTTCAAACCGACGTAACGATTAGGGAAGGGATAGAGGCATGATCGCTGTCATCTTCGAGGTGGAGCCGGCAGAAGGAAAACGTGATGCCTATCTCGGCATCGCCGCCGAGCTCAAGCCGTTGCTCGAGGGTATCGACGGTTTTATCTCGGTCGAGCGCTTCCAGAGCCTCACCGACCCGAAACGTGTCCTCTCACTGTCCTTCTGGCGCGATGAGGAAGCGGTAAAAGCCTGGCGCAACACTGAGGAGCATCGCCAAGCGCAGCGGGCCGGCCGCGGCGGCATCTTTGCCGGCTATCGTCTGCGCATCGCCCAGGTCGTTCGCGACTATGGGCTCAATGAAAGGCTGAAGCGCCGCAGGATAGCCGCGCGGTGAATGGGTGAGCACCTCTCCCCTTGTGGGAGAAGGTGTCGAAGGCGACGGATGGGGGGTGTTCCAGGGAACGCCAACGCCTCACTCCGCTGGAACACCCCTCATCCGTCTCGCGCTGTCGCGCCGATCCACCTTCTCCCAC
>NZ_LPWA01000139.1 GCF_001510895.1 Mesorhizobium loti | reverse complement strand
TACCATCTCAAGCGCGGTCTGTTCGGGGGCGGGTCGCTTCAACATGACCCAGTGAATCAAAAACCCCCAGCTAACGCCAGGGGTTTGTCAGCAGTCTGAAGGGCGCCGAAGGGCGCCCTTTTTCATTTCAGCATAGCCACGAAAAGATGGACCGTGTTACATGGCCGTCACCGCCCGAGCGATCCTGTCTTGCCCTCATTTAAGGATCGCACCCTTGAAAAGATATGCATCGCTCGCAGCGGGCTTTCTGCTGCTTATTGCCGGTACCGTCGCTCGTGCTGACGAGGCCCAGCCCTTCGTCACCAACAAGGACATCGATCTGACGATGATCCTGCCGCCGCCCCCGGCCAACGACTCGGCCGAGACGAAGGCCGAGCTCGCCGAGATGCTTACGCTGCAGGTGACGCGCACGCCCGAGATGGAAAAGCGCGCGATTGCCGATGCCGAGGAAAATGTCTGGCGCTTCGCCGATGTCATGGGGCCGAAGTTCAACAAGGAGACGCTGCCGAAATTCGCCGCCTTCTTCGATCGCGTCGCGGCTACCGAAGGCGCGGTCGTCGACCCCGCCAAGGATGTCTGGAAGCGTCCGCGCCCGCATCAACTCAGCGATCTCGTCAAGCCGGTCGTGAAGCTGTCGAACTCCGGCTCCTGGCCGTCGGGCCATGCGACGGTCGGGACCATGATGGGCATCATCCTGTCCGACATGGTGCCGGAAAAGCGCGCCGAGATCATGGCGCGCGCGGCCGAATATGCCCATAACCGCGTGGTTGGCGGCATCCATTACCCGTCCGATATCGAGATGGGCAAGATTTCCGGCAGCGTGATTGCCGCGGTGCTGCTCAGCCGCCCGGATTTCAAGGCCGAATATGAAGAGGCGCGCGCCGAGCTGCGTTCCGATCTCGGCATGTGATCCGGCTTCGTCAGGCTTGTCGGAGAGGGCGCCCGCGGGCGCCCTTTTTCATGCGCGGAAGGCGAAGGCAACAGAGTCGAGATCATCCCATGCGGGTGTGCCGCCGCCGTGGAATGCGAGACTAAAGCGCGTCGCGTTGAAACGGATTCGGGCGACGCGCTTTAAGTCTTTGTTTTGATGCATGTCGTTGCCCCAGAACCGCTGCACACTTCTGGGCGACATGCATTAGTGGAAAGGCCGCAGCGCAGGCATGGGACAAGGCAGACGTTGCCAATCCTTTGCCGGATGCGCTTGTCTCCGGCGCTGCATCGCGGTAGCCGTTGTCGGTCGCGTCGCGCCTGAATGCGCCGACACCCTTCATAGCCGACAGCCCGACACGCGGAGAGCCCAGTCTCATGAAATCCTCGCTCGAAGACACGCTGCTTGCCGCGATCCGCACCATTCCGGACTATCCGAAGCCGGGCATCTTGTTTCGCGACATCACCACGCTGCTGGGCGATGCGCGCGCCTTTCGACGCGCCATCGACGAGTTGGTGCATCCTTACGCCGGGCTGAAGATCGACAAGATCGCCGGCATCGAGGCGCGCGGCTTCATCCTGGGCGGCGCCGTGGCGCACCAGCTTTCGGCAGGCTTCGTGCCGATCCGCAAGAAGGGCAAGCTGCCCTACGAGACGGTGCGCGTCGCCTACAGCCTCGAATACGGCCTGGACGAGATGGAGATGCACAAGGACGGCGTCTCGCCTGGCGAGAAGGTGATCGTGGTCGACGACCTGATCGCCACCGGCGGCACGGCGGAAGCGGCGGTGAAACTGCTCAGGCAGATCGGCGCCGACATCGTCGCCGCCTGCTTCGTCATCGACCTGCCGGATCTCGGCGGACGCCAGAAACTGGAAGCGCTCGGCGTGCCGGTCAGGACGCTGATCGGCTTCGAGGGGCATTGAGGCGCTTTCCCCTCCCCTTGTGGGAGAAGGTGTCGCCGAAGGGTGGATGAGGGTGTTGGAAGAAACGAGGCGCTGGCCATCCGGTGGTCTCGCGCGTCTAACTTGCGATTTGGATGGGCGTATCCGTCAAGCTGGAACACCCCTCATCCGACCGACGCTTCGCTCGGCCACCTTCTCCCACAAGGGAGAAGAAAAGGGCGCTACTCCACCTTCACCAGCACGGCGCTGTCGAACTCGATGACCTTGTCGCCAGTCGAATCGAACCCTTCCGAGCGCAGCGTGAGCAGGCTCCAGCCCGGGCGCCCGGCAAGGGGGCGATGGGCGAGCGCGGTGCGGGTGAAGGTCACCGTCTCGCCGGCATGGACCGGCTTCAGCCATTTGAGGTTGCGGAAGCCCGGCGAGGGGCCGAATTCGGGCTGCGGGCCGGGACCTGTCCAGCGCACGCCCTCGGTCTCCATGCGCTTTTCGAGATTGTATTTCATCCAGGTGGCGGCGGTGTGCCAGCCCGAGGCGCACAGCCCGCCAAGCACGCTCTTCTTAGCCGCCTCCTCGTCGACATGGAAGACCTGTGGATCGTATTTCCTGGCGAACGCCTTGATCTCGTCGGGCTCGAACTTGTGCGAGCCGAGCGTGACGGTTTCGCCGATCAGGAAGTACTCGTCGAGTGTCACGCAGCGGCCTCCCGGGTCAGGAACATGCCGGTATTCTCGAGCTCGAAGACGCATTCGCCGCTCTGGTTGAACAGCTCGCTGCGCATGCTGACGAGGCCGAGCTGGGGCCTGGATTTTGACTGACGCTTGGCAAGCACGGTGACCTTGCCGGTAAGGCGATCGCCGGCCAGCACCGGCTTCTTCCATTTGACATGCTCGATGCCTGGCGAGCCCTGCGATGTCGAATCGAGCAGGAAGGCGTCGCACAGCATGCGCATGAACATCGCGCAGGTGTGCCAGCCCGAGGCCGAAAGCCCGCCAAGGATGCTGGCCTTGCCGGCCTCCTCGTCGAGGTGCATCGGCTGGGCATCGAATTCGCTGGCGAATTCGATGATCTCGGCAGCGCTGACAGCCTTGCTGCCGAGGTCGAGCGAGACACCCTCGACGAAGTCCTCATAGGCCCAGGTCTTTCCGGTCATGTCGGCAATCCGGTTGGCGAATGCGTGAAACCTAAGGTTGGGCATCCCGGATGACGGCCCAAGGCAGTTTGGTCAAGTCCTTTCTGGTAAGCCAGCTTTTCCGGCTGACGGTCTCAGAGCCAGCCGCGGCGGCGGAAATACCAGAAAGGCAGGATCGCCGAGATCACCATCAGCCGATGGCGAAGGGATAGCCGAACTCCCATTTCAGCTCTGGGATGATGTCGAAGTTCATGCCGTAGATCGAGGCGACCAGCGTCGGCGGCAGGAAGATCACAGCGGCGACGGAGAAGATCTTGATGATGGCGTTCTGCTCGATCGAGATCATGCCGAGCGTGGCGTCGAGCAGGAAGGAGATCTTCTGCGACAGGAAAGTGGCGTGGTCGGCAAGGGAGAGCACGTCGCGCGACAACGTCTTGATGCGGGCCCGGACATCCTTGCTCATCTTGGTCTGGGCCGCGACATGGGTGAGAAAGCCGGCAAGGCGCTGCAGCGAGATCAAGCTGTCGCGGACGGAGGAAGCGAGGTCCTCCTTGCGGCCGATGCCTTTCAAGAGTTCCTGAAAATCGCGGTTGCGCTTCGAAGCCTTGGTCGAGCGCGCCTCGAAGATGTCGCGCGAGATCACTTCGACGTCGCGGCCGGCGCGCTCGAGGATGTCGGCGAGGCGGTCGACGATCGCTTCCAAGAGGCCGATCAGGATGGTGTCGCTGCTGGTGCAGCCGGTCGCCACCTTTTCGGCGCGCAGCGGAAAGGTCTTGAAGGCCTTGGGCTCATGGTAGCGAATGGTGATCAGCCGGTTGCCGGCCAGCGCAAAGGTCACTGGCGACATCAACGGGTCGTCGACCTCGGTTTGCGCCGGCAGCACGGCGGTCATGAAGTAGCCGCCGTCCTCGACATAGAGGCGGCTCGAGATCTCGATCTCCTCCATCTCCTCGCGGGTCGGGATGGCAATGCCCAGCCAGCCCTCGATGACGGCCTCTTCCTCCTTGGTCGGATTGAAGAGATCGGCCCAGACGACCCTGTCGCCGTCTCGCGTAAGATCGTCGGTGACGCGCAGGCGATCATTGTCCACGACGAAGGCCTTGATCATCGCCGGGTCTCCCTTGCTGGACCAAAGAGATTTCGTTCGAAGCGTCGTCCGGATGGCGCAGGCTCGTGGAGCCCGTCAGCCCCGGCCGCTTAGCCCTGCTGCATCACAAGGTCAAGACAAGACGTCCGCTGGCCAGAAGGCCGGCGGTCAAGCCGGGTGCAGGCAAAGCGATGTCAGGTGTTGAACTTGAACAGCATGATGTCGCCGTCCTGGACGACATATTCCTTGCCTTCGTCGCGCGCCTTGCCGGCTTCCTTGGCGGCCACTTCGCCGCCCAGCGTGATGAAGTCGTTGTAGGAAATCGTCTGGGCGCGGATGAAGCCGCGTTCGAAGTCGGTGTGGATGACGCCGGCCGCTTGCGGCGCCTTATCGCCTTTGTGGATCGTCCAGGCGCGCGTCTCTTTCGGCCCGACGGTGAAATAGGTGATGAGCTGCAACAATTCGTAGCCGGCTCGGATCACCTTGTTGAGGCCCGGCTCGTCGAGGCCGATCGAGGCGAGGAATTCCATTTCCTCCTCGTCGGAAAGCTGAGCGACCTCCGCCTCGATCGCCGCCGAGATCACTACCGTGCCGGCGCCCTGCGCGGCAGCCATTTTCTCCACTGCTTGGTATGCTCGTTGCCGGTGGCGGCGTCGGCCTCGGCGACGTTGCAGACATAGAGCACGGGGTGCGACGTCAAAAGGTTCAATCCCTGCAGAATGCGCAGATCCTCAGCCGAGATGCCGTTGAGCAGGAAACGGGTCGGCTTGCCGGCCTGCAGCAATTCGAGCGCCGCCTCCATCATCGGCAGCATGGCAACCGCTTCCTTGTCCTTGCCGGAGGCGCGCTTGCGGAATTGGACGATGCGGCGCTCCAAGCTTTCCAGGTCCGCGAGCATCAGCTCGGTCTCGACGGTCTCGGCGTCGGCGACCGGATCGATGCGGCCCTCGACATGGGTGATGTCGTCATCCTCGAAGCAGCGCAGCACATGGACGATGGCATCGACCTCGCGGATGTTGGCGAGGAACTGGTTGCCCAGCCCTTCGCCCTTGGAGGCGCCACGCACCAGGCCGGCAATGTCGACGAAGGAGATGCGGGTCGGGATGATCTCTTTGGACTTGCCGATCGCGGCGATCTTCTGCAGGCGCGGGTCTGGCACCGCCACCTCGCCGGTGTTCGGCTCGATGGTACAGAACGGATAGTTGGCGGCTTGCGCGGCCGCCGTCCTGGTCAACGCGTTGAACAGCGTCGACTTGCCGACGTTGGGCAAGCCAACGATGCCACATTTGAAACCCATCTTCTTACGGTCCTATCGGGAATTCGAAATTTGGTGAGGGCTATGGGCGATAGGGGTGACGAACGTCAAGCCCCAGGCGCGATCGTTTCGACGCTCAGTCTTTTCCGAACAGCTTCTTCAGCATCGCGGCCATCGGTCCGCTTTCGGGAACCTTCGCTGGCGGCTGCTGCGGGCGCGCCTGGCGGATGTGGCTCTGCTGTTTCGGCGCCTTGGGTGGCGGCCGGTCGTCATCGCCGGTCGGCACGAGCTTCTCGCGCAGCGTCAGCGTGATGCGGTTCATGAAGGAGCTGTCGTCGCCTTGGCCAGCAGCCCGGCGTCATCGGCGATCGCGTCGAGCAATACCTCAAGCCATTCACGGTCGGCTTTGGCGAAGTCGCCGAGCACATGGCCGTGCACCATCTCCCTGACGCCCGGATGGCCGACGCCGATGCGCACGCGGCGATAGGCATTGCCGACATGCTGGTCGAGCGAACGGATGCCGTTGTGGCCGCCTGAGCCGCCCCCCACCTTGACCCTGACCTTGCCGGCGGCAAGGTCGATTTCGTCATAGAAGACGGTGAGGGCTGCTGCATCGAGCTTATAGAAGCGCAGCGCTTCGCCGACCGATTGTCCGGACAGGTTCATGAAGGTCTGCGGCTTGATCAGAAGGACCTTCTCGCCGCCGAGCGTGCCTTCGGAAATCAGCCCCTGGAACTTTTTCGACCAGGGCGAAAAGGAATGGCGGCGGGCAATCGCGTCCGCCGCCATGAAGCCGACATTGTGCCGGTTGTTCTGATATTTCGCGCCCGGATTGCCGAGGCCTGCAAAGACAAGCATCGTCGCCTCCAGACGCTGAAGAGATTACTTCTCTTCGGCCGCAGGAGCCGCCGCTGCTTCGGGCTCTGCCGCCTCGGTGGGTTCTTCCGTCTCCGGCTTCATCGCCGCGGAGCCGGCAATGGTCGCGATGGTGAAGTCGCGATCGGAGATCACCGGCTTGACGCCGGCCGGCAGGGCAACCGCCGAAATGTGGATCGAGTCGCCGATTTCGGTGCCGGTGAGATCGACGGTGATGAATTCCGGGATCGCGTTGGCCGGGCAGTGGAACTCGACTTCGTGGCGAACGATGTTGAGCACGCCGCCGCGCTTGATGCCGGGCGACTTCTCCTCGTTGATGAAGTGGACGGGCACGTCGACATTGACCTCGGTGTCCTTGCCGATGCGCAGGAAGTCGACATGGACCGGGAAGTCCTTGACCGGATCGAGCTGAAAATCCTTCGGCAGGACCTGGATCTTCTTGCCGTCGACATCGATCGTGGCGATCGTGGTCAGGAACCCGCCGCCGTGGATCTTGTAGAAGACGTCCTTGTAGTTGAGCGCAATCGCCAGGGGGGGCTGCTTGTCGCCGTAAATAACTGCAGGCACTTTACCGTTGCGGCGAACTGCACGGGCGGACCCCTTACCGACCTGTTCGCGCGCTTCGGCCTTGAGCTCGTAAGCCTCGTGGCTCATGGCATTTCCTTTCGCGTGTTGTGGAGCGTTCGCGGCGGGCAAGCCCCGTCCGTAAACGTCGAAAGCCGTGGCAGCTTGCATAGTCGATCCAAACGCTTTTGGCTGTCCAAACGCTTTTGGGGATCATGCAGGCCTGACCCGGCCTTCCTCCGCGTTGCCTCCAAGGGTGTCTACGCGGGTGGCGGCTCTATAGCGGAAGCCGGGCAAGGGCGCAAGCCGTGGAGCGGGAAGCCTTTGGCTCGGCTCTATAATATCGAGCTTTGACCCCGGTGATGTAGCATCAAGCGGTTTTCAATCGTCCTATAGCAGGTATCGAACGACCTTTGGAGATCGACATGAAACTGCTGTTCAGCCGCAATCCCAATCCTCGCCTCGCGGTCGCGACGGCACGCTATCTCAAGGCGGATGTCGCGTTCGAATTCGCATCGCCCACGGCGCCGGGGCAGGCCGAACGATATCGCGCGCTGAACCCCAATTTGACATTGCCCATACTGGTAGGATCGGGATGGAGCCTGTGGGAAGCCGACGCCATAGCCTGCCGGCTCTCGCGCGACACGCATTCGGATTTCTGGCGCACCGGCGACGACGAGCCCGAGATGATCCGCTGGCTGAGCTGGGGCAAGGAGAATTTCGCCAGGGCCTGCGACATGGTGCATTTCGAGCGCGGCACCAAGCAGCGTTGGGGGCTGGGACCGATCGACAAGGCCCTGGTCGAGGAGGGATTGAGGCTGTTCCACATAACGGCTGTCATCCTGGAGACCGAGCTGTCCAAGCGCGAATGGCTGGTCGGCAATTCGGTTTCCTACGCCGACTTCCGCATGGCGACGTTCCTCGCGTTCAACGACGTCGCCAGGCTGCCGCTTGAGGACTATCCGTCCGTGAGCCGTTGGTATCGCCGGCTCGAGGATATCGAGGCCTGGCGCGATCCGTTCAAGGGGCTGGAAGCGCCGCCACTGCCGCTGGTCAACAGCCTATCGGACTGACTACCGGCCTGAACAGATCCTTATGAAGAATGGCCGCCGCGGATCCTGCCGAACCGCGGCGGAAATGGTTGGCAACCGCGCTGCCTTGGCGACGCGAGCATGGTCGGACCTCGCATGCACTGAACCAACCAACGGCGAAAGGGCGCAAACTCAATCCCTCCGCCAAGCTCGTTTTGAAATCTTCTCGCTCATTTAATTCTACAAAATCGGTAGGCTTAATGAAGAAGTGCCCGCGAGGAGAGCCTGAAAATGACGAAGAAGCTGGTGGTGGGGATATCCGGCAACCTGACCCGCCCATCGAAGACCAAGGCGTTCATCAGCCACCTTGCCGGCGAGGTCGCCGGCCGGATCGGCGCGGTCCCGGCGGTCTTCGACATCGAGGACCTTGGTCCATCGCTGCCGCCGGCACGGCGCCTCGGCGATCTCGACCAGACCGCCCGCGGCGTTATCGAACAGCTGGTCAACGCTGATGTGCTGGTGGCGGGTTCGCCGACTTTCAAAGGCAGTTATACCGGGCTTTTCAAGCATTTGTTCGACCTGCTCGACCCGTCTTCCCTGCGCGGGAAGCCGGTCATTCTGGCAGCGACCGGCGGCGGCGAGCGCCATTCGCTGATCGTCGAGCACCAGCTGCGGCCGCTGTTCGGCTTCTTCGAAGCGCTGACCGTGCCAACCGCGATCTACGCTTCCGACAAGGATTTTGCCGATGGTGTGCTGGTGTCGGAAGCGATCCATGCCCGCGCCCGGCAGGTCGTCGCCGAGGCTGTCAACGTCGTCGGCGCCACCCGCAGCGTCGGTCTCGCCGCCTGACTGCGAAGCATTCGTTTCTGAACGGAAGGATCGGTCATGACCACCTCCGGCAAGTCCAGACAGATCAAGCTCGGCGCCTTTCTGCCCGGCGGTGGCCAGCATGTCGCGGCCTGGCGCCATCCGGAGTCGCCGGCCGACGGCGCGACCAATTTCGAGTTCCACAGAAAGCTGGCGCTGACCGCCGAGCGTGGCCTGTTCGATGCCTATTTCCTCGCCGACAATCTGACCGTCGGTCTCGGCGCCCGCGAAGGCGGCAATGCCAAGATCGCGGGGTTCGAGCCGGTGACACTGTTCGCGGCGCTGGCGCCGTTCACCACCCATATCGGCTTCATCGCTACCGCTTCGACGACCTATGAGGAGCCTTACACACTCGCCCGCAAATTCGCTTCGCTCGACCTTTTGACGAACGGTCGGGCCGGCTGGAACGTCGTGACTTCGGCAGGCGACGACACGGCGCGCAACTTCAACCGCGACGTCCAGCCCAACCACGCCGAGCGCTACGCGCGGGCGCATGAGCATGTCGAAACCGTCAAGGCGCTGTGGGACAGCTGGGAAGACGACGCCTTCATCCGCGACAAGAAGACCGGCCGCTTCTACGACAAAGACAGACTGCACGACGTCAACCACAAGGGCGAGCATTTCAGCGTCAGGGGGCCGCTCAACGTGCCGCGTCCGGTGCAAGGCCATCCCGTGGTGGTGCAGGCGGGGCAGTCCGAGGACGGGCGCGGGCTTGCGGCGGTTTCGGCCGAGGTGATCTTCACCGCACACCAGAATCTAGCCTCCGCGCAGGAATTCTATCGCGACATCAAGGCGCGCGTGGCGGCGGCCGGCCGCGATCCGGCGCAGGTGCTGATCATGCCCGGCGTGGCGCCTTTCGTCGGCCGCACGGAAGAGGAAGCCCGCGCCAAATACCGGCAGTTGAACGACCTGATCCTGCCGGAGGACGGCGTGGCGCTGCTCAACGCGCTTGCCGGCCAGACGCTCGACCTCAGGGACTATCCGCTCGACGGGCCGTTGCCGGTAGCCAAGGAGACCGAAGGCATGAAGAGCCGGCAGGCGCTGATCCGCCAGATCGCCGACGAGCACAATTTTACGATCCGCCAACTCTATCAATGGGTCGCGACCGCGCGCGGCCATTACACAGTGATCGGCAGCGCCACGCAGGTCGCCGATCAGCTGGAGGAATGGTTCACCAGCGAAGCCGCCGACGGCTTCAACATCCTGCCGCCCTGGCTGCCCGGCGCGCTCGACGACTTCGTCGACCTGGTCATCCCCGAACTGCAGCGGCGCGGCCTGTTCCGCACCGCCTATGAAGGCAGGACGCTGCGCGAGAATCTCGGTCTCAGGCGGCCGGACAATCCATGGACGGTCGCGCGTTCGACCGTGCTCGCAGCCGAATGATCCTCAGAAGACGAAAGGCAAGACGATGACTTTGCAGCACATCGAACGTCCAATCGGCATTGGCGGGCATGAGAGCGGCAATGGCTTCGGGACGGGGGCCTTGCGGCTGGCCAGCCGGACATCGGCGCGTATCCTGTCACGTTACGGCGTGCTTCTCGGCTTCCTTGCGCTCTGGCAGGTTGCGGCAAGCAGCGGCTGGGTCAACACGGCAGTGCTGCCGCCGCTCGATACGATCGTCGCCGCGCTGTGGAAAGGGCTTGCCGGCGGCAGCCTGCTCGGCGATATCGCCATCAGTCTGCAGCGCGCCGGTCTTGCCTTCGCGGCGGCGGTCATCGTCGCCATTCCGCTCGGCCTCGTGATGGGCCAGGTCCGCGCCGTGGAAACCGCGCTCGACCCGATCCTGCAACTCTTCCGCCAGACCTCGGCGCTGGCGCTCTATCCGGTGTTCATCCTGCTTTTGGGACTGGGCGAAGCCTCCAAGGTGTTCGTCATCTTCTGGGCGACGCTGTTTCCGCTGCTGCTCAACACGATCAGCGGTGTGAAGGAGGTCGATCCGAAGCTGCTCGAAATGGCGCGCGTCTACGGCGCCCGGCGGCTGACCATCTTCCGTCGCGTCGTGCTGCCGGGGGCCGTGCCCTCGATCTTCGTCGGCTTGAGGCTCGGCGCCACCACCGCACTCCTGTTGCTGATCGCCTCGGAGATGATCGGCGCCAACAAGGGCATCGGCTTCCAGGTGATGAATGCGCAGTACAACTTCCAGATCCCGCTGATGTTCGCGGCGATCGTCATCCTTGCCGCGCTCGGCCTGATCGCCAACCAGGCGCTGGTCAGCCTGCAGCGGCGGCTCTGCCGCTGGAGCAACACCGTCGGCTAGGCAGCCGATCTTTCGCTTCTCATCCTGAAACCATGAAAGGCCGGACCATGACCATCACACGCCGTTCGCTTCTCCTGCGTGCCCCGCTTGCCGCCGGCATCATCGCCGCCGGCCTGCCTTCGATCGCGCGCTCGCAGGCCGCTTCCGTCAAATCCGCTATCTCGCCAGCCGCGGCAGCATCTCCCCGCACGAGCTTGCCGGCGAGCTCGGTTATTTCAAAGGCCTCGGCATCGAGCTCGAAAATGTCGGCTATGCCGCCGGTGGTCCGGAATCGCTGTTCGCGCTCGCCTCCGGCAGCGTCGATTTGGGCTCGGCCGCGACGCCGGCCGTGATCAATTCGATCGCCGGCGGCAACGACTTCGTCGCCGCCTATCCGAGCAACGGCATCAACAAGGACGTCAAGAGCGTCTTCTATGTGCTCGAGGACAGTCCGATCAAATCGATCGCCGACATCGCGGGCAAGACGATCTCGGTCAACACGCTGGGCGCCCATCTCGACTATACGGTGCGCGAGGCGCTGCACGGCATCGGTTTGCCGCCGGACGCCGCCAAGCTCGTCGTGGTGCCCGGGCCGCAGCTCGAGCAGACCTTACGCTCGCATCAGGTCGACATCGCCGGGCTCGGCTATTGGCAGGCGACCTTCGCCGGCCAGCTGGTCAGCAATGGCGGCGTGCGCGGCGTCTTCAACGACACCGACGTGCTCGGCGAGATCGTCGGCGGGTTCGTCGTGCTGCGGCGCGATTTCATCGCCGCCAATCCCGACGCCGCCCGCAATTTCGTCGAGCAGTCCGCGCGCGCTTCCGACTGGTCGCGGCAGAACCCTGACGAGACCCGCAAGCTGCTCGCCGACGTCCTGAACAGGCGAGGCGAAAATGGCGAGCTGGCGCGCTACTGGACCGGTTTCGGCCTGCGCGAAAAGGCGGCGGTGACCGACCGCGACGTCGACTTCTGGGTGAACATCCTCGAGCGCGACGGCCGTCTGCCGAAAGGCAAGCTCAAGGCTGCCGACATCCTCTACCGCCCGGGCGAAACCAAGACCAACTGAGCACGGAGGCAAGCGCCATGGCAACGCCAAGCGGCGGCGAGGTCACGATACGCGACCTGTCGAAATCCTTCAGCCTCGGCGGGCGCCAGCTTGCCGTGCTGCGCTCGCTCAATCTCGACATCCGCTCAGGCGAATGCCTTGTCATCGTCGGCGCAGCGGTTCGGGCAAGACGACGCTGCTGCGCATCCTTGCCGGGCTGGAGCAGGCCGATGGCGGCGCGTCGCGATCGACGGGAGAGAGATCGAGGGCGTCGGCGAGGAGCGAGCGGTGATCTTCCAGGAGCCGCGGCTGCTGCCATGGCTTACCGTGCTCGGCAACGTCGCCTTCGGCCTCGAAGTGCGCGGCGTGGCCAAGGCCGAAGCCGAGAAACGCGCACGGTTCTATATCGCGCTGGTCGGCCTCGCCGAGTTCGCCGATGCCTATCCGAGGCAGCTCTCGGGCGGCATGGCGCAACGCGTCGGCATCGCCAGGGCGCTGACGGTGCAGCCCGAAATCCTGCTGCTCGACGAGCCGCTCGGCGCGCTCGACGCCATGACCAAGATCTCCATGCAGGAGGAACTGGCGCGCATCTGGAGCGAGGAGAACGTCACCATGGTCGTGGTCACCCACGACCTCGAGGAGGCGATCTATCTCGCCGACCGGGTGCTGATCCTGCCCAAGGAGAAGGGCGGCGCGACAAGGCTGATCGACGTCGACCTGCCGCGCCCGCGCGACCGCAGCGAAAGTCGCTTCGTGCGCTACCGCGAGGAGCTGCTGCGCGAGTTCGGCCTCCACTAAGGTGTGTTGTTACACCTTAGGCGGCGTCGACCACCTGGTCGCCGCCCAGCGCATCGCGCAACGTTTGGATTTGCCGATTCAGGGCATCGAGTTCAGCCAGCTTCATGCCTGAGCGCTTGATCAGGGTCTCGTTCAAGCAATTGCACTGGACGAGCAGGGCTCGTCCGCTGGGGGTCAGGTCGACTTGCACCTGGCGCTCGTCAGTCTGGCTGCGCCGACGGGTGACAAGGCCAGCCTGTTCCATTCGCTTCACCAGCGGCGTGATCGTGCTCGATTCCAGGGCGAGCCGGTGCGCGATGCTGCCCACCGACATGCCGTCCGCCTCTCCCAGCGCATTGAGCACGAGATATTGCGGATAGGTGATCCCCATCTCGTCCAGCATTGGCTTGTAGGTGCGGTTGATTGCCATGCTGGTGGCATAGAGCGAGAAGCAGAGCTGATTGTCCAACGGGAGAGGCACGGCGCATTTCCTTTGCCGACTGAGCATCATTGTGTACCACGAAAAATGATATCGCGATACATTTTTTTATGGACAAGGGCGCAGTGCTTCGCTAGGAATGTGGTTATCGCGATATTGTTTATCGTGGTATCAACCGAAGGAGATTGAGATGACCTCGCAGACCAAGTCGGGCTCAGGCAGCGGCACGATCACCACCAAGGACGGAACGCAGATCTACTACAAGGACTGGGGGACCGGTCAGCCGATCGTCTTCCACCATGGCTGGCCGCTGAGCAGCGACGACTGGGACGCCCAGATGCTGTTCTTCCTCTCGAAGGGCTACCGGGTCATCGCGCATGACCGCCGCGGCCATGGCCGCTCGAGCCAGACGGACACCGGCAATGAGATGGATACCTATGCCGCCGATGTGGCGGCGCTTACCGCGCATCTGGACCTCAAGGATGCCATCCATGTCGGCCATTCGACCGGCGGCGGTGAAGTGGCGCGCTATGTCGCGCAATACGGCTCCGGCGGTCGCGTCGCCAAGGCGGTGCTGATCGGGGCGGTGCCGCCGATCATGCTCAAGACCGCGGCCAATCCCGGCGGCCTGCCGATCGAGGTGTTCGACGGTTTTCGTTCCGGCGTGGCGGCCAACCGCGCCCAGCTATACCGGGATGTCCCGGCCGGCCCGTTCTATGGCTTCAATCGTCCCGGCGCGACGGTGTCGGAAGGTGTCGTCGACAATTGGTGGCGCCAGGGCATGATGGGCGGCGCCAAGGCGCATTACGACTGCATCAAGGCGTTCTCGGAAACCGACTTCACCGAGGACCTGAAGAAGATCGACGTGCCGGTGCTGGTCATGCACGGCGACGACGACCAGATCGTGCCGATCGCCGACTCGGCGCTGCTTTCGATCAAGCTGCTCAAGAAGGGCGAGTTCAAGGTCTACAAGGCTTGCCGCACGGCATGGCCACGACCCATGCGGACGTGATCAACGCCGACCTCCTGGCCTTCTTCAAGGCCTGAGGTTGGTAGCCGAAAACACGAAGCACCCGCCTGATTGCGGGTGCTCACCATGGCTCATCGACGGCTTCAGAGAATACTCAGCCCGCCGTCGATCAGCATTTCCGAGCCGACCATGAAAGGGCATTCGTCCGAGGCAAGGAACACCACCGCGTTGGCGATCTCCTCGGCCGTTCCGAAACGGCCCGCCGGCACCAGGCCGACCACGGCTTTCGCGCGAGCTTTCGCTGCCTCGGGATCCAGCCCGAGCTTGTCGTTGAGCGGCGTATCGATCGGACCGGGGCTGATCGCATTGGCGCGAATGCCGCGTCCTATCAGCTCACCCGAGAGTGTTCGCGCCAGCGAGATCAAGCCGGCCTTGGCCAGCGAATAGACATGCGTGCCGGCCATTCCCATGTGCGCGTTGACCGAGCCGCTCAGGATGATCGACGACGGGTTCGATAGCAGCGGCACGAGCGCCTTGACCAGGAAGTACGGGCCCTTGAGGTCGACATCGACGCTCCTGTCGAACGCAGCTTCGGTCCAAGCGTCGAGCGGGCGCAGATCGGCGATGCCGGCGTTGACGAAGACGGCGTCGAGCTTACCGAACGCTGCTTCGATCCGACGGGCGATTTCGGTCTGGGCTGCTACATCTCCCGCATCGGCAGCGATGGCGACCACATCGCCACCCAAGGTCTTGCGGGCCTCTTCCAGACGCCCCTCGTTGCTGCCGGTGATGGCAACACGCGCGCCTTCCTCGATAAAGCGGCGCGCCGTCACCAGGCCGATGCCGCTGGTGCCGCCGGTGATCAGTGTGGCCTTGCCCTTCAGCCTGGACATGATGAAGTACCCTCATGACTGGATAATCCCGAATATGCGCCCGAGGTCGTTCAACCTTCAAGACGCCCGGCAATCCAACTTCTGATGTCAGCCATCGAAAAAAACTATCCTGAGGCCACCACCGGATCTGAAACCTTCGCGGTCGGATCCGGCGTTAGCCTTTGGTGCCGAAGGCAGCGGACTATCTGGCTCGCAAATCAGGCCTTCCGGGCTTCCTTCATGTTCGGCAGGAACACCGTCAGCAGGCCGAGGAAAGGCAGGTACGAGCAGATCTGGAAGACGAAGTCGATACCCTTCATGTCGGCGACGACGCCGAGTACCGCGGCGGCGATGCCGCCCATGCCGAAGGCGAAGCCGAAGAAGATGCCGGCGATCATGCCGACGCGGCCGGGGATTAGCTCCTGCGCGAAGACGACGATGTTGGAGAAGGCCGACGACAGGATGAGGCCGATCAGCACGGTGAGCACCATCGTCCATTCCAGATTGGCGTAGGGCAGCGCCAGCGTGAACGGCAGCACGCCGACGATCGAGAACCAGATCATCGCCTTCTGTCCGTAACGGTCGCCGAACGGGCCGCCGAGCAGGATGCCGAGCGCCGAAGCACCGAGGAACAGGAAGAGCATCACCTGCGACATCTGCACCGAAACACCGAACTTATGGATCGAATAGAAGGTGTAGTAGCTGGCGAGACTGGCGATATAGGCGTTCTTGCTCAGGACGAGCAGCGTCAGCACAGCCAGCGCGCTCATCACCCTGCGGCGTGAGAAAGGCGAGACGTGGGCCGTCTGCTTGCGGGTGGCCATGGAGGCGCGCAGCCGGCTGTACCAGCCGCCGACCTGCCACAAAACGATGATGCCGATCAGCGAGCCGACGGCGAACCAGGAAATGCTGGTCTGGCCGAACGGCACGACGATGAAGGCGGCGAGCAGCGGCCCCATCGCCTGGCCGAAATTGCCGCCGACCTGGAACAGCGACTGGGCCAGGCCGAAGCGGCCGCCGGAAGCGAAGCGGGCGATGCGCGAGGATTCCGGATGGAAGATCGCCGAGCCGATGCCGATCAGCGAGGCGCCGATCAAGAGCAGCCAGTAATGACCGGCATGAGCGAGCACCTCCAGCCCGACCAGCGACGAGGCCATGCCCCAAGGCAAGGAATAGGGCATCGGCCGCTTGTCGGTGACCATGCCGATCACCGGCTGCAGCAGCGAGGCCGTCACCTGGAAGGTGAAGGTCAAAAGGCCGATCTGCCAGAAATCGAGACCGTAATTGTCCTTGAGCAGCGGATAGATGGCCGAAAGCAGCGACTGCATGATGTCGTTGACGCAGTGGCAGAAGCTCACCGCAAGAATGACGTTGAAGGCCGTCGCTTGCGCCGAGGGGTGGCTGGCCGGCGCCGGGGCAGCGACGGCGGTGGCGGTCGTATCGGTCAAGGCAATGCTCCGTGGTCTTTTTGGCGGCGAACCGCGGCAGTCTTATCGGACGCTTGCCTTATAATCGGCTTGAATGGCGACTTCTTTCGTGGTTTGGTCCAATAGTTTCGCAAGTGGGCCACATCCGATGCCGCATGGCCGGGAAATATTCAGGGGTGACGCCGCCGAGCTTGGGCGGCTGCACGAAAGCCGCTGGCAATGGCTGGAAGAGGCGGTCGGACCGGCGGTCGCGCTGCCGACCGAATATCCGGACGGCTACCATGTGCCGCGGCACCGCCACAACCGCAGCCAGCTGCTGCATGCGCTGGTCGGCGTCGTGCTGGTGACGACAAAGCACGGCCGCTGGATGGTGCCGCCGGACCATGCGATGTGGATACCGGCCGGCATCGAGCATTCCGTCGAGATGCTCGGCGATGTCTCGATGCGCTCGGTCTATGTCGTGCCGGATGCCATTCCCGGCCTGCCGGAGGGTTTGCGCGTCGTCGGCATCACCGAATTGATGCACAGCCTGATCGTCGAATCGGAGAAGCTGCCGCAGGGCGGCGAGCTCGAAGGGCGCGCCGGGCTGATCATGGGGCTTTTGCTGCACGAGATCCCGAACCTGCCGGAACGGCCGCTCGGCCTGCCTTTCCCGTCGGATCCGAAGCTTGCGGCGCTCTGCCGGCGCTTCGTGGCCGCGCCTTCGCCGCATGCGACGATCGATGAATGGGCGGACGCCGCGGGCATGAGCCGGCGCTCGTTCACCCGCGCCTTCCATCGCCAGACCGGGCTGTCGCTGTCGACCTGGCGCCAACAGGCCTGCCTGTTCGCGGCGCTGCCCAGGCTTGCCGATGGCGAGCCGATCACCAGGGTGGCGCTCGACCTCGGCTATGAAAGCGTGCCGGCCTTCATCACCATGTTCAAGCGCATGCTTGGGACATCGCCGCGCGGCTATATGCGTGGCGCGCGCGAGGCGGGCGAGGGGATAAAACGGTTGAGCAGCCCAGGCCGGGCCGCCGCGGTTTAATCGAACAGGCTCGAGACCGATTCCTCGGTAGCCGTGCGCGAGATCGCCTCGCCCATCAGGTCGGCGATCGAGATGACGCGGATGTTGGGCGCATCGAGCACGGCCTGGCTCGGCTGGATGGAATCGGTGATCACCAATTCCTGCAGCTTCGAGCCGGCGATGCGGGCCACCGCGCCGCCCGAGAGCACGCCGTGGGTGATGTAGGCGGTGACGCTGGTCGCGCCATTGGCGAGCAGCGCTTCGGCCGCGTTGCAGAGCGTGCCGCCGGAATCTACGATGTCGTCGATCAAGAGGCAATCCTTGCCGGCGACGGCGCCGATGATGTTCATGACTTCGGATTCGCCGGGGCGCTCGCGGCGTTTGTCGACGATGGCCAGTTGCGCATCGAAGCGTTTTGCAAGCGCGCGTGCCCGCACGACGCCGCCGATGTCGGGCGACACGACGACGACGTTGCCGAGCTGCTTGTATTTCGCCTTCACGTCGCGTGCCATCACCGGCACCGAGAACAGATTGTCGGTCGGTATGTCGAAGAAACCCTGGATCTGGCCGGCATGCAGGTCGAGCGTCAGCACACGGTCGGCGCCGGCGCGGGTGATCATGTTGGCGACGAGCTTGGCCGAGATCGGTGTGCGGCCGGAGGCGCGGCGATCCTGCCTGGCGTAGCCGAAATAGGGGATCACCGCCGTGATGCGCCGAGCGGAGGAGCGCATGAAGGCGTCCATCATGATGAGCAGTTCCATCAGATGGTCATTGGTCGGATATGAGGTCGACTGCAGGATGAAGACATCCTCGCCGCGCACGTTTTCCTGGATCTCGACGAAGATCTCCTGGTCGGCGAAGCGCCTGACGCTGGCCTTACCCAGCGGGATGTTTAGATAGCGAGCGACCGCTTCGGCCAGCACCCTGTTGGAATTGCCCGCGAAAAGCTTCATGCACCGTTCCTGGTGAAGGATGGAGACACCGGATAGACTCTCAGGAGCCGTTTATGCGGGCTTTTAGCGGCCCGCGCCGGTATTGCAAGCCTCGTGATCGGGATTCCTTCGACAAGGCGCAACAAAGGCCGTCGGCATCGCAAGCCGGCAACACAACAGGTCGCTCTAACCGGCGCCACCGCTGCCGAGCCAGGCGGTGAACTGGTCGATGGTCTGATCAGCGATCGCCTGCATGGTCGCGGGCGCAACGGCCTGCCAACCCTCGCTGCTGCCGACGGAAGGCGCCTTCTGCTGGCCGTTGATGCGATGCAGGCGGTTGCCCGACGGGTCGTAGACGTCCCAGACATAGATGACAGTGGTGTCCTTGCCTTCGGACATCGTCGAAAAATAGCCCTTCAGCACGTGCGTTGCCGTCTGGTCGGTGCTGCCGACAAGCGTGACGCCGCGCTGCCTGGCGCGCGCCTGCAGTTCCGCCGTCAGGGGTGCTGCGGCCTCCACTGAGGCGCCGACGATCGGCGCCACCTGCAGCCGGGTCTTGGCAAGGGCGGCGGTCTGAGCCGGCGTGGCGGGTGTCGAAGCCGTCGGTGCGGGGGCTGGCGATGTCGTCGTCGGAGATGTGGTGGCCGACGTCCCTTGTGTGGCAGGCAAGGACTGGGCCGAACTCGCCGGCGGGGTGATGGCCGAAGGCTCCAACACGTCCTTGGCGTTGGTGCAGGCGGTGAGCGCCAGCGCTGCAAGCAATGACACGGTCGTCACCTGCGATCGTCTCATTTGCCCGAAAACTCCCTGGTGGCGACGCCCCCGCGTGAACCAACCATTATGGATTCACTGTACGATCAAGTCGAGATCATGGCGGGAGAGCGGCTTCGGCGCCGATTCCGTGGTGAGGTAGGTGCGGCCGAGCGTCATCGCCGTCTCGGTCTCCGAATCCATGATGATCATGTGCGCGAACAACGTCATGTTGGGCGCGATCGGCTCGGGATTGCCCTGGTAGAACATTGGCATGTCCATCCAGGACGGCGTGAAGCGGGCGCCGAGCGAATAGCCGCAGGCGTTCAGCCGGTGCTTGGTCAGATTGTGCGCTTCGAGCGTGCGGGCATGCGCGTCGAAGACGTCGCCGAAGGTGTTGCCCGGCGTCATCGCCTTCTCGACGGCAAGCAGCGCGGCGCGTGAAGCGTCGAACAGTTCCTGGTGGCGCTTCGAGACCTTGCCGGTCAAAACCGTGCGCATCATCGCCGCGTGATAGTGATGGAAGACGCCCGCCCATTCGAGCGTCAGCTGGTCGTTCTTGGTGAGCTTGCGGCGCCCGGCCTTATAGCGGCAGAGCAGGGCATCGGCGCCGGAGCCGATGATGAATTCGTTGGCGGGATAGTCGCCGCCACCGGCGAAAATCGCTCCCTGCATGGCGGCAAGGATGAGCGCCTCGTCGCCGCCTTGCTTGATCAGCGGCAACGCGGCGTCGAGCGCATCGTCGGCGAGGCTTGCGGCTTTTTCCGCCCTGGCGACCTCGGCCGGACTCTTGAAGAGGCGCAGCCGGCCGACGATGCCGGAGGCATCGGCGATCTGGCCGAAGGTCTGCAGCTGCTCATCCACGCGGCGGCCATTGTAGGCCGTCAGGCCATGGGTGTCGTATTCGACGCCGATACGGGCGCCGAGCAGATCGAGATCGTTGAGCAGGTTACGCAGGTCGATCGCGGGATTGGCGCCGTCGCGATCGGTCCACAGAACGATGTTCTCGATGGTCGAGGTGTGGCGCGCTTGTCTCAAATCGGCCGAGCGGGTGAGCAGCACCATCGAGCCGTCGGCCCTCACCACCAGGCATTGGAAGAAGCAGAAGCCGAACGTGTCGTAGCCGGTCAGCCAGTACATGCTCTCCTGCGCGAACAGGAGCACGGCGTCGAGCTTCTTCTCGGCCATTTCGATCAGCAGCCGGTCGCGCCGCGCGTCGAATTCAGAACGTTCGAAATGCAGCGCCATTACTTTCTCTCCAGAACGATTGCCGAAACCTGGCGCCCGTAATCCGCTTCCTTGCGGTGGGTGGTGCGCCGGTAGGAATAGAAAAGGTCTTCTTCCGCATAAGTGCAGCGGCCGAGCCCTTCGGCGGTCACGCCGGCCTTGCACAGCCGGTCGACCGTATATTGGTTGAGATCGAACATCGAGTGGCCGGGATTCACCGACGACCTGAAATAGCGCTGATTGGCAGCGTCGGCCTCGACGAAGCGGGCGACGAATTCGGGTCCGACCTCGTAATTGTCTGGCCCGATGGAGGGACCGAGCACGGCGACGATACGGTCACGGCGGGCGCGAGGCCCTCCATCGCGGCAACGGTGTTTTCGAGCACGCCGGTGAAGGCGCCTTTCCAGCCGGCATGGGCCGCGCCGATCACACGAGCCTCGGGGTCGGCAAACAGGACCGGCCCGCAATCGGCCGTCGAGGCGCCGACAGCGATGCCTGGCCGGTCGGTGATGACGGCATCGGCCTTGGGGCGAGGGCCTGCGAAAGGCTCCCTGGCGATGACGACGTCGGGGGAATGGACTTGGTGCGCGGTGAGGAGATGATCCGCCGGCACGCCCATCCAGTCGGCGACGCGGCGACGGTTCTCGGCGACCAGCGTCTGGTCGTCACTGGAGCCGGTGCCAATGTTGAGGCCCTGGTAGATGCCGCTGGAGACGCCGCCGATGCGGGTGAAATAACCGTGACGGATGCCTTGCGCCTTCTCCAGGAGGGGCGAGCGTACTGGATCGGGTCTGGTCTGATTCAGCATGGATGGGTTTGTTGTCTGCGCGGGCGATTTCGTCAAGGTGAAGTTCGGCGAGTGGGAGAAGCAGGCAAAGTGGCTGGACCAGCTTGCACGGATTGCCTGCCGATGTCAGCCGGTTTTCGCCGCCGGCACGATCTTCATCACCTTGAACAGCTCGCCCATCGCATCGGGCCCGGCGAGGCGTTCGACCGCGTCGGAAATGGCCTGACGCTCGCCGTCATCCGCCTTGGCGCCGAGTGAGCCGGCGCGCTCGAGCAGGCCCATGCCGAGCAGGAACTCGCCCTGCGTGGTCAGTTCCGCATCGAGGCCGTGCGCCCGGGCGCTTGCGGCCAGGGCGGAGAAGTCCACATGGGCGGTGAGATCGGCTTCGCCGGGATTGGCCAGCACGTCTTCGTGATCGTGCCTGCGCAAGGCCTGCAAGGTGTCGCCGATGCCCGGCTGAAGATGGCCATAGTCGATGAAGAGCCCGGCGCCGCCGTGGCCGGCGATGCGCTCGGCAATCGCCGCCATCAGCGCCGCGCGGGCCGGCGCTACCTCGGCGATCGCGCCTTGCGGCGCGTCTGCCGCGCCAGCCGGCAGCAACGCCGGGTCGACAGAGCCGGCGCCGGCGAAGAAATGGAGATTGTCGGCATCGTCGAGGCCGACCATGCGCTCGCGCCAGCCTGCGCCGACATAGACGAACTGGCGGATCGGCACCGCGTCGAACAGCTCGTTGCCGACGATGAAAAGCGGCTGTTGCGGCAGCGCGTCGATGGTCTGGTGCCAGGCGAGGGCTGCACTCTGGCCGGCCAGCGTCTCTTTCTGGATTTTGGCTAGGCGCGGACTGGTCTCGATCATGGCAAAGGACGCGCCGGCGGCAAGCGCGGGGTCGAGCCGCGACCAGGTGCGCAGCATGTCCTTCATCAGCGTGCCGCGACCGGGGCCGATCTCGGCGAAGGTAGCGGGAAGCGGCCGGCCGGCGCCCTGCCAGGCCTGGTAAAGCCAGACGGCGACAAGCTCGCCAAACATCTGGCTGATCTCCGGCGCGGTGACGAAATCGCCGGCAGCGCCGAAGGGCTCGCGTGTCGTGTAATAGCCGTCCTTAGGGTCGAACAGGCAGAGCGCCATATATTCGCTGACCGGGATCGGCCCTACTGCGCCGATCAGGTCGACAATGCGCTCCCTAAGCCGGGTCATGCAGCCTGCGGCTGCGTCATCGGCTTAGCCGTCGCCATTGCCCAGATGCCGGCAAGCACCATCGGTGTGGACAGGATCATGCCCATGGTCAGCCAGTTGGTGCCGAGCAGGTAGCCGAGCTGCTGGTCGGGCTCGCGGAAGAATTCGACGAAGATGCGCGACAGGCCATAGCCGCAGATGAAGGCGCCGCCGACGAAGCGCGGTGTCCTGAGCTTCAGCCGCGAATGCGTGAGGAAGCGCAGCACCAGGAACAGCACGAGGCCTTCGAGCAGCGCTTCATAGAGCTGGCTGGGATGCCGGGTGAACGGGCCGCCATTGGGGAATTCAATCGCCCAAGGCACGTCTGAAGGCCTGCCCCAGAGTTCCGAATTGATGAAATTGGCGACGCGCACCAGCCCAAGGCCGACCGGCACGCCGGCCGCGACAACGTCGAACAGCGTCCAGGTGTGGATGCCGCGCTTGAGCGAGAACAGGGTCATGGCAAGGATGACGCCGAGCAGGCCGCCATGAAACGACATGCCGCCCTGCCAGACAGCAAAAATGTCGAGCGGGTGCGCGATATAGCGCGGCAGGTCGTAGAACAGCACGTAGCCGGTGCGCCCGCCGAGCACCACGCCGATCGCCGCCCAGACAATGAAATCGTCGAGGTCTTCGGGCTTCATCGGCAGCTTGCCATCCGGCCACAGGCTGGTGTTGGTGACCAGCCGCTTGGCGTACCACCAGGCAAAGAGGATGCCGACGATGTAGCCGACGCCATACCAATGCACCGCCAGCGGTCCGATATGGACGATGACCGGATCGATGTTGGGAAAGGGCAAGGAGGCCAGCGGCAGCAGGAAATATTCGCTCAAACAACGGTCTCCCGGTTGCGGTCGTCTATCGGGCGCGGACCATGCGGCAGGGTTTTGGCGGGGTCAAGGCAGGCTTCGCTTGCATTCCGCGTCGCCCGCCACTACGTCAATTCCAGCAAGCGAGGATCTGCCATGTCGAACGGACCGAACCGCATTCTCGATGAGTTCGCCAAGCTGATGACGGATGCAGCGGGGGCCGCCCAGGGCGTTCGGCGTGAGATGGAGACAGCCTTTCGCAGCCAGGCCGAGCGCCTGCTCAATTCCATGGATGTGGTGCAGCGCGAGGAGTTCGAGGCCGCGCGCGAGATGGCCGTCAAGGCCAGGGAAGACAACATCCAGCTCGCGGCGCGCGTCGAGGCGCTCGAGGCGAAGCTCGCCGAATTGACCGGCCAGGCCGCACCGGCGGCTGCGGCGAAGCCAGATCAAAAAAATAATCGTAAACTTTTCCACAAAGCGCGATCCGAAAAATCGCTTTGCCGTGAATCGCTTACCGGCATTGCATGAATCTTTTTGACAGCGCCTTTCCACATGCGAATGACGCAGTGCGAAAAATTGGGCTGTTCACGCGACTCCCGATCAATAGACTGAATTTGTTGCATGATTCGGAGCAGGGATCATGCGCCGGGCGGTGGGTCCGGTCTGGGGTCTTTGTGTTTGAGAAGTTCCTGGCCGTCCGAGTTCTAGACAAGATTGTTCGTCGTGTGTGCCCCGCGGAGCGTGTGGCGCTCCCCTGAACACAGGAAGCATTCCATGGAACTTCTCGAACTCGAATTCTCCCGCGAAATCCACCCGGTGGATGTCATCGAGCAGGTGGCCCACAACAATGACTGGTCCTTCGAACGCGCCGGCGACGACGAGATTTCGATTTCGGTGGCCGGCAGTTGGACCGACTATCACGTCTCCTTCTCCTGGATGGAGGATTTCGAGGCGCTGCATCTGGCCTGCGCCTTCGACATCAAGGTGCCGGAAACGCGCGCGCTGGAAGTGATGCGGCTGTTGTCGCTCATCAACGAACAGATGCTGTTCGGCCATTTCGATCTCTGGGAGCAGGAAGGCGCGATCATGTTCCGGCAGTCGCTGCTGCTTGCCGGCGGGGTCGAGCCATCGAGCCAGCAGGTCGAGGTGCTTCTGTCCTCGGCGCTGGAGGCGTGCGAGTGCTATTTCCAGGCCTTCCAGTTCGTCGTCTGGTCGGGTACATCGGCCAAGGACGCGCTGTCCAGCGTGCTCTTTGAGACCCACGGAAACGCCTGAACGAAGCCGGTGCCACCGATGAGTTCCAGCAGCGAGCGCAAGCCCGAGATCAGCTTTGCCGATTTCGACCGCGTCGACATCCGCGCCGGTACGATCGTCGAGGCTGTGCCGTTTCCGGAGGCGCGCAAGCCGGCGTTCAAGCTGAAGATCGATTTCGGCCCGGCGATCGGGGTGAAGAAGTCGTCGGCGCAAATCACCAAATATTATGCGCCGGAGACGCTGGTCGGCCGGCAAGTCTTCGCTGTGGTGAATTTCCCGCCGCGCCAGATCGGCCCGTTCATGTCGGAAGTGCTGACGCTGGGCTTCCCGGATGATGAGGGCGCCGTGGTGCTTGGCGCCATCGAGCGCAACGTGCCGAACGGCGGGCGGTTGTTCTAGAGCATTTCACCGTTTCACAGAAACGGCGAAACGCTCCATCTCTTTGTTTTGACGCAATTCCGGACGAAAACCGTTACACACTTTTCCTGGAATTGCTCCAAAATCAGCGGGCGGGCGCCATTGGCCCGCCAAACGCGGCGCCGCCAGGAAGGCCCGGCAGGCGCCGTCACTGCGCCGCGGCCGACCGTATGGAAGCGATAGCCGGGGGCCGAAACGCACCGAGAATGGTTCCGACCGTTGCGGCCGAGAGTACGAGATGGAGGACGTCGAACGGCCAGGCGAGTCCGAAATGCATCAGCATAAGGTTGAAGAAGGAAGGCGGCGCGGCGTCCGCGGGAATTAGAATCAACGCTGCTGCCAGGACCAGCCCATATTTGAGTGTGGCGACTATTGCGAAAACGATGAGCATTATGGTGACGAAACGCAGACGATTGCCGTCGAGCGCACGCCAGCAGCCGATTGGATCGAACGATCCCGTCCAGAAAAAATCGCCGACAAAGAGATATGTCCAGACAAGTACGAAAGCACCCGCCAACAGGTTGAAGACTCCCATCGCCGACGCCCAAGGCGCGACGTCCTCAGGGTTGAGCGGCAGGTCACGTGTGGCCAGCAGGCCGGCAACAAGGAGTCTGTGCTCGCCGGCGACCGCAAAGCCGCAAAGAAGCTGGACGGCCGCGAGAAGCAACGCAGCCAAGAGAATACGCCGGCCGAGCTCAAAGCGTATTCCCGGGATGGCGAAGCGTTTGACACTTTCAACGCCGCGCCGAACAACGACACGGCCGTGCTCGGGCGCGTTTGCCATGCGGTCCAGAACGAACGCAAAGACCATCGCCGAGAACGGCGCGGCAATAATCGCGGAAAGCCAGGTCCTGGGGTCGAAGCCTCGCGATAGAAGCCAAGTGGGCGCCTGTCCCGGATCAGCAAAAAGAACAAGGGCAAGCACCGTCAGACAGAGCGTCGTCAGAAAACAGGGAAACCAGGCGGCGACGAAGAGCGGCCAGGCATTCGCACGGCAATAGCCGAACACCCTCGCGACGGTCTTGCTGATGCGCAGGACGCGACGCGTCGACGATACGGCAGGCAATTCGTCCAGCGTCGACATCGGCGTCAATCCCGCAGCGAACTACACATGCAGAATGATGCACCGTAAGGAACTGTCGCACAAGCTCTCGCAAGGAGCGCGCTCACGGGGGCAAAACGTCCGCGCATGGTCTCCCAATGCGTCTAAACAACTTCACGCGGAAGACTTGTCCAAAGGCATGGACCTCAGGCTCACTACATCCTGCGCGTCGACTCTATCAAGCCGCGAGCTTGCGCGGCATCCCCAATGCTTCCTCGACCACGTCGAGGAACATTTCAGCGCAGGCCTTCCAGCTGTAGCGCATGGCGCGCTGGCGTGCTTCGCCGCGGTCGACGTGAAGTGCGGCAAGCGCCGCCTCCCGCAGGTCCTCGGCGACGGCCCCGCCAACGCCGTCGCCGACGATGTCGATCGGCCCCGTCACCGGATAGGCGGCCACCGGCGTGCCGCTGGCCAAGGCCTCGATGATGACGTTGCCGAAGGTGTCGGTGCGGCTCGGGAAGACGAAGACGTCGGCCGATGCGTAGATCTCCGCCAGCTCGTCATTCGGGCGATGGCCGAGGAAATGCGCGTTCGGATAGCGGGCCTTGAGCTTCGCCAGTTCCGGCCCTTCGCCGACCACCACCTTGCTGCCCGGCAAATCGAGGTCGAGGAAGGCGGTCAGGTTCTTTTCGATCGCGACGCGGCCGACGCAGAGGAAGACGGGGCGGGGAAAGCTCGTGTCCTTGCGCTTCTCCGGCCGGAAATGATCGGTGTCGACACCCCGCGTCCAGGGCCTCAGCTTGTTGAAGCCGCGCGAAGCAAGGTCGTCCGCCAGCGACTGCGTGGCGACAAGCGTGCCCTGTCCGGAATTGTGGAAGTCGCGCAGCCAGTTGTAGGCCCAGCTCTCCGGCACCGGAAGGCGGGCGCTGAGATATTCGGGAAAGCGCGTGTGGTAGCTGGTGGTGAAGGGACGCCCGGCCTTGCGGCAATAGCGGCGCGCCATGATGCCCAGCGGACCTTCGGTGACGATGTGGATATGGTCGGCCTTGCGCTGATCGATCAGGCGCGCGACGTGGCCAGGGCTCGTCAACGCCAGGCGGATGTCAGGATAGGTCGGCAGCGGCAAGGTGCGGAAGATGTTCGGCGTCAGGAAATCGACCTGGACATCGAAGGATTTCAGCGTTTCGGTAAGCCGCTCCAGCGTGTGGACCACGCCGTTGACCTGCGGCCGCCATGCATCGGTGACCATCAGGATGCGCATGACGATCCCTTGGAGAGGTTCTTGAGCGCGCCGGCATGGTGGCGGAACGGCAACCACGCGGCAGCCCGCGCTTCGCTCCAGCGCACCCGGGCAGGCGCGGGATCGAAGCGGGGCGGCAGGCTCGAATCGATAAAGGTCGCGCGCTTCATGCGCGCTCTTGACCATGATTTCATGACGGCCGGATGAACCCCCGTCTTGTCCGATTTTAAGCCGGGACCTTGATCACGGCGCGCAAACCGCCAAGCGGGCTGTCTTCGAGCGAGATGTCGCCGCCATGGCTGCGGGCGATGTCGCGGGCAATCGACAGGCCGAGGCCGGTGCCGCTGGCATCGAGGTTGCGCGCCTCGTCGAGCCGCAGGAACGGCTTGAACACTTCTTCGCGCTTGTCGGGGGCAATGCCGGGACCGTCGTCGTCGATGGTGACAGTCAGCGAGCCGCGGCCGTGGTTGGCATGGACCTCGACGGTCTTGGCATAGCGGAAGGCGTTGCCGATGACGTTGGACAGCAGCCTGGCAAAGGCGTTCGGCCGCACATGCACGGCCGGATCGCCGGTCAAGGTGGTGGACAGCTTGGCTTTGCGCAACTGCGCTTCTTCACCCAGCTTCTGGAAATAGGTCTCAAGATCGAACCTGCCGGTGTCTTCCGCGGCCTCGCCGCGGGCAAAGGAAAGATAGCCCTCGAGCATCGACTGCATGTCGTCGATGTCCTGGTTGAGCGCGGCCTTGGTCTCTGACTTGCCGCCGGCCAGCGCCAGCTGCAGCTTGAAGCGGGTGAGGATGGTCCTGAGGTCGTGGCTGACGCCGGTCAGCATAGCAGTGCGCTGCTCGATCTGGCGCTCGATGCGCTCGCGCATCTGGATGAAGGCGAAGCCGGCGCGGCGAACTTCCTCCGCCCCGCGCGGGCGGAAATCGCGCGGCATCGGCCGCCCCTTGCCGAAGCTCTCGGCGGCTTCGGCCAAGGTCAGGATCGGCCTTATTTGGTTGCGCAGGAAGGGGATGGCGATCATCAACAGCACCAGCGAGGTGCCGACCATCCAGATCAGGAAGATATGGGTGTTGGAGGCATAGGCCTGGCTGCGGCGCACGAAGACGCGCAAGACCTTGCCCTCCAGTTGGACGCGAAGTTCGACGATGTTGGAGTTGCCGACGGTATCGATCCAGTACGGCCGGTTGATCTGCCTGGTGATCTCGGACGACAAAGCCTCGTCGAGGATCGAGAAGAACGGCTTCGGCCCGGGCGGCGGCAGCGGATCGGGAGGCAGCAGATCCACTTTCAGCTGCATGCGGTCCTGGGCGATGCGGATGATGTTGGCGTAGTCGGCGTCGTGCGGATAGGTCTCCATCATGTCGATGATCGCGGCGACGTCGCTCACGGTGGCCTGCGACAGGCGCTGCGTCACGGTTTGCCAGTGACGTTCCATGAAGACGAAGGCGACGACCGACTGAAGCAGGATCATAGGCGCGATGACGATGATGAGCGAGCGCGCATAAAGCCGCTTCGGCATGTAGAGCGCGACCAGGCGCCAGAACCGGTTCCAGGCGCGCGGCATCGCCTTCAGCGTCCGCATCGCGAAATCGCCGGGACCGCCTCCTTTCGGATGTTCCAGTTGCGTGGTCGCCATTCGCCCTTCCGCTCGTCGATGGCCGTTCAGCAAAAGGCCGTCGAGAGGATGTTATTCCACGCTGAGCCGATACCCAATACCGCGCACGGTCTGCAGCCACACCGGATTGGACGGATCGCGCTCGATCTTGCGGCGCAGCCGGTTGATCTGGACATCGATCGTGCGCTCGCCGACATCCGATTCGTCGCCGACGAGCTCGTGCCGCGGTATCGTTTCTCCCGCCCGCGCGGCGAAGATCGCCAGGATCTCCTGCTCGCGGTCGGTCAGCTTCAGCGCCTCACCGCCGCGCTTCAGCTCGCGCTTGGCGATCTGGAACGTGTAGGGGCCGAAGACGAGCTGCTCGACCTTCGGCGTTGCCGCCGGCCCGCCGCGGCGCAATATGTTGTTGATGCGCAGAATGAGCTCGCGCGGGTCGAAGGGCTTCGGCAAATAGTCGTCGGCGCCGGCTTCCAACCCGGTGATGCGGCTGTCGGTTTCCGACAGTGCCGTCAGCATCAGGATCGGCACGTTCTTCTCGGCCCGCAGCGCTTTGGTGAGGTCGACGCCGGTTTCGCCAGGCATCATGACGTCGAGCACGAGCAGGTCGAAGTCGAGGCCCGCGAGCTTGCGCCGCGCTTCGCCCGAATTCCCGGCGACGGTGACGCGAAAGCCGTTCTCGGACAGGTATTGCTTGAGCAGATTGCGGATGCGGGTGTCGTCATCGACCACCAGCAGATGCGGCGCATCATCGCCGGGCGCTGCCGGATGATCAACCTTCTCAGTGGTCTCCATTTTTCTTCCCCGATGTTTGCGCAGGCACAATGTCGATCTGCGCTCTTAGTTCCGGATTGACCATCGCCTCCAGGAATCTTTCGATCGAGGCGCGTTCGGTGGTCCCAGAATCCTCCAATGCAGCACGGATGCGGCGCGACTGTGGCCGTGCCAGCGCCAGCGCCAGCGCGCGGCCTTTGGCGGTCGGATAGAGCTCGCGCTGACGGCGGTCGCGAGGGCCCTGCAACTGGACGATATGGTCGGTGTCGATCAGCTGCTTCAACACCCGCGCGAGGCTCTGCTTGGTGATCTTCAGCACGTCGAGCAGCTCGGCGACCGTCAGCCCTGGCCTGCGGTTGACGAAATGCAGCACGCGGTGATGGGCGCGGCCGAAGCCGTAATCGGCGAGGATCTGGTCGGGATCGGAGGTGAAGTCGCGATAAGCGAAGAAAAACAATTCGATGATGGCAAAGTCGATGCCGTCCTCGTCGGTGATCGCCGTTCTGATCGGTTTTCCGGCTGCAGGGCTTCGATCCGTCATCATTTCTCCATGCGAAGCGGGATTATGTCAGTACTGTTGACGTAATTTCCCGGCAATGATAATTTTTGACAAGCTTTTCGGCGGATTGCGAACGAAAAGGCAAGCGAAAGCGGTTTTTCCGGAACTTCCTGAGTTTGCCATGGATTGAATATCCGCCTACGTTTCCAAGCACCGGCCGGCGTTTCGGACCCTGTGGCGCGGCTGACGCGAAACGCTATATGACACAACGATTTGCGGGCGCCCGCCCGCGGGAGGTTTCCATGGCATCCGTTCCTTTCGATCAACTGGACGGCTTCATCTGGATGAACGGCGAGTTCGTCAAATGGGCCGACGCCAAGATCCACGTGCTGACCCACGGCCTGCACTATGCCAGCGCCGTCTTCGAAGGCGAGCGCGCCTATGGCGGCCAGATCTTCAAACTGACCGAGCACAATGAGCGCCTGCATGAATCGGCGCGCCTGCTCGGCTTCAAGATTCCCTATTCGGTCGCCGAGCTCGACGAGGCCTGCCGCACGCTGCTGAAGAAGCAGGGTTTCCAGGACGCCTATGTGCGCCCGATCGCCTGGCGCGGCAGCGAGCAGATGGGCGTCTCGGCGCAGAACAACCGCATCAACTGCGCCATCGCCATATGGCAATGGCCGAGCTATTTCGACCCGGCGCAGAAGCTGAAGGGCATTCGTCTCGACATCGCCGAATGGCGCCGCCCAGACCCGCGCACCGAGCCGTCCAAATCCAAGGCCGCCGGCCTCTACATGATCTGCACGCTCTCCAAGCACGCCGCCGAGGCCAAGGGTTATGCCGACGCCATGATGCTCGACTGGCGCGGCCAGGTGGCGGAGGCCACCGGCGCCAACATCTTCTTCGTCAAGGACGGCAAGATCCACACGCCGACGCCCGACTGCTTCCTCGATGGCATCACCCGCCGCACTGTGATCGGCCTGGCCAAGGATCGCGGTCTCGAGGTGATCGAGCGCGCCATCATGCCTGAAGAGCTCGAAGGCTTCGAGCAGTGCTTCCTCACCGGCACGGCCGCTGAAGTCACTCCGGTTTCGGAGATCGGCCCGTACCGATTCGAGGTTGGCGAGATCGCCAAGACGTTGATGAACGACTATTCTGCCGCAGTGCAGCCAAAGCACGCCATCGCCGCGGAATAGCAATAGTCACAGCTTTTTTGTGCAACAGGGGCGGTTTTCGGGCCGCCCCTTTTATTTAAGCGCTCGCGCATTTGACTTTCGAACAATTCGGCGTCTCATGATGGCGTCGGCCCGAGGAGGCTGGCGGCTATGGAGGGACTAGGTACATGGATACGAACACACTCGTTGCGATCGTTATTCAGGTGATTACGGGTGTTATCGGCGGTCAGGCAGTCGGCGCGGCGCTGAAACAGGCGGCACTGGGTCAGCTTCCCAAGATCCTCGGTGGCGCCATCGGCGGCGTCGGCGGCGCGGCCATTCTCGGCAGCCTGCTCGGCGGCGGCACGGTCGATCCGGCGGCGGCCGCGGCTGCGGCGGGCGGACTGGGCAGCGCGCTGAACGTGCCGAACATCGTCGGCGGTGCCGGTGGCGGCGCCATCCTGACCGCCATCATCGGCGCGGTCATGGGCGCGATGAAGAAATAGGCCTGTATTCTTTTCGGGCTTCGCCATGGGCGGCTACGGCCGCCCATTTCTTTCAAGCATTTGCGGCGGCTACGGCCGCCTATTTCTTTTTCGAGGATCATTCGCTCCGGCTGGACGGTGGACGCCGTTCGCTCGCCTGTTTACATCAGGGCGACACTTCGAAAGGAAAGCCGTGAGGAAAGGAGAGACATGGGTCAGCTCAATGCCGGCATCGTGCCGGTCACGCCCTTCCAGCAGAACTGCGCCATCCTGTTCGACATGGACGACAGGAACGGCGTCGTCGTCGATCCCGGCGGCGATGTCGACAAGATACTGGCGGTGCTCAAGGACAATGCGATCACGGCGGGAGCGATCTGGATCACCCACGGCCATATCGATCATGCCGGCGGCGCGATGGAACTGAAAGATGCGCTCGGCGTCGACATCATCGGACCGCATGAGGCCGATCGACCGCTGCTTGCCAACCTCGAGAACCAGGCCAGGCGTTTCGGGCTCACCGATCCCGTACGCAATTGCGTGCCGGACCGGTTTCTCATCGAAGGCGAGACGGTTTCATTCGGCGAGCATGTATTCAAGGTGCTGCATTGCCCGGGGCACGCGCCGGGCCATGTCGTCTATTACAACCGCGCGGCCAAGTTCGCCCATGTCGGCGACGTGCTGTTTCGCGGCTCGATTGGCCGCAGCGATCTGCCGGGCGCGATCACGCGGCACTGATCGCCTCGATAAAGAACAAGCTGCTGCCGCTCGGCGACGATATCGGCTTCATCTGCGGCCACGGTCCGGGCGGTCGCTTCGGCGAGGAGCGTCGGACCAATCCGTTTTTGGTCTGACCTGCATCCAAAAGAAAAGCGCCGCTGAGAGGCGGCGCTTTCGTTGGGGCAGGGAACTCGGCTTTGTTTAGACGCAATTCCGGACGGAAAACCGTTTCACACTTTTCCTGGAATTGCTCCAGTTAGTTGGCGACGCAGAAATGCTGCTCGCCATCGTTGCCGGTGAAGGTGCCGGTGCGGGAGTTGAAGGTGCGATACCGGTCCGAGCAATATTCGTACCAGTCGCGGGTCCACGGCTCGGCATAGCGGTCGGCATAGACGACGCGCGGCTGCGCGTAATAGCGGCGAACGGGCCGGTCGACATAATAGCCGTCATCATAGGCCGGCTCGTAATATCTCGGTCCGGGGTTGCTGAGCGCGCTACCGATAAGCGCGCCTGCCGCCAGACCGACAACGCCGGCGGCGAGTGCGTCGCCGCCATTATGATGATGGCGCCAGCGCCAGTCGTCGGCATTGGCAGCCGAGAAGGTGGCCAATGTCGTCGCGGCGATGCCGGCGGTCAGAATGGCGGTCTTGAGAAATCGGTTCATTTTCGGTCTCCTTCGCGCCGGTCCGCGTATTTTTCAGGGGGTGCGGATCGGCTTTAGCAAAGGTTAATAGAGGACCGTGGCTGAACGGAGGCTGAACGGAATTGGTCGAACGATTCCCCGGATCGAACAAAATTCCGAGCTCTGCGGGAGCGTCCCGCCTGCTCAGCCTCCGTCGGATCCGTCTCGAGCCGGCTTAGCCGATAGACAGATTGACGGCCTTCGGACCCTTGCCGCGCTTGTCTGGCTCGGTGTCGAATGTCACTTTCTGCCCATCCTCAAGACCGGGAAGGCCTGACGCCTGCACGGCCGAAATATGGACGAAGACATCCTTCGCGCCATCGTCGGGCGTGATGAAGCCGAAGCCCTTGGCATGGTTGAAGAATTTGACGGTGCCGGTCTGCGGCATGGGAAGCTCCTTTGATCCCATCATGTCAGTCTCGGGCCGGCAAACTGCCCGAGAGGAAATTTGTCCTTTATTTTAGCGCTATCGGCAAGAGAAAGTTTTCGCCTGCCAACCCAGCCATTTGCCGGACAAAAAAGGGCGCAACGGTCCCGTCGCGCCCTCGAAAACTCAAGCTTCTTGCGAAGCCAATTCATGATCCTGCCGCGCCATTCTTCAGCGGAAGACAGGCAGCGTTGCCCTCTCAGGCCGCGCGCAGGTTGACCGCCTTCGGGCCTTTGCCCATGCGGTCCGGCTCGACGTCGAAGGTAACCTTCTGACCGTCGACGAGCGTGCGCAGGCCGGAGGCCTCGATCGCGGAAATGTGGACGAACACGTCCTTGGCGCCGCCGTCAGGCGTGATGAAGCCGAAGCCTTTGGTGGCGTTGAAGAACTTTACGGTGCCGGTCTGGGCCATGGGGGAAACTCCTTCACCCGTATCAGTCTCGTGGGCTCGCCCGCTGTCTCGTGTCTGGGCAAGTCCCGGTGCTTGCTTCGGCAGTCATGCATTCGCGCATGGTCAAAGCCCCCGCCGAAAAACGGGGCCGTCAGAGATTCACACTATCGGGGAAAGGTCGTTCCAAAACGTGCCGCTCTCCGGGTCGTAAATGCCCGAACACAAAATTTATTACACGGAAACGTGATGGTTGCAAGACGGCGCCGCGGGCGGCCCTCGGCGCGTCCAACGCAGGGGGCATCGATAGACCCGGCGCCGAGACTGGTCATCGGCCAGAAAAGAGCCAGGGATGGGCCAGCGCGAGAGCCAATCGGCAATAGATCTTCCGCCCGGGCAATCCACAAGCCGGGGTTGCGTTCGACGCCGAAATGTCGAGGATTGCGCGAGTTGGCGGGTTGCGCCTGAATGAGGATCGGGGAGGGACCCATGCGATTTCTTGCGGCAATCGTTTCGCGGCAGGGCTTTGTCGCCCTGCTTCTGCCGGCATTGCTGGCGGCCTGCACCGTCGTGGTCGATGAAGGGCCGCGTCCACGCCCGCCAAGGCCGCATCCGCAACTCTGCACCATGCAATATGACCCGGTCTGCGCTCGGCGCGGCGGCGACCGCCAGACCTTCGCCAATGCGTGCCAGGCGGAGAGGGCAGGCTATCGCATCGTGCGCGACGGTCCCTGCCGGGATGGCGGCGGTGGCGGAGGCGGCGAGCAGACCTTCTGCACGCGCGAATACGCGCCGGTCTGCGCCAGGCGCCATGGCGCGGTTCGCACCTTCCCGAATGCATGCGAGGCCCGCGCGGCGGACTATCGCATCGTCGGCGACGGGCCGTGCTAGCGAGGCCGGGGTTTGCGTTCCGTGTTGCGCGCCGCGCCGCCGGAACGCTAGCGTTGCCCTTGCATCTCCCGTCCGCTTGGCTTAGGTCCGGCGGGCGGACAAACACGGCAGGTTTCCCATTAACAGAGATCAGAGAAGAGCGGCAAACGCGGGCGGCAAGCCAGGATCGACGAGCCCGCTCGATCCCTATGCGCAGCGCGCGCTGCAACTGCATCAGTCGGGGCGCCGCCAGGAAGCCGAGTCGCTTTACCGGCAGGTGCTGGGACAGCAGCCGAACCATGCTGCGGCGCTGCATTTCCTCGGGCTTCTCCTGCATCAGACCGGCCGAAGCGAGGAAGGGCTCGATCTCATCGAGCAGTCGGTGACGCTGCAGCCCAGGAATGCCGATTTCCTCAACAATATGGGCACGGTCATGCGCGACCTCGGTCGCGCCGCCGCCGCCGTCGATTTTTTTCGCGGTGCGGTGGACATCCGTCCGGAGCAACTTGCCGCGCGCGACAATCTCGGCTCGTCGCTGAAGCAGCTCGGGCAGTTCGAGGGCGCCGAGGAGATTTATCGCGGCACGATCGGCCGCAACCCTTTCCATGTCCGCGCGCGCATCGGCCTTGCCGAAACGCTGCAGGAAGCCGGACGGCTGGACGAGGCGATTGCGCTGTTCCGCGAGTCGCTGTCGATCCGGCCCAAGGATGCGGAGCTGCTCTATGGCCTCGGCGTCGCATGATGGAGAAGGGCAAGCTCACTGAAGCCGCCGATCTTGCCCGCCAGGCGGTGGCGATCGCTCCTGCCATGGCGAAAGCCTGGCTGTTGCTGACACAGGTCAAGCGCCAGTCCGAGCGCGACCCGGAGCTTGCCGGCATGGAGGCCGAGCACGCCAAGCGCCGCAGGACAGCCTTGCGCGCATGCAGCTTTCCTTCGGCCTCGGCAAGGCCAATGACGATCTGAAGGACTATGGCCGCGCTTTCGACTATTTCGCGGAGGGCAATGCGATCCGCCGCAAGGGCATCGACTACGATCCGGCGAGGACGCGCGACGAGTTCGAGGCGATGAAGGCGGTCTTCGACAAGGCCTTCTTCGAAAAGCACCGGACGAGCGACATTTCCGACGACACGCCGATTTTCGTCGTCGGCATGCCCCGTTCCGGCACGACGCTGGTCGAGCAGATCATCGCCAGCCATCCTCAAGTCTTTGGCGCGGGCGAGCTCAGCATCCTGAAGACGGCGGTCGGCAAGCAGTTTCCGATGAGCATGCCCGGCGGCTTTCCCTGGGGGATCGCCGACATGCCGGACAAGGCCTTCGCCGAGGCGGGGCAGGCCTATCTCGACATGCTGCACGCCCGCTATCCGGCTTCCGCCATGTCACCGACAAGATGCCCGGCAACTTCCTTCTGGTCGGCTTCCTGCACATGATGCTGCCGAAGGCGAAGATCGTGCATTGCGCGCGCGACGCCGCGGCCACGTGTCTGTCGATCTTCAAGGTGCATTTCCGCGGCGACAGTCATCGCTACGGCTATGATCTCGGCGAGCTCGCCGATTTCCACAATCTCTACACCGACATCATGGCGCACTGGCACAAGGTGCTGCCCGGCGTCGTGCATGATGTGCGCTATGAGGATTTCGTCGCCGATCAGGAGGGGCAGACAAGGGCACTGATGGCGCATCTCGGCCTGTCCTGGGACGACAAGGTGCTGTCGTTCCACGAGACCGACCGGCCGGTACGCACGGCGTCCGCTGCGCAGGTGCGCCAGCCGATGTATCAAGGCTCGGTCGACCTGTGGAAGCGCTATGGCGACAGGCTAAAGCCGCTGCTCGACAAGCTGGGCTGATCTTGAGGTGAGGCCGGCCTGCGAACGGCAGGTTCCCTGCGCTTCCGGTGCTCAGGTACGTTAAGTACGCTCCGCTCCGGTTCTCGGGAACCACCATTCTCGACTCGGCCTGACCTCAATCTCAACCTAGCTTGGGGTCGAGTTGCTCAAAGCTCGATGAATGGCTGGAAACCGCCGAAGATCATGCGCTTGCCGTCGAACGGCATCGTCGGCCAATCGGCTTTCAACCGCTCGTCGGCCATGATCTTGGCCATGACGGCGTCGCGGCTTTGCCTGTTTTCATAGACGACCCAGGCGAAGACGACGACTTCGTCATCCTTGGCCTGGACGGCGCGCGGGAACGAGGTGATCTCGCCATAGGGCACGTCGTCGCCGACGCATTCGACATAGGCGAGCGCGCCATACTCCTTCCAGATGGCGCCGGCCTGTGTGGCCATTTTCTTGTAGGCGTCGAGATTTGCCTTCGGCACGGCGAGCACGAAGCCATCGACATAGGACATGACGGTTCTCCTCTCTTGTGGCGTCACCTTCTCCCTTGTGGGAGAAGGTGGATCGGCGTGAAGCGCCGAGACGGATGAGGGGCGTCCAGCTTGGCGCCGCTTACCCTCACCCGGATTCGCCCAGCCGAATTGCCGATGGGCAATTCGGGGCAATCCGGACCG
>NZ_LPWA01000138.1 GCF_001510895.1 Mesorhizobium loti | reverse complement strand
CATCTCAAGCGCGGTCTGTTCGGGGGCGGGTCGCTTCAACATGACCCAGTGAATCAAAAACCCCCAGCTAACGCCAGGGGTTTGTCAGCAGTCTGAGCGGGGCAAGCCCCGCCTTTTCAATCCATTCTCAGAAGCCGATTTCAGGCCGGCAGCAGAGCGCCTTCCAGCGTGGTGAGCTGGCTGAGGAACTGCTCGGCCTTGGCGCGGCTCTCGTCGTCCTTGGCGTCGGCGGCGTCTTCCCTGGCCTCCTGGATGCGGCGGGTAATGTCGGCGCGGTCGATGTCGTTCACATGCGTTGCCGATTCGGCAAGCAGCGTGCAGCCCGACGGCAGGATGTCGGCGAAGCCGCCGAACACGACATAGCGCTCTTCGGCGCCGGCCGCGGTCTTCACCGTGACGACGCCGGGCTTGATCGTGGTCATGACCGGCGCGTGATGGGCCATGACCGTCATCTCGCCTTCGGCGCCCGGGATGACGACCGACTCGACCTGCTCGGAAACGAGCAGCCGCTCCGGCGAGACCAGTTCGAACTTGAAAGCTTCAGCCATGATCAAATTAGCGAGTAGGGAATAGCGAGTAGCGAGTAGTAAGAACAAAACCCGCGGCGCTCGTACTTCCCTATTCGCTACTCCCTATTCGCTATTCGCCTCTTTACGCCGCTTCAGCCGCCAGGCGCTGCGCCTTCTCGACCGCTTCCTCGATGCCGCCGACCATGTAGAAGGCGGCTTCCGGCAGGTGGTCGTAGTCGCCGGCGCAAAGGCCCTTGAAGCCCTTGATGGTGTCGGCGAGATCGACCAGCTTGCCCGGCGATCCGGTGAACACTTCGGCGACGAAGAACGGCTGCGACAGGAAGCGCTCGATCTTGCGGGCGCGGGCAACCGTCTGCTTGTCCTCTTCCGACAGCTCGTCCATGCCAAGGATGGCGATGATGTCCTGCAGCGACTTGTAGCGTTGCAGGATCGACTGCACCTGGCGCGCGACCTGGTAGTGCTCCTCGCCGACGACCATCGGGTCGAGCATGCGCGAGGTGGAATCCAGCGGATCGACGGCCGGGTAGATGCCCTTTTCCGAGATCGCGCGGTTGAGCACGGTGGTGGCGTCCAAGTGGGCGAACGACGTCGCCGGCGCCGGGTCGGTCAGGTCGTCGGCCGGCACGTAGATGGCCTGCACCGAGGTGATCGAGCCCTTGGTCGTGGTGGTGATGCGCTCCTGCAGCGCGCCCATGTCGGTGGCCAGCGTCGGCTGATAGCCCACGGCCGAGGGGATGCGGCCGAGCAGCGCCGACACTTCCGAGCCCGCCTGCGTGAAGCGGAAGATGTTGTCGACGAAGAACAGCACGTCCTGGCCCTGGTCGCGGAAATATTCGGCAACCGTCAGACCGGTGAGCCCGACGCGGGCGCGGGCGCCCGGCGGCTCGTTCATCTGGCCGTACACCAGCGCGGCCTTGGAACCCTGGCCGCCGCCCTTCTTGTTGCGCCCGATTCGATGAACTCGTGATAGAGGTCGTTGCCTTCGCGGGTGCGCTCGCCGACGCCGGCGAACACCGAGAAGCCGCCATGCGCCTTGGCGACGTTGTTGATCAGCTCCTGGATCAGCACGGTCTTGCCGACGCCGGCGCCGCCGAACAGGCCGATCTTGCCGCCGCGGGCATAAGGAGCCAAGAGATCGAGAACCTTGATGCCGGTGACCAGGATCTGCGCTTCGGTCGACTGGTCGACATAGGCCGGAGCCGGCTGGTGGATGGCGCGCAGCTCGACGGCGTCGACCGGGCCGGCTTCGTCGACCGGCTCGCCGATGACGTTGATGATGCGGCCGAGCATGCCCGGGCCAACCGGAACCGAGATCGGCCCGCCGGTGTCGAAGACGTCCTGGCCGCGGACGAGACCTTCGGTCGAGTCCATGGCGATGCAGCGCACGGTGTTCTCGCCCAGATGCTGGGCAACCTCGAGCACCAGCCGGTTGCCGACATTGTCGGTTTCCAGCGCGTTCAGAATAGCCGGCAGATGATCTTCGAACTGCACGTCGACGACGGCGCCGATGACCTGGCGGACCTTGCCGGCGGCGCCCACTCTCTTGGCCGCAACGCTTGCCGCCTTGGCGGGGGCTGCTGCCTTGGCCGGAGCGGCCGCCTTCTTGGCCGGAGCGGCCTTTGCGGCGGCTGCCGGAGCCGTTGCCGCCGCCTTGGGGGCCGGTGCCGCCTTTGCGGCGGTCTTCGGGGTAGCTGCTTTCGCCATCGTCTTTGCCCTTTTCGTCTATCCGTTGTTCACGCTGTCCGCTGCGAGGTCTCCGACCTCAAGCGGCGCGTGCCTAGAGCGCCTCGGCGCCCGAAATGATTTCGATCAGTTCCTTGGTGATCTGCGCCTGCCGCTGGCGGTTGTAGGTGATCGACAGCCTGTTGATCATGTCGCCGGCATTGCGCGTCGCATTGTCCATCGCGCTCATCTTGGCGCCCATCTCGCCGGCCGCGTTCTCGAGCAGCGCCCGGAAGATCTGCACGGCGATGTTGCGCGGGATGAGGTCGGAGAGGATCTCGCCCGGCTCCGGCTCGTACTCGTAAACCGCGCCACCGGTGTTGCCAGCCTCGGCGTCGGCCGAAGCCTGGGCCGCCGGGATGATCTGCTGCGCCGTCGGGATCTGGCTGATCACCGACTTGAACTGCGAATAGAACAGCGTGCAGACGTCGAACCCACCCTGGTTGAAGAGGCTGATGACCTTGCGCGCGATCGCGTCGGCATTGACGAAGCCGAGCGTCTTGACCTCGCGCAGGTCGACACGTTCGAGGATCAGCGAGCCGTATTCGCGGCGAAGGATGTCGTAGCCCTTCTTGCCGACGCAGATGATCTTGACCTGCTTGCCGTCGGCGAGAAGCCTGCGGATGTGGTCGCGGGCAAGACGCGCGATCTGCGAGTTGAAGCCGCCGCACAGGCCGCGCTCTGCGGTGCAGACGATGAGCAGTTGCACATCGTCCCTGCCGGTGCCGGTCATCAGCGCCGGGGCGTCGCCGCCGCCGCCGATTGCCTGGGTGATGTTGGCCAGCACCGCGCCCATCCGCTCCGAATAGGGACGAGCCGCTTCCGCCGCTTCCTGCGCGCGACGCAGCTTCGCCGCGGCGACCATCTGCATCGCCTTGGTGATCTTCTGCGTCGCCTTGACCGAGGCGATACGGTTACGAAGGTCTTTTAACGAAGCCATGCTTCAAACCCGATCCCGTCCGGCTTCGTTCAAGCAAAGGTCTTGGCGAAGGCGTCGATTTCCGCCTTCAGCTTGGCGCGCAGGTCGTCCGACAGCGCCTTCTCATTGCGGATGCCGTCGAGCACATCCTTGCCGGCCGAGCGCATGTGGCTGAGCAAGCCATGCTCGAACTTGCCGACCTGGTTGAGCGCCAGCTTGTCGAGATAGCCATTGACGCCGGCGAAGATCACCGCGACCTGCTCTTCGGTCTTGAGCGGCGAGAACTGCGGCTGCTTCAACAGCTCCGTCAGGCGCGAGCCGCGATTGAGCAGACGCTGCGTCGCGGCGTCGAGGTCGGAGCCGAACTGCGCGAAGGCCGCCATTCACGGTACTGGGCGAGCTCGCCCTTGATCGAGCCGGCGACCTGCTTCATCGCCTTGACCTGCGCCGACGAGCCGACGCGCGACACCGAGAGACCGACATTCACCGCCGGGCGGATACCCTGGAAGAACAGGTTGGTCTCAAGGAAGATCTGGCCGTCGGTGATCGAGATCACGTTGGTCGGGATGTAGGCCGACACGTCGTTGGCCTGCGTCTCGATGATTGGCAGCGCGGTCAGCGAGCCATTGCCGTTGTCGTCGTTGAGCTTGGCGGCGCGCTCCAAGAGGCGCGAGTGCAGGTAGAACACGTCGCCCGGATAGGCTTCGCGGCCCGGCGGGCGGCGCAGCAGCAGCGACATCTGGCGATAGGCGACGGCTTGCTTCGACAGATCGTCATAGCTGATCAAGCATGCATGCCGTTGTCGCGGAAATACTCGCCCATGGTGCAGCCGGCGAACGGCGCCAGGAACTGCATCGGCGCCGGGTCGGACGCGGTGGCGGCGATGATGATGGAGTAGTCGAGCGCGCCGCGCTCTTCCAGCACCTTCACGAACTGCGCGACGGTCGAGCGCTTCTGGCCGACGGCGACGTAGACGCAGTAGAGCTTCTCCTTCTCCGGGCCGTTGTCGTGCACCGACTTCTGGTTCAGCATCGTGTCGAGGATGATGGCGGTCTTGCCGGTCTGGCGATCGCCGATGACCAGCTCGCGCTGGCCGCGGCCGACCGGGATCAGCGCGTCGATGGCCTTGAGGCCGGTCGACATCGGCTCATGCACCGACTTGCGCGGAATGATACCGGGCGCCTTGACGTCGACGCGCTTGCGTTCGGTCGCCTTGATCGGGCCCTTGCCGTCGATCGGGTTGCCGAGCGCGTCCACCACGCGTCCGAGCAGGCCAGGGCCGACCGGAACGTCGACGATGGCGCCCGTGCGCTTGACGGTGTCGCCTTCCTTGATGTCGCGGTCGTTGCCGAAGATGACGACGCCGACATTGTCGGCTTCGAGGTTCAGCGCCATGCCGCGGATGCCGCCCGGAAATTCGACCATCTCGCCGGCCTGAACATTGTCGAGGCCGTAGACGCGGGCGATGCCGTCACCGACGGACAGAACCTGGCCGACTTCGGAGACCTCGGCCTCCTTGCCGAAATTCTTGATCTGGTCTTTCAGAATTGCGGAAATTTCCGCGGCGCGGATGTCCATCAGCCGACCTCTTTCAGTGCAAGCTTGAGCGAATTGAGTTTGGTTTTGAGCGACGTATCGATCTGGCGCGAGCCCATCTTGACGATCAGGCCGCCGAGCAGCGACGGATCGACGGTCATGGCGATGGCCACGTCCTTGCCGGCGATGCTCTTCAGCGTCGCCTTGAGCTCGGTCTGCTGCGCATCCGTCAGCGCATGCGCCGAGGTGACCTCGGCCGAAGCCTCGCCGCGATGGTCGGCGGCGATCTGGCGGAACGCCTTGATCATGCCGGGCACGGCGAACAGGCGGCGGTTCTTGGCGACGACGCGCAGGAAGTTGCCGACGAGGCCGGTGATCTTGGCCTTGGCGATGATCGCGCCGATCGCCTTGGCCTGGTCCTCGCTGGAGAACACCGGGCTGTTGATCAGCCGGGCAAGGTCGGCGCTGCCGTTGAGCATCGCCTCGAAATCGTTGAGGTCGGCCTCGACCTTGGCGACCGAATTTTCCTGCAGCGCGAGCTCGAACAGCGAGCCTGCATAGCGTTCTGCGACAGCTGAGATTGGCGATGACGATTGGGCCACGGACCGTCTTTTCTCTTGTCTGACAGGCCGCAGATTGTTGGCGCGAGCAAAAACTCTGGCTAAATCTTTGACCTTACTGCGATTTTTCCAAGCACGGAGGCGCGGCTTCCGCTATCCCCTGCCGAAAGTCGATTGCCGTCTAGCACAGGCTTTTTAAGACCGCAATGCATCGTCCGGCATGGTTTTCAGGCACTTTTGTCGCATCAGGCGGCGAAGGCCAACCTTAAGCGCAGGATTAGTCACAAAATCACGGCACGAAGCCGAAGGCGAAGGCCAGCGGCAGCGCCGCCAGCACCAATTCAACCACGATGGAAGCCCAGTTGAAAGGGGTGTTGGCGCCGTCCGACATCATCGACAAAAGCCGGCCGAAAGCGGTGAATAGCCAGGAGAAGCCGAGTGCCATGTAAAGCAGCGGCTGCGCAAGCAGAATGCAGCACAGGCTGACGCCGAGATAGAAGCCCGACATGCGGCCGCGTCCTTCGGCGATCGCCGCCGCCTTTTCCGGCTTCACCTGCAGGCGCAGGATGCGGAAGGCGAGGTTAGGCGCCAGGAACAGGATGAGGCCCAGAGCCAAGGTCACGACAGCGCTCGACCATGCCAGCCATTCACCCTGGCTCGCGGGCCACGGAAATGCGAATTCCATCTGATCCCCTCGTAAATGCTTGTTTGAAATTCGCGCATTCTAGCTAAGGAACAGCGACGCGCCAGATGGCGGCCCGCACATTAGGAATCGCGCATCAGGAAGCGCCCAATCCAGAGAGCGCGAAGTCGATCGCGGCCTCGGCATGGATGCGCGTGGTGTCGAACACCGGAATGCCGAAATCACCCTGCCCGATCAGCATGGTGATCTCGGTGCAGCCCATGATGACGCTGTCCACCTTCTCGTCGCGCCGCATGCGGCCGACCTCGGCGATATAGGCGGCCTTCGAGTCATCCTTGACGACGCCCTGGCAGAGCTCGTCATAGATCACCCTATGCACCAGGTCGCGGCCGGCCTGGTCGGGCACCACCGGCTGCAGTCCGTATCTGTCGGCGAGCCGGCCCTTGTAGAAATCCTGCTCCATGGTGAAGCGCGTCGCGAGCAGCGCCGGACGTTTCACGCCTGCATCGACGACGGCGTGCGCCGTGGCATCGGCGATGTGGATGAGCGGGATCGACACTGCCGCCTGCACCTCTTCGGCCAGCTTGTGCATCGTGTTGGTGCAGATCACCAGCCCTTGCGCGCCCGCCGCCTCCAACCCGCGCGCGGCTTCCACTAGAAGAGCGCCGGCCCCTTCCCAATCGCCCGCATGCTGGCGTTCGGCGATCTCGGCAAAATCGAACGACCACAACAAGAGCTTCGCCGAATGCAGCCCGCCCAGCCGCTCGCGCACGATCTCGTTGAGCAGCCGGTAGTAGATCGCCGTCGATTCCCAGCTCATGCCGCCGAGCAGGCCCAAGGTCTTCATCGCGGTAAGGGTTTTCATTCGCAAACGCTCCAGCAGGGCTGGACGATCTCTTTCACAGAAAGCTTTGCGGGTCGATGTCGACCTGCACGCGCACCGAGCCCCTCAGCTTCGGCCCATCCGCCAGCATTGTCCGAACAAAACCTTGCATGTCGGCGCGCCGCTCGCCCTGCACCAGGAGCCGGAAGCGATGGCGGCCGCCGATCAGCGACAGCGGTGCTTCGGCCGGGCCGAGCACGAAGAGATCGGACGCGTTGGGCGCGGCGCGCCGCAGGCCGCGCGCATGGCTTTCCGCCTCGCCTCGTGTTGCGGCACTGACGATGATACCGGCGAGCCGGCCGAAAGGGGGGAGTACGGCCCGCTCGCGCTCGGCGATCTCGCGCTCATAAAAAGCTTCCGAATCGCCGGAGACGATTGCCCGCATCACCGGATGGTCCGGCTGGTAGGTCTGTAAGAGGCCGAGGCTCTTCTTGCCGGTGCGGCCGGCGCGTCCCGTCACCTGGCTGAGCAGCTGGAAGGTGCGCTCGGCCGCGCGCGGGTCGCCATTGGCGAGGCCAAGATCGGCGTCGACCACGCCGACCAGCGTCATGCCGGGAAAATTGTGGCCCTTGGCGACGAGTTGCGTGCCGATGACGATATCGGCTTCGCCATTGGCGACGGCCTCGAGCTCAAGCCGCAGCCGGCGCACGCCGCCCAAAAGATCGGACGAGAGCACGATGGTGCGCGCCTCCGGGAAATGCGCCACCACCTCCTCGGCGATGCGCTCGACGCCTGGCCCGCAGGCAACGAGATGATCGAGCGTACCGCATTCGGGACAAGCCTCCGGCCGCCGCTCATTGTGGCCGCAATGATGGCAGACGAGCTGGCCGCGAAAGCGGTGCTCGACCAGCCAGGCCGAACAGACCGGGCAGCCGAAGCGATGACCGCAGACGCGGCAGAGCGTCAGCGGCGCATAGCCGCGCCGGTTGAGGAAGAGCAGCGACTGCTCCTTTTTCTCCAGCGTGCGCTGCATCTGCTCCAAAAGGAGAGGCGACAGGAAGCCGCCGCGCGCCGGCGGCGCGCGCCGCATGTCGATCGATTTCAGGTCGGGGAGCGCCGCCTCGGCGAAGCGGGACGACAGCACCGCTCTGGTGTAGCGGCCCTGGCTTGCATTGACCCGGCTTTCCACCGACGGCGTCGCCGAGGCGAGCACGACGGGGAAGGCGCCGATATGGCCGCGCACCACCGCCATGTCGCGCGCATTGTAGAAGACGCGGTCCTCCTGCTTGTAGGCGGGGTCGTGCTCCTCGTCGACGACGATCAGGCCCAGTTCCTTGAACGGCAGGAACAGCGCCGAGCGCGCGCCGGCAACGACCCGCACGCCGCCTTCCGCCACGTGCCGCCAGACGCGTTCGCGCATTCTCGGCGGCAGGTCGGAATGCCATTCCGCCGGCTTGGCGCCGAATCGGTCCTGGAAGCGTTCGAGGAAGGCATGCGTCAGCGCGATTTCCGGCAGCAGGATCAGCACCTGCCTGCCCTTGTCGAGCGCTGCCGCCACGGCCTCGAAATAGACCTCGGTTTTGCCCGATCCGGTGACGCCGTCGAGCAGGGTGACGTTGAAGGCATCGGCAGCGACAGCTCCGCGCAGCTTCTCGGCCGCCGCCTTCTGGTCCGGCATCAGTTCCGGCACGGCATGGCTAGGATCGGGCGCCGCCACCACGGGCCGTGGCGGGATCATCACCGTTTCGAACACGCCCTGTGCTCTCAAGCCATCGATGACGGTCGAGGACACGCCCGCCGCATGGGCGAGGCCGGAACGTGTCCAGGCAAGCCCACCCTCCGCCGTTTCCAGCACGCGGCGGCGCGCGTCGGTCAACCGGTCGGGCTCGGCAAGGGTGCGCTGCAGTCCTTCGATCCAGGGCTCCGGGTCGAAGGCTTCCGGGGCTCGGAGCAGCATCCGCGCCACCATGCCGGGGGCCGACAGCGTGTATTGCGCGATCCAATCGACGAAGCGGCGCATCGCCCGGTCGATAGGAGGACAGTCGAAGACCTCTTCGATCGGCCGCAGCTTCTTCGGATCGACGGATTCGACGACGGCGTCCCACACGATGCCGGCGACCTGCCGGGGTCCCAGCGGCACGCGCACGATAGAGCCCGGCACCACGCGCATGCCCGGCGGCACGGCATAGGTGTAGGGCCGTTCGGCCGGCATCGGCACCAGCACCGGTGCGGCCGCGACAAAGGGCGAATCTTCCATCATCAGGCGTGACCTTGCCCCGACTTTGCTCTAGATCAAAGAGTGACCCTCGAACGTGCCGGACCGGCACCTGGAAATCCCCAAGGAGACTGCCATGAAGTTTTTTGTCGACACCGCCGACATCAAGGAGATCAAGGAACTGAACGACCTGGGGCTGCTCGATGGCGTTACCACCAACCCGTCGCTGATCCTGAAATCGGGCGGCAAGATCTCCGAAGTCACCAAGCAGATCTGCGACATCGTCGAAGGCCCGGTTTCGGCCGAGGTCGTGGCCACCGAGTTCAAGGACATGATGGCCGAGGCCGAGGTGCTGGCCAAGATCGCGCCCAATGTCGCCATCAAGGTGCCGCTGACGCTGGATGGCCTGAAGGCCTGCAAGACAATCCGCACCGAGATGAACCGCATGGTCAACGTCACGCTCTGCTTCTCGGCCAACCAGGCGCTGCTTGCCGCCAAGGCCGGCGCTTCCTTCATCTCGCCTTTCGTCGGTCGCATCGACGACACCGGCTCGGACGGCATGGAGCTGATCTCGGAAATCCGCACCATCTACGACAATTACGACTTCAAGACCGAGATCCTGACCGCTTCGGTGCGCACGGTGAACCACGTCAAGCAGGCCGCCCTGATCGGCGCCGACATCGTGACCGCGCCGCCGGCGACGCTCAAGGCGCTGGTCAACCATCCGCTGACCGACAAGGGCCTCGCCGCCTTCCTGGCGGACTGGGCCAAGACCGGCCAGAAGATCGGCTGAGGCCGGGCACCCCGCATAGCAAAAGAAAAAGGCCGGGCAACCGGCCTTTTTTCTTGGCAAAGTGCCCATGCCTTGGCGATTGGCTGATTTCACCGAGCGAACGGTGAAAATCTTGCCCGCCGACAAGCCTGCAACCGTTCAAAACCCCTGTGTCCTCGAGGAACTAAGCTTTCTTGCCGTGCTTGGCCAGATCCTGGGCAATCGCCAGCCTGAGCAGGTCGGCGAGTTCGCGGGCGGCGCGGTTCTCGGCGTCGATCTGCGCTCGATAGGCCGCAAACTCCTGGCGCGGCCGGTCGAAGGACGACGGGATCGACCGCTTGCCGACCGCTACCACCGCCCCGGTCGCGTCTCGCAGCACATAGTTGGCGGTAAGCGTCACGGTGCCCGCCGTCGGCTCGTCCTCTTCGGTCTGCACCTGGACGATGGCCGCCGACTCGACGAGCTCGCTGACGCCGAGGTCGAGCGTATAGGCGGGCGAGGCCGGCTCGCCGGAGCCCTGGCCGAAAGCGAAGATCAGGTTGTTGCGCACCTGCTGGCCGTAACGGGTGCCGACCGGCTTGATCGAGATCGATGCCAGCTCGGCGGCGGCGCCGACCTGCGCGCCGGCTGTCAGCGGCTGGCTGGAATAGAGCGGCCGTACCGTGCAGGCCGAGACCAGCGCCAGCGAGGCGACCAGGCCGCAGAGAGCCGCGCGGCGCAGCAAACGCGCCGCCTGTGACTGTTCCGGATCAGGCAACGACATTGACGATCCTCTGCGGGACGATGATCACCTTGCGCGGGGCCTTACCATCGAGCGCTTTCTGCACGAAGTCGAGGGCCAGCACCGCTTTTTCGACGGCACCTTGATCCGCGTCGCGGGCAATTGTCAAATCCCCGCGCTTCTTGCCGTTGACCTGCACGGGCAGCACAATCTCGTTGTCGACAACGAGCGCCGGGTCGAAGACCGGCCACGGCCGTTCGGCGATCATCTCAGTGCCGCCCAGCTCCTGCCAGCATTCCTCGGCCAGGTGCGGCATCACCGGCGCGATCACATGCACCAGGATCTCTACGGCCTCGCGGCAGGCGGCTTTCAGCGCCGCGTCCGCCTTGCCCTCGGCGACGTCGTTGAGAGGCGTGGTCAGCGCGTTCGCGAGCTCGTAGATGCGCGCGATCGCCCGGTTGAAGCCGAGCTTCTCGATGTCCTCGCCGATCGCCTTCAGTATCTTGTGCGCGGCCTTGGAGACAGCGCCTGCATCGCCTTCCTTCGCCGCCACGGGTTTTACGCCAGAAAGCGATTCGGCGGCGATCTGCACCAGGCGCCAGACGCGCTGCACAAAGCGATGCGCGCCGGCGGCGCCCTCGTCGGTCCATTCGACGTCGCGCTCGGGCGGCGAGTCCGACAGCATGAACCAGCGCGCGGTGTCGGCGCCGTAGCCGTCGGTGATCTCTTCCGGACTCACCGTGTTCTTCTTCGACTTCGACATCTTTTCGAGCGCGCCGATCGTCGCTTCCTCACCGGTGGCGATCTCGATGGCGCGGCGCTTGCCGTCCGCATCCTCGATCCTGACCTCGCCCGGCGACAGCCAGCGTCCATTGGTCGACGGGCCGCCGACGCGGTAGGTCTCGTGCACCACCATGCCTTGCGTGAACAGGCCCTTGAACGGCTCGGCCAGATTGAGATGGCCGGTCTCACGCATGGCGCGGGTGAAGAAGCGCGAATAGAGCAGATGCAGGATCGCGTGCTCGATGCCGCCGATATACTGGTCGACCGCCAGCCATTCGTCGGCCGCCTTCGGCTCGGTCGGCTCATTGGCCCAGGGCGCCGTGAAGCGGGCGAAATACCAGGACGAGTCGACAAAGGTGTCCATCGTGTCGGTCTCGCGCCGCGCGTCGCGGCCGCATTGCGGGCACTTCACATGCCGCCATGTCGGGTGGCGATCGAGCGGGTTGCCCGGACGGTCGAACTCGATGTCGTCGGGCAGCCGGACCGGCAGGTCGGCCTTCGGCACCGGCACCACGCCGCAGGCTTCGCAATGGATCATCGGGATCGGGCAGCCCCAGTAGCGCTGGCGCGAGATGCCCCAGTCGCGCAGGCGGAAGTTCACCTTGCGCTCCGCCATCGGCCGGCCGCCGATCGTCTTCTGTTCGAGCAGCTTCGCCACCTCTCGAACGCCCGCTCCGGCTTCATGCCGTCGAGGAAGCGCGAATTGATCATCACGCCGTCGTCGACATAGGCCTCCTCAATGATCTGGAAGCTTCCTTGATTTTCGCCTTCCGGCATCACCACCGGGATCACCGGCAGGCCGTATTTGTTGGCGAAGTCGAGGTCGCGCTGGTCGCCCGACGGGCAGCCGAAGATGGCGCCGGTGCCGTATTCCATCAGCACGAAATTGGCGACATAGACCGGCAGCGTCCAGTTCTCGTCGAACGGATGGACGACGCGGATGCCGGTGTCGAAGCCCTTCTTCTCGGCCGTCTCAAGTGCGGCCACCGAGGTGCCCATATGGCGGACCTCGTCGATGAACTTGGCCAGCGCCGGATTGCTCTCGGCGGCCTTCCTCGCCAGCGGGTGATCGGCGGCGACCGCCATGAAGGAGGCGCCGAAGATCGTGTCCGGCCTGGTCGTGTAGACTTCCAGCTCGTGCTCGCCGCCGACCGGCTTAGCCAGCGGCCAGCGGATCAGCAGCCCTTCCGAGCGGCCGATCCAGTTGTGCTGCATCAGCTTGACCTTTTCCGGCCACTCGTTGAGCCGGTCGAGCGACTCCAGCAGGTCCTGCGCGAAATCGGTGATCTTGAAAAACCACTGCGTCAGCTCGCGCTGTTCGACCAGCGCGCCCGAGCGCCAGCCGCGGCCATCGATGACCTGCTCGTTGGCAAGCACCGTCATGTCCTCCGGGTCCCAATTGACCTTGGAGGATTTGCGCGTCACCAGGCCCTTCTCGACGAAGTCGAGGAACAGCATCTGCTGGCGATGGTAATAGTCGACATCGCAGGTGGCGAACTCGCGCGCCCAGTCGAGCGACAGGCCCATGACCTTGAGCTGCTCGCGCATGACGGCGATGTTCTCATAGGTCCAGTCCTTGGGATGGACCTTGTTCTGCATCGCCGCGTTCTCGGCAGGCATGCCGAAGGCGTCCCAACCCATCGGGTGCAGCACGTTGAAACCCTTTGCCCGCTTGTAGCGGGCAACCACGTCGCCCATAGTATAGTTGCGGGTGTGGCCGATATGGATCTTGCCCGACGGATAGGGGAACATCTCGAGCACGTAGTATTTCGGCTTCGGATCGTCGTTCCGGGCTTCGAACAGCTTCTTTTCGGCCCAGGCGTTCTGCCATTTGGGCTCGGAGGTGCGCGGATTGTATCGTTCGGTTGCCATCGGATGTTTTTCACTTAAAAGCGGGTACACGGCGCCGGACAAGGCCGGCAGCCGATAAAATGTCGTCGCGGTGTTCACCATGGATCGCCGGACCCGTCAACTGTGGCGATCCGGCGTTGGCGCTAAAACTACAGGCAGGAAATGGGCATGACGAGTGCCGTGGAACAGCTTCTCGCGGTCAAGGCGAGGATCGCGAATGCCGAGCGCGAGGCCAGGCGTGATCCCGGGGCCGTCACGCTGGCGGCGGTATCGAAGACCTTTGCGGCTGAAGATATTCGCCCCGTGATCGAGGCGGGCCAGCGCGTCTTCGGCGAGAACCGTGTGCAGGAAGCGCAAGGTAAATGGCCGGGGCTGAAAGAGGTATTTCCCGATATCGAATTGCATCTGATCGGCCCGCTGCAATCCAACAAGGCAAAGGAAGCGGTGGCGCTTTTCGACGTCATCGAGACGGTCGACCGCGAGAAGATCGCCGCCGAGCTCGCGAAAGAGATCGCCAGGCAAGGCCGTTCGCCGAAACTCTATGTCCAGGTCAACACCGGTTCCGAGCCGCAGAAAGCCGGCATCGAGCCGCGCGAGGCGGTCGCCTTCGTCACGCGCTGCCGTGACGTCCATGGCCTCGCCATCGAAGGCCTGATGTGCATTCCGCCGGCGGACGAAAACCCCGGCCCGCATTTCGCGCTTTTGGAAAAGCTCGCCCGCGAAGCCGGTGTCGCAAAGCTCTCCATGGGCATGTCCGGCGACTACGAGACCGCGATCGCCTTCGGCGCGACCAGCGTCAGGGTCGGCTCGGCGATCTTTGGCAGCCGTTGAATCTCCGAGTGGCACCTTCCTTACGCGCCTCTGTTGATACTTGGGGGTCCTTGCCTTATATCTAGCCAAGCTAGCTAGGAGCTGCACATGAACTGGCATCTTCAGGACGCGAAGAACAATTTTTCGAAGGTGGTCCAGCGAGCGCGAACCGAGGGGCCGCAAGTCGTGACGCTTCGCGGCGAGCGGGCAGCAGTCGTGCTTTCCGCCGAGGACTACGACCGCCTAGCCGGGAAGAAGAAGTCGCTCGCAGAATATCTTTTGAGCGGTCCCGGTTGGGACGATGAATTTGACAAGGAAATCACCCGCCGCACAAATACGATGATCCGGACATCGACCTCTGATGTATCTGCTGGACACGAACGTCGTGTCGGACGTGCAGAGGCGCTTGCCGAAGCCTACTGCTTGGCTTGCGTCGGTCGATCCGGCCTCGGTTAATCTCAGCGTTGTTACCCTCGGCGAGATCGAGCGCGGAATCTTCAAGCAGCGCAAGGCGGATCCCGAAAGGGCGGCGCGGCTCGATATCTGGCTGCGCGAGTTGCGAAGAGACAACGCCAATCGCATTCTCGCGATTACGGAAGAGATTGCCCTTACCTGGGGTCGCATCACAGCTGGCAGGACACGAGGCAGCGCCGATTCTCTCATTGCTGCCACGGCGCTGGTCTACGACCTCATTCTGGTTACGCGCAACGTTGCAGACTTCGAAGATACTGGCCTAACGGTCCTCAATCCTTGGGAAAGCTGATCCTGGGGCTGGCCGGATCGTTGGCGTCGTTCCACAATCCTCGAGCCATAGTCAGTCGCGCCTGCTCATGACGCACCGCCGATGTCTATTCGTTCGGCTCGGCCAATCGCTCAAAGGCCTCGGGACCAGAAGGTCAGGCGTGATCATCGCCACCAAGGTGCATAGCGTGATGGGCGAGGGTTCGAACCGGCTCGATTCCTCACGCCATGCGAAGAGATTGTGCTGGCGGCAAAAGGCGGGCGCGTCATACCACCGCATTGTCGTGCTGGATCGCCCCACTAGGTGCGGGTGAAGGAACGAGTGCGTGGCTCCTTCAAGTCAAAGGAGGCTCCGATGACTGTCACACGCCACGACCAGGAAACCAGACACGACCAGCAGGTCTCCCGCGGACTGCACCGATGGGTCTATTACGCCATGGTGGGGCTTGCGGCCTGCTATGCGCTATCGGCCTGGATCGCTTCGCCGGCGGATATGACGAATATCTGCTTTTCGTCGTCACCGGATTCATCGTGATGTCGGTGGCGCTGCCGGCCATCGCCGGCCGCGTCTGGCGCCATCACCGCATCAGCCGTCCCGGCAAGGCCAAGACTTTCCCCGATTGGATCGAAGGCGATTTCGACACCGGCGAGCATCCGGTGAAAGCCAGCACCGCGACGATCGAAATTCTCCTGCCGCTTGCCGCCGTCGCCTTCGGCATGACGGCATTCGCGATCCTCGCCTTGGTGGAAAGCTAGAGCAATTCCCAGGAAAAGTGCGAAGCGGTTTCGTCCGGGAATTGCGACAAACAACGCAGGCAATTCCAGGAAAAGTGCGTAGCGGTTTTCGTCTGGAATTGCGGCAAACACCACAGGCAATTCCCAGGAAAAGTGCGCAGTCGTTTCGTCCGGAATTGCGCAGAGATCCCGACCAGGCCTTCGTCACAATCTCGTTACCGACCCCGCCAGCGGGGCGAATATCGCCGCGCCGGCGCTTGAAACGAAACGGCCCGTTCCTATCTGCTTCCTGTCATTCAAATCTTCTCTCGGGAAACCTCACCATGCGCTACAACCAACTCGGCAACACCGGCCTGTTCGTCTCCGAACTCTGCCTCGGCACCATGACCTTCGGCGCCGCCGGCGAGAACGCCCAATGGGGCTTGATCGCCAGCCTCGACCAAAAGGGCGTGAACGAGATCGTTGGCCGCTCGATCGCCGCCGGCGTCAATTTCTTCGACACCGCCGACGTCTATTCCTTCGGTGCGTCGGAGCGGCTGCTCGGCCAGTCGCTCAAGGACCTGGGCGTCAAGCGCTCGGACGTCATCGTCGCCACCAAGGTGCATGGCGTCATGGGTGAAGGCCCCAACCAGCGCGGCTCCTCGCGCGGCCACATCATGGATTCGGTCGACGCAGTCTCGAGCGGCTGCAGACCGATCACATCGATCTTTATCAACTGCACGGCACGGATACGGTGACACCGATCGATGAGACGCTGCGGGCACTCGACGACCTCGTCGCCAGCGGCAAGGTTCGCTATGTCGGCGTCTCCAACTGGCAGGCCTGGCGCATCGCCAAGGCCCTCGGCATCGCCGAGCGCAAGGACTATGCCCGCTTCGAGACGGTGCAATCCTACTACTCGATCGCCGGCCGCGATCTCGAGCGCGAGATCGTGCCTTTGATCAATGAGGAAAAACTTGGCCTGATGGTTTGGTCGCCGATGGCCGGCGGGCTGCTCTCCGGGAAATACGGTCCGGGCGCGTCGGGCAATGGCGAAGGACGCCGCGCTTCCTTCAACTTCCCACCGGTCAACGAGGATCGCGCCTGGGCGGCGGTCGCCGTCATGCGCGAGATCGCCAAGAAGCATGACGTCGGCGTCGCCACGGTGGCGCTGGGCTATGTGCTGGCCAAGCCTTTCGTGATGAGCGTCCTCATCGGCGCCAGCCGCATGGACCAGCTCGAACAGAACCTCGCCGCCACCGGACTGAAGCTCGATGCCGGCGATCTCGCCAGGCTCGACGAGGTGAGCGCGCTGCCTTCCGAATATCCCGGCTGGATGCTGGAGCGGCAAGGCGCCGGCCGGCGCCCGGCGCCTTTCGTGCCGAAGTCATGATCGCCGTTCATCGATGAATGGCTGGGCAGCCGCGCATCCTCGGGCGCGCGGCTTTCTAGATCCGCACGGCCTCCGCAAGAAAATCAAGAAACGCTCGCACCCTGGCCGGCAGATGCTTGCCTTGGCCGACATAGACGGCGTGCGTCGGCTCCTCGTCGCCGGGGTTGAACGCCTCCAGCAGCGGCACGAGCCGTCCGGCGGCGATGTCGGGCTCGACATGCCAGCGCGCCAGCCGCGCGATGCCTGCTCCTGAAAGTGCCGACAGCCTCATCGCCTCACCGTCGCTCACCGTGGTGTTGCCTCCAATCGAGACCATGACCGATGTACCCGCCGTATCGACGAACGGCCAGCCATCGATATACCGGGCAAAGCCGAAGGCAAGCATGTTGTGACGGGCGAGATCGGTGGGTGTTTGTGGCGTGCCGCGTGCTTCGAGATAGGCGGGCGCAGCGACCACCACCATCCGGCTCTGGCCAAGCTTGCGCGCCACCAGCCGCGACTCGCGCAGCGGCCCGGCGCGGATAGCGACGTCGGCGCGCTCTTCCAACAGGTCGATGACGCTGTCGGTCAGCACGACCTCGACCGAAATCTCGGGATAGCGTTCGAGGAAGCGCGGCAGAAGCGGCATCAGCCGGTGCTGCCCGAACGGCACATAGGCGTTGACCCTCAACCTTCCGCGCGGCGCGGCACCCGCCGCCGCTTCGCGCTCGGCCGCATCGAGGTCGGCTAGGATGCGGGCGCCGCTGTCGTGGAAGGCGACGCCTTCCGGCGTCAGTTGCAGCCGGCGTGTCGAGCGGCTGATCAGCCGCGCGCCAAGCCGGGCCTCCAGCCGCGCGATCAGCTTGCTCACCGCCGACGGCGTCATGCGCAACGCCCGCGCCGCGGCAGAAAAGCTGCCCGCTTCGACGACGCGGACAAACACTTCGATCTCGCCGGAGCGATTGATTTCGGGCCTCGCCATTCATGAATCTATTTCACAGAAAATATGCCTGACGCAAGGCTGGTTCACAGCTTGGCGGATCACGATCTTCGCGGTCGGGGCGCGGGACTGAGCGTCCTCTTCCTGACCAATTGGACTATCGCCATGCCTCTTGCCCTCTATGCTCTCACCGCCGGCGCCTTCGCCATCGGCGTCACCGAATTCGTCATCATGGGCCTGCTGCTCGATGTCAGCGCCGATCTCGGCGTCTCGATCTCGTCCGCCGGCCTGCTGATTTCCGGCTATGCGCTGGGCGTCGTCGTCGGCGCCCCGTTGCTTGGCGCGCTCACCGGCCGCCTGGCGAAGAAGACACTTCTCCTCGCGCTGATGGTGGTCTTCACCATCGGCAACCTTGCCTGCGCGCTGCGCCCGGCTACTGGACACTGATGGCGGCGCGCATACTCACCGCCTTCGCCCATGCCTCCTTCTTCGGCGTTGGCTCGGTCGTCGCCACCAGCCTGGTCGCGCCCAACCGAAAGGCTTCCGCGATCGCGCTGATGTTCACCGGCCTCACCGTCGCCAACATTCTCGGCGTGCCGTTCGGCACCTGGCTCGGCCAGGCCTATGGCTGGCGCTCCACCTTCCTTGCCGTCACGCTGGTCGGCGTCGTCGCCTTTGCCGAGATCGCGCTGCTGGTGCCGCGCGACGAGCCGACCGCGGCCGCCGAGGAAGGAAGCTCCGAAGGCGCTCTTGCCGTGCTTGGCCGCCGGCCGGTGCTGCTCGGCCTGCTGACCACGGTGCTGAGCTGGGTCGGCGTCTTTGCCGCTTTCACCTATCTGGCGCCGATCCTCACCCGCATCAGCGGTTTCTCCGAAGCCGCCGTGTCGCCGATCCTGCTCGTCTTCGGCGGCGGGCTGGTCGCCGGCAACCTGCTCGGCGGGCGCCTCGCCGACCGGCATCTGGTGCCGACGGTCATCGCTACGCTGGTCGCGTTGTCGGCAGTGCTGTTCGTCATGACCGCAGCGATCCATCAGCCGATTGCGGCAATCCTTGCCGTCGGCCTGCTGGGCGCGGCCGCTTTCGCCACCGTCGCACCTCTGCAGATGTGGGTGCTGGAGAAGGCCAAGGGCGCCGGCCAGGGCCTCGCTTCGTCCTTCAACATCGCCGCCTTCAATCTCGGCAATGCGATCGGCGCCTGGCTCGGCGGCTTCGTCATCGATCACGGACCGGGCCTCGGCGCCGTCACCCTTGTCGCCGGCCTGGTGCCGCTCGCAGCGACGGCTGTCGTGTTCCTGGCGCTGCGCCTCGAACGCGGCCGCGCGCTTGGCGCGCCGGTCACGGCCCAATGCTGATCGGCTCGCTTTCACCTTCGACATCACAAGGAGAAAAATCATGGAATATCGACGTCTCGGCGCCTCCGGCCTGAAAGTGCCGGCGCTTTCCTTCGGCGCCGGAACCTTCGGCGGCTCCGGGCCGCTGTTCGGCGCCTGGGGCAACAGCGACGCCAAGGAGGCGCGCCGGCTGGTCGACATCTGCCTGGAAGCCGGCGTCAATCTCTTCGACACGGCCGACGTCTATTCGAACGGCGCCTCGGAGGAGGTGCTCGGCGAGGCGATCAAGGGCCGCCGCGACGCGGTGCTGATCTCGACCAAGACGTCACTGCCGATGGGTGACGGACCGTCCGATTACGGCTCGTCGCGTTCCCGGCTGATCCGGTCCGTCGATGCGGCGCTGAAACGCCTCGGCACCGACTATATCGACTTGCTTCAGCTCCATGCCTTCGACGCCGCGGCGCCGATCGAGGAAGTGCTGTCGACGCTGGACGACCTCGTGCGCTCCGGCAAGCTGCGCTATGTCGGCGTCTCCAACTTCTCCGGCTGGCAGGTGATGAAATCGCTCGGTCTGGCGGAAAAGCATGGCTACCCGCGCTATGTCGCGCATCAGGTCTATTACTCGCTGGTCGGACGCGACTATGAGTGGGAGCTGATGCCGCTCGGCCTCGACCAGGGCGTCGGCGCCCTGGTGTGGAGCCCGCTCGGCTGGGGCCGGCTGACCGGCAAGATCCGCCGCGGCCAACCGCTGCCGGAAAAAAGCCGGCTGCACGACACGGCGAGCTTCGGCCCGCCGGTCGAGGACGAGCTTCTTTATCGTGTTGTCGATGCTCTGGAGACCGTGTCCGCCGAGACTGGCAAGACCGTGCCGCAGGTTGCCATCAACTGGCTCTTGCGGCGGCCGACCGTGTCGTCGGTGATCATCGGCGCGCGCAACGAGGAGCAGTTGCGCCAGAACCTCGGCGCCGTCGGCTGGGCATTGACGCCGGAGCAGATAAAGGCGCTCGATGACGCAAGCACGGTGACGGCGCCCTATCCGTACTTCCCCTATCGGCGCCAGGAGGCTTTGCCCGGCTCAACCCGCCGGCGATCTGACGCCGCCAATCTCCCCCCCTCGAGAGATGTCGCCGAAGGCGACAGAGGGGGTCGCCGCGCGTGGAGCGCCAGCTTCATCTTCGCACCGCAAGGCGTCGGCGCTCTATGTGAGACGACCCCCTCTGGCCGCTTTGCGGCCATCTCCCCCTCGAGGGGGAGATTGGCTGTGCCGCCGCTCAATGCAGCACGAACTCACCATCCACCTTCCGCCACTCGTTGGGCGCGATTAGCTTCTGGTGCGTATAGGTCACCGAATGCAGCGGGCCATCGAGTCTGGTCTTCCAGAATTCGATGAAGCGGATCAGCACCGGAAACTTCGGCGCGATGTCGTAGTCCTGCCAGATATAGCTCTGCAGCAAATGCGGGTGATCGGGGAAGTGATAGAGAATCTTGGCCGTCGTCAGCCCATAGCCCCTGAGCATCAAGTCCATTTCGGAATGGTCATGCATCGCAGCCCCCTAGGTCGATCTCCTTCCTCCCAATTCCGATTCTGCGCTCAGTTACTTAACTGTCTATTGATTTTAACAGCTCCAAGGCGAGTTTTCCATCGCTAAAACAGTCGGTTAGCAGCGATGAGGCGGGAGTGCTGACAGCGTTTCGCGTTTGCCCCTGCGTCATCCCGCCGCGCGAATCCAACGTCTAATATTGCCGTCACGGCGGAACTGTTAATAATGCCCGCGAATTCGCGGCTGCTTCGCCGCGATGCCGCCGGCACTTCAAGCCGGCGGAACGGTTCCGGAGGAAAGCTAAAAAATGTCCGATGTCCATGTCCACCGCGTCCAGCCGGCGTGGAAGAAGAGCGCGTTGATCGACAACGACACCTATCTCAAATGGTACGCCGACAGCGTGAAAAATCCGGACAAGTTCTGGGGCAAGCACGGCAAGCGCATCGACTGGTTCAAGCCCTTCACCAAGGTCAAGAACACCTCCTTCAACGGCAAGGTCTCGATCAAGTGGTTCGAGGACGGCCAGACCAACGTCTCCTACAACTGCATCGACCGTCATCTGAAGAAGCGCGGCGACCAGACCGCCATCATCTGGGAAGGCGACAACCCCTACGATGACAGGAAGATTACCTATAACGAGCTTTATGCGCATGTCTGCCGCTTCGCCAATGTGCTGAAGAAGCACGGCGTCAAGAAGGGCGACCGCGTCACCATCTACATGCCGATGATCCCGGAGACCGCCTATGCGATGCTTGCCTGCACGCGGCTGGGCGCTATCCATTCGGTCGTCTTCGGCGGCTTCTCGCCCGATGCTCTCGCCGGGCGCATCGACGACTGCAAGTCGACCATCGTCGTCACCGCCGACGAAGGCCTGCGCGGCGGCAAGCCGATCCCGCTGAAGGACAACACCGACAAGGCGATCGATATCGCCGCCAAGGCCGGCACCAAGGTCGAGAAGGTGGTGGTCGTGCGCCGCACCGGCGGCAAGACCGGCTGGGTGCCGGGCCGCGACGTCTGGTATCACGACGAGGCGGCGACCGTTAAGGCTGACTGCAAGCCGGAGAAGATGAAGGCGGAGGACCCGCTGTTCATCCTCTACACCTCGGGCTCAACCGGCAAGCCGAAGGGCGTGCTGCACACCACCGCCGGCTATCTCGTCTATGTCTCGATGACGCACCAATATGTCTTCGACTACCATGACGGCGACATCTACTGGTGCACCGCCGATGTCGGCTGGGTGACGGGTCACAGCTACATCGTCTATGGGCCTTTGGCCAACGGCGCCACCACGCTGATGTTCGAGGGCGTGCCGAACTACCCGTCGCAGTCGCGCTTCTGGGACGTTATCGACAAGCACAAGGTCAACATCTTCTACACCGCGCCGACGGCGCTGCGCGCGCTGATGGGCGCCGGCGATGGCTATGTGAAGAAGACCTCGCGGAAGTCGCTGCGCGTTTTGGGCACGGTCGGCGAGCCGATCAATCCGGAAGCCTGGGAGTGGTATTTCAACGTCGTCGGCAACGCCAAGGTGCCGATCGTCGACACCTGGTGGCAGACCGAGACCGGCGGCATCCTGATCACGCCGCTGCCCGGCGCCACCGACCTCAAGGCCGGATCGGCGACGCGGCCCTTCTTCGGCGTCAAGCCGCAACTGGTCAACGGCGACGGGACGGCTTTGGAAGGTGCGGCCGACGGCAATCTCTGCATCGCCGATTCCTGGCCCGGCCAGATGCGCACCGTCTATGGCGACCACGACCGTTTCGTGCAGACTTACTTCTCAACCTACAAGGGCAAGTACTTCACTGGCGACGGCTGCCGCCGCGACGCCGACGGTTATTACTGGATCACCGGCCGCGTCGACGATGTCATCAACGTCTCCGGCCACCGCATGGGCACGGCTGAAGTGGAGTCGGCGCTGGTCAGCCACGACAAGGTCTCGGAAGCCGCCGTCGTCGGCTATCCGCACGACATCAAGGGGCAAGGCATCTACTGCTACGTCACGCTGATGGCCGGCGCCGCGTCGAGCGAGGATTTGCGCAAGGAGCTGGTCGCCCACGTCCGCAAGGAGATCGGCGCCATCGCCACGCCCGACAAGATCCAGTTCGCGCCGGGCCTGCCCAAGACCCGCTCGGGCAAGATCATGCGCCGCATCCTGCGCAAGATCGCCGAGGACGATTACGGCGCGCTCGGCGACACCTCCACGCTCGCCGATCCTGCCGTCGTCGACGACCTTGTCGCCAACCGGCAGAACAAAAGGGCCTGATGACCGGAGAGGCGCTACTCGGCACCGTCAGCCAGCTCTGGCGCTACCCGGCGAGCTCGCTCGCCGGCGAACGCCAGGACGCGATCTCGGTCGGCCGCGAAACCATCGGCGGTGACCGCATGTTCGGCCTCGTCGACGCCTCGGATAACGAGATTGCCCGGCCCGACCGTGACGCCAAATGGCACAAGGTGCCGCGCATCCGCACCAGGCTGAGCAACGATCGCGATCTGGAGGTGGCCGTTCCCGGCGGCGACTGGCTGAGCGCGCCCGGCGCCGAATGCGATCGTGCCGTGTCTGCCTATCTCGGCTTCACTGCCTCGATCCGGCCGTTCGGCCAGGAGAACGCACCGCCGGCCTATGCCGGTCCGCTGACACAGGCGCGCTACCGCAAGGCGCCGATCCACCTGCTCACCACCGCCTCGCTGGCGCGGCTGAAGGCATTGCATCCGGAAGGGACTGCCGACCCGCGCCGCTTCCGCCCCAACATCGTCGTCGACATGGGTCCAGTTGAAGGCTCCTTCCCGGAGACCGAATGGATCGGCCGCAAGCTCGCGGTCGGCGATCTGCTGCTTACAGTCTCGGAGCCTTGCCGCCGCTGCGGCTTCACCATCATTGCCCAGGACGGCTTCGACGACGATTCCGGCATCCTGCGCAACCTGGTGCGCCACAATGCCCATAATCTTGGCGTCTACTGCACCGTCGACCGGCCGGCACGCGTCGAGATCGGCGCGCCGATGCGTTTCGCCTAATGCATGTCGCCCAGAAGTGTGCAGCGGTTCTGGGGCAACGACATGCAACCGGTTCTCCGTCCGGAATTGCGACCTGTCCCGTTATGCCGCGTGACGGTACCATGATCTTGACGCCGCAGGCTTGGCGTTGCGTGTAATACGCATGACAGAAAACGGCGTCATACAACCGCACGGTCTGCCTTGTTGTCCAATACCTCACCTACCGGAGCCCCGATGACTTCCTTGCCCGTTCTTGGCGCCGCCATGACACTGGACGACGTCGAAATCCACCGCGACTGGCTATTTGAAAGGCAGCGCGACCTCGAACTGCAGAGCTTCGTCGACGCGAGCGTCCTTAATGGCGACTGGACACCGCTGGCCGCCCGCGCCAGAAAGCTTCTCGACGGACACCGCGGACGGCTCGGGATTCACGGACCTTTCTGGGGCTTGACGATTGCGTCGGCGGACCCTGATGTCCGCGATGTCGTGAGCAGACGTCACGTACAGGGAATCGAGGTCTGCGCCGCCATCGGCGCGACGCAGATGGTCGTCCACAGCCCCTATACGACCTGGTCCTACAACAATCTCGACAACAACCCGAGCGACCGCGGAAAAATAGTCGAGCGCTGCCATCTGACGCTGCGCGATGCCGTCAAGCGGGCCGAGGACATCGGCTGCACCATAGTCATCGAGAATATCGAGGACAAGGATCCGTATATCCGCGTGGGGTTGGCCGACAGCTTCGGTTCGGCCGCCGTCGCCGTGTCGCTCGACACCGGCCATGCCTATTATGCCCACGGTTCGACCGGCGCTCCACCGGTTGACTACTATGTAAACGCCGCGGGCAATCGTCTGCAGCACGTCCACTTGCAGGATGGTGACGGCTACGCCGATCGCCACTGGAGCTTGGGTGAGGGCACGATCCAATGGCGGTCGGTCTTTGCCGCGCTTACCAAACTCGAAAGCAATCCGCGTCTGATCATCGAGATCAAGGACAAGGCCAAGATACCGGCTTCCGCGGCCTATCTCGCCTCGCTCGGCATCGCGGAGTGAGGATAGTGGAAGACAGCCTGCGGCGTTACCGGTACAAATCCGCGCGTGTCGGCGGCAGGCCGCTCGGGCCACGCGCGCGCTTGGTGGCGACGGTCTGGAAAATCTGCGCCGAGGCGCGCTCGAAGGCGATCGAGCAGCCGGTGAGATAGAGCAGCCAGAGCCGCGCCTTCGCCTCGCCCACCTCGGCGATCGCCTCGTCGAAATGCGCATGCAGACGCTCAGCCCACAGGCGGCAGGTGCGCTGATAGTGCTCACGCAGGTTCTCGACATCATGGACGAGGAAGCCATGCGCCTCGAGATTGCCGAGCGTCATGCCGATCGTGTCGAGCTCGCCACCGGGGAAGATGTATTTGATCAGCGCTTTGTATTCCGGCCCCTTGCGCAGCGTCTTTTTGATGTCGCCCTTGCTGCGCCTGGTGATGGCATGGTGCAGATAGATGCCACCGGGCGCGAGCAAGCGGTGGACGGCCGAGAAGTAGGCAGCGTGGTTGGCAAGCCCGAGATGCTCGAACATGCCGATCGACGAGATCTTGTCGAAGCTGCCGGAGAGCTCGGCATAGGACTTTATCTCGATGGTGATGCGATCCTCCAGCCCCTCGGCGCGGATGCGCTCGCGGGCAAGCTCCGTCTGAGCCTGCGACAGCGACACGCCGTGCCCGACGACGCCGTAATTCTTCGCCGCATGGATGAGCATCGCGCCCCAGCCGCAGCCGATGTCGAGCAGCCTGTCGCCGGGTCTCAGCCTGAGCTTGCGGCAGATGTGGTCGAGCTTGTCGATCTGCGCCTGGTCGATGCCGTTGGCGAAATCCCTGAAATAGCCGCAGCTGTAGACCATGCGCTCGTCGAGGAAGAGCCGGTAGAACGCATTCGAAATGTCGTAATGATGCTGAATCGCCTCCTTATTGGACCCACTGACATAAGGGTTGCGTCCGGAGAGATCGCCCCGTGCCGTCATCTGTTTTCGCGAAACAACACCATCGGCAGGTCGCGCAGGATCGCCAGCTTCGGCAACGATCTGAGCTTCGTCTTGAGCTTGCCTTGCGAAGGCAAGGCGTAGAAATCGAACAGGGTGCCGTCTTCGATGTCGACGGTCTTGGAAATCCACATCTCGACCAGCGTCGAAAAAGCCGGCCGGCGCACCAGCTGCCAGACGATGTCCTGGTCGTTGATGGCCAGCATCGGACCGTCGGCGGGCCCGATCCGCTCGCCCGTCCACAGCTTGACCGCAAAGCCCGGCTTCAGCGTCTCGACGACCCTGCGCACGATCCGCGCTGCTCTGTCGGCGGCGTCCATTCCCACCTCCCAATGCGTCGAACCCGCCCCGAGCGCCACTGTCATCCACCGGCCTGCGAACCGCAATCCCGATCTGTTGCGCAAAAACACCGCCGAAGAGGATTTCCTGTCCGAGGCATAGCCATTCCGCTGCGTCATCTTGTGTTTTGCGGCGACGCACCCCATCATCTGGATGTGTTCAACAAACCGAAAGGAGGTGATCCGATGTCGAGTGATTTCGTTTTCCAGAACGTGAGCTCAGCGGATTGCACTTCCGGGAAGCAGTCTTCCCGTTAAGGCGCGAGACGCGCGGCAGGTGACCCGAAGGGGTCGCCGCCATGAGCCGCGTCATGGACGGAAACACGGAAGGCCGCCGGCTTCGTCAAAAAGCGGCGGCCTTTTCCGTTAGAGCATTTCACCGTTTCACGGAAACGGCGAACCGCTCTATCTCTTTGTTTTTGACGCAATTCCGGACGGAAAACCGTTACACGCTTTTCCTGGAATTGCTCTAGCGGTCTGGAGTTGTGCGGTCAGCGGTTGATCGTGAGCTTCTCGATGTTGCGGGTGATCTCGCCGAAAGCATCCGACAGTTCTGCCCCGGTGGCGGCCTCGTAATAGTGCTTCAGCGAGGACGTGTCGTCGGTGGAGCAATCCTCGAGCACGGACTTCGCCTGATCGCGCTCGGTGGTTGTCATCGACGGGTCATTGAGATCGAAGCCGATGGTGAAGATCTCGATGCCATCGCGCTTCATGTTCTCGCAGATGGCTTCGGCATTAGCGCGCGACGTCTCGCCCTGGTCCTGCCACACGGCCGCGCCGTGCCCGCGGGCGAAGGCGGTGTTGAACTGGCCGTCCGTCATCAGGATGGCGATCTTGGCCACCTTTTTCTGATCGAAGTTGGCAGGGCCGGCGCCCAGCCTGGCGTCGGCGATAGCCGAGCGCCACGACGGCGAGAGCATGTAATAGCCCCATTGCGCGGCGATGCCGCCGGCGGTCACGCCTGCGGCGCTGAAGTGGCCGATCGTGTCGAGCAGCTTGTCTTCATCTGCCGTCAGCGGAATGAGCGCCGCCGAGGGACATACCCTCATGCGGTAGTCGCGATTGACCTTGGCCTGATAGGTCTTGCCCTTGTTGTCCCGGCGCAGCGCATAGGGGCCGTCAGACGAAAAATCGGCGTAGCCGCCCTTGTCCTTGCGCTCGGTGGCGCATTTGTCAGGCGCCGTCGTCAGGGAAACGGAGAGCGGCGCATCGATCGGTGGCGGCACCTTCGGCCCGTCTTCCGTCTCGACGAATACGGTGCCGGCGAGGCCGCCGGTATTGACTGCCTCGGCGTAGGGAACGATCGCCACCCGAATCCGTGGGTCGCTGGGATCCCGGTTCTGTCCCAAAAGATCTCTGACCGTTTGCGACGCGGCGGCCTGCAGGTCGCCGATCTTGTTGGTCTTGGCGCGCCTGTTAGGTGCCATCGAGCCGGTGATGTCGAGCATCATCGCCACCTCGACCTTTTTGTCCGAATAGAGCGCGGTGGTCGAAGTGGTCACGCGCTGCATGTTGCCCATGCTGAAAAGCGGGAAATAGAGACCAATGTTGGCATGCACATCCGCCTGCACGGTCTTCGCCGTTCTGTCGATCGTAAGCGTGTCGAGCACGATCTGGTTGGCTTGCAGGATGCCGGCCGTGCTGTTGGCGTCGAGGAACGCCTGCACCGATGCGTTGGCATCGGCTTCCTTGATGACGCCGAGGGTGAGATCGCGCGCCGTCGAGGTCACAGCGGCGTCGACGACGCTCTGCAAACTCGATCTCGCATTGTAGAGCTGCGAGATATTGACCGCGAATCCCACCCCGAGCGCCAGCACCGATGCGGCAGCCCCGAACAGAACCGCGAAATTGCCTCCGCGATCCCGGGCAAAGCCGTCCACCCCACGAACGAGACCCCCACGAACGAGAGCTTTGAACTGCCGCATCCTTCCGCCTCCACTGCCTGCGGCGAAGGCGTTGCAGGATTTCGGCCAGACGCGGCCGCCGGTCAGCGGAAAGATGCTTAATCGCAAGTTAACTAATTGTTTTTGCTTGCTTTCGGCAAGCAGGAAGGTGAATGGCAGGTAAACGAAAAAGGCGATCGCGAAATGCCGTTCAGGAAGCGTTTACCATGTTGCTCGGGGGCGATCGCAGCTCTTCCCGCTTCGGCACAGCAGGGGCTTGTGCCGAAGCGGGTCAGCAGCAGTGCAAGAACCGTAGTGAAACAACCGTCCGGCCAATGCCTGCATCTGCGCGCTTGCCATGTGATCGACGCCATGATGGGGCAGGTTGAAGCGCCTACGCCTTCTCATGCGGCATTAGGCGGTTTAGACTGTGATTGCGTTTCGCCCTCCCCGAAAACGATTCTCCAGGAAATCAAATGTTTGCAGGCAGAAAAGTTCGCCGCCTTCCTTTTCGACATGGACGGCACGGTGCTCAACTCGATCGCCGCGGCGGAACGTGTGTGGACGACGTGGGCAAATCGACACGGCCTCGACGTGGCGAGCTTTCTGCCGACGATCCACGGCAGGCGCGCGAGAGAGACGATCGCCGCGCTGAAGCTTCCCGGCATCGATCCGATCGCGGAGGCCGAAGCGCTGCTCAAGGCTGAGGCGGCGGACCTCGACGGTATCATCCCGATCCCGGGCGCCGTGGCGTTTCTGCAATCGCTGCCGCCGGAGCGCTGGGCGATCGTCACCTCGGCGCCGCGCGAGCTCGCGCTGCTGCGCATTGCTGCGGCCGGCATTCCGGTGCCTGCCATGATGGTCTCGGCCGAGGACGTTACCCACGGCAAGCCCGCGCCCGACTGCTTCCTGCTGGCGGCGAAGCGTCTCGGCGTCGAGGCGCGCGATTGCCTGGTCTTCGAGGATGCGCCGGCGGGAATCGCGGCGGGCGAAGCTTCCGGCGCCGCGGTGATGGTGATCAGCGCCACGCACGTCCATCCGGTTGTGACGCAGCACGCCAGCATAGCCACCTACGATGCGCTCGGCGTCGCCACAGACGACAATGGCTGGATCGCGTTGGCGCAGTCTCGGGCTGCGGCCTAGAGTGTGTTGAGATTCAGGTCAGGCCGAGTCGAAAGTCGTGGCTTCCGAGAACCGGAGCGGAGCGTACTCAACGTACGTGAGCACCGGAAGCGCAGGAAGCCGCGACTTGCAGGCCGGCATCACCTGAATATCAACGCACTCTGCTAAAAATCGCTGGTGAGGCCCTTCACCTCCCAGTCGCCATAGCGCCCGGGTTCATTGCCGCCGCGGCCGCCGAATTCCTTCGGCAGGCGGGCTTCCGCCTCGCTGTACGCCTTTCGCCTGGCTTCGGCCTCGGCCAAGGCGCGCTCGGCAGCCGGCGTCAGCGTCTTTTGCGACCTGTCGCCTTCGGCTGCGGTTTCGGTTTTGCTGGGTTGTTCGGTCATGCGATATCACTTGCCGATTAAAATAGGGGCCGATTGAAACGACGACCGGCCTTTCCCATCATATAGCCATGATGCAAGACGGATCGACCCCTATTCGCCACAACCGCAAACGGATGAGACGATGAACACGCTTCGCACCGCCATGCTTCTTGCCGCGATGACCGCGCTGTTCATGGGCGTCGGCTTTTTGATCGGCGGCACGGGCGGCATGATCATTGCTCTACTTTTCGCCGCCGGCATGAACCTGTTCAGCTACTGGAACGCCGACAAGATGGTGCTGTCGATGAACCGCGCCGTCGAGGTCGACGAGAAGAATGCGCCTGAATATTATGCGATCGTCGAGGCGCTGGCCAAGCAGGCCGGCCTGCCGATGCCGAAAACCTATCTGATCGACAGCCAGCAGCCCAACGCTTTCGCCACCGGCCGCAATCCGGAGAACGCGGCCGTGGCTGCCTCGACCGGGCTCTTGGAGCGGCTCAGCCACGAGGAGGTTGCGGCCGTGATGGCGCACGAGCTTGCCCATGTGCAGCACCGCGACACGCTTACCATGACGATCGTCGCGACGCTTGCCGGCGCCATCTCGATGCTCGGCAATTTCGCCTTCTTCTTCGGCGGCAGCCGCGACAACAACAACCCGTTCGGCTTCGTCGGGGTGCTGATCGCCATGCTGGTCGCGCCTTTCGCCGCCATGATCGTGCAGATGGCGGTGAGCCGCACCCGCGAATACGAGGCCGACAGGCGCGGCGCCGAGATCTGCGGCCAGCCGCTATGGCTGCGTCGGCTCTCGACAAGATCGCGCGTGGCGCCGAACGGATCCCCAACCCCGATGCAGAGCGCAATCCGGCGATGGCCCATCTCTTCATCATCAACCCGCTCTCCGGCGAGCGCATGGACAATCTGTTCTCGACCCATCCGAGCACCGAGAACCGCATCGCCGCCCTGCAGCAGATGGCGCGCGACATGGGCGGCACCGCTCAGGCCGCGCGGCGCGAGGCGCCGGCGCCAAGCCGCCCAGACGGGCTGCAGGCCGGGCCGTGGGGCAAGCCTGCTGCTCCGCCGGCCGAGCCGGAGCAGCCAAACCCAATCCGTGGGGCCGCAACCCAACTGGACCCCGCGGCGCAGGGTCCAAAGGTCCGTGGTCGTGAGCGGAGCCAAGCGCCGGCCGCAAAACCCAGGCAGACGTGACGGCAACGCGGGCGAGGCGATCGCCGGCCTCGCCGCGCGCAAGGCCGCCGCGCGTCTGCTGGCCGCCGTCATCGATGCCCATACCCCGCTCGACGGCCTGACCGACAACGAGCACGGGCATCCGCAATACAAGGCGCTCGATGCCCGCGATCGCGCATTGGTGCGCGCCATCCTGGTCACGGCGCTGCGTCACTGCATGACCATTGCCGGGCTGCTGGCAAAGCGGTTGGAGAGGCCGCTGCCGGCCAATGCCACGGCGCTCTCCCACATCCTGCACGTGGCCGCGGCACAGATCCTGTTCCTCGACATTCCGGATAGCGCAGCTGTCGACCTTGCCGTGACCCACGCCAAGTCCGACCCGCGCACGCTGCGTTTCTCCGGTCTCGTCAACGGCGTGCTGCGCTCGCTGGCGCGCGCCAAGGAGGCCGAGCTTGCGCCGGCGCTTGCCGCCACGAACGAAGCGCCGCAATGGTTTTCTGAGCGGCTGATCGCCGCCTATGGTGCCGAGAAGGCGCGGGCCATCCTAGCCGCCCATCGCCATGAGGCGCCGGTCGACTTCACGGCCAAATCCGACCCAGCTCTCTGGGCCGGAAGGCTGGGCGGCATTGTTCTGCCCACCGGCACGGTGCGCGTCGAGAAACTGCAGGCCGGCGTGACCGACCTGACCGGCTTCGCCGAGGGCGCCTGGTGGGTGCAGGATGCGGCGGCAGCTTTACCGGCACGCCTGTTCGGCGACATCAAGGGGCTACGCGTCGCCGATCTTTGCGCCGCTCCCGGCGGCAAGACGGCGCAGCTCATCCTCGCCGGCGCCAACGTCACCGCCGTCGACACCTCGAAGAACCGGCTGGCGAGGCTGGAGCAAAACCTCGACCGTCTCGGCCTTTCGGCGGAGCTGGTACAGACGGACCTGCTCGACTACCAGCCGGTGGAATTGTTCGACGCCGTGCTGCTCGACGCCCCCTGCTCTTCGACCGGCACCGTGCGCCGGCACCCCGACGTGCCGTGGACGAAGACCATGGCCGACGTCGAGAAGCTCGCCGCGCTCCAGCGTCGGCTGCTCGCTCATGCCGTCAGCCTCGTCAAACCCGGCGGGCGGATCGTGTTTTCCAACTGCTCGCTCGATCCGATCGAGGGCGAGGATCTCTACCGCGCTTTCCTTGCCGAGACTTCCGGCGTGGACGCCGATCCGATCCAGCCAGGCGAATTCGCCGGCCTCGATCCCTTCCTCACGCCGGAAGGCACGCTGCGCACCACGCCCGCCGACATGATGCTGGGACCGCCCGGCATTTCCGGCCTGGACGGTTTCTTTGCCGCGCGGATGAGACGGGTCGGCTAAATCGTTGATCCATAAAACTTGCCGACTTTTTTAGGGCTGACCCCGGCGGCGCCGCGTGAAGGGTTTCACGTCGGCGAAATCCGCCTTCGCATAAGTTCTTGAATCATATAAGCTTGTGCTTGGGTAGCGGACGATCAGGAGGGTTTTTGGCACTTGTTGCCGGCAGCACGACGCGTCTTTGGACGCTTGTCGCGAGGGAGTTCTGGCGCAAGACGCGCCGGCGCCTTCGTGCCGGCCCCATCTATCGTTGGCGTTATTCGGGCCGCACGCCCGAACGCGTCCTCATCGCGCCGCCGGATCTGAGGCTCGCCGATCCGCAGATCGCGCTCGAAATCTACTATGGCCGCTATCCGCTGTCCGGCCATCTCGTCGAGACCGGCGGCAAATCGCCCTTCCAGATCAACGTGCCCAATCGCGGCTGGCAGAAGACGCTGCACGGCTTCCGCTGGCTGCGCCATATGCGCGCCGCCGGCACGGAGCTTGCCGCTGCCAACGCGCGGGCGCTGGTCTCCGATTGGATCGCCATGCATGCAACCAGATATCGGGCGTCGCCTGGGAACCGGGCACGACGGCCAAGCGGGTGATCGCCTGGCTGCAGCATTCCTCCGTCGTGCTGCAGGGCGCCGAGTTCCCCTTCTACCGCGCCTTCCTCAAGTCGCTCGCCATGCAGATCCGTTATCTGCGGTCGATGGCGCGCGAGATGCCGGACGGCAAGGACAGGCTGCGCGCCCGCATCGCGCTTGCCCTTGCCGCCCTGTCGCTGCCGGCGCCGGCCTCGGCGCTGCGCAGCTCGACCCGCAACCTGGCCGATGAACTCGAGCGTCAGATCCTGCCTGACGGCGGCCATATCTCGCGCAACCCGATGACGGTGCTGGAATTGCTGGCCGACCTTTTGCCGCTGCGCCAGACCTATGCCAACCAGGCCGAGGCGCCGCCGCCGGCCTTGATCGGTGCCATCGACCGCATGCTGCCGGCGCTGCGCTTCTTCCGCCACCAGGACGGCAGCCTCGCCCGCTTCAACGGCATGGGCGCCACCATCCACGACCGCATCGCCACCATCCTGCGCCACGACGACACGGTCGGCGCGCCGCTGCTGCACGCGCCGCATTCCGGCTATGAGCGCCTGTCGATGGGCGGCGTGACGGTGATCGCCGACACCGGCCAGCCGCCGCCCGTCGACGTCTCCAACGCGGCGCATGCCGGGTGCCTCGCCTTCGAGCTTTCCTCCGGACGCCAGCACTTCATCGTCAATGCCGGCATCGACACCTATGGCGCCGCCGAATTCCGGCCGCTGGCGCGTGCCACCGCCGCGCACTCGACCGCCACCGTCAACGATACGTCCTCGGCGCGCTTCAGCCATTCGCTGCGGGTCAGCGACCTGCTCGGCTCGCCGCTGATCGGCGGCCCGCAGCACGTGCCCTGCAAGCGCATTGACCAGAAGGGCGTGCACGGTTTTGTCGCCCGCCACGACGGCTATGCGGCACGCTTCGGCTTCCTGCATGAGCGCGAGCTGAAGCTGGCGACCAACGGCAATGTGCTGACCGGCCGCGACCGTTTCCTGCGCCCCGGGGGAGGCGCGATCCGCAACAATGGCCGCGACTTCGTCACGGTGCGCTTCCACATCCATCCCGACATCAGCCTGCTGCAGGACGAGCAGGATCGCCTGACCTTAACGGCTTCCCAGGGCGACACCTGGGTGTTCACTTGCACGGAAGTGGCGCCGGAGGTCGAGGAATCGATCTATTTTGCCGGGCTCGGCGGGCCGCGCCGCAGCCGGCAGATCGTGCTTGGCTTCAAGGCCTCGGAGATTGCCGAGGTGCGCTGGCAGCTGACGCGCACCCACATCGCCGGCTATCCCGAAAACAACTGAGTCACGGCAGCGTGCCGGCCTGCGCTCGGGCCGACCGGCTCAGATGGGGATTGCTCCCAAACTGTACTGGCGCGGGCCAATTGTCGAGGTCGGCGCCCTGGCAAGCAGAGTGCTGGACGCGGAGCGGCAGCACCGACGCCCGAAGTGAATGCAAACCTCGAGGCAACTGCCCCTCCAAAAGTGCGCAGCGCTTGATTTCCGGGCCTCATATGCTACGGCCCGCGAACGCTTTCCAACCAGCCTTGAAAGGCCGCAAGCCCATGGCCGTCCCCGCCAAGAACATTCCGGCACCCGACCTCGTTCCGGTTCGCCGCGCGCTGCTTTCCGTCTTCGACAAGACGGGCCTGATCGACTTCGCCAGGGCGCTTGCCGCCGCCGGCGTCGAGCTGGTCTCCACCGGCGGCACGGCGAAGGAGATCGCCGGAGCCGGCCTTGCTGTGCGCGATGTCTCCGAGCTGACCGGCTTTCCCGAGATCATGGACGGCCGGGTCAAGACCTTGCATCCGTCGGTGCATGGCGCGCTGCTCGGCGTCCGCGACGATCCCGCGCATGCGAAGGCGATGCACGACCATCACATCCAGCCGATCGACCTCGTCTCTCCAACCTCTACCCGTTCGAGGAGGTCCGCCGTTCCGGCGCCGGCTACGCCTCGATCGTCGAGAACATCGACATTGGCGGCCCGGCGATGATCCGCGCCTCGGCCAAGAACCATGCCTATGTCGCCATCGTCACCGACCCTGCCGACTACGCCTCGGTGCTCAATGCGCTGGAGATGAACCTCGGCTCGCTGTCGCTCGATTTCCGCAAGAAGCTGGCCGCCAAAGCCTTTGCCCGCACCGCGACCTATGACGCGGCGATCTCCGGCTGGTTCGCCGAGGCGCTCGAGATCGAGCATCCGACCTGGCGCGCCTTCGGCGGCCGTCTCGACCAGGTGATGCGCTATGGCGAGAACCCGCACCAGGCGCCGGCTTCTATCTCTCGGGCGACAAGCGGCCGGGCGTGGCGACGGCAAGGCAGTTGCAGGGCAAGCAGCTTTCCTACAACAACATCAACGACACCGACGCCGCCTTCGAGCTGGTCGGCGAGTTCGATCCGGCCCGCTCGGCCGCGATCGCCATCATCAAGCACGCCAATCCCTGCGGCGTGGCGGAAGGCGCGACGCTGAAGGCGGCTTACGCCAAGGCGCTGGCCTGCGATCCGATCTCGGCCTATGGCGGCATCGTCGCCATGAACCGCATCCTTGACGCCGAGGCAGCTGAAGAGATCGTGAAGACCTTCACCGAGGTCATCATCGCGCCCGACGCCACGGACGAGGCCGCCGCGATCGTCGCGGCCAAGAAGAACCTGCGTCTGCTGATCACCGGCGGCCTACCCGACCCGCGCGCCGCCGGCACGGTTGCGAAGTCGGTCGCCGGCGGGCTGTTGGTGCAAAACCGCGACAATGCGGTGGTCGATGATCTCGAACTCAAGGTCGTGACGAAACGCACGCCGACGCCGGCCGAGATGGCCGACCTCAAATTCGCCTTCCGTGTCGCCAAGCACGTCAAGTCGAACGCCATCGTCTATGCGAAGGATGGCGCCACCGTCGGCATCGGCGCCGGCCAGATGAGCCGCGTCGATTCCTCGCGCATCGCCGCCCGCAAGGCGCTCGATGCGGCGGAAGCCGCGGGCCTGGCCGAACCGCTGACCAAGGGCTCGGTTGTCGCTTCCGACGCCTTCTTCCCCTTCGCCGACGGCCTGCTGTTGGCGATCGAGGCCGGCGCCACGGCCGTGATCCAGCCCGGCGGCTCGATGCGCGACGACGATGTGATCGCCGCCGCCGACGAGCATGGCATCGCCATGGTGTTCACCGGGGTGCGGCATTTCAGGCACTAATTGCCGCTCGGCGCAGAGATGTTTCGAGAATTCGCTCCGCTGAGTCGATTGGTGCGGTTTTCGAGAACCGGAGCGCAGCGGACATTCAAGTCCGTGAGCACCGGAAGCGCAGAAAACCGCGGCAAGCGGCCAGCGGAGTAGAATTATCGGAGCATCTCTACTCCACCGGCTTGTCCGCCGGATACGGCGTCCTGACCAGGATCGCCATGCCGATGCCCAGAAACAGCACGATCACCGCCATGCCGAGCCGCGCCGAGCCGCTGGCAAGCGTGATCGTCGACACCAGGAACGGCGCCAGGAAGCTGGTGGCCCGTCCGGCCAGCGCGTAGATGCCGAAATAGCGTCCCGATTCGGCCGCGGTGACGCTGCGCGCCATGTAGGAACGCGACGAGGCCTGCACCGGCCCGAAGGCGAGGCCGACGAGCAGTCCGTAAAGGATGTAAGCCTTTTCGGCCGCGGTGCCGAACAAACCGCCGGAATCGGTGGTCGAAAGCGGGATCAGGCCGAGCAGCGTGAAGCCCGGCCCGGTCGATACGATGCCGATCGTGGCGACGGACAGCATGACCAGCGCGATAATCACCACCGCCTTGGAGCCGAGCGCCGTGTCGAGGCGGGCGGCGATCCAGCAGCCGAAGATGGCGACGACGTTGAGTATGATGCCGAACATGCCGATCTCGGTGATCGACCATTGGAACATGCCGGCTGCGAACGTCCCGCCCAGCGCCAGCACCGCGTTGACGCCGTCCTGGTAGATCATGCGGGCGACGAGGAAGCGGAAGATGCCGACACGCTTGCGGACTTCAAACAAGGTGGATTTCAGCTCCGACAGGCCCTCGCGCACGGCGGGTCCGATCGGCAGCCCCTTGGTGGCGTCCGGGGTGAAGAAGAACATCGGCAGGATGAACAGGAAATACCAGCCGGCCGACATCGGCCCGGTGAAGCGAGCGTCCTCGCCGAGCTTCGGATCGAGCCCGAAAAGCGGGTCGAGACCGATGATCGTCTTGCCGGTTTCCAGCGATCCGGCCAGGAACAGCACGACGAAGATCAAGGCGATCATGCCGCCGAGATAGCCGAGCCCCCAGGCGATGTTGGAGATCTTGCCGATCTCCTCCTTCGGCACCAGCCGCGGCATCATCGAATCGTTGAACACGGTCGAAAATTCCGCCGCTACAGACGCCAGCGAGAACAAGAGCACGATCAGGAAAAGGTTGGAGCCGGGTGCTGCAAGCCACAACAGCGTCAGGCTGGTGATCTTGATCGCCGCGAAGAAGGCAATCCACGGCTTGCGTGGTCCGGTCTGGTCGGCGATCGAGCCAAGCACCGGCGAAAGCACGGCGATGACGAGGCCCGCCGCGGCGATGCCGTAGCCCCAGGCGGCCTGCCCGGTGGTCGGATCGCTCGCCATGCGCGAGACGAAATAGGGCCCGAAGATGAAGGTGGTGACGACGGTGAAGAAAGGCTGCGCCGCCCAGTCGAAGAGCATCCAGCCCCAGATGCCGCGCCCCGTCGCCCGCTGCACTGCTACTTCGGCCATGTCCCCTCCCGCATCGTCCGCTCCGCCCGCGCGCCATGTCTGCATGTTTTCAGGCAGCGATGCAAATGAACAAGCAAGGCGCCGCCGCTCGTAATTCTTAGTTTCCTCGCCCCCACGGAGTGGGGGAGAGGTGGCTCGGCGAAGCCGAGACGGAGAGGGGGAATGGCGCCGGCCTGCGCCCGGGTGGATCGTCAGGGAAAGCCGAGACGGAGAGGGGGAATGGCGCCGGCCTGCGCCCGGGTGGATCGTCAGGGAAAGGTG
>NZ_LPWA01000137.1 GCF_001510895.1 Mesorhizobium loti | reverse complement strand
GAGGTCCCTCCCCTGCCCCCGCATGAAATCGTTAGGTCAAAATTGCGTTCCGGATTTTTAGCTTAGCGCTTCAATTGAAATCGGGAAGTAAAAGCGACACCAACGCCTCGGTCGCCTTTCCGGTTGGGCCCAGGAGCGCTTCCACAGGCAGTTTGCCGATTTCGTAAGCCATTGTTTTGGCTGTATCTGATTTGCGATTGTCAAGCTAGTCGGCATTTAACTTGACTTATCGGGGATTTTTTCGACGACCCTCGCTTGATACTATAAGGAGTTCGGCTGTTGTCTGTACAGTCCTGCGCCACAGACGAACGAGAAGCTCGAAAACCGCGCATTTCCGGCATTTGCACGGCCGTAGCGACGGTGTAAAAGCCCTCAAGAGACGTTTACAAACGATCGGTTATCCGTATCCTCTGCGTTTGGAAAACCCGCTCTCAGGCGCTCCAGATGGCCGCTGACACGCAAAACCGCGCTTCCTGTCGACTACAGGGCCGACAAATCGGCTACGCACGCGTCTCCACCGACGAGCAGGCTACCCAGGCGCAGGAAATGGAGCTCCGCTCGGCCGGCTGCGATGAAATCGTCCAGGAGCAGGGTTCGGGGGCCTCGCGCACCCGCCCCGCCCTGTCGAAGCTCCTGCGCGAGATTGGCACCGGCGACACGCTCGTGGTCGTGCGCCTCGATCGGCTCGCGCGCTCAGTCAGCCACCTGCTCGAGGTGATCGAGGACCTGACCGCCCGGAACGCGCATTTCCGCTCGCTGCGGGATCCAATCGACACGACGACACCGCAAGGCATGTTTTCCCTGCAGGTGCTCGGCGCGGTGGCTCAGCTCGAGCGCGCGCTGATCTCGGAACGCACCAAGGCCGGAATCCGCGCCGCGAGGGCCAAGGGCAAGCTTCCTGGCAACCCGGGCGTCCGCGAGCGGCGGCCGGAGGCGCTGGCGAAGATGACGGCGGCGCAGAAGGCAGCCTACGGCGCGCGCATTCAGGCGACAGTCAACCAGTGGCTGCCCACCGTGCGACGTATGCGCCCAGACCATACGTGGGACGACATTGCCCGGGTGCTCAAACAGCGCGGACTCGACTGGACGCCCGAGCGCCTGCGCCGGGCGGTCAAGTGGATGGTCGCCGAGCATCTCGCCGATGCCAGTCTGCTCAGGAAGTCGCCTCCCCGGCTGCCCGAAGACCGGTTGATGACGCTCGTTGCCGGCATGCACAGCTCGAATCCGGACCTCACGCTTCGCGAGATCGCCGGCCAGCTCGAGCGCTTGCACGAACGCACGCCGCGCGGCGGTTCGAAATGGTCTCCGTCGTCGGTCAAGAACCTGATGGACCGTGCGCGCCGCTCCGGCCTGATCGGTGGCGACGTCACCAATACACCAACAGAAGACTGACAACGGCATCTCACCAGCCCTTTTTCTTCATGCTGTCACGCAAGGCGCTGCTGATTTCGAGCGAACCGGGCGCCGTGCGTGGATCATCGGTTGGCCGGCCGGCCTCTCCCCCGACGGAGCCGGATGCGCCAGAGGCCTTCTCCAGCGCGCCCATCCTGGCGTTAAGCAACGCGGTGACCATCGGCCAGACCGAGAACTTCTCCTGGCGGGCCCGCGCGGTCAGGTCGCGCAGATAACCGCCTCTGCTGCGGATATGGTCGGCCCGCTGGAGGATCGCTGCCAACACGATTGCAGCGCTTTGCAGGCCCATCACCTCGACCGCTTCCTGCCAGGCGCTAGGGCTCACGCCCATGCTCGGGCGGGCCCTGTCTGCGGCGCCCGCAAGATCCCGCCATGTTCTGATTTGGCCTCCCTCGGCGTAAGGCACAATTTCAGGGCAGGCGCTCAGCACCATACCCAAGGGCAAGTCCCGTCTTGGCAGGCTGCGTACGTTGTCGGTATGCTCGGCGGTGCCGCTCGCTTCATCTTTATTTCCTAAGCCATATTCAGATTCACCGGTAGGATTAACGTTTGGGCTTGAATTTTGTATGTGGCGCTCAGAATGAGACTCATTGGCGTTCGAATCTTCTGATTTGACGAAAGATTCCAATGTCTGATGCACGTCGGCCCAGAGGTCTTCCAACTCGTTGGCGATCTCCTCCAGCGCCTGGCGCGGGGCAGTTCGTGGGAGCCGGGCAACGATCGCCTCATAGCGGCGTTGACAGCCTCGCCAGTTGCCTGGCACGTTCTCATTGATCCCGCTTCGATCATCTTGACGACGTCGCGCCGGCAGATCGTCAGCCGCTCCTTGACTAGGCGGAACGCCTTGCGCTCGGCCGCGACGGCCTCGGCGAGCTCACGAAACTCCGCAGCGCGCGCGACGAGTGGTGACAGATCAAAGCCATACGCCTGTTCGATTGCACCGCCCTGCCCTTTCCGAGCGAAGCGCTTGCCGTTGGGGCTGTCGCGGCGGATGACGAGGCCGCAGACCACCAGATTGGCCAGATGACGCCGCAGCGTCGCCGGCGACATGCCGTTGGCTCGGCGAATGAGATGCTCGTTCGAGGGAAAGACTACGAGGTTGCCCTCGTCCGTCAGCTCATCGTCGCGATGGAACGTCAAGAGCGCATTGAGGATAGCGAGGCCACGATCGGTGGCGCCCAAAGCTTCCTTGGCGTCGCGTATGTCCCTAAACACCTGCCATTTCGAGACGGCCGTTCCATGTTCGATGTTCTTGGCCGCCACTTGTCTTGAGATTAGCCCAAGCGTCATCGGCCGCCGCCCAAAGGGCGTCGCTGCTAGATGCGTCTGCATTTTCCTTTACCTTTGTTAGGCAAAGAAAATCCGCTCGCCGAAACGGCGCTGAGCCTCGAAAAGCTCTTGACGGTGATTCTCGGAAGTGCGATTCTTTCAACCTGCCAAGATTGAGAAAGGGCTTCCGGAATTCGTTTCGGGGGCCTTTTTTCTATGCCGCTTCGTATACGATTGGGTCTGGCTATTAGTCCTGGTTGGCGCTCCTCCTTTCATTCCTGTACGAACGGTGCAGCTCTGGGAGTTTGCTGACTAAAAAGTCGACAAACTCCGCGTCTTCAGTGATCTCTATGCGCGATCGCTTCGCCGACCGGACGACGCGAGCAATCTCCGCTCCGCCGCTACTCCGTATGCTGACCGGTTCCGAAGTGGCAGCACCGACGCCTTCAACTTTCTTCGCCGCGGCCAAGACCAGCGCAAGCCGATCATTCGTATGAGCCGAGAGGAACCCGTCCGTCAGCGCGAGTTTCCTGACGCGTGCGAGTGCCTTGGTATCCGCAATTGCATCGGCGAGCGCCAGCCATCTAGGGCGGCCAACTTTGGGTGCGCGCCCAATCGCCTGCTGGAGATCCTTAGGAACCGCCTTAGCGACAGCAATCAGCTTTGAGACCTCAGTCCGATCGACGGAAAGGGCTGACTGGATGAGGGAGCGCTGGAAGCCTCCCTCTTCCAGCGTCAGAGCGAACGCCGCCCGCTCAATGAAACTGAGATCTTCACGACCAGAGTTTTCGATTCCCTGCGCAACAACGAGATCTTCGTCGGTCAGCTCCCGAACATAGGCTTTGATCTTTATGCCTAAGGCCCGCGTCACTCGAATGCGACGGTGGCCGTATGCTGACTGGTAGCGCCCGGGTTTGGCCGGATGTTCGCGAACGAGGATCGGGATTTCCTGGCCGCTTTCGGCGATCGACTGCGTCAGCGAGGCATCGGCGCTTGGGTCCTGCTCTTCAAATCGGTCGGCGAACGGCGATGGGTCGATCGTCTCCGGGTCGAGTTCGATGGCAACGGTGCCTTTGGCGAGCTGCTCGCGGAGCGCCTCATACTGCCGTTCGACATCCGAAAACGTGTCTTTAAGCGAGCGAACCGCTCCCGACGTGACGCGGGCAATCGGACGAGCATCTAAAGAGGCCGCCTCTTCGGGCGCGGCGAACATCGACCGGATTGATTGCGTTCTTTTGCTCATCCGACTGCCCGTCCTGTTCGGTTTTGCGGCCTAGTGCACCTGCCATCCGGATTAGCTTGCCGAAGTGCAATGTTGGCAGCTGCCAACATGCGCCGCAGCGCAGCTTGAGCCGCATCTTCCACGTCCTGGCAACTGCCAGATGCCTTGTTGGCAGCTGCCAACAAACTAGGTGCCATGGGACTATGCCAAGCGCTCATCATCCCCGGCCCCAAACACGATTGATAAGGCTGATCGCTTCCTCATTCACCGTATTGATCGACTCCATCGCGCGTCGTAAACCGAGCGCCCGACCGAGCCTCGCGACAGTTCATAGAGCGACTGCTTGGTGAGGCCGGCATTGGCAATCGCCGTCGACTTCCAGGCGGTCGCCGAAAACACGTCAGAACCAAACAGGTCTCTAAGTAAAGCTACGATTTCCTGCTCGGGAACGTCGCGAGGATCATGCCGCGTAACGAGGAACTTGAGGAAGTCGTAGTGGAGCTTGCCTCCCGCTTCCTCAATGACCGAAACGAGTTCCGACGTCATGAGCAAAAACTGGCTCATCGACGCCACGTCAACCATCTGTGGATGAATCGTCACAACCATACCGGTGGCCGCGTTGAGAGCGCCCATGGTCAGGAAGCCAAGCTGCGGCGGACAATCAATCACCACCACGTCGAACTCATCATCAATCTCCGATATCGCGCCGGCCACGCGCCGGAAGAACAGATCTTCCGGCCGAGCCTTACTCGCCATGATGTGCCGAGGCGTCTGGTGCTCAAACTCCATCAGTTCGAGGTTGCCCGGCACGATGCTCACACCCGAAAAATAGGTGGGCCGGATGACGTCTTTCATGGATACGCGATCTTCGTCGTAGCGAATGGCACCGTAAAGCGTGGCATTCTCAGGGATGTCGAACTCGGGCTGGTAGCCGAACATGGTGGAGAGAGACGCCTGCGGATCAAGGTCGATCGCCAGCACGCGGTAACCCTGCAGGGCGAGGCCCTGGGCGAGATACAGCGACGTGGTCGTCTTGGCCGATCCTCCTTTGAAGTTTGCTACGGTGATGATCTGAAGTTTCTCGCCAGCCCGCCGGCGAGGCCAGAACTTCAGTGACTCCTTAGGCCGCGCTTCGGCGAGATAGGCTCGGAGCTGGTTTACTTGCTCGAGCGTGTAGGACCGGCGCCCGCCCGGGCTCAAGTCGGGGGAGGGACCAAGCCCATCCAGCGACAATTGTCGCAGGTATCCGTCAGAGACACCGACTATCTGCGCGACCTCGCCCGAGGTAAACGATCGCAGAAACTTCTGCGCTGTTGGTGGAAATGCGCGCTCGCCAGCGGCCCGGAGACGAGCCGAAAGCGCCTCTGCGCGTCTCCCGATGCGCTCGGATGTGATCTCAGAATCGTCTACTAGTAAGGCGGAACCCACAATCACCCTCATCCCAAGACGGTTTATTCGCGTAAGACGCGTTATTTCCGTCTGGAGTTAAGGCACGATTCTACCAAATCGACAAGAGAGTTAAGGTTAACAGCATCTTAAGATGCCAGCGACCCCAGCACGCGCATTGCCGCTTAGGCCCAGGCTTTTCTCTGCCGTTTCAACAGCTTACGAAGATGTCGGGCGTGCGCTTCGAGCACCAGCCACTCATACTTATACTAGGGCTCGAAAGGCTATTGGAGGCTGCTTTAGCGCGCCCGGAAGCCATGTGGCACCACTGCACCAGAATCACTCATATTTTCACTAGTCGCCGCATCGTTCCAAATCATGCCTTTTGCGGTCCAGTTTCAACGATCTGGAGCGCAGCGAATGCAAGCAATTTCCATATCGCCGGCGGAGTATCACCGCGCCGCGGCGCTTCTAGATGCGATGCATCGGCTGCGTGCCCGAATCTTCCGGGGGCGCCTCGAATGGGATGTCGAGGTCAGACAGGGCAGGGAGGTCGACCAGTTCGACGCGTGCCACCCTACCTACATCCTGGCGGTGACACGGGCCCGGGAAGTTGTGGGATGCGCGCGCCTGCTGCCTGCCACAGGTCCGATGATGATGTCGGCGCTGTTCCCCGACCTTGAGGAGACCGGGCTGCTCCGGCCGCACCGCGCGATGGTGGAAAGCTCCCGGTTCTGTGTCGACACTTCACTGGAGGCGGGAAGGGGCATGCTGCACGAGGTGACGCTCACCATGTTCGCCGCAATCATCGAATGGTCGATGGGGCAGGGCTACAGCGAAATCGTTACCGGCACCGACATTCGCTTCGAGCGCATCCTGAAACGCGCGGGCTGGCCGATGGCGCGCATCGGCGAGCCGCGACCCATTGGCAACACGATGGCAGTCGCCGGCCTGCTGCCGGCGAACTGGGAGAGCTTCGAACGGGTGCGCCCCGCAAACTACGCACCGCTCCATCGTCCACTTTTCCGTGCGGCCTGACGGGGACGGCGCAATGGTCCAGCTCCGCTCGCATCCGCGCCTCGTGCGCAAGCTGCAGGACGCGCTCGGCGACGAACTCTGCTTCGCGCTCGACGACGCGACCGTCGTCGAGATCATGCTCAATCCCGATGGCCGGCTCTTCATCGAACGGCTCGGGCACGGGATCGCCGCCGCGGGCGAGATGACGGCGGCGGCGGCCGAGATCGTCATTGGCAGCGTAGCCCATGCGCTGCAGTCGGAAGCCGACGACGAGCAGCCGATCATCAGCGGCGAGTTGCCGATCGGCGGACATCGCTTCGAGGGACTGCTTCCCCCCGTCGTCTCCCGGCCGACCTTCTCGATCCGCCGGCGTGCATCGCGGCTGATCCCGCTGGACGACTATGTGAAGTCGAAGGTGATGACCAGGCAGCAGGCGGACGTCGTCCGCAACGCGATCGCGTCTCGGCTCAACATCGTCATCTCCGGAGGAACCGGATCGGGCAAGACCACGCTCGCCAATGCCGTCATTTCGGAGATCGTCGAGGCAGCACCGGACGACCGCATCGTGATCCTGGAAGACACCTCCGAGATCCGCTGCGTCGCGGAGAACGCCGTCGCACTGCATACGAGCGATGCCATCGACATGGCGCGGCTGCTCAAGAGCACCATGCGCTGAGGCCCGATCGCATCATCGTCGGCGAGGTCCGCGACGGCGCGGCCCTCACGCTGTTGAAAGCCTGGAACACCGGACATCCCGGCGGTGTCACGACCATCCATTCGAACAGCGCCATTTCGGCGCTCCGCCGCCTCGAACAGCTCACCGCCGAGGTCAGCCACCAGCCTATGCGCGAAGTGATCGGCGAGGCCGTCGACCTGATCGTATCGATTGAGCGATGCGGGCGAGGCCGGCGGGTGCGCGACGTCATCCATGTCGAGAGCTTCAACGGCTCCCGCTACGAAACCGAAGCCTATTCCCAGATCGACGAGGACAGCCATGCGGCCTAGCGTTTCTTCTTCGGTGGCCGCCGCGGCGGTCGCCTGGTCTTTTGCACCGCTCTCGCCGCACCGGCTTTCGCCGGCGGTGGCGGCGGTCTTCCCTGGGAAGCGCCGCTCCAGCAGGTCCAGCAGTCAATCACCGGGCCGGTGGCCGGCTTCATCGCGCTGGCGGCCGTCGCGATCGCCGGCGGCATGCTGATCTTCGGCGGCGAGCTCAACGACTTTGCCCGCAGGCTCATGTACGTCGTGCTGGTGGCCGGCATCCTCCTCGGCGCCACGCAGATCGTAGGCCTGTTCGGCGCGAGCGGCGCCTCGATCGGCGATGTCGCCGGCGAGGCGCCGCGGGCAAGCGCTGGGGGCAGCATCAATGGCTGAGCAAGGCGCGGGCCTCGTCCGCTCACGCATCCATCGGGCGCTGTCGCGGCCGAACCTGCTGCTCGGTGCCGACCGGGAACTGGTCCTGCTGACGGGGCTGGCAGCCGTCATCCTGATCTTCGTGGTGCTGACCTGGTACGCCGCCCTGTTCGGGATCGCGATCTGGATCGTGATCGTTGCCGCACTTCGGATGATGGCCAAGACCGATCCGATGATGCGGAGCGTCTATGCCCGGCACATCCGCTACCGAGCGAGCTACCGCGCAACCTCGACCCCCTGGCGCTGAGGACATCGTAATGGTCGCGCTGCGCTCCTTCCGCCATCCTGTGCCGTCGTTCTCGGACCTCGTGCCCTATGCGGGAATCGTCGCCAACGGCGTGATCCTGCTGAAGGACGGCGCGCTGATGGCGCCTGGTATTTCGCCGGGCCAGACTCGGAGAGTTCGACCGACGCCGAGCGCAACGAGGTCTCGCGCCAGATCAACGCCGTCCTGTCGCGCCTCGGCTCGGGCTGGATCATCCAGGTCGAGGCGGTCCGCGTCGCGACGTCGGACTATCCAGCGCGCGAGGACTGCAATTTCCCCGATCCGGTGACCCGCGCGATCGACGAGGAACGCCGCGAGCGATTCGAGAAGGAGAAGGGGCATTTCGAGAGCCGCCATGCGCTGATCCTGACCTGGCGCCCGCCCGAGCGGCGGCGGTCGGGCGTCGCCCGATACGTCTATGCCGACAGTGAGAGCCGGACCGCCCGCTACGCCGACACGGTGCTCGAGAACTTCCAGACCTCGATCCGCGAGGTCGAGCAATATCTCGCCAATGTCGTCACCATCCGCCGGATGGTCACGCAGGAAGTCGAGGAGAAGGGCGGATTGCGTACCGCGCGCTATGACGAGCTATTCCAGTTCATCCGCTTCTGCATCACCGGCGAGAACCATCCGGTCCGCCTGCCGGAGATACCGATGTATCTCGACTGGCTGGCTACGGCCGAGTTCAACCACGGGCTCACGCCGATGGTCGAGAACCGCTATCTCGCTGTGGTCGGGATCGACGGTTTCCCGGCCGAAAGCTGGCCGGGCATCTTGAACGCACTCGACCTCATGCCGCTCACCTATCGCTGGTCGAGTCGCTTTATGTTCCTCGACGACCAGGAAGCCCGGGCGCGACTGGAGCGCACCCGCAAGAAGTGGCAGCAAAAGGTCCGGCCCTTCTTCGACCAGCTCTTCCAGACGCAGAGCCGCTCGGTCGATCAGGACGCCATGCTGATGGTGGCGGAAACCGAGGACGCGATCGCGCAGGCGTCGTCGCAACTCGTCGCCTACGGCTATTACACGCCCGTCATCGTCCTGTTCGACGAGGACCAGGAGCGGCTGCGCGAGAAGGCAGAAGCCGTGCGCCGGCTGATCCAGGCCGAGGGCTTCGGCGCACGCATCGAGACGCTGAATGCGACCGAGGCATTTCTCGGCAGTCTCCCCGGCAACTGGTACGCTAACATCCGCGAGCCGCTGGTCAACACCCGCAACCTCGCCGATTTGATCCCGCTGAATTCCGTTTGGTCGGGCTCACCGACCGCGCCCTGCCCCTTCTATCCGCCGGGATCGCCTCCGCTCATGCAGGTCGCGTCGGGATCGACGCCGTTTCGGCTCAACCTGCACGTCGACGACGTCGGCCACACTCTGATCTTCGGCCCGACGGGCTCGGGCAAGTCGACGCTCTTGGCGCTGATCGCCGCACAATTCCGACGTTACGCCGGCGCGCAGATCTTCGTCTTCGACAAGGGCCGCTCCATGCAGCCGCTAACGCTCGCGATCGGCGGCGATCATTACGAGATCGGGGAAGGGGAGGCAGACGGTGCGCCCGCGCTCGCCTTCTGCCCGCTCGCCGATCTCTTGACGGACGGCGATCGGGCATGGGCGACGGAATGGATCGAGATGCTGGTTGCCCTCCAGGGCGTTGCCGTCACGCCGGACTATCGCAATGCAATCTCGCGCCAGGTCGCGCTGATGGCGGAGGCGCGCGGGCGCTCGCTGTCGGACTTCGTGAGCGGCGTGCAGATGCGTGAGATTAAGGACGCGCTGCACCACTACACGGTCGACGGTCCGATGGGGCAGCTGCTCGATGCCGAAGCTGACGGCCTGTCGCTGGGTTCCTTCCAGACCTTCGAGATCGAGCAACTGATGAACCTCGGCGAGCGCAGCCTCGTCCCGGTGCTCACCTACCTGTTTCGGCGGATCGAAAAGCGCCTGACTGGCGCGCCCAGCCTGATCGTTCTCGACGAAGCGTGGCTGATGCTCGGCCATCCGGTGTTTCGGGACAAGATCCGCGAGTGGCTGAAGGTTCTGCGCAAGGCCAACTGCGCCGTCGTGCTCGCAACCCAGTCGATCTCCGACGCGGAGCGCTCCGGCATCATCGACGTGCTGAAGGAGAGCTGCCCGACCAAGATCTGTCTGCCGAACGGCGCGGCGCGGGAACCAGGCACGCGCGAGTTCTACGAGCGCATCGGCTTCAACGAACGGCAGATCGAGATCGTCGCGACCGCACTGCCCAAGCGCGAATATTATGTCGCCTCTCCGGACGGCAGGCGCCTGTTCGACATGGCGCTCGGCCCATTGGCGCTCGCCTTCGCCGGCGCCTCCGGCAAGGACGACCTGAAACGGATCGCCGTGTTGCGCGCCGAGCATGGCCGCGACTGGCCCATCCATTGGCTTAAGCAGAGAGGATTTAGCGATGCCGAAACGCTCCTTCAGGCTCCTTAGCGCCGGACTCCTGGTCACGCTCGCGGCGGCGCCGGTTTCTCCGCAAGCCGTATTCGCAGGTGCTGCCACCGGCAATGCGACGGAATGGACGCAACTCCTCAACAATGGCGAGCTGGTCTCACTGGTCGGCAAGTCGACCGAGCAGATCAACAACCAGATCACGCAGATCTCGCAACTGGCAGAGCAGATCCAGAACCAGATCCGCATGTACGAGAACATGCTGCAGAACACGGCGCAGTTGCCGTTCCACACCTGGAGCCAGGTGGAGAACGACCTCAACCGGCTGCGCACCCTTGTCGCGCAAGGGCAGGGGATCGCGTTCTCCATGTCCAACGCCGACGATGTGCTGAGGCAGCGCTTCCAGAGCTACGCCGACTTCAAGACCGGGCTCGCCGACGGCGAGACTTTCGCCTCCCAATACGAGAACTGGTCGACGACCAACCGCGACACGATCGGCGGCGCTCTGAAGGCCGCCGGGCTAACGGCCGAGCAACTCTCGTCCGAGGAATCTACCATGAGCCAGCTTCGAAGCATGTCGGAATCGGCCGACGGCCAGATGAAAGCGCTTCAGGTCGGTCACGAGATCGCGGCCGAGCAGGTCGCCCAGGCCCAGAAGCTGCGCGCGCTGGTCGCCCAGCAAACCACCATGATGGGCACCTGGTATCAATCGGAGCAGGCCGACAAGGATCTCGCGCAGCTGCGCCGCGAGCGGTTCTTCAATGCCGGGCTTCCGAACCCGCGCGGCGGCCAGACGATGGAGCCACGCTGGTGAACCGCCTGACCATTGTGCTGATAGCGGCGGCTGTTCTCGTTGTCGGCGCAGCAGCCACCATTGTGATCTCCCTGCGCTCCGGCGACGCGACCGCTGGGCCCGACGCGAGACAGGCCGTCACGCCATCCGATGCCGAAAAGCGAGGGCGCGCGGAGCGCCTCTTCGGCGGCGATCCGGATCGCGATGTCCGGGGCGGCCAGGAGATGAAGCCGAGATGGTGATCGTAAGGCTCGCGCGCGCGGCTGACCTTGCTCTTCTCGCCCTCGCCGTCGTAACCATCGCGAGCGTAACGGCCCTTGCCCAGGACGGAAGCGTGCTCACCAACCTCGAGAACCAGGTGGTGACGGCGACGCGCGGCTGGCAGGATACGGTGATGAACGCCGCGCGCTCGCTTTTCTGGATCCTCGCGGCGATCGAGATCGGCATAGCCGCCGTGTGGCTCGCCATCAACGCCGCCTCGCTCGACAGCTGGTTTGCCGAGCTGGTGCGGCGCATCATGTTCATCGGGCTGTTCGCCTTCATCCTCGACCAGGGACCGACGCTCTCGAAAGCGATCGTCGACAGTCTTTTCAACATCGGCGCCTCGGGCGGCTCAGCCTCGCCCGCGGACATCTTCAATGCCGGCATCCGCGTCGCCTCCAAGATGTCCGAGCAGGCGCAGTTCGGCCTGTTCGAGGACAATGCGCTCGCCATCGCGGCCGTCTTTGCGATGGTCGTCGTCGTGGTGTCGTTCAGCCTGGTCGCCGCGATCTTCGTGGCGGTGATGGTCGAGATGTATGTCGGCCTGCTCGCCGGCATGATCATGCTAGGGCTCGGCGGGTCGAGCTACACCAAGGATTTCGCGGTCCGATACCTAGTCTACGCCTTCTCCGTCGGCATGAAGCTGATGGCGCTGGTGATGATCGCGCGCATCGGCTCGGAGGTCCTGATCGGCCTTGCCGAGGAGCCGACCGCGACGACCGACCAGTTCATCACCACGCTGGCGATCGCCGGTATCTCGGTCGTCGTGTTCGTAATCGCCATGTATGTCCCGCCCATCATTCAGGGCGTGGTGCAGGGCGCTTCAGTCGCCGGCGGGATGGAGGCCATCCGGCATGGCGGTCAGGCGGCGACGTTTGCCGCGGGCGGAGCGTTCCTCGGCGCGAGCGCCGCTGGCGCGGGGGCGTCGGCGGCCCGCAACGCGCATGCAGGCGGCTCCTCGTTTGCCGGTGCGGCTCTTCGCGGCATGGCAAGCGGCGTCGGACATGCCGGCTGGGCGGCAGGCTCGGCGGCGAAGGACAAGGCCATCGCGTCGCCCGGCGCCTATGCCGGATCGCTGCTCGGGCTTGCCAATGCGAAACTCGACGAGGCCCGGCAGAAGGCGTCGCGCCGTCCGGCGCCGCCGCCGCTGCAGGATTCGTGAGCGCAGGATTGATCGATGGCCAGGACCACTCCACCGGACAACCCCTATCTCGCTGCGCGCCAGGAATGGACCGAGCGCTACGGCTCCTACGTGAAGGCGGCCGCCTCGTGGCGGATCGTCGGCGTCACCGGCATGCTGCTTGCCGTCGTCAGCACCTCCTACGCGCTCTACCAGAGCACGCAGGTCAAGCTCGTCCCCTACATCGTCGAGGTCGACAAGCTCGGCAGCGCGGTCAGCGCCGGGTTTCCGCAACAGATCGAATATGCCGATCCGCGCGTGGTGCGTGCCACGCTCGGAGACTTCGTGACCAATTTCAGGAGCGTCACGCCCGACGCCGTCGTCCAGAAGGGCTATATCGACCGCACCTATGCCCTGCTGCGTACGTCCGACGCCGCGACGGAGAAGATCAACGGGTGGTTCCGCGCCAACTCTCCGTTCGAGAAGGCGCGTACCGCGACGGTGGCCATCGAAGTCAACAACATCGTGCCGCTGTCGAACCAGAGTTATCAGATCGACTGGACCGAATACGAACGCGACCGCAAGGGCAAGGAGACGGCCGTGCGCCGGTTCCGCGCCGTCGCGACCGTCACGCTCACCGCGCCCCAGGACGAGGCGGTCATCCGCCTCAACCCGATCGGCCTCTACATCCGCGATCTCGACTGGACCGCGCAGCTCTAGGAACCGCCTGATGATGACATGTCAAACATCCACGGCCGCGACGGTCCTCGCCCTTGGCATTGCGCTTGCCACCGCTCCATGCCTCGTTCCGGGAGCCCATGCCCAGGACATGAGCGCCAACGAAGCGAAGGGCACCGCGATCTCCGGTCAATGGCGTGGTAGCAGGGGGCTTGTCACCAAGGGACCGGACGGCAAGGTCGTCTTCCTCTATGGCGAGGTCCAGCCGTCCGTCGTCTGCTCGCCGCTGCAGGTCTGCGATATCGAGCTGCAGCCCGGCGAGATCGTGCGCGACGTGCTGCTGGGCGACACGGTGCGCTGGAAGGTCGAACCCGCGACCTCTGGCGCCGTCGGCGGCCAAGCGATCCATCTGGTGGTCAAACCGTCGGAGCCGGGGCTGGTCACCTCCATGGTGGTGACGACGTCGCGGCGCACCTATCACATCCAACTCAAATCCAGCCAGTCTCAGTACATGGCGCGTGTCGGATTCGAATATCCCGACGACGTGTCGGCCAAGCTCGCCGACGTCAACGCGAGGTTGGAGGCTAGCGCCATCCCCGGCGCCGGCGTGCCGGCCGAACAATTGAACTTCGGCTACTCGGTGAGCGGGCGCGCCGGCTGGCGTCCGACCCGCGTCTATTCCGATGGTGAGAAGACCTACATCCAGTTCCCGCGCTCGCTCGTCGGCCAGGACGCTCCGGTGCTGTTCGTCGTCTCGGGCGGCCAGAACCGCATTGTGAACTACCGCATCAAGGGCAACATGATGATCGTCGACTACAATGTCGACCGCGCGGTCCTCGTCTCCGGCGTCGGCTGGAAGCAGGAGAAGATCACGATCAAGAGGGGAGGTTAGCGATGACGCCCCGGTGTTTTCTCACCGCTTTCGCTTGCGTCCTGCTCTCGACCGGACTGCTTGCTGGCTGTCAGTCGATGGATGCGGGCAGCGTGGTCGCCAGTTCGGCGCCGCCCGAGATTTCCGGACCCGCGGCCAGCGCCATCGCCGGCGACATGGTCAGGCGGCTCGCCGAACAGGTCGGACCCGGCACGGCGACGATCCGACTGAAGCCGGATGGCTCGCCATTCGGCAATGCGCTCGAGACCTCGCTCAAGACCTGGGGCTATGCGGTCGTCACCGACCAGAAGGCAGGGGAGAAGAGCCTGATCCAGCTCGCTTACGTCGTCGACAGCTATGACGGCCAAATCCTGGCGCGGCTCTCCACGAGAACGGTCGAGCTCGGCCGCGCCTATAACGTCACGCCGACCGGCGCGACACCAGCGAGCCCGTTGTCGGTCATGCGGCGCGGGTAGGGGAGAGGGGCCAATGGTACAATCCCTGCAGCTGGGCGGCTCGCCCAACAGCAATCGGGCGCAGATGCGCCGCGTGAACCGTCTTCCCATCATTGTGGCGATCGTGCTGGTGGTGCTGTTCCTCGGCGTGATCTTCTACGGCCTGAGCTCGCGGGGGCTGTATTTCCGCAACCAGCCGGATAATGGCGGGCAGGGCGGCCCGCCGGCGTCGAGCTATGGCGACCAGCTGAAACGCGGTGTTCCGGACGGCATCATCGGCGAGCCGGCCGAGACGCAGACGTTCCAGTCGACGCCGCCTGCTCCCGCGCCGGCGGAGAACCCGTTCACCCCGGTGCCAAAACCAGAGGAAGCCATTGCGCCTGCGCCACAGCAGCTCGAACCCGAGGAGGTCTGGCGGGCGCGCCTCCAGCGCGAAGCGGATGAGCAGTATTTTCGGGAGCGACAGCGTCAACGCATGGCGCGGCTTCAGGCCAACGAAACCGCCTATGACTCCCCAATCGCTGTCAGCATCGACAAGGCGAAGAGCGGTGAGGGCGATCAAGCGACAACGGCTGGGCCAAGCGGCGGGGCTGCGGGGCCCGGTGGTTCGGCCGCCGATCTCTATTCCGCAGCCCTCAAGGCGGGACTCGGCGGCCGGAACATCGATCCGAACGGGCAGGGCGCAAAGGACGACTTCTTCAATGCCGATCTCCGAAAGGCAGGCTACCTTCCGAACGGCGTCGTTCCGCAACAGTCGCGCTATGAGCTGAAACGCGGCTCGGTCATTCCGGCGACGCTCATCACTGGCATCGATTCCGATCTTCCAGGCCGCATTACCGCGCAGGTCAGTCAAAACGTCTATGACAGCGCGACGGGCCACCACCTGCTCGTCCCGCAGGGGACGAAGCTGCTCGGCCGCTACGACAGCAAGGTCTCATTCGGCCAGTCCCGCGTGCTCGTGGTGTGGACCGACATGATCTTCCCGAACGGCTCGACGCTGCAGCTCGGCGGTATGGCGGGCACCGACGCCGAAGGCTATGGCGGCTTTACCGACAAGGTCGATCGCCACTACCTCAGAACTTTCGGCTCGGCGGTCCTTCTCGCGGTTATCGGCACAGGCATCGACATGGCCGTTCCCGAAAGCTCCACGCTCGCCACACAGGACACCGCCTCCGATGCCGCAAGACGGAACTTTGCCGAGACATTCGGCCGTGTCGCAGAGCGCACGATCAGCAAGAATCTCGACGTGCAGCCGACGCTGCGCATTCGGCCAGGCTACAAGTTCAACGTTCTGGTCGACCAGGATATAGTCTTTCCAAGTAACGTCCGGGGCTGAACTCAGTCGGAACCCGGATTGATCTGAGCGCGCCTCGTGTCAGTCAGCAGGTACCGACGGGACATGGCCAAGCAGGTCCAGCAAGGTCGAAAGCGCCGCCTGCTGTGCGTGCATCTCGATCATTGCGACGACATAAGCAATGCGCGCAGGCCCCACGGTATCTAAGGCCTCCGTAGATAATGTCTGACGCCATTCCTCGCATCTAGTATCCGCGGCATCGCGAAGGCGCCGATGTGTCCTGATTGCTTCAATCGTGATCTGTTCAAGATCTCCCTTCGAGAGACCCTCGGTCAGGCCGATCACCGGCCTCAAGGAAATTTTGTCCGGCTTCACATCGCTGCCTATATCGGTGGCCATTTGCGCCCTTCTTGAATCATCGTCCGCGGTGCGCCCCCGCGAACGTCAATCCCTGATCCATAGCCGGGGGTTGGAAACTGTACTCAGACAGTCCTGCGACCTTTAGCACCGAGGCGCCTGGACATGCGTCACAGGCCCCCGGCCGTAAAGCCAGAGGATCCTTGGTGCCTTCCCGGTTGGCACCGACCGCTGAGTAGGGGTTTCCATACCCCGAGGCAGCGCGTACTGCCCTGCGCGCCTTATAGAGACGTTGGCATTAGTTTTCTAGCGAAGATCGGAGTGTTGTCGAAGCGTCGCCGAAGCGTTCCTACATCGCGCGCACGGCTACGCTTACACGTTATCGAACCGTGGATGCAGCTGCCGAGCGCGGCGGTCAAGCACCTGCAAGTCGCCTGCTTGCTCCCGAAGCGTGTGGCTCTTCGCTCGTCAGATTAGCCTAAGTTTCGTTGCCAGCGCCGTCGCCTGTGCGATGCTTCCGGCGTCGAGAGCCTTGCGCGCGTTGTTCAAATGAAAGTTGACGGTCGCGAAAGACATACCCTCGATTGCCGCGATGGCCTTCATAGATTTGCCTTCGGCCGACCATTTCAGGCAAAGAGCCTGCCTGGCGGTGAGTTCGATTTGGGCGCTCACCGTCGGTTCGGCTTCGTGTTGCTCAAGCTTGGCATGGAGCAGCGAAACGGCCGTCACGGCCGCAAGCTGGTCGATGTCCTGGTCCAATGAAAGTGACGGCTTGCGCGATGCGACGGTTAGCATGGACATGTGGCCGAACGCCGTCCTTATCGGAATTGTAATTCCCGACCGGATGCCGAAGTCACCTGCCTCGCTGTAGAAGGCACGCACTCGAGACGGTAGCTTTCTCGGATTCTCAGGCGCCCATGTGAACGCTTCCATTTTTGCTCGCGCAGTTCTGACGACTGGATCGATTTCCTTGTAGTCGCATTCGAAATAACGGTGTTGCCACTCGTTCGCGTAGTTCGATACTGCGTATGTCCGAACCGGCTGGATGTTTAGGTAAGCGTAGAAGTCAAAGCCGAGTTTATGGACTGCATCCGTGAGTGCGACCTTCAACATCGCGTCAGATCTAGCCAACGACGAGGCATCCGACAGTTTCTGGAACCAGCTCCTTAACATCTACACCTCTCTCTTCGGCATACTCGATCATGCGCTCGAGATGCGTAATGGGAAACTCGATCTTCGACGGCCGCCATGATTGATCAATGTCGTTCCCTGGTGGGTCAGGCGTTTTTGGCGGTGGATCGCAGCCTCGTAGCATTTGTCGAAGCCGCATCCTGCTTGCTCGATCCAATTACGTATCACGGAGCCCGTTTTCTTCTCTGGTTGTGAGGTCCCCTTCAATGGACAAACATCCGGCAGTCGGTGAACATGCTGCGGAAGAGACCGAATAGTGTCACCATCGGCGCGTTTCGGCGACAGGGGGCGGCGGCTTGATATCGAGTGTGTCAAATCGGATGACTGCAACACCTATCGTCCGTGCAACAGTAAGCCCATAACCCGCCGCCTGGTTCGCTCGATACTGGCCGCCGAAGTTTCGTTTAGGTGAAATCAACCCACGTTGGGTTTTTCCTAACCCTGCCGTTGCGGCACGCGAACAATCAGGCCTTCCAAGTTGTCGGATATGCGAATCTGGCAAGAGAGCCTAGAATTGGCCTGAAGGTCATAGGCGAATTCTAGCATGCCGGCCTCCATTTCCTTTGGAGGTTCGATCCTTGCGGCAAATGAATCATCGACATAAACATGGCATGTTGCGCACGCACAAACGCCGCCGCATTCTGCTACAATCCCAGGCACCGCATTCCGTACTGCCACCTCCATGAGGCTCGAGCCGTTCTCTGCTTCGATTTCAAATCTAGCCCCACCGACGGTGATCATAATTATCTGGGTCATGGGGCTGCCTTTCGAACCTGCGGCGATAACCCGAGCAAGCATCCGACACTCAATGCGGTCGTTCTATGCGCGGTGCGCCGCTGGTTTAGCTTTTCTAGCCTAACCCACTTAGACCGTGAGAATTGATCAGGTTTCCTGTGGCTTTCGATGCATGGGCCAGGCACGGAACTCAAACGGAATACGGCCTTCAATACGGTCAGTCCTTGGAGGAATACCGAATCTCTCCTTGTAAGCCCGGCTGAAATGCACCTGAGTGGAAAAACCAGAAGCGACAGCGATCTCGGACATCAGCATATCGGTTTGGGTGACCAAACTTCGCGCGCGGTCTAAGCGGATGTCCCGGTAGTAGATCGCGGGCGATTTCCCAACGTACCGAAGGAAAAGCCTGTCAAGCTGTCGGTGAGATATACCCACCTTCGCTGCAATCTCAGGGATTGAAAGTGCGTTCTCGAGGTACCCCTCCATTACAGAGATCGCTTGTTTAACTGAATCGGGCGCAATGCTTCCAAGCGGCTCCAGCCCCGCGGGGTTCTGCGACGTTCCGGGGGGACGCAGAGCTGGGTGGAATATGTAGCGGGCCGATGCGTTTGCCAGCGCATCCCCGCTGCTGGCGCGAATGATATGCAAGGCCATGTCAGCCGAAGCCATTCCTCCGCTGCACGTAAACCTCTGTCCGTCATGAACGAAGATATCCTCTGAGACGTCGATATCCGGATACAGTTCCTTGAACGAGTCAATGTGTTCGTAGTGGACGGTAGCTCGCCTTCCGCTTAGCAGTCCGGCGTCTGCTAGAATGAAGGCTCCAGTGTCAAGGGATCCCATGATGCACCCCGCACGAGCCCACTTCCGGAGCGCGCCCATTAGCTGCAGGGTTTTCGCCGCTTCGGGCGTCCAACTCGATGAAACGACGACGACGTCGAACTGATCCCCTGCAATCCCCTCCAACTTAATCGTGTCGATTGATAGTCCGTTGCTGGCTAGACAGGCCCCACCTGCCGCGGAAGCGACAACCCACCGAAACCGGCTGAAACCGTCCAAGTAGTTCGCCGCTCGAAACGGATCGATGAACGCGGTGGTTGTGGCCAAGTTGAAGCTTTGAGTCACCAACACCAAAATCTTGAACAAGCGGCACCTCCTCCGTCGGGCGTCCAAAAGAAGCAAATCGATGGCGTGGATTGTTAAATGGATGCGCTGGTTTGTGCAAGAATCTCTGAGGGTGGCCTTTGCATTAAATTCAGAGGCCTGTCCAACTCTGTCGAGAGGCGAGAACCGTTGGCCGCTGATCACAGCCGATACGGGTAAGCAAGCGTGGTCAGGTGACGTGGAGTATTGAGCTTTGTTGACCCCTTCGCAGGAACAAAAGACCTTCGTCTTTTATCTCGTTCCAGAATTCACTTTGCTCGCGTTCTCTTCAGCTATTGAGGTGTTGCGGCTCGCCAACCAAGTCACCGGCCACGAACACTATCGTTGGCGACTCATTTCGGCAGACGGACAGCCGGTCATCGCCAGCAATGGTGTATATGTTTCCGTAGATAGCTCTCTAGCAACGGAAAGGATACTGCTGTTCGGCTTGCAAAAGCCATTCATGTCATTGGTCTGCTCCGGTCGCCGGGTTCAGGATTACACCAACCGATCGATGGATGCCTGGTTACGTGAATGTCGCCGAATGAGGATCCACGTTGCCGGGCTTTGTACCGGCACCTACTTGCTGGCCCGCGCAGGTATTCTCCAAGATAGGCGTTGCACCATTCACTGGGAGAATTCGCCAGCCTTTGCTGAGCAGTTTAACCGCAGCGCCCTAACTGCAGGAATATTTGAGTTCGATGACGGCATATACACCTCCGCTGGCACAGGCTCGTTCGACATGATGCTGCATATTGTCCGGCAAGCATTTGGCTCCAAGACTGCCGCCGAAATCTGCAGTCAGGCGTTGATTATGCGCATGAGAGACAAGTCGGAGCGTCAACGGCTAGCCTTCGCTTCATCGCAAGGCGTTAATAACGCCATAATACAAGCTGCAGTCCACTTGATGGAAGACAATATGTCGAGCCCAATTTCTCTTACTGAAGTCGGTTTTCGCTTGCATTTGTCTCGTCGCCAAATTGAGCGGCTATTCCGGAACCAGCTTTCCTGCTCACCGGCACGATATTACCTTAAGCTTAGGATCGAACGGGCGAAGCTTCTGCTTACCCAGACTGCGATGCCGGTCGTCGATGTCGCTGTTGCGTGCGGATTTGTCTCGGCATCCCACTTTTCGAAGTGTTACCGGCAGATCGAAGGTAACTCTCCACAAGCCGACCGGAAATTATGGGGGGGAGCGATTGGCGCGTCGTGCCAGCAGCGGAGTTGTGAGCACTCATTGGCTTAGTAACGGCTCGACACCCCCGTAGAACAAAGCCGAGGACTTTGAAATGGTAGTTCAACCTCTTTGGGCACCGAGTGCAAACCGCACAGCCTCGTCAAATATAAAATATTTCTCGGCGTTTTCATCAACGTTGCTGCGCCGCCCTCTTAACTCATTTCGTGATTTACATACTTGGTCTGTTGTGTATCCGGAGGAGTTCTGGAGTGTCCTATGGGACTATTACGGAATCATAGGCGAGAAGGGCGACCGAATCGTTATAGATGCGGACAAGATGCAACGGGCCCGGTTCTTTCCGGATGCGAGGCTGAACTTCGCAGAAAACCTCCTCAAAAAGCGAGGCGACAACGATGCCATTGTTTTTGGGGCGAGGACAAGATTAGTCGGCGAATGTCTTGGAACGACCTGCATGCACTCGTCTCACGCCTTCAGCAAGCGCTAATTGAACAGGGGGTCAAGTCAGGCGATCGCGTCGCAGCCATGCTACCCAATATTCCTGAGGCGGTCGCGGCGATGCTTGCAACGGTATCCATTGGCGCGATCTGGTCTTCATGCTCACCCGATTTTGGCGAGGAAGGTGCGCTCGAAAGGTTTGAACAAATAGAGCCCAAGGTATTTTTTTCCGTAGATAAATATTGTTATAACGGAAAGATAATTAACGTGACTGACAAAGCATATAACATATCGAAAAAGCTAAATATTCATCATAATACCATAATTTTCGAGTATTTTAGAAATTCTCCTCCCCATAACGCAGGAGAGAGCGCTTCAGCCCTCGACCGCTTTCTGACCCCGTACGTTGCGAAAGATGTTGGGTTTGAGCGTATGTCGTTCGGAGACCCTCTCTATATCTTGTTCTCGTCAGGGACGACCGGAAAACCCAAGTGCATCGTGCACTCAATCGGCGGGACGCTCCTTCAGCATGTCAAGGAGCATCGCCTGCACGCGGACCTGCACGATGGGGACCGACTCTTTCACTTCACGACCTGCGGTTGGATGATGTGGAACTGGCTTGTCTCCGGCCTCGCATCAAACGCGACCCTTCTGCTCTATGACGGCTCACCGTTCTATCCGAACGGCAACATCCTATTCGACTACGCAGCATCAGAAAGGATGACCTATTTCGGCACATCGGCGAAGTTCATTGACACGCTGCGGAAATCCGGCCTTCGTCCGATCGATAGCCACGATCTGACGAGTGTGCGCACAATCTCCGCGACAGGTTCGCCGCTAGCGCCAGAGAGCTTTGCCTTCGTCTACGATGGGATCAAGAAGGACGTCCATCTCGCCTCGATCTCGGGCGGTACAGACATTGTTTCCTGTTTCGTGCTCGGTGTGCCAACTGAGCCGGTCTGGTCCGGTGAGATACAGGCGGCTGGTTTGGGCATGGCAGTTGACGTCTGGGACGAGCGGGGCAGCACCGTCAGACAGGAGAAAGGCGAACTGGTCTGCACGAAGCCGTTTCCCTCAATGCCGGTGGGTTTCTGGAACGACCCTGACGGTAGAAAGTATCAGGCGGCCTATTTCGGCCGCTTCGACAATGTTTGGTGCCATGGCGACTTCGCCGAATGGACGGAGCATGGCGGAATGATTATCCATGGCCGCTCTGACGCAACACTCAATCCAGGCGGCGTACGCATCGGGACCGCCGAGATTTACAATCAAATCGAGCAGATGCCTGAGGTTCTGGAATCGCTTTGCATAGGCCAAGATTTCGACAACGATGTGCGCATCGTGCTGTTCGTTAGATTGGTCGACGGCGTGACTCTCGACGCGGAGATGATCAGCAGATTTAAGACCAAGATTCGTACGGGGGCTAGTCCGCGTCATGTACCAGCGTTAATCATTCAGGTGGAGGATATTCCTCGGACAAGATCCGGCAAGGTCACCGAACTTGCGGTGCGCGACGTCGTCCACGGTCGTGAGGTCAAAAACGAGGAAGCGCTTGCTAATCCCGAGGCGCTAGCCTTTACCGCGGTCTTCCCGAGCTAGCCACGTAAGAGGCACCACTATGGGCATCGCGAGGATCTCTGAGTCGAGAGCGAACCGTCACACGCGCATCCTTTTGACAATCGCGATCGCCCTACCAGCGCGAACAGGCAAATCCTGCGACGCGTGCAGAGCAAGCACCTCTTCTAGATTCACGAGGATATCGGGAGGAAATGGTACAACCTTGGGACCGGACATATCAACATGGAGCAACAGTTGTTCTGCGGTTGCAGCAAGCCATCCATCGACATGGCGAAGCTCTTGGTAAAATTGAATCCGCTTCTCGTCATACTCCAGAAGTTGAAATGTTACCGTGACGCTGTGGCCGGCGTGGAGTTCTCGAACGTAACAGACGTGGGTTTCGGCTGTATAGATTGTCAGACCGCGCTTCCTCGCATATTCCGGACCGAGGCCCATCTTTTCGAGTGCGTTATCTCCAGCACGCTCGAAAAGAATGTTGTAGTTGGCCATGTTTAGATGGCCATTGTAGTCAATCCATTCCTTGTCAATATGCATTACTGGCGAAACAAACATGCTATTCATGCTCTCCACATCTAGCCGTAGCGGCTTAGCTACAACACTTGCATGCTCTACGAGCTTCCCTGCCGGTTGCATATCGCCAGTTTACGACTCGTCGTGTCGATTTATGGCAAGGTTTTCTATTCCGGACTCCCCGGCCCTGTCGTCAGGTACTCCAGAGATTTGCGGGGAAGATCGAAATCGCTGGCAGAGAGGATTCAAGCCATGACTTACTAGTATGTTGTGTCGGATGCCTTACCGCGTTTGTTTGCTGATCATCAGCAACCGTTGAAAACCAGTTAGGGGCTGCGATGTCCAATAACAGCACAATGCCGAGCAAGACGAATGCGAATTCCCTGTCAGCAGTCACACAAACTGGTGGGGGTAGTACTACCCGCCGGCTGCTTAGAATAAGCAACTTACAGATTGAAGCGACTGTCTACCCTCCAGGCGAGCGACCGAGGAACGTCGTCCTTGTCGATGACGTTTCGCTGACGTTGAACCGAGGGAGAGTTTTGGGTCTGATCGGCGAATCTGGCGCTGGCAAATCCACCATTGGCCTAGCAAGTCTTGGTTATGCGCGTGGCGGCGCTAGAATTACTGCTGGGGAGGTCATCCTCAACGACCGTGACATACGTAAGGTCGGAGCCCGCGGCTTGCGGAAACTCCGGGGTCGCGAGGTTTGCTACGTTGCGCAGTCAGCCGCTGCTGCATTTAATCCCGCTCACCGTCTTATGGACCAAGTGGTGGAGGCATCGTTGCTCCATGGGGAAGATACTCGCGCCCAAGCTGAGCAGCGAGCGGTAGCTCTGTTTAAAAAGCTTGGCCTTCCTGACCCGGAGAACATTGGCAGGCGGTTTCCCCATCAGGTGTCTGGCGGTCAGTTGCAGCGCGTTATGACCGCTATGGCACTCTGCTCAGAACCAGACCTAATTGTCTTCGACGAGCCGACCACGGCGCTCGATGTCACCACCCAGATAGACGTGCTGGCCGCAATCAGGGACGCCATTCGTGACACTGGCGTGGCCGCCCTTTACATCACCCACGACCTGGCGTTGGTAGCGCAAGTCGCTGACGAGATAATGGTGCTGAGGAATGGCAAGCTAGTAGAGCGCGGAGCGACGCAGCAGATCATCAGTCAGCCTCTGGAGGAATATACGAGAGCTTTAGTATCAGTGCATCACATCGAGCACCAGCCGACAGACTGCGGCACAGCGCCTGTGTTATCGGTGAAAGGCATCACAGCAGGTTACGGCGATGGAAGGATCAGGGTCTTACGCGATGTTTCTATAAACCTCCATACTGGACAGACGCTCGCCGTCGTTGGTGAGTCGGGCTCGGGTAAATCGACGCTAGCGCGGGTCATCACGGGCTTGTTGCCGCCATTGGCCGGCACCATTCAGTTCAACGGCCGCGACCTTCCTTGGCGCCTCAGTGAGCGTTCGCAGGATGACCTGCAGCAGCTTCAGATGATCTACCAAATGGCGGATGTTGCGATGAATCCGCACCAGACCGTTGCAAGGATCATCGGTCGGCCGCTCGAATTCTATTTTGGAATGCGCGGCGCGGAACGCGATAGACGTGTATACGAGCTGCTTGACAAGATTGAAATGGGCAGGGGCTTTGCGGACCGCTATCCCGCAGAACTGTCAGGTGGACAAAAGCAGCGCGTTTGCATAGCGCGGGCGCTCGCGGCAAAGCCCAAACTGATCATTTGCGACGAAGTCACTTCGGCCCTAGACCCACTAGTAGCCAATGGCATTTTGCGGTTGCTACTGCAGTTACAACGGGAAGAGGGAGTCGCTTACCTCTTCATTACTCATGATCTTGCAACTGTTGAATCAATCGCTGATTCAATATCTGTGATGTACCGGGGGGAAGTCGTGCGTTACGGCCCAAAAGTTAACGTCTTGGCTCCCCCGTTTGATCCATACACCGACCTTCTACTTTCTTCGGTTCCTAAGCTGGAAGTGGGCTGGTTGGACAAGGTTATCCTCTCACGGCAGATGGAGTGTGCTGGGAACTAGCAGAGCTTTAGTCGCGTCTGGGCTGGGCATCGTTTAGGGCCATTTCCTCGATGCCCTAGGAGTGTGGACGGGACATGTAGGCGAACGCCTGCCAAACTCTGGATTTCAAGTGCGCGGCGCTCCACGTAATTTCAGCCGGCACTTCTAAAAAGGCGTTGTTCTCTAACTGGTCACGTTCGCGTCGTCGGACGAAGTTAAACGAGCGGCGAACGATGCATAGTTATCTGCCGGAAGTATGTTGAAGATGAGTTGGTATTTTCGTCCACCCAGTACGCGAAACGAAGAGGTGCTCCAATGACGATGCTGCTTTCTAGGGACGAGTTCGCAAAGATTAGCGAAGGGTGGTCACCCAATCCCTCCGCTTCGCTCTCGCTGAAGGCTGATGCCTACATCGATCCGCGCTGGCATGATGTTGACGTCCGTGAGATCCTCGGCAAGACTTGGCAATGGGTCTGTCACGTCGAGAAGGTTCGGGAGCCGGGCGCATACATCGCCGTCGAGATCGCAGGGCAGCCGGTCGCCGTCGTTCGCGACCGTGAAGGCGTGCTCCGTGCCTTCTATAATGTCTGCAAGCACCGCGCCCATGCGCTTCTGATCGGCGAAGGCGTCTCGAACCGCATCACGTGCCCGTATCACTCCTGGACATACAAAATGGACGGCCAGCTTGTCCGCGCGCCGCATACTGAGACGCTGGAGAGCTTCAACACGAAGGACATTTGCCTCGACCGGGTTCAGGTCGAAGAGTTTTGCGGCTTTGTCTACGTGAACCTCGATCCAAACGCGCCCTCGCTCGCTTCGCAGTCGGGAGATCTCGAAACCGAGATTCGCCACTGGGCCCCGGATATCGACAAGCTCACTTTCGCGCACCGACTGACCTACGACATCAAGTCGAACTGGAAGAATGTCGTCGACAACTTCCTCGAATGCTACCATTGCCCAACCGCGCATAAGGACTTCTGCACCCTCGTGGATATGGACACCTACAAGGTGACTACGCATGGCATCTACTCTAGCCACATGGCCGATGCTGGCAAAACCGCCAACAGCGCATACGATGTGTCGAACGCTACCGTCCGCACTCATGCCGTGTGGTGGCTGTGGCCGAACACCTGCCTGATGCGATACCCGGGCCGCTCCTCGATGATCGTCCTGAACATCATTCCGGCCGGGCCGGCCAGGACCTTGGAGACTTACGACTTCTATCTGGAGACCAAGGAACCCGACGGGGTGGAATTGCAGACCATCAAGTACCTCGACGAGGTGCTTCAGGTCGAGGACATTGCAATCGTGGAGAGCGTCCAAAAAGGTATGAACACGCCCGCCTTCAAGCAGGGCCGGATCGTCAACGATCCTGACGGTTCGGGACAATCGGAGCATGCGGTACACCACTTCCACGGCCTAGTGCTGGACGCCTATGCGAAATGCTCGGCGTCGGCCTGATCCGTCGAGGCGAGAAGCTGAAGCCATGAGCGGAAGACTTCCTGGCAAAGTCGCCTTCGTCACCGGTGGCCGCGGCGGTATCGGTCGCGCGATATGCGCCCGCTTCATCGAAGAGGGCGCGGTCGTCTATGCCGCTGATCTCACCGATTCCGGCAGTCTGAGTTCATCGTCGAAGGACGCGTCCCGCTATGTGCGGCTGGATGTGACTTTCGAGGAAGAAGCCAAGGCGGCGATGGCGAGTGTCGCCGATGAAGAAGGTCGGCTGGACATCCTTGTAAATGCTGCTGGCATCGAGATCGAGAAGACCATCGAGCACACGACGCTGGAAGAATGGAACCGCAGCTTCGCTGTCAACGTGACGGGCACGTTCCTCGCATCGAAGTATGCGCTCCCTCTGTTGCGAAAAGCCGGAACCGAAGGCAGGACATCGTCCATCATCAATTTCGGCAGCTATGACGGTTTCATCGCCGATCCCGGCCTCGCCGCCTATTGCGCAACCAAGGGCGCGGTCCATGCGCTAACCCGGGCGATGGCCTGCGATTACGGACCGGAAGGCATCCGCGTCAACGCGATCTGCCCCGGCTATATCGACACGCCGATGCTGCAGAGCTTCTTCGGCGGCGCCGGTTCGGGGGGCGGCGGGCGCACGATAGACTCGCTGAAAGAAGCGGTGCGCAACGTCCATCCTATCCGCAACTACGGCACGCCGGACGATGTCGCCAACCTGGTCAACTGGCTGGCCAGTGACGAGGCGCGCTACGCCAGCGGTCAGCTCTGGGTCCTCGACGGCGGACTGACCGCACAAGTACAGCAAATGAGGCTTTAGTCATGGCGAAATCCGTCATCATCACCTGCGCGACCACGGGCGGTATCCACACCCCGACCATGTCGGAGTATCTGCCGATCACGCCGACCGAGATTGCTCAGGCGAGCGTGGAGGCGGCGGAAGCCGGTGCGGCAATCATCCACCTCCATGCCCGCAATCCGGAGAACGGCAAGCCAGACCCGAGCCCCGAGCTGTTCATGGATTTCCTGCCGCGTATCAAGCAGCAGTCGAACGCGGTGCTGAACGTCTCCACCGGCGGCGGTCTCGGCATGACACGTGAGGAGCGCCTGCGCGCTGCGGTGAAGGCGAGCCCGGAAATGGCGTCGCTCAACGTCGGCTCGCTCAACTTCGGCATCTTCCCGATGATGGCGAAATACAAGGACTGGAAGCACGACTGGGAGCCGAAGTTTCTGGAGATGACCAAGGACTTCATCTTCCGCAACACCTTCGCCGACATCGAATACGTCATCAAGGAACTCGGCGACGGACATGGCACCAAGTTCGAATTCGAATGCTACGATCTCGGGCACCTCTACAACCTCGCCTGGATCGTCGAGCAGGGCTGGGTGAAGCCGCCTTTCTTCGTGCAGATGGTATTTGGCATCTTGGGCGGCGTCGGCGCCGATCTCGACAATCTGATGCACATGCACACGATTGCCGAAAAGCTTTTCGGCGGCAGCTACGAATGGTCGGTGTTGGCGGCCGGACGGCACCAGATGCCGTTCGCCACGCAGGCGGCATTGCTCGGCGGTAACCTGCGGGTCGGGCTAGAAGACAGCCTCTATATCGGACCCGGTGAAAAGGCGAAGTCGAACGCCGACCAGGTTCGCAAGGTCCGCCAGATCGTCGAGAACCTCGGCCGCACGATCGCCACCGCGGACGAAGCGCGCCAGCGTCTTGGTCTCAAGGGTGCTAGCGAGGTGAGCTTCTGATGCAGACGAAACTCCTCATCAATGGTGAACTCGTCGAGGGTGCGGGCGAGAAGCTGACGGTTCTCGATCCGGCAACCGGCAACGAGATCGTGAAGATAGCGGAGGCGAGCGCCGAGCAGGTCGATGCGGCGGTTCGCACTGCGGCGGAAGCCTTCGAGACCTTCTCGCTGACGACGCCGGGCGAGCGGTCGTCTCTGCTGCTTCAACTGGCGAACGTGCTCGAAGCCAACAGCCAGGAGATCGCGGAACTCGAAAGCCTCGATGTCGGCAAGCCGTGGCCGTCGGCACATGACGACGAGATGCCGCTGACGATAGACAGCTACCGTTTCTTCGCCGGAGCGGCGCGTACCATGTCCGGTTCTGCAGCAGGCGAATACGTCGCCGGCCATACCAGCATGATCCGTCGCGACCCGCTCGGAACCGTCGCCGCGATCACGCCCTGGAACTATCCGGCGATGATGGCCGCATGGAAGATCGCCGCTGCGATCGCTGCCGGATGCACGGTCGTCCTGAAGCCTTCGGAGATAACGCCGCTGTCGACCCTGCGCACGGCGGAGCTTTTCGCCGAAGTCCTGCCGAAGGGCGTGCTCAACGTCATTCATGGCCGGGGCACTTCCGTCGGCGACCGTTTGATCAACGCGCCGGAGATCGAGGCGATCGCCATCACCGGTTCGCCAGTGACGGGCATGGCGGCCATGCGCGCCGCATCGCAGCAGATCCGTCACGTCCATCTCGAACTTGGTGGCAAAGCGCCTGTGATCGTCTTCGACGATGCCGATATCGACGCCGTCGCGCAGACGATCCGTGCGGGCAGCTACTTCAATGCCGGGCAGGATTGCGCGCAGCCATGCCGGATCCTTGTACAGAACGGCGTATACGACGGGCTCGTCGAAGTCGTCTCGAATGAGGTTTCGCAGATCAAGATCGGCGCCCAGAAGGCCGAAGGCACCCAGATGGGACCGCTCGTCTCAGCCGCACATCGCGACCGGGTCGCGGGTTTCGTGGAGCGTGCGCGGAAAACCTCCGAAGTCGTCGTCGGCGGTAAGGTCGGCGACGGCTCCGGCTTCTTCTATCAGCCGACCGTCGTCGCCAATGTCGCCAATGACGCTGAGCTCGCCTGCGACGAGGTCTTCGGGCCAGTAGTTTCGATCTCGCGCTTCTCCGACACGCAGGAGGCGATTAGAATCGCAAATGCCGGTCGATATGGTCTGGCGTCATCGGTCTGGACACGCGATGTCGGAAAGGCGATGGCGGTGACCAGCCGCCTTCGCTACGGCTTCACCTGGGTGAACACGCATGGCGTCGGAACGCCGGAGATGCCTTGGGCGGCCATGAAGGGATCGGGAACGGGCTGCGACATGTCAGTCTATGGCCTTGATGCCTATACCTCGGTTCGGCACGTCATGATTGCGCACGGGTGACCTGATGTCGGCGCTTGAAGGCGAAGCAGCGATCGTGACGGGAGGCGGCCGGGGCATCGGCCGGGCCATCGTCCGGCGTCTGCTTGCCGACGGATCCAATGTTCTCGCCTGCGGGCGAGGAGCGCGTCCGGACGATCTTGAGAGCCCCGTCAAGTGGATACAGGCAGATGTGTCCCGCTCGTCTGATGCCAAGCGCGTCGTGGATGCAGCTATGACAGTGTTCGGGCGCGTTTCGATCCTCGTCAACAACGCTGGAATTCAGGTCGAAAAGACGGTGCCTCAGACGACAGACGATGACTGGGACACGGTCATCGGTGTGAACTGCAAGGGCGTGTTCAACATGTGCCGCGAAGTCATTCCGCTGATGGAAACAAACGGCGGCAGCATCGTCAATGTCGGTTCGATCTCCGGCAATGTGGCCGATCCTTCCATGGCCATTTACAATGCGTCGAAATCCTTCGTGCATGGACTTACCCGCTCCATCGCGGTCGATCACGGCCCGAAGGTCCGCTGCAATGCCGTAAGCCCCGGATGGATCATGACCGAGATGGCGACGGAAGGATTCGCGCTGGCGAAAGACCCCGAGCGCGCAATTACCGATGCGGTCGCCCGCCATCCGAGTGGACGGCTAGGGAAACCCGAGGACGTGGCGAACGCCATCGCCTGGCTCCTCGACAGGCAGGCCGGCTTCGTAACCGGGCAGTGCTTCATTATCGACGGCGGACTGACTTCAGCATCCCCACTCAGACCGGGACTCTTCTAATGAGCGATTCAAAGCATACTTCAGTACTCGGTGCCGGCGTGATCGGCGCCAGCTGGACGGCTCTGTTCCTCGCCGCCGGGCACTCTGTCGCCGTGTTCGATGTTTCTCCGAATGTCGAGGGAACCGTCCGCGATTATGTCGAGCGCGCCTGGCCCACGCTTCAGGAGCTCGGCCTCGTGAAGGGCGGCAGCCCAGACGCCGTCAGCTTCCACAAGAACCCCGCCGAGGCGGTCGAAGGCGCATCCTTCATTCAGGAGAGCGTGCCCGAGCGCATCTCGATTAAGCATCAGCTCTACAAGGATATCGAGTCCAGCCTCGCCGACGATGCGGTGGTCGCCACGTCTGCATCCGGTCTGACGCTCAGCGAGATGCAGGAAGGCTGGAAGAACCCCGCCCGGTTCGTTCTCGGCCATCCTTTCAATCCTCCACACCTCATCCCGCTCGTCGAAGTCATGGGCAACGTGCGGACGGATGACGGCGTCGTCGAAGCCGCAGAGACTTTTTACGAGTCAGTTGGCAAGGTGACGATCCGCGTGAATCGCGAGGTGCCCGGACACGTCGCGAACCGCTTGCAGGCCGCCGTCTGGCGCGAGGCCATCCATCTCGTGAAATCGGGTGTCGCCAGCGTCGCCGATGTAGACAAGGCGATGTGGGCTGGGCCGGGCCTTCGCTGGGCCGCCATGGGTCCGACCATGCTCTTCCATCTCGGTGCTGGCGAAGGTGGCCTCGCTGCCTTCTGCGAACGCTATACCGACAGCTTCAATCGCTGGTGGGACGATCTCGGGGTGCTCCACCTCGACCCTGCCACCGCTCAGGAACTGGTTACCGGCGTGGCAGCGGAGGCCAATGGCCAGAGCCCTTCAGCCCTGTCCGAGAAGCGGGACGCGATGATTGCCAGCATGCAGAAGGCGATGGCACCGCTTCGCGCGAACTGACCCGGGGAGGATATCTTTGGAGGCCATCGGAGTGAAGGAGCCCGTCGTCGTGGTCGGCGCCGGGCAGGCGGGGTTTTCCGTCGCGTCGAAGATGCGCGATCTCGGTCACGAGGGATCGATAACGCTCGTCGGTAACGAGGCGCAGCCGCCTTACCAGCGTCCGCCGCTTTCCAAGGCTTACCTGCTCGGAGAGATGACGGCTGACAGGCTCTATCTGCGCCCAGAGGATTTCTATCGCCAGAAGTCGATTGATCTTCGACTCTCAACATATGTCGAAGCCATCGACCGCGACCGGCGCGAGGTCGTCTTCGGCGATGGAGGCAGATTGCCCTACGCACGCTTGGTCTTGGCCACTGGGTCACGCCCACGGCACCTTCCGGTTGCGATAGGCGGGGCGCTTGCTGGCGTCTATTACGTCCGCAACCTCGCCGACATCGATGCGATGGCAACCGAGTTCCAGCCTGGTCGCCGTGTTCTCGTCGTCGGTGGCGGCTATATCGGCCTTGAGGTGGCTGCCGTGTCCTCAAAGCTTGCCTTGAAGGTCACCCTCATTGAAAGCGCACCGAGAATCTTGCAGCGCGTGGCCTCAGTTCAAACGGCATCATTCTTTCAACACCTTCACCGAGACCATGGTGTGGAGATTTGGGAGGGCGTCGAAGTCGCGATGCTGACCGGCGTCAACGGCCGCGTGACGAAAGTTACCTTGAAGGATGGGCGAACGCTCGACGCAGATTTCGTAATCGTCGGTATCGGAGTTCACCCAAATGTCGAATTGGCCCAGGCAGCCGGATTTGAAATCGACAACGGCATCAAAGTTGACGCTCAATGCCGCACGTCTGATCCTTTTGTTTTCGCCGCCGGCGATTGTGCTTCATTCCCTTGGAGAGACCAGCGCATACGACTAGAAAGCGTGGGTAACGCCATCGACCAAGGTGAAGCCGTCGCAAAGGCGATCGTGCTGGCCTCTGAATGCTACGCTGCAAAGCCTTGGTTTTGGTCGGATCAGTTCGACACCAAGTTACAGATCGTTGGGCTGGCCGGCGGGCATGATTTAGCAGTCGTGAGAAAAAGTTCCGAAACCGCCCTTTCGATTTGGCACTACCGTGGCGACGAGCTCTTGGCCGTCGATGCTATCAACCAGCCGGCTGTCTTTATGGTGTCAAAACGTCTGATTGAGGCCGGGAAATCGCCCGACCCAAAGGTCGTGACAAATCTGAATATCGACCTCAAGTCCCTTCTGCATTCGACGCGATGATGATTGATGACCTCGTAGCAAGAAGCAGCGTCTCGCGTCGGCAGTTTGCGCGAAGCGTCGTCGTAGCAGCGGTGTTCTCACCGGGACAGGCCGTCAAACCGATTTGCATAAATTACGCCAAACGTTTTATCTGTAATATTATATGTACCAAAACTTGCATAGTGATGATGCTTCTCCTGGAGAACGTTTCTCACCTCACGAGATGCCTGAAAGGATTGTATGATCAGACATCATCTCAGGGAACTTGCAGTTCCATAGCTCCTGACAATCATCAAACGACTTGCCGGTGAGAAGCGTTCTCGTCGGCCACGCATGGCTCGGTCTCGCGATCCTGTTTGAGGTCACAGGTTCTGTATTTTTGCAGAAGTCTGAACAGTTTACGAGAATTGTGCCAACGGTCGCGTTCATAGTGTTATACGTGGCGTCGTTTTGGTTCCTCTCTCAAGCGTTGAAGAGTATGCCACTCGGCGTCGCCTATGCCATTTGGTCAGGTCTCGGCATTGTGCTTACCGCAGCTTCTGGCATGGTCCTATTCAGACAAGTGTTGGATTTGGGAGCTATCATAGGAATGGCCATGATTGTTGGCGGCGTGATCGTCATGCAGATATTTTCTCACGCTACAACCCACTAGGAAGCTTCCTGTCGAATCTCGTCGGGCCCGCTCCACTAAGCGCACTCAAATAGGCTTTATACTCTTGCGGCCACGCTACATCAGCTACGTCGCGTTTCACCTCATATGCATTTTAGGGAGGTCGCATACCACCAGATCGAACGTCACCGGCACGCCACGCATCCAACTCGAAACACATACGGCAAAATTCACATGTTGTCGAAAACCCGCAAATCGGCGTCTTGGAATAATAAATTGACCCTGCTGCTTGTGCCATAATTCGATGTACTCGTCAGTTAAATGGCGGAACAATTCTACAACAGGGGAGATAATATGCTGAGATTTCCAGCTTGGAACGTTGCAGGCATTGCGCTCGCGCTCGTCGTCACCGCGAATGCCGGAGCCAATTCCGCCGAGCTCGGCGCCAACGATGAGCCTATCAAGCTCGCGATGGTCGGATACACGGGGCAACACGTCTCGACGCATCTTGCCGGTCAGCTGCTGGAGAAGCTGGGCTACAAAGTCGAATATGTTACCGCCAGCGTTTTCCCAGTGTTTTCTGGTCTTTCTGACGGCACAATAAGCGGGCTGGTGGACATTTGGCTGAACAATGTTGGCGACATTTACCCACAGGTCCTTGCGACAAAAAAAATAGAGAATATCGGAAGCCTCGGGCTCGAAACAAGGGAAGGGTGGATCTATCCGAAGTTTATGGAGCAGATCTGTCCAGGCCTGCCGGACTGGACGGCCCTTGCAAAGCCTGAATGTGTTCAGGCTTTGTCGACGCCGGAGACTGCGCCGAACGGTCGTTTTCTAGATTATCCGACGGAATGGGGTACTCGATCCGCCACAATCATTGCGGACAATGACTTACCCTACACGTCCGTACCGGCGGGTTCGGAAGGAGCGATGGTGGCCGAACTGGATGCGGCGGAAGCGAGCAAGACTCCCTTGTTGATGATGTTCTGGAGCCCACACTACGCCTTGGTCGAAAATGAAGTTGGCTGGGTTACGATGCCTCCGTGCAAGGAGCAGACTGAGCAACACTGCATCACAAAGCCAGAGTCGGTCAAGATCGTGTGGTCAGGCTTCGGTGCAAAGTGGCCGGCCGCGTATGCGTTTCTGAAGGAGTTTCAAGTCAACGCGCGGGAGCAGGAAAAGATGATCTTGGCGATCGACAAGAAGGGGAGGGACCTCGACGTTGTGGTGAAGGAATGGGTCGATAGCAATGAACCGACCTGGCGACCTTGGATCGACGCCGGCAAGAACTAAGTAGCCGGAAGACTTTAGCGGCCCCTGCTATTCGATCTAGAAGCTGCGCTAGTTGGCGCAGCTTCTACGGCAGTTTGTTGCAAAAAAAGAAGCGTGATACCATGACGGAACTGCGATCGATCAAAATCGCCTGCCGTAACGTTTGGAAGGCCTACGGCAGTCGGCCGGCGTTCTATTTTGATTCGAGAGGATACAAGATCGACCCCGACGCGTTGGCGGAGCGCTTAAGGTCTGAAGGCCATCTGCCAGCAGTTGTAGACGCATCCTTCGAAGTGGCCACTGGCGAAATCTTCGTTATCATGGGTTTGTCCGGCTCTGGGAAATCCACTCTCGTGCGCTGCCTGTCCAGGCTTGTAGAGCCGAGTGCTGGTGAGATTCTTCTCGACGGCAGAGACCTACTAAAGGTCTCCGGGAAAGAGCTCATTGAACTCCGCCGTCACGAGATGGGGATGGTGTTCCAGAATTTCGGCCTCCTTCCTCATCTGACAGTTCTCGAGAACGTGGCATTTCCGCTTAAAATACAGAAGAAAAGCCCGAAAGAACGCGAAGGGAGGGCGCGTGAAATGATTGCTTTGGTGGGCTTGGACGGACGCGAGGCATCATTTCCCCATCAGCTCTCTGGCGGCCAACAGCAGCGTGTGGGCATCGCGCGCTCGCTCGCGGTCGGTCCGGCGCTTTGGTTTCTCGATGAGCCTTTTTCAGCACTGGATCCGTTGATCCGGCGGCAGATGCAAGACGAGTTTATCCGATTACAGAAAATGCTGAAGAAGACGATCATCTTCATCACCCATGACATCGCTGAGGCATTCCGCGTGGCCGACCGATTGGCTATTATGCGTGCCGGCAAGATTGTTCAAATAGGTCGGCCTTCCGACATCGTTCTCAATCCTGCGGATGATTATGTCGCTCAGTTTACCGAGGATATGCCGCTTCTCCGCGTCATCAAAGTGGGCGATCTCGCCACACCGGCTGACGGTGCTGAGCTCTACGATGAAGCCGACGCCTCTGCCAGTATAGAGGAGTTGATCCCCCGCATTGCCGGCGGTGTGAAATCATTTTCTGTGCTGCCGGCCAATGGTGTCCGAAGAATGGTGGCCGCGGCAGATGTTTTAGCTGTCCTTAAACGCGACGTATGCAGGCGTTCTTTATGAGTAACGTCGTTTGCATTGAGAACTCAAAAAGCACGCGTCCGGTGAGTAGAGGTTTTGCGGCGTGGGCGAGTTTAATAGTTGTTACCGTCGCTTGCTTCTTGCTGCAAGGAACTATGCCTTGGCTCGTGAATTTTCCCCCTACTTGGGAATTGCCTATTGCGGCCTGGATCAACTTGTTAAGCGATACTGTTCTACCTGTCATCCAGCCTTTATTCCGGGGCCTATCGGCATTGCTAACCGCCCCCATGAATTGCATCCAGGTAGCACTTTCATGGTTGCCATGGCCAGCTACTATGCTGATTGTCACGGTCCTTTCCCTGAAGTCAGGTGGAGTGCGGCTCGCGGCTTTTGCGGTCGCTTCGCTTGGCTACATTGTGATTGCCGGCTACTGGCCGCAAAGTATGAATACATTGTCGCTGGTATTTCTGGCTGTACCGACTGCCGTTGGCCTCGGCTTCACGCTCGGTGTGCTCGGGTATCGGTTTCCATCGTGCCGACCAATTCTATTGACGGTCCTTGACCTAATGCAAACCGTACCCGCGTTTGCCTACTTAATTCCTCTACTTCTGCTGTTCGGCTTTGGTCCGTTTGTCGGTCTCGTTGCGAGTGCAATCTATGCCACCCCACCAATGGTTCGAAACACCATACTTGGTCTCGATCAAGTTCCGAACGACGTGCGTGAGTCGGGACTGATGAGTGGCTGCACCCGAAGGCAGCAATTTTGGCATGTTGAAGTGCCCTCTGCAATGCCTCAGATGCTGATCGGGTTTAACCAAACCACAATGGCCGCCCTCTCAATGGTAATCATAGCCGCTGTCATCGGCGGATTCGCAGACATCGGCTGGGAAGTCTTGTCGTCTATGCGCAAAGCCAATTTCGGACAAAGCGTCCTATCCGGACTGGTGATCGCTCTGTTGGCAATTCTGATTGACAGGGTGACGCTAGGTTTTGCGAAGGGGGATGCAACCGGTCGGACGCCTAGCACGACGTGGATGAGCTGGCGGCGTTTCATCATCATCATTGTCTTGGGTTTGATTGTGACGGTTACCCAGCGCCACTTCTGGCCCGATGCGTGGGCGCTCCCTTCCGCAGCTTTGCGTCAGCATGTGGAGATAGTTAACGCTTCGCTAATGGGTATCGTACGAGACTACGCATGGTTTTTCGACGGCGTACGCAACATCGTACTCTATAGTCTTTTGTTGCCATTAAGACTGGGCCTGGTAGGGGTGGCGATGCCGGCTCTTTGGGGTTTCGTGCTGACCCCGACTATGATCCTCATATATGCTTTGATTTGGCTTATGCTTGCGGTTAGCGCAATGAAGTTCTTCGGCTGGCGGCTTGCAGTCGCAGCCTGCATGTCAGGACTGCTGCTGTTTCAAGGTTTCGCGGGTTTTCCCTGGCCAGCACTCGTTCTTGGTTTTGGACTTCTTGCTTATAGAATAGCTGGCATAGGACTGGCGTGTTTCGCGATGCTTGGATTTGGATTTGTGTTCGTATCGGGCCTATCGGTCCCTCTTAGCCAATCCATGTACTTGACGACACTGGCTGTTATCATCTGCCTGACGTTCGGTGGGTTGCTAGAGCACGTCCTGTTTAATCCGGTTCATACCCTGCGGCTTTGAAGTAGTTGGCACATTCGGCTGGGGTGAAGAGGTCGACGACCGCGCCGACCGTGT
>NZ_LPWA01000136.1 GCF_001510895.1 Mesorhizobium loti | reverse complement strand
ATGCCCCTCGGCATTATGCGGAGCAAATCCCGCAGAAAACTCCCGGAAACCGGGCGCTCCAGACCGCCGACTCCGCATAACGACACGCTACGCATAATCCACGGCGCCGGAGTAGATGCGGAAGTGCGGACCCTTGTCGGAGGGCGTCTCGACCCGCTCGATGCGCGCCTTGACGTTGAGGTTAAGGGTCTTGATCGTGCCTAAGCCGTTGGCCGCGGTGGTGAAGGTGCCGATGGTGGCCATGGTGATGTTCCTTTCCTTGGTGCTCGGGCCGCGCCCATCGCGGCCTCGATGGCATTCGACGGACCGGAGACGATCGGACCCGCACCCACCGGGGTCCCCGTTGCGCTGCGCAATGGGGTGGTTCTTAGGGCCGCAATGAAATGGAGGGCGGCCGGAAGCGGCTTTCTTGGCTCGCGAGGAATGACGGTGCCCCGGGGTCCCCACGCGATTTCTCGCGTGGGGTGGGGTCCGGCAGGGGAAGAAAGTTGCGGACGGCCGTTGCGGGAGGACGATCGAGGCGAAGCCGGTTTCCGGTCAGACATGCCTCATCGAGCCGCCGAGGGGCTGGCCAGTCGCGTTCGGAAGGGAAGGAAAGCTGGTCCGCACGGGCTTTCGACAACCGCAGCATCGCCGGCGCACGATCGTGGCGCCGCGGCCGGTGTGCTCGATCGCCGTTGCGGTCGATGTGCCGCCAGAATGGATGCACGGCCGTGCCATGCCGGACGGCCATGGATCCGGGGGACTCGCCGCGAAGGCAGGGAAGCAACGGCTGGCCGCCTCGTGAATGAGAACACTGCTGACATGCTGTTTCGCATCATGCCGCGGTTGAGGTGGAGGGAGCGGGAAGGTCCATGATCCTCCCCGCCACCGATCTGGGCCTGGAAGATCAGGCGGCCTCGCGCTCTTCCGACGCGGCCGGCTGAAGACCGTGGAGGAACGCGACAGCGCGCTGCGCATGGGCAGCGGCCGAGAAGATAGCCCGCTTGTCGTCGGCCAACACCTTGAGCCATGAGTCGAGATAGCTCGCATGGTCCGGACGCGGCTCGAGTTCCGGCGCGATACCGAGATCGGCGCACACGAAACAGCTTCCGAGCTCGGCAACATATCCTGACAGTCCAGCCCCAATCTGAAATTTTTCTGCACTGAAGATGAGGCCGATCATGCTGCCATCTCCTCTGCCTGGGGCTGCTGGGCGTGCATCCAATCGGCTGCCTGCTGCGCCTTGCTCGCTGCGGTGAAGATGGCCTTGGGATCGTCCTTCAGGACCTTGAGCCATGAGGCGACATAGGCGGCGTGGTCGGGGCGCGGATGGTGGGCGATGCCAAGGTCGGCCAGGACGAGCCCGCTGAGAATTTCCACGCAGCATTCTTCGGCGGCATAGGCCGCTGATCCGAAACGCCCAGAAAGGTCACGGTCGAGCCTGTGCTTTGCACCACTGGCATGGCCGGTCTCGTGCAGCCAGACACCGTAGAATGATGCGGCGTCGCGAAACGAGGTGAATGGCGGCATGAACACCGTATCGGCAGACGGCTGATAATAGGCTTCCGACCCTCCGAACTCGGTCTTTACGCCCAGGTTCGCGATGAATGCTTCGGCGTGGGCGAGACGTTCGGCCTCGGGGAGCACAGGAGTCGCCGGGCGCTCGTAGCCATCGACCTGAGCGACGTTGAAGACGGAGAATGCGCGGGCGAACATCCGGCGATGGTCATCATCATCGTCATCTTTGTCGGCCTGCCGGGAAGCTCGAATCTCCCGCCACAGCACCACTGTGGTGGAGTGTTCTCCCTCCCGCACCTGCGCGCCGGCATCCTGCCATTGCTTGTAGGTGCCCCAGAGGCCGTCGCCATATCCGGCGGCGAAGCCCGCGGCCCAGAGAGCGAGAGTATTGATGCCGCGATATCGCTTGCCAGATGAGACGTTGGTCGGACGTGCGATGCTGGACCCGTTGTGGAACCAGGGCGCACGCCATTTGCCGGCGCCTTGCTCGATCGCGGCAATGATCTCGGCCGTAACGCGAGAATAGACGTCGGCGCGCTGGACGGATGCTGATGTGCTGGACATTGGGGAATCTCCGCGACCGGCGGCGCGAGCCTCTCTCGCCCCTTCAACCGACCGCCCGACTCCGGCCTTCCTCTTCCTCTCCTGCCGCCCGCTCGGGCGGCTGTTCCTGATTTTTTGTATTGTCATCATCGTTGCTCCTTCTCCGCCGGGGCCTGTCCCGGCGTCGGAGCAGCGAATTGCGATGCCTTAGACGCGGCCGCGCACTTGCAGAGCCGAAGCGTGAGCGAAGGACGGCGCCAGCCGTTGCGCGGATGCGCCGGGCATCGCGCGCTCCGACCACGCCGGGCGGGCCACCGGCGCAGGAGCACACCCAGCTCCGTTCAGGGGCCGGGTGCGGACTGGCCCTTGTCTATGCTGTCGATGACCTTGCTCGCTCGCTCAAGATCCTGCTGAAGGATGCCTCGTTGAAGCTGTGACAGCCGCTTCTCCTTCAACAGGGTTGCGGCTTCCTGGGCGGAGCGTGCCCATACTGGCCGGTGCCTCGCAGTGATGCAGGCATTCGGACAAAGAGTCGGCTGGCAAAGCGCGGTCAGCGGCCCCTGGGCTCCCGTGGCCTGCTTCAGGCAGGCGGCCGTGCCGGGATCGAAGAAGCAATCGGCCAGCACCCCGACATGCAAGGTCCGCGCGAGGCTCGCGAGCATGGTGCGCAACCGGGCACGGTCAGCGATCATGGGCGGAAGCGGACCGAGATCTTCCGATATGCTGTCGAGCGTCTTCCCGATGCGCGCGGCCGCGGGCCCGGACAGCGTGGCTCCAGCCTGTCGATCGTCGAAATAGATCAACAGGTCATCGAGCTGACCGAGACTACGCTGGCTCTCGACTTCGGCCCGAAAGCCGGATCGGCTGGAGCCGGCATAACCTTCGAACGCCGCGACGGAGGCATGCTTGTACTGGATCATGCCGGCGATGGTGCCGAACGGACGGTTGGCGATGTGCCATGCGATCGTGCGTCTGAACTGCCGCGTCTGATCCGCCAAGGCTGATCACCAGGCCCATTAGGGACCGCCGGCGTGTCCGGGATGCCGAACAGGTCGTTGAGGTGGTCGCGGAAGTGATTGAGTTGACGGACGATCTCGGCGGAGAGGTGGTCCTTGCAAACCGTTTTGGCAGCGAGTACCGGCCAGAGTGTTGGCAGCCCACGGGCGGATGCGGCTCGGAACGACAGGCGTTCCAGAACCTCGACAGCTCTGGCGACAGGTTCGATGGTGACCCACTCGGCAGGCTCACCCCGGGCGGACTTGCCTTTATAATCGACGGATCGCACGCGATGGCGCATGATCATGCCGTCTTCGCTGCGCGCCAGGGAAAGACACCCACGCTGCATCGCTTGGACTTCGCAGTCCCGCATGCCGGTCAGATAGGCGCAGACGATATAGGCCGCCGATTGCAGCATGCGCTCTTCCGCTGCGAGAGTCTTGGCGTCGAAACGAGGCCGCCAGGGCTTGCCGCTCTCGGGCAGAATGGTGATCGGCGTATCCATGCCGCCGGTCTCGACACCGAGTTCAAGCACGGCAGCTCTAATCTGGCGTGGAGCGCCACCCGCGAGTTGAATGTGCATCTTCGGATCGATTTGTGTGTCGATGCCGATATGCAGATGAATCAGGTGGGCGTTGACAGGTGGCGACAACTCACCCGTCGCCGGGTGCCGGAGAAAGGCACCATTATGGGCGGCGCCCCAGATCGGAACCCCGCGACCTTCACTGCGAAGCCGGGCGAAATAATCCTCAAGCCGGTTGCGTTGCTCGCGCATTCGGCCATGACGGTCGAGGGTGCTGTCCCGCTCGATAAGCATGGCGCGATGCGCTTCGAGACGATCCATCTCCTCGCGGGCCGTGAAGATATCGGAAGCAAACTCGGTGATGTACCGGATCGACCAAGCCAGCAGCGGGGATATGATCGATTCGGGAATACGCGGCGTCCGGTTCTCACGAGCGGAGCGATAGCCCGCGACGCGCGCAGGTGCCCGTCCGGCCCACGGTTGAAATGCCAGGCCGCCAGAGGGAAGATAATCCCGCAAGACATGGAGATCGAACGGGACCTCCAGCAGTTGGGAGACGATGGCCGGCTGACGAGCACGGTCGGCCTGGAGGTGGCGGGCATAGCGGTCAAGAAGGGACTGGTCGACCCGGAGTAGATCGACAACGCCAAGTTCATCGCGCACGAAATCGAAGAAGCGCCGCGCGCGGTTGAACATCTGCCGAACGCTTCCTGGAGGAAGTATCTTGCGGTGACCGGGCAGGTCCACGTTGAGCCGAGCATAGAGAAGTTCGCGCAGTGCCTCGCGGACACCCACATCCTCGACCGACGTGAAATGCACGGTGACGTGACAGCAGCGCGCGTTCTCACGAAACACGGCCGGTCCAAGATCCCAGCTTGGATCGTCGTAGCAAGAGAGGGAATCCCGATCAAAGCCAGGCTTCAAAGGAGCGGTTGCAAGAACCGGGCGCCGATCGAGTTGCCGGGAGTTGGAAGTTGCTGGCGACAATCCCTTCATTGCCGGGCCTCCGGCGGCAGATAGAGATCATCCACTTCCGCCTCACGACGGGCTGCGGCGACCACGCTCTCGGGAAATGCCGGCAGAACCTGCCCGGCAATGCGAGCATGGGCGCGGCCAAACTTCATCGCCCAGTCTGAGGCAGAGAGACTGGCCCGTTGCTCTTCGATAAACTGTAGGAATGCGATGATCGCGGGCAGCTTGCGCGCGGTGATGACCGCATTGCGGCACTCCAGACAGCCCCAGAACGGTTGCGGGCAAGGTGCCCCCGGCGTCCCGAAGGGACTACGATCAAAACCATCGCATGCTGCCAGCCAAACGTCCTGCTCGCCACGCAGGATACTGTCGCGCTCCTCATGCTCTTCAGGCGCTGCATCGCATTGCCGCCAGGACTCTTCATCAGCAGGCGCCAGAACAATCGGGGCAGCGGCCGTCACGACCTCCGAAAATGCGTCGGCAATGGTGGCTTCGTGCAGCGGCCGCAGCGAAGGGATATCCGCGTAGTGGCGAGCGGCGATCTCCGGCGTATGCCCGACGGCGAAACGGGCCATATGGCCCTCGGTCTTCAGATACCAGAGCGCCTTGTGGGTCTTGCGCAAACGGGAAAGAACGAGGCGGAGCGGCTCACCATCATCATCAACCAGATCATGCCCCTTTATCCATCTGGCTACGAGTTCCTGCTGATGCTCCAGACCTGCGCGAAGCTGCTTCCGCCCAGTGTAGTAATAGAGCCAAAGGTTCTCGCTCGGGACGAACTGCCGTGTGAATGCCGTTGCCTCGATCAGCTTGCGGATCAGACCGCCCGGTGTTCCGATCCCGCCGTCACGGACGCGAATGCGTTTGTGTTCAGCGCCGCGGGCACGGCGCTTCACATAGGCGATCTCGATCGTGCCGGGTCCGGGGTTCTGAAGGCAGTCGATCGTCAACGCTTTGCAGCACTCGATCTCAAGGCCGGTCTCCAGTGACAGGAAGGTCAGTAGAGGCGGAATATCCATTGCTCGCAGATGGAAACGTGCGTGCAGATCCTCAGCCAGGTTCGAGACCGGAAGACCGCGCCGCAGCCTCATGAAATAAAGGCTCTTGAACGCGCGGTCTCCACTGCTGAGCCTACCGGAGGCTACGATCCGGGCATTAGCCTCATCTGTCACTCTGCGAAGGTTGGGATAGCTGTCGTCTTCATCGAGCGGCTTCCCGATCCGCCGGAATATCCTGGCGATATCGCCACGGGCAGCGTCCCGAAGCTGCCGCGCGACAAATGGGCTATAGGCGTCACGCGGTCGGGATCGTCCGGCCGATTGTGCGCTGGTGTAGCTCAACCGATGACGAAGCCCTTCATCCAGAAGACCAGGCTGGTCGGCGTCGATCGAGCGCAGAGCGAGGATGGCTTTGGCGAGAACAGTGTGCCGGTGGATCGGCGTCAACCCGCCGGCTTCGAGGAAATGCTCATACCCATCGACATCGGCTACGCGCAGATCGGTGATCGTCTTGGCCGCGGCGTGCTCGCGCAGATATGAAAAAACCGGAGATAAGCCTGCAGATGCTGCTTGATGGTGGTGCGTGCGCCGAGCGATCCGCCAAGCTCGGACTGCCGCCGGAGGGCACCTGCGAATGCAACGGCGATGGCTCGCGGACGCTCGCCGACAAGATCAACCTCCACGGTTCCGCCATAGCGCGCCTCGATGTTGAAGCGCAGACCGAGCACCGGATCACAGGCGTGAGAGGGAACTGCGCCATCGGCGGGCGCAAAGCGCACCGAGGTTCCCTTGCGCGGACGCCTCCTCATAGCGTGGCCTCCGAAGGGAGCAGCCCAAGGAGTTCCTCGACAGCCGCATCGACGGTATCGGCGCGCGTCGCAATGTGGTCGAGGTAAATATAGGTCGTTGTCAGGCTGGCATGGCCGAGAAGGCGTTGCACCTGCTGGAGAGGATCACCGAGCATCTGCCGGTATCCTTCCATCGAGCCGGCAGGAAGCGCAGCGTCACGGATACGGTGCTGAATGAGCATCGCCAGCATGTGAACGGCAAAGGTGTGGCGGAGCTGGTGCGGGCTGATGTTGACATCGAACCCGAAGGGCCTGCACCGCTTGGAGGCGCGGGCGAAAATGACTTCCCACGAGTTCGGCTGCACCGGCATGCCGACCTCCGAAAGCCACAATGCTGCCGGTTCGCTCGGCGTGCCGTCGCTGTCGCAGACAATAATCCGGAAACGTTCCTCGGGGTCGAGCACATCGAGAGCGATATCCCCACCGTCCAGCAGTCGCAGCCGGGCCGCGTGCCGCTCGCGATGAACGAAGATCGGAAGGTCGATCGATTGCCACCCCGAGCGCTGCCGGAACTTCGTGACGGCGTGAGCACGCTCGACGTCGACATAGGCGCGCACCTGTTCGAGCAGTCGAGCGGGAACGAGGATCTGGCGACCGCGATCGCCCTTGGTCTGGGCATCCGGCAGGTCCAGCCAGACCTGACGGCCCGGACGCTTATCGGCGAAAACGAGATCGGAGGTGAAGAGGGATGATGCTTCTTCCAGCCGAAGCCCTGTGGTCACGAGGAGATCGGCGAACAACGCATTGCGGATACCGTTGCGATCACGGGCGCCAGCGCGTGTGCGGCCGTCAGGCAAAAGCGCCTTGAGGCCGACATCCCGAAAGCGCCGATAGTCCTCGAGCGTGACGAAACTGACGTCCGCTCGACGCGCGGCAGGTTCATAGGCATCGTTCCGCGCTGCCACCTGCGACCGGCGCCCAGCGTACCCTTGCCTCCAGACCGAGCGATACGTGAAGGGTGCTTCCGCAATCAGTCCTTCCTGCACACCCCAGCGATATAGCCGGTCGAGGCAGGCGACGGCACGGTTCCAGGAGGCAGAGGAGATACGTTGTCCTGCATCGGCGCGGCGGCGGACGCGATGATAGGCAAGGACGTCATGCCAGTCGGCTTGCCATATCGTCTTGGTGCAGGCTTCCGAAAGAAAACGAGCCCAGACCAGAACATCGTAGCCATAGGCACGAAGGGAATGGCGCGAGCGAACGCCGTTGAGAGGAAGATCGCAGAAAAAGCGATCCAGATCAGGATCGTATAGCGTCCCATCCCGGAGGATGATCGGGATATGGGCATCAAGACCCGCTGATGATCTGCGCTCCCGAATGGTGATGCTCGAAGCTGCGTTTACATTGTCCACAAGTTGTTCAACCTTCCCCCGGACCCCCATCCGGGGAGCCAGCTTCAACGAAGGAGTTCAACTTGCCCGGCGCTATCCAGGCCGGCCTCCGCCAGCTATGTGGGAGCGCTGCGGCCGGCCTGGATAACGCCTCCGTCAGTCCTGTTGCATCGACATCAGCAGGACACTGAGAGTCGGTGCAGACTGTCAAGATAAAGCGATGAGTTCTTCCCGCGCCCTTTCGCTGCGATCCTTGCCGTAGCGGCTGAGATCGCGATTCACGCGATGCGGCGCCGACGTCCAGTGTGTGGCCTCGTGACTGAGTGTCGCCACGTAGGAGGCGGCGTCCCGGAACGTCTCCAGCAGTGGCATCTGAATAAAATCGCCGGCCGGATGAAAGTAGGCGCGGTCACCGCCATGGCGGATTACCGCACCGGTATTGGCGAAGAAGCGGTCGGCGTGCTCGATGCGCGCGATCGGATCGCGCACGGGTTCCGCTGTCTGGCCGCAATAATGGTCCGGCAGGCCGTCGATCTGCGCGATGTTGAAGACCGAGTAGGCCTTGAGGAACGGGATTTCGCGGTCGACTTCCTCGCCGGCGGCGTCGGTCTCCGTCCGGGTGAAGCGGCTCGCGAAAACGACCATCGAGCCGGTCTCGCCCTTGCGCACCGCGCCGCCGAGTTCGAGCGCTTGCTTGAAAGTCATCCACATCGGGCTGGCGAAACCGCGCGCGATCGCCTCAGACCACAAAAGCAGCACGTTCATGCCGCTATAGGGAAGGCCGTTGTGCCTGAGCGGCCGGGTCACGCGGCCCAGCGCGTTTGCCGAATGCCAAGGCTGCATCCAGGGGCGGACACCCTTCTCCAGCTCGGCGACGATGCGGTCAGTGATGCGCGCATAGATGTCGACGCGCGCTGCTTTTTCTTTCCTGCTCATTTTCGTAAACCTCCGGTTCTGGAGACCGCGCCGATCGCGGCCCCGTCACGAGGTCCGCCGGGCGAAGCCAGGCGGGCAGCGCACCCGCCGGGCCCCTGTCGCGCTTGCGCGATGAGGTGGTCATGGGCCGGAGCGCGAGCGGAGGACGGCGAAGCCGTTGCACTGCCTGCCTGGCTTTGCCAGGACCGCGGGCAGGACGGGGACGTGATCGGCCGCCGGAAAAAGAATGGCGGCGCCGGGCGCCGCCCAGATGCGGTGGGGGAAGGCCGGTTCAGTGAACCGACCGGCCGCCGCTGTAGGGATCGTACTCGAAGAGGATTTCGACGTCGGCGCCGTCGAGCTCGTCGGCTGGAAGAACGCCGAATTCGTCGTCGACCTGGAAGAGAATGACCGGGGCCATGAGGGTGCGGGCGAGGTGCCAGGCGGCCTTCTGGGCGAGGGTGAGATCGTGCGACATCTTAGGGCTCCATCTTGGAGCGGGCCAATTCCCGCTCGATGGCTCCGTCAGTGTGCGGCGGCGGTCGCGATCACCGCGCAGGCTTCAGCCAAGCGGCCGCAGCTTGCTAGCGGACCCCTTGCGGGTTGATCGTGGAAGATCCGCCGCCGCACCAAGAAAGCCATCACGAGAGAGCGGGGATGGGCTGCGGAGGAGCCGCCGGATTAGCGATTGAGACGCGAGTTGCAGATTGCTTGGACACTGTGGCGGCCTGACTGGATCGGTCTCGCAGTGAAGCACGAATTCGACGCTCTACGCATGGAATTGACATTTCATGCGCGATACCTATCTACCATGCGTAACAGATCGGATTTAGGAGCAACAGCATGGCATTCAGGGCGGACGAGGCGGCGGCGAACGGATTTGAGCGGGCCAGGAGCTATCTTGTTTCGAGAAACTTCACGCCCGCCGAGCGCGAGCAGAGCGAGAAAGCACTGCTCGAAATCGTCGAGGAATGCGGGCCGGTGGTCGAAGGCTATCCGACCTGGCATCCGCTGGTGTCAAAGCACGACGACCGGAACCCCGAGACCTATCCCAGCGATCGCTGCGGCTATCGTGGCCTCGACCACACGGTCTATTTCGCGCACGGATTTCTCACCTGTCCTTATGTGAACGGACAGGAGGTCATCGATTCCGCCCACGTGCTACTGGATCATCCGCGCGCTTCGATCACGGCCGAGCTGGTTGATGCGCCCTTTTACAATACCGGGACCCAGCCGGTGCTGGTCCGCTGCGAATGGTCCTCTTCCCTGGAGCCGGGCAAGATGGTGCCGAAGTCGCTCGCCGTCCCGTTGATGCTGGAGCAGGAACTTCCCGTCTGGAGGTGGTCGTCACGGGCGGAGAACTGGGAGACCATGCGGCCCTATCTGCTCGGAGCGCCGCATGGAAGCAGGTCGTCCCTCTTCGTCAGCCAGGACACGGCGCTGGCCATGAAGAAGGTCTACATGGTGCTGGTGGAAAGCGGCATGTTCGGCCCCCTGAAGATGGGGTAGGCCTCCACGATCGCGACGCGACGGAAGACGCAGTCGCGATGGCGATGAAAATGAGGGCGGAGCCGAAGCCCCGCCCCAGGCGGCTCATCCAAGCGCCGCCATCTGCATCTCCGCGGCCTTGCGATCGATGCTTCGGCCGGGATTCTCGATGGCGCGCTCGAAGGGCTTCCAGGCCTCGCCGACGACCTGCTCGTAGGCGGTCACGGCGCCTTCGGCTGCCATGCGGAGCGCGTGCGACTGGAGGGCCATGTCGGCTGCGAACTCGCGCTTGCGCTGTGCGGCGCTGTCGAAACCGACCGGGCCGTCGACGTCTTCGTCGCGGTCGTCGCAGGCGGCCTTGGCCGTGGCGTCGCGCGCCTCGGTCACCGCGCGGCTGTAGAACTGGCCGGCGCCGTAGGCGGAACCGACAAAGGCCCCGACGATGCGCTGCAGGTGAATCTGCATGGCGCGTTCGCCAAGTCCTTCGGAGAGCGAAGCGGCGGTGTCGACGAGGAGCTTTTCGTGCAGGTCGCGGATGCCGTCGCTGTCGAGCACGGGCAGGCCGAAGCTCTCGGCGATGAGGGTGCATTGCGCGGTATCGGGGCAGGCGAGCCGGACCATCTGCAAGGTGGTGCCCTTGCGCAGCGGGACGACGCGGGCGGTTGCGGGGGAATTGGCGGTTTTCCTGGTCATGGCATGTCCTTTCTTCGGGTTCCCGAAGCTCGGACCGGCTCCGTGCCGGCCCTCCCTCGGGCGCGGCCCAAAGGAACCGGCGGAATGACGGGCGCTTCAGGGTCCGGGCGGACCGGGGCGAGCATGGCAGGTTTGCGGCCAAGCAGGGGCTTCTTCAGCCCTCGCGCGGGCCGCGGGCCTGCCATGGCGAGCGCGGTGCGCTCCGGCCGCTCCGCGGCGCGGCACGCGACCTTGAAGCGCACGGCCGCCGGTTCAGGACCGCATGAAGCCCGAGGGAGGACCGGCACGGGCCCTCGATCTCGACATGGGAAAGCGAGGACAGAGGCCCATGACCATCCGCCCGATTCATGGCTCCAACCTCGGCGTATCGCCGCCGCGTTCCCCATCACCATGATGGTCGCTCCTGTGTCTGCCGCATGCGACATGGTCGGCAGCGCCAGGCATGCCGACCGAGACGGGGGTCGCCGCTAGACCCGTTCGGCCCTGTCGGCGGCTTCGCCATGCCGATCGAGGAATGCGGCGATCGCCTGGTCCTGCCGCGCCAGCTTGCGCGACAGGGCGTCGATTTCGGGCTGGCGCTCCGCGGTCAGGGCCGCGAGCTGCGCGCGGTATCGCTCGAGAAAGGCGCCAGGGTCGGGCCTGCACCGGCGACAATGCGTGCGGCGGGGAAGGAGGCCGGGGATCAGCGTCGTCATGCGCCGTGTGATCTGCCGGTCGATCCTGTCCAGCTGGCGCTGGGTCTGCCGGCGCGCCTCCTCCATGCGGGAGAGCTGCCGGCGCAACTCGGGCGCGAGGGTCATCGCACCCTCCCCTGCCAACCGGCGAAACTCGACGGGCCGGCATAGACGGCATGACGGTCGGGATCGATGACGAAGCCGAAGCGGCCGACCTCATATTCGTCGGCAGGCACGAGGAAGCGCCGTTCCTCGGCGCCGGCGCCGCGTTTGCCACCCGGGGTGGCGACGCATTCGACGAAGCCCTTCACCTGGTCCGAGGTGATCGCCGAGACCACGATCCAGTCGTCGGCGTGCTGGGCCTCGAAGACGCGGCGGTCCTTCTCGCGTGATTCGCCCGGAGCGAGGACGCCGCCGAAGATCGCTTCCCAGGCATCGGGCCAGCTGTCCTTGATGGTCCGCTCCGCGCACCGGCGCTCGAAGCCCGTGAACAGATGCGGGTAGGTGATCGCGACGATCGCCCAGCACTCGTCCTCTTCATACCAGCCGCCGGCCGCGCGCAGCATCGGATGGACCTTGCGGTTCCGCTCCGCCGAGAGCTTGAAGCCGCCATGCCCGGCCGTCGAATGGGTGATGACGCCCTCCGCATAGATGGTCGCGCCTTGCGACGTGCCCCAAGGCGTGTTGGTGCCGCCGCCTATCTCGCGCCGGCCGAGCCGGTGCTTTTCCCTTGCATGCTCGGCCTGCTCGGCGATCCTGGCGCGGAACGCCGCCTCGTCGGCGAGCTCGCCGGCATGGCCGTAGAAATCCGCGCGCGTCCATTGCGACATCGGCCGGCCGATGCGCCAGCCGCTGACAAGGAAATGGCGGCCGTCGCGCCCGGGCGCCATGGCATAGGCATGGTCGCCGACCAAGGCGACCGGCATGCCGTCGGCGCTGCACCCGAAAGAAGCCCCGGACGGCTCCGAGGTCGCGGGCGAGGAAGGCGAGGAGGAAAGCATCTGGATCATGCTGCCCTCCCCTCGACGGCATCGGCAGCGACCACGTCGGCCGTGACCTCGTCCAGCACCGCATTGGGATAGCCGTGCTCAGACAGCCAGTGTTGGGCGGCCGCCCGATGCGGCGCCAGATGGACGAGCTCGGCATGGTCGCCGGCGCGGTCGAAGACGCGCACCGCGCCGACCGGCGGGCGCTCGACGATCGTGAAGCGCAGGCTGGAGCCGAGCAAGAACGTCCGGTGGACGCGGATGGCGATGACGCAGCCGTCGCCGAAGTCGGCCTCGTGCAGGGTGAAGCTGCTGGTGCCGGCGACGCCGTCGCCCTGCTTGCGGATCAGGTGGCCCTGGCTGTTTTTGTTCTTCCAGGCAGCGAGCTTCCTGGAAGGCCGCTCCGGCGGACGCGGGGTTTCGTCGGACCAGGCGACGGTCGCGCCGATCGGCGCATGCTCGAAGATCGCAAGTGCGGACATGATGTCCTCCTGTTCGGGACGCTGAAAACGAAACCGCCGCCGGATGGACCCGGCGGCGGAAGAGCGATCGGAGAGAAAGGTGGCGGGCTACTCGGCCGCCTCACGGTAGCCGTCCGCGAAGCCCTCGCCAGGCTCGCCGTCGACCACCTGGTCTTCGCCGACGACGCCCTCGACCTCGGTGACGTCGTCGTCATCGACCTCGCTGATGGCGCTCTTTGCCAGCCATTCGTCGAGGCTCGCCGCATCGGGTGCGAAGAGCGCCGCGGGATGGACGAAGTGGCCGTCCTTGAAGTGCTCGACCAGCGCGGCCCGGGTGTCCTTCACCCGCGCCCGCGGCAGCACCGGCGTGTCGGCGCACGAGCCTCGAGCGCCGGGCGCGACAGGCAGGAGAGGAAGTCCTCCGTGCCCATATTGGCAAGGAAGCCGTCGGCACCGAGGGCACCGCCGGCGACGACCGCCACGATGCCCGACTTGCTGATGTTCTCTCGGCACGACAGCACGTCGATCAGCACGCCGCGCGCGGCGATGCGCAGCGTGTCGGTGTCGAAGGCGAACTTGCCCTCGGCATCGAACAGCGCCGCGGCATGGCGCCCGAAGCGGCCGCCATAGCGGAAGTCGCCGCCGGCGCCGGAATCGACGCGCACGTTCTGGCCGGCGAAGGCGAGAACGAGCAGCGCGAGCAACGTGTTGTCCTCGACGGGCGCGCGAGAGAGCGCCTCATGGAGCGCATCGGTGCGCAGGTCGCCGATCATCTCGATGCCCTTGCGGGTGACGTCGGGACGGGACTTCGGCATGACGACCGCCTCATCCTCGCCGCCGGCATCGTCCGCAGCCTTGCCCTTTGGCTTCTTTGCGTCCGGCATGCGGAAGTGGACCGACTTCACCTTGCCCTCGCGATCGAGATACATCGCCGTGTGGTCCGACTTCTTCGGCGTGCCGTAGACGCGCTCGGCCTTCGGCGGCAGCTTCACCTCGCCATAGTTGCTGACCTCGGCGATGACGCCCTTCTTGGGCAGGTTCTGTGTCATCCACTCCTGCTGCGCGCCGAGGAAGGCGTCGACATCCGTCGTGTAGCGGATGTCCTGGTCGGCCGGCGCGAACAGGTCCTCGACCCAGGCGATGCCGTAGGCCTGTGCGAGCTCGTCGCCGAAGCTGGCGTCTCGCGCATACATGCGGGTCCTGGCGAGGCCGTTGGCGATGGCCCACCACGAAGCCTGGCGGTCGCCCTTGGCGGGCTTGTGCACCTTCCAGACCTCCTTCTGCTCGTCGAGCGAGGCGGCCGCTATCGTGCGAAGCTGGCGCTCGTCGGGCATGTCGCCCTTGGCCATGTGATCGAGCATCGCCGGCAACACGTTGGCGAGCAGCCTGAGCTTCTTAATCTGGCGCACCGGCTGGGCGAGCGCGATGCCGATCGCCTCCTCAGTCCAGCCGAGCGCGACAAGACGCTCGATCGCACGCCACTGGTCGACGGGGTTGAGCTGCTCATGCGCGATCGTCGTGACCAGCGAGCGCATGGCGCCGCCATCCTCGGCGCGGGGAACCACGAGAACCGCGATTTCCTCGAGGCCGGCGGCGATCGCCTGCTTGACGCGACGGTGGCCCTCGTCGATGACGAAGCCGTTGCCGCCATCGGTCTCCGTGGCGACGACAGGCGGCTGCACGATGCCGACCGCCTTGATGGTGGCGAGCAGCAGTGCGTCGGCCTGCGGGCTGGACTTGGAACGGCGCGCCCTGTCGGGATTGTCCTTGAGCGCGCGCGGATCGACAAATTTCAGTTCCATGGAGATGCTCCTTTTTCGATTGCGGACGCGGGTTTTTCACCGGTCCTTTTCCGTCTTCTTGCCGAAGACACCCCCGGACCCGCGGAGCGGGCGGGCCGGTGCAATTGCGCCCGAGCATCCCTGCCCGGCTGGCCGAGCGGGGCTCCTTCAGCCCTGCGCAGGATGACGGGCCGGGATCGCGATGGGCGCGATTGAGCGCCAGCGTCGGCGGAACGCTCGCTCTGCGAGCGGTGCTTCATTTCCCTTCTTTTCTTCCTGGTTTCCGCTCACGCCCTGGGGGATGGCCGGTTGGGGCTTCCCCCACGAAGCGCGCCGGGCACCGCACTGATCTGCCACGCAGGGTTCGCAACCTTCGCCGCGTGCGATATCGTCCCGGCGCCGGGGAATTTCAGGGGCGGGCGAAAGAGGATCACCGATGACCCCACAACCACGAACGCGACCCTCGGACAGGAGCGTCGGAGTGGCACAGCGCATACGCTGGAACGCCGCGTACCTGACCTATCGCTGGGCGAAGCGGAGATCCCTTCGCCTTGCGCGGCAGCTTGGTGCGGTCGAGGTCGAGCGGGAGCGGGTGCTGCAGATCCTGGCGCGACCGCGGCGCATCACCCACGTGCATGTGCTTAGCGCAGCAAGCCGGTTGCAGCCGCTCCACGAGCGTGAATTCGCGCTGCTTGGACGCTGGCGGCGAATGAGGGAGTGGATCCGCCTGGCGCGCGTGCACGCGCTGGCCGCCAGGCGGGTCCGCCTCACTGCGACTTCATGATTTGACGAGGAGGACCAGCCCGCTTGAACGAGACGGCGGCTTATGCCGCCTGCGCATCGTCCGGCCTTGCGCCTTCGACGTCCTGCGCCAGCGACCTTTCGATCTCGCCGAGCTGCCGGCGTTTCTCGGCCAGCTCGCCCGAAAACGCAAACGTGCCGCCCTCGCGCGAACGGTAGGAGGCGAGACGCCGCTCGGCCTCCAGGAGGCGATGCCGATCGCGTTCCCGTTCCTCCTCGAAGGCACCAAGCACATGCTCGAGCCGGGCGATCGCACCGAGCGGCGTTGTGGTGACGGGCAATTCGATCTCCGTCTCGGCCCCGGTGCGCTTGAGCATGGTCGCATAGCGATAGCCGTCCTGGCCGTAGCACTCGCCGGAATATTCGAGATCGAACCCACCGATCGAGGCGATGACGGCGTCGCCGGCATGCTGGAGCTGCACCAGGGCCAGGATCTCCTTCATCAGCGCGCGCCCAGCCGGCTTGCGCTCAGTGAAGGTCTGCTCCCCTACAGTCATGCGGAATGCCTCGCCGGCGGTCGGAACCAGACGCGCCAGGTCCTGGCCGACCTCGGCGATGCGGCGCGTCGCGTATTCGATGTCGCGTTCCGCGTCGCGGATCTGCCGGCGGATGGCGAACTGGTCGTCATGGTGCGCGGCGCTCAGCCGTTCGAGCCGCGCGATATCGGCTTCGAGACCGGCCTTCTGCATCAGGCGCGGATCGCCGGACGCGATCGCCTTGGCCATGGCGAACTGGTTCGCCTGACCCTCGCCGAGGTCTTCCAGCCGGCGAACCGAAGTGTCGCCCGACAGCGCGGCGGCGATGAAGCGGGCCTTGCGCTCGTTGTTCTGCCACATCTGCGCGTCCATCGAGCCTTCGGTGGCATAGGCGAAGATGTCGACGACGTCGTGCTGGTTGCCCTGCCGCAGGATGCGGCCTTCGCGCTGCTCGATCTGTGAGGGCAGCCAGGGCACGTCGAGGTGATGCAGCGCCTTGAGACGGAGCTGCGCATTGACGCCGGTGCCCATCGTGTCGGACGAGCCGATCAGGAAACGGACCTTGCCGGCGCGCACGTCACCGAAGAGCCGCTGTTTGGCCTCGGACTTCTTGTAATCCTGCATGAAGGCGATCTCAGAGCCTGGCACGCCCATCGCGATCAGCTGGTCGCGAATCCAGCGATAGGCCGAGAAGCCGCGGCTCTTTTCCACCGAGAGGGTGCCCAGGTCCGAAAAGATCATCTGCGCGGCGCCGGAAAACTCGAACGGCTTGCCGTCCGGCCGGACATACTCACCCCGAGCGGTCTCCCGCCAGATGCGGAAGGCGTTGCCGACGAGGTCGTTGAGCTTGTTGTCCGGCTCATTGTCACTGTCCGCATCGACGAGCCGAAGGTCGATCGCGGCGTGGCGGCCATCGGTGATAACGGAGAGCAGGATGTCGTCGCCGGGCTCCGGCGGGCGATCGCGCTGCTCGATTGCCTTGATGCGCTGGTCGAGCAGGACCTGGTAGCGCCTGAACGCGGCCGAAGGCTTCGACGTCCTGATCTGCCGCGTGCCGGTCGCGAGCGCCGGCACCTTCACATAGGCGCGCAAATCCTCGGGCATCACCACGTCCGCGAAGGAGCGGAACATGGCGATGAGCTCGGGGACGTTGACGAAGGTGGCGAAGCGCGTGACCGGCTTGTATTTGCCGTTGGGCTGCAGCTCCAGTTCGGTGGTGACGTCGCCGAACGCGCTCGCCCAGGCATCGAACTCATGCAGCCCACGCTGGTGGAGTGCATCGAAGCCGAGATAGCGCTGCACCGAGAACATCTCGCCGAGCGTGTTGGTGATCGGCGTGCCGGAGGCGAGCACGAGCGCCCGGCCCGGGTTCTTCGTCTCGACAAAACGCGACTTCACATAGAGGTCCCAGGCGCGCTGCGAGCCGTTCGGATCGATGCCCTTCAGTGTCGACATGTTGGTGGCGAACGAAAGCTTCCTGAACTCCTGCGCCTCGTCGACGATGATCTGGTCGACGCCGATCTCGGAGATGGTGAGCAGGTCGTCCTTGCGCGTGGCCAGCGACTCCAGGCGCTCCTTCAGACCCTCCTTGAGCCGCTCGAGCCGCTTGCGCGAGACGCGGTCGCCGCTCTCCACCTTGGTGAGCAGCGTCTCGTAAAGCTCCAGCTCGTCGTGGATCATTTGGCTCTCGAAGGCCGAGGGCACGCCGATGAAGCGGAAGGCCGAATGGGTGATGATGATGGCGTCCCAGGTCGCCGTGGCCGCCCGTGACAGGAAGCGATGCCGCTTGTCCTTCGAGAAATTGGTCTCGTCGGCGACGAGGATGCGCGCCGTCGGATAGAGCGCCAGGAACTCGCGCGCTGCCTGCGCCAGGCAATGGCCGGGCACGACGAGCATCGCCTTGGCGATGAGGCCGAGCCGCTTCTGCTCCATGATGGCGGCTGCAATCGTCATGGTCTTGCCAGCGCCGACGGCGTGCGCGAGGTAGGTCGCGCCGGCAGAAATGATGCGCCAGATGCCGCGCTTCTGGTGCCCATAAAGCGAGAAGGCGCCAGAGGCGCCCGGAAGCTTCAGATGGTCCCCGTTGAAGTGCCGCGGCGCGATGTTGTTGAAGCGGTCGTTGTAGACCCGCGCCAGCCGGTCGGTGCGGTCGGGATCGGACCAGACCCAGGTCTGGAACGCCGTCTTGATCTTGGTCAGCTTCTCCTTGGCCGCCTCGGTGTCGACGACATTGAGGACCCGCCGTTCAGCTTGGCCGTCCTTGATGACGTCGAAGATCTGCGGCACCCGGCTGTTCAGCGCGTCGGCGATGAGCTCGCCGGCGTGACGGCGTTTGGTGCCCCATTCGGAGGTGCCGGCGGCCATCCAGCCCAGTTGCCGCGCCTCGACCGTCCATGACGCCAGTTCCGGCATATGATGGATTCGGATTTTGGCACCCATCGTCTCATTGACGAAGGCGACCACGTCGGCGGCAGGGATCCACGGCGCGCCGAGGCGCGCCGTGATGTCGGACGGCCCGAGGTCGGCCGGCTGGACCGCGACGAGCGCCCGGACATTGCGCTCGAAGGCCGGATCGAGCGCCGCGGCGGCTTCCGCCGCCTTGAGCTTGTCGCGGACCTGACCTGAGAGATAGGCGTCGTCGGTCTGCCACGCCCCGCTCTCCGGATCGCGGAAGATGGCGTCGCCCAGGTCCGCGATCACTATCTCCGCATCGGCATGCAGCAGCTCGGCGATGTGGTCGACGTCGACATGTCCGCGCTCATTGAGCACGACGGCGAGCGCGTCGGCGGCCGAGGTGATGATAGGTGCCGCGGGCGGCGCGATGACCCGCTCGGTGAAGATCGGACCGGGCCGCGCTGTATCGGTCTCGAGGTCGTAGTCCTCGATCGAGGCGACCAGCCAGCAGTCGGGATCGTCGAGGAAGGGCTGCAGGTTCGGCCGGCGATGCGTCTCGCGCACCTCGCCGGTCTCCGGGTCCTCGCTGGTGGAAACGACGGTCGTGTTGATCGGACCGAAGGCGCGCACGAAGTTCGACCAGGCAATGCGCAACTTGACCTGCGCCGGCTTCCAGGGGCGGTCGAGCTCTTGGCACCTCAGCAGTTCGCGCACGGCGTCGCGGATGGGGATCAGCTTGCGGATGATGCGGGCGTGCTTTTCCGGCACGCCGTCGGCACTGCGACCCTTGCGCACGGGAACAATCACTGGCGCACCGTCGACCATCTGCATCAGCGCCGTGTTCGGCGCGATGAAGTAGCTGCCCTCGCGGATCGCCGGGCTGTCGCCTCCTTCGCCACCGGCGGCATCGTTGGCATCGTCGGCGTCGAGGTCGACGCAATCCGGCTCGCCGTCATAGATGGCTTCCGGAAGAAAGCAGATCGCGTCCGCCAGCCCCTCGGCGAGATCGACACCCGGATGCGGCAGGCAGGTGTAGGTCTCGCCGAACGGCCCTGATGTCGTGGCGTGGGTGCCGAGCACGAAATCGGGATGGCGAGCGAACCAGCGGTTGACACGGATTGCGCCGTCGTCGCCGTCGGCCGGACGGATTTCGTCGGTGTCGAGCCAGGCGACGTCGCCCTCGGCCTCGCCGGGCTTGCGCTTGCGCAGGAACACGATGTCGACCACCACGTCGGTGCCGGCATCCTGCCGGAAGCTACCTTCGGGCAGACGGATGGCGGCGACGAGATCGGCCGACTTGGCGATGTGCTCGCGCGCCGAACAGTCGGCTTTGTCGAGCGTGCCGGCGCTGGTGACGAAAGCGGCGAGGCCGCCCGGCTTCAGGAGATCGATCGCGCGGGCGATGAAATAGTCATGCAGCCGCAAACCCATCGAGCGATAGGCGCGGTCGGAGCGGACGGTGCGATCGGAAAAGGGTGGATTGCCGACGGCGAGATCGAAGCCCGCCTTCAGGTCGGCGCGGGCGAAATCGGCGTTGACGATGCGGGCGCGCGGCTGCAGCAGCCGGGCGATGCGGGCCGTCACCGGGTCGAGCTCGACGCCGGTGACATGCGCCCGGTCGCGCAGCGCTGCCGGGACCAGCGCGGGGAACAGGCCGGTGCCGATGCCGGGCTCCAGCACCCTGCCGCCGCGCCAGCCGAGACGCTGCAGCCCCGCCCAGATCGCCCTGACGATGAACTCGGGCGTGAAATGCGCATACTGGGTGCAGCGCGCCAGCGACGCATAGTCCTGGCGGGAGACCGCCACCTCGAGCGCGGCGCCGATCTCGTCCCAGCCGGCGCGGAAGCCGTCCTCGCCGGGCCGTCGGAACATGGTGTTGGCAAGCTCCGAGGCGCCGAAGCCGGTGAAACGGATGAGCCTAGCCTGTTCCTCGGGCGTCGCCGGGCGATCCTCGGCCTCGATAGCGCCGGCAAGCCGGATGGCGGCCAGATTGTCGAGGGCGCGCGGCTTCCAGCCCTTGGCAAGGCCCCGGTCGCCTTCGAGATGGAAGTTCGCGCCAGCCGCGACGGCCTGCTTGCCTCCGCCGGATCGGCGTGCGGCCTGCGCGCCGGTCGCCGATTGCGGCGCGCCGGAGGTGGACTGCGTCCGGCCAGCTTCCGGCTCGCGGGAACCAAAGTCGCTGCCGAAGGCGGTGACGCCGAGCCCGAGGCCGGACGACAGCGCCGTGTTGTTGAACAGGTCGAGGGTGAAGGGGTCGTCGTTGGACATGGTGATGTCTCCTTGGGAGGCAAGGCGCGGGCAGACCCCCCGGCCGATGAGCTCGGCAGGGCGACCGGCGCCGCGGGTTTCGGGAAAGTCAGCGGTTGATCAGCGAGAGCGCGATCTCGGTCTCGGTGAGCGCGATGGTGAGATGCGTCGCCCGCATGTGGCGGTCGAAGAGCGGGATCAGCCGCCCGGCCTCGATGAACTCGATGCCGTCATCGCCGCCGAAATGGCGGCGCTTGTAGTCCCACCAGTCGGGATTGCCGACCGGGTGGCATTGCTCGGCATAGACGACGAGGGCGCGCGCGCCTTCGGCAAGCTTGCCGTTGGACATGATGTAGACGCCTTCGTCGCCGACCAGCCACAGGCCGGGTTTCTCGCCTTCGCCGGGGCGGGTGCCATAGTAGGGATTGCGGAAGCCGCCATTGGCGGCGGCATCAGTGATGCCGCGCTGGACGACCTTGCGCACCGCAAGGATTGGGAAGGTGAACATCGCCGCCCCCTCATGCCGCTGCCGGCAGGGTCAGGTGCCTCAGATGCACCGGCAGCTTGGCCGCGATCTCCTCGTCGGTGAGGTCCTGGAGCAGCTTGAGCTCGGTCCGCCCCGCGCAATAGACGAGGACGGTGCGCTTGCCGCGATGCAGCGCCGGAAAGCGCTCGCCGGCATAGCCGCGATACGCGTCATGCGTGGCGCTCCAGATATGTTCGAGCCGCTCCGCATGCGTCATCGCCTCCACCGGCCGGGACTCGCGCTCGACGATGGCGTCGCGGGTTTCGACCGGAGAGCCGGCCTGCGCCAGGTCGCAATAGGCGTGGAAATGCCGTGTCCTGCCGTCGATCCTGAGCGTGTAGAACACGCTGGTGACGCTGCCGGTGAGGAACTCGCCGAGCGCGAACATCTCGCCGCGCATCCAGAGCGGCGGCAGGAGCTCGAGCATATGGTCGTGCTCGGCCCTGCCGAGCTCGAACCACTCGCCGGCGAAGAGCGCGCTGTCGTCGCCCTGCCAGCGGTTCGGCCGTGCGGCATGGCGGTCGAACAGGCGATACATCTGCCGCCGGTCGGCGACGCCGAAATAGACCTTGCGGATGGAGGATTGAAGGATCATGGCAGGCTCCCTGGCCTTGTCCGGGCCGGAGCGCGGTTCATCCCCTTGGATCACCATCGTCTTCGGCCCTTCCGGACCCCTCCCCCGCGGCCGCCTCTCCGTCCGGGCGGGTCAGGGGCCGGCGTCAGCCGGGCGAAGCTTCACCCTTGACGCGGCCGGCGGGCATGCGGCACTCGGCCTCCCTCCTCCTCTCCTCTGTTTCCTGCTCCTGTTTCTTGAGATCGGCGTTCCAGTCGTCGGCCGCGGGACATAGCCGTTCGGCGCTGCAGCCAGCCTCGGCGGCGAGCGCGACCAGCCGGCCGGCATAGGCGTCGCCCTGCGTGTTGTTGTCGGTCGCCGCGACAAGATGCACGCCCGGCGTTGTGGCGACAGCCAGAAGCGCCGCGGCCGTGACCGGCGACCAGCCGCCGCCGGTGCTGAGATAGAGCGTGTCGGGGCGAAGATGCTCGATGGCCGCTAGGCTCATGGCGTCGATCGCCGCCTCGGTCACGCAAATCCGGGGCGCATCACCTGGACCGAGGCGGAACAGCAGCTTGGCGCCGCCGGTGGCAAAGCCGCGCCAGTCCGGCCCCCGCTCTTCCCAGCCTGTCACCGCGCCGTCGGCACCGCGGTGCGCCGCCCACATGCTGCCATGCGGTCCCTCGCGCAGCAGGTCGGCCGTGATCGCGGCGCGGATGACAGCTCGGGAAGATGGCGGACACCACTGAGATAGCGCCAGGCCGCCGATCCGCACCATGGCCGGCGCCGCGCCTGCCAGCGTTCGGCGATGGAACGCTCGGGCTCACGGCCGCGGGACGTGTGCTGCCAGACCGGCGCGGACGGAACGAAGCCGACCAGCGCCGCTACCGCGTCCATGGCCTCGACGAAGGAACAGCCCTTCAGATGCTCGACCAGGCTGAAGACGTCGCCCTTGCCGTCCGAGAGCGGGTCGAACCAGCCCTTGCCGCCGTGGATGACGATGACGATCGCGGCCTCGCGTCGATATTTCATCGCCTTGCGCGTGCTCTCCTTCACATCGACGGCGAAACCCTCATGCTCCAGCACGGCGGCGCAGGGCACCTTGTCCTTCAGCTCTTCCAGCTCTGCCTTTTCCATCCTCGCCCGCGCGGATCTCCGCGCGCTCCTTCCTGCCCGGTATTCCGCCCCGATCTGTTCGGGGCAAGATCCGGCAAGCCGCGAAGAGCAAGGCGGGCAAGGGCGCGGCCCGCAACTAGCGAATGTTGGAATGTCGAAAGCTGCAGGGCCGCGGCACAGCTTCCCTTGCCGGCCGCGGCGCGCAAGCGGCAGGAGCCTCTAGCCTCGGCCCCCGCGCCGCTCTTCATCGGCCGCGATGGCGCGGACGACGGCGATGTCCATCTCTGCCCGCGGCGACAGCCGGGCGATCTCGGCCGCCACCTTGGCCCAGTGGAAGAATTCCTGGCCGTCGCCGCGCACCCGCGCGCGAGCCGCACGGCGCTGCGCCTCGTAATAGGCATTGACCTCGTCGGCTGCGACGAGGACGCGCGCAGCCGCCTGCCAGCGGCGGCGGATCGCCCGCCTGCGCTCGACCCATCGCCGGATCACACCCAGCATGCAGCCCTCCTTCTGCACGACGCTGCCGCTCCGCGTCAGGGATGGCCGCCCGAAGGGTGAAGACCCGTTCGGGGCTTCAGCTCCGCCAACAGCCCGGCCCGCAGGGCGACGCCAAAATCCTGCCCGCCCCCTCTCCCGGATGCACCGCCGCGGAACTATCCAGCGACAGAGCCGCCCAGACAACCGGCCTGGAAAGCACAATCATCCCGAGCGCGCCGTTGCGGCCTCGTCAGGAGAGCCGCGACGGCGTTGCCGGCGCAACGATCGCCGGTTAGGAGGCTGACAGATCAACGACGCTTGGGGGAACATTCTTGGCGCAAGCGCAATCGAACATTTCGGACTTCTTCAAGACGATGAAGGTCCGTTTCGAGAAATGCCTGGAACCGACGCTCTCCTGCACGGCGCCGGCCATCAGCGCGCATTCCGTTCAGAACGCGACATCACTCGGCCTGATCGCCGACGACAACCATGTCTACGAGATGCGCATGCGGGTCAGGAACGGCGCCCCGCAATGCGCCTTCGAGAAGGCCGGGCGCAACCAGGCCTCGACGTTTCCGGGCTTCTGCGGGCATCACGACACGGACATCTTCAAGCCGATCGACACCAGGCCGCTGTCGCTCAAGGATGAAGAGCAGCTGTTCCTGATCGCCTACCGGTCGGTCACACGCGAGCTCCACGTCGTGATGGAGGCGGCGATGCGGCTGCAGACGACGCTGCAGCGGCAGATCGCGACTGGCGTCGTTCCCAAGGACGCGCCGTCGGCGGCGATGATGGAGGCGACCGGGCACATGATGAAGGCCTGGGGCGTGTGGAAGCATCGCCTCGAATTCTACGATCGGCCGCTGGTGAAGGAGCGGTTTGCGGAAATCTGCCATTCGACCTTCGTGATCGAGCATCGCAAGCCAGTGCTGGCTTCGTCCTCCTTCTTTTCCGTCGACGACAGGCAGTGGGGCAAGCGCTTCGCGGGCGTGACGCTCAATGTCATCCCGACATCGGCAACGGAAACCGCCGTCATTGTCAGCTATCCGAAGGAGCAGTCCGGCCAGGCCCGGCGTTATGTCGCGCCGGTCTTCCTGAAGGGCGGGGACGAGCGTCTTCTCGCGCTCTCGCACATGATCGTCGACCGCGCCGAGAATTTCTTCGTGTCGCCGGCCCATCTCGAGGGCTGGCCGGCCGCGAAGCGCAAGCAGATCGAAGAGTCGTTCGTAGGCACCGTCATCCGCAGCGACGCGGCGAAGCCGTCACCGGAGCTGATGCTGTTTTGACGCGGCAACCCGACCTCGATCGACCAGGTGCGGCGATGGCGGATGCCGGACCACGCCTAGGCCATGTGAAGGGCTTGCAACACGATCGCGCCGCCGACCGGCGTCGACCACGAGCACATGGTGGCGCGCGCGGAGCAACTGCAAGGCGACCGCCATTCCGCATAGCTGCCGCCGATGGTGATCACATCAAACGCATCAGGCGGATCCTTCACTCCGCAACGCCGATTGCGATCGCTGACGACACAACGTCGGGGAAGGAATTGGGCGGGACGCTGACCAAAGTTTGAATACAAATTCTGGTCAGCACGCCGACACCGATTGCTACTGACCAATTTTTATATATAATCTTCGGTCAGAAACGGTGACTCACATGCCAGACCCGACCTCGGACACGCTCGACCGCATTCACGACCGGATCACCCAGGCGGCGCCGTCCGGCGTGTGGTCGCGCGCCGACTTTCTCGATATCGGCACACCGAACGCCGTCGAGAAGGCGCTGCAGCGACTGACCCGGCGCGGCGACATCCGCCGTCCCTATCGCGGCCTCTACGACAAGCCCAGCGTCAGCAAGCTGACCGGCAAGATGGTGTTTCCGCCGCGCGCCTCGTTCGTCGACGCCATTGCACGGCGCGACAAGCTGCGCGTCCTTGTCGACGGGATGACCGCCGCGAACGATCTCGGCCTGACGACGGCGGTGCCGGCGCGCTCGACGATTCATGCCGATACCTACCCTCGAACAATCGAGATCGAGGCGAACGCCGGCGATCCGAAGGCGACGACGCCGGTGATCTACAAGCTCGATTTCAAGCGCATCTCCGCCAAGACGGCGTTCTGGGCGGGGCGGCCGGCGATGCGGGTGGTCCAGGCGCTGGCATGGTTTCGGGATGAGCGATCGAGCCTCGAGGCAGCCGTCAACGGCATCGTCCGCTACCTGTCACGCAATCCCGATCAAAACAGGATCGCCGAGGACCTGCGCGAGAATATTCACGCGGTCCCCGCCTGGATGTATCCGCTGGTCGAGACCATCACGCGCCGGATCGCCGAGGATCAAACCGAAAGCGCGCCGGCGTCGGAAACGGCGAAGGGCGATCATGCAGCAGACGTTCATTGAGATCCTCCGCTCCAGCGTCGATGAACGCCGCGCGCTCTTCGAGGCGGCAGCCGCCCATTTGGGCACCCAGGCGGCCAATGTCGAAAAGGATCTCTATGTCTGCTGGGTGCTCGACTTCCTGTTCAACCGTCGCGGCGACGATCCGATAGGGCTCTATTTCAAGGGCGGCACCAGCCTGAGCAAGGCGTATGGATTGATCCGCCGGTTCTCCGAAGACATCGACATCGGCATCTACAAGGCCGATCTTCATGTTCCGCTGGAAGCCGATATAGCCGCCCTGCCCTCCGTCAATCAGCAGCAACGCGCGCTCGCCGAGAAAGTGGACGAGGCGGCGCGCCAATACATCTCTGGACCGCTCAGAGACATGCTGACAAGGGAGATCGCTTCTGTCGAGGAAGCGGCCGAGCGGCGTGGACATTTTTCGCTGGGCTTCGGCTTTGATCTTTACCGCAACAAGGACGCGCTCGACATTCTCGTGGTCGGCTACAGAAGCGTATTCGAGTCCGCGAACAGCTATGTCCAGGCCGCCGTCCGCATCGAGGGCGGTGCGCGTCCCGATCCCGAGCCGACTGAGGCGCGGGAGATCGTGCCCTACATCGCTTCCGAGATGCCGGAACCGGCGGACCTCACCGTTCGGAACGTGACCACGGTCAAGCCGGAGCGGACCTTCTGGGAGAAGGTCCTGATCCTGCATGCAATGACGGAGATGACGGAGAAGCGTCGGCAGGACGCCAATCCCGAACGGCCCGTGCCCGACCTCAACCGGTACTCGCGTCACTACTACGACGTCCATCAGATATGGACACATCCCGACTACGGTATCGCAACGGCATCGCTGCGCGAGCTCGCCGAAGCCTGCCGACAGCACAAGGAGCTGATGTTCCGCGCACCCGATCATCGCTACGACCGCGCGGTACCCGGCAGCTATCGCCTGGTTCCGACGGAAGACATGCGCGCCAAGCTCGCCGCGGACTACGAGCGGATGTCGGCGATGATCTTCGGAACGCCGCCCGCTTTCACCGACGTTATGGCGAGCATCGAGGCGCTTGAGAGCTATCTCACGCCCGATCCGCGGGACCATCCACTAGGTTAGACGGAGCTGTATCTGAGGGTGACCGGAAGCGATGAGCACCAAAGTCATCATGTCCGTGTCGGCTGGGCGGCGGCTTGGGCATGCCCGGGACTGGCTTCGTGAGCGGGGCAAGGACGAGGAGGTCTTGATCGTCGGTGCCACGCTCGCTGCGGCGGGTGAACTCGCTCGCAATGCTGCGCGAACGAATGGTGTGTCATTCGGTTGGCATCGCCATAGCTGGGCGCAGTTCGTTCGCGCCGTCGCCGGGCCTTTGCTCGCTCAGCATGAGCTTGTTCCGATCAGTCGAGTCTCGATGGATGCGATGGTCACCGGCTTGATTCATCGCCTTCGGGGCAAGGGCAAACTTGGTGTCTACCAATCCGTCGCGGGCACTCCAGGCTTTCACGGCTCCATCGTCGACATGCTCAGCGAGCTTCGCCTCGCCGGCGTTAACTCCGATGCTCTTTCAACGATCGCGCCGGACCTTGCCCCGATCGTTGGAGCCTACGAGGCGGAGCTCACTGAAAAGCGATACTGCGATCTCGCGCGATTGCTCGCACTCGCAGATGAGGCCTTGCAAAAGCGCCTGCATCGGTTCGCAGGGATGCCTATCGTTCTGCTCGATCTGCCTCTGAGCAATAAGGGGGAGCTTCAACTAATCAGCACGATCGCCAGCGTCGCGCCTGCGATGTTGGTCACAGTACCGGGCAGCGACACGGAGAGCGCTGCCAAGGTACGCGTCGGCTTGGGCGTACCTTGCGACGACCTAGACGGCACCCCTGAGCAGGGGGAGAGCCTGCTCTCCAACCTTCAGCGTAACCTCTTCAATGGGCGCGACACGGCACCTCGGCCGGCAGATGCCAGCATCGTCGAAGTTTTCTCAGCACCGGGCGAGAACCGCGAGTGCGTCGAGATCGTTCGCCAGGTCCTCGCGCTCGCGGACACCGGCCTCAGCTTCGATCGAATGGCCGTACTGTTGCGCTCGCCTGCAGATTATCGCGCGCATCTCGCAGAGGCGTTTGCGCGAGCGGATGTCCCGGTGCATTTTGCTCGCGGTGCCGTTCGGCCGGACCCCAGCGGGCGAGCCTTTTGCGCGCTTCTGGAATGCGCAGCAGACAATCTGTCGGCTCAGCAGTTTGCCGAATATCTCGCTCTCGGACAGGTTCCGGACGCAGAGGTGGACGGCACCCCCCCGCAGGCTGTGCCGCAGGCGGAGTCCTGGGTGGCACCGGACAACGAGGAAGCCGTCCTCGCGTCGGGTACCGCGGTCCCGTCATCCCCAGCTCAGGAGACAGACGACGAAGGCGGTGTTGATCGCCCGGTGGTAAGCGGCTCGTTGCGCGCTCCTTGGCGCTGGGAGCGCCTTCTTGTCGATGCTGCGGTGATCGGCGGGCTGGACCGATGGCGACGTCGGCTCGAAGGGCTCGAGAATGGGCTGCGGCTCGCCGCTGAACAGGAAGAAGATGACGAATCCGGTGCCGATCGTGCGGCACGAGCGTTCGAGGAAATCAAGCATTTCTCCGCTTACGCACTGCCTTTGATTTCGGAGCTCGCCGCCCTGCCTTCGAGTGCATCCTGGGGTGTCTGGCTGGAAGCTCTGTCCGCGCTCGCGACGCGATCGATCCGCCGCCCCGACCGAATCTTGTCCATCCTTGCTGAATTGGCGCCAATGTCTGACGCGGGTCCCGTCGGCGTGAACGACGTACTTGGCGTGCTGCGCGGTCTGCTGCTCGAGACATTCACCCCACCTACGACCTCGCGCTATGGCTGCGTATTCATTGGGCCGATCGAGGCAGCGCGCGGACTTTCATTCGACGCTGTTTTCGTGCCGGGCATGGCCGAAAAAATGTTCCCGCAAAAGATCATTGAGGAGCCTCTCCTGCTCGATGTGAAGCGCGTTCAGCTCGATCAAGACCTCGCAACCAATCCGAGCCGCCTCGAGAATGAGCGCGTGGCCCTGGGGCTAGCCATAGGAGCGGCCGAGAAAAGAGTTTGCCTTTCGTTTCCGCGTATCGACCTCGATCAGGCGCGCCCTCGCGTCCCCTCATTCTATGCTCTTGAAGCTCTTCGAGCTGCGGAAGGTCGCCTCCCCGACTTCGCCGAGTTGGGACGTCGCGCTGAAGCGGCATCAGAGAGCCGACTGGGCTGGCCCGCTCCGCTTGATCCTAAGGCGGCCATCGATGATGCCGAGCATGATCTTTCGGTACTGGCCGACCTGACAAAGGGGAGAGCGGAGACCACCGGGGCAGCCCGGTATCTAGTGACTGCCAATCGGCACCTCGCGCGCGCCTTGCGCAACCGATTCCTGCGCTGGAAGCGCAGTTGGACGCCAGCTGACGGCCTGCTCGTCGCGGGGCCCGCCACACGTGGTGCACTCGACCCGCATGGCTTTGCGCAGCGGAGCTATTCGCCCACGTCGCTCCAAGCTTACGCGCAATGCCCCTATCGCTTCTTTCTCAAGGCCATCCACGGCCTGTCGCCGCGCGAAGTCCCGGTCTCGGTCGACGTCCTTGACCCGCTGCAGCGCGGATCGCTGATCCACGATATCCACTTCGAACTTCTCGGGCAGCTTCGAGACAAGGGCATGCTCCCTGTCGCATCGAACAATCTCGCTCAAGCGTATCTTGAGCTGGACGCAATCATTGCCGCAGTGGCAGGCAGATACCGCGACGAGTTCGCGCCTGCCATTGAGCGCGTCTGGGAGAACGGCGTTTCAGCCATTCGCGGCGACATGCGGGAATGGCTCCGACGATGGAGTGAGGACACGTCCGGCTTTGTTCCAATTCATTTTGAGTTTGCCTTTGGTCTCAAAGATCGTGGAGGCGACCCTCATGATCGGGACCCGGCCTCAGTCGACGAGCCGGTGCTTCTGGATTGCGGCATCAGTCTGCGAGGATCGATCGATCTTGTCGAGCGCCAGCAGGCGGGCCTGCTTCGAGTAACCGACCACAAAACAGGCAAGGCCACGGCGAAATCCGATCAGGTGATCAACGGCGGCCAAACCCTGCAACCAGTGCTTTATGCTCTCGCTGCTGAAAAGCTGTTCAACCAGGATGTGGTGGGTGGCCGGCTCTACTTCTCGACTTCGACCGGAGGCTTCTCCGAAGTCCTCGTGGAGCTCGATGATTTTGCCCGGGACGCTGCCACCCATGTCGCAACGACCATCAAGACGGCGCTAGAGAGTCCGTTTCTTGCCCCCGCGCCAGCCAAAGGCGAGTGCGACCGATGCGATTATCGCGCGGTCTGCGGTCCCTATGAGGAACTCCGCGTCGCGCGCAAGCCGCAAGAGAGATTGAGACCCCTTACGAGTTTGAGGGACGTCAAATGACCCTCAATGTTGATCCACCGGTGAAACTCCACGATGCAGCTGAGCGCGAGGCTATCGCCACTGAGTTCGCAACAACGTTCTTCGTCGAAGCGGCCGCAGGTACTGGCAAGACGACTGCCCTTGTCGGGCGCATTGTTTCGATGGTCCGTCTCGGGGTGGGCACGCTCGCACGCACTGTTGCCGTGACGTTCACCGAGCCTGCCGCGGGCGAAATGAAGCTCCGTCTGCGCCTCGAGATAGAAAAGGCGCGACGGGCGGCGGTTGACCCGGTCGAAAGGTCAAGGCTCGACCGGGCACTTGAGGAGCTGGAGCTAGCCCGCATTTCCACGATCCATGCGTTCTGTGGCGACCTGCTGAGGGAACGGCCACTGGAGGCAGGCGTCGATCCTGCTTTCAAATTGCTGTCCGAAGAGGAATCACAGACGCTTGCTGACCAGGCATTTGACCGGTGGTTGCAAAAGATACTGGCGGATCCGCCGGAAGGACCGCGTCGCATTCTGAGGCGCCGGTCGGGCAACAATCCACCGCAGGATCAGCTGCGCGCCGCAATGCACGGCCTGCTTGAGCATCGCGATTTTCCCACCGGATGGCGTCGAGATCCGTTTGACCGGAATGCCGCCATTGATGTGCTCCTGGAACAGCTCGCCGAGACTGGCCTTATAGCGCACGAGAGCTCCTGGCCGGACGACTACCTCACTCAATGTCTGCGCGACATTGCGGTCTTCGTGCGGGAGGCCACGCGCCTCGAGGGGGTGCAAGAGCGAGATTATGATGGCCTCGAAGCCGAGCTTCGGGAGCTCTCGACAAACAAGCGCAGATACAAGCGATGGGAGAACAAGGGATCTCCCAAAACGCTGTATGGCAGTCTTTCCCATGCGGAGGTCTTGGACCGTCGCGATGCTGTGAGGGCGGCACTCCAATCTTTTGTCGCGGCATGCGAAGCCGACCTAGCTCCTCTCCTTCACGTTGCACTAAGAGAGGCGGTCGCGGGGTACGATGAGCTGAAGGCGAGAGTGGGTACGCTCGATTTCCTCGATCTTCTCATCAAGGCTCGAAACCTCGTGCGCGACGACAGGGTCGTGCGACGAACGTTGCAAGATAAGTTCCGTCATTTCTTCGTCGACGAGTTTCAGGACACGGACCCCCTGCAGGCAGAGATCCTGCTGCTCCTCGCCTCCGACGATCCCGACAACGTCGATTGGCAGTCCGTGCGGCCGGTGGCCGGCAAGCTTTTTGTGGTCGGAGATCCCAAGCAGGCGATCTACCGGTTCCGCCGTGCAGATGTCAGCCTTTATGAAAACATAAAAACCGACTCTGCGGTTTGGGTGCTCAACTCCTGCGTCTCAGCACGAGCTTCAGGGCTCCACCTTCGATCCAGCTCTTGGTGAATACGACCTTTGCCCGCGCCATGGCAGAGGACGAAGATGCCGCCGAGTATGTGCCCCTACGCCCTTACCGGTCCGACATCACCGAACGCCCGACGATTGTCGCCCTGCCCGCGCCCAGTCCCTACGCAGACTACGGCAAGGTCAATCCTGGCCGCATCGCGGACTCTCTCCCCGATGCGGTGGCGGCTTTTGTGAACTGGCTTGTCAATGACAGCCACTGGCAGGTCGAGGAGAAAGAGCGCCGGGTCGACCTTCAACCGCGCCACATCGCGATACTCTTCCGAGGCCTGCGCAGCTTCGATAAGGACCTTGCGAAACCATACCTTCGAGCGCTCGAAGCAAGGCATGTGCCGCACGTTTTGATGGGAGGCCGCTCCTTTCATGATCGGGAGGAAGTGGTCGCGTTGCGGACCGCTGTCGCGGCCATCGAATGGCCCGACGACGAACTAAAAGTCTTCGCAACATTGCGAGGACCGTTCTTCTCGATCAGCGACGAGGCGCTTCTCATCTTTCGTCAGGAGAGCACAGCGGACGGCACCGTGGTGCGGCGCCGCCTCGATCCAATGCGCCGCCTCGACAAGGAGAGCGTGAATCCCGACGCTCACGAGGTCATCGACGCCCTTGCGCTCTTGCGCGACCTGCACCAAGGGCGGAACCGACGACCGATCGCGCAAACCATCACGATGTTCATGCACGCCGTTCGCGCCCATGCCGGCATCGCCTTATGGCAGAATGGTGAGCAGGCGCTCGCCAACTGCCAGCGCCTGATTGACATGGCCCGCCGTTTCGAAGGCGAGGCATCTTCGTTCCGTGCGTTCGTCGAGCGGATGGAGGCTCAGGCGGAAGGCGGAGAGACCAATGAGACGCCGATCGTCGAGGAAGGCACCGAGGGTGTTCGCGTCATGACGGTACACAAGGCGAAGGGCTTGGAATTTCCAGTCGTGATCCTGGCTGATCCGACGTACAAGACGACCCGCCGCACCGCCTCGCGGCACATCGATCCCAAACGCTCGGTGTGGCTCGAACGTCTTTGTGGCGCCGCACCGATCGAACTGCAGGAAGCCAATGCACTCGAACTCGCGCGCGAACGTGCCGAGAATGTCCGGGTCGTCTATGTGGCCGCAACGCGAGCCCAGGAATTGCTCGTTGTTCCCACTTGTGGTGACGAACCCATCGAGGGTTGGCTCGATCTCTTCAATTCCCTGCTCTACCCTGCGGATACCGAGCGACGCTCCGGCATTCCGGCGCCTGGCTGTCCGGAGTTTGGCGACGACAGCGTGATCGAGCGCGGGCCGAACGGTAGAGTTCCACCGGGCGGCTCAGTGCGGCCAGGTCTTTATCCCGATGGGCCGGAGAGGCCTGCGGTGGTGTGGTGGGATCCAGCCACACTCAAACTGGAGGTCGACGAGCTCGCCGCGCTCCGGCATGAACGACTGCTGGCGTCAGACGACGCCGAAGCAGCAGCCGAAAGCGAACGCGCCTATGCTGCCTGGCGGGCTGAGCGTGACGCACTGATCGCCCGTGCCGGGCACCCTTCGTTGTCGGTGGAGACGGTTACCTCGAGGGTGAGAAGCCAAGCCGTTGAGGTCTCTCTGGAGACCGGCATCGAGGTCACGGTGGAGCATGTGGCTCGCGGTGAAGCCGACCGCCCGGGGGGCCGGCGGTTCGGGGCGCTTGCTCACACCATCATCGCGGCGACGACGCTCGATAGCGATTCACCAGAGGTAGCACGGCTGGCTTCGGCGAATGGGCGCATGCTGGGCGCGACTGCGGAGGAGGTCGGCGCAGTCACGGACACAGTGCGCCGAACTCTCGAGCATCCGATCCTGCGCCGCGCATCCAGCGTTGCGGCTACGGACATTCGCAGAGAAACACCTGTCACGCTCGAATTTGACGACCACACGATCGTCGAGGGCGTTGTCGATCTCGCTTTCCGGGAACGCACTCCAGAGTTTGACGGGTGGATGGTCGTCGACTTCAAGACTGACCGTGAGTTCGAGCATTTGCCAGACGCTCACCTTAGGCAGGTGAGGCTTTATGCACTCGCGATTTCCAGGGCTACCGGGCTCCCTGTGCGCGGCGTAGTGCTCGTCATCTGATCGGCCACGGAGTTCTGGGATGACCGCGATATTCCATCTCGGGCGTCGACTGTGCTGCGACAAAGATGCCACGGGCGGCTTAAAGATGTAGCGCAAAGGCGCAGATCCAAGATGATAAACCAGCGGTGGCACTTTCTTGCTTCAAGCCCTCGCGTCGCCGTGCGATCAGTTTGGGTCTGTGAACCGAAGCAAACGACGTCGGACTTCTGCCGCGGGAAGCCGGCATCGCGGGTGCTCGAATAGAGCGGTCAATCCGCGATGGAGCCGATTGAAAGGCACATGATTTCCATCTGCAAACTGATCAAACAGCCAGAGCACTCCATGCATGTCGAGGGCTTCCGCGACTGCCAGCTCGCGCAGGGTGCCGTCGCCCGTGAGCAAGGTCCATCGCCTTGAGTGCGCGATCGCGAAGGCGAATGCATCGGGCACGGAAAGCCGGATGTTTTGCCGCCGGACCACCGTCGCTGTGCTGAGCTCCGTTGACGACAGGACTTCCACCCTTAGTCCAAGTCCCAGGAGTCGATCGCCAAGCACGCCATCCAGTTCCCTTGCATAAAGCAGGTCGGGGACCGCGAACTCGAAGGGCAGACGGAACAAGTCATCGAGGAGTTGCGCTCGCTCGAGGTCGATCAGGACCGAGGTGTCGGAGACAAGAACAGGCACCGATCAAGCCGCCACCTGGTCCAGCCTGGCGTCCAGTTCGCGAACGGAGATGCCAAGCAACTCCGCGGCACGCGATTCACCGATCACTCCTTCGGTGAGCGCCCGATAGCAAAGCCGCTCGAAACGCTTCGGCTCCTCGAGCGCCGGCGCCATCGTCTCCGGTTCCTCAAATGGCGCAGTTCTCCATCCGCGCTCCGCAAATATCTTGAAGAGGCGGACGAAGGCTGCCTGGCTGATGATGCCGAGGTCCTTGCATCGATAGGCGATTGCCTGGATGCTCACCCCGAAGCGCTTCTTGAGTGCGACAAGCTCACCGATGCTGATCGAGGATCGGTGTGCGCCAATCTCGGCGCGCAGGACGTCGGCGGGCATTAGAAAGGCGCCTGCAAAGCGATGAGCCGCTTTCTCGACATCCACACCTTCACCTGGAGCGATGACCATGTGCCCGAGCTCGTGAGCCAGATTGAAGCGTTTTCGCTCCGACCACGTGCTTCGCTTGACGACGATGACGCGCGCAGCGGAACGGTCCTTGCGCCTGACTTTGGCTGCGAGACCATCGACATCGTCAAGATCAAGCGACAGAACCTTGACGCCGCGCTCTTCCAGCAATTCGGCAAGCTGCGGAATGGGATCGTTGCCGAGCCCCCAATCATCACGAACTGAACGAGCGGCGTCCTCGGCATCCCGAATGTCGGCGACCGGATGCGGTGAGCTTCGGGGCTGCTCCCATTCGACACTGCGCAACTGCAGCATATCCTCGACGGCGAGATAGCGCTCGAGCATGTGAATGGCTCGCGCTTCGAGCACAGCCTCTTCCTTCGACGACGCTCCTACCTTCTTCCTGAAGTCGACACCCTCCAGGGCGATCTCGTCCTCGCTGAGCAGATATTCTTCCGACACGTTCAGCGTCTTTGCCAGTGCAATCAGGACGTGCGAACTCGGCATGTCCTCGTTTCGCTCGTATTTGCCGATGGCTTGGGCCGATACGATGCCGCCAATTGCATCGGAGAGCGCACGCAGAGACAGGCCCGATGCTGATCGGGCCACTTTCAGCTTGTTTCCGATCATGAGAGCCTCCATTTTGGTAGCGGTTTCCATATGTACTATATAGATAGAATTCTGTAAACCAAAACCCCTTGCAATCGCGCTGCTGGCTTCCCATATGCGACAACGAGCGTCGCCACGGGGATCATTTGTAAACCGAATGTGGTGACCACGATGGCGTGGGATTCTGCTGGTGTGGCCGGCAGGAACCTGGGTGGAAAGGAAGGGGGGCCATGGGTCTCAGCAATACGGAACTGCGCTACTACGACAGCAACGTCCTGCGCCTGCCTGCGGACAAACGGAAGGAATATCACGAGCAGGTCGATCGTCTGATCGATGAACTGCGCAAGAGCGTCAAGGACAAGACCGAGATCAAGATAACGAAGGTGGTGAAGGCAGGGTCTTTCGCGAAGTATACGATCCTGCGCAAGACCAGCGTTGACCCGGTCGATGTGGATGTCGTGTTCTACATTTCTGGTCGGGATGCTAGCCAGGAAACGCTCGATAGCCTCAACGACACGATCTACCAGCTCCTCATCAAAGTTTATCCGACCAAGTCAGTCGAGGATTTCGAGATCCAGCGCAAGGCGGCAACCGTGACCTTCGTTGGCACGGGTCTGAGCGTCGACATCGTGCCGGTGATCGAGGACGAAAGCCGGCCCGGCTATGGTTGGCAGTTCGACATCCATGACGGCTCGAAGCTCCAGACCTGCGCACCTTGCCAGATCAAGTTCGTCCGGGATCGCAAGGACCAGGACGGCGACTTCAGAACGCTCGTTCGGCTGGCGAAGAAATGGCGCAATCAGGCTGAGCTCAAGCCGCTCAAGTCCTTCGCCATCGAGCTGATCATGGCGCACGTCCTTGAGACTCAGGGCAATGGCGGGTCCATCGAACAGCGCTTCCGGAATTTCCTGCTCTATATCGCCCAGTCGGGCCTCAAGGATCAGATCCGTTTTCCGGAGAACACGGCCCCGTTCGGAACGTTCTGCGACCCGGTGGTCATCCTCGATCCCGTCTACAGCCTGAACAACGTGACGAGCAGGATCTCCGAAGCCGAGCGCACTGAGATCGTCGCGGCAGCGGAGGCTGCCTGGGAAGCCGCCAACTTCGCATCCGCCGAAAACGACAATGAGGTCTGGAAGGAACTCTTCGGCCCTCGCTTCAAAACAGGGGACTGAAATGAGCCAGACGAGAACTGCCTCGGCCACCTACACCGTCGTCGACATCGAAAATGTCGTTCGCCGCGTGAAAGCTGACCTTGTCATGATCGCCGATAGCACCGGAGCCTGGACCCCCACGAAGGCCGCCGACTATGCCCATGACATCGAGGTGTTGGCGAAGGCCGGCTATCTTGCGTGGGTCGACGTGACCCTCTTCAGCAATGGGACCGAGGTCAAGGCCGTTCGCTTCGACGTCGATACCGACGCCGGGGCGCTTACCACGAGCCGGCCTGGCGGGGTGCTTTGGCCGAAGGTGTCCGGAGCCTACCTGCGCATCATCCTCAGCTATACCGACGCCTATACCAGCGCGGCGCGCGAGGCCATGAAGAGCAAGCTGACGATCGGCTGGGTCCCGTCGTCCGACGACACCAGCCACTCGTCGCTGACGTCTTCCGGTGGCCGCAACTATATCAGCAACGCCTATGGCGTGCAGAGGAAGGATTGGGCAGCGTGAGCCAGCCAAGCATTTTCGACAGCGAGACGCCCCTCCCCAGCGAAGCGCTGATCAAAAGGGAAAAGACGCTTCTCGGATTTGATGCGCGCTATGCCCGCGTCCATGATCAGCTCCGCCTCCTGCTCAATGTCGGCGGCTTAGCTGAGTGGAACCGACGACACCACGGTGGCAAGCTCGCTATCGCTGAGCTCGTGGCCGAGCAGTATCCGCTGGTCATCTTTCACGGTGACGTCGGAACTGGAAAAACTGCGATGGCCGAGTGCATCGCCAACCGGCTGGTGGCGGAGGCAAGAAGCGAGGATTCCATCCTGTTCAAGCTGTCGAACCGCGTCCGCGGCGGCGGCATGGTGGGCGAGATGGGCACGCTGATTGCCGAAGCGTTCCGTCGGGTCATTCAGTCAGCGGGAAAACACCGCCGGGCCATTCTGGTCATCGACGAGGGCGACAGCCTCGGCGCCTCGCGCTCGCAGGATCATAGCCATCACGAGGACAAGGTCGCGGTCAACACGCTCATTCAGGGTGTCGACGACCTGCGCCAGTATGGTGGTCGCATTGTCGTCATCCTCTGCACCAACCGTCTCTCGGTGCTCGATGCCGCACTGCGCCGGAGGGCCGCGATCGTAGAGGAATTCAAGCGGCCTTCCGACGGCGAGCGCCGGCAGCTGTTCGAAATGGACCTTGCAGGCTTGGCACTGTCTGCGCCTGAGCTCGCCGAACTCGTCGTTATCACCGGCCCCCGCGGCAGCCATCCGACCTGGACCTATTCGGACATCCGGACCCGGCTCTATCCCGCCGCGCTCGCCAAGGCCTATCCTGACAAGCCGCTTCAGTTCGATCATCTGAAGTCGGTCGCCGCATCGCTCCAGGCATCCCCGGTGATGGAGGACAGGTAATGGCGAGGTCTCCCCTGCTCGGCAGGCGCATCCACATTTCCGGAAGCGTTGTAGACGACCTGGCTGTCGCGCCCACAGCCGATGTCGCTGCGGCCCGCGAGCTGGTCGCGGTGCTGGTCAAGGAACTGATCAGGCGGGGGGCCAACTTCGTTGTTCCCGTCGATGCCGAACCGTTGCGCAAAGCCGACGGAATGCCGATCTGCTTCGACTGGCTCATCTGGAGGACGATCAAAGAGAACCTGGTGCTGCGCCCTGCCAACGCGCCGGCCCCTCTCGCGGTCGCCGTACAACACCACAAGAATGAGGACCAGATCCCGCCGGAATACGAGGGCCTTTGGGACGAACTGCGTGGCTCGCAGTTGATCAAGATCGAGAGCGCCGCGCACTGGAACATGAACAGCAAGCGGATGGAGGCTCAGGCGCGCTTTGGTGACATCCTTGTAGCCTTGGGCGGCACGGAAGGCGTGCTCTATCTGGCCAACCTGTATCACGATGCGGGCAAGCCGGTCGTGCCGCTGAACCTCGCGCTTTGCTCAGAATCAACGGGCGCGCGACGGCTCTATAATTTTGGCCTCACCAGCAGCCAAAGCCGTCGTCTGTTCCAAGTTGCCGAAGACGGCGATTCCCATGACTGGATCAACCGTATCCGTTTCCCAAAGCGGCAGTCCGTCGCCGACCGCGTGGCAGTGCTGATCGACTTGCTGGAATCGCTCGAGCGGCCCAGAGCGTTTGCGGTGCGGCTACTGAACCCCGATTTGCCCGATTACAATGACGTACAGACCTTCTTCGACACCGTCGTGAAGCCAGTGATCGAAGATGAACTGGGCTACCGTCTGATCGTGATCGACGGTCGCCAGGCCTACGACCACGCCCGGATCGACGAGGAGATCTTCGCGAAACTGCATCGTAGTTCTGTCGTCCTCGCCGACCTCACCGGCGCGCGGCCGAACTGTTTCCTCGAACTGGGCTACGCGCTTGGTCGCGGGCTGCCGACGATGGTGATGATGCGCGAAGGCGCGAGCCTGCCGTTCGACATCACCACGTTCTCAGGTCTGCACTGGAAGACTGGCGGAACGGTAGAGGATAGACGCCGAGCATTTCGGGACCACTGGCAGGCCATCCGAAACCGCCCGCCCCTTGTCCCTGCGGAGCCGCTAATCGCATGACCAACAAACGCGAGGTTTTTTTCTCGGTTGATGTGGAGACGGCCGGACCGATCCCCGGCGAGTTCAGCCTGTTGTCGATCGGAGCCTGCTCGGTTTTCGAGCCGGACAAAACCTTTTCCTGCGAGTTGAAGCCGGTCAACCGGAACTTCGATCCCAAGGCGCTCGAGGTGAGTGGTTTCTCGCTGGACGATCTTGCGCAGAGCGGGCTCGACCCAGAAGCGGCTATGCGCGCCTTCGCAAAATGGGTTTCTGAGGTTGCCGGAACGAACGGCTCACCCATTTTTGTCGGATTCAACGCCCCATTCGACTGGTCTTTCGTGAACTACTATTTTCTCCGTTTCACGGAGAGCAACCCGTTCGGCTTCACGGCTCTTGATATCAAGGCCCTCTACATGGGAGCGACGGGCTGTCGATGGGGCGATACACGTTCGAGTAGGATTGCCGACAGGCTACATCCGACCTCCGCGGGCACCCACGATGCGCTTCGCGACGCACTCCACCAGGCAGAGCTCTACAGGTTGATCTGGTCACAGTTGGTGGAAATGCCGTGACCGCGCTCCGCTCCGTCAAGCGGCGAGTCATCAAACGATTCCCCAGGCCCTAAAGCTCTCCTTGCCCGTCATTTCGCGCAGGCTGAACGCTCCGATCAGGTCGAGCGCGCCCTGTCGAGACACCTTCAGCGTCGATTGGACCATGCTCGTGGAAACCAACGGCCGCGAGAGCACGAGCCCCATCAGTGCGGGCAGCTTCGAGCTGGCGCGGCGGCCACGCAGCACACGCTCCATCCGCTCTCTGGCGAGCAGAAGCCTATCGTGCTCCTTCGCTCCAGCGATGGCTGCCTCGCGGATCGCATCGAGGAGCGCGGCCACACGCTCGGTGCGGACGCGCGATCGACGGCGCTCGCGTGGAACCTTCTGGGAGCGAGATGCAGGCAGGCGAGATGGTTCACTGTGGCACCCTCCTCTCGCAGCAGTGCTCCAGCCAGCAATCCCCCGATCCATTCGCCGCGCTGCAGCACCTCGATGTCGGTCCAAGCGTCGAGGGCCAGCGCGGCTCGCAGTACTGTTGGCAGTCCCCGCGTCCGATCGACCACCTGCCGCCATTCGGCAAGGCGTGCGTCCTCGTCCCAATCTAGGTCGTAGAGGACGGAAAGACGCTCGTCGCCTTGCGGCGCCGTCCTCGATGGAACAACGGCACCACTGATCACCTGTGACGATCGCGCCAGCAACGCGTCGATCTCCGCGAACTCCTCGGCCAACCGATCGGCCTCAGGCTCCTCCCACAGGTCTTCGTTGTCGGGCACCGCTGGCGTCCCCTCCCCTTCCCGGGCGCTTTCAGCCTGCGCCGCCGGCGTACCGACCCGGCCGGTCAACTCGCGAAGCCCCTCGCGGCCGAGCGCCCAGTCGCGCTGCTGCGATAGAATACGGCGACGCTTGCGCACAACCGCGTGCGCCCGGGTGAGCTCGTGGGTCGAAACCCGCTGGTCCATCTCCGCGTCCCGGAATACAAGGTCCTCGAGGTGCACGAGCTCGCCCTCTATCCAGAGGGCGGCGACGGCGTCGTGGAAATGCGAGCGCTCGATCCAGCCCTCGCGCACCGGCGAATGCGCCAAACGCTCATCTAAGCGGACCAACTGTCGCTTTTACTTCCCGACTTCAAACGGCAAAATGTCATGTGGCGGTTAGGTTTAGGCGTTAAAACGGCCCCGATTTTTCGCTAACGATTTCAACAA
>NZ_LPWA01000135.1 GCF_001510895.1 Mesorhizobium loti | reverse complement strand
CGCCAATGGATATTCTAGACATGAGAGTTGGCTACTCCTTGCCCAAGTGTTAGGGGCAGAGAATCTGCGAGAGAAAATGTCAGGGCCCATTCATTTCGCAAGCGATAAAAAAGCCTCCGGTTGGCGTGCTCGACGATCTCGCCGTTGCCAGACGCGGCACGCTGGCGAGATCGAGTGGCCGAGCCTCCTCACCTCGTGACCATGCGAATCTACTGTCAATTAGAGACGAGTGCGCTCGCCGTTAGGATCATAGAAGGGGGCAACTTGTGCGTCCGCCATAACGCGCGTGCCTGCGAAATCGATCTCGAATTGTCCTTGTTCGATCCAATCCTTGGTAACGCCGTCCTCGCAATTGACGTACCCCATCCCTAGAGAACGATCTATGCGGAACCCCCAATCACCGGACGTGGTAATCCCAACTGCCTGGCCGTTTCGCCAAATGACCTCGTCGCCTAGCAAAATCGGAACGTCCTCGCCGCGGAGAGCAAATTGTAGAAGACGTGACTGCATCGGCTTCCCTCTGAGCGATTCGAGTGCCCCCCTCCCAATGAAGTCGCTCGGCTTGTCCCAACCTATGGAAAAGCCCAGGCCCGCGGCTAGCGGGTTGACGCCAGCGTCGATGTCGATACCCATCAGGCGATATCCACGTTCGAGGCGGCACGCATTAACCGAGAAACTGCCGGCGTGCCGAAGACTGTATTGCTTTCCTCGGTCTGCTATCAAATCATAGGCATAGCCGCACATTTCAGATGGAATCATGAGTTCATAGCCAAGTTCACCGACGAACGTTATCCGTGCGGCACGTACCGTGATGTGTCCTAACCCAATCGAAGCCGACCAGCTGAAGGGAAGCCGCTCGCTTGAAAGGTCGTCGTCGCTCAGTTCTTGCAGCAATGTTCGACTCTTGGGGCCCATAACGGCAAGCATACCGAAGGAGTTAGTGACATCTTGGACAGACACGCTCGCGCCTGCGGGAACGTCGGCTTTCAGCCGAGCGAAATCTCCCCGACGATAAGTTATGTTTGAGACGACCAAGAATTCGTCCTCGGACGTGCGTGTGACCGTGACGTCGCCCTCGATGCCGCCCTTCTCGTTTAGCCAGACGGTGTAAACAACCTTATTAACCGGGACATCAATGTCGGCAGCGCAAATCCGGTTGAGGTATTTAAGTGCATCACGGCCGCTGACGGTAAACTTGCCATAGCCGGATTGATCAATCAGACCAGCGTCGTCCCGGAGCGCCAACGATTCTTCACGGACAATTGGGAACCAAGGCTGTTTGCCGAACTTTGGCTCTAACTTCAGTTGGCCACCTTTGGAATACCAAAGCGGAACTTCGAACCCTGCGATCTCACCGAAATGAGCGCCGGTGGCCTTCTGAGCATCGTAAATTGGCGACCTGCGCACGCCTCGACCGGTCGTCATTTGTCGTGCCGCCCAGGGAATATTCAACCAGGAGCCAACCGTTTCGCTGGCTCGCTCAGCAATATAATGTCGATTTGACTGGAACGGCATGTTCCTAGTCAATGCAAAGTGATGCATGTCGACCGGGCTATTGCCCTTAGCAATCCATTCCGCCACGACCTTGCCCATACCGGCGGACGCCATAATACCGGTCGAATTGAAGCCAGCCGAAACAAACAGCCCTTTCACCTCAGGCGCCGGGCCAATCAAGTAACGTCGATCAGCAGTAAAGCTCTCCGCCCCCACGAAAAAAGTTTTTATTCCAGCTGTCCCAAGCCGCGGTACACGACCCACGGCGGCAGCTAATTCACGCTCGTACTGTTGATAGTCTTCAGGCAAGATGTCGAACTCGGACGTCTCTGGAATGCCGCGCGATGACCACGCCTTTCCTTTCTCTTCGAAGAAGCCAACCAGCATTTTACCGGCGTCTTCTTTGTAATAGCAGCGCTCTTCCGGAACGATAAGCCCCGGTGTCGCGGGATCAATCTCCGGAATGGGTTCAGTGACGATATATGCGTGTTCAACAGCTTGCAGGGGTATATGTACGCCTACGGCCCGTGCAAGATCCCTTGTCCACATGCCGCTCGCCAGGATCACCGTTTTAGCTTCAATGACACCAGCGGCGGTGTCGACGCCAACTATACGGTCACCACGCTTAATAAGTGCCTCGACTTTAGTATTTTCGAAGATGCGGACACCGTTGCGTTGCGCCGCCTTTGTGAAAGCCATAGTATAGTCGACCGGATTGACCTGACCTGTCTCGGTGAAATGAAGCGCACCGAGAACACCATCAGTGTTAATCAGCGGCCAACCTTCTTTAAGTTCCTGAGGAGTAACAATACGGCTGTCCACCCCAAAATATCCACCAAAGGCAGATGTTCGCTTAAGCAGAGTCAGATGATCCTCGCTTAGGGCGATCGAATACGTGTCTTTCGACTTATAGCCGGTCTCCTGCCCAGACTCCTCTTCTAGGGTCGGGATGAGTTCCAGTCCATATTTTGCGAGTTCGGTCAACACCGGGGTCGGCCGCAGGCGCGAGATCTGACCTGCCGCGTGCCATGTGGTGCCGGACGTCAGCCTCTTTCGCTCAAGGAGCACAGCATCGCGGATGCCAACCTTTGGTAGATGATAAGCGATTGCGGCGCCGATGATGCCGCCACCGACGATCACCACATCAGCTTTAGAGGGAAGTTGCATGAACATTGAATCCAATTTGGTTGCGGGAAAACTCTACTAGTCAGAAGGCCGTGAATAGCGGTGGGGCGGCCATAGGCGGAACTCCATTCCGATAGGTATGGTGTTCTATACCATGGATTTTGTTATCTCGTCAATGCGGAGGAGGTGTCGCTGATCTCCCGACTTGAGCAGCAATACATCATTCGGCTACACGTAAGATTTGGCAAAAACCCTTCCAAAGGTGCGCTGGCCTAGACGCTGCTCGATGAGCGGACGACCTCTCCGATGTCATTGGTGGAAGGTGACGGTGCTATCCCAGGGCGCGCGTAACTTTTGGCTCTTGGCTTGCTTAAGCGCAAAAGAAGCGGATCAGATTCAGACCGGCCAGGTATTTTCGATTTGGAGGCGGCAGCGAATCCGGAAGGAAGACGATGCCGCAGTGGGTGACCCCGGTGGCGCTCTTTCAGTTCTGGGAAAGTGGCAGTTACTGATTAGAGCGCTGGCTCCCTGTAACGAAAAAGGAAAGCGTGCTGGCAATGGGGGAACTGACCATGAGACAATAAGACAAATACTCGTCGGAGATCGCCCACTCTCCACTCCGAGTCCGTTCCAGTTCCTTCATAAAATCGTCCACCGAGGCAATCGATTGCTTCTGCCCACCAGCGCTGTCATTGATAGCGATGCGAATTGCTTCCGTCCGATCTAGAGTGGACAAATAAGCCTTGCCGTTGGCGTGGTCGCTAAGCGAGCTCTACCTCACGCCATCTTTTAGCAGAAATTCGATCAAATGTTCGCCGAGGTTTGTCGGAGGGTACCCATCAGCAGAGGATCGGAGAGAGGGAGTCCACCCACCCTGAGACTCGATCGTTGCGCCGAGATGCGGAGATCGCCGCTCGTCCCTCCCCTAAAACGCCAGTCGACTTCATCTATGGATTGATTAGCGCTTGGCCGGATCGCTACGGCTCAGCACCATGCCGAATACAGAAGAGCCGACCAGGACAAGCGACGATTGATGTTCGCGCGCACAGAAACCTCGAGTTGTCTTGGAAGGAGTATGTTCCAGTTAAGCTCGGCTCTTGTATCAGCGGCCTGGAATGCAGTGACGATTGTAATTCGCCAATTTGGGGATTCCAGAGACTAACGTTCGCGGGCAAACCAGAACGCGTCCGGCATCCGCGTCATGCCGATCCTTTCGTAGAAGCCGGCGGCGTCAGGCATGGAGATCAAGGCTAGGGCGACGGCAGGTCCGAGGTGACGGCGTGTTTCCTCGATCAGACCCTTGCCAATGCCCAACCCTTGCGCCGACTTCGAGACGGCGAGTTCGGAGATATAGCAAACCCAAGAGAAGTCGGTGACGCCACGGGCAACGCCCACCAGCCTCCGATCAGGCTGGTTGAGCCGCGCCGTTAATATCAGATTGGAGTGGCTAAGGATCTCCTTCAGCCGTGGCTCGCCGCCATCCACAGGCCGCCTCACGCCGAGGCTGGATTCGTCCAACACGCGGCCGAACTCGGCAGGATCGAGGTCCGGTTCACTACCGTAGAGGATCTTGCGACTCTCGTCCATGAGCATATGTTCCAGAAAGAATGATGTTCTTTAGCCTTCGGGCGAAAGTTGGTCAAGTCCATGCTGCGAGAGTCAACTGGCAATCGGGTGAGTTAACGGGGTCCGATAGCTGAATCTGTCGAGATCATCTAATTCTTTGAAGGATGATGGGGATGGCGAAGCGGGCTCGATTACCGAATCGCCCGCTTTGGTGAGAAGCTCGATCTCTTCCGCCGGTGTGTCACTATCGTGCCGGCGTGCCAGCCCATGATTATCTGGGCGATGCCCTGGCTAGTCTCGATGCCGAACGGTTCCAACTCTGTTTCGTCGGTTGGATCGCGCGCGTGACGGGTGTGCCAGAGGGACGCGGCTGTCATCGACGGCATGACGGTCCGTCGGTCCAAGGGCTCCCGCACGAGTGAGGAAGCGATCCACATGATTTCAGCCTTCGCCGCCCGCCAGCGTCTGGTGCTGGAACAAGTCAGGTGGCTAACAAGGCTATCAGATTCTTGCGATTCCCAATTTACTGGACATGCTAGCCATCGAAGGCGCCCATCGTGACCATCGACGGGGCAGTGCGCCATCGCCCAGAAGGTCTGGGCAAGACGGCCGACTACATCTTCGCCCCTCAAGGGCAATCAGGGCACGCTGCGCGATGATGTCGAACTCTTCGTGAGCGAGCAAAAAGCCTGCAACTTCAAAGACACCACCATCAGCCACACCCGCACCGTCGATGGGGATCACGGACGTATCGAGATCCCGGACGTCATCGTCGTCCACGGATCTCCATTCTCCTTTCCAGGACTTCTCCTGTCGCAAGGAGCAATGTCCGCACCTGCATTTCCACAGGCTTTGTTAACGTCTCCGACAGCCGGCTCCAGGCCCGCTTCCGACGCTGAGCCTCGGTTGCGTACCGTTGACACCAAGTCAAAACGGAAATAATAGAACGGTATTCCAAACGCTAAGTCGTTCTGATGTCCGAGAGGGCGCAAGGAAAGACGAGGCCTCGCTGCCCGAATTGGTGGTGATCGCACCCGCAACAATGCCGGCATCGCGCACAAGAAAGGGTCCATCAAAGTCTCACGGGGGGCTCATCGTAGCGGGCAAGAGGTACAGGGACCTCGCAGATAATCATAGGTTGAGGGGAGGCTTTCTGACCAATGCTTGTCTATGTGTTTCGGCACGTAGTCCGTGATCGGCAACAGGGTCATTGCAACTCAACGAATTCAACGGGCTGGAGGGGCCCGATAATGCCGATGCTTTATTTTCGATCAGCAGTCACACTGGATGGTGGTGAAGCAGCGCAAGCAAATGGAGTGACCCATTCAAGAAAAAATCTGGTCACCGGTAACTCGCCGTAGGGCTTCGACCGTGCCTGTGGAATTTCGAGATCTACGCTGGGCGATCACCGCGTCCCAGCACCGAAGCTTGCGCCAAGCGGCAGAGACGCTCAACATCAAGCAGTCGACGCTGAGCCGCAGCCTTCGCAATCTCGAACACAGGTTGGGCGGCACTCTGTTCGAGCGCTCCAACGGCGGCACGCGACCGACCATCGAAGGCCAGGAATTCCTCGACGCCGCCCAGCGCATCGTGGATGAAACGGAAGCCATTGCTGCGCGCCTCAAGACCCGCTCGCGCGGCGAGAGTGGTCGACTGACCATCGGCGTCCATTCCTCACTCTCAGCCGGCAATCTCCGAGCCACCCTCCTCGACCACCGGCGCCACTTTCCCGATGTCGAGACGCATCTTGTTGACGGATCGAGCGACTATCTGATCTCCGACCTTGACGGTTCCGCCATTGACGTCGCCTTCGTGGCCGAGCCCAATCCGAGGTGGAGAGACAGGTCATTATTGGTGTGGAACGAACGTGTCGTCGCCGCTCTCCCCGAGAACCATCCGCTGACCGGCCGCGATGTGGTTCACTGGGGCGAGCTGAGACATGAAGCGCTTTTGACGTCTCAGCGTGGTCCGGGACCGGAACTCCTCAAGCTCCTCATGAGCAAAATGGGATGTTCCGATCCTTGTCAGCTGCTCCGCCATGATGTGGCGCTCGACCGGCTTCTCAGTCTGGTCGGCGCGGACTGGGGTATCCTACTGGTATTGGAAAGTGCGACTGGCGCTGCCTATCCGGGTGTCACCTTCCGCGAGGTGCATGATGCCGAAGGGCCCACGCGCCTGAGCTTCCGCGCCTATTGGCGGGAGGCCAACTCCAATCCGTCGCTGCGTCCGTTCCTCGACCTGCTTCGCGAGCGCTATCCGGACCTCTCGGCTGACACGGATGCCGACTGAGCAGCATTTCGGCGTGCTTTCGCAAAGGCTCGGTCGGTCGCCATGAAGCGCTCGATCATCGGCACGATCAACTTGGCGGGCTCAAGCGGCTTCGTCGCACCACCGGTACGCGCCAGTATCTCAGCGTAGCTTTGGAGATCCCTGAAAACCGCCGCCGGCAATTCCATCGTGAGCTTGACCGGTTTGTCGTCGGCGAGCGGCTTAAGCTTGAGCTTGGTCACGGCGTTCCTCCCTGTCCGTAAGGCGCCAATATCAAGTCCCGCGCGACAATGACGCGCACCGGGAAACCCGGCCGAACCGTCAGGGTCGGCTGGATGTTGAGCTGACGCTGGATGATCTGCTGTCCTGTCTGGCTGATGCTGTTTGAAGCGCCAGAGCGGATCGCCTGCACCAGATCGTTCTCGTTCTGGCTGGCGCCGGCCTCAGCCCCGACGCTAAGCAGCGTCGAAAGCACAGCCGCCTTGAACAGCATACCCCAATGGTTATCGACCTCGTCCTCCAGTCCGGCATAGCCGCCGGTATCGGTACCGGGCTCGCGTTCCAGAACGATCGATGTGCCGTCCGGCATGATGAGGCGGGTCCACACCAACAGGACGCGCGATTGCCCGAGGGCGACGGAGCTGTCGTATTGGCCGAACAGCTTGGCGCCTTGCGGGATCAGAAGAAACTTCCCCGTTGGGCTATCATAGACCGCCTCGGTCACCTGGGCGGTAATCTGACCAGGCAGATCCGAGCGGATACCGGTGATGAGGGCTGCCGGAATGACGGTGCCCGCCTGTACGACATAAGGCGAGGCTATTGCCTGCAGACGATCGGGGCTGACGGTGCGCTTGTCGGCAGAGGTAGCCAGGAACGCGGTCTTGCGGTCCTGCATGTTCTGAGCGGCGCCGGCGTCGACCGGTGGCGTCGGATTGGCGCTGGCGTCGGTTCCGGCCAGGATTGGCGGCGCCGTGGAGGCAGGCTGTGGCTGCTGGTTGGTCTGCGCAAACAGCCGGCTGACGCGCGCAGCCTCCGTCTCCTGCGCCAGCCTCTGCAACTCGGGATCAAGACCTTTGGCGAGAGCAGCCGTGTTGGGAGCGGCGCCGGCATTGAGGATCGGGCGGCCGAGATCGCCGGGCAGCGGTGGTCCAAGTGGCGGGATCTGCCGCGGCAGGCCCGTATAATCCTTCGGCAGGCCGGCGAAACCGTCGGCGGAGGGCCGGTTCTGCGTGCTCAATAACTCTTGCCCCGTTTCGGGCTTGTTGCGGATCTGGAGCGCATAGCCGAGCGCGCCGGCGACAGCGAGCGCCGAGACGCAGCCCATGCCGATCAGCACCTTGCGCGAAAGGCGGGTGACGCGCGGTCGCTCGGCCCGCAATCGCAGGTCTGGCGATGCGGAAGGCTCAGGCGCGGCGCTCCCCTTGTCGTTCGGCGCATCCGTCATGGCCGAGGTCTTCCATCGGTTCGCACGATGCGGACACGGCGCTCACTGTCCTTGTCACCGAGGCGAAGCTCGGCGGCGCCAAACAGGCGGTCGACGATGTAGTAATTGCGGCGGACCCGGTAGTTCACCAGCTCGGTGCCACCGGCAGGGCCGATGACGAAGAGTGGTGGCATCTCGCCCTGGCGGATACCGGTCGGGAATTCGATATAGACCTTCTCGCCGTCGTCGAAGGCGCGCAGCGGCCGCCAGGCCGGATTGTCGCCCTGGATCGCATAGCGGAAATTGATGGAGGCAAGATCGACGCCGGTGGCGATCGGTGCGGCCGCTTCCGCGGCCACGTTCTGCCGGCGCAGCGCGATGAGCTGGTCCTCCGGATATTGCCAGGATACCGAGGCCATGTAGGTCTTCTCGGTCGAGCGAAGCTCGAGGAGGTAGGTCCGCTTGTCGGTGTTGATGACGAGGTTTGTCACCAGTTCCGGTCGGGTCGGCTTGACGAGGATATGGATTCTCTTCGTCGCGCCCGCACCGCTCTCGGTATCGCCGATGATCCAGCGCACCGTGTCGCCGGCGGCGACCGGTCCGGAGCCGACAAGCTGCTCGCCCTCCTGTAGCGCAATGTCGGTGATTTGGCCGGGCGCAGTGTAGACCTGATAGAGCGCACCGCTCGAATAGGGATAGATTTGCACGGCGTTGATAAAGCCGGCGCGCACCGGCTGGATGCGAGCCGCGGCATTGGCCCGGTTGACACGCACGGTTGGATTGGCGGCTTCAGGGGGCGGCTTGCCACCCGGCAGCGGCTTCAATTGCCCAGGTAGCGGCAAGGGCTTGGGCAGCTCTACGATCTTGACCGGCGCTGGCGGATCAGAAGTGAGCTTTGCCGGTGCGGCGTTGTCATAATCGATGTCCGGCGGAATGAATTTTGACGCGCAGCCGCCGAGCGCGGACACGGAAACCAACAAAGCCACCAATCCGGCTTGACGGAAAACCTGAAGGCCTCCTTTGCGGCTCCGCCGATTTGCGAAGATGCATAACGCCGGACCGCCGGCTTCGAAAGAAATCGGTGGGGTCATTGTCCCAGCTCCTTTGACCAGTTTATGGCGTTGACGAAGATGCCGAGCGGGTTCTTGCGCAGTCGATCGGCATCGGTGGGCGGCTGGATCGCGATGGTGAGGATGGCAGTCCAGCGGGTAGTGTCGGCGAGCGCGCCATCCTGGTAGCGGCGCTCGACCCAGGCGACGCGAAACGAATCCGGCGAGGCGCGGATGACGCTGGAGACGTCGAGCGCGACCTGCTGCTTGCTTAGCTTGCCGAAGGGATCGTTGGCGCGGGCATAGTCGTTCAGCGCCGCCGCACCCGCCGTGGTGGTGAAGTCGTAGGCTGATAACCAGTTTTGTCGAACGATGATCGGATCGGCCGGTAATGAACGGACCATCTCAATGAAATGGGCAAGATACCAGGCGATCTGGGGATCGGACGGCGTGTAATCCGCCGTTGCCGGCGCGATGGTCTGCGCCTGCCCGAGCTTGTCGACCTGCACCACCCACGGAACAGCCGTGCCGTGCGTCGACTGCCAGACGAGGCCGCCGGCCAGACCACAGGATAGGATGAGCGAGCCGAAGGCCATGAGGCGCCAGTTCCTGGCCTGGACGCGGGCCGAGCCGATGCGCTCATCCCAGACCTGGGCGGCCTTTTGATAAGGCGTCTCGGGTTCAGGGGTGCGCCCATAGCGCACCGAGGATCGGCGGAACATGGGTTACTCCCTTTCGGACAGATTGACGGAATGGCCGCCGCCACGGTTGTCGCCCGACTTCACAGCCTCGGCCGTGGTTGAGGCGCCACGCTTCATGCGTTGCGCCCAGGCGGGTGTTGATGAATTGGCGGCGCCAGATGTGCCTGCATCGGTCTCGGCGACGTTGCCTGTCATGCCAGCAATCGCCCGCCCGCCGGACTGGTAGCTCTCCTTCAGACCGCTGCCGGCGCGGGCGGTTGCACGTCCGAACGAGGCGATCGCCGCGCTACCGGCGGCTCGACCGACGCTGCCGAGGCCGGAAGCGACACCGGAGGCGCCGGTTTGTCCCGCCGAGCCGAGACTGTAGGCCGCGGATGCGGCGCCGGCGCCATAGGATGCACCGCGCGCTGCCGCCGCGGCGCCGGAGAGCGTTGCGTCGCCTCCTTTGGCTGCCAGGCCGATTCCAGCGCCTCCCGCGAGGGCCGTTCCACCCGCGGCCAGGCTCGTGCCGACGGCGGCGCCCGCACCAAGCTGCGGTGCGCCCGAGACGAGGCCCGTCGCAATGCCGGGGCCGAAGATGCCAAGCCCGAGCATGGCGAGCGCCGCGAGGACGACAGAGAGGGCCTGCTCGATCGTTGGCTGGCCGTCGACATAGGTGGTGGTGAACTGCGAGAAGAGCCCGGTGCCGATGCCGACGATGACGGCCAGCACCATCACCTTGACGCCGGACGCCACGATGTTGCCGAGCACCTTCTCGGCGAGGAAGGCGGTCTTGTTGAACAGCGCGAAGGGAATGAGGATGAAGCCAGCGAGCGTCGTCAGCTTGAACTCGATCAAGGTGACGAAGAGCTGCACCGCCAGGATGAAGAAGGCGATCAGCACCAGCAGCCACGACACCATCAGCACTGATATCTGAACGAAGTTGGCGAAGAAGGAAGTGAAGCCCATCATCTGGCTCGCCGCGTCGAGCAACGGCTGACCGGCGTCGAGGCCGACCTGGGCGAGACGGCCCGGCTTCAAGAAGTCGGCGGTGCCGATCGACGAACCGCCCGCCTTCAATCCGAGCCCGGCGAAGCTGTTGAACACGATTGCCGAGAGATTGTTGAAGTTGGTGATGATGAAAGCAAAGAAGCCGATATAGAGCGTCTTCCTCACCAGCCGCTGCAGCACGTCCTCGTCGGCACCCCAGGCCCAGAACAGCCCGGCGAGCGTGATGTCGATGACGATCAGCGTCGAGGACAGATAGCCTACCTCGCCCTTGATCAGGCCGAAGCCGGAATCGATGTAGGTCGTGAAGGTGTTGAGGAAGGTATCGATGACGCCGACATCGTTCATCGCGCGCCTCCCGGCGTCTGATGCGTCGGCACAGCGTTGGCCGGAGCGGCGCTGTCTGGCATTGCTGGGGGCGGCAGCGGCCGCGCCGGCCTGCCGAAGAAGCGATTGCGGTTCTCCTCCCAGACCGCCTGGCAGCGCGGATCTTCGGCATCCTGGGGACCGAGCGCGCTGCACCGACGCAGTTCGCCCGAAAGGTCGTCGGGCTCAGAAGTGGCCGCGATATCGGGCACGGCCGGCGTGGGCGGCCGTTGGTTGATCGTGGCCAACGTCGCGATGAACACGCAGATCAGCACAACGATCACCAATGCGCGGAAGATGTCCGGTCGCCCCATCGTCCCCGCCTCAATTGCCACTGAACATGGTGACGTTGCCGGGCTGGTAGCCGCTGCGCGTCGAGAAGATCTTGTATTGCTGCTGGCCCTGCGCCTCTGTCGCGGTAACGCGCGCCTGCTCCAGCGCATCCGCGCGTCCTTTGGCCGCCAGGACTGCGACCAGATCGGAAAGCTGCTGGGATTGCAGAGCGAGGAGCTGATTGCCTGCCTGGGCGGCCTGCAACGCGCCGGTCGCCGACTGGCTGGCCGAGACCAGCGAAGTCATGGCGCTCGAGTTGCTCGGGATATTGCCGACGACGCCTGCCTGCACCTTCAGGGAATCCTGGAAGGCGCCAACTGAGTTCTGCCAGCGCGTCCGCGCATCGGCGATCAACGAAGCATTCGATGCCGAGGTCGCCGCCTTGCCATAGGTCGAAGCAAAAGCCGTCTGGATCTGCTGTACGTTGAAAGCGATATTCTGAGCCTGGTTGAGAAGCTGCTGGGTTTGCTGAACCGAGGACTGGAGCTGAGCCAGCGTCGACATCGGCAGGCTGGCGAGATTGCGCGCCTGGTTGACCAGCATCTGCGCCTGATTGGTCAGGCTCTGGATCTGATTGTTGATCTGCTGCAGCGCTCGGGCCGCCTGGAGCACGTTCTCGGCATAGTTGCTGGGATCGAAGACAATGAGCGCCTGGGCTGGGGTGGCAAACAACGCTGATATGATGACGGGCGCGGCCAGCATGGCGCTTGCCAGCAGGCCAGCGCGCAGCGGGAAAAAGGTATCACTCATGGACGCATCTCCTGAGTTTCGGACGTGAGGTTGGTGAGGTCGGCAATGAGGTCGGCGGCCCAGTGCAGCTTGCGATCGGTGAGCCAGGCGACGATGAAGCCGTCGCGGCCGTGCTCGGCGAGCAAGCGTTCGATCGCTGCGTGGTCAGCCTTGGAAGAGGCGGCGCAGAAGGCGAGCGCGACAGGTCCAAGCCCTAGCTCGAACAGACGGTTGCCGCGCCGCGACTGGCAGTAGTAGTCACGCTTGGGTGTTGCCCGCGCGAGGATCTCGATCTGGCGGTCGTTCAAGCCGAAGCGGCGATAGATCGCCGTGATCTGCGGTTCGATCGCCCGCTCGTTCGGTAGGAATACCCGAGTGGGGCAGCTCTCGACGATCGCAGGCGCAATGTTGCTGCCGTCGATGTCGGAGAGCGATTGGGTGGCGAAGACGACGGAAGCGTTCTTCTTGCGCAGTGTTTTCAGCCATTCGCGGAGTTGCTGCGCGAAGGCTGGATCGTCGAGAACCAGCCAGCCCTCATCGATGATCAGCAAGGTCGGTCGGCCGTCTAGTCGGCCCTCGATGCGGTGAAACAGATAGGTCAGCACGGCGGGCGCGGCGCCGGCGCCGATCAGCCCCTCGGTTTCGAAGGCCTGCGCCGATGCCGAACCCAGATGCTCGGCCTCGGCATCGAGCAGTCGTCCAAACGGACCGCCGACGCAATAAGGTTGCAACGCCTGCTTCAACGCGGTCGATTGCAGCAGCACTGCCAGGCCGGTGATCGTGCGCTCATTGACCGGCGATGAGGCCAGCGAGGTCAGTGCTGACCAGATAAGCTCCTTGACGGTCGGATCGATCGTGATGCCTTCCTTGGCAAGGATCGCCGCCACCCATTCGGACGCCCAGGCCCGCTCGGCCGCGTCATCGATGCGTGCTAGCGGCTGGAGCGAAACGCTGTCCTCAGATCCGGTCGAAAGGCTGCCGCCGAGATCATGCCAGTCGCCGCCCATGGCGAGCGCAGCCGTCCGGATCGAGCCGCCGAAATCGAAGGCGAAGATCTGACTGTTCGGATACCGCCGGAATTGCATGGCCATTAGCGACAGCAGGACGGATTTACCGGCACCGGTCGGCCCGACGATCAGCGTGTGACCGACATCGCCGACATGCAGCGAAAAGCGGAACGGCGTCGAGCCTTCGGTCTTGCCCAAGAAGAGCGGCGGCGCCTGGAAATGTTCGTCGCGCGGTGGGCCTGCCCAGACCGCTGAGAGCGGAACCATGTGGGCCAGGTTGAGCGTGCTCACGGGTGGCTGGCGGACGTTTGCGTAAGCGTGGCCCGGTAGGCTCCCGAGCCAAGCTTCCATCGCATTCACACTTTCCGGCATGCAGGTAAAATCGCGGCCTTGGATCACCTTCTCCACCAGCCGTAGCTTCTCGGAAGCGATGCTGGCATCGTCGTCCCACACCGTGACGGTGGCGGTGACATAGGCCTGGCCGACATCGTCAGAGCCCAGCTCCTGCAGCGCCATGTCCGCGTCGGCGGCCTTGTTGGCGGCATCGCTGTCGACCAGCGTCGAGGCCTCGTTGGTCATCACCTCCTTGACGATGGCGGCAATCGACTTGCGCTTGGCGAACCACTGTCGCCGGATCTTGGTCAGGAGTTTTACGGCTTCGGTCTTGTCGAGCAGGATGGCGCGGGTCGACCAGCGGTACGAGAAAGCGAGGCGGTTCAGTTCGTCGAGAATGCCGGGGTGGGTGGTGGTCGGAAATCCGACGACGGTGAGTGTGCGCAGGTGATGAGACCCAAGCCGCAGCTCTAGCCCGCCGGTCAGCGGTTCATCGGCGAGCAGTGCATCGAGATGCATCGGCGTCTCGGGCACCCGGACGCTCTGCTGCCGGGTCGAGACGGTGGAATGGAGATAGGTCAGCGTCTCGCCGTCATCGAGCCAGGCGGCATCGGGCATGAAGCCTTCAACCAATTGCAGCACGCGGTCGGAGCGGTCGAGGAAGCCGCGCAGCAGCTCCCACGGATCGACACCGGTCTGCGCGCGGCCCTCATAGAGCCAGCCCTCGATGCGCGATGCGTCTTCGGCCGGCGGCAGCCAGACGAGGGTCAGGAAATAGCGGCTCTCGAAATGCGCGCCGGCCTGTTCGAACGCATCCTGCCGTTCGAGATCGACGAGCGCCGACGCCGCATCGGGAAATCGGCTGTGGGGATAGGTCTGAGCCGTGAAACGCTGCGCCTCGACGAAGATCGCCCACCCCGAACCGAGGCGACGCAGCGCGTTGTTGAGGCGCGCGGTCACGCCGACCAGTTCGGCCGGTGTTGCGGAATCCAGGTCGGGGCCACGGAACCGTGCCGTGCGCTGGAACGAGCCGTCCTTATTGAGGACAACACCCTGCCCGGCCAATGCCGCCCAGGGCAGGAAATCGGCAAGGCCGGTGGGACGGTTGCGATATTCGGCGAGGTTCAGCATGGAACCCTCACGCGCCGAGATAGGGCGGGTAGCGCAGATGCCGGCGCACCACATCCACGAAGAGCGGATCGCGCTTTGCCGCCCAGACGGCGGCGGTGTGGCCGACGGCCCAGATCAGCGCGCCGGGTATCCAGAGCCGGAGCCCCAGGGCGATGGCTGCGGCGAGCGTGCCATTGGCGATCGCGACCGCGCGCGGCGCGCCGCCCATCAGGATCGGGTCGGTGAGCGCGCGATGAACCGGTGCGAAGAAGCCGGGGACATCCGGATCGACAACCCTCGCCATCAGACCAGTGCTCCGCCGGAGAAGGAGAAGAAGGACAGGAAGAAGCTCGATGCGGCGAAGGCGATCGAGAGGCCGAAGACGATCTGGATTAGCCGGCGGAAACCACCAGACGTATCGCCGAAGGCGAGCGTCAGGCCGGTCACGGTGATGATGATGACCGAAATGATCTTGGCGACCGGGCCCTGCACCGATTCCAGGATCTGGTTGAGCGGCGTCTCCCAGGGCATCGAGGAGCCCGAGGCGTAGGCCGCCGAGGCCAGCGTCATGCTGACGACGGTGATGGTGGAAAGCGTCGCGATAGGGCGACGGATGCGCAGAGCGGACCGGATCATGCTTTGTCTCCTTGAGGGGTAGTTTCGTCGCCCGCCGCCGCCGGGATGATGCGGTAGTCGCTGGTGGCGGGATCGAGCCCAGCGACAAGGGCGAGTTCGGCGAGGCGGCGCCCCGAGCCGCGACCGGTGAGCACGGCGACGCAATCGATGGTCTCGGCGATCAGCGCGCGGGGAACGGTGACGACGGCTTCCTGGATGAGCTGCTCAAGGCGACGGATGGCCCCGAGCGCGGTGCCGGCATGGATGGTGCCGATCCCACCGGGATGGCCGGTGCCCCAGGCCTTCAGGAGATCGAGCGCCTCAGCGCCGCGCACCTCGCCGATTGGAATGCGATCGGGACGGAGCCGCAGCGACGAACGGACGAGATCGGAGAGCGATGCGACGCCGTCCTTGGTGCGTAGCGCCACCAGATTCGGCGCTCGGCATTGCAGCTCGCGCGTATCCTCGATCAGCACCACGCGGTCGGTGCTTTCAGCGATTTCGGCGAGCAGCGCGTTGGTGAGCGTCGTCTTGCCGGTAGAGGTGCCGCCGGCGACCAGGATGTTTTTGCGCTCTGCGACGGCATTGCGCAGCACGACCGCCTGGCTCGCGGACATGACGCCGGCGGCAACATAGTCGCCGAGCGTGAACACCGCGACGGCAGGCTTGCGGATCGCGAAAGTCGGAGCCGCGACCACCGGCGGCAGAAGACCTTCGAACCGCTCTCCGGTCTCGGGCAGCTCGGCCGAGACGCGCGGCGCACCGGCATGGACCTCGGCGCCGACGTGGTGGGCGACCAGGCGCACGATCCGCTCGCCATCGGCAGCGGACATGACGCGGCGGCTATCTTCCAGACCGCCCGACAGCCGGTCGATCCAAAGTCGGCCGTCGGGGTTGAGCATCACCTCGACGATGCCGGGGTCCTCCAGAAAGGTGGCGATCGCCGGCCCGAGCGCGGTGCGCAGCATGCGCGCTCCGCGGGAAGAGGCTTCGGAAGAAGCAAGAGCAACCGCCACGATCGTCCCCGTAACCTGCCGATCGCGATATGCGATGGGCGATGAGGACGATTAGAAGAGGCAATAAATGCGGCGGATCAACAAGGTTTTTGTGGCCGGCGAAGCCCGGCGTAGCCAAGAGAAAAAAGACTTGCTGGGTGCGGAGTCGTGTCGGACTTGGCGCTTCGCCTGCGGCGTTCTGTCGATACATTTTTCCACTCGAGCGATGATTGCGCCAGGCACGTAAAAGATTGCGATTCGTGGATGGATGCCAAGCAGCGATCACACAGGCGTCTTACACCGTGTGTATTACAACGATCGGAGGTGAAGGATGAACAAGTCGCATTTCACGCAGCTCTGGCAGTGGCTGTCGATCGCCTGCGTTCTCTTCCTGGCGACGAGCATCATCTCGCTTCAGGGTGGTTCGGAATTCCTGGGCCGGCTCTTCGGCGACAAGGGCGGCAACGCTGCCGACAACAATCCAGCCATCGGTTATTTCGGTGCGATCATCGGAGGCGGATTGTTCCTGGTGGCGTCGATTGCTCTTCTTCTCCACGCGAGACGCTATGGCAGTCAATGGCATTCGCGTATTCCGGTCATCTGGCTCGAAGGGCTCGACACAGCTGCCTGGGAAGCGAAAGTCTTTCAGGTCTGTATTCTGTTGATCTTTGTCGGCATGCCGTTTGCCGGCATTGTCCGCTGCATGGCCGAAGCAGAGTCCGGCGACATCTGCGAACAGAATACCCGGAATTTCTACAAGGGTTCAGAAACGACCCTTTTGTGGGCACCCACCGCCAAGGAGGGCAAACAAATGCGCCTTCGCAAGGCCGGTGCCGGTGAGGCTCCCTGTACGTCCGGCGTCGAACTGTTTCCAAGATCCTTGACGCCACTGGCCTTCTATTGCTTGCCGCTCGCAGCGACCGGTATGGCGACGCTAGCGGTCTTCTTCATTTTCTCATCGCGCAAGCCTAAATCGTCGACCGCATCGAACGAGACGACGTAGCCCAGTGTGGGTCACTTGACCAATGCGGCGGTCAGCTCCGTATCGACACTCATGCTCAGCTTCGTTGTCACGATCAGGGTGTCGGTAGCGATATTGACGCCCGTCAGTTGGATTGCTGGCGGCCCAGCGGTGATCTTGAGTCCCGGTACATCGGCTTTGGCGATAGCCGACGTGATTTGAGAAGCCGCTTTACCGATCTCGTTGCTGAGATCGAACTGGGCGTGTCCTTTCAAAGTCGAAAGAATTTCCGTCTCGAAGAGACCCTGGGCGGCCGTCCAGAATGCATTGTCGAGGACTGTCGCGAAGCCGATGTTTTCGATCGCAATTGCCTTGCCATTTTGAACAGGCGTGGGTTTTCCGGACAAGTAGACCCATCCGGTCGTATCGAACCATCGTCCCGGCAGTTTCGCATCGATTTTCAGGCCCACGGCGAGCGAACCACTGCTCGGATAGAGGTCGACATCCTCGATCCGGACTTCAATTGCCCCGGCCGCGGTATCCTTCTTGAAGGTTTTTCCTTTCATGGCGGCCGCCAGCTCGTTCTTCAGGAAGTCATAAGGAGCGACGGCTTGAAGATTGATGTCGAGACCGCCCTGATTAGCGGCGGCTGGGTCGAGCGCGGGGAGGGTTCCGCCGGTGTTCGCCATTTCGGACGGTGACAGAACCGTCTTCACGCCGACCCGCACGACGATCTTGCTCGCACTGTCTCCGGCAACGAGTCCAGAGAAACCGGCGGTCTTCGGTTCAATGTTGAGAAAGAGAGGCGTCTGCCCCGATCGGTCGATCTTGATGGAGAACGGGTGCCACTGCTCCCCGACCTTCGCACGGACTATATCGCAGGATACAGCGCCTTGCGCTGCGCGCTGGATATCGTCGCGATGCTTGTCAAACTCGCTATTCAGGACATCGGCCAATCCCAAATTGACGGGGCCGGCGCAAACCTGCGGATGGCCAAGCGGGCCAAGGTCGATCCCGACGCAATTTCGACCGACCACTTCGACGGAAGCACTGTCGACCCATCGCCCGACGGGAGCGACCTTCACAAGCGGACACCAGCGATTGTCGAGCCCGACATTGAGATTCATGGCCGATGCGACCCGCGCGTCGAAGCTCTTGCCCGACAGAGACAGAGCTTCGGCGAGGGCACCGCCCAGGCCGGCCTTGCCGGTGATATGGATATTTTGCGCGACCTGGATGTCCGCTCCCGACTTCCCGATCCGAACGGCGCCGTCTTTGCTGACGTCGGCATTCCAATGGTAGTCGGCACATTGATTTCTCATGCCGACACTTGGGGCCGTAATGTCGGGAACGTTCACACAGACTCTCTCTGTTCCGACACCCCGAAAATCGACATAGGGCTTATTAAAGCACTGCTGGTGCGAGCCGACGTGGCCGGGATTGAGGTATGGCACGTCTATACAGGCGACATGGCCATCGCCTGCCAAAGGAAGGTTCTTGGGAATTTTGGCTTCTGCAATCTGGGCAAGCGCGGCATAAGGGAGCGATGCAACGAGCGTGATGACGCTATCCGATACAGCAGGTGGCGGCACCGGATCTCCGCCGCGCGGGGGTGCTTGAAAGAGCGCCGCGTCATTGCAACCGGCCAGGGAGGAGCAGACGGCCAAGATTAGTAAACGAGGTCGAGTGGCTTTGAGCATGACATACCCCTCATGGTCATTGGATACGATTCTTGGTGTTTGCAATCAGGCGGACGGGCAACGTTTAAAGCGATGAATGGTGACCCTCGACGTCGATCGTCGAGGGATACAATGACGAGGTGATGACAATCCTCGATACAGGCACTATCGCTTCCCGCCGAAATCGGAATTGAATCGGATAATGGGTATGCCGTTCTTCACTTTGGCTCCTCTGCAGTTGATGTCACCTGCAAGTCCTCAGGAATCTCCTGCCGAAGCTTCGGCCCTTCACTGAGTCTGCGGCCGAGCGCCGCGACGAAATTGTCATAGCGCGCCCCGGCCTTCGCCCGCGCCGCCTGGGCGGCGGGCTCCGGCAACGGCGGCGTGGTGGTGAGCCAAAAGCGGATGAACAATGCCAGCGTCTCGACAGCGATGCCAACATCGCGCTCGAGACGCGCCAGGCGCCGGTCCTGCTGGTCGAGCCGCTTGGCGATGGCGGCCTCGCGCCGCTCGTCGGCATCGGGCGACAGGAAAGACGCGATGGCCGCTTCCGCGATCAGCGACATCGGTTGCTCGCGCCGGGCGGCGTAGGCGGACAACCGCCTCATGACATCGGGATCGAGATAGACGGAGACAGCCGTCTTCTTCTTCGATGTGGTCATCATCGCCTCACAGATCCATGCCATCGTCGGGATCGAGCGAGACCTGCCGCGCGACGCCCTGCATGAGGCGGTTCATGCGGCTATTGCGAACAGCCTCGTCCTCAACCTCGTCGCCGGCGTCGGGCGCGAACTCGTTGTCGATCGGCTCTTTCTTTTCGATCGGCTTCGCCCTGCTCAGTTCCGGCTGCCGGCGGCGCTCGGACCCGGTCGGATCGTCGTCCTGCGCCTGTTCGGCCGGCGGTGGCTCGGCGATCTCCAGGTGCGCCGGCAGCGGCCGGGCGCTCCAGTCGTCTGGCCGCGAGGTCTCGGATCTGGTCAGCGCCGGCGGCTGCAACACACGCTCCTGAAACCGCTCGTCCTCGTAATAGCGCGCCTTCTTCGCCCGGATCGGCGCCGTGCCGGCGACCATGACGATTTCGTCTGCGGGCGGGAGCTGCATGATCTCGCCGGGGGTGAGCAGCGGCCGCGCCGTCTCGGAGCGCGACACCATCAGATGGCCCAGCCAGGGCGAAAGCCGGTGCCCGGCATAGTTCTTCATCGCCTTCATCTCGGTCGCGGTCCCGAGCGCGTCGCTGACCCTCTTCGCCGTCCTTTCGTCATTGGTCGCAAAGCTGATGCGTACGTGGCAGTTGTCGAGGATTGAGTTGTTGGGCCCATAGGCCTTCTCGATCTGATTGAGACTTTGGGCGATCAGGAAGCTCTTCAACCCGTAGCCAGCCATAAAGGCGAGCGCGCTCTCGAAAAAGTCGAGGCGCCCCAGCGCCGGAAACTCATCGAGCATCAGGAGCAACCGGTGGCGCCCGCTTTTGGCGTGCAGTTCCTCAGTCAAGCGTCGGCCGATCTGATTGAGGATGAGCCGGATGAGCGGCTTGGTCCGATTGATGTCGGAGGGCGGCACCACGAGATAGAGCGTCGCCGGCTGCTTGCCGCCAACGATATCGGCGATCCGCCAGTCGCAGCGCCGTGTCACTTCCGCTACGACAGGGTCGCGATAGAGTCCAAGAAACGACATGGCAGTCGAGAGTACGCCCGAACGCTCATTGTCGGATTTGTTGAGGAGTTCCCGCGCCGCGGAAGCGACAACAGGGTGGACACCGGCCTCGCCGAGATGCGCCGTCTTCATCATCGCCGCGAGCGTGGATTCAATTGGCCGCTTCGGATCGGACAGAAAGGCGGCGACACCGGCAAGCGTCTTGTCCACCTCGGCATAGAGGACATGCAGGATCGCGCCGACCAGCAGCGCGTGACTGGTTTTCTCCCAATGGTTCCGCTTGTCCAGGCTTCCTTCAGGATCAACCAGGATGTCGGCAATGTTCTGAACGTCGCGGACTTCCCATTCGCCGCGACGGACCTCGAGCAGCGGATTGTAGGCGGACGATTTCGCATTGGTCGGATCGAACAGCAGCACGCGGCCGTGCTGGGCGCGGAAGCCAGCGGTGAGCTGCCAGTTCTCACCCTTGATGTCATGGACGATCGCCGAACCCGGCCAGGTCAGCAACGACGGCACGACCAATCCGACGCCCTTGCCGCTCCGCGTTGGGGCGAAGCACAGCACATGCTCCGGGCCGTCATGGCGAAGGTAATCGCGGTCGAGCCGACCGAGCACGACGCCGTCAGGTCCAAGCAGACCGGCCGCCTTAGCCTCTTGTGTCTGCGCCCAGCGAGCAGAGCCATAGGTCTGGACGTTCTTGGCCTCGCGCGCCCGCCAGACCGACATACCGATCGCAACGGCGACGGAGATCAGTCCGCCGGATGCAGCGATATAGCCGCCTTCGACGAAGATGTGCGGGGCGTAGGCGTCGTAGCCGAACCACCAGGCAAAGAAAGCAGGCGGCAGATAGATCGGGAAATGGAAGATCTCGAACCAGGGGTGCCCAAGCTGCGGCTGGAAGCCGAGGCGCCAGGCTGTCCATTCGGTGGCCGTCCACATCGTCATGAGGACAATGAGAAAGACGGTGATGAGCTGGCCCCAGAGGATTTTGGTGGCGGACATATCAGCGTCCTTTCGGGATAGGTGTGAGGAACAGGTGTGAGAGATCGGGGCGGGTCACAGGCCGAGGCCCCGCTTGCGGCCAAAGCTCCAGTCGATCCCGCCGTCATCGCGGGCGACGCCCGAGACATGGCGGCCGAGCTGCTTTTCCAGCGAGGGCGACCAGGGCACGAGCTGGAAACCGAGACCGTCGTCGAGCATGGCGAAGCGGCCGGAGGCGAGCGTCACGCGTCGCTGATAGGTGCCCGCGACATATTCACCAGAGGCGGATCGGTTGAACGGACGCCCCGTCTCGGCTGCGAGCCTCTCGCCGAGGGCCGCCACTTCGCGGTCGCGAAGCGTGGTAATGAGGTTGCGCACGAAGGTGATGCCACGCGCCTGTCGTTCGGCAAGACCCTGCCGGATCAGTTCTTCGGCGCGACGGTCCATCGCATCGCGGACCTCCGCGCCAAAGCCGCCTTGGCCGATCGCCGCCGGTTCCCGCGCGATCGCTTGCCGGTCGAGCCAGGTGGCACCCGTCGCGGTGACCTGAGCAGAGATGTCGAGATCGGACCGAACGGCGATTGCGACGCGACGCCGGCCCCCGGCATCGTCAAACTTGCGCAGCTCGACGATCGAGTCCGGCGCGCTGTCGCCGGCAGCGTCGAGGTCAGGCAGCTTGATGTGATGCGTGCGACCGTCGACCCCGTCGACCACCACATAGGCCGTACCCTTCAGTTCGTCATCGAGACCGCGATCGACCAGCCGGCCGATAACGGGATCATCGAGGCTCTCGCCGGTAAGCACATAGGAGGCGGTGCCGCGATCAATCCCGCATTCCTTCAGGCCGCGGTGGATGCGCTTGATGATGTCGCCGCGTTCGCCGAGCTCGCGCAGCGTGGCCTCGGCCGCCTCGTCCATCATCCATTGGCCTGGCCCAAGTTGATGCGCAAGGCCGAGCCCTTCCAATTGGCGTAACCGCCCGACCTTCAAGGCTTGGAATTCATCGGGCTGGCGATCGGCATGGGGCGCCATGTCGATGATGCCGTGCCGATCAGCATCGCGGGAAAGCTGACGATCGAGTTGGGTCCAGCGCTCTTGCTCGACCTGGCGCTCGAGCGCGCGACGGATATCGAGATCGGTGCGCGGTCCCAATTCCTGCGTGACCAGATCCTGGGCGCGGGCGCGCATCCCTTCCTTGATGTAGTCCCTCGCGATGACGAGGTCCTGGCCGTCCTCGGCGACGCCACGAGTGATGATGTGGACGTGCGGATGCTGAGTATTCCAATGATCGACGGCGACCCAGTCGAGTTTCGTCCCGAGGTCTTTCTCCATCTGCCCGATCAGCTCGCGGGTGTAGCCCTTGAGGTCGGACAGCTCGGCGGCATCCTGAGGCGAGACGATGAAGCGGAAGTGATGCCGGTCGCCCTGGCATCGCTCCGCGAACGCCTTGGGATCGGCGTCCTCGGTCTCGGAGCCGAACAGGTGCGCCTTATCCCCATCCCTTGTGACGCCCTCGCGGCGGAGATAACCGAGATGGGCGACAAGCGGCGCCGGCCGTGCCGTGTGGCGCACGACGCGGGTCTGATCGTAACCAGACGTGAGCGTCCAGTCAGCAGGCGGTTGGCCCGCACGCTGGCGACGCGGCCACGCCCGAACGTGGAGCGCTTCCCGCTTCTGAGCATGCCCTGTCGCGATATGCCGCCACCGGCACGCTGGGCGGCTGCGAGCGCCTGCGCGATGAAGGGCTTCGCCCGCTGAGCCCGAGCGGAGCGGATGCGGCCCGGGCGAGGCTGAAAGTCATTCTCCTCGGCCATGGCGGCCTCGGAAATGTGCGAAAAGCAGAAACCCCGCAATGACTTGATGGTGAGGCGCACATTGCACGCCGAAGCCACACATTGCCGGATCAGTGAAAAACAGAAGCAAAAACAACCGACCGCCCGAGCCGCACATTGCGGCCTTTTATCTGGCCTTCCTTCGGTCGGTGCCTGCTCGTCTCCCCTGTCCGCAGTCTCTTCTTCGCTGATCTGCGCCAATGCACGCCTGAGCACGAATTGGCGCCAGAACACAGCTTTGACACAGACGCACACAACTGCGGATGTGTTCGCGACAGCTTCAATGCTGTTGACGGCGCAGCGATCAGTTTCAAAAGGACGGAGACGGCGTGCGCTCATTGAGACCGTCCCGGTGCCGAGCGGGCGATGAAGAGCCCGTCCGATTGCGGCGCAATGGCGGAGAGATCGCGTACCGGAATAGCAGCCGGCGTGTCATGCGGCGGTCGATCGAGCATCGCATGATCGGCAGTCGGCGGGCCGTCAGCGCGCACGACGAAGAGCGGCGCCTGCCTCGAGAATGAGCCATTGGTGGCTGCCGCGGGGACAGGTCCAACGGCCGGCCCGCCATCGACAAAAGGGGCGATGGCCGCCACATAAGCGATGGTTTCCTCCGGCAGCGGTCGATGCCGATCGCGATACGCCTCGTAGCGGCCAGGACCGGCATTGTAGGCCGCAAGGAAGCCAGGAAAGCCGTAGCGGTCGTGCATGTCGCGCAGATATGCGGCACCCGCCAGGATGTTGTCGTGCGGATCAAGGGGATCGCGGCCGAGGCCATAGCGACTGCGCAGTTCCGCCCAGGTCGCGGGCATGATCTGCATCAGCCCCATCGCGCTTTTCGGCGAGACCGCGCGCCGGTCGCCGCGGCTCTCGGCGCGCATGACGGCACGAATCCAGGCGGCAGGAATGCCGAAACGCCGCGCGGCTTCCGCCACATGGGGCGCATAGGGATCGCTCGCCGGCTGACGTTGCGCAGGCCCGGTCTGGCCCGACACAGCCAGCGACGGCGCACCGATCGCAAGCAAGCCGGCGAGCAGAAGAATGGCGAAGCGGGGTTTCGTTGTGTCTCCGCAAGGACGCGAGCGAGCCATCGTGCTCGCGCCCGTCAAGGGTGCGCGCGAGGCGCCGGCCTGCGGCCGCCCTTGACCGCCGCTGCGCGCGACGGCCGACGGATGATCGAGCGGGACGAAGGGATGAGACGGCTTCCCCGCGAACAAAGGGATAGAGTTTTGGTACACCTTGTCGCCGGCACGCGTGACGGGACCCCGCATCGCTTCAGTCCCGCTCGCCGCGCTTGGGTCGATTCCAGTTCAGCACCCAGGCGAACTCGTCGTCGCTGGACTGGAACAGGTTGGCGCGGATCGGCTGCGTCAGCGCCGGATCGTCAAGCTGGAGGGAGACATAGTTGCCAGCCTTCTCGCTTGTGCGCTTCCACGCAGCTCCGATTTCTGGGCCAATCGCCGGGCCGTCGTCGCCACCGAGATGGACGCGATAGTCTGGCGCGTTTTCGGCGTCGCTGTGCTCGGCAGGAATAAGCATCAACTCGACGTCGAACGAGAGCGTCTGGATGCGGCCGCAATAGCCGGACTCGCTGCGTGTGAATTGACCGATTTGTGTCATGACGAAGACTCCTCATGTGATGCGATGGATGGGGACGACGTGCGTTCCGCACGACGCAGGTCACGACCGTCATCGCGTTCGGGCGCGCCAGGTGAAGCGCCCGTCGCCGTCCTCGTCGGTGAGCAGCGGAATGGCGCGGGCGAGGATCGAGCTGGTCGGAAGCGGGCCGAAATAGCGGCCATCAAGGCTGTCCGGCACGCTCGGATTCATCAGAAAGATTTCGCTTGGGCGGATCGCCCGACAACCGCTCCAGCTTGGCAGCGGGCGGCCGAGATGATCACGGTCGCGCGCATCGCCGACCGCGATGCCGTCGACCGTGACGGCGTCGCCGGTCCGGCAGACGGTCTGTCCGGGCAGCGCCATGACGTGCTTCAACAGCGGCACGTCCCTGGGCAAGAATCCGCCGTCAGCCAGAAAACTCGCGACCGGCTCGGGCGGCTTGAACGCGACCAAGTCCATGACGTGGAGCTGGTCGACCGGACGCAGCGCATAGAGGCCGGTCGGCGTACTGGCCGTCGCATTCCAGATCAGCCGTGGTGAAGGATGGACGAAGGCCAGGCCGCCTATCGTGAGCAGGACGAAGTACGTCGTCATGACGTAGCCGAAGCGGCTCATGGCGTAACCCTCTGGCGCTTCAGCCAGGCGTCATGCTGTTCGCGCGTATAGGCGCGTGGTTCATGGCCGGCGGCGAGACGGTTGTGGAGGTGACGCCAATATTCCGGCGCGGCGTCGGCGGGATCGACGCCGAGGGCCTCGATCGCGTCGATGAACTGCAACACCCGCTCGACCTTGGGCCAGCCATCGACCCGCAGCAAAATCTCGCCGCCGGGACGCACGAAGGGCAGTGTTTGATAGCGTTCGCCTGGGGCGACGGTGCGCACGATATCCATGCGCGAAATCACCGTGCCGAAATCGTTCGACGCCCAGCGCACGAAGGCGAAGATGCTGTTCGGCGCGAAACTGGCGATGCTGCGCCGGCGGTCGAGAATCGTCTCCTGGGCGCGGCGGCCGAAACGCAGCCAGAACTCGATCTTTTTCTCGATCCAGGTCAGCTCGACATGGGTCAGGTTCACGGTATGCCGTTGCGTGGGCGGCATGACGCGCAATGCGGGTTGCCGTTCGTTTTCGTTCATGACGGGTCTCCGGGATCGGCGGGGAATTCGCGGGCGAACAGGTCGCGCAGCATGTCGGCGACGGTGATGCCACGCCTGAACGCCACGATCTTGATGCGACCGCGCAGCTCGGGTGTAATGTCGACGGTCAGCCGAGCGGTGAAGGCGGCGGTATCGGCGCGCCGGAGCGGCGCGTCCGGCGCCTTGATCCATCTTTCCGGGCCGGTGGGACGTGAGGCGAAGCCACGCTTGCTCACGGCGCGATCCTCCCGACCTCGGCGCAAAGCACGGTGATCTCACGGGCAGCGGGACTGCCGTCGTCGAGTTCGGAAACCAGGCGACCGGATTGCGCGGCATCCGCGAAAGCGACTCGCTGGCCGATGGTGGCGTTGAGTACCGGCGGATCGTGATCGGCGAGTGTCTTGGCTGTTTCGCGGGCGATGACAGTGCGCGCGGCACAGCGATTCAACACGAAACGGGCGACAAGCTGCGGGCGATAGATGCGTGCCTCCTGCAGAAGTGACAGGATCTCAGCCGAGGCCCAGCCATCGAACGGCGATGGCTGCACCGGGATCAGCACAAGGTCGGCGGCGAGCAGAGCCGAGCGCATCAGGCCGGCGACACGCGGCGGTCCGTCGATGACGACATGATCGCGATCGCGGGCCAGCTCCGGGGCCTCGCGATGCAGCGTGTCTCGCGCAAGGCCGATGACACCGAAGCGCCTTGGCAGCCCCTCCCGTGCGCGCTGCTGCGACCTGTCGAGCGCAGAACCTTGCGGGTCCGCGTCGATCAGGGAGACGCGGCATCCCTGCCCGGCCCATTCACCGGCGAGATGCAAGGCGAGCGTCGTCTTGCCGACACCACCTTTTTGATTGAGTAGCGCGACGATCACTTCGCCCCTCCCGGCCTTTTGCCGAAGGGCAGACGCGGCGTGTCGGGAGTATTGTCAGCCGTAAACCTGGATTTACGGAAAGACGTATCGGATTTATTTTCCTCTTTGTTGGCTGCGGCCTCGCATTGACGCACTCCGGCGAAGTAGTTTTCCACATCGGGCGCGCCACTACAAAAGTTAGATTCTCTATTAGACTCTAAGTTAAGAGCCGGGATTACCGTCTCGGGCCAAAGGGTTAGTTGCGAGCCGTGCGTGCGAAGTCCCGATGGGGCTGCGTGCGAAATCCCGATACGGTTTGCGTGCGAAATCCCGAGTGTTTCCACAGCACGATCCACAAGGGCTGTGGGAAAGTTCGCGGGCAGGATGCGCAGCAGCTCCCGGCGCCCCTGGTACTCGATCTGGAGGCGATAGCCGGGTAGCGGCTGGCGGGCGGCGATGCGCCTGATCTGGAGCGCGAAATCCGAAACGCGAACCAGGCTGCCGGACTTCTCGTGCAGATGTGGGATGTCGAAGAGCCAGCCCTGCTTCTGGCGGCCGGCATGCTTGCGGGCGACGCGGTAGAGCCAGCGCTCGATCCCACCGGTCAGCCGGAAATAAGCGGGGTCGATGGTCAGAACCAGCGAGCGATCAATGACCCCGCGATAGAACCAGTCGGGCAGCACGAACTCCATGCCCTCGACGCGGCCGTCGAGCGTCGTGCATTCCTCCCATGCGTTGATCCAGGAGAACTGGTGGCGACGCCAATGCTCGTTGTGGCGTATCGTGGTGCGGATGACGGTCGATTGCAGGCGCGTCAGTGCGCCCTTCAAGAGCTTGTAGTCGCGGGCACCAGTCTGCCGTCCGACGGCCATCAGGAGCTGATACGGCGTGAAGCGCAGGAAACGAGATGTTCGAAGGCCGAGATTCTCGGCCTCGACGACCTGGCTCGCGGCCCAGATCAGCACGTCGCGTCCCAGATAGTCGCCATGCCATGCTCGGCAACAGCGAAGACTTCGACGCGTGTGCCGCCGGCTTCGTAAAGGATCGGCGTGGTGCGCTTGGCCTTGGCCAGCGAGAAGAAAGGCCGTTCCATGAGATCGCGTTGATCGCGCGGGGATGCGTCGCCGGTCGCAACGACGAACGGATCGAGCTGGCGGCGCTCGCTGGGCGTGATCAGGCGACGACGCGACATGGCGCTGCCTCAGCGATGCAGGTGGGCGGTGGCGACACGGCCACTGGCCTCTACACGCCCGGCAGCTCGCGCCTCGTCGTAGCGCGGGTCGGAGGTCGAGCGGCAGGCCGCCTGATCGGCCCAGGCTTCGAGGTCGTCGATGGCATAGACGACGCGACCGCCAAGCTTACGGAAAGTCGGGCCGCTACCGTGGCAGCGATATTTTTCGAGCGTGCGTGGCGAGATGCCGAGAAGACGCGCCGCCTCGTGGGTTCTAAGATAGCGAGCCGCGATCTCCGCCAATCTGTCGCGCATGGTAGTCTCCGTGTCCGTCAAGGGCGCCGCAGGGGAAAGCGCGGCGTGTCGGGATCACCGTGGCGGAGAAACCAGGCGCAGGGGGTGGACAAAGATTTTCGCGAATGCGTGTCCACCCGTTGGCGTGTTCGGGCGTGGGCAGGCGGGCGATGGAGGGGGATAGCAAGGCTAGACGCAGTGTCGGGGCGCGATGGCTGGGGATGGCGGGAGTGTCAACCGCCGCGCAGGAGCTTCAAATATCCACGGTTTACCAGTTCGAGCGCCTGCTTGATCAGGCGCTCAGCCTGTTTACGAGCGGCCGAGTCCTTGAATTCTATCGCCGGCAGCTCGGCCTGTTGGGACCTGAGGATTTGGGCGGCAACGTCGCGAGGCCCGCCGCCTTCCTCGGCAAGATCGGCGGCCCGAAGGAGCTGGATATAGCGATGTCTCTGGAAATCGGTGAGCCGCAGCTTGGGCGGCAACAAGCCGACCCGCTGGCCGAGAAGGCGGCGGACGAATCGCGAGGCGAGATCAAGGCGCAGCCTGAAGGCGCCATCGCGCGGCAGGATCACGGACGGATGACGGGCAGCACCTTCGTCCAACAGCCAGATGTGCACTTCGCCTGAGGTGTCGCGGATCACCAGTTCACGGCCGTTGGCGTCCGCGCGTTCTGCCAGGACAGGACCGAGGGCCGCGGGATCGAAGGCGACGCCGAGATCGAACCCGGCCGGGGCCGACGTCAAGATCAGCGTGCCCGGGGAATGCTCGGGAAGCCAGAAGGCGCGTTCGTGGGTGGCCGGGGTGTCGGGATCATAGAAAAAACCGCAACCCCCAGCGGTGGGCGAGGTCCGACCTGGCTTCATCCGGATCGATGCCGCCTAGGGCGATCTTGCGCAGCGTGTTGGCATAGTCGCGGCGATAGGCGACATTCCGGCGAAGAAGCTCGGCAGCGAAGCCAGGACGGTCGAGACGCTTCAGGTGTTCGATCGTGTCCAGCGATTGCCAGTCGGATATAGGCATGGTGCCTCCTGGGCTGGTCCCCTCGTTCGGCAGGGGAAAGCGCCCACGATCCTGAAATCACCGGTTGCGCCTAGACCTTCAGGTTGCATCACGCGCGACAGCGAGCCGTATGACAGGCCGGGTCGAATTGATATGCGACGCCGGGCGCCGGATCGCTAATGCATCCGCGGTTCGAGCAGATGGCGGTAACCGGTCTCGGTCATCCAGTGGGCACGGGCCAGGTGGCTGTCATAGACGATTTTGGCGCGGTCGGGCTCGCGCGTCGGGTCGAGCCCGAAGAGGACCAAAACCACTTCGCGCCAGTCAGCGCCCTCCTCCGCGGCCATGAGCAGCCGAACATAGGTCGGCAGATGACGCTCGTCATAGGCGTTCACCCGCTCGGTCAGCGGCGGGCGGTCGTTGAAGGCGGGCATGGTCATCTTTGGCCCCCACCAAGTCTAACGAATGCGTCTAGTCCACCGCAATATTTGGACCCATTCCACGCGATCCGCTGATGCGCTGGGCGCATCGCGAATGCCGCCGGCAGGAATAAGACGGAGACTGGCGTGGGCCACCTATATCATGGGCTTGTACGATTCGGAACTATCGTTCCTTGGGAACGATAGTTCCGATGTGAACACCTCTGCCGCCATGGATCTCAAGGAGATCATGGCGATCAACCTGCGTCGGGTACGTCATGCGAAAAAATGACGCAGGAAGCGTTGGCTGAGAGCGCAGGATTGAGCGTCCGTTATGTTGGCTCGATCGAGCGTGCCAAAGTGTCAGCCAGCGTGTCGGTGCTGGGACGGATCGCGGAGGCGCTCGACGTCGAAGCGGCAGAGCTGATCCAGCGGTCGGCACCGAAGCCTCAGTCCGAGTCGTCGTAAATCCAATTGTGAATGACGTGCCTTCGCGAGCGGGCGGCGCCCGGCGAGCGGCCGTATTTCTGTACGGCGGAAGCCCCGCCGATCCGCAAGTGCGGATCGGCGCGAAATCTGAAATGCGTTCCCGCTGAAAAGCGCAAAACCGTAGAGCCGGATTGTCAGCTCCACGGCTTTGCGAGGATCAGGCCGCTTTCAGGCGCTGCATCCCCTCCGCCAGCGTCCACAGTGCGCGATTGAGACCGACATTCTGGTCGATGCCGTTGATGGCTCGGGTCTGGCTGCGGCGGATACGGCCATCGGCGGTCTGGCGCCGTCCGGAGAGACCGCCGCGAATGAGATTTTCCTGAATGACGTTGAAGGTCTGCCAGAGGCTTTCCCCGACATCCTCGCGGCGGCGCGGCGCAATGATCTGGTCCGGCCGAACCGGGCTTTCCTCCTCGCCATAGCGGGCGACAAGGCTCGCCTCCGCCAACACCTGCTGCTCGGCCTGCGAGAGCCGGGTGTCCTTCATGGTCTCGGTCGCGTCGATCAGGCGCGGGAAATCCTCTGCGACCGTATAGACGCCCTCGATGATCTGGTCCTGAATGCCGCCCTTGTGTGGCACGCGGACTTCCTCGAACCGCTCGCCCGCAATCATGCTATTGGTGCAGACGAAACGCAGGACGCCTGCAAACATCTGATAGGCGCTGGTCCCGTCATGGCTGTTGACGATGATGACTTCTGCTGCCTCCGGCTTGCCGATGCCGCCATCGCGGCGAAGACGCAGCATGTGCTTGGCATGGCCGTGACGGCTGCCGTCGCGCGGAACCGCCTGCACGGCGAGGAACGGGAACCATCCTTCCCGACGCAGGCCCTCCACGATCTCAATGGTGGGGACGTAAACGTAACGCTCCGACCGGCTGTCATGCGCCTCACGGGCAAAGATCGACGGGACGTGACGGTAAAGGGCTTCGTTGTCGAGGGCTTCACGCCCGCCGATCTGGTGGGAATTGCGGCCGAACCGGGTGGCAAGAGTGTGATGCATGGTCCTTACTCCTATGGGCTTGGGTTGGAGCGCAGCGCTGCGCTGCAACCCTGCCCGTCGGCGAGACCGGGGGTAGCAAGGTGCAAGGGCGATCGGGGCGGAGGGGTATCTCCCAGCCTGCACAAGGCGAAGCCGCGGAAGGTTGGGGAAACCGCCTCGGGCGAGCGTCAGCGATCCCTTGCGCCGCGCGGGGGCAGCGCCCTTAGCAAACACCACCGGCGGGAGCGCTAGCGGGAGCCGGGATCAAGATCTGATCAGGATTTGCAAAATCGGAAACCCTGATTTCCGATCATCCTGACCTCCGTATTCCCTGAATGGCGGTGACGGCCATGAACATGACGAAGCCCCACCCGAAGGTGAGGCTTCGATGTCCCGGCCTCAGTCGCCGTTGCGGCGGGACCAGATGAGGCTGTGCTCGCCGCCATCCTCGGTCTCGACCAGGCTGGCGTAGATCGGGGCGGGAAAGCTCGGATCGTCCAGCTTGACGGAGAGATATTCGCGCTGCGTTTCGCGAGCGGTTTTCTTCCAGGCCGCACCGAATTCGTGGTGCCTGCGAGGATGCGGAAGTCGGGGCCGCGTTCGCTCTCGCCCTCGGTTGCGACGAACTTGGCCTTGACGTTGAGGGTCAGGGTCTTGACCGAGCCGGTGAAGCCCGAGCCGTTCTCGTTCTTGGTGAAGCTGCCGATGGTCGCCATTGCCGTGTTCCTTCTGTTCCTTGGGCCGCGCCTATCGCGACCTCGACGGGGGTCGTGGGACCGGAGACGATCGACCCGCACCCGCAGGGCTGGAACGCAGTGGAAGGCGGGCGGCGGCGGCTTTTTTGCTTCGCGATGCAAAGCCGCAGGCGGCGGAAAAAAGTTGGCGACGGACGTTGCAGGAAGACGATCGAGGCGCAGCCGGTCTTCGGTCAGACCCAATCCATTCGAGGACGCCGTGGGTGTGGCTAGCAGGACTATTCGGGAGAGGTACTCGGTAATGGCGATCGTCTCCCATCGCCAAGTGCGAAATTGATGGTCATGCTCCAGCCGGTCCTCTCTGCCTGCCTTTCACCGACTAGGCTCGCACGCCGGCACGACGAACAGCCAAAACGGCACCTGGATTTCCATCCACTTCGCGGCGTCATGATCGGTGTAGTCGAAGGCAAGCTCCGCGAGACGGTCAGTGATGTTCGGTGTCACGATGAATGATCCGTGCCCGGTCTGGACTACACGGCCTGTCGCGCCCAGGTGGACAGCGGCGCCCGGCCTCTGTCCTGCCGTTGGCGCGAAGGCGGGACCGGAGGACAATCCTTGCCCGGGGCGTCAGGCGAGTGGGCCGTGACCGCTGCCCCTTGCGTTAGCGATCGATGCCGAATGGCGGAAACGGGCCGCAGGCGTGGTTCCGGCGCAGCCGAGAGCGCGGCCCGAAGGGCAACGCCATCTCACTCTTGAAGACGCAACTCTATCAAGCCAAAATCAAGATCGACGGCGGTTGTCGTACTGCACTTAATTGGGCTCTGCCTCAAAGTGTGTGGCGAAGTGGCAGCATTCTCGGCCGAAGCAATTCGGCGCCGGCACGTCCGTACATCGCTCGCTTGAGCGTCTTGAGGCGATTGATTTGGCCCTCGGCCTGGCCATTGCTCCATGGCAGCTCAATTGCTGCGTAGACGGCGTCGATGTCGCGGCGAAGGACGCGTGCGAAGCGCATGATGGGAACAAGATCAGAATCGATCGCGTCGTCAATCCAGGCCTCGAGCGGTTCAGGCAGCCTCCCACGCAAGATTCCATTGAAGCGCATCGCCAGGCTGCGCATGGTGGCAAATGCGTGCGATCCCCGCTTCAACGCAGCCACCTTTCGCGCCTGCTGGTCAGTCATCCGCCCTCGGGGCTTAATGCAGAGCGCCGCGGCCACGACGAGTGAGATGGCGTGACCAGTCTCGGGGTCTCTCACCGGGCCGAGGCTGATGGCTGTTCTAGCTGGGGCATTGGCTGCCGGATTGTCGGCCCGGCGCCACGCTCCGAGCAGCCGCTCCAGGTTCGAACGGCTACCGGTGTATCCTTGGAGGTTGACATCATGGAACAGGTGCCGTCCGCACCGATTTCCGTCCTTCCAGCATTGAGCCAAGAACTTCTCGAAGTACCACGGCGATGTTGGGATCAACGGCCGTCTACGCCGATCCGGTGGTGACTCGAACTTAAGCCATTTCGACACGGTACGCCGTTTGTAACCGGTTCTCCGCTCGATCTCGCAATATGTCAGCCCTTCGTCTCGAAGCGCGTGGATGGTCGCGAACACTTCGTCTCGGTATTGTCGATGCGCGATACGTGAATGACGCCGATGCGCCGCTGCATCGACGTTTTCTTTCTCAGACAGAATGGACCTCCCGTTTGAGCGCCCTGACAGGTTCATCTGCTCCTCGACCGCCAAACGAAAATTATGAACAAGGTGGAACCGGTCAGCGACTTGGATCGCCTGTGGAGCGCCCTCGCGAACCGCCTGCGCGTAGAGCCCACAACGGTCTCGGCTTACGACTCCGATGGAAGGGTTCTTCCGCAACCAGTTTGCGGCGCTTTCGACGCTCCGGTCTTCCAGAATATCGACGACAGACCGACGCTCAAGATCGACAATGATCGTTCCGTAGCGCCACGACCTGCGCCAACTCCAATCATCGAGGCCAATGACCTTGGCCGACGGGGCTGAACCCGGGGCGCCGCGTTTAAGATGACGTAAGATTGTATCGTCACTCATCGGCATGCCGAGACGGCGCATCAACCGCTCGGCGGGTCTTCCTCCAGCCGCATGGCCCAAGTGCCTGGCAATCTGAACAGCCCTTGTTGTTCTACGGGCATGAGGCGCCGCAATCGCCCGATCCTCGTCAGAGAATGTGCTACGTTTGCAGAGCAGGAATGTGCATCGCCAGCGGCCGACGCGAAGTTTTAGGGTCACGGCTTGGCCGTGCGCTCGGTAGTCTATAAGACGTCTGTGACGCCACCCATGACGCCGGCGAGACTGTTGCCCGCAATCAGGGCAGACGCCGACCTCCGGTATCGAAGCGTACATGTCCCAGCCATCGCTAGCCGTTCGCTCAACGACCTGAACCTTTACGCCTTGCCTGGAGCCCAGTGCTGCTTCGAATGCATGATGATCCCTGTGAGTTGGGTGCTCACAGGCTAGCTGCGCCACACACTTTGAGGCAGAGCCCAATTAAGTGCAGTCCGACACCGTGCACCCGCCCGCCGTGAGCGCCGAACGGCTCGAAAAGATCGTCTACCAGCTTGGCCTCCACTGGGACGACGCGGCGCTCGCTGACCTCTGCGCGGAGATCGAAATTAGGGCGGTCGCAGCGGCCGGCGCCGTTCGCCGCCGCGGCGATCGCCGCCCGGGTCGTCGCCATGCGCCCCGATGCCGAGCTGTTGGCCTTCTGGCTGGCCGACCTGGTGCTGGCGCAAAGCTTGCGCTGGCCTCGGCCACTGCCTCTCCTGATGGCGCAGGTTTTTGGACCAGCCTTCCGCGCCGAGGCCGGCGGGGGCAAGCGCATCCGACCGGGCGAAAAAGGTTTTGAGCGGGCGGTCTGCTTGGCCCTGGTTCAAGCGGCTGCCGATGCCTGCCGGCTGGCTACCGAGTTGTCGCGTCGTGCCGAAAAGCTCATGGCGGTGGCGCCAAGGCTGCGCGCGAAAGGCGCTGCCGACGTGATTTTCTTGCTCTTGAATGAAGATGCCGTTTCGGGATCGCTAACGACCAAGAATCTGTCGCGGTTTGCGGCGCGGCGGCTGTTCGAGCGGCTGCAACAACTCGATGTCGTGCGCGAGCTGTCTGGCCGTACCAGCTTTCGGCTGTTCGGGCTCTAGCGATGAGCGAAGCCTCTGTCCGCCGCAAACCAAAGGATCAGCCAGCCTTGCTGGACACCGAGCTCGAACACTACGCACACGAGGCGTCTCGCGACTGACATTTCGAGAGGCCCGCAGGTCGTTGGGCTGCTAAATAGTTGCGGTGTCTGTTGCCGCTGGCATGTCGCCTGCTGCTGTAGCATTCAATCGGCCGCAGCTGGGACGAGAGCGCGTGGTCCGCAAGACAGATACATGGTCGACTGTGAACAATTTGGGCTCTAAGCGGCGACCGGCTTGGGCCGGGGTTGAAGCAGAGCGATCAAGAGCGACAAAAAACCCTTCAGCCATCTGAGCAGGAGGAAGAAGTTATATCCGGCTGCGGCCAGGATGGCGTTGTCGCCGCCCTTCGCCACCTTTTTCCAAAGTTTATCAAATACACCCGAGGCGAAATCCGTTGACGGCTGCTCGTACAACGTTTCGTCCGCTTGGGTTCGCCAGTCCCCGATGGAAATCCACTCGGCGGCGTCGATCATCAAAGAGCGGGCACGCGTCGAGGAGAGCGATGCTTCGACCGCCGCATAGGCGTCGTCGCGCGCGTCTTGAAGACGGCTTGAAAGGGCCTCGCTCGAAGCGCGGTCGATCATCACGTCGATATTGCGCGCATCGCCAAATTCCGAGGTGAGCCACCATGAACGGCAACGTGTTCCTTGCCTATGTCGAGCAGGTCCTGGTCCCGACATTGTCGCTCGGCGACGTCGTCATCATGGACAACTTGCCTGCCCACAAAGCCGCTGGCGTGCGGGACGCAATTGAGACCGCCGGTGCGAGGCTGATGTTCCTTCCGCCCTACAGCCCCGACTTCAACCCCATCGAGAACGCCTTTGCCAAGTCCAAGGCGCTGTTGCCCGCCAAGGCCGAGCGAACCATCGCCGCACTGTGGAACACAGTCGGCGCCGTTGTCGATCTTTTTCATGCCCGCAGAATGCGCCAACTACCTCAAAGGCCGGTGGATATGACCCGAATTAAATCGGACGTGCTCTAACGCCGCGGGAGCCTTCCATCCCATCGATTTCGCACTGCTCTTGTTCCGCCCCATCAACGAGGGGCCCCTTACCTTACCAACCGCAGGCGTCGCGTTTGACACAATTTTCTGCGAGTGAACAACGCTAAAGCCGCCTCCCTAGCGCGATGTTGACGAGCGCCAAAGCTTGGCCTTTGCCCGACGCTTCGGCGTCTTGTTCATGAACTGCAAGTCTATCTCCTTGTAAAGACTATAGATTCGCACTGGGTTGACCGACCCAGCCCTCCGGCCCAGCAACACGTGAACACGCCGGTAACCATAGCGCATGTGTCTGGGTAATCTCCCTGATCTTGGCTCTGAGATCGGCCTGCTCGCCGCGATTTGTAGTAATAGAGCGACGTCTCGATCACAAACGTCGCGCATGCCCGGCGGATCGACACCCTCCAGTCAGTCGAACCTTATCCACAAGCCGCCGTCGGCGGGCAGGCCTCATCGCTTTCGGCGCGCGACGTCCTGCCAGCATGGCGCTTCTTAAGCGTCAGGTCGGCGACGATGTTCTTGAGCCGGTTGTTCTCATGCTCGAGTTGACGCATGCGCTTGAACTCCGAGGCGTCAGGCCGCCATAGCGCTTCTTCCAGTTGTAGAACGTCGCGTCCGCGATGCCATGCTTGCGGCACAACTCAGGCGCGGGAAGCCCCGCCTGATGCCTCAAAGCGAGGACTTTCCTGGGGGGCAGGTCAGACCAAATGAAGACGCCAGAGCTCATGCATCGATCACGACATGCTGAGCCTCAAAGGCGCTGGTTCATAACAATCTAAGTCCGAGCATAACATCCGGGTCTGGCCAACGGGCTCATCTTTTGGTGATGCTACAGAATTAAGGATCCACGTCGATAGGGAGGTTTCGATGATCAGCAGACGCAGTCTATTACAGGTGGGTGCAGCCGCCGCGACTGGTGCGCTCATACCACGCTTCGCACTAGCACAGTCCGCCGCCTCTCTTGTTGAGGCCGCCAAGGCGCGGGTCAAGATCATGTTGTAATCGCCTCGGGATCCGGCGCCTTCGGCAAGGTAATGGACGAACTGTTCTTTCAGCCATTTACAAAGGAAACTGGAATATCCGTCACTGCAGTCGACGGGTCAGGGCCCGACGCCACCGCGCGCTTTCAGGCAATGATCCAGTTGAACAAGATGGAATGGGACATTGTCTATCTCAGTCGCGAATTGGCCTTGTCGTCTGACTTCAAGCCACATTTCGAAGACCTTGGGAAGAGCTGTCAGGAAATGCCAAACGTCGGTGCCTATGGGTCCGCAGGATCTTGTGTTGAAGGAGTCGCCGTAGCTTGGGATCAGGGCGGTACGGTCTTGACTTACGATGAACGCGCATTCCCGAAGGGCGGGCCATCGAACTGGGTTGAATTTTGGGATCTCAAGGCATTCCCAGGGCCACGAGCGCTCCCGAACTACGGCAGCCCCTGGTATCTTCTTAGCGGCGCGTTGCTTGCAGACGGCGTACCACGCGAAAAGCTGTTTCCGCTGGACCTTGATCGCGCGTTCAAGAAGCTGGACGAAATCAAACCACACGTCGCGGTTTGGTGGACCAGTGGCGACCAAAGTCAGCAAGTGTTCCGTAATGGAGAAGTGGTTGCTTCCGCAATGTGGAACGGACGTGCGTCTCGCTTGCAGGAAGAAGGCATTCCAGTTCGTTTTACTTGGGACGGAGCGAGTTATGAAGCGCAGACTTATAGCATAACAAAGGGGGCACCAAGTGTATTTGCCGCCAAGGCTCTTCTTAACTTTATGTATACGCACCCAGAAGCGCACGCAGCATTTATGAAGAAGATGTTCTATGCGGTTCCTAACAAGAGTGCTCTGGCGCTTCTTGATCCTAAATTCGCAGCAACACTCGTCACATCATCGGACAATTTGTCGAAGGTCGTCAAAGTGGACCCCAATTGGCTTAGCGCTAACCGTGACAAGGTGCTTGAGCGCTGGTCGACTTGGATCAGTGGATGAAATTTATACCTCCTGCAGAGCAGGGTTGTCTCTACAGACCCACCTACCGAATGTTGGGTTTCGAACGGACAGATTTATCACTCACCGGTTCGAGACCCGCATTCGGCTTGCCGTGATCTATCCTGTAACCATCACATGATAGACATCACATCACATCGATAGAGCACATCAGGAACCATTGAAGTTGAAGCTCCGTGAATACGTAGAATACGATGCGACGGGCTTGGCGTCTCTCCTGAATGTAGGCGAAATAACTCCTGCTGAGCTGGCGCGCCTAGCCCGAGAGGCTTATGACGAGGTCAATCCTCGCATCAACGCGGTCATCGAGTTCTACGAAGATGCTGAGACCGTTGCCGGGGCTAACTCCGGACTTTTCAACGGCGTGCCATTTCTTCGAAAGGATCTCGGAGCCAGCGAGGCTGGTCGTCTCCAGGAACAAGGAAGCCGTCTGTTCAAAGGCCATCACTCCGCTACCGACAGCTTCTTTTTTTGTCGCGCCCGGGCCGCTGGCCTTCGGACTGTCGGAAGAACAGCAACATCCGAGCTTGGGTTATCTGGAGCGACCGAGACCATTCTCAATGGTATCACCCGCAATCCATGGAGTTTGGAACGCACCGCGGGGGGCTCGTCCGGCGGGGCCGCAGCGGCGGTCGCCGCGGGTATCACTCCCATTGCACATGCCAGCGACGTTGGCGGGTCAATTCGGGGGCCCGCAGCTTGGTGCGGCCTTGTGGGGCTGAATCCGTCCCGCGGACGCATTTCCGCCGGCCCCGATCAGCAGGATGCAGGAGTCGGTCTTTCGCGATCGTTTGTTCTCTGCCGGACCGTGCGCGATATGGCCGCCGCCCTGGACGTGTTTTCTGGTCCCCATCCCGGCGACCCGTTTGTCATTGTCCAGCCAAAACGTCCCTATGTAGAGGAGCTTTCCCAGCCCACCGGCACTCTGCGGGTGGGGGTCGCGAGAACGACATGGGGTAAGCTCGATCTTGGGCCGGAAGTCCTGCAAGTGGTCGACTCGACTGCCTCACTTCTCGAGGAAATGGGTCACCAGGTGACGGAGATCGAGCCGCCGTTTGATTTCGAAGAGTTCATTAGAATAATTCTCCTCTTTTCAGATCTCGGCGCGAGTTCGCTCGAAGCGTCGGCGCGGACCATGGGCCGCACGATCAGCACGGATACTTTGGAGCCGGTCACTCTGAAGCTCTACGAACGAGGCCGGAACAAACCTCTATCGAATTGGAATGAGGTAGATGAAGGGTTCCGAAGAATGCGGTTCCAAGTGGCTGAGGCAATTGATGCCTTTGACATTCTGCTGACCCCCACGCAGCCAATCGTCGCCCATTCGCATGGCGGCATTTACAGTCTGACACACGCAGCGATCTCTGCAGAAGAGTGGGCAGAAAAAGCCTATAAGGGATGTCACCTGCCCGTATTCAATATCACCGGACAACCTGCACTATCCTTGCCTTTGGGACAAAGTTCCGACGGGCTGCCGATCGGCCTTCAGATCGTCGGACGCTTTGGCGACGAGGCCACACTGGTCCGTGTCGCACGCGACCTGGAGGAGGCCAGACCGTGGAGAGAACGGCGGCCAACGGTTCGAGCAGGAAATAGCTGACTTAGCACGCGACGAGCAAGGTGGTCTTCGCGTTCCGCTTGCAGCTTTTTTATAAAACCGCAGCAGAAGAGGAATGCAAGGCAGTTCGACAGTCCCAAGCCCGCGTCGAGGTTAACCAGAACGCGCGGATTGCGGGATAAACAAGTCTCGGCCCGCTCCGCACTGCAATTGGGCACCGACCAACACTCTCCGGTCATAACCGATAGGGTCAGATCATAACAGCACGGGCTTGTGCTCGACTTTTCTGTGTCTAACATAACCGCATAAAGCGGCAGAGACCGTTCGGATCGGGATCGGCGTGAACCTTGGCGGACGTCAGCCCCATGTGAGTTTAAGCAACAAACCAGAGTGGGAACACAATGAAGGGTGAACGGGTCACGGTCCGTGAAATCGTAAAACGCTACGGATCGGTCACCGCGGTCGAAGGTGTTTCTGTCGATGTGAAGGCGGGGGAATTCCTCTCGCTTCTAGGTCCCTCGGGTTCCGGCAAAACGACCCTTTTGATGATGATAGCCGGTTTTGAGCTGCCGACCGCGGGTCTCATCGAGATCGGCGCGACCGATGTGACGTATGTTGCTCCCAACAAGCGCAACGTGGGCATGGTCTTCCAGAAATATGCCCTTTTCCCCCACATGTCAGTGAAAGACAACGTCGCCTTCCCGTTGCGTATGCGCAAGATCGATCGCGCGCAGATCGCGCGGCGGGTCGGCGAAGCTCTCGCCATGGTCCAACTCGACGCCTATGGCAGCCGGATGCCCACCCAATTGTCTGGGGGACAGCAGCAACGTGTTGCCCTGGCTCGGGCGCTGGTCTTCGAGCCCCCCGTGCTCTTGATGGACGAGCCCCTCGCGCGCTCGACAAGAAACTTCGCGAACAGCTGCAGATCGAGATCAAGACACTTCAGCAGCGTCTTGGCGTTACCGTCATCTATGTGACTCACGATCAGGAGGAAGCCTTGACCATGTCGGACCGGATCGCGGTCATGAGCGACGGTCAAATTGCCCAGATCGGCAGCCCCGCCAGTCTCTACAGCGAGCCAGCCTCTCCGTTCGTGGCGGATTTTATCGGCAAGATGAACTTCCTGCCGGTCGAATATGTCGGATCCGAGAAGGTCGGTCACCAGATCAGAGTCACCGAAGCCTCAACGCTTAATGTGACTCGGTCTCTCAATGGACATACCCTGGAGGTTTCTCCCGGACTGTCGCTGCAGGCTGCGATCCGGCCAGAAAACATCTCCCTCGCCGCGCGTGGCTTGGGCGGCCCTAACGCCATCGCCGGAACCGTCAACACATCGATCTATCTTGGTACGCACCAGATTCTTCTAGTGGACATCGACGGACGCACCGGCCCTCCTCTGCATATCCAGGCGCCGACAAGCCGGGACCTGTCGATATTCTCACGCGGCGATGCGGTCGACATCCTGTTCGACGCCGATGCCATTCATCTGTTTTCAGGCAAGGGCGGTCGCCGATGAGCAGTCGGCATGTTTCTCCCATCAGTCCCGCCCCCGCACCACGTTTTGGGCGGCTCTTCTTAGTCACCGGAACCGGCGGTAGATATCCCCCGCTCTTGACTACTGTGCTGCTGCTGCCCCTCCTTCTGCTTTTGTTCTTTAGCTTTCTATACCCGGTTGGCCGCATGCTGGTCGGCAGCCTGTTCAAGCCAGGCTTCACCCTCGACAACTACGTCCGCATGTTCACCGAACCGCTTTATCTGAAGGTTCTGCTACGTACGCTCTGGATCGCATTGGCGACGACGGTCAGTGCCTTCGTCCTTGGATATCCGGTTGCCTTTGCAATGGCGCGGGCGGGCGGCAAGCTAAGCCTCTGGATTGCGGCCTGCGTCCTGGTCCCGTTATGGACCTCGGTTCTTGTGCGCTCATATGCCTGGATCATTCTGTTGCAGCGCAGGGGCGTCCTCAACGACATCCTCATTGGGACCGGCATCATCGAAGAACCGCTCAAGATGATCTATACTGAAGGCGCGGTGATCGTCGCCATGACACATGTCATGCTTCCGTTCATGGTCCTGCCGATCTACGGCGCCCTACGGACCATTCCAAAGGAACTGCCCCAGGCCGCCGCGAACCTCGGCGCCAGCGTCTTGACCACCTTTTTCAAGGTGACCTTGCCCCTCAGTCTGCCCGGCGTCTTCGCCGGCACGCTTATGACCTTCATCCTTGCCCTCGGTTTCTACGTTACGCCGGCCTTGGTGGGGGGCCCTCAGACCCTGATGATGGCGACATTGATCGGACAGCAGACGACGGTCTTGCTCAACTGGTCGTTTGCAGGCGCACTGGCGACGGTACTTCTTGTGGTTACCTTGGTGCTCACGTTCATGTTCCGCAGGGTCCTGGCCACCTCTAGAGGATTCGCTAATGTCTGAGACGATCGCCTCGAGCCGGACGCGCCCGTTTCGTACCCGCGCACATGGCAAAATCGCCGCAGGCGCTGTTATGGGAGTCATCCTGTTCTTCCTGGTTCTGCCCACGCTGATCGTGATACCGATCTCGTTCGGCAATGCCCCCTACATAGAGTTCCCGCCCTCGGGGCTGACGCTGCGTTGGTACGAACAGTTCTTCAGTGACCCCGACTGGATCGCAGCGACGCTTTTCAGCCTCCGCATCGCCTTCTTCACCACGATTTCAGCGACGATCATCGGAACTCTCGCTGCTGTCGCCCTGGTCCGAGGTGACCTGCCGGGAAAATCGCTTGTTTTCGGGTTAGCCCTCAGTCCCCTGATCGTTCCCCACATCATCATCGCGATCGCGCTTTATCTGTTCTTCGCGCCGCTTGGCCTGACAGGGAATTTCTTCGGCTTTCTGTTGGCGCATACCATGCTAACCGTTCCCTATGTAGTTATTGCCGTCTCGGCATCGCTGCAGCGCTTCGATCCCGTTCTCGAAATGGCTGCCCTTAATTGCGGGGCCCGGCGCGGCCGCGCCTTCTTCGAGATCGTCATGCCACAAATCACGCCTGGCGTGATCACCGGCGCGGTTTTCGCCTTCGTAACCTCGTTCGATGAGGCAACCGTCGCTTTTTTCATCTCCGGCGTTGATGGCAAGACGATAACCAGAAAGCTGTTCGAGGACATCGACTTCAATCTCACCCCGGTCATCGCAGTCGTCTCCACAATCATCGTTGCCATCTCACTCCTGCTTATGGGCGCGATACGCCTAGTCCAAAACAGAACGAAGACCTGATCGGCTTCCTGCACCTTGCGCTTCAGGTGTCATGGACAGCGCCTGGCGAGGCGCTCGCCAGCACTCGGCGGCCCGACGCTTGCGCGATCGTTGTCACCTGCGCGGTCTCCAGGTTCAGACGTCGCTTGATCGGAATAACGAAAGCGCCGTGCTCATAACTGATGGAAAATTCCAAGAAAGCCAAAAGCTCTTAGACTTGTTGAGCCGCGAACGACCGGCGGGACTTGGCAGGGCCTGCCGCCACAGGCCAAGAGGCCACATTTTACTTTGCATTCTTCACCGAGGTTTGAAAACATGTCGCTGACAGAAGACGTCGTCAATACGGTTGCCAGTCTCACATTTGACGAGCTGCCGGCACAGATCCGCGACAAGGCGAAGCTTCTCATCCTCGA
>NZ_LPWA01000134.1 GCF_001510895.1 Mesorhizobium loti | reverse complement strand
CGGCCCAAGCGCTGACCGCGAAGAGAAGCGAGTGACCCACGGAACGGTCCAGAAAAAACTGCAGGAGCATCTTGACCAAAACGACCCCAATCAGAGAGGGACTCACAGATTGATGCGACTATCGACCGACTCAAGACGCAGCTGCGGGTGTACTCGACTCTTATCGACCAAGGCGACAAATTGGGTGTGATTGTGCCAAGGATCGACGATCGCCAGATCGTCTTTCAAGCTTTTGAGGCGGACCGTGAACTCAAGGGAATGTCACAGATCATCCGAGCGCGATCGATGGATGCTTCCGACCATGGATTCGATCCCGCATTCGATCCCAGTCGGCCGATATCTATCGTGACCGAGGCTGGTAGCAAAGGTTTGGAATTTAGGGCCGTTCATTGGCTTTTTTGCGATGATCTGCGGAATGTACGGCAGGCAGAAACCTACTACACCGTCGTCACGAGAGCCAAAACTAGCATGGATGCATATTTTAACGGCACTCTTCCCAAGGTGCTTGCGGCGTCATGCGCATCCAGCGACAAGGACCTATGGTGATGAGGCGAGAGCCAGATTTTTCGTACTTTCAAGCTACCGAAGATGAGGTGAACAAGCTCGTCGTTGGAGAGGTTGTTGCTGGAGGGTATCCTTGGCACCCCCAACTCCCGAAACCCACTTATCGCCAGGGATCCATTGGGGTGCTGGTGGATAACGCCCACGACCAATATTTGCTCAGCCGGCCAATCGCGCTTGTCGTGAACGAAGACGACGGTAGGCGGTTATATGGCCGATTTGCCACCCTTCGATCCGATTTTTCGCCTCTGTCGGCCTGGTGCCATGTCATACCAAGGAGGCTTTTTGACAGTTTGGACAGCTCCGAACGAGACGCCGACCTTGGCGGGCTTGAGGCGGCCTGGGTTGGACTTGTCATCGCCGAGGCTTGTATCTTAGCAAATCGCCCGGTCAATCGAGTCTCGATTGCCTCCTGTACCGCAACACAGTCGTTCGCCCTGGCGCGTACCGCGTCGCTTTGGCCGTTTGTATCGATCCCTGATGTAATCGATCGATATGATTCTGCCCAACGTCTAATCCGCTCTTCACCTCCTAGGGTCGACGAGCTTCGGGAAAAGTTACTTCCAATCTGGATTTCGTTATCCGGAGCACGCGGGAAGGAGAGTAATCATGGCACTCCCTATTCGGCTATCTCCAAACTAATTATAGAACTTCTAAGCGCTAGACTTTCCGGTAGACGAAACGAGATTGCGATTATTGGGCAAGCGCTCTCATCATTCTTCCCAGAGGTTAATGCCTTAACGAATATCGATGCGCTAAAGCCCGAGGAGAGAGTTCGCGTTTTTGACGGCATAATGCGCACCGTCGAGGGCGGCAATCTTGACGTCAGAGATACCAACGTACTTTGCTTCTTGGCAGGGTACATTGTTACCATTGCGGCTGGAGGAACTCCCAGCCTGGGGTTGGCTGAGCAGGTTTCCGGAAGGTGGCCTCAGGTCCTAGCATGGGCGTTCTTGATTGGAAGTCTGGGTGAACGGGTTTTGTGGAACTCGGGCTTTGACGGCCTCGGTCGCCTAGTTGCTAGAGAAATGCTTAAAAGTTTCCGCCTCGACGAGTTTCCCTCCTGCGACATATATCTTGAGGAAGGTGAGATCCTCGTCGACAAAAACTATCGGACCCACTTACCAATCTGAAGTTAAAACAGCAGCGAATTATAACAATCAGTATATTGCCAGGAGTTACTCTAACTGTTCCACTCGATGAGCAAGTTAACGCACAGCAAAGGGCAGTTTCGAATTCCGACAAGAGTTCTTCAGCAGGAAACCAGCGACTCCTTTTTGGACGAGAGATCAGTGATATAGTTGACATTCTGTGGCCAAGAATTCGAGATCGAATTAGAAGCGAGTTCTCGTCAGAGGCTGAGAGAAGTGATTCCGCCAGCCGTCCCCGAAATAGAAAGAAGGACGCGGCCCAAGAGCGACTTCCATTTAAGAAGTAGCGACAAAACAGGAAATTCCGAGATAGACCGTCAGAGTCGGCTGGATTTCTGTCGGCGGCTGAGCGGAAGATCGATAACGGAAGTGTACAGAGCTCGGGCGCCCCGCTTCACCATTTCCCCACCTTGGCGTATCCTCTCCCCGCTTGGGGAGACATCACATGCGCTCCACTCTGGACACCGTCGCCGCAATCGGCCTCGCCATCGGCGGCGCTTTTGGGCTTGCCGGCACCTTCGTTGCGAGCGACGCGCTGCGCGAGACGGTGTGGGCGATCGACGGTGTCGCGCTCGTCGTGGCCGCGGCGCTGCTGACCATGAAATACCAGCGTCAGGGCAATGACTGTGTCGCGGCCGGCTTCCTCACCTTCGTCGCCGGCGAAAGCCTGCTTCTGGCCGGCAATGCGGCGGGCTTGCAGGCCAGCGTGCCTTCCTATCTCGGCGGCATCTCGCTCTGGGCGGCGGCGTTGGTACTGATCAGCGCGCCGAAAACCTTTGCGCTGTGGGTGCGGCTCACCGGCTTCATCGCCGCCGCGCTCTTTGCCGTTTCGGTGTTTTCCGCACTCTGGGGCATGCCCTTGCTGCCCACCTCCGCGCCGCTGCCTGCGCTCGGCTATCCGTTCCTGGTCCTCACCTTCGCCGGCTGGATCTGGACGCTGATCAAATCCGAACGGTGAAGCGGATGGCCGCGCCGCTCGACATCCGCAACAGCGCTTCGGGAAAGATCTTTCCGGCGCTCGGCTCGTTCCTGATGGCGGCAGTCTTCGGCTTCTATGTGCTCAAGGGGCTGTCCATGGGCGCGCCGGGCGGCGGCGTGTTCATGGTGGCGCTGCTGGCGCTCGGCTTTGCCGGGCTCGGCGCCTTCATCGCGCGCGGCGCCTTCGACACGCGGGTCCAGGTGACGCTCGACAGCCACGGTTTCCGCGATGCTCGCGCCGGCGACGTGCTGGTGCCGTGGCAGAAGGTGAGAAGCGTGTGGCTTGCTTCCGGCAGGGGCGCGGCGATGCTCAATTTCGAGCTCACCGAGGTGCCGCCCGACGAGATCAGATACGCTCCCGCCAACGCCTTCGGCCTGCTGCCCTTCGGCAAGACCACCGTGCATATGGAGGTGTCCTCGCTCGACGTCAGCGGCGAGGAGATGGTGGACGCGGTGCGGAGGTTTGCGCCGCATGTGGAGGTGAGGCGCTGATCTCCCCCCTCGAGGGGGAGATGTCGCCGCAGGCGACAGAGGGGGTCGCCCCGCGTGGAGCGCCGGCGCGGTCCGCGACAAGAAAGAGCGTTGGCGCTTCACGCGCAAGGACCCCCTCTGACCGCTTCGCGGCCATCTCCCCCTCAAGGGGGGAGATTACCTGCGCTACCCGTGCTCTACTCTCCTCTGGGGACTCTCATCATGATTCGCGCTTTGCTCGCCGCCCTTCTCCTCACCTCCCAGGCCTTCGCCGCTGACATGTCCGTCTTCGTCAGAAACCAGCGGCCGGACGGCGTGGCGCTGGAATTGTTCAGCCGCGACAGCGAAAAAGTCTGGCCGGGCGGCGACAAGGTTTTTCTCATCCGTCCGGGGGCGAAGAAATCCGTGCCGATCTCCTGTGAGCCCGGCGAGCACATCTGCTGGGGCGCGTGGGTGAACGGCGACGATTCCGTCACCGTCGGCGTCGGCCCCGACAACAACCAGCCCTGCGACACCTGCTGCTTCATCTGCGCGGAGCATTCGACCGAGACGGTGGATTTGGCGCAGTAGTGGGGACGTCGAAGCTGCCAATCTCCCCCCTTGAGGGGGGAGATGTCGCCAAAGGCGACAGAGGGGGTCGCCTCGCGTCGAGCGCCGACGCGGTCCGCGACAAGAAAGAGCGTGGCGCTTCACGCGCAAGGACCCCCTCTGGCCGCTTCGCGGCCGTCTCCCCCTCAAGGGGGGAGATTTAGCGCCTCTCCTCCCAGCTAGCTTGACGCCTTTCCCACCGCCGCCCTAGCCTCGTCTCCACCCCAACAGGAGACCCCACCCATGGCAGGCACGGTCGAAGGCGAGAAGATCGACGTTTCCTTCAGCGGCAGGCGCTGCATCCATTCGCGCAACTGCGTGCTCGGCAACCCGCATGTCTTCGTGCCCAACGCGCCGGGCGAGTGGATCCACCCGGACGCCGCGAGCGTCGAGAAGGTGGTGGCGCTGGCGGAGAACTGTCCGTCGGGCGCGATCACCTATGCCCGCAAGGACGGCGGGCCGCAGGAGAGGCCGCCCGTGGTCAACACCGTGCGCGTGCGCGAAAACGGCCCGCTGGCGATGCATGCCGAGATCGTGCTGGGCGGCGAGACTTGTCATCGCGCCACGCTCTGCCGCTGCGGTCTGTCGCAAAACAAGCCGTTCTGCGACAACAGCCACATCAAGGCGGGCTTTTCCGCCACCGGCGAGCCGCCGCTGAAGGAGGCGCAGGTGCTGGAAGCGCGGGATGGCCCGCTGACCGTCACGCCCACCAGCAACGGTCCGCTGAAACTCGAAGGCAATGCCGAGATCGTCACCGGCACCGGCCACACCATCGCCCGCACCACCAAGGTCTTCCTCTGCCGCTGCGGCCATTCCGCCAACAAGCCGTTCTGCGACGGGAGCCATAAGCGGGTGGGGTTTGTGGGGTAGCGCCAGCTAATCTCCCCCCTCGAGGGGGAGATGTCGCCGAAGGCGACAGAGGGGGTCGCCGCGCGTGGAGCGCGACGCCTCTTCGCCAGAAAGGCGTCGAGCCCAGTCACCGTAAAGGCTTCGGGCCCAGTCGAACCGACCCCTCTGACCGCTTCGCGGCCATCTCCCCTCGAGGGGGGAGATTAGCTGGCCCAGTCCTCCCGCCTTTATCCGCAACCCGGTATCGGCTAAGGGCAGGCAACAAACCCCGTTTCCCCGGACTTGCCAGCCCAAAATGACCGCCAAACCTCACCCTCTTTTCCTCGGCATCGACACCGGCGGCACCTATACGGACGCCGTGCTGTGGTCGGAGGAGGGCGGCCCCCTGGATCAGCCAAACAAAGGCAAGGTGCTGGCCAAGGCCAAGGCGCTGACCACGCGTCACGACCTCGCCGTCGGCATTTCCGGCGCGGTCGACGCGGTGCTGGAAAAATCCGGCACCGACCCGGCCGCGATCAAGCTGGTGTCGATGTCGACCACCCTTGCCACCAACGCGCTGGTCGAGGGTCAGGGCGGCCGCGTGGCGCTGGTCATGATCGGCTTTTCCGAGGTCGACCTTGCCCGCGATGGGCTGAAGACGGCGCTCGGCACCGATCCGGTCGTGTTCTGTCCCGGCGGCCATGACGTGCACGGCAATGCCGCAAAACTCGATCTTTCCGGCCTCGAGGCGGCGCTGCCGGAGCTTGGGCGTTCGGTGTCGGGCTTCGCCGTCTGCGCCTATTTCGCCACGCGCAACCCGGCGCATGAGCTCGCCGCCCGCGATCTGATCCGCGACAAGACCGGCCTGCCGGTCACCGCCAGTCATGAACTTTCGGCCAAGCTCGGCGGCCCGCGCCGCGCGCTGACGACTTTGCTCAACGCCCGCCTGATCTCGATGATCGACCGGCTGGTCGCGGCGACCGAAGGGTTTCTGGCCAGGCGCGGCATCGCGGCGCCCTTGATGGTGGTGCGCGGCGACGGCGCGCTGGTCTCGGCGGCCTTTGCCCGCCAACGGCCGATCGAGACGATTTTGTCCGGCCCGGCCGCGAGCCTGGTCGGCGCCCGCCACATGACCGGCTTGGACGACGCCATGGTGTCAGACATCGGCGGCACCACGACGGACGTCGCCGTGCTCGATCAAGGCCGCCCGCGCTCGACCCGGAAGGCGCCACCGTCGGCGGTTTCCGCACCATGGTCGAGGCGGTCGCCATGCGCACCTTCGGCCTCGGCGGCGACTCGGAGGTGGCGCTGGAGGACGGCGCGCTTGTGCCAAAGATCCTGCTCGGCCCGCGCCGCCTGGTGCCGCTGGCGCTGGCCGGCATGGCGCATGGCGAGGCGGTCACCGCCGAGCTGGAGCGACAGCTGCGCGCGCCGAATCCCGGCCGCATGGACGGGCGCTTTGCCATGCGCACCGGAGTGCCGGATCGCCTCGCCGCCGGCCTCACCGGGCCGGAGACAAAGCTCTATGAGGCGATCGGCGCGGTGCCGCTGGCGCTCGACAGGCTGCTCACCTCCAACGCCCAGAACGCCACGCTCAACCGGCTGGTCGCGCGCGGCCTCGTGCACATCTGCGGCTTCACGCCCTCGGACGCCGCCCATGTGCTGGGCAGGCAGTCGAATTGGGACCCCGCCGCCGCGCGCCTCGGCGCCGAGCTGTTCTCCCGCCGCCGCGACGGCCGCGGCCAGACGATCGCGGCGACGCCGGAAGCGCTCGCCGAGCGCGTGCTGGTGACGCTGACGCGCTGGTCGGCCGAATATATTCTGGAAACCGCCTTTGCCGAGGACGGGCTGGACGGCGCGGCGACCGTCGCGCATGCGCTGGTGCAGCGCGCGGTCGACGCCCATCCCGGCATCGCTCGGCTCACCGTCGCGCTCGACCGTCCGGTGATCGGTCTCGGCGCCTCGGCGCCGCTGCACTATGCCGGCCTGCCCCCGCTGGTCGGCAATGGCTGCATCGTGCCGGAGGACACCGACGTCGCCAATGCGCTCGGCGCCGTCGTCGGCCAGGTGCGCGTCTCGGCCGAAGCCCGCGTCAGCCAGCCCAAGGAAGGGCTGTTCCGCCTCGCCTCGGGCCAAACGGTGCGTGATTTCACCGACGAGGACAAGGCGATCGCAGCCGCCGAAGCCGATGTGCGGGCGATCGCGGCCCAACGCGCGAAAGATGCCGGCACCGACAGTGCCGAGATCGACGTCGCCACCGAGTTCAAGGTCTCGACCATCGAAGGACAGCGCATGTTCATCGAGGCGCATGTGGTTGCGGTGGCCTCGGGCAGGCCGCGGATTGCGGTGTGAAGCGGGCGTAATCTCCCCCCTTGCGGGGGAGATGTCGCCGAAGGCGACAGAGGGGGTCGCCGCGCGTGGAGCGCCGACGCCAATTGTTTGCAAATCCCCACGCGATTTGGTGCACAAGCAGATCGAGCCCAGTCGGACCGACCCCCTCTGCCCTGCCGGGCATCTGCCCCTCGAGGGGGGAGATTCGCTTGCCGCCAAAATCCACCCTACCTTAACCCTAAGCCGAATTGACCCCCTGACCCCCAACATGCCAAAGGCCCCCCGCTTAAACAAGGCCAAAGCCTACCATCTGGAGAAGCTGATGACCGACCGCATCGAGATCGCCGGGTTGCAAATCGCCCGGGAGCTCCATGACTTCGTGGCCGAGGAGGCAGCAGTCGGCACCGGCATCGATCCGGCAAAATTCTGGGACCGGTTTTCGGCCATTGTCCACGACCTCGCGCCGAAGAACCGCGCCCTGTTGGCAAAACGCGACGCCATGCAGGAAAAGCTCGACGCTGGTATCGCCAAAACGGCGCGCCGATCGACATGGAGGGCTACAAGACCTTCCTGAAGGAGATCGGCTATCTGGTGCCGGAAGGGCCGGGCTTCAGCGTCAGCACCGAAAACGTCGACCCCGAGATCGCCGTCGTCGCCGGGCCGCAGCTCGTCGTGCCGGTGATGAATGCGCGCTATGCGCTCAATGCCGCCAATGCGCGCTGGGGCTCGCTTTACGACGCGCTCTACGGCACCGACGCCATTCCCGAGACGGGAGGCGCCGAGAAGGGCAAGGGTTTCAATCCGACGCGTGGCGCCAAGGTCATCGCCTGGGCCAGGGATTTCCTCGACCAGTCCGTGCCGCTGACCACCGGAAAATGGGCAGGCGTCAACGGCTTGTCCGTGGCAAACGGCGCGCTGAGGGTGGGCGAGGGCGCCGGCGCCACCACGCTTGCCGATCCGAAACAGTTCGTCGGCTATCGAGGCGATGCCGCCACGCCGGAAGCCGTGCTTTTGGTGAAGAACGGCCTGCACATCGAGATCGTCATCGATCGCGCCAGTGGGATCGGCAAGACCGATCCGGCCGGCATTGCCGATGTCATCCTCGAGGCCGCTTTGACCACCATCCAGGACTGCGAGGATTCGGTCGCCGCCGTGGATGCCGAGGACAAGGTCGTCGTCTACCGCAACTGGCTCGGCCTGATGAAGGGCGACCTGGCGGAAGAGATCACCAAGGGCGGCAAGAGTTTCGTCCGCGAGCTCAACCCGGATCGCCGCTACACGGCGCCCAATGGCGGCCAGCTCTTGCTGCCCGGCCGCTCGCTGATGCTGGTGAGGAATGTCGGCCACCTGATGGCCAATCCGGCGATCCTGGACCGCGACGGCCATGAGGTGCCGGAAGGCATCATGGATGCCGCGATCACCGCGCTGATCGCCCTGCACGACGTCGGCCCGAACGGGCGGCGTGCGAACTCCCGCGCGGGCTCGATGTACGTCGTAAAACCCAAGATGCATGGGCCGGAAGAGGTCGCCTTCGCCGTCGAGATCTTCGATCGCGTCGAAGCCCTGCTCGGCATGCCCAAAAACACCATTAAGATGGGCATCATGGACGAGGAGCGGCGCACCACCGTCAACCTCAAGGAGGCGATCCGCGCCGCACGCGAGCGCGTGGTGTTCATCAACACCGGCTTCCTCGACCGCACCGGCGACGAGATCCACACCTCGATGGAAGCCGGCCCCATGATCCGCAAGGGTGACATGAAGCAGGCCGCCTGGATTTCCGCCTATGAGGCGTGGAATGTCGATACGGGCTTGGAATGCGGGCTCGCCGGCCATGCCCAGATCGGCAAGGGCATGTGGGCGATGCCGGATTTGATGGCGGCGATGCTTGAGCAGAAGATCGCGCATCCCAAGGCCGGCGCCAACACCGCCTGGGTGCCTTCGCCGACGGCGGCGACGCTGCACGCCACGCATTACCACAAGGTCGACGTCAACGCCGTGCAGGCTGCGCTGAAGAGCCGGCCGAAGGCCAGGCTCGACGACATTCTGTCGGTGCCGGTCGCGGTGCGGCCGAACTGGACGCCGGACGAGATCCAGCGCGAGCTCGACAACAACGCGCAAGGCATCCTGGGCTATGTCGTGCGCTGGATCGACCAGGGCGTCGGCTGCTCGAAGGTGCCCGATATCAACGATGTCGGCCTGATGGAGGACCGCGCCACGCTGCGCATTTCCTCGCAGCACATCGCCAACTGGCTGCGCCACAAGGTGTGCTCGGAAATCCAGGTCAGGGATTCGCTGCAGCGCATGGCGGCGATCGTCGACCGCCAGAATGTCGGCGACCCGCTCTACCGGCCGATGGCGCCGGATTTCGACAACTCCATCGCCTTCCAGGCCGCTTGCGACCTGGTCTTCAAGGGCACGGTTCAGCCCAACGGCTACACCGAGCCGGTGCTGCACGCACGCAGGCTGGAGCTGAAGGCGGGCCAGGCCTAGAGCTCTTGGGAAAGGGCATGCATCAAAGAAAGACTTAGAGCGCGTCGCCTGAGTCCGTTTCAGCGCGACGCGCTGTAAGTATCGTAGGTCAGCGCTGCCCCTCATTGCCCTGCCGGGCATTTCTCCCCGTATAGTGACGGGGAGAAAGACGCCGTCATCAACGGTTTCGCCAATCATCGACGCTGCAGACGAGGTGGCGGCGTCGCGGACAGTTCCCCTTCTCCCCGTCACTATACGGGGAGAAGGTGCCGGCAGGCGGATGAGGGGCGGCGCAGCGTTTGGCTGATGGCGCGCCGGCGATGGCGGTGAGTAAAACGGATGTCCAGGTGGTGATGGAGGCGCGTTCGGACTGAATTGAGGCGACGGCCTCGTCATCTCATATGGAACGCGACAGGAAGACGTCCGTATGGCGGACATGCGCCGGTGTTTCGCGGAAAGGCGCGCAGGGCCGGAAGCCGAACGCCTCGTACACCGCGATGGCGCTTTTCATGTAAAAGGTCGTGTGGATCAGCACCGTCCGGGCCGGCCCCTTCTCGATCTCCGCCAGCGTGGCGGCCATCAGCGCGCGGCCTATGCCTTGCCCGCGGAAGGAAGGGTCGACGAAGAACCTGTGAAGCTCCACGGTGCCCTCGCCAAACGGGTCGAAGGCGAGGCAGCCCGCCGGCAGGCCATCCGATCGCGCAATGAAGGCCATCGCATCCTGCACGCCGAACTGCGCTGCCAGCTTGGGGCCGCTTGTTTCCGGTTGGAACAGGGTCCTTATATCCTCCTCCGAGACGCCATGAGGCTCGGACGCGTCAACATCCCATTGCGCGAGCTTGCGGCAGAGCCCTGCCAAGGTCTCGAAGTCTTCGGCGCTGCGCGCCGGTGAAACGGAAATCATCGCTCGCCCCCGCGTGGACCTGCGCCACCATATCACGCGCGTTCCGTGGGCGCGAATTCGCATCGTCTTGCCGCGGAGCAGGTCACCTCACAAATGACTTGACGGTCTTTTATCTACCTTCTAGTAGGTAGGCTACAAAAGAGGATATGTCATGTCTGCAAAAATGCGCGGTCAAAACCCTGCTCCGTCTCCAAATGGCTGGCTCAAAAGTTATTATTATCTGCGATTTGCCGTATCGGCTGCCTGGGTCGCGGTGGCCGTCACCGTCGCGAAGACCGGTTCACCGCTCGCCGCCGTCATGCTGGTGGCGTACCCTGCCTGGGACGCGCTTGCGAATTATCTCGACGCGCGGCGCAGCGGCAGGCTCGGCCGCAACAAGTCGCAACTGCTCAACTTCGTCGTCAGCATCATCGCCACGATTGCGGTCGCCATCACGCTTGGTCGCAGCATGAACGCGGTGCTCGCGGTCGCCATCACGCTTGGTCGCAGCATGAACGCGGTGCTCGCGGTCTATGGCGTCTGGGCCGTTGTTTCCGGCGCGCTTCAGCTGCTGACCGCGGTGCGCCGCTGGAAAATCAGTGGCGCCCAGTGGTCGATGATCCTGAGCGGCGCACAGTCGGCTCTGGCCGGCCTCTTCTTCGTAAAGATGGCGGCGGGCACGGAGGCTATTGGCATCGTCAACGTTGCGCCCTATGCCGCTTTCGGCGCCTTCTACTTCCTCGTATCCGCCGTGTGGCTGTCGGTCGACGGTGCCCTTCGCAAGTCGTCGCGGGCCGTGAGTTGAGGTTTCCTCCGCTGGACGTTAGGCATGTCTATGAACAAGCCCTCGAATACTGCCGATGACATCCTGGCCGCTGCGCGACGCTTCATCGTCGCTGGCGGCTACAACGGGTTCAGCTACGCCGATATCGCCGAGGTGATCGGTATCCGCAAAGCCAGCATCCACCACCATTTCCCCAGCAAGGTCGATCTGGTGCAAACCCTGGTCAGGCGCTACCTCGAGGATGCCGTCACGGGCATGGCGGAGCTCGAGCGCAAAGTGCCTGAGCCGCCTGAGTTGCTTCGAACCTACGCCGGCTTCTGGGCTCGCTGCATCGAGGATGCGAGCAGGCCGTTCTGCGTCTGCGCTTTGCTCGCCAGCGAGCTTCCGGCCCTTCCGCCCGAGGTGGCCGTGGAGGTCCGGGCGTATTTTCAATTTCTCTCGGATTGGCTGACCGGTGTCATCGAGCGGGGCGCCGGGCAAGGTGCATTGACAATTGCCGCTGCGCCGCGTGTCGAGGCGGAGGCCTTCATGGCGACCGTTCACGGGGCGATGCTTTCCGCGCGAGCCTATGGCGATACCGCGGCTTTCGCCACGATCATGGCGCCGACGTTGCAGAAGCTGAGCCCTGGGATCCAATGAAGATGAAAGTAAGGGCAAGCGGAGCCGCTTGAAGAAGCGGACCCGGTCCCCGTGCGGTTTCTTGTGATTACGCCGCCTGCGCCATCCGCGCCGCGCTCATCCGGTAGGAGATCGCTTCGGCGAGATGGATGCGGCCGACGGTTTCGCTGGCGTCGAGATCGGCCAGCGTGCGCGCCACTTTCAGCACGCGGTGATAGGCCCGCGCCGAGAAGGCGAGCTTCTCGCTGGCATCCTTCAGCAGCGTCAGCCCGGCGGCGTCGGGCCTGGCGATCTCCTCGATGATCGCCGGCGGACAATGCGCGTTGGTGGTGGCGGAGGCGCCCAGCTTTTCCAGCCGTTCGCGCTGGATGGCGCGGGCGCGGGCCACGCGCTGCGCGACCGCGGCGCTCGTCTCGGCCTTATCAGGCCGGATCAGGTCGGCGGCCGAGACCGCCGGCACTTCGATCCTGAGATCGATGCGGTCGAGCAGCGGGCCGGAAATGCGCGCCTGGTATTCGGTGCGGCAGCGCTCGCCGCGCAGGCAGCGATAGCCGGGCTCGCCCGACATGCCGCAGCGGCACGGGTTCATCGCCGCCACCAGCTGGATGCACGCCGGATAGGTGACACGGTGGTTGGCGCGCGCGATCACGCAGTCGCCGGTCTCCAGCGGCTGACGCAGCGCATCCAGCGTCTGCGGCGTGAATTCCGGCAACTCGTCGAGGAACAGCACGCCGTGATGGGCGAGCGACACTTCGCCTGGCCGCACCCGCAAGCCGCCGCCCACCATCGCCGCCATCGAGGCCGAGTGATGCGGGGCGCGGAACGGCCGCCGGTCGGTGAGCTTGCCTTCGCCGAGCTCGCCGGCGACGGAAGCGATCATCGAGACTTCGAGCAGCTCCTTCGGCGCCAGCGGCGGCAGGATCGAGGGCAGCCTTTGCGCTAGCATCGACTTGCCCGAGCCGGGCGGCCCGACCATCAGCAGATTGTGGCCGCCGGCCGCCGCCACTTCGAGCGCCCGCTTGGCGCTTTCCTGGCCCTTGATGTCGGCGAGGTCCGGCAGGTCGCGCGCAGCGAGCTGGATGCCGGCTTCTGGCCGCGACAGCACCTGCGTGCCGCGAAAGTGGTTGGCGACCGCGATCAGGCTGCGTGGCGCCAGAATATCGAAATCCTTGCCGGCCCAGGCCGCCTCCGGCCCGCAGGCGAAGGGGCAGATCAGGCCCTTGCCCTCGGCATTGGCGCCGATCGCCGCCGGCAGCGCGCCGGCGACCGCGGCAATGGTGCCGTCGAGCGATAGCTCGCCGAGCACGACATAGCCGGCCAGCATGTCGCCCGGAATGGCGCCAAGTGCCGCCATCAGGCCGAGCGCGATCGGCAGATCGTAATGGCTGCCTTCCTTGGGCAGGTCGGCCGGAGCCAGATTGACCGTGACTTTCTTCGACGGCATCGACAGGCCCGAGGCATGGAGCGCCGCCTGCACCCGTTCGCGGCTTTCGGCCACCGCCTTGTCCGGCAGGCCGACGATCTGCATGCCCACTTTCCCCGGCGCGATCATCACCTGGACATCGACCGGCACGGCCTCGATGCCCTGGAAAGCCACCGTGCGAACCCGCGCCACCATGTGTCTTAAGCCCCCCAAATCCCCGCTCACATACGGTCTTGCGATCAGGCCGCGAGCGACGTCAGGCTAGACAACCACAGATTTTCGCTTTGGGCAAGAACATTACGGGAACATCTGTCCACGAAGTGCCGTCCGTCGCCCGGTACAGACCTCAATGACCCGAGGACCATTGCTGTGGTCAGGCGATAGGAGCCACCGAGAGAGCAAGCGGCCCACCTTGCGCCGACGCAGCCATTTCGACGTCGCCCTCAAAGGTTCAACGACTTCTATCCGAAGAGGGCCTTCGCCCTCGACAGAAGATGACGCCCCCAACCCAGAAAGGCTCTCTCGGGCTTCTCCTTGTAACGCGCCCGTGTTCCATCAGAATCGGGCCGTCGGGCCGGCAATCGGACTTTTTCAACAACATCGACCCGGTGCGGGCCGCCAAATACCCACTGCAGAATGACTGCTAAGGTGGAATTCGGTCTTCCGAGGGTTCGCTGGGCCTGGGGTCAGTTCTTCACCGCCTCGGCCACCTGGAGAAACGCGAATGGCGGGTAGCGCCCCAGCTTTTTGGCAACATCCATATTCACGACATAGGCGAAATCCGTTGCCCGAACGATCGGAAGGTCTCCTGGAGTCGCCCCGTTGCGCAGGATCTTGAGCGCTTGTTCTGCCGCAAGACGACCAACATCTTCCATTCGCGCAGCGATAGAGAGCAGCGCCTGGTGCTCGCGCACTAACGGCTCATATGGGCTCACAACGGCGATGCCGTTCTCGACCGCTGTCTTTGTAAAGAGTTCGCCGTTGAGATTGAGAAACGAGCTCGACCCGACGTAGAGCCACCGGACTCCCTGCTTGCGCAATTCGGCCATCCGATCCGCAATCCGGGCCACGTTTGGCACGCCGTCATTGCCGGGGTCGATTTCGAGCGCAACAAGCTTGATACCCATGGTCGGTGCGATTTTCTTGAGTTCCTCTGCCGTGATCACCGAATTGCGTTCGTTCGAGTTGTAGAGCAGGCCGAGCTTGTCGAACGTAGGATCATACTGGCGGACGATCTCGATATTGGTCGCCTCAGGTACTCGGTTGAAGGTGCCGGTGACATTGGAACGCCCGCTACCTTCGAAGCCTTTGGCGATGCGCGTGCCGAAAGGGTCGGCAACTTTCACGAAAACAACGGGAATCTCGGAGAGATGTGCAGGATTGCTCACATCGTCCAGCGTGCCGATGACGCCAAGCGTCCCGTTCGTGCCATAAGTAACCACCAGGTCGGCTGGCATCGCGCGGGCCTGGGCAATTGCGGCGGGGATGCGCGACTTGTCTTGAGCCAAGTCCACGATCGTGACGTCCGCAGCGAAACCGCTCTCCTTGATTCCTGCCTTGAACCCTTCGCAGACGTTTTCGCACCCTTCGTAGAAGATACCCAATATCTGCTTTCTCTCCGCCGCGTGTGCCAGGGTGGCCAGCACAACGCATACGACCAGCGGGAGCAGTCCGCGTACGATCGATCTCATGACGAGTCCTCCCCGGGACGCACCCCAAGGCGCCAACCGTTAGTGTAACACCGCCAGGTCCCGGCCAACAAACCAATTCAATGCCAGCTAATTTATGTGCAGCTAACTCACTTCTGCTAATTCATCGCGCCAGCTGCCGGACCCTGCGCAGCTCGCTTGCCAAACATCGACAGCCCGAACAAAACGGCGCCGCCAAGCGCGAGCGCTCCCACGGCGGCGGTTGCTATGGCGTAGCCATAGAGGCCTGCCACAGCGGCGACCAACAGCAGACCGGCGATGCTTGCGAACCGCTCGATCGCTCGCAATGCCCCCAGAACCGGATCGGCCCCTAGATGCTTCAGCTCTGTTTCCGCGATCGACATCGAGAGCGAGACTTGGGCCCCCCGAACCATGCCGCTACCGATTCCTGAACCCAGCACCGCAAGAAAGATGGTGATCTGGCTCGGCTGAGCGGCCGCCGTCAGAAGCGAGATGCCGCAGAGGACCCCGCCCGACAACGCTACGGCTGATACCGGAATCCCCCGCTCCGCCGCGCGCCCGGCAAGCGGACCGACCAAGGCGATGGCGAGGAAGTAGACCATCAGCGTGCGTCCGATGTCCGCAGGCGAGGCACCAAGGGAATCGAGTGTCAAAGCCACGAGATAGGAAATGAAGGCCTGCAGACAGACGTTGCCAGGGATAGCGATACCGAACACCAGCGCAGCGAAATGCCAGTTGCGCAACGAGGCAAGCAAAGGCGGTCGAGATGCCTTGGCGCGCGGCCCTCTACCGCTCGTGGTATCGGCGACCAGAGAGAAGATCAGAAGCGCGGAGATCAGGACAAAGGTGGCGCTGATCAGAAACACATTGGCCTTGCCCAGCCTATCCGCCAGCACCCCGCCAAGCGCCGTACCGCAGAATATTCCCCCGAACAACACGGTCGAGAACATTCCGAGCGATCGGTCTCGCTCGTCGCGCGGCGTGTTGTCGATGACGTAGTCTTGGCAGGCGAGCGTCACGAATGCATAACCCACCCCAAGGATGGTGCGGGATGCCACGATCTCGGGCACGCTGGTTGCCCAATGGAGCCAAAGATGGGCGGCAATTGTCGGTGCCGCAGCCAGCATCAGCAGTCTCCGCGGGCCGAGCCAGCGGGCAAGCGGCCGCGCAAACGGGGAGATCAACACGATTGCGAGTAGGTATCCGGCGAGCGGCAGGCTGATCAGCACGCTTTCGGGAAGCCAAGGAAAGGGATTGTGTGCCGCCCTCGTGTAAAGCGGCATGAAGGAAAGCGGCAATTCGTCAGCGGCCGCGAACAGGAACAGCGCCAGCCGCAGATCGGTGAAATAAGAAAAGCGCACGGTCGCGGGTCCCTCCCGCGAAAGGCCGTAGCGCGCCTGCAGTGCAGCGAGCTTGGCTCCCTCGGCTTCAGAGTCACTGAGGCGCTGCCATGCCACCGCGAACTGTGAGCTGAGTTCCTCGGCACGCTCGACCAAGATCCGGGCGGCGCGGTCGATGGCGGTGCGAGTTCCCCCCAATGCGCGCTTTGAGAAGTCTCCGGCTGCCTGCATTGCTGCCAGTCGCTGTAGTCGGTCGAGAGCGGCGGTCAGTGATCGGCTACTCATCAGCACCATGATCTCGAAGGCGATCAATACGGCGACCACCACGACGACGCCCATGTCGAGAAAGACATCGAGGAATTTCTTGGAGATGAAGGCAGGGTCGACATCGATCATCACGTAGGCGATTTCTTTGCCATCGTGCATGATCGGGTGGCTGCGAACGCCTTTGCGCTCACGCGGCGGAGCGAGATAAGGGTCTATCGGGCTGCCGACCTCCAGCACGACCCGTCCTGTCGCCACCGCCACGTACGCGATTTCGGGCAATTGCTTGAGCATATCGGTGAAAAAGCCCTCGGCGTTGACCAGACCATCCAACGGCACGCCGGTCGCCAAGGCGCGTTGGACGTCTTCGCCGATGACAGTGGCAATCAGATTGGTGCGGGCCGATAGCTCAGGCTCGATGGAGCGATTGACGTTGCCCAGTGTGACGACGCTTAGAACCAAGGCGGAGCTCACGATGAGCACCGCGGCCAGCGGCGCTAGGCGCGACGCGATCTGCCGGGCGAGCGAACGCAAGGGATTGGACGCTATCTCGGTGTCGGGAGCGGGAGGGTCGCGAGGACATTGTCGTCGCTCTCGGGGTGCCTGTCCTCTGCAACCGGTGCAGCGAAGGCGCCGAGTTCCCGGCTGACCTTGTCATACTGCCGTCTCGCATCTGAAAGGTTTGCGTCAAGTTGACGGATCTGCGAGTCGAAGAGGTCCCGCCAGAACGCGCCGGGGCCATTCCTCCTCAGATTGCCATCAGTGCCGGACTCTGCCGCGGGTTCGCCGCGGGCAACACGCTCCATGCGGGCAAGCCGGCGCTGAGGGGTTCCGAGAAGCAACCTCAGCAAAAGGTAAGATAGCGCCGAGAACGCGACCCAGATCAGGAGGGCTGTGCGGACAACCTTGCTCACCATACGCTGTGAAGCCGCTTCGAGCCGGTCCTTCGGGTAGGCGACAACCACAGCGCCGCTGACGGCGCCGTCCTGGCCCACTACGTTGAACCCGCTGTAGATTTGCTCGGCTGTCTCGGTGCTCCATTTGACGTCCTTCGACAACTGCATCGCCTGCAGCACCTCGTGCGGAACCGTCTTCGGCCGCGGCGCATTAGTGGTATAGACGATGATTCCAGATGGGTTGATAGCGTGGACTGCCTTGACGTGGTCATCGATCTCCAGCGCCCGCGCAACGATGGCGTCGCCGCCGCGTATCATCGAAATCGGCAGACCAAGATCGATGATCGGTTTGAACGAGGTTGCCGTCATCTGGGCAATGACTGAAATTCGCTGCCGTAGAAGGTCGGAAAGCACGGCGTTGTGCTGGAGAACGGAAAGCAAACCCACGACGGCCTGCACCGAGGCGATGACCACCGAGAAGATCATCCAGCTTCGAAGGAGCATTACAGCCCGTCCCCTGTAAGCGGCACGCGACAACACTACGTTGAGGCTGTGAGCTGCGCCAGTGGCGAGTCGGTATAGATGCCCATCTCGAGCGCCGTGAGACTGCGCTGCAATGCCTCACGGCGGGCATCAGGCTGCGCTTGCTTCAACGTTACATAAGCTTGCACCAGTCCGCCATGTGGCGGACCGATCCGGCTTTGAGCCGTAACCTGAAGCCACCGGCTTTTAGAATTCACTTGGCCACAATGTCAGAAGATTGTGCTCGCCGGCCGCTGCCACCTCCAGCGCGCGCTTGGCGCTTTCCTGGCCATTGTGTAGGTGGAATCGGTTGCAAACGGCTGGAATTAATCCGTCTCAACATCTGCATGCCGATCTTGCCGGGCGCGATCATCACCTGGACATCGACCGGCACGGCCTCGATGCCCTGGAAAGCCACCGTGCGAACCCGCGCCACCATGTTGTTTCAAGCCCCCGGATGCCGGCTCACCTCGGCCTTGCTCGGACCGCGGGTGATGTCGACCCAAGACAATCACAGATTTCGGATTTAGGCAAGAACATTACGGGAACATAGGGGCGCCCGTCTGGCGACGATCTTGGGGCCGAGTCCGGACTGCACAGCTAGAGCAATTCCAGGAAAAGTGTGTAGCGGTTTCGTCCGGAATTGCGTGAGAACAAACGGTTAGAGCAGTTCAGCGATTCTGTAGAACGCTGAACTGTTCTAGTACGGTCAAGCCATCGGCGCCGCGCCGCGCCGCTCGAGCGCGGTTTTGCGGATGATTTCCGCGATCTCCGGGCTGCTGCCGCACAGCATCTGGAAATCCGCCGAGTGCAGCGACAGGAGTGAGACCGCCGTTGCGGCGCTGACGGTCGCCATACGCGGTTCGCCGGTGATCAGCGCCATCTCGCCGAAGAAGGCGCCAGGGCCAAGCTCCACCGGGCTCGGCGTCGCGACGCTGACCCGCCCCTCCACGACGAAGAACATCTGATCACCGGGCTCGCCTTTGCGGCAGATCACGGCGCCCTCCGGCACCATGCGAGGTCTTAACGCGCGCACGATCTCGACCAGCACGGCCGGGCCGAGCTTCTGAAACAACGGCACGGCGGCGACCAGCTGCCAATTGCGGACGAAATCCCCGCGACGGACTTCTTGATAGAAGCCGGTGGCAAGGATGCCTGCCCAGAGCGCGAAGATGCCGATGCCACACATCATGACCATCCCGGCAAGAACGCGGCCGGCGAAGCTTTGCGGAATCGCGTCGCCATAGCCGGTGGTGGACAGCGTGACCACCGCCCACCACATTGCCTGGGGGATGCTGCCGAACTTGTCCGGTTGGATGTCGCGCTCGATGACATAGCCCGCGAGCGCGACGCTGAACAGAACGACGCCGAAGAGCGTGGTGACGCCGATCAGGTTGCGCGCTTCGTTGGCCAGCACCCTGCCCAGCACCGGAAAGAAAGTCGAGTCGCGCAGCGGCTTCAGCAGCCAGACAGCACAGTAGAGGCTCCGGTCGGGCGTGCCGACGAGCAGAAATGCGGCCAGTGGAACCAAGACCGCGAGCACATCGATGGCGATTTCGGGCGTCCTCGTCCGTCCGTCTTCCGCCCGCCGCTTGAGCAGCGTCGAGACCATCTGCAGGAGATAGGCGCCCCAAATGACAGCGAGCACGGCAGCCAGAGCCAGTCTGCTTCGTCCGGACATGTCCGGTATCGTGAGCGCAGCCACCGCCAGAAGCCCAGGCGCAGCCAGCACCGCGTTGGGCGGCGCGTAAATTCTTAGGAAAGGCAAGACCGACATTCTATGCCCACGAGCGGCTACTACGCTCCAAAATAGAATGCCTTCAAGGCAAGCGCAAAGGTGCTTAGTTTTCGCTGCGAAATAGCCCAGACGCGAGGCCTGCTATCGCCTTTTGTCCTCCACGCAATCCCAGAACAGGGCGGCGATATCCGCCCCACCGAAACGCCGCACCTCGCGAATGCCGGTCGGCGAGGTCACGTTGATTTCGGTCATGAAGTCGCCGATGACGTCGATGCCGACGAGGATGAAGCCGCGTTGCCTGAGCGAGGGTCCGATGCGGGCGCAGATCTCGCGCTCGCGCTCCGTCAGCTCGGTCTTCTCGGCGCGGCCGCCGACATGCATGTTGGAGCGGGAATCGTGCTCGGCCGGCACGCGGTTGATGGCGCCCACCGGCTCGCCGTCGATCAGGATGATGCGCTTATCACCCTTGCGCACGTCCTTGAGATAGCGCTGCACGATATAGGGCTCGCGGAACAACTGGCCGAACATTTCGAGCAGCGAGGCAAGGTTGCGGTCGGCCTCCAGCAGATGGAAGATGCCGGCGCCGCCATTGCCGTAGAGCGGCTTGACGATGATGTCGCCGAACTCCTTGCGGAAGGCGGCCACTTCCTGCGGGTCCTTGGTGACCAGCGTCTCCGGCATCAGGTCCGGAAATTCGGTGACGAAGATCTTTTCCGGGCTGTTGCGCACCCAGGCCGGGTCGTTGACCACCAGCGTCTTCGGGTGGATGCGCTCCAGGATGTGCGTGGTGGTGATGTAGTTCATGTCGAAGGGCGGATCCTGGCGCAGCAGGATGACGTCCATCTCCGACAGGTCGGTGCGCACCGGATCGCCCAACGAATAGTGGTTGCCCTTCTCGTCGCGGACTTTCATCTCCTCGATGCGGGCAAACACCTTGCCGCCCAGCATCGACAGCCGGTCCGGCGTGTAGTGGAAGAGCTGATGGCCGCGCCGCTGCGCCTCCAGCGACAGCGCAAACGAGGTGTCACCGGCGATCGAGACGGTCGAGACATGGTCCATCTGGACGGCGATCTTCAGCGGCATTTTCATCTCCGGCAAACCCTGTCGCCGATATAAGGAACTCGGTGGCTTCTGCCAATCGGGTCCATTTTCGAAGAGCGTCGGAAACGCAGCGACGCCCCGCGGCCATTTTGAGACAAGGCAATGTTGCGCGTCATCGTTTTCTTAAGCCTTGCCGTGCAAGGGTGAGCATCGAGTGCCAGGCCGGACTGTGCCGGCCGGGCCTTTGACGGAACCACGGGCATGAATGCTTTCACCGCCGTCCGCGCCGCCGGGGAACTCGAGCTCACCATCCTCATGCCGTGCCTCAACGAGGCCGAGACGCTGGCCATTTGCATCGGCAAGGCCAGGTCCTTCCTCGACAGGGCGGGCATCTCCGGCGAGGTCTTGATCGCGGACAATGGCAGTTCCGACGGCTCGCAGCAGATCGCGTCCGAGAACGGCGCCCGTGTCGTGCCGGTGGCGAATAAGGGCTATGGCGCGGCACTTCTCGGCGGCATCGCCGCCGCCAGGGGCCGCTATATCATCATGGGCGATGCGACGACAGCTACAACTTTGGCGCGCTCGACGCCTTCGTCTCGCGCCTGCGAGGCGGCGCCGACCTGGTGATGGGCAACCGGTTCAAGGGTGGCATCGAGCCCGGCGCCATGCCGCGCCTGCATCGCCATCTCGGCAATCCGGTGCTGAGCTTCATCGGCCGCCTGTTCTTCCGCATCAAGACCGGCGACTTCCATTGCGGCCTGCGCGGTTTCAATGCCGACCGCATCAGGAAGCTCGACCTGCAGACCAGCGGCATGGAATTCGCCAGCGAGATGGTGGTGCGCAGCGCGCTTGCCGGCCTGCGCATCGAGGAAGTTCCGACCACGCTCAAGCCCGACGGCCGCAGCCGTCCGCCGCATCTGCGCACCTGGCGCGACGGCTGGCGCCATCTGAAGTTCCTGCTGGTGCACAATCCCCGCTGGATGTTCTTCATACCCGGCACGGCGTTGCTCGGCTTTGGCGCGCTGCTGGTAACGCTGTTGATGCTAGGCCCGCTGCAGGTGGTCGATAACCTGTCGCTCGACATCAACACATTCGTCGCCGCCTGCTTCATGGTGGTGGTGGGCGTCCAACTCATCACCTTCGGCGCGATATCGCGCTATTACGCCGAGATAACCGGCATCCTGCCGCGCAACCGGCGATCGGATTGGCTGACCAGGACCCTCAGCACCGACCGTCTCGCCGGCAATGCCGGTATCTGCTTTGCCGGCGGCGCCCTGTTCTTCGGCTACGCCGTGTGGCGCTGGGCGAGCCTCGGATTCGGTCCCCTGGAGGATCCCGAGATTCCGCGCGTCGTCGTGCTCGGCCTGAGCCTGATCGTCATCTCGCTGCAGGCGTTCTTTTCCGCCTTTCTGCTCGGCGTCCTGGAAATACCGCTGAAGCGCCTGCAAGCCGCATCGGTTGGTCCGGCCGATGACGTCAGGGTATGTCAGGACACATGAACGGCGCATTGGCTCCCTTTCTCCGGACGCGCCTTTTCCGCTTCCTCACAGTCGGCATCGGCGCTGCATTGCTGCTGTTCGTGCTGTCGTGGCTGCTGGTCTCGGCGGGCCTTTCGCCGTTCACCGGCAGCGTCGTCGCCTATGCGATCAGCTTCGTCGTCGCCTATTCGGCACAGCACGGCTGGACCTTCGGCGGCAAGCACGACCATGCGACGGCGATGCCGCGCTATCTCGCGCTGCAGGTCGGATGCGCCGTCTTTTCAGGCCTTGTGTCGCATGTGGCGGCGACGCGCTTCGCCATGCCGCCTCTCTCCATGTCGGCACTGACGACGGTGACCGCAAGCGCGGTAAGCTACGTCCTCTCGTCGCTATGGGTATTTCCAGCACGCGATTGATTCCGGCCAGCGGCTTCAAGCTTTGCTGAACCGGGCGGCGCCAGCCTTGAGCCGGTCGCCGAGAGCAAAGCAGCCCCACCGAGCTCTATCGTGTCAGGAAGCCGGCTAAAGCTTGTCGCCCAAAAGTGCGCAGTTTCTGCGCGACATGCTTTAAGCGTTGCACGACTTTCATGGCGATCGGAAAAATCGATTTTCCGATACCTTTCCTAAACGCTTTGCTGCCAGTCTGCCCAGAAATACCGCCATCACGACAGGGACATGATGCAAACGACGTTTGGCACCGGACAGCCAGGCAGGGAAAACTCGGATCTGGCCTTCACCGATCCGCTGACCGGACTTGGCAACCATCGTCGCTTCTTCGACAAGGTTGATCGCCTGATCAGTGACCGCGCCGACGATCCCGCGCCCTTCACCGTCGGCATCCTCGACCTCGATGGCTTCAAGCCGATCAACGACCTGTTCGGCCACAAGGCCGGCGACGACATTCTCATTCAAGTGGCGATGCGCCTGCGCGCCTCGATGGACGGCCATTCCACCGTTTGCCGCATCGGCGCCGACGAGTTCGCCTTTCTCTACCCGATGGTGTTCAGCGAGGAGCAGGCGGCCGAGAAGTCGCGCATGCTGATCGAGATCCTGTCGGCGCCCTATGACGTCGGCGAGCGCACCGCGCGATTGTCGGCCTCGGTCGGCTGCTCGCTGTTTTATTCCGGCGACGAGACCACCGAGATCCTGATCAACAAGGCCGAGACCGCGCTCTACCACGCCAAGCGTTCGGGCCGCGGCCGCGTCGTCGTCTACACCCGTGAGATGGAGGAGGCCGCCAAGCGCGTCACCCGCATCGAGCAAGCGCTGCGCCGCGCGGTGTCGGCGGGCGAGGTCGAGCCGCATTTCCAGCCCATCGTCGATCTCAACAGCCGCCGCACCATCGGCTTCGAGACCCTCGCCCGCTGGACCGACCGCGATCTCGGCATGGTTCCGCCGAGCGTCTTCATTCCCATCGCCGAGGAGCGCGGCATCATCGGCCCGCTGTCGCAGCTCGTCCTGCGCAAGGCGACCGAGGCTGCGCGCAGCTGGCCGAAGGACCTGTTCCTGTCCTTCAACCTGTCGCCGTCGCAGCTGGTCGACCAGAACACCGGCCTGCATATCCTTGCCATCCTTGAGCGCACCGGCTTCGATCCGCATCGGCTGGAGATCGAGATCACCGAAACCGGCCTGATGACCGATCCGGCTTCGGCCGAGAAGATCGTCGAGGACCTGCGCCGGGTCGGCATCCGCGTCTCGCTCGACGATTTCGGCACCGGCCAGTCCTCGCTCGGGCGCCTTCGCGAGTTCCATTTCGACAAGCTGAAGATCGACCGCGCCTTCGTCTCCTCCATTCTCGACGACCGGCCGTCGGAGCACATCATCCGCGCCATTCTCGCCATGTGCGAAGGGCTCGGCATGGATGTGGTGGCCGAAGGCATCGAGGAAGAGGCGCAGGCCGACCGCCTCGTCCAGTTCGGCTGCGCCGGCGGGCAGGGCTATTTGTTCGGCAAGCCGGTCGATGCCGACGCCACGCTCGGCTATCTGCGCGATTCCTATCGCGGCGCGCTGTACGCCAAGGCGATCTGACCGAAGCAATTCCAGGAAAAGTGTGAAACGGTTTCCGTCCGGAATTGCGTAAAGGCAAAGACTAATCCGTACTCCAAGCCGACCAGTCCGCGCCGCGCGAAGGCGCGGCGGCCATTTTGTCAGACATAAACCCGAAAAACGCCTTTTCGCCCTTGCTCCCGGGGCCGGCGTGGCTAGGATGCGCGCCGGCCAAAGGGAGAAAGAACTCATGATGCCATCGGCGCGTTTCGCCGACCTCGACGGCGCCTCGGTGCTGATCACCGGCGGCGGTTCCGGCATCGGCGCGGCGCTGACCGAGGGCTTCATGCGGCAGGGCGCCAAAGTCGCTTTCATCGACATCGCGGACAAGTCCAGCACGGCGCTTGCCGACCGCCTGGAAAAGGAGCTCGGCCGGCGGCCGCTCTACCTCAAGACCGATCTACGCGACGTCGAGGCGCTGCGTGCCGCTGTTGCCAGGGCGGCAGAAGCGCATGGCGACGTCACGGCGCTCGTCAACAATGCGGCGCTCGACGACCGCCACGAGGTGAAGGACGTCACCGTCGAGTTCTGGGACAACAACCTTGCGATCAATCTGCGGCCGCATTTCTTCACCGCCCAGGCGGTGGCGCCGGGCATGAAGCGCGCCGGCGGCGGCTCGATCATCAACTTCAGCTCGACGTCCTATCTCATCAATCATCCCGACCTGCCGGCCTACACCGCCGCCAAGGCGGGCATACTCGGCCTCACCAAGGGTCTTGCCGGCAAGCTCGGCGCCGACGGCATCCGCGTCAACGCGATCGCGCCAGGCTGGGTGATCACCGAGCGCCAGCGCGAGCTTTGGGTCACCGAGGAGGCGCTTGCCGCCCATGTTGCCAAGCAATGCATCAAGCAGGTCATGCAGCCCGACGACATCGTCGGCACCGTGCTGTTCCTGGCCTCGGACGCCTCGCGCATGCTGACGGCACAGATGCTGATCGTCGACGGAGGTGTCTTGTGAGCGGCGCGCCGGCGGTCGCTGCCCTCGATTGGGGCACGACAAGGCTCAGGGCCTGGCTGCTCGACGGCGCAGGAAAAGTGCTTGCCGAGCGACGCGGCGACGACGGGCTGATCACCGCGCGCGAAAAAGGTTTTGCCAAGGTGCTGGAAGGCCACCTGGCGGCCATGGGTGCGCCGGAGACGCTACCCGTCATCATCTGCGGCATGGCGGGCTCGCGTCAGGGCTGGATCGAGGCGCCCTACGTCACCGTGCCGGCCCCGATCGGCGCCATCCTTGGCGAGGCCGCCCGCATCGAAGACGAGCGCCGCGACATCCGGATCGTGCCCGGCCTCGCCCAGCGCCTGGCCGATGCGCCGGATGTCATGCGCGGCGAGGAAACGCAGCTCGCCGGCGCTGGTTTGCCGGCAAAGGGCCGCCATCTCGTCTGCATGCCGGGCACGCATTCGAAATGGGTCGCGGTAGAGGACGGCGCGGTCGCCGGCTTCGGCACCTGGCCGACCGGTGAATTGTTTTCGGTGCTGGCCGCGCACTCGATCCTGAAACATTCGCTGGGCGAGCATCCGGCTCCGGTCGCCTCGGACAGCGCGTTCTTCCGCCAGTGGTGCGAGCGGGCCCTGGCCGAGGGTGGCGACGTTACCTCGAAGCTGTTTGCGATCCGCGCCGCCGGGCTGCTGCAGGATCTGAAATCCGACGATGCCGCGGCCTGCCTGTCCGGGCTCTTGATCGGCGGCGAGATCGCTTCGGCCAAGCGCCGCTGTGGCGCAAGCGAAGCGCCGGTGGTGCTGATCGCCTCCGGCGCGCTGGCCGCGCTTTACGCTGCCGCTCTCGGCTTCGCCGGCCTTGCCTTTCGCATCGTCGACGCCGATGAAGCGGTGCGCGCCGGCCTTGTCGAGGCCGCGCGCGAGAACGGCATGATCGGAGGTGTCGCGTGACGCAGACAGCACCCTTTCCCAAACTGAAACGCGGCCTCGTCGCCATCTTGCGCGGGCTGAAGCCGACGGAAGCTGTGGCGATCGGCCAGGCCATCCATGACGCCGGCATCGAGGCGATCGAGGTGCCGCTCAATTCGCCGCAGCCCTTCGCCTCCATCGCCAGCATTGTGGAAGCGCTCCCCGAAACCGCGCTGGTCGGCGCCGGCACGGTGCTAACGGCCGCCGATGTCGATGCCTTGCACAAGGCCGGCGGCCGGCTGCTGGTCAGCCCCAACATCGATGCCGAGGTCATGGGCCGCGCGATGCATTACGGCATGGTGACGATGCCCGGCGTGTTCACCCCGACCGAAGCCTTCCAGGCGATCAGGCTTGGCGCCTCGGCGCTGAAATTCTTTCCGGCCAGCGTGCTCGGCGCGAACGGCATTTCGGCGGTGCGAGCGGTGTTGCCGGCAACCACCTCGATCGGCGCCGTCGGCGGCGTTTCGGACAAGGATTTTGCCGGCTACAGGGCGGTCGGCGTCAGCGTGTTCGGTCTTGGATCAAGCCTCTACAAGCCGGGCGCCAGCGTCGAGGACGTGAGCCGGCGCGCCCGCGCCGCGGTCGCCGCCTGGGACGAGGCATTCGGAGGGGAATGATGGACGGCGTTTCGATCTTCAGCGACCACATCTGCGAGCTTGGCGAGGGTCCGAGCTACGATCCCGGCACGGACGCGCTGTTCTGGTTCGACATCGTCAACGGCAAGCTCCTGGAAAAGCCGCTCGCCGGCGCGCTGAAGGTGCATGACCTCGGCCTGATGGCCAGCGCCATCGCCATCGTCGACGATGCCCGCCAGCTCATCGCTACCGAAAAAGGCCTCTATATCCGCGATGTGGCGACCGGCAAGCTGACGCTGCACACGCCGATCGAGGCCGACAATCCGGCGACCCGCTCCAACGATTCCCGCGTCCATCCCTGCGGCGCCTTCTGGACCGGTACGATGGGCAAGGACGAGGGCAAGGGCGCCGGCGCGATCTACTGGTTCTTCAAGGGTGAGTTGCGCCGGCTGTTTGCCGACATCACCGTCTCCAACTCGATCTGCTTTTCCGAGGACGGCGCGATCGCCTACTACACCGATACCGCCACCGGGCTGCTGATGCGCGTCGCCTGCGATCCGGCGACCGGCCTGCCGACAGGCGAGCCAAAAGTGTTCGTCGATCACCGTTCGTTCAAGGGCTATGTCGACGGTTCCGTCGTCGACCGCGACGGCGTGCTGTGGAACGCCGTCTGGGGTGGCAGGGCGGTGAAGGCCTATTCGCCGGACGGCACGCTGCTGCGCGAGATCGCGATGCCGGTAACGCAGCCGTCCTGCCCAGCCTTCGTCGGCCAGAAGGCTGACGGCATCGCGGTGACCTCGGCCTGGAAGGGCAAGGACGAGAAACAGCGCAAACTGGACCCTCAAGCCGGCATGACGTTTCTCCTCGACATTCCGGTCAAAGGCCGCTTCGAGCCGCGCGTGCTGATCGCCTAGAGCGGTTCACCGTTTCACGGAAACGGCGAACCGCCCTATCTCCTTGTTTTGGCGCAATTCCGGACGGAAAACCGCTCACACTTTTCCTCGAATTGCTCTAAGCGGCTTGCGGATTATCGCCCGGCACGGTCGGTTTCCCGCAAGCCGATTGCAACGGCCATGCGATGGTAACGCCTGATTTCGCTGGGAGCATTCATGCCGCGCAACAGGCCGACGCTGATCCTTGTCCATGAGCCGGAGAAGGCCTGTTTCGACAGGCTCGTAGCCGACGGTTATCCGACGGAGCGCGCCACGGAGATCTCGTCCTATCTGGCGCAGTCGACCGATCTCGCGCCGGAATTCGATCAACTCGCCGCCGCATGTGAAAAACGCGGCCTCGCTTTCATAGCCGTCGAGCTGGACAACGCCGCGACAGTGCTGGCAAGGGCCGATCCGGCAAGCACCCTGGTCTGGACGCTGACCGACGGCATCGCCTATTTCCGTGGCGGCGCGGCGCCAGCCATGGCGCGGCTGAACGGGCTGCGGACGATCGGCGCCGACGATTCCCTGTTCGCGCTCTGCCAGGATAAGTTCCGCTCCGGCGCCGTGCTTGGCTCGCTTGGCCTGCCGGTGCCGCCGGCCGGCCTGGCGCGCAATGGCGCGTGGCTGGTCGAGCCGCCGGCCTCGTCCGCCGGCTGGTTCGTCAAGCCCAACCGGCTTGGCGCCAAGATCGGCATCTGGCCGGATTCCCGTGTGGCTGACCTTGCGCGCGCGCTGGAGCTTAGCCGGCGCGTCTTTGCCCACTATCGCGACGATGTCGTCGTGCAACCCTATGTCGCCGGCCGCAATGTGCGGGCGAGTTTCCTAGGGTTGAAGCCTCAGACCGGCGTCGAGGCGCTCGGCATCGCCTTCGTCGATTCAGGCGGCGATTTCCAGACCATGGCCGACTCGATGGCGCTCTATGGCGATACCGGTCAGGCCGCCAAGGGTGCCGGAAACTACGCCGAACCCGAGCTCGAGCCGGTCAGCGCCAGCCAGCCGGCGGCCGATCGGGCGATCCGCGCCGTGGCGCAAAGGCTGATCACCAGGCTTGGCCTGAAAGATGTCTTCTCCGTCGATCTCAGGGTCGAGGCCGACGATACGATCCATCTCATCGAGTTCGAAGTCTGCCCCGGTTTGCCCTGCTTCGATTTTCGCGATTACTGCCGCAGGCAATGGAGCATGAGCCTGGCGGATGCGATGGCCGAGACGGCGGCGAACAGACTGAGGTTATGACCGTCGGAATTGGGCGAAAACGCCCATCCTTTCGTCATCCTTGGCCGTAGCAAGGAGCGCAGCGACGCAGCGCAGACCCAAGGATACATGCCGTGACTCCGAAGTATTGCGACGATGCCGAATTCTGCTTCGCTGCACCCTTCGATCAAGGCTATGGCATGGATTCCAGGGTCTCCGCGACGGAGCTTCGCTCCTGCTTCGCCCAGGAATGACGAAGCGCAAGGGCCTCGGCCGATCTCCAGCGTGCCACCAGGCATTGTCGGACCTGCCAAGGCCCCTGCGCCGACGAACTAAATCCCCTCGACCAGCACGATCTCGCCGTCGGCCACCTTCTGGCGGATGGCGACGGCGCGCTGGTATTCCGGCGAATGGTAGCAGTCATGCGCCGCGGCGAGTGATTCGAACTCGATAATCACATTGCGGGCGCGGCCGGGTCCCTCGGCCTTTTCATGCTCGCCGCCGCGCGCCAGGAATTTCACGCCGAAACGATCGAAGGCGAGCTTGGCGGCGGCGACGTAGTCCTTGTACCCTTCCGGGTCGCGCACATCGACGCGAGCGATCCAATATCCCTTTGGCATTCTTTCTCCGTGTTTCTTTGGTGCGCAGACCGGCTTATGCCGATTGCATCTCGGCCAGGATCGCCTCGGCCGCCGCCCGGCGGTCCGGCGCCGCGACGATTGGCCGGCCGACGACAAGGTGGCTGGAGCCGTTGCGGATCGCCTGCGCCGGCGTCACCACGCGTTTCTGGTCGCCATGCTCGCTGCCCGCCGGGCGAATGCCGGGCGTCACCACTGCTATGTCGGGACCGACGATCCGGCGCACCGCTTCGGCCTCCTCGGCCGAGCAGACGATGCCGCCCATGCCGGCATGCAGCGCCTGTTCGGAGCGCCTCAGCACCAGCGTGTGCGGATCATATTCATAGCCGGCGTCGATCATGTCCTGCTCGTCCATCGAGGTCAGCACGCTGACCGCCAGCAGGCAAAGGTCGCTGCCTTTGGCGGCGTCCACGGCGGCCCGCATCGCTTTCGGATAGGCGTGAATGGTGAGCATCGAGACCCCCATCCTGACGATGTTCTCGACACCCTTGGCCACGGTGTTGTCGATATCGAGCAGCTTCATGTCGAGGAACACCTTGGTGCCGCCGCTGGCGAGCTCGCGCGCGAAATCCAGCCCGCCGGCGAAGGCGAGCTGATAGCCGATCTTGTAGAAGGAGACGGTGCCTTCCAACTCGCGCACTGCCTGCTCGGCTTGCCTGAGGGTCGGCACGTCGAGGCCGACGATCAGCCTCTCTTGCATGGACTTGGCGCGCATGGTGTGGGCTTGCATCGAACTGCCGGGGTGCGTCAGGCCTCGATCCGCACGGACTGCATGCGCGAGGTTTCGATCAGTGTGCGGCATAGACGCTCCATTGATTGGCGTAATCTTTCGTCCCTGAAATTCCCATCCTCGTCAAAGGCGTTGCCGCCCTCCGGCACCGAGCACTCCGGTGTCACCACCTCCACCTGGCATCGCACCAGCACGGCGCGCAGATGATTGATGCAGCGTATCCCGGCGAAGTGGCCTTTGGAAGATGAGCAGAGGCCGGCGACCTTGCCGGCAAGCGGCCTGAAGCTGCGGGCGCCGTCATGGCGCGCCAGGCTCACCCAGTCGATCGCATTCTTCAGCAGCGGCGGCAGCGAGCCGTTGTATTCGGGGGTCGCTATCAGCACGCCGTCATGGGTACCGATCAGCCAGCCAAGCTTCATGGCGTTTTCGGGAATGCCCTTTTCCTTCTGCAAGTCCTCGTCCACGATCGGCAGCGGATAGTCGCCGAGCGAGATGCGGGTTACTTCGGCACCTTGCAGGGCAAGCTCCTTCTGCGCCGCATCGGCCGTCTTGCCGCTGAAGGCGCCGCTCCGCACCGAGCCGGCGAAGACAAGAATTCTTGGGACTATTGCCATTGGCTACCCTTGTTCCCGGACAGGTACAGCCAAGGGGTATTCAAATCAACGGCTGGATGAGGAAACAGGCAGTAGGCAATGGGCAGTAGGGGAATGAGCGCCCCGATTTCCAGACTTTTCCCTGCTTCCCATTGCCTACTGCCTATTCCCTTCGCGTCTAATGCGCCTCGCGCCGGTAGATCCAAAGCTGCGTCGGCGGGATGTTGCGGATGATGAAATCGAAATGCTTGACCGTGTAGTTGCCGCGGCCGGGCGGGATCGGCGACATCGGGCCGTAGGTCAGTTGCACGATCGGCCGGCCGGGGGGAATGCGGTCGAGCAGGCTTTCGATATAGGCGATGCGCTGGGCGACCGGGAAGTTGAGCAGCGGCACGCCGGAAACGACGGAATCGAACACCAAGTCGCGTTTGTCGCCGAGCGTGGCGTTAAGATTGAAGGCGTCGCCCTCGATAACGTTGACGCGCGGATAGATCCGGCGCAGGTGGCGCACAAAGTCGGTCGAGTATTCGATCGCGTAAAGGTTTTCCGGCTTCACGCCCTGAGCCAGGATGGCGCGGGTGATGACGCCGGTGCCGGGTCCGACCTCGAGCACCGGCAGGCCCGATTTCGGGTTGACGATCGAGGCCATCTTGCGGGCGGTGATGGAACTGGTGGGAACGATCGAGCCGACGGCTTTCGGCTTGTCGATCCAGCCTTTGAAGAACTTCAGCTCGTCGTCGAATTTTTCCGCCAGCGCTTTGCGCAATCCGGGACCACGTGCCATGCGAGCTCTCCTCCAACGCTCCCCAACCGCTACTTAGCAGCTGGGTGGAACAAGGCAAGGCACGATCTGGCATAAGGTGTTGATGACGCTTGGGAAGCGCCAGGAAATCGTCTTGCCGCAGTGGGTGGCGATCAGCTTTCGCCGAACGACTCGAAAAAGTCCTTCATGCGGGCGAAGAAGCCGCTCGACTGGGGCGAGTTGTCCTTCGAGGAGAGCTGCTCGAACTCTTCCAAAAGCTCGCGCTGGCGGCGCGACAGGTTCTGCGGCGTCTCGACCGCCGTCTGGATGTAGAGGTCGCCGACATTGGGCTGCCGCAGCACCGGCATGCCCTTGCCCTTCAACCGGAACTGGCGGCCGTTCTGGGTGCCTTCCGGCACCTTCACCTTGGTCTGCGTGCCGTCGAGCGTGGTGACCTCGAACGAGCCGCCGAGGGCGGCGGTCGTCATCGAGATCGGCACCTTGCAATAGAGATCGGCGCCGTCGCGCTGGAAGAATTCGTGCGGCTTGACCGCGAGGAAGATGTAGAGGTCGCCGGACGGGCCGCCGCGCAGGCCGGCCTCGCCTTCATTGGCAAGCCGGATGCGGGTGCCGTCCTCGATGCCGGCCGGGATGTTGACCGACAGCGAACGTTCCTCGGTGACGCGGCCCTGGCCGGCGCATTTCGGGCAGGGATCCTTGATCGTCTGGCCGCGGCCCTGGCATTGCGGGCAGGTGCGCTCGATCGAGAAGAAGCCTTGCGTGGCGCGCACCTTGCCGTGGCCGTGGCACATGGCGCAGGTGGCCGGCTGCGTGCCCGGCTTGGCGCCGCTCCCGGAGCATTCCGAGCAGGCAATGGAAGCCGGCACGCGGATCTGCGCCGTCTTGCCGGAGAATGCCTCCTCGAGCGAGATCTCCATGTTGTAGCGCAGGTCCGCTCCGCGCTCGCGGCCGCCCGACGAGCGGCGTTGGCGGCCGCCCATCATGTCGCCGAAAATATCTTCGAAGATGTCGGCGAAGCCGCCGGCGCCGAAACCGTGCGCCGCACCGTTCATGCCGCCCTGCTCGAAGGCGGCGTGGCCGAAACGGTCATAGGCCGCGCGCTTCTGCGGGTCCTTCAGCGTCTCGTAGGCTTCGTTGATTTCCTTGAATTTGTGCTCGCAGGCGTGGTCGCCGGGGTTGCGGTCGGGATGGAACTGCATGGCGAGCTTGCGGAAAGCGCTCTTGAGTTCCTTGTCGTCGGCGCCTTTGTGCACGCCCAGCGTTTCGTAGAATCAGCTTTCATTTTTTCCCGCAGTCCGGATGCTCAATGTCTTCAAGCATTGTTGCGTCGTCGCCGGCACGTTGTTCGATTTAGGAGCGATGTTGCCCGGATACTAGTGCCGAGCCGGGCTCAGCCCGTGTTTTCCGTCGCTTTTTAGGCCGGACCCGCACTTTTTCAGCGAAGGTTGCAAAAAAGCCCGGCTTTGCGCCGGGCTTTCGCTTTATTTGCCGTCAGCCGGCTCAGGCCGACTTCTTCTTGTCGTCGTCCTCGTCGATTTCCTCGAAGTCGGCGTCGACCACGTCCGAGTCCTTGGCGGCGTCCGCCTTGGCGTCGGCCTCGGCCGCTTCCTTCTGCGAGGCCTCGTACATGGCCTGGCCAAGCTTCATCGAAACTTCGGCGAGCGACTGCGACTTGGCCTCGATGTCGGCCACGTCGTCGCCCTCGGCCGCGGCCTTAAGCGCCGCAATCGCGTCGGCGATCGCGGTGCGGTCGGCCTCCGAGACCTTGTCGCCATAGTCCTTGAGCGACTTCTCGGACGAATGCACCAGGGATTCGGCCTGGTTGCGGGCCTCGACGAGGGCACGGCGCTTCTTGTCGGCGTCGGCGTTGGCCTCGGCGTCCTTCACCATCTTCTCGATGTCGGCGTCGGACAGGCCGCCGGACGCCTGGATGCGGATCTGGTGCTCCTTGCCGGTGCCCTTGTCCTTGGCCGAGACGTTGACGATGCCGTTGGCGTCGATGTCGAAGGTCACCTCGATCTGCGGCACGCCGCGCGGGGCCGGCGGGATGCCGACCAGGTCGAACTGGCCGAGCAGCTTGTTGTCGGCCGCCATCTCGCGCTCGCCCTGGAAGACGCGGATCGTCACCGCCGACTGCGAATCCTCGGCGGTCGAGAACACCTGGCTCTTCTTGGTCGGGATCGTGGTGTTGCGCTCGATCAGCCTGGTGAACACGCCGCCTAGCGTCTCGATGCCGAGCGACAGCGGCGTCACGTCGAGCAAAAGCACGTCCTTGACGTCGCCCTGCAGCACGCCGGCCTGGATGGCGGCGCCGAGCGCGACCACCTCATCCGGGTTGACGCCCTTGTGCGGGTCCTTGCCGAAGAACTGCTTCACGATCTCCTGGATCTTGGGCATGCGGGTCATGCCGCCGACCAGGACCACTTCGTCGATCTCGCCCGCCTTCAGGCCGGCATCCTTGAGCGCCGCCTTGCAGGGATCGATGGTGCGCTGCACGAGGTCTTCGACCAGGCTCTCGAACTTCGCCCGGGTGAGCTTCATCGTCAGGTGCTTCGGCCCGGTGGCGTCGGCGGTGATGAAGGGCAGGTTGATCTCGGTCTGCGTCGTCGACGACAGCTCGATCTTGGCCTTTTCGGCCGCTTCCTTCAGGCGCTGGAGCGCAAGCTTGTCGGCCTTGAGGTCGATGCCCTGCTCCTTCTTGAACTCGGACGCCAGATACTCGACCAGGCGCATGTCGAAGTCCTCGCCGCCGAGGAAGGTGTCGCCGTTGGTCGACTTCACCTCGAAGACGCCGTCGCCGATCTCGAGCACCGAAATGTCGAACGTGCCGCCGCCGAGGTCATAGACGGCGATGGTCTTGCCGTCCTTCTTCTCCAGGCCGTAGGCGAGTGCCGCGGCCGTCGGCTCGTTGATGATGCGCAGCACCTCGAGGCCGGCGATCTTGCCGGCGTCCTTGGTCGCCTGGCGCTGGGCGTCGTTGAAATAGGCCGGAACGGTGATGACCGCCTTCTCGACCTTCTCGCCGAGATAGGCCTCCGCCGTTTCCTTCATCTTCTGCAGGATCATCGCCGAGATCTGGCTGGGCGACAGCTTCTTGCCGCCGGCCTCGACCCAGGCGTCGCCATTGTCGCCCTTGACGATCTTGTAGGGGACAAGCTTCTTGTCCTTCTCCGTCACCGGATCGTCATAGCGGCGGCCGATCAGGCGCTTGACCGCGAAGATGGTGTTTTCTGGATTGGTGACCGCCTGGCGCTTGGCCGGCTGACCGACGAGGCGTTCGCCGTCGCTGTTGATGGCGACGATGGAAGGGGTCGTACGCGCGCCTTCCGCATTCTCGATAACCTTGGGCTCCTTGCCGTCCATGATGGCGATGCAGGAGTTGGTGGTTCCGAGGTCGATACCGATTACTTTTGCCATTGTTCTAGTCTCTCCGCTAAGCAGGCTCTCAGGACCCTGATAAGGCGTTCCGACGAAAGCCCCTGTTCACAAGAAATTCCGTCACGGTCCCGGATTTTCAAGGCCGGACGGTTGGCGCGTATATAAGAACAGGCGGCACGGCGCGCAAGCATTCTGCGCAAGGTGGGCTGCCGTTCCGGCAGGGTGGGGGAACGGACCGGCGCGCCTCGCGCGGGGATTGGTGCGAATTTCTTCTATCTCGTTGTCCAGGCAAGATTTTTTCCGAATCTAAACGCGCGGTCACATGCCAGCCGCGTATCGGGCAAGGGCAGGCTTGGCGTGGTGGGCGTGACTTTGGGTCGCGAATGCCCGAAAAACTTCTTTGCCGCCATGCACTTGGGCGCCGGCCGGCGGTCGTTCGGAAGTAGGCGCGGATCGGCCGGCCGGGGCCCCTAGCGATCGCGCAGGCCCGTCATCGCTTAGCGTGGCATCGACCGAGCAAAGCGGCCGGTGTCAGCCGGCCAAGAAGATGGAAACCTTGGCAATCGAAGCATCCGGGATTAGGAATATGAGGAGATGCGGCTGATCGCCGGCCGGGGCGCCGGCTTGAGGCATGCGCGCGCAATCGATCCTGATCGGGTTGGTACTTGCCGGGATGATCGCATTCTCCGGCTGCACCACCGGCGGGCAGACGTCTCCCTCGGTCTATGGCGGCCTCACCGACGCCGGTTTCCGCATTCCGCCGGTTCCGATCTACAAGGTCGACCAGAAGTTCCACCGACAGACGGTGCCTTACGCGACCGACGAGGAACCCGGCACCATCATTGTCGATACAGGCGCGAAATTTCTCTACTACGTGCTGGGAGACGGTCAGGCGCTGCGCTACGGCATCGGCGTCGGCAAGGCGGGCTTCGAGTGGCACGGTACGGCTCACGTCGCGAGGAAGCGCGAATGGCCGGACTGGAGCGCCCCGTCGGCAATGATCGTGCGCGAGCGCAACCGAGGTCACATCATACCGGCCCATATGGATGCCGGACTTATGAACCCGCTCGGCGCGCGGGCGCTCTACCTCTTCAACGAGAAGGGCGACACCGGATATCGCCTGCACGGCAGCCCCGAATGGTGGTCCATCGGCAAAGCCGTCTCGGCCGGCTGCATTCGCCTCATGAACCAGGACATCATCGATCTCTACGACCGTGCCGCAATCGGCACCAAGGTGATCGTTATGTAGACACCGCGTTTCCGAACGCTTCGGCGCAAAGCATGCGCAGCTTCGGAAAGATGCTGCTTCCGCCGGCGATCACTTGCGTTCCCTGGCTGACGACGGTCTTCGGGTCGGCCTTGAGCACCGTGCCGCCCGCCTCTTCGACCAGAAGCATGCCGGCCAAGCAGTCCCAGGCATTCATGTGCTCCTCGATATAGCCGAGCAGCCGCCCGGCCGCAGCATAGGCGAGCATCAGGGCACCGGAAGCATTTCGGAAGAAGACGCCGCCTTCGGCCATGATCATGCTGATCAGCACCGCCACATGTTCGGTGTCGGCACGGTTCGAGAGCCCGGTTCCGACCGAGCCTTCGGAAAGCGCAGAAGCACCGCTCGCCTTGATCGGCCGGCCGTTGACGAAGGCGCCGCCGCCAAGGCGGCCATGGAAGGTCTCGCCGGTCGAAGGCTCGTGGATGACGCCGACAACCGTCTCGCCGTTCCTGGCGCAGGCGATCGCCACGCACCAGGCGGGAATGCCGCGCACGAAATTGGCGGTGCCGTCGATCGGGTCGATCACCCAGACATGACCTGTCTTGCCGGTCACCGGCGCATGCTCCTCGCCGACGATGCCGTCGGCTGGATAAGCCTCGGCGATGGCCGCCCGGATGAAGAGCTCGACCTCGCGGTCGCCGTCGGAGACCAGGTCCTGATGGCCCTTGCTCTCGATGGTCAGGTTGTCGAGGTCGCGAAAATATTTAAGCCCGAGCTCTCCGGCGCGCCGCGCAAGGTCGATGGCGAAATGCATGCGCTGGTCGAGGTCGTCGGTCACAGGAAAGCTCGCGCTGAGGAATGGGGCCTGCCCTTAGCAGACGAGCACGTCAGGCAAAAGCCATTGGTTGGTCAGGCCGCCTGCGACATCGACTTGTGGACGTCGGAAAGAATCTCGAACGAGCGCACTCGCGCCGCGTGGTCGAACATCTGCGCCGTCACCATCAATTCGTCGGCGCCGGTGCGGCGCATGAAGGCGTCGATGCCCTGGCGGACGGTCTCCGGCGAGCCGACGACGGCGCAGGACAACGCTTGGGTCAGCATGGTCTTGGCGACCGGATCGAGGTCGCGGTCATAGTTTTCGATCGGCGCCGGCAATTGCCCGGGCCGGCCGCTGCGCAGATTGACGAAAGCCTGCTGCAGCGAGGTGAACAGCAGTCTCGCTTCGGCGTCCGTGGGGGCCGCAAAGACATTGAGGCCGAGCATCACATAAGGCTTGTCGAGCTGGGCCGAGGGCTGGAAGCGCGTGCGATAGACCTCCAGCGCATGGTCGAGCTCGGCCGGCGCGAAATGCGAGGCGAACGCGTATGGCAGGCCGAGAAGCGCCGCGAGCTGCGCGCCGTAGAGGCTGGAGCCGAGGATCCAGACCGGCACCTCCTGGCCTTCGCCCGGCACCGCGCGGATGCGCTGGCCTTCCTCGGCCGGCTGAAAATAGCCGATCAGTTCGACGACGTCCTGAGGGAAGTTGTCGCTGGCCTCCAGATTGCGGCGCAGCGCTCGCGCCGTCATCATGTCGGTGCCCGGCGCGCGGCCGAGGCCGAGATCGATGCGGCCAGGGAAAAGCGCGGCCAGCGTGCCAAACTGCTCGGCGATCACCAGCGGCGCATGGTTGGGCAGCATGATGCCGCCGGCGCCGACGCGGATCGTCTTCGTCCCGCCGGCCACATGAGCGATGACAACGGACGTCGCGGCGCTGGCGATGCCAGGCATGTTGTGGTGTTCGGCGAGCCAGTAGCGCTTGTAACCCAGCCGCTCGGCCTGACGGGCAAGGTCGAGCGAATTGGCGAGCGACTGCGAGGCATTGCTGCCTTGGGTGATCGGCGACAGGTCGAGAACCGAAAGGGTCGTCATTGATCAGGTCTCCACGATTTGCTTCTGCCGCAGCCTCGCCTCGAAGGCGGCGCGGTCGGGAATGACGATGGTGAGCTGGTTCTCCAACACGTCGGCGAGTTTGGCGGCGCTCGCGATTTCCCGCTGCTCGCTGCGGCCGCCGAGATGATGGATCGACAAGCGGTTGTTGCGCAGCGCATAGCGCCGGTCGGGCAGGGCGCGCGCAGCAACCAATGTGGAAAGAAAATGCGAGCTCGGATGCGTCGACAGGAAATGGCTGCTCACGCAATAATCGACCTCGTAGGCCCGCTGCATGTCGAAGCGGTAGAGCGTGCGCCAATCGCCGCCGATATTGGCACCGCCGATATTGGCCTGCAGGCGAAAATGATCGCCGGTTTCGGCGATGCGGAACGCCTCATGCGGTGTCTGCTGCTCGAGATCCGGCTCCAGCAGCAGCGGCGCCGTCAGCGTCAGGCCGCCAAAGCCGACATCGGCGATATAGGTTTTCCATCGAGATCGACACGCAGCAGCATGTGGCTGCGCGCCGTAATGGTGTCGTCCGGCTGGCCCCAGAGCACGCGGGCGGCGAGCCCGGTCACATTGAAACCCAGCGCCCCAAGCGCATGCATGAAGATCAGATTGTGCTCGAAGCAATAGCCGCCGCGGCCTTGGCTGAAGACCTTGTCCTGCAGCGACGCCGGATCGAGCCCGACCGAAACGCCCATCAGCGCATCGACATTCTCGAACGGGATCGCCTGCGGATGTTGCCGGTGCAGCGCCTTCAGCGTTGCCGGCGAAGCATCCGTCGGGCCGCGATAGCCAATGCGCGCGAAATAGGCATCGATATCGAAGGAAGCGTCGGTCATGAGGGGCAGGTCCGGCTTGACCGGTCCGATATAGGCACTCCTCGTTGATGCGGCAAACAAGGGCCGCGTTTGAGGATTGGGCCAGAACGTCAGGCGGCCTTGTGGTTGTTCTCGGCCGGTTCGTCTTCGACAACGATGGCCTGTTGCGCCGCCAAAAAATTGCCGACATGGCTGAGGCCGTCGAAATGGTCGCAGAACACCTTGATGACCACCAGCAGCGGCACCGCCATCAGCGCACCGATAAAGCCCCATAGCCATGACCAGAAGGCGATGGCGATGAAGATCGCCACCGCATTGATCTCCAGTCTTCGGCCGACCATGACCGGTGTCACGAACTGGCCCTCGATAATGTCGCACAGCAGCACAAAGCTGGGTGCCAGCAGCGCATAGGAGATGCTGTCGAAGCTGATCAGCGCGATCACGGTGACCAGCAGAAGGGTGATCAGCGCGCCGACATAGGGCAGGAAATTGAGCAGTGCCGCGGCCGCGCCCCAGACCAGCGGGTTCGGCATGCCGAGCCCCCACAGGCCCAGCCCGATCACCGTGCCGAGGCCGGCATTGATGAGTGTGACGGTGAGCAGGTAATGCGAGATCTCGCGCTCGACGTCGTAGACGACGCGCAGCGCCCGCTTCTTCTGGCTGAGGCTGGTGAAGGACTGGACGATCTTCTCGTAGAACAAGGTCCCTGAGGCGAGCAGGAACAGCGACAGCACGAAGACGATAGTGATCGAGGTGCCTGCCCCCAGGATGTTGCTGGCCGCGGTGGACAGGATGCCGGACGGCGCCACCGCGACCCTTTGCACGCCCGGTTCCTGCGCGGTCTCGGTCAGCGCCCCGAGTTGGCGCGAGACATCCGCCATCATCTCGAGCGGACGCTTGAATGGCGCCAGCCTTTCTGTGAGCTGCTGGCCGATCGAGTAGCTGTTGTTGACAAGGTTTATGACCGGCCCGCTCAGCAGATAACCGGCGCTGACGAAGATGAATATGGAGAGCAGCACCAGCAACGTCGCCGAGACCACCTCCGGTATGCCGCGCTTGCGCAGGAAGCGCACGATCGGCGTCAGCGTCAGCGCCAGCAGGAAGGCCAGGATCACCGGCATGAAGAAGGCACGCGCAAAATAGAGTGCGGCAGCCGTCATCAGGATGAAAATGCCGATGAGCATCGATCGCATCAGCCGCAATTCGTCGCGCACGCCGACACGCGGATCGGGGCTTTCGGCAATACTCGCGCCCGACGCGGTCGTTTCGGCTTTCATCGGCTCCCCTCGCAATCGTCGAGGAAAACGTGTGCGCCGCGCCAAGGTTCCGTTAGCCGGCGGTGAATGAGGAACCTTGCCGCTCTCAGGCCACCGGCGCCGGTGTGGGCGCGGCCTTCGCCGTTTCCTTGCGCACGATCGGCGCCACCTTGGTGCCGTAAAGCTCGATCGCCTTCATGATCTTGGCATGCGGCATGGTGCCGATCGCCATCTGCAAGAGGAAGCGGTCGTTGCCGAATATCTTGTGCTGGGCGACGATCTTTTCCGCCACCTGCTCGGGATTGCCGACGAACAAGGCCCCGCCGGGCCCTCGCGCCTGGTCGAAATGCGCCCGCGAGGTCGGGCCCCAGCCGCGCTCGCGGCCGATGCGGTTCATCACCTCGGCCTGGGGCTCGTAGAAGTCGTCGGCAGCCGCCTCGGTGGTCTCGGCGATGAAGCCGTGCACGTTGAGGCTTGTGGCGAGCGTGGCGGGATCGTTGCCTGCGCGCTTTGCCGCCTCGCGGTAGATATCGAACAGCGGCGCGAAGCGGGCCGGCTCGCCGCCGATGATGGCAAGCGCCAGCGGCAGGCCGAGCACGCCGGCGCGGGCGGCGGACTGCGGCGTGCCGCCAATGGCGATCCAGATCGGCAGCTTTTCTTGGAACGGCCGCGGATAGACGCCGCGGCCATTGATCGGCGCGCGCAAGCGTCCTTGCCACGTCACCTTTACCTGGTCGCGGATGGCAAGCAGGAGGTCGAGCTTCTCGGCGAAGAGTTCGTCATAATCCTCAAGGTTGTAGCCGAACAGCGGGAAGGATTCGATGAAGGAGCCGCGCCCGGCCATGATCTCGGCGCGGCCGCCGGACAGAAGGTCGAGCGTCGCGAACTGCTGGAAGACCCGCACCGGATCGTCGGAGGAAAGCACGGTGACCGCGCTGGTGAGCTTGATGCGCTTCGTCCGTTCGGCAGCCGCGGCAAGAGCGACGACCGGCGCCGATGCCGCATAGTCGGGGCGATGATGCTCGCCGAGGCCGAACACGTCGAGACCGACCTGGTCGGCCAGCTCGACCTCCTCGATCAGGTTGCGCAGCCGTTGATGCGGCCCGATGGCGCCGGGGCCCGGTTCCGGGCTGACATCCGCGAAAGTGTAGAGGCCGAGTTCCATTTTTATGCATCCTGTGGCGCTGCTTGAGCGTTGATTGTTGGCGCAAGAGGTAGCGATCGGCCTCGCCGCCCGCCAGAGGCGCGATCTGTGAACAGTGCATCGCGCGGCAGTGACGTATCCCGGCGGCAACAGCGCAGATTTTCATGGCTGGCATACCGTTTTGGCGCTTGAACTCGTCGCTTTCGCGCGTATGTAAGCGTCGCGAATTGACTGCAGGGAAGTGGATTTGGCTATCTACAGGGAAAAAGACATATTCGAGCGGCGCAACGCCGCGAACGAGGCAAAGAAGGCGCTCCTCGAGCGCTTCAAGGCAAAGCCGGCGGCGGACGATCCAGCGGTGCTGGCGCGTCAGGCGGAACGCAAGGCGATCCTCGAGGCCCGTGCGATCCGCGAGGCCGAGAAGGCCAGGCTGAAGCAGGAAAAGCTGGCGCGCGAAGCGGCCGAAAAGGCCGAGCGCGAGGCAGCGGCCGAGGCTGCTCGTCTTGCTGCCGAAGAGGCGGCGGCAGCCGACGCGAAGATCCGCGAAGCCGAGGAGAACGAGCGCATCGCCCGTCTGCTCGCCGACGAGGCCGAACGCAAGGCCAAGCGCGATGCGCGCTACGCCGCGCGCAAGGCGCGCGTCGGACGGACGCCCCCCGGCTTCTCCGCCCGCTAACAGTTCGTTTCATTCGAAGATGCTTCAGGGTCGCCAGCCGCGGCCCTGAAGGCGTTTGTCTGGCAAGGCGACGTCAAGCCTGTCAGGCTACGAGCTTCAACCCGACGATGCCGCAAACGATCAAGCCGATACAGGCGAGCCGCACCGCGGTCGCCGGCTCGCCGAGCAGCCAGACGCCGAGCAAAGCGGTGCCGACGGTGCCGATGCCGGTCCATACCGCATAGGCCGTGCCGACCGGCAATTCCTTCAATGCCAGGCCGAGCAGGCCAAGACTGACGATCATCGAGGCGATTGTGAGCACGGTCGGCAGCGGCCTCGAGAAGCCGTCGGTGTATTTGAGGCCGATCGCCCAGCCGATCTCGAACAGGCCGGCAAAGAAAAGAAAAATCCAGGACATCGCAAACACTCCGTCATTCCAGCATCGGTCATCCCGTGCTTGAGGTGGCGGGTCGTCCCGGCCGATTTTTTTTTGGGGAAGCGAGGTCGTCCTCGCCGCAATGATATAGGTAGCCTTGCGCCCCGATCAACAAAACACCGGCAGCATTGGGCATGCTGCCGGTTCGAATCCGCATCAAGACGGACAATGCATATCGCCCAAAAGTGCGCAGCGGCTTTGGGACAACGACATGCATCAAACCAAGACTTGAAGCGTGTCGCCTGGACACGTTTCAGCGCGACACGCCCGCGCTGGCGGCTTACTTCTCCTTGATGCGCATCGCCTTGACCGGCGGCGCCTTTGGAGCCGGGGCCGCGGCTGGTTTCTTCGCGTCCTTCTTCGGCTTGCGGGGTTCCTTGCCCGCCTTCATCGCACCTTTAGCCATGATTCGCTCCTCCGATTGTGGGCAGCCCAAGTGAAACAAGAGAAACGCCCGACGGCAAGAGGCCGCTTGCCGCTTCGAAAGCCGGCTTCCCCGATGTCAACCGTTTTCCCTCGATCCGCCGGCACAGGTTTCGAGCGGCGGCAACAGGATGTCCCCTTGAACCTCGCAACGGCTGGCGCATTGTCTGTAGAGCTTCAGCCGGCGGGTCGCTAATTTAAGGCGCTCTGAAGAGGATCTGGAAGCGGATGGCAGGGCATAGCGGCTCGAAAAGGGTGATCTATGCTGCGCTCGCCGGCAATCTCGCGATCGCGCTGACCAAGTTCGCCGCCGCGCTCTTCACCGGTTCCTCCGCCATGCTGTCGGAAGGCGTGCATTCGCTGGTCGATACCGGCAATGGCGCGCTTCTGCTTCACGGCATGCGCCGTGCCGCGCGCCCGCCCGACCGCACGCATCCGCTCGGCCATGGGCGCGAGCTCTATTTCTGGAGTTTTATCGTCGCCCTTCTGGTCTTCGCGCTGGGCGCCGGCGTTTCCTTCTACGAGGCGTCATCCACATCATGGCGCCCGTGCCGGTCGTCAACGCCAGGGTCAATTACATCGTGCTTGGCCTGTCTTTCCTGTTCGAAGGCAGCTCTTGGCTGGTGGCGCTGAAGGAATTTCGACAACAGAAGGGTAAGCAGGGTTGGTTCCAGGCGGTGCGCCGAAGCAAGGACCCCAGCGTCTACACCGTGCTGTTCGAGGACAGCGCGGCATTGCTTGGCCTGATCGTCGCTTTCGCGGGTATCCTTGCATCCGAGCTGCTGGAAATTCCCGAGCTCGACGGCGTGGGCTCGATCGGCATCGCGATCATCCTCGGCGCGACCGCGATCTTCCTGGCGCGCGAGAGCAAGGGCTTGCTGATGGGCGAGCCTGCTTCGCCAGAGGTGCAGCGCAAAGTTCTGGCGATTGCCGAGCAGGATCCTGCGGTGCAGCGGGCGAACGGCATATTGAGCGTCCACATCGGCCCGGAGGAAATCGTCGCTGGCTTGAGCATCGAGTTCGAGGATCATCTCACCGCGCCAGAGATCGAAGCGTGCATCGAGCGCCTGGAGGCGCGGCTGACCGAAGAGATGCCGGAGATCACCAAGCTGTTCGTCAAGCCGCAGGCGACTGGCACCTGGGAGCTGCGGCGAAAGGCCATCGCAGAGGCATCCGAAGAGGATTAGATTTGGGCGAAGCAACTTTCGGGGAGTATTCCGATGAGAATCGACGGCGGGTGCCATTGCGGCGCCATCACCTATGAGGCGGAGGTCGATCCCGAAAAGACCTCGATCTGCCACTGCACGGATTGCCAGCAACTCACCGGCACCGCTTTTCGCGTCACCGTACGGGTGCCGGAGGAAGATTATCGCATCACCAAGGGCGAGCCCAAGGTCTACATCAAGACCGGGTCGAGCGGCGCCAAGCGCGCACAGGGCTTTTGCGGCGAGTGCGGCTCGCATCTCTACGCCACATCGGTCGGTGACGGACCGAAAGTCTATGGCGTCAGGACCGGCACGGCGCGCCAGCGCGACCAGCTGGTGCCCAGGACACAATACTGGCATCGCTCGGCCCTGCATTGGCTGCCGGAGTTCGAGGGCACCAGGGTCGTCGAGGAGCAGTAGATCCTTGGCGATGGCTGAAGCCTCTTCACCTTCGTCATCAACTCTGTTGAATGATGGCATCCCGGAGCCTGGCATTGAGGGTGACGACGATCTTGCGCATGACGGCAACGATGGCCACCTTTGGTTTCTT
>NZ_LPWA01000133.1 GCF_001510895.1 Mesorhizobium loti | reverse complement strand
CCCTTCCTCCACGTCCCCCGTGCTGGAGGTCCGGACGGAGGCCGGTGCGCGGCGCCGCACCCCCGCCCCGCCGCTTCGCGGCGACCCTCCCCCTGGGGGCGGGTAAGTAGCGCTATCCCTGCGACGGCGTGAACCGTGCCACCAGCGTGTGGCTTTCCGCCGGATAGATGAAGCGCACATGCGTGACCGGATGCTCAGCGCTCCAGGTGCGGCGCTCGACCACCAGGCAGGGCGCGCCGGGATCGATGTCGAGCGCGTCGGCGACGGTGTCATCGGCGGCCATAGCGCGGATGCGGTGCTCGGCTTCGCTCCACGGCACGCGGCCGATCAGCCAGGGACCGGGCGCGATTTCGAAAAACTCTTCCTCTCCCGCTTCGCCCACGGCTGAAAGATTGATCAGCCGCTGCTCGAGCGCGAACGGCCTTTCGCCGGCAAAATGCAGCCCTTCGAGCCACAGAACCGAACCCGGGTTGGACAGCCCGAGCAGCGCGCGGTCCTCGGCGCTGCTGCGCCGCTTCAGGCGCTCCAGCCGCTCGTAGCGATAGGGCAGCCCAAGCGCCTCCACCTCGATCCGGATGTCGTGGAGCTCCAGTACCGCCGCTTGCGACTGCGGCTGGCGCACAAAGCTGCCGGAGCGGCGCCGGCGCTCGATCAGTCCTGCCTTGGCGAGCTGCGACAGCGCCTTGTTCACCGTCATGCGCGAACAACTATATTGAGCCGTCAGCTCGTGCTCGAACGGGATGCGATGGCCGGGCGCCCAGGCGCCAGACAGAATCTTGTCCCTGATGTCGGAAAGGATGCGCTGATGCAGCGAGAGGCTCTCGCCGCCCTCCAGGTCATCGGTCTCAACCAGGCTCATCGGGCTTTTCCTGCTCAGCCTTGGGAAAGGGCGGTCATCACGTCGCGGAACCGCTGGGCGATCGCCTCGCGCTTCGCATGCCTGCCGCCGCTGACCTGCTTTTTGCCATGCACCCAGACGCAATCGACCTTGCTACCATTGGCGAAGATCCAGGCATCGAGGATCGTGTCGCCCGCCTTGCCAGCAAGCGAGGGATGGCCGGCGTCCAGCGAGACGAAATCGGCCGGAGCGCCGGCGGCGATCCGCGACGGTCCGGCGCCGAGCGCCTGACTGCCGCCATCGAGCGCGGCGTCGAACAGCGCGCGGCCAGTCGAGCCGCCGGCGCGTGCCAAAACGTTGCGGGCGCGATGGGCAAGGCGCTGCGAATATTCGAGCTGCCTGAGCTCGTCGGGCAGGCCGATCAGCACATTGGAATCGGAGCCGACGCCGAAGCGTCCGCCATGTTCGATGAACAGCGGCGCGGCGAAGGTGCCGTCGCCGAGATTGGCTTCGGTGATCGGGCAGAGCCCGGCGATCGCGCCGCTCTTAGCCATGGCGATCGTCTCTGCCTCGGTCATATGCGTAGCGTGGATCAGGCACCAGCGCTGATCGACCTGGGCGTTGGACAGCAGGAAATCGACCGGCCGCGCCCCTGACCAGGCGACGCAGTCGTCCACTTCCTTCACTTGCTCGGCGACATGGATGTGGATCGGACCGTCCGGCGCCATCGCCGCGACTGCGTTGAGCTCACCCGCTGTCGCGGCGCGCAAACTGTGTGGGGCAACGCCGACTATCGCCCGATCGAGCAGGCGAACGCTTTCACAGCTTTTCTCAAGCAAGCGTCCGAACCGCTGGACATCATTGATGAATCGCCGCTGGCCTTCGTTGGGTGCTGCGCCGCCGAAGGCGGAATGGGCATAAAAGACCGGCAGCAGCGTGAGCCCGATGCCCGTATCGGAAGCCGCCGCCGCGATGCGTTCCGCCATCTCGGCAATGTTGGCATAAGGCTTACCGTCGCGATCGTGGTGCAGGTAGTGGAACTCGCCGACGCGCGAGAAGCCGGCCTCCAGCATCTCGACATAGAGCTGCGCCGCGACCGCCTCGACCTGGTCCGGCGTCATCGACAGCGCGAAGCGATACATGACCTCGCGCCAGCTCCAGAAACTGTCGGCCGAAGGGCCGCGCAATTCGGCCAGCCCCGCCATCCCGCGCTGGAAGGCGTGGCTGTGCAGATTGGGCATGCCGGAGAGCAGAATGGCATGGCGCTCGTCACCGGCCTGCGGGGCGGCGCCGGTCTCGACCGCGGCGATGCGGCCGCCGTCGAAGGCGATCCTCACATTGCCTCGCCAGCCCTCGGGCAGCAGTGCCTGTTCCGCAAAGATCGCCGTCACGTCCAAACTCCCGAATCTAATGCCCGAGCGACATTACCACTTGCGTCGCCTTTCAATATGTATATACATAATCGTCATCCGTTCAAATGGAAAAGATGATGGGTGGAGAAAACGAAAAGAGCGGCCTTCGTCTCTGGCGCAATGCGCGCCTGGCGACCATGGCCGAGGGAGCGGCAGGGTTCGGCATTGTCGAAAAGGGCGCGCTTGCCGCGCGCGACGGGATTATTGTCTATGCCGGCCCGGAGGCCGACATGCCGGCGTCGCTCGGGCAGGGCGCCGAGACCGTGGATTGCGCAGGACGCTGGATCACGCCCGGCCTGATCGACTGCCACACGCATCTTGTCTATGCCGGCAATCGCGCCAATGAATTCGAGATGCGGCTGGCCGGCGCCACTTATGAAGAAGTGGCCCGCGCTGGGGGCGGCATCGTTTCCTCGGTCAAGTCGCTGCGCGCCGCGAGCGAAGACGAGCTCGTTGCCCAGACGCTGCCGCGCCTCGACGCGCTGATGGCCGAAGGCGTCACCACCGTCGAGGTCAAGTCCGGCTACGGCCTCGATCTCGATAATGAGAAGAAGTCGCTGCGCGCCGCCCGCCTGCTTGACGGCGAACGGAAGGTGACGGTCCGCACGACCTGTCTCGCCGCCCATGCGTTGCCGCCCGAAGCCCAGGGCGATAAGGACGCCTTCATCGATCTTGTCGCCGGCACGATCCTGCCGGAAGTCGCCGCCGAAAAGCTCGCCGACGCCGTCGACGGTTTTTGCGAGGGCATTGCCTTCTCGCCGGAGCAGATCGCACGCGTCTTCGACAAGGCCAAGGCGCTCGGCCTGCCTGTAAAACTCCACGCCGACCAGCTTTCCAACCTGCATGGCGCCGCACTTGCCGCCCGCTACGGCGCGCTGTCGGCCGATCACCTGGAATACACGGATGAGGGGGGCGCCGCGGCGATGGCCAAAACCGGCACCGTGGCGACGATCCTGCCCGGCGCCTATTACTTCATCCGCGAGACGAAGAAGCCGCCGGTCGATCTGTTCCGCCGCCACGGCGTAAAAATGGCGGTCGCCACCGACAGCAATCCGGGAACCTCGCCGCTCACTTCGCTGCTGCTAACCATGAACATGGCCGCGACGCTCTTTGGCCTGACTGTCGACGAATGCCTCGCCGGTGTCACCCGAGAGGCCGCACGTGCGCTGGGCTTGCTCGACAAGACCGGCACGCTGGAAGCCGGCAAATCGGCCGATCTCGCCATCTGGGACATCGAGCGCCCGGCCGAACTCGTCTACCGCATGGGCTTCAACCCGCTCCATGCCCGCATCTGGAGAGGACAATGACCGAACTTATCCTGAAGCCCGGCAGCGCGACGCTCGCCGACTGGCGCGCCATCTATCGCGGCGCGGTGCCGAAGCTCGACGAGGCCTGCCGGCCGAAGATCAAGGCCAGCGCCGAAGCGGTCGCCCGCATCCTCGCAAAGGGCGAGCCGGTCTATGGCATCAACACCGGCTTCGGCAAATTGGCGAGCGTCCGCATCCCGGCAAACGATCTCGAAACGCTCCAGCGCAACATCGTGCTCTCGCATGCCGCCGGTGTCGGCGAGCCGATGCCGGTCGCCGTAGTGCGGCTGATGATGGCGCTGAAGCTTGCCAGCCTCGCCCAAGGCGCCTCCGGCGTGCGCGCCGAGACCATCGATCTGCTTCAGGGAATGCTCGCCAACGACGTCATCCCGGTGGTGCCGGCGCAGGGCTCGGTCGGCGCCTCCGGCGACCTCGCGCCGCTCTCGCATATGACGGCGGTCATGATAGGCGTCGGCGAATGTTTCACGCCGCATGGCCGCTTCCCGGCCAAGGTAGCCTTTGTCTCGCACGGGCTGGAGCCGGTCACGCTCGGCGCCAAGGAGGGCCTGGCGCTGCTCAACGGTACGCAGTTCTCGACGGCCTTCGCGCTTGCCGGCCTGTTCGAGGCCGAGACGCTCTACCAGTCCGCGCTGGTCGCCGGTGCGCTGTCGACCGACGCCGCCCGCGGCTCCGACGCGCCTTTCGATCCGCGCATCCATCGCTTGAGAAAACATCGCGGCCAGATCGAGACCGCGGACGCGCTCCGCAACCTGATGGCCGGCAGCGCCATCCGTGAATCGCATCGGGTCGGCGACGAGCGCGTCCAGGACCCGTACTGCCTGCGCTGCCAGCCGCAGGTGATGGGCGCCGCGCTCGATGTGCTGCGCAAGGCGGCCGACACGCTCGAAACCGAGGCCAACGGCGTCACCGACAATCCGCTGATCTTCGCCGAGGACGACACCGCACTGTCAGGCGGCAATTTCCACGCCGAGCCGGTGGCCTTCGCCGCCGACATGATCGCGCTCGCCGTTTGCGAGATCGGCTCGCTGTCGGAGCGGCGCATCGCCATGCTGGTCGATCCGGCGCTCTCCGGCATGCCGGCCTTCCTGACGCCGAAGCCTGGCCTGAATTCCGGCTTCATGATCCCGCAGGTGACGGCGGCGGCCCTTGTTTCGGAAAACAAGCAGAAGGCCTATCCGGCGAGCGTCGATTCGATCCCGACCTCGGCCAACCAGGAAGACCATGTTTCGATGGCAGCCCACGGCGCGCGCCGGCTGCTCGGCATGATCGAGAACGCGACCGCCGTCATCGGCATCGAGTTGCTGGCGGCGGCGCAAGGCTGCGATTTCCATGCGCCGCTCGCTTCGAGCGACGCGTTGGAAGCCGTGCGCAAGCTGGTCCGGGCCGAGGTTCCGCATCTCGACAACGACCGGCATTTCCACCCCGACATGGAAAAGGCGATCGCCATGGTGCGCAGCGGCGCCGTCGTGAATGCGGCGAGCGCGGTGGCGCTGCCCGCTATCGCGGGAGCGGCATGATGGCCACGCCGTCGTGGCTCACGGTCAGCCGAGGCACAGCGCCGCTGCTGGTCTCGATCCCGCATACCGGCATCGATCTTGCCGGCCTCGACAGCCGGTTGGTCTCGACCTGGCTCGGCCGCCGCGACTGCGACTGGTGGATCGACAAGCTCTATGACTTCGCCACCGACCTTGGCGCAACCGTCGTCCACACCGCCATCTCGCGCACCGTCATCGACGTCAACCGCGACCCGTCCGGCGTTTCGCTCTATCCCGGACAGGCGACGACCAGCCTGTGCCCGACGGACACGTTCGACGGCGATCCGCTCTATCGCATGGGCGAGGAGCCGACGCCGTCCGAGATCGACCGGCGCCGCGAGAAATACTTCACGCCCTACCACGGCGCCTTGCAGGCCGAGATCGACCGGCTGCGCGGGATGCACGAGAACATTGTTCTCTACGATTGCCATTCGATCCGCTCGGTGCTGCCGCGCCTGTTCGAAGGCACGCTGCCGGTGTTCAACCTCGGCACCAATGACGGCAAGAGCACCGATCCGGCGCTACAGGGAAAGGTAGCTGAAATTCTGGCCGGAACTGGCGAAAGCTGGGTGGTCAATGGCCGTTTCAAAGGGGGCTGGATCACCAGGAGTTTCGGCCAGCCGCAGAACGGCGTCCATGCGCTGCAGATGGAGCTCTCCAACCGCGGCTATATGCGCGAGCCTGCGGAGAAGGGGTCACCGGAAAACTGGCCGGTGCCTTACGACGCGGCCTATGCAGCGCCGATCCGCGCCACGCTGAAGGCCATTCTCGAAACCGCGATTGCCTGGGCTGCGCACTGACGCGCCCCGCCGCACCTCATTCGAAAGGGAAGTGACCATATGACCGATCCCCGCCACAACATCCGCGAAGTGCGCGCGCCCCGCGGCGACAAGCTCAACGCCCGCTATTGGACGACCGAAGCGCCGCTGCGCATGCTGATGAACAACCTCGATCCCGAAGTCGCCGAGAACCCGAACGAGCTCGTCGTTTATGGCGGCATCGGCCGTGCCGCGCGCACCTGGAACGATTTCGACCGCATCGCCGCTTCGCTGAAGACGCTCGGCGAGGACGAGACGCTGCTGGTGCAGTCCGGCAAGCCGGTCGGCGTCTTCCGCACCCACAAGGATGCGCCGCGCGTCCTTATCGCAAATTCCAACATCGTGCCCCATTGGGCGACTTGGGAAAAATTCAACGAGCTCGATAAGAAGGGCCTGATGATGTACGGCCAGATGACGGCCGGCTCCTGGATCTATATCGGCACGCAGGGCATCGTGCAGGGCACGTATGAGACTTTCGTGGAGGCGGGCCGCCAGCATTATGGCGGCAACCTCAAGGGCAAGTGGATCCTGACCGGCGGTCTCGGCGGCATGGGCGGCGCCCAGCCTCTGGCCGCCGTCATGGCCGGCGCCTGCTGCCTCGCCATCGAATGCAATCCCGACTCGATCGATTTCCGCTTGCGCACCCGCTATGTCGACGAGAAGGCCGAGACGCTCGAAGAGGCGATGGAAATGATCGATCGCTGGACGAAGGCCGGCGAGGCGAAGTCGGTCGGCCTGCTCGGCAACGCAGCCGAGATTGTGCCGGAGATGTTCAGGCGCGGCATCCGACCCGATATCCTCACCGACCAGACCTCGGCGCACGACCCGATCAACGGCTATCTGCCGAAGGGCTGGACCATGGCCGAGTGGCGCGAGAAGCGCGTCAGTGATCCCAAGGCTGTCGAGAAAGCCGCCCGCGCGTCGATGCGCGAGCATGTCGAGGCGATGGTGGCGTTCTGGAATGCCGGCGTGCCGACACTCGATTACGGCAACAACATCCGCCAGGTCGCCAAGGACGAGGGTTTCGAGAACGCCTTCGCTTTCCCGGGCTTCGTGCCGGCCTATATCCGTCCGCTCTTCTGCCGCGGCATCGGCCCGTTCCGCTGGGCAGCACTTTCCGGCGATCCGGAGGATATCTACAAGACCGACGCCAAGGTGCGCGAGCTCACTCCCGGCAACACGCATCTGCACAATTGGCTCGACATGGCGCGCGAGCGCATCTCGTTCCAGGGTCTGCCGGCGCGCATCTGCTGGGTCGGCCTCGGCGACCGCCATCGCCTAGGCCTCGCCTTCAATGAAATGGTCGCCAAAGGTGAGCTCAAGGCGCCGGTGGTCATCGGCCGCGACCATCTCGATTCCGGATCGGTCGCCTCGCCGAATCGCGAGACCGAAGCGATGAAGGACGGCTCCGACGCCATCTCCGACTGGCCGCTGCTCAACGCCCTGCTCAACACCGCGTCGGGCGCCACCTGGGTGTCGCTGCATCACGGCGGCGGCGTCGGCATGGGCTTCTCGCAACATGCCGGCATGGTGATCGTCGCCGACGGCACGCCCGAAGCCGCGAAGCGCCTGGAGCGCGTGCTGTGGAACGACCCGGCGACCGGCGTCATGCGTCACGCCGATGCCGGCTACGAGATCGCCGTCCAGTGCGCAAAGGAGCACCAGCTCAACCTGCCAGGCATTCTGGGCTGACGCGATGCGCATCCTTCGTGCCGCCGGCTACCGCGTCATGCCATGGAAGAATGGCGGCGGCACGACCACAGAGATCGCCGTCTCGCCGCACGGTGCCGGGCTCGACGATTTCGACTGGCGCATCTCGATGGCCCGCGTCGAGACGAGCGGGCCCTTCTCCAGCTTTGCCGGCATCGACCGCACGCTGTCGGTTCTGGAAGGGGACGGCATCGTGCTCGACATCGCCGGCCGGCCGGCAGCACGGCTGACGGCAGCCTCGGCGCCGCTTTCCTTTCCGGGCGACGTGGCGACCGGCGCCACCCTGATCGGCGGCCCTATCACCGATCTCAACGTCATGACCCGGCGCGGCCGCATGCGTCACACCGTCGAGCGCCTGTCGCTCTCGGGAGCAATGCGGATTGAGCACGGTACCGGCACGACTCTCGTTCTCCCGGTCGGTGGCGGCGTGAAAGTCTTCGCCGACGGCGCCTCGAGCCTCGGCCCGCTCGACACGCTTCTCCTCGACGGAGACGGCCCGGAACCGCGGCTCCAGCCCGAAGGGCAGGGGCATCTGTTCGTCGTCAGACTCTCCAGCATCGCCGCCAACGATTAACGGCTGTTGCCAAACATGATCGCGGCAGGTGCGAAATATCGCCCGGCCCCTTGCATGTATCACGAAAAAGCCTGAATCCTTTCCCTGATCGGAGCCGGGGACGGGAAGCGAGGGGCGTTCGCCCTTGAGTTGTCGAAAGGGGACGCCCTGTCATGGAGCGTAAACAAACTTTCGACCGGACCCGACATGCAACCAATTGCATTTGAACCGGTTTTAGGGCCATTGCCGTGGCGGAGACGCCGCATCGCGCCCCGCCTTACGGAATAATCAATGAACATTCAGACGAACCCAACCAAGATCGAATTCACGAGCGCCGGCTTCCCGACCGCGACGGAAGCGCCGATCCGCTCCAATTTCCTGCCTGAAGACCGGCTGCGCGCGCTGGGCGCCGCGCTTGCCAAGGGCGAAGTCAGCGAACTGTTCAGGTTCTCGCCATTCGAGTTTCAGGCCCGCATCCGCGACAGCGCCAAGAAGATTCTCGAAGTCTACCGTTCGACCAATGCCGCGCAGGCCAAGGGCGAGACGATCACGCCCGCCGCGCAATGGCTGCTCGACAACAATTATCTGGTCGAAGAAACCATCTTCCAGGTCAAGCGCGACCTGCCGCGCCGTTTCTACCGCCAGTTGCCGACGCTCAAGCTTGGCGACGGCACCGTGTTGCCGCGTGCCTTCGTCGTCGCCTGGAGCTATGTCGAGCATTCCGACAGCGCGGTCTCGGCGACCATGTTCAAGGCGATCGTCGAGGGCTTCCAGTCGGTCGAGCCGCTGAAGATCGGCGAGCTTTGGGCGCTGCCGTCGCTGCTGCGTTTCGTGCTGATCGAAAACCTCCGCCGCATCGCGGTTCGGGTCAACCGCACCAGGCAGATGCGCCAGATCGCCAACGAGGTCGCCGATCGGGTGCTGGCGACCGACGACAATGCCGACCGGACCAGGATCTTGTCGACTTACGCCGCGCATGCACAGGACACGACGTTCGCCACTCAGCTCCTCTATCGCCTGCGCGATGGCTCGCAGAATGCCGGCCGGGCGCTGGAATGGCTGGAGGGCGAGCTCGAGAAGACCGGCTCCGACGCCGAGGAGATCATCATCTCCGAGCATCAGACGCTGTCCAGCGGCAACGTCACCACCGGCAACATCATCCGCGGCCTGCGCCTCATCAACGACGTCGACTGGACGGTCTGGTTCGAGGGCGTCAGCCGCATCGACACGCTGCTGCGCGAACGCACCGATTTCGCCGCGCTCGATTTCTTCTCGCGCGACCAGTACCGCACCGCGATCGAGCAGCTCGCGCGCCGCTCCGACCTTTCCGAATTCCGCGTCGCCGAAAAGGCGATCGAGCTGGCCGGCCATGTTCCCGGCGTTACCGACGCATCCGGCGTGCCGGAAACCGCCGACCCCACGGTGCATACCGATGTCGGCTTCTTCCTGGTCGGGCCGCGCCGTCCGGAGCTGGAAGAGGCGATCGGCTATCGGCCTCCCTTCTATGTCACCTTCAAGCGCGCCTTTGCCGCTACCGGCTGGCTGGGCATCGTCGTGCCGGTCTTCCTGCTGACGGTGCTGCTGCTTGTGCTGTCCGGCAATGCGCTTGCCCATCTCGGCCTCTCGGCGCCCTCGATCACGCTGATGCTGGCCCTGTTCGCGGTGCCGGCGAGCGAAGGCGCATTGGCCTTCTTCAACACCGTGGTCGCGCTCTTCCTCAAGCCGACGCGACTCGTCGGCTATGACTACAAGCACGGCATCCCCGCCGAGGCGCGCACCCTGGTCGTGGTGCCCTCGCTGATCGGCTCGCGCGACGACGTCGAGGAAAACATCCGCAACATCGAGGTGCATCACCTCGCCAACACGGCGGAAGAAATCCATTTCGCGCTGCTGTCCGATTGGCCGGATTCCAAGACCGAGATCGACGCCGCCGACATCGAGATCCTGCAATATGCCCGCGACGAGATCGCCAGGCTGAACGCCCGCTACCCGTCCGAAGGCACGCCCCGCTTCTATCTCCTGCACCGCCGCCGGCTCTACAACCAGGCGCAGGGCTGCTGGATGGGCTGGGAGCGCAAGCGCGGCAAGCTGCATGAGCTCAATCTCCTGCTGCGCGGCGACAGCGACACCACCTTCCTGCCGCTCGACGTGCCGCTGCCGGAAAAAGTCACCTATGTGATGACGCTCGACGCCGACACGCGCACCACGCGCGACGCCGTCTCGACGCTGGTCGGCAAGCTCTCGCATCCGCTGAACCGCCCGCATTTCGACCCGGCGAAGCGTGTCGTCAGCGCCGGCTACACCATCCTGCAGCCGCGCATCACCGCTTCCCTCACCAGCGGTGACGACGCCTCCTTCTTCCAGCGCGTCTTCTCGGCCAATCGCGGCCTCGACCCTTACGTCTTCGCCGTCTCCGACGTCTATCAGGACGTCTTCGGCGACGGCTCCTTCACCGGCAAGGGCCTCTACCATGTCGACGCCTTCGAAGCGGCGCTGAAGGACCGCATCGAGGAAAACACCATCCTCAGCCACGATCTGCTGGAAGGCGCGTTGGCGCGTGCGGCGCTTGTCACCGACGTCGAGCTGGTCGAGGACTATCCGACCCGCTACTCGGTCGACGCCTCGCGTCATCATCGCTGGGCGCGCGGCGACTGGCAGCTGCTCGGCTTCATGTTCGACCCCCGCTCCGGCGTGCCGGCGCTGTCGCGCTGGAAGATGGTCGACAATCTGCGTCGCTCGCTGACCCCAATCTTCTGGGTGATGGCCTGTATCGCTGGCTGGACGCTGCTGCCCTTCACGCAGGCGGCGCAGTGGCAAGCGCTGTTGATCCTGAGCCTGTTCATGGCGCCGACCTTCGACATCGTGGACGGCATCTTGCCCAAGAGCGGCGACCAGACCCCGCGCGGCCATTTCTCGGCTCTAGCCCGCGATACCGTGTTCGGCACCGCGCTGGTGGCGCTCAAGGTGCTGTTGATGGCGCATCTCGCCTGGATGATGGGCGACGCTGTCGTCCGCACGCTCTACAGGCTCTTCGTCAGCCGCCAGAACCTTTTGGAGTGGCGCACCGCCTCGCAGGCGCACAAGAGCGGCGGCAGCGATCTCGGCTCCTATTACAGCATGATGTACGGCGCCGTGATCATCGGCGTCGTCGGCCTTGCCGTTCCGGTGCTGGCCGATTCCACCGGCGCGTTCGTTGCCTTCTTCTTCGCGATTTTCTGGATCGGCTCGCCCGCCGTCGCCTGCTGGATCAGCCGCTCGGCCGAAACCGAGGACCGGCTGCGCATTTCGGCCTCCGACATCCATGCGCTGCGCACGGTCGCCCGCCGCACCTGGCATTATTTCGAGACCTTCGTGACGGCCGAGCATCACCATCTGCCGCCAGACAATTTCCAGGAAAGCCCGGCGCCGGTGGTGGCGCCGCGCACTTCGCCGACCAATATCGGCGTCTACCTGCTGTCGATCGTGTCGGCGCGCGATTTCGGCTGGATCAGCCTGTCGGACGCCATCACCCGCATCGACGCCACGATGACCACCATCGAGAGCATGCCGCGCGACCGCGGACATCTCTACAACTGGTACGACACGACGACGCTGAAGCCGCTCTATCCGCTCTATATTTCGGCGGTGGACAGCGGCAACCTTGCCGGCCATCTGGTCGCGGTGGCCGCCACCTGCGCCGAATGGGCCGAAGCGCCTTCCGTCTACCTGCAGGGCGATTTCGAGGGCATCCTCGACACCGTCACCATCCTCGACGAAAGCCTGGAGGAACTGCCCGACGACCGCCGGCAGCTGAGGCCGCTGCGTCAGCGGCTTGCCGACCGCCTCGACGGCATGCGCCGCGCGGTGATGACCATCAAGGCGCAGCCCGAGATGGCCTCGATCCGCACCATCAACCTCGCGGTGCTCGCCGGCGAGATACGCAAGCTCGCCACCGCCATCCACACCGAGGCGGTATCGCCGAAGAGCGATGTCATCGCCGACTGGGCGGCGAGGCTGGAGGCGACCTGCGAGGCGCATGTGCACGATTCGCACAATGACGAAAGCGCGGTCTCGGCGCTCCGCGCCAAGCTGCTCGCGCTGCGCGAGCGCTGCCGCCGCTATGCCTTCGAGATGGATTTCTCCTTCCTGATGCGGCAGGAGCGCAAGCTGCTGTCGATCGGCTATCGCGTCGAGGAGCATCAGCTCGACGAGAGCTGCTACGACCTGCTCGCCTCCGAGGCGCGGCTGACCAGCCTGTTCGCCATCGCCAAGGGCGACCTGCCGACGGAGCACTGGTTCCGGCTCGGCCGCCCGATCGTCGAGATCGGCTTCCGGGGCGCGCTGATGTCCTGGTCGGGCTCGATGTTCGAGTACTTGATGCCGCCGCTGGTGATGAAGGAGGCGCCGGGCTCGATCCTCAACCAGACAAGCAAGCTTATCATCAAGCGCCAGATCCAGTATGCGCGCTCGAAGAACGTGCCCTGGGGCATTTCGGAAGCGGCCTACACGCCCGCGACCGCGAGCTCACCTACCAGTACACCAATTTCGGCGTGCCCGGCCTCGGCCTGAAGCGCGGCCTCGGCCAGAACACGGTCATCGCGCCCTACGCCACCATCCTGGCGGCGCAGTTCAACCCACGCGAGGCAGTTCAGAACCTGATGCGGCTGCGCGCGATCGGCGCGCTGGGCCGCCACGGCTTTTACGACGCGGTCGATTTCACGCCGCAGCGCGTGCCGGAAGGCACCGACCACGCCGTCGTCCAGAACTACATGGCGCACCATTCCGGCATGTCGATCGCCGCGGTTGCCGATGCGATCTTCGAGGGCCGGCTGCGCGACCGCTTCCACAGCGACCCGGTGATCGAGTCGGCCGAACTGCTCCTGCAGGAGAAAGCGCCGCGCGACATCCCGGCCGCCACCGTCCGGACCGAGGCCGACGAGCGCGCCAAGGACGAGACCGAGACGGAGAGCCCCGACAGCCGCATCATCCTTGATCCGATCAAGGCGCTGCGCGCGACCAACGTCATGTCCAACGGCCGCTACTCGGTCATGGTCACCGCCACCGGCTCAGGCTACAGCCGCTTCGGCGAGCTTGCCGTCACCCGCTGGCAGCCGGACCCGAGCGTGGACCGCCTGGGCTCCTACATCTTCCTGCGCGACGCCGCGACCGGTGATTGGTGGTCGGCGACGGCCGAGCCGAAGCGCGCCGAGAACGAACGCGTGCAGACGCTGTTTGCCGACGACAAGGCGAGCTTCACCAAGTCGGTCGGCTCGCTGCGTTCGGAAGTCGAATGCATCGTCATTTCGGAAGGCAATGGCGAGGGCCGCCGCATCACGCTCTACAATGACGGCGCCACTGACCGGCATATCGAGGTGACCTCCTTCGCCGAGCTGGTGCTGGGCAACGAAGCCTCGGACAACGCCCATCCGGCGTTCTCGAAGATGTTCGTCGAGACCGAGATCGCGGCGAACAATGGCGCGATCTTCGCCACCAGGCGCAAGCGCGACAAGAACGAGCCCGACCTCACCATGGTGCATTTCGTCACCGATCCGTCGGGTCCGTCGCGCGACGCCGAGGCCGAGACCGACCGGCGTGCCTTCATCGGCCGCGGCCGCACCATCGCGGACGCCGTGGCCTTCGATCCCGGCTTCAGGCTTGCCGGCAACCAGGGCTTCACGCTCGACCCGGTGGCGGCGCTCCGCCGCCAGGTGCGCGTGCCGGCGAACAAGAAGATCTCGCTGACCTTCTGGACCGTCGTCGGCGCCAACCGCGGCGAGCTCGACGAGGCGATCGGCCGCCTCGACCATCAGGAAAGCTTCGCTCGCCAGGCAATGCTCGCCTGGACGCGCAGCCAGGTGCAGACGCGTCATCTCGGCCTCAGCCTGACCGACGCCGCCAATGTGCAGAAGCTGGCGCGCTACCTGATCTATCCCGATCCGTTCCTGCGCCTGCCGGCCGAATCCATCGCGTCCGGTCTCGGCCGCCAGTCGAGCCTCTGGCCGACCAGCATCTCCGGCGATTTCCCGATCTTCCTGGTGCGCATCGGCGACGTCGCCGATCTCGAGATCGTCGCCCAGGCGCTGCGCTTCCAGGAGTATATGCGCGCCCGCGGCATGATGATCGACTTCGTCGTCGTCAACGAGCAGGCCTCCTCCTACGTGCAGGACCTGCAGCGCGCGGTGGAAACGCTGTGCGAGAACAGCCGCCTGCGCGGCCGCGAACTCGGCCCGCGCCAGCACATCTTCGCCGTACGCCGCGACCTGATGGACGAGCCGACCTACAAGACCTTGCTGTCGGTCGCGCGCGTCGCGCTCCACACCCGCAACGGCACCATCTTCGACCAGCTTGAGCGAGCCGAGACGGCGGCATTGCAGGCCCGCGACGCCTTGCAACAGGGGGAAGGCGTTCCGACCCGCCAGCCGTCGCCATCATTGCCTGAGCCGACGCCGGCAAGCCGGGAAGGAACCGATATCGCCGCCGACGGCGCAGGGCTCAGCCTCTGGAACGGCTTTGGCGGTTTCGACGGCGACGGCCGCCACTATGTGACGCGATTGACCGGGCGCCGCACGACGCCGCAGCCCTGGATCAACGTCATCTCCAATGCCTCCTTCGGCTTCCACGTTTCGGCCGAAGCGCGGGCTTCACCTGGAGCCGCAATAGCCGCGACTACCAGCTGACGCCGTGGTCGAACGATCCGGTGTCGAACCAGCCTGGAGAGGGCTTCTATATCTACGACCAGTTGAGCGGCAAGGCGTTCTCGCCCATGGCCGCCGTGGTGCGCGATCCCTCGATGACCTACGAGACCTGGCACGGGCAGGGGTTCTCGACCTTCCGCTCGAAGCGCGGGCCGCTGTCCATGGACCTGACCCAGGTGGTCGACCCGGTGGATCCGGTCAAGATCACCCGGCTGCGCATCCAGAATGCCGGCCCGGCGCCGGCAAGGCTGCGCGTCTATGCCTATGCCGAATGGGTGCTCGGCGGCCATCGCTCGCGCACGGCGGCGACCATCGTGCCGTCGCGGGACGCCGCGACCGGCGCCATGCTGGCGCAGAACCCCTACGGGCTCGATTTCGGCGAGCGGGTGGCTTTCCTTGCCGCCACGGCGCCTGTCCATTCGGTGACCGCCGATCGTGGCGAGTTCATCGGCAGGCACGGCACGACGGAATATCCGCAGGCCGTGCTTGGCGGCGTTGGCTTGTCCGGCCGCGTCGAGGCCGGTGACGATCCCTGCGCGGTGATTGCCAGCGACGTCGACATACCGGCCGGTGGCGACGTGACGCTGTTCTGGCTGCTCGGCGACGCGGCCACCACCGCCGAGGCGAGCGCTTGGTGCAGGCCCATCGCGGCAAGGATTTCGACCAGCGCCTGGCCGACAACGAACGCGTCTGGCGCGGTTTCCTCGACACCATCCAGGTCGAGACGCCGGACAAGGCGCTGAACGCCATGGTCAACCACTGGCTGCCTTACCAGAGCCTCGCCTGCCGCATCCGCGCCCGCTCGGCCTTCTACCAGGCGAGCGGCGCCTTCGGCTTCCGCGACCAGCTGCAGGACACGCTGGCCTTGCTGGCGCATGATCCGAAACTGGCGCGCGACCAGATCCTCAATGCAGCGCGCCGGCAGTTCCAGGAAGGCGACGTCCAGCACTGGTGGCTGCCGCGCACCGATGCCGGCGTGCGCACCATGATCTCCGACGACGTGGTTTGGCTGGCGCACGCCACCGCCCGCTACGTCGAGGTGACGGGCGATGCCGCGATCCTCAAGGAGCAGATACCCTTCATTGATGGGCAGGAACTCGGCGAGGGCGAGCACGACGCTTTCTTCACGCCCGAGATCACCAAGACCACGGCTTCGCTCTACGACCATTGCGCGCGGGCGCTCGACCTTGCCATCAAGCGCAGCAGCCCGGCCGGCCTGCCGCTGATCCTGGGCGGCGACTGGAACGACGGCATGAACCGTGTCGGCGAGGGCGGCAAGGGCGAGAGCGTGTGGCTGGGCTGGTTCCTCTTGAAGACGCTGGGCGACTTCGCTCCCGTCGCCAAGGGACAGGGCGATGCCAAGCGGGCGCAGGCCTGGGCGAAGCACGCGGACGTGTTGAAGCGGGCGCTGGAGAGCACTGCCTGGGATGGCCAGTGGTACCGGCGCGGCAGCTTCGACGACGGCACGCCGCTCGGCTCGCGGAACTCCGACGAGTGCAAGATCGACTCCATCGCCCAGTCCTGGAGCGTGCTCTCAGGCGAGGGCGACCCGGCGCGCTCGACCACGGCCATGGAGCAGGCGACGAAAATGCTCGTCGACGACAAGCTCAAGATCGTCAAGCTGTTCACACCGCCCTTCTCGAACAGCGAGCAGGATCCCGGCTACATCAAGAGCTACCCGCCCGGCGTGCGTGAGAACGGCGGCCAGTACACCCATGCCGCCACCTGGTTCGTGATCGCGCTGGCCGAGATGGGCCGTACCGACGAGGCCTATCGTTGCTTCTCGATGCTGAACCCGGTCAACCACGCCTCGGACGAGGCCGCGGCCGAGCATTACCGCGTCGAGCCTTACGTCGTGGCGGCCGACATCTATGCCGGCGAAGGGAAGGGGGGGCGTGGCGGCTGGACCTGGTACACGGGCTCGGCAGGGTGGCTCTACCGGGCGGCTGTCGAGGGGATCCTGGGCATCGAGCGGCGAGGCAAGCAGATCACGTTTAGGCCGAAGCTGCCAGGACACTGGGATGGCTACGCCGCGACGCTCAAGATGCTCGACGGCGAAATCAAGGTCCGCGTCATCCGCGACAAAAAGACCAAGTCGATCTCGCTCGAAGTCGATGGTTCGAAGAAAAAGTCGGCCTCTTTCGAGCCGAAAGCCGGCGACAAGACCGAGGTCGTCGTCAGGATACCTGCGTAAAATCAAAGGTTTGGCTTATCGGCCGCGCATCCCTCGGGGTGCGCGGCCAATCGCTGTTTTTTACTTGGCGCGGCTGCCGCGCTCGATCGCGTGCCTTCCTTTAGGGCAGGCTAAGCAAGCCGCCGGTGATTAAAAATGTGGCAGTGCGGGGCGAGTGCCATTATTTTGCCGCAAGGCTGACATTTCACCTTTTATCTCAAACCGTTAGGTGATCACGTCAGATTTCGTACCGTCGTCATCTTTTGTTCGCTAAATGGGAACGGAAGGGATAGACGGCGCATTGTTTCGCGACACATTTACCGTTACGTGTCAAAAAATGGTGCGGTGCACAATAGCGGCATTGAGCACAGACAAGAGTTTGGCGGAGTAGCTGAAGTGTCACTTCTGCAGATCTACTTTAGAGCGCTGGGGTATCTGGCGGCCGACAAGAAGCGCGTCGCGCTGATTTGCGGAGCCAACGTCGCGCTCGCAGCGATCGCAATCCTCGAGCCTATCCTGTTGGGCCGAGTCATCGGTGCCATTTCCGAAAAAGGTGCGGTGTTTGCGACACTCGCCGTCTGGGCCGCCCTCGGTGCCTTCAATGTCGTCGCTTTCGTGCTCGTGGCACGCGGCGCCGATCGCTTCGCGCATGCCCGCCGTTCCGAAGTCCTGTGCCAGTCTTTCGAACGCGTGATCACCATGCCGCTCGCCTGGCATCACCAGCGCGGCACGTCCAATTCGCTGCACACGCTGCTGCGCGCCGTCGAAACCCTGTTCAGCCTCTGGCTCGAATTCATGCGCGTGCATCTGTCAACCGCCATCGCGCTGGTGCTGCTGGTGCCGACCGCGCTCGCCATGGACATCCGCATGTCGATCGTCCTGCTCGGCCTTGGCGTGCTTTACGTTGGCATCGGCCGTATCGTCATGCGCCACACCAAGTCGGGGCAGACCGCCGTCGAACGCCACTACCACACCGTCTTTGCCCATGTGTCCGACAGCGTCAGCAATGTCGCCGTGCTGCAGAGCTACAACCGCATCGGCCATGAGACCGCGACGTTGAAGCGTTACGTCAAGGAGCTGCTCGACGCGCAGAACCCGGTGCTCGACTGGTGGGCGATCGCCAATGCGCTGAACCGCCTGTCGTCGACCATCTCGATGATGATCGTGCTGTCGATCGGCGCCTATCTCGTCACCCGTGGCCAACTCCGCGTCGGCGATGTCGTCGCCTTCACCGGATTTGCTGGAATGCTGATCGCCCGTCTCGACCAGATGTCGGCCTTCACCACCCAGATTTCGGAAGCTCGCGCCAAGCTTGAGGATTTCTACCGCCTCGAGGACTCGGCCGCCGAAACCGTCGAGCCCGATGGCCTGCGCGAGCTCACCAACGTCACTGGCCATGTCCGCTTCGAGGATGTCAGCTTCGAGTTCGCCAACTCCGGCCACGGCATCGAGGACGTGTCGTTCGAGGTGCCGGCCGGCAAGACGGTCGCCATCGTCGGCCCGACCGGCGCCGGCAAGACGACGCTCATCAACTTGCTGCAGCGCGTCTTCACGCCGGCCAGCGGCCGCATCCTGATCGACGGCATCGACACCCGCACGGTGACCCGCAAGTCGCTGCGCCACTCGATCGCCACCGTCTTCCAGGACGCCGGCCTGCTCAACCGCTCGATCGAGGACAACATCCGCGTCGGCCGCGCCGATGCAAGCAATGACGAGGTTCACGCCGCGGCAGACGCTGCCGCCGCGCAGGACTTCATCCTGGCCAAGAGCTGCGGCTACGACACCGTCGTCGGCGAGCGTGGCGGCCAGCTGTCGGGTGGCGAGCGCCAGCGCATCGCCATTGCCCGCGCGGTGCTGAAGGATGCGCCGATCCTGGTGCTCGACGAGGCGACCAGCGCGCTCGACGTCGAGACCGAGGACCGCGTCAAGGAAGCGATCGACGAGCTGCGCCGCGACCGCACCACCTTCATCATCGCCCACCGCCTGACCACGGTCCGCGACGCCGACCTGGTCGTCTTCATGGACAAGGGCAAGGTGGTCGAATATGGCGGCTTCACCGAACTGTCGCTGCGCAACGGCCGCTTCGCCGCCCTGCTGCGCGCCGGCGGCCTGCTCAACGACGAGGAAGTCCGCCGCCTCAGCCGTCCGGTCAACGAAGCAGCGTGAGCGCTGTCGTTCCCTTCTCCCCTTGTGGGAGAAGGTGGCCGCGTAGCGGCCGGATCAGGGGTGCTCCAGCTTGGCAAAAGCGTGCCAACAAGCACCGCCTCATTCCTTCCAACACCTCTCATCCGTCTCGGCGCTGCGCGCCGATCCACCTTCTCCCACAAGGGGAGAAGGAAAGAGTGCGACAACCGTCCAATTGCCCCGGACACATTGCCGGTCTATTTAGGTCGGCATGAGCGACACCACCTCACGCCTCGCCGGCTGGACCGATCTCGCCAACCCGACGCGCTTCGTCGGGCTGGCCGACAAGATCATTCCGTGGCTGGCGGCGATTGCCGCCATTCTGCTCGCCGTCGGGCTCTATATGAGCTTCACCGCGCCTGAGGATTTCCAGCAGGGCATCACGGTGCGCATCATGTATATCCACGTGCCTTTCGCCTGGCTCGCCATGATGTGCTACACGATCATGGCGATCTCGGCGCTGGGCACGTTGGTCTGGCGCCATCCGCTGGCCGATGTGGCGCTCAAATCGGCGGCCCCGATCGGCGCTGTCTTCACGGCGCTGGCGCTGATCACCGGCTCCATCTGGGGCAAGCCGATGTGGGGCACCTGGTGGGTGTGGGACGCGCGGCTGACCTCGGTCTTCGTGCTCTTTTTGATGTATCTCGGCATCATCGCGCTGACGCGCGCGCTGGATGACGCCGGCCGTGCCGCCTGGGCTGCCGCCATCATCACGCTGGTTGGCTTCATCAACATCCCGATCATCAAGTTCTCGGTCGACTGGTGGAACACGCTGCATCAGCCGGCTTCCGTCTTCCGCCTCGGCGGCCCGACCATCGATCCCTCGATGCTGTGGCCGCTAGCCGTGATGGCGCTCGGCTTCACCGTGCTGTTCTTCGCGCTGCATCTGATGGCGATACGCACGGAGATTTTTCGGCGCCGGGTGACCGCGATGCGCCGGGTTGCGGCGAGGCAGGCGGAGCGGCAGTAGGCGTCACCCCATTCGCCCACGCGCCGTCACCGGCAGCGTTTCCAGCACCTTGTCGCCGTCGATCAGATGCACCTCGTCGAACAAATTCGTCACCACGCAGCAATGGTCGGGCACCACGCGCACGCGCTCGCCGATGCGAAGCTTGGCGCCTTCCGCAAGCGTGACGTTGCCATGCTCTTCGCTGAGGCCCGTGACGCGCGCGCCGGGCATGCCGAGCAGTTCGCCGAAATCGGAGAGCCCGAGCGTATCCGAAGACAGCGCCTTGCTGCCGCTGTCGAGGATGGCGCGGGTCGGCGTCGGGTGGCTGACCACGGTGGCGAGCACCGTCAGCGCGCAATCGTCGAGCGTGCCGACGCCTTTGGCGACCTGGTAGCGATCGAGATAGATATAGGTGCCGGGCCGGTATTCGGTGACCACGCTGTCCTCGCCCGAGCGCCACATGTCCGGCGTGCCGCCGCTGGAGATGCGCCGGCATTCGAGCCCGGCCGCGGCAAGCGTGTCGCACGCGCTCCTCAGCCAGGCCTCCGCCTCGATGGCGCGGCCTGCAGCCGGGTAGGTCATCAGGCCGCCGAAGCTGAGGCCCTTGGCCATGTCGATCACTTTCGCCAGTACCAGCGCTTCGGTCGGGCTCTGCACGCCGCAGCGGCCCATGCCGGTGTCGCACTCGACCAGCACCGGCAGCGGATGGCCCGCGTCGGTGAAGGTGGCGGCAAGGCCTTGCAGCGTCTCGTGGCTGTCGGCCGTCACCGAGAGTGTGACGCGGCCATGCAGCGCCTTCAGCCGTTCCAGCTTGGCCCGGCCGAGGATGTTGTAAGGGAGAAAAATGTCGGTCAGCCCGGCATCGGCCATCACTTCGGCCTCGCCGATCTTCTGACAGGTGATGCCGACGGCGCCGGCCGCAACCTGCTTCTTCGCCCAGTAAGGCAGTTTGTGCGTCTTGATGTGCGGCCTGAGTTTTAACCCATGAGAGTCGGCATGCGCCTGCGCCTTTTTGATGTTGGCTTCGGCGCGGGCCGCGTCGATCAGGATCGCCGGCGTATCGAGGTCGTCTATGCTTGGCATGAAAATCACCGTTCAAAAGCATGTCTCCCGAAAGTGGGACCCGGTTTCGGGACAAAGACATGCGTAAGATCAAAAGACCGGTTGGGTTTATGGCCCCGAACGGAACCGATGTCACCGGGCCAGAGCCATCAGTTTGCGTCGACAGCGGACCGGCATTGGGCTATGCGGATTGGCAGATTTCAGCAGGCAGCGGCCGGAAGGAAAGAGACCCATGAAACGCTCGACCATCAACGACATCATCCGCGACGCCGACGCCTTTATCCGCTCGTTCGGCTACATCATGCCGCCCTTCGCCTACTGGTCGCCGGAAGAGATGAAGGCACACAAGGCGGACTCCTCGGCCATTTTTTCCTCGCGCCTCGGCTGGGACATCACCGACTACGGCCAGGAGAAGTTCGATGAGCTCGGCCTGTTCCTGTTCACCGTCCGCAACGGCCGCTACGAGGACATGAAGCTCGGCATGGGCATGCTCTATGCGGAGAAGATCATGATCTCGCGCAAGGACCAGCTCTCGCCGATGCACCGCCACAACATCAAGGCCGAGGACATCATCAACCGCGGCGGCGGCAAGCTGGTGCTGGAACTGTTCATGCACGATCGCGACGGCGGCATCGACCCGAAGGCCGAAGTCTCGGTTCCGGTCGACGGCACCATCACCAGATTGCCGGCCGGCGGGCTGTTGAAGCTCGACCCGGGCCAGAGCGTCACGCTGCTGCCAGGCGTCTGGCACGCCTTCTGGGCCGAAGGCAAGGACGTGCTGATCGGCGAGGTCTCGACCGTCAACGACGATCTCACCGACAACGTCTTCCGCGAGCCGATCGGCCGCTTCTCCAACATCGAGGAGGACGTGGCGCCGGTTCACCTCTTGGTGTCGGACTATGAGAAGTGGGTTGGGTAGAGGCGAGGGATAGGCGAGGGCTGCACTAACTGGAAGCCGAGTTTGGTGTCTGCAAGAGGTTGGGTTGCCGAGGGCTAGCCGGCGGATCGTGACACGATGAACGCAAGGAACAGTCTTCAAAGAAGCCTAAAGGCAGTATATGCCTTTTTTACCCTATCTGCATTCTTCATTTCAATATTAGTCATTAACGGAATTGGTGGATGGATAATTATATACGGACAAGGTGATTTCATTAGCGATCACGCATTTAGAGGTGTTTATCTATTGATATTGTCGTTAGTTATGGTTTATGTATATATTAAATACGATGAGCATGAAAGAAGATTAAGAGAAAAAATTGTTGAAAATCAGGCGCTGATAGTGCGATTTATGCAAATAATGGGCATTGTGGCAATATGCTTGTTTCTGTTTTTGACGTCGTAGTTGTAGCTAGAAATGTGCGCCTAGCGCGCGTATTTATCCGCTTTCCTGTTCCCGAGCAGCAGCTTGCGTTCCAGATGCGCTCGAAGTTCGCCATAATAGGCAGTGAGGAAGGCTTTTGAATCGACAGGCTCCACCTTGGCGCCGATCTTGCGGGCGATCGTCTCCGCCACCGCCTTCATCGCGAAATAGTCGTCGCGGCGCAGCACTTCCTCCAGCTTGTGCAGCTCCGCGATGCCATAGGCGTCGAGCTGCGCGGCGCTGAACTGGAAGCGGGCTGCGACCGGGTCCTTGCGCAGCGAGAGGTCCTCGACCAGCGCCACTTTCGGCGCCTCGACCACCCAGGTGCCAGCGAGCAGGTCGCCGATCCTGAGCCGATCGCGGTTGAACAGCGGGAATAGCGAGAACAGCAGCGCCCACACCAGGCCGAAGATCGTCGACAGCGTGTCGGCGACGCCGGCGCTGCCGCGCGCCGCGAGGATCGACAGCGGCAGGAAGATCTCGATCTCGCGCATCAGGTTGCGCGCGATGACCTGGTCGAGGGTGAGGCCCGCGCCGCTGCGCGAGGCGACGCGGACGCCGACCATCCGCTTGCCGGGCGTCGCTGCCCGCCGGCCCGCCTCGAAGGCGATGAAATAGACGTTGCGCAGCAGGAAGATGAAGATGATCCAGACGATGAAGAGCGGCTCCGCGTCCTGCCCACCGAGGCCGCCGAGGCCGAAGATCGCGACGAGACTGACCACGACCGCTGCGGTGATGATGATGACCACATCGAGCAGGAATCCCGAAGCCCGCGTGCCGGCATCCGCGAGTTTCACGCGCAGGTCGACGCCCTCCGGCGTGACCAGCGGGCGGATGAGCGCGGCGGGATTCCTAGCCGTTGCCATGCCGCACCATCCGGAACAGATAGAAATAGCAGATCCAGAGCGCCAGCATGCCGCCGCCGATCGAATAGCGGCCGACGTCGCCGGTGATCGTCTGCCGGCCGATGCCTTCGAGCAGGCCGGCAAACAGCAGCATCACCGCCACACCGACCATGGCGGTCGCCGCGACGCGCCCGGCTTGGGCCGCCGCCGCCATGCGGGTCAACTCGCCGGGAAAGGCGATGCTGGTGCCGATGCGCATGCCGGCCGCGCCCGCGATCGCGATCGCGAACAGCTCCGTCGTGCCGTGGATCGAAAGCCAGCCGCCGAGCGCGAAGCCGAGCCCCTTGGCCGCGTAGACCTGGAACAGCGCGCCAAGCATGCAGCCATTCATCAAGATGATCAGCACGCTGGGCACCGCGAAAGCGAAGCCCAGCGCGAAGGCCAAGATCGAGACTTGCGTGTTGTGGGTAAAGAGGTAGGCGGCGAAGCCCGAGAGGAAATGGCCGCCGCCATCGCCGTAAAGCACGCTGCGCAGCATCTCGGCCGATGAATCAGGATTGCGCCCGCCGGCAAGGCTCGGCGCGATGATGGCGTCGTACCAGCGCTTGTCGGAGGCGACCAGCCAATAGCCGGCGATGGCGCCGATCACCGTCAGTCCGACCGACACCCACACTTCGCGCCACAGGTCGCGGATTGCTGCCGGCCAGTCGCGCAGGAAGAAGTCGCCGATGCGCGTTCTCAAGCTCCGCCGCGCGCCATAGAGATAAAAATAGCCGCGCAGGCACAGCGCTTCGAGATAGGCGATCAGCGCGCTGTCGAGCGAGGTCGCGCGCGCCACCGACAGCGACGACAGTGCCGAGCGATAGAGCAGGGGCAGCGACAAGAGCTCGTCTTCCGACAGCGCGCGCGGCGCGCGCTTCTCGACGCGGGCAAGCAGCGCCTCGAAGGCCTTCCAGTCGGCCTCGCGCTCCTGGCGGAAGCTGGCCAGTGACTGGCGCACCGCGTCGGTGCCGGCAGGCAGCGTCATAAGAGGTTCTCCTCCTTGAGCTGGATATAGCGCTCAACCAGCGCCGGGCCGAGCCGCTGGTGGTCGGCCTCGATGACATGCGCGCCGAGCAGCCTCAAGCGGCCGATCACCACCTGCCGCTGCCTGAGCAGATCGCCGGCGGTGACCGCGCGGGCGACATCCTCCGGCATCGCCGGCGCCATGTCGGCCAGCGTCTCCAGCTCGACGTCCTTCATCAGCATGAACAGCACCAGATGCCGCTCGGTCAGCCGGCCGACGGTGCGCAGCATCAATTCGGCGCTGATCGGATCGACGAAGTCGGTGAAGATGATGACCAGCGAGCGCCGGTCGAGCTTGGCCGCCAGCGTCGTCAGCGCGAGGGTGAAATTCGTTTCCTCGGTCGAGTAGTCGATCTCGGCCGCGCGCTTCTGGATCATGGTGAAGCTCGGCGAGCCGCGCACCGCGCCGCTGGAGACGCGCGGCCTGGCGTCGAAGGAGAACAGGCTGACGAGGTCGCCGCCCTTGAGCGCAATGAAGGCCGACAGCAGTGCGGCCGTCACCGCGCGGTCGACCTTAGGCACGCCGTCGACCGGCTCGCACATCAGGCGGCCGCAGTCGATGGCTAAAACGATGTTGTTGTTCTCCTCGATGCGGAACTCGCGTGCCAGGAGCTTGCCGTGGCGAGCGCTGCGCTTCCAGTCGATCATGCGCCGGCCCATGCCGGGCTGGTAGTCCTTCAGCGCTTCGAACTCTCGGCCCTGGCCGGCGCGCTTCTGCGCATGGCCATCGGCAAGGGCCGAGCGCTGCAGCAGCGTGATCGCTTCGTCGCGCGCGCGGCTGACGTCGGGCAGCACCGCTATCTTGCGGTCCATCGGCAGCACGGCCTGGTTCCAGATCAGCCCGAACGGTCCCTGCCAGCGCAACCAGAGCCGATCGAAGTTGGCGATGCCGCGCCTGACCGCGTCGAATTCGAGGTCGAGCGTGCCGCCATTCGCCGGCAGCGCGCCGCCGGTGCCTTTGACAGGCGCCAGCCTTTGGTCATGGCTGACACGCGCCTGTAGGTGGCGTGCCCTTGCGCCGGGGCCGGCCGCGATGTGCAACGTGAACCGCCCGCCGACGCCGACTTGCGGCGGCGCGGTCAGCGTCGCGCTGAGCGAAGCGCGCCCGCGTCCGGCCGCGGCGTCAACCGCCAGGAAGGCAAGCAGGGCGCAGATCCACAGCAGGCCGAGATACCAGACAGAGGGCAGCGCGAGCGCGATCAGGAAGGCGGGGATCGCCCCCGCCGCCGCTGCCCATACCGCTCGGCCGCTTGGATAGATCAACGCGGCGCTTCCGTCTGGTCGACGAGGTCGGACACAATCTGCTCGACCAGGCGCCCGTCGATCTGCGCCGCCGGCGAGAGGATGACGCGGTGGCGCAGCGCCGGTACGGCCAGCGCCTTGACGTCGTCGGGGATGACATAGTTGCGGCCGTCGAGCGCGGCCCTGGCGCGCGCGGCGCGCGCCAGCATGGCGCCGGCGCGGGGGCTCGCGCCCACCTCAAGGTCCGGGCTTTCGCGTGTGCCGCGCACCAATGCCGCGATATAGCCGACGACGTCGTCGACCAGCGTGACGCCGCCGACCGTAGCGAGCGCCGCTTCGAGCGTCTTACGGTCGGTTTGCGCCTTGATGCCGTATTGCTCGATATTGTGCGAGGCCGACCCGCCGCCATGATGGGTGATGATGGCGCGTTCTTCCTGCGCGTCGGGATAGCTCACCCGGTGCTTGAACAGGAAGCGGTCGAGCTGTGCCTCGGGCAGCGGATAGACGCCCTGGTGCTCGATCGGGTTCTGCGTCGCCACCACCATGAAGTTGCGGCCGAGGGAGTGCGTCGTGCCGTCGAAGGTGACGGCGTGCTCCTGCATGGCTTCGAGAAGGGCCGCCTGCGTCTTCGGCGGCGTGCGGTTGATCTCGTCGGCGAGCAAAAGGTCACAGAAGATCGGGCCGCGCGTCAGCGTGAACTGCCCGGTCTGGAAATTGTAGATGTTGGAGCCGACGATATCGCCGGGCATCAAATCGGGCGTGAACTGGATGCGCCCATAGGCGACGCCAAGCGCCTGCGCGAAGCAGCGCGCCGTCATGGTCTTGGCGGTGCCCGGCGGCCCTTCGAGCAGGATATGCCCGCCGGCGAGCAGCGCCGTCAGCATCAGATCGACCGTGTCCCGCTGCCCGGTGATCGCTTTCGCCACTTCTTCCCTGATCGCGCTTGCCAGGGCCTTCACTTCATCGACGTTCACCGAGCCTCCTCGCCGTCCAGTCATGCAGCTCTTCCGCTGCTTCATGCATTGCGGCCAAACTATTGGAATCGTTCACTGCCCTGAACCGCGCGGTGAAGCTATGCGCTTCGCTCTTGTCGCGGGAATCCAGCCAGCGGTCGAGTGCCTCGCCTTGCAGCCCGTGCGGCGCGCCAAGCAACGCGGCGGCCCGTTGGCGCATCAGCATCGCGTAGCGGTCGCCAAGTTCTTGCAGCCGGCCGGCGCGCTTCAACAGCATCGCCGTGGTGTCGACCAGCGCTCGCTTGCCGAAGGCAATGGCGCGCCCTTCGGTTCGCGGCGGACCGAACCGGCCGAGCCCATGCAGGAAAGCTAGAGCGGCCGCCACCAGCACCGACAGCGTCAGCGCCAGGAAAGGCGGCTCGACCAACAGCTTGGCGAGATCGTAGTTCTGGCCGATGCCGTGCAGCGTCAGGTCGAACATCACCGCACCTTTCGCGGGCTCGAGCATGGCGATCATATCGAGTGCCGCGGCTGCTTTCTGGGGATCCTTCAGCGCCGCGTTGTTGATGAAATCGGGATCGGTCAGGATGTAGAAAGGCTCATTGTCGAGCTCGGTGAGAATGGCCTTGCCGTCGCCCGCCGCGATCAGCGGATGTTCGTCGGCCACCCATTGCAGTTCTTCGGGCAGGGCGATCTTGCGGCCTTGAACGTCGATCCGATCGACCGTTGGCTTGCCTTCGCCAAGCTTCGCCTTGGCGAGCCGGCCGAGCCAGTCGTTGACGACCGTATTGGGCAGCCGCTCAACCTTCGTCTCCCAGCCGTCATGGCCGGGCTGCGGGAAGGTGACCCATTTGGGCAGCACGAACAGCGTGTCCTTGCCGGAGCGCAGCTTGATGATGCGCTGGAGCGCGGCCGGGTCGCTTTCCGGCGCGATGGTGACGATCAACAGGAAGGTGGATGCCAGTGGCGATTGCAGGTCTTTCTCGCCGTGCGCCATGGGCGGCGCCTGCCCATTGGTGAGCTTCAGCCATTCGACAAGTCCGGCATAGCCGGTGCCGCCCTTTGAAAGCGGCGTGCCGCCGCCTTCGGGCTGGCGGAAATCCGGGGCGTAGGTCGAGAGCAGAAAGAACCCGGCGGCCGCCAGCAGGCTGGCGAAGATGCCCCAGAACAGCGTCCTGCGGCTGAATGGCGCTTCGGCTGCCTCCACGCTCATGCCCAGGCATCCCGGAAGGCGAAGCGTTCATAGGCGCCGCGTGCCTGCTGCCAGCCCTCGGCGCCGACCGGACGGCGGGCAAACAGCGCGGCCTCGACGACGCGCGCAATCTCGCTGAAGGCCGTGCGGGGGCGGGTGGGGATCGAGCCCGCGGCGGCGATGTCGCGCGCGGTCAGCGATGGGCGCAGGAAGTCGGGCAGGCGGGTGGCGATGTCGGCGACGCTGCGGCGTAGGAGTAGATGCACCGCTTCGTCATAGTCGCCGCGCGCGGCGAGCGCATCGGCCTCGGAAAGCAGGATCTGCGCAGCACCCGCATCCGGGCGCCATTCCTCCTGCGCCTCGACCTCCTTGCTTGCGCGCCGCCACGGCAGCCGCCACGCGACTCCCTTCGCTTCAAGGACGAGCAGGAACACGATGATCGCGACCCCGGTGATCACCGCGCCCCAGAACAGGTAGATCATATAAGGGCCGATCTTCGCCAGGGCTTCCAGCAAAGGCTTCAGCCATTCCGGCGGCTCGGGCCGCACCAGCGTCGGCAAGTCGAACTGGATGGAATCGTCTGCCAGCAGCTGCTTGTGCATCTTGGCCAGCCATTCGGCGTCGGCCGTGCCCGGCTGTGCGACTGTCACCCGCGCGTTCCCCCCTGCAACTGCGGTTCGACCCTGACACTGGCAATATGCCTAGACAATTGCAAGTGGACTGGACGCAGCCCGTCAATCTTGGCAGATTTACTTTGAAGTTGCCGAATTGGATGCGGCGGCTCGGGGGGAACTATCATGACCACTGCGACATTGGGACGACCCGGCAGATTCGAGATCGGCAGGGTATTCAACAGCACTTTTTCAGTTATCAGCCGCAACATCGGGCTTTGCGTTGGACTCGCATTGCTGTTTTCGGGCCTGCCGACGCTTGTCATTCGGATGCTGCAGCAGCCGCAAATAGACGCGATGATGCAGCGCGATCCGAGCGCCTTGGCCGATCCCGATGCGATGCTGCGCAATTCCTACGTCAGTGTTATCGGCGGGCTTGTCTCTTTCGTTCTGGCGATGTTGCTTCAGTCGGCGCTCGTGCGCGCCACCATCGAGGATTTGAGCGGCAAGCGGCCGACTTTCAGCGACTGCATAGGGATGGCGATCGTTTTCCTGCTGCCGACCGTCGGGATCAGCCTGCTCGTCGGCCTCGGATCGGTCATTGCCATGATTGCCCTCGTCGTGCCGGGCATCATCCTGTGGCTCGGCTGGTCGATGTCTGTGCCCGTGCTGATCCGCGAGCAGCTAGGCGTGTTCGGCTCGATGTCGCGCAGCCGCGCCCTGACCAAGGGCAACCGCTGGGCGCTATTCGGATTGTTCCTGATCCTGATCATCATCGCCATGGTGATCCAGTGGGTGATGCTGCTGGTCTTGGTCCTGTTCGGTGGAATTGTCGCCGAAGTGGGGGCCACGCTGGTACAGACCGTTGTGACCATGGTGCTCTCGGTCGCCACTGCGGTCAGCTATGTAGAACTGCGCCAGGTGAAAGAAGGCACCAGCGTCGACGAATTGGCTGAGATCTTCTCGTAAGACACGCCACGGAAAGGATCACCATGGCGTCGACTGCTCTCAGTGCGCCCGATCGGTTCCGGATCGGGCGGGTCTTCTATGACAGCTTTGCGGTGGTTGGCCGCAATCCGGTCCTGTTTGTGGGTCTGGGGGCGTTATTCTACGCCCTACCGAGGTTCGCCGCATGGCTTTGGTACGTTAATAGTGGCGCGGCCCGGTTGTCGTTCGAGGCATTTGCCTCTGAGCACGCGACAATCGTCCTGTTGGGCCTGCCACTCTACCTCCTTGTCACCGCCGTCCTGCAAACGTCCGTCATCCGTGCGACGATCGTGGACTTGCGTGGCGAAAAGCCAGTTTTCGCGGATTGCTTCGGTGTGGCGCTTGCACTGTTGTTCCCGATTCTCGGCGTCTCATTGGTGGCGACGCTTGGCATCATAATCGGGCTGCTCCTGCTTATCGTGCCGGGCATTCTTCTTCTGCTTCGCTGGGCGGTCGCCTTGCCTGTCCTTATCCAGGAAAAACGGGGCATTCTCGACAGCATGGCGCGCAGTCGCGACCTGACCAAGGGAAGTCGCTGGCCGCTGCTCGGACTGTGGCTGATCCTCATTGTGGCGAGCGCGTTGGCGGGCCTTGTGATCAACCGCGTCGCCATTCCCTTGAACGTTACGTTCGGACTGTTGGCGGAAGCCACGATGAGGGCGACCTTCCTGGTGCTGTCGTCCGTGGCCAGCGCTGTCAGCTATGTCGAGTTGCGCTGGGTCAAGGAGGGTGCAAGCGTCGACGAACTGGCGGAAATCTTCTCCTAGCAGGTGCAAGTTGTGTCGTTGGTAACGCAGGGAAAAGGTGAAAAATTCCGGCTGGGTAACGTAATCGGCAATACCGCCGCCTTCCTGCGGCGGAACGCGATCTTCTCGATTGCAGTTGGCACGATTTTCTTCGCCTTGCCGCTGGCGCTGATCAATCTATCAACCAGGTACTGGCCTACGCTGGCATTTCAATTGGGTGCGGTTGGTAGCGGCCCCTGGTCAACGTCGGTCAACTTGGGTTTTAGCTTAGCTTCCGGGTTGATCGGCACAGCGCCAAACCTTCTCGGGCAGGCGGTTTTGTCTCAGGCCGCGGTTGGCGATACCAATGGCAATCGTTCTTCGGTTGCAAGATGCGTTCAGACCGCGCTCCGCCACATTTTTCCGGTCGTGGGCATAGGTTATGCGGTTTATCTCGCCTTTTTTCTCGCGCGATCCGGGTCGGCTGCAGTTGAACTTTCAAATTCTCCTCAGGCGGGGGGCCTAGTGTTCCTATTCTTGATGATACCGTGTGTCGTATGGGGGGTGGGAATCTCGGTTGCCGTTCCTGTTTCCGTCCGGGAGGGGTTGGGGACGGCCGCTTCGATGTCGCGTAGCCAAGCGTTGACCAAAGGTTACCGTTGGTGGATTTTCGGCTTGGTCTCGGTTGTCGTCATTGGACTGCTACTAGCCCTGCGGCTTGCCACTGCGTTTGGGCTTGCCTTTGTATCGCTCGAAAGCCTTTCGCTGTTGGCAATGGTCTTGCTTACATTCCAAGGGGCGATGGCGTCAGCGATCGTCTGGACGGTGCTTTCAATCGTGCTCGCAACGACCTATGCCGAACTGCGTCGGGTCAAGGAAGGACCTGGCGCCGACGAACTGGCGGAAATCTTCTCGTAGGTGCTCGCTGTCGCTCGCGCGAGGCTGCTCAGTGGCAACAGCAATCGCCCGCCTCGAAGCTTGTCCGGCACAAGCATGACGACGTTATCGCCATATCCGCCTTGGCAATCGCCACCTTAAGCTTCGCCTGCAACCCCGCCAGTTCGTTGGTTTCGCCGCGCCGCTTCAGGCATTCGACCAGTCCGTGCAGCGCCCAGACATTGTCGGGATGTTGCGCACAGCGCTGCACGGCGCCGCTCAGGCCCAGATCGTCGCGATAGACCTGCTCGGCCTCCGCCGCATGGCCGTGATCGAGCAGGAGAGCCGCGAGCGCATGGCGCGGCGGATGCATCCACGCCCACGGCTCGGTGTAGGACAGATTGTCGTCGAGCTCGACCGCGCGTCGAAGATGCTTGTAGGCCTCGTCGTGCCGTCCCTGGTGGTAGGCAAGCTCGCCCTCGAGCAGTGCCGCGCCGACGGCTAATGAGGCTCGCGTCGGGTTGCTGAGGAACCGCCGCTCAGGCGGGATGGTCTCGACATGCCGGTTAAATAAATGGCGTTCGCGCTCCGCCGCTGCGAACTCACGCAGCGTCGCATGCGCCACGCCCTTGGCGTAGTGCTGCATGGCCGTGCTCAGCACATAGAGCTCCGGCTCGCCATTCATCGGCTCGTCGATGATCTCGCGCCAGCGCCCGAAGCGCACCTGAACATGCGATCGCATCGCGTGGTAGCCTTCGACCGTCTGGGTGAGCTTCGGCCGTTCGGGGATGCTGACGACATCGCGCGTCACCAGGCTGCGCACCTTATCCGCCGCCCACAGCGCCGGCCGGTATTGGGCCAGGAGCATGCAGGTGAACATCATCAGATGCAGGTCGTGGCAGCAGCCGAGCAGGTAGTAGGTCGGCTCGCCGGCATAGGCGAGGTAGAGGTCGTTGGCGCGCACCGCCTTCTTGCTGGCGAGTTTTGCTTTCTCGTACTCGCCGCAGAGCACATGGATATGCCCGGGCATGTGGTTCATGTGGCCGGCGTCCGGGCACATTGTGCCCAGCCGTTCCGCCGAGCGCATGCCGCGTTCGGGCTGCGTCGACATTTCCAGCAAATGGATGTGGAGATGCAGGATCGCCGGATGCGGCGTGGCGCCGGCTTCGTCCGAGAGCCGGATCGAGCGCTCGCAGATCTCCAGCGCTTCGAGCACGTCGGAGTTCGGCGCCGGCTCGCCGGTCTTGAGGTTCCATAGCCGCCTCACGGTGCGCATCATCAGCGCCTCGACGGTCAGCGCCATCACGTCATGATCGTCGGGGAAGTCGCGATAGACCTGCCGCATCGCGGCGGCATAGGCGTCGTCCCAGTTCTCGAATTCGGCCGCACTGACGCTATGCGGTTGCTGGAAGCGGGCGCTGAGCGCCTCGATCAGCCGCCGCTCGACGAGACTGGCGCCGGCCGCCTTCGAACGCGCCAGCTGCACATGGTCGAAGCAGCGCCTGGCGGCGCGGTTCGCCTCATCCTTGCCGTGCTCCTTCCAGGTCAGGTTGTAGAAAGGGCCGGCCGCATAGGCGATGCCCCAATGCACGAAGGCGCAACTGGGATCGGTCTCCAGCGCCTTCTCGAAACATTTTATCCCTTCCTCGTGGTTGAAGCCGTAGCACCAGTTCAGCCCGATATCGAACCAGCGCTGCGTCTCGGCCGAGAATGTGGAGATGGGGCGTCGGTAGGTGCCGAGATCGAAGTGATCCATGCCTTGCTGGTTCTCACATTCCGAACCGGCGGAAGGCCGGTCAGGCGCAATCTGTGCCGAAATGCGATTGCTTGGCAAATAGCAAACGGCCGGCGCGACTTGGAAAGCCACGCCGGCCGTCTCAGTCCCGGGAGGATCAGGACTCCAGCCAGACCGTCTCGAAATGCTGCTCGAGCGCCTGGTGTTGCACGCAGCCATGCACGCCCTTGCGGTAGGTGCGGTAGACCGAGCGCCAGTAGGGCTGGATGATGACGCCGGAGTCGCGCAAATTCTGCTCGATCTTGGCCATGATCTCCTTGCGCTGGGCAGCATCGGGCGTTGCCAGCGCCTTGTCGAGAAGCTCGTCGAACTCCTTGTTCGAATAGGCGCTTTCGTTCCAGGCCGCGCCCGATTTGTAGGCGAGCGCCAGCACTTGCACACCAAGCGGACGGCCGAGCCATTCGGTGCAGGAATAGGGGAATTTGCTCCAGTCGTTCCAGAAGGTCGCGGCCGGCAGCACGGTGCGCTTGATCTTGAGGCCGGCCTCGCGGATCTGGGCGGCGATGGCGTCGGCGGTGCTCTTCTGCCATTCGACATCGACCGAGATCAGCTCGTATTCGTGGTCGGCCTTGCCGGACTCGGACAGCAGCTTCTTCGCCGTCTCGACATCGCGCTTGGCCGGGCCGATATCGGCGAATTCCGGATGCATAGGGCCGACATGGTGATTGTCGGCGGGCTTGCCCCTGCCGTCGAGGCCGAGCTTCAGCACCGCTGCATTGTCGACGGCAAGCTGGGCGGCGCGGCGCACCTTGACGTCGTCATAGGGCGCGTTGCCGACATTGAAGCGCGCGACGATGGTCGAGCCGGTGGCGATTTCCGAATTTTCGAGGCCCATCTGCTCGGTCTGCGACACGGCGTCCGAAGCGGTCTCGTGGTCGGTATCGATCTCGCCGGATTCGAAGGCCGACAGCATGGCGTTCGGGTCGGAGCCGTAGTCGACCCATTTGATGCCGTCGAGGTAGAAGTCGCCCTTCCACCAGGGCTTGTCCTTGCGCTTCACCTCAGCACCCGTCTCGGCGTCCCAGCTCACCAGCTCGCAGGGGCCGGTGGTGATGGCTAAAGCCTTCTTCGGGTCGGCGTCGCCCTCATAGGAGCGATGCATGATCAGCGCCGGATAGTCAGCCATGCCGGCGATCAGCGAGATGTCGGGCTTGGGCAGATTGAGCTTGACGGTATAGTCGTCGACCTTCTGGATGCCGCCGTCGACGGTCTTCTTGGTGTCGGCGTTGACCAGCGCGCCCATGCGGGCCGCGACCGAATTGCCGGCGACCGACGCATCGCACCAGCGGTTTATATTGTGGATCACGTCGTCGGCATTGAACGTGTCGCCGTTCGACCAGGTGATGCCCTTGCGCACATGAAGCGTGATCGTCTTGGCGTCGTCGCTGGTCTCCCAGCTTTCGAGCAGCCACGGCTCGAAGCTGAAATCGGTTTTCCAGCGCACCAGATATTCGTTGCAGTGGCGCGCGACATTCGACATCTCGACGCCGTCGAAAGTGCGCGGATCCTTGAAGCCCTTGACGTTCATCGCCACGCGGAGCGTGCCGCCGCGCTTCGGCTCTTCGGCGCGGGCAGGCGAGGGCGTAAGCCCGCCCAGCGCCAGGGCCCCGGCAGCGCTGACGCCCAAGCCGGCCATGAGCGCCAGATATTCGCGCCGGCTGATCGCGCCTGTCTTGAAATCATCGGCGGTCGGCTTGGCCCGCGGGTGCAATTTTCTGTCGGTCAGCATGAATTTCATCGTCGTTCCCTCTGTTGTTGGTGCACGTCGCCCGGGCTCGGTTGTTGGGGCAACGACATGCACGAAAATCCAACGGGCGCCCCGGTGTCGCAGGCGCGGGGGCGGATGCGACCGCCGGGGCGCCGTTGCCTGCCGAGGAATGATAGGTCTGCTTTCCGCAGCGAAATGTTTGGTTTTCCGCAATTCTTGTGCGCTGTTCCGCAGGGGTTGATACAGTCGATCTCTCGTTGTGGGGGGATGCCCGGCAGGGCAGAGGGGGGGCGCTGTCCCGCCTGCGTCTCAGCCGATTGGAGCTGCCTTTTCAGGCAAACTTGGATGTTACGAAACCGAAGGGCCGCGATCCTTCGCGCCCCCCTCTGGCCTGCCGGCCATCTCCCCCACAAGGGGGGAGATCGAAGCGTCGCCGCTGGCGCCCAGCCTGGCGATGTCGCCGATTATCCTCGCAAACGCCTCAGCCGCTCTTGGTACGGTTGGGCGAGCGCGAAGAAAACTGTGCACCAGCCGCGGCTCCTCGCGCCACCAGGCGCGGCCGCCGGCGGCGAGGACGCGGTCGCGATAGGCCTCGCCGTCCGAGGACAGCGGATCGCACTCGGCGGTGACGATGACCGTCGGCGGCAGGCTGGAAAAGTCGCGGTCGCGGAGCGGCGAAAAGGTCGGGTCGTCCGCCGACTGTCCGGGCACGGAACGAACACGGCGGTAGAAGTCGATGTCGGCGAGCGTCAGCAACGGCGCCTCGCCGTGCTCGACATAAGACGCCCGGTCACGTCGCCACCCAGTCCGGGATAGATCAGCACCTGGCCGATCGCATGCCTTGGATGATGCCGCGTCGCCTGCGCCACTGCCGCGGCGAGGTTGCCGCCGGCGCTTTCGCCGCAAAGCACGATCGGCAGCGCACTCGTCGCGGCGACCCATTCGAACATCGCCAGCGCATCGTCGAAGGAGGCCGGGTGCAAATGCTCGGGCGCCAGCCGGTAGTCGGCCGAGACCACCTCGAAGCCGGTGCCGGCGCAGATCTCGGCACAGATATCATCGTGGCTGTCGAGGTCGCCGAGCACGAAGCCGCCGCCGTGATAGTAGACGACGATCGCCGCTGCCGCCTTGTCCGCCATGCGGTAGCGTCGCGCCGGGATGGCATGCGCAGCCGTGGCGACGAGGCCGTCGCTGGCGATAACGCCTTCAGGATGGCCTTGGTGGAACGCCACGCACATTTTGTCGTAGACGGCGCGCTGCTCGGCGATCGGTGCGGCCACGATCTCCGGCGGGTACCAGCTGTTGACCTTGTCGACGTAATCCCAAAGTTCCGGATCGAGCAGGGCGGCGTATTTGCCGCGCCCTGCCGGATCGGTTGGGTCGCCGGCCATCGCCGTCAGAGCTCGGCGTAGAGCCGCGCCGCGTTCTCGAAAGTGAAGCGCAGCGGCACCGAACCCTCGACCTGCCAGACATTCACCGTGTCGCCGGCCATCAGCCGGCAGGCGTCGAGCGTGTTGGTGACGGCCCCGCCATAGAGCCGATTGGCGAGGTTGAGGATGCCGGTCTGGTGCATGGCGGCACTCGCGCTGCCACAGGCGTCCTTGACCAGCAGCACGCGAAAACCGCGCGCCACCGCGTCCTTCACCGTGGCGTCGATGCAGGCTTCGGTCCACACGCCGGCAATGACCAGCCATTCGATGCCGGAGGCCTTGAGCTTGTCGGCAAAATTGTTCTTGCCGAAGGCGCTCGCCTCCTGCTTGACCAGCATCGCTTCATCGTCTTGCGGCGCCACCTCATGGCAGATCGCCGTGAGCGGATCGTCCTTGTCGGAAAAGGCCGACTTGCCGCTTTCGTCCACGGGGTGGAAGGGCCGCGCCTCGGCGAGGTCGACGATATAGGCCCAATGGTGGAGCGGCACGAAATTGCGCCGCGCCGCGTCCTGCAGCCGTTGGACATTGGCGAGGATGCCGTCGAAGTCCTCGACCAGATAGCGCTTGTCCTTGCGATGCTCCTCCTGGAGATCGATGAACACCGCGGCCACCGTGCCGCGCCGGATGGAGATGGGGTTTTTCATGCGGAATGTGCTGTCGGTACGTGGGCGCTACTTGTCAAGAAATTCGTCTTCATACGGGAAGCGCGAGAGCAATTCGATGCCGGTCTCGGTGATCAGGATCTCGTCCTCCAGCTTGACGCCCTCGCGGCCGCCTTTTTCGCCGATATAGCTTTCCACGCTCACCACCATTCCGGGCACGACGATGCCGTCGCGGCCATAGGTCTCGTAATCCATCGAGTGCGCAATGAAAGGCGTTTCGCCATGCATGCCGACGCCATGCATGACCGAAGTGTAGCGCTGGTCGACGAAGCGATCCGGGATCTTCCACGCCTTCTCGGCGATCTCGCGGAAAGCCATGCCGGGCTTCACGATCCCGATATTGTGCTGCACCTGGTCGTGCGCCATGCGGTAGAGCGATTTCTGGTAAGGCGTCGGCTTGCCCGGCCCGCAGCGGAAGGTGCGCGAGAAGTCGGAATAATAGCCGTAGCAGCCGATCGTGTCGGTATCGAGCGCGACCAGCTCGCCCGGCCTGATCTTGCGGCCGCTCGCTTCGTTGAACCACGGATTGGTGCGCTGTCCGGAGGTGAGCAGGCGTGTCTCGATGAACTCGCCGCCCTGGCGGATCACCTCGTGATACATGATGGCGAACAGCTCGTTTTCGGACACGCCGGGCTTGATCGCCTCGCGCACCGCCGCCACCGCGGCTTCAGCGCCCGCCATCGAGGTCTGCAGGCATCTCACTTCCTCCGGCGTCTTCACCGCGCGCACGGCTAGAATCTCGCCCTGGCAGTCCGTCACCTCGCAGCCGCGCTTTTCCAGGGCCAGGGCCTGCAGATGGCTGCAGCGGTCGAGGCCAAGCTTCATCGAGCCGCCGCCATGCTTTTTCAGCAGCTCGGTGATCTCGTCGGCGAACGGCCCGGCGGTTTCGTCGTCGCGCCCGGAGACCGATGACCAGACGAGCTTCGACGGCCGCGCCTCGTCGATCGTGTCGAGCACCATGGAGACATGATAGCTCTGCGGATATTCGAACAGCACGATCGGCCCTTCGGTCGGGATGAAGAAGTAGCGGGTCGAGTTGCGCAGGAAATAGCCGAACATGTTGCGCGATCCGGTGGCGTAGCGCTGGTTGTAGGGATCGAACAGCACGATGCCGCCATAGCCCGCTTCGCGCATCCACGCGCGCAGCTTGGCCAGCCGCCCCTTGCGCAGCGCGTCGGCGTCGATGAAGGACGGCTCGGTGTCGGAAAGCCACATGCCGCCGGCGGGATCGGCCGCCGCCGGATGGCGCATGCGGTCCTTGAAGTCCACATCCTCGGTGCTGTCCGGATCGAAAACGACGATGCTCATGGGAGACCTCCTGTTCTCGCGAACATAACTGGGCCATGGACGATCGCTATGCGGAATCCCGCAGATGTTGTGCTGAGTGCCGCACCCAGCTGCAGCGCTGGCGGGACAGAGGGGGGGGGTGAACTCGGCGTATTGAAAGCAGGTACTTAATGCCGCCGCATCGCCTTAGGCGCGTGCCCGTGCTCCTCGCGAAACGCCCGCGCAAAGCTCGACATCGAGGCAAACCCACAGGCGAGCGCCACGTCGCGCACCATCAGCGTCGAATGCGCCAATAAATCGGCCGCGCGCTTCAACCGCAGCCGCCGGTAGTACCCATTGGGCGAGATGTCCAATTCGGCGCGGAAATTGCGCTCGAGCTTGTCGGGCGATACGCCCAGCCTTTCAGCCAATTCCGCCATGCCGAGCCTTTCCTCCACCGCATCCTCCATGATGGCGATGGCCGACAGCACCAATTCGTTCTGGACGCCGGTGCGCAGGCGCAGCGGCATCAGCTTGCGGTCGACGCTCGACCGCAAAGGAGAGTGCACGAACCACTCGGCGACACCGGCAGCGAGTTCGGCGCCGTAATCGCGCGTGATGATCTCCAGCATCATGTCGAGGCTGCCGACGCCGCCGGCCGAGGTGAAGCGCTTGCGATCGATGACGAAGAGATCGCGCCTGAGCTCGATATCCGGAAACGCCTCGGTGAAGGCGGCCTGGCTGGTCCAGTGCAAGGTGCAGGCATGGCCGTCGAGCAGGCCGGCGCGGGCCAGGAAGAACGCGGCATCGGCCACCGCACCGATATGCGCGCCGCCGCGCAGGCTTTTGCGGATCCAGCCCATCGCCTCGTCGGCCACGACATGATCGGCATCGCCACCGGAGCAGACGACGATGCGGTCGACCTTCGGCGCGTCCGCCGCGGAAAAGCCTGGCTGGATGACGACGCCGTTCGAGGCTTCGACCGTGCCGGGGTCGGCGCCGACGATCACCCAGCGGTAGCATTCGCGCCTGGCAAGTATGTTGGCGCCACGCAGCGGCTCGATGACGGAGGAAAACGCCATCATCGGAAAGCCGGGAAAGACCAGCACGGCGAAGGTGAGGGGGGCTTCGCTTGGTTTTGACCCGTCTCGTGAAGGGAGGTTCATGGAGTCAACATCTTGGGCAACAAGGATAGCAATTCGGACTTGGCGCACCATTCTTGATTTGTACGCCGCAGTGGCGTACATAGCGCATATGAAGGAGAGCAGAAAACATGGGAACTTTCCATGATGAAATTCGAGAGATCGAGGAGCGCAGCAGCGAGCGGATGAACTTCCGCACAAAACCGCGCATCAAAAAAGCCATTCAGCAGGCGGCCGCTCTTGCCGGTGTGGATGACTCGGTTTTCACAATGAATGCTGCATACAGGGCCGCCATGGAGGCGATAGAGGCCCATGAGCGCACCACTTTGCGGTCTATCGATCATGCTGCTTTCTTTGCCGCCATCGACAATCCCCCAGACCCGACAGATCGGCTGCGCGCGTCGTTTGACCGGTATGGAAAGACCGTCGTTTCCAAGTGATCGCGAAGTCGCCCGAAAAGCCCAATATCATTGAGCCGTTCGATCCGGAAAAGCATGATCGAACGGCATTTTCCTGCGGCGTGGAACAGGTCGACAATTTCTTCAAGAAGACAGCCAACAAGCTGTCCAAGGCCGACAATCTTCGTGTCTTTGTGATGCTCGATCCAAACGGCGATTTGATCGGCTTCTACGCCATCAATTCGCACGCGGTGGATTATAGCGAACTGCCGCACAAATATGCGAGAACACGACCGGGACACGGAAGCATTCCCGCGGCCTATCTGTCCATGATGGGCGTCGATCTGCGGTTTGCAGGCCACGGGTATGGCGGCGATCTTCTGCTTGACGCGCTCGTGCGTATAGCGACAGTTGCCGAGCAAATCGGAATTGCCGTCGTGATGCTGGACGTGTTGGATTGCGGCGATCCGGCCAAAGTGGCGCGTAGAAAAAAGCTCTACGTCGATCACGGCTTCATCGCGCTGCCATCGAACGAACTTCGACTGTTCCTGCCGATCAAAACCGTTCAGGATCTGATGAGGGCATAGGAACCGGATTGCCAACGCAACTGAGAGACGAAAGATGTTTGCGGCAACAGCCATCGATACGACCAACAAGCCGGCCTTCTACAATGAGTTGGCCACGCAATTGAAAGCGCTGCTGGAAGGCGAGGACGATTCCATCGCCAACGCCGCCAATACGTCGGCGCTGATCTACCAGATGGTGCCGGACCTCAACTGGGCCGGCTTCTATTTCCTGCAGTCCGACGAAGAGCTGGTGCTCGGCCCCTTCCAGGGCAAGCCTGCCTGCGTGCGCATCGCGGTTGGCAAGGGCGTCTGCGGCACGGCGGTCGATCTCGGCATGTCGATGCTGATCAAGGACGTGCACGATTTTCCCGGCCACATCGCCTGCGATGCCGATTCGCGCTCGGAACTGGTGGTGCTGCTGCGCGACGCCGACGGTGTCTTCGGCGTGCTCGACCTCGACAGCCCGCTGCCTGGCCGCTTCGACAAGGAGGACCAGGCCGGCATCGAGAAGCTGGCCGCGATCTATGTCGCGGCGAGTTCCTTCGAGGGCTAGGCGAGCTTCACCAGCACCAGGCTGAAGCCCGCGACGAAAATGAAGGCCGAGAAGGCAAGCATCAGCGGGCGCAGGCCGCGCGAGCGAAGCTGCGAGATGTCGGCCTGAAGGCCCATGGCGGCGAGGCCCATGGTCAGCATGATCTGTGCGGAAAGAGCAACTACCGAATGAAGCTGCGCCGGGATCACCACCAGGCTGTTCAGCGCCACGATCGCGACGAAGGCCACCACGAACCACGGCATCGGCGGCTTGGCGGCGGATGCATCGGTGCTGCCGCGGCGCGCCATCAGGCCGAGCGCGATCACCATCGGCGCCAGCATGGCGACGCGCGTCAGCTTGGCGACGGTCGCCGTCTCGCCTGAAAACGTGCCGTTCTGGAAGCCGGCGCCGATGACTTGCGCCACCTCGTGGATCGAAGCGCCGGCCCAGAGACCGAAAGCATGCTGGTCGAGGCCGAACAGCGGCGCCAGCAGCGGAAAGCCGAGCATGGCGACCGTGCCGAACAGCGTGATCGCGGCGACGGCGTAGGTCACGTCCTCGTCGCGCGCATCGGTGACGATGTTGGTGGCGACGATCGCCGAGGCGCCGCAGATCGAGGTGCCGGCTGCGATCAGCTGTGCGAGCTTGGCGTCGACGCCGATCAGCCGGCCGAGCGTGACGGTGAACAGGAACGTCGCGCCAAGCGTGGCGGCAACGATGCCGACGCCGCCGAGGCCGATGCCGGCCACCTGGCCGAGCGTGAGCTGGAAGCCGAGCAGCACGATGGCGAAGCGCAGCAGGCGGCGCTGCGCAAACGCGATGCCGGCCTTGGCATGGGCGGGCATGCCCAAAACGTTCGAATAGACCAGGCCGGCGACGACGGCGAGGATCATCGGGCTGAACAGCGCAAGCCCGGAGAGGTTGCGCGCCGAATAGGCGACGCAGGTGATCATCGCCACGAGCACGATCCCCGGCACGGTGCCGGCCCAGATCGAAGCGAGAGCCGGGCTCTTGCTTCCCGAATTCAGTCCGTTTGGAAGATCGTTCGCGGTGACGGGCAGGAAAGACAATGCAATTCTCCAGGCGTGTTGGTCGGGGAAATGCCATTCCATAACCAATCTTTCCAACGAATTATTCGAGTTACAATGATCGATTTTTCAGAACGATTGGCATCCGCGACCGGATTGTCAGGATTGTCTTTTATGGATGTCGTTTTCCCGAAACCGCTGCACATTTTTGGGCGGTATGCATCAGGAATTCAGCACACTGGCTCAATCGCCTCCGCTTGTGTTTGACAGGGCGGTCGCCGCATCGTTATTTCTGGCTATATACGACGGTCACCTCACCACAATCGAAGCCCGGCGGCCCACAGGGAGCGAAAGCATGTCACACGATCTGCAGTTCTATATCGACGGCGCCTGGGTCGATCCCGTGGTGCCGAACAATTTCAATGTCATCGACCCTTCCACCGAGGACGCCTTCACGCAGATTTCGCTCGGCACCAAGGCCGATGTCGACAAGGCGGTTGCCGCCGCCAAGCGCGCCTTCGCCACCTTCGGCTTCACTGAGGTCGAGGAGCGGCTCGATATCCTGAACCGCGTCATTGAGGTCTACAAGAAGCGCAGCAAGGACCTGGCGCTCGCCGTGTCGCGCGAGATGGGCGCGCCGCGCCAGATGGCGCTGGACAGCCAGGTCGGCGTCGGCCAGGCGCATCTGGAGAAGATGGCCGAGGTGCTGAAGAGTTTTCAGTTCCGCCACGTGAAGGGCTCGTCGCTGATCGTCAAGGAGCCGATCGGCGTCGTCGGCCTGATCACGCCTTGGAATTGGCCGCTCAACCAGATCACCTGCAAGGTCGGCCCGGCGCTCGCCGCAGGCTGCACCATGGTGCTGAAGCCGTCGGAAATCGCGCCGCTCGACGCCATCATCTTTGCCGAGATCATCGACGAGGCTGGCGTGCCGAGCGGCGTCTTCAACCTCGTCAACGGCGACGGCCCGACGGTCGGCCAGGCCTTGGCCAGCCACCCGGATGTCGACATGATGTCGTTTACGGGTTCAACCCGCGCGGGCATCCTGGTCGCCAAGGCGGCTGCCGACACGGTCAAGCGCGTGCATCAGGAGCTGGGCGGCAAGTCGGCCAACATCCTGTTCCCCGACGTCGATCTGGAAAGAGCGGTCACCAAGGGCGTCGCCGGTTGCTTCGGCAACAGCGGCCAGTCCTGCAACGCGCCGACCCGCATGTTCGTGCCGCGCGACCGGCATGACGAGGCTGCCGGTTACGCCAAGAAGGCGGCGGAAAAATTCACCGTCGGCCCGGCCGATGCGCCGGCAACAAAGCTCGGCCCGGTGGTCAGCCAGCTGCAGTTCGACAAGATTCAAGGGTTGATCCAGAGCGGCATCGACGAGGGCGCCACGTTGGTGGCCGGCGGCCCCGGCCGTCCGGCCGAGCTCAACCGCGGCTATTTTGTCCGTCCGACCGTCTTCGCCAACGTCACGCATGACATGCGCATCGCCAAGGAAGAAATCTTCGGCCCGGTGCTGTCGATCATGCCTTACGACACGGTCGAGCAGGCGATCGAGCAGGCCAACGACACCGTCTTCGGCCTTGCCTCCTACATCCAGGCCAAGGACATCGAGAAGGCGCGCCAGGCCGCCGCCCGCATGCGCTCCGGCAACGTCTACATCAACTACCCGACCTGGGACGCCGGCCTGCCTTTCGGCGGCTACAAGCAATCCGGCAACGGCCGCGAATATGCCGAATATGGTCTGGAGGATTTCCTGGAGATCAAGGGCATCGCGGGGTACGAGGCGGCTGAGTAGGCCTATACCGGGTTGCGGTACGCGACTGCCCCAGAACCTTCGTCGAATATCGCGCGGCCGGCGCCGCGCTTCGTGCCATGTCATCCTGAGGCGGCGCCTGAGTACAGCCACCGCCCAGCTCAGGTATTCATCCGGCGCGCAAAATGCTCATAAGCCACTTGCCAAGGATCGCTCTCGGCAACTCTTTCCTCGCCGATCCAATGGAAGCTGTCGGCAGTGATCTCGGTGAACCGCCACCGGGCCTGCAGACCGCGCGAGTCGTCGCCGATCTGGACGATGTCCTTGCCTTCGGCCCGCCCGATCTGGCGCGAGTAATCCTGGTTGAGCGGATCGCTCCAGAGGATGTGCCAGCCGCCGATTCCGGGATCGAAGACGCGCAAAGTCGTGCCATACATGGTGGACGGCGCGGGGCGCTTTGGCCTGATCCAGATGTCCTGGATCGCGTGGCCTTCGAGCACCCAGCCAAAATGGCATTCGCCATCCCATTTCTGGATCGTGCCGTCGTCGAGGTAGTGGACCGAGTCCATTTCCCAGCTTCCGATCAACCAGCCATAGAGGTCCATGTCTTTCGCCCGGCCGGCGGGCGGACCTTCAGACCCGAGAGCAGCGAAAAAAGGGGAAATCGTCATGGTTTTCTCCAATGGATAAGCGAGCAGCGACAAGACGCTGGAACATCGCCACCACAATCGTTGCAGCGCTGTGGCTCTGGGTCTTGGGAAAAATTGCTGTAATGCCGCTATGGATGGGGCGGCCGGTGGGCAGACCCCATCCTACCAACCTCAGCCCCGCCTGCCAGGCGAAGGTGGTGGGAGCTGGTTAGGCGCTTACGGCTGAACGCCGCCTTACCCGCGCCTTGCCTCGATGATCCCGACCATTGCCCGGGTGAATTCAACCATGCTGTTTGCCGTGATGGCTGCATTGTCGGGGCTCAGGCCGATATGTTCGGCTGCTCCGCAGCATGAACGGCGGATGCGATCGTAATGCGGGTCTCGTTCATCGTCCGGCAAGGCTGCCAAATTCAAGGCTCGACGGTGAAGCATGCGCAACAGCTGCGCCAGCGCTGTTTCGACACTCATGCGTTTTGCTCCGCATCGGTCGAACGTCTCGGCACATGAAGTGCCGGATCGTCGATCAGGGGGCGGTTCTCGTCCCCGACACGGAAAGGCTGCGCCCTAGGCGTTAATATATCGTTGATTGCTAATATTCATGGCGCTTCCTCCGGCCAGATTCGCTGGTGCTCGTGGGAGACGAAAGCAAATCAAAGCCCGGCGCGAGGCAACCAAAGTCGATGGCGAGTTCGCTTGCATAGCGGCGCTCATTGATATTTCGAAATTTAGCGATCGGTAAAATACACCAGCAACGATGCTTGGTAAGAGTTGATTCAACCCTTGCTAGTAATATACAAAGTGGCGGCTCCGACTAGGGGTAGGGTGCCTGAGCGCCGGAGCCGCCTGCGCGGGCGATGGGTGGTACATCCGCGCTGTCCCAGAATAGGACAGCGTGGTCTACGATTCGTTAATCGGACAATCAAAAAATCGTGGACAGCGTCGGCTAGCGGGGCTGGGGGCTAGGCTGTAGTGACAATTTAACGGCTTGGGATTCCCTTCGATAGGCAAATCAGATTCAAGGCTGACTTTTGGAGGTCAGCTTTGGAAGGTGAGATTCT
>NZ_LPWA01000132.1 GCF_001510895.1 Mesorhizobium loti | reverse complement strand
GGCGACTTCGCCAAGCCTCGAATCGGATGGCCGTCCGGTTCGAGGCTCAGTCGCTCTTCTCGCACAAAGTCTCCTCCGTGCAGATACAAGGGGCGGCGCTGACAGTCGATAGGCGGTCGCCCCACGCTGCCGCCTGTGACCCAGCAGTGATGCGAATTGCCTGTCACCGCGCTTGCATGAAGGACACCCGACAGGCTTTGCTGACGTCCTGAAAGATTCGCGGGAAGGCATTCATGGACACGGTCACGCTCAACGCAAAGGGCATCTCGGTCTCGCTCGATCTCGCCGTCGGCCATATCGCAGCGATGGAAATCGAAGCGGACGGCCGCCGGCTGAAGCCGCTGCACCGCGCGCCCTGGGTGGGCTCGCCGCGCGAGACGCTGCCGGAAAATCTCCCCGAAGGCACGGTGCGCCTGTCCGGCGATTTTCTCTGCGCGCCGTTTTCCGCCAGCGATGTCGAGGCGGCGCCCCTGCATGGCTGGACGGCCAACAGCGAGTGGGACGTCGTCGAAAACGGCGCCATCGCCGGCGGCTGGCGCGCCGTCTTCCGGCTCCGCCGCAAGGTGATGGGCGCCGCAGTCGACAAGGTCTTCACGCTCCGCGACAACCACCCCTTCCTCTACCAGGAGCACATCTTTTCCGGCGGCTCCGGCGCCATTTCCGTCGCCCATCATCCGATGACGTCAACGCGGGACGGCGGCCGGCTCGCCTTTTCGCCGAAGCGCCTGGCGGTGACACCGGCCACCCCGCTGGAGCCCGATCCGGCGCGCGGCCGTTTTCGCCTGGCCTATCCGGCCCGCGCCACCGATCTGACCCATTTCCCGATCGCGGCCGGCGGCGCCACCGATCTCACCGATTACCGCATGGAGGACCGGCGCGAGGATTTCATCACTTTGGTCGAGGCCGATCACGATGGGCCGGGCTGGACGGCGCTAGCGCGCCGCGCCGAGCAGGATCTGGTGCTGGTGCTGAAAAACCCGGCCGAGCTGCCGGTCACCATGCTGTGGTTCAGCAATGGCGGCCGCGACTATGCGCCCTGGAGCGGCCGCCATGTCGGCGTGCTCGGCATCGAGGACGGCCGCGCCGCGGTCGGCCACGCCGCCTCACTCGGCGACAACTGGCTGAAGCACGAAGGCGTGGCGACGGCATTTGCGCTGGCCGAAGGGCGCGGCGTCTCCTTCCGCCACGTCATCGGCGCGGTTCCCTTCGCCGATGCCGAGGCGCCGAGCCGCCTCGAATCGGCATCCGACCGATTACGCGTCCTCGACGCCGCCGGAACAGCGCGGGAGGTGCCGTTCGACGGCGACTTCCTGCGCATAGGCCGGTCCATCCCGGCCTGAGGCCCCCGGGTTCGTCATTCCAGGGCGAAGCAGGAGCGAAGCTCCGTCGCGGAGACCCTGGAATCCATGCCGTTACCTTGGCCGAAGAGCGCGTCGGAGCAGAATTCTGAACCGCTGTGCGCCATGGGATGACGACGGAATGCAGGTCTCGGCCAATCTCGAAGGCAGGCGACGTGCAAACGAGCCGTCAAAAAGTCGGTATCAAGAACCAAGTTTGAAATTTCCGCCGACAGCCGCCAAGATGCGGCCCGGAGTCGCTAGCGAAGAGGCGCTGATGTCTGACTTGGCCCATATCACTGCCGCCATCTTCAAGCGCGCCGGCAAGGCCAAGCGCTTCGTCGTCGCCATAGCCGGCCCGCCGGGAGCCGGCAAGTCAACCATATCGGGCAGGCTGCATGAATTGCTGCCGGAAGGCACGTCGGAAGTCGTGCCGATGGACGGCTTCCATTTTGACGACATCATCCTCAACCGGCGCGGCCTGCGCTCGCGAAAAGGGGCGCCGGAAACCTTCGACTTCGCCGGCTTCGAGACGCTGTTGAAGCGCATCCGCTCTGGTGAGCCGGACATTGCCATTCCGGTCTTCGACCGCAACATGGAATTGTCGCGCGCGGCGGCCGAAGTGATCGGCGCCGACACCAAGTTCATCCTGGTCGAGGGCAACTATCTCCTCCTCGACGAGGCGCCGTGGTCGCGGCTGGCGCCATTGTTCGATTTCACCATCTTCGTCGACGTGCCGCGGGGCGAGCTCGAGCGCCGCCTGATGGAGCGCTGGCGCGGCCATGGCAAGTCCGACGAGGATGCCCGCGCCTGGATTGCCTCCAACGACATGCCGAACATCGAGCGCGTGCTGGCGCGTCGTCGGGAGGCCGATCTGGTGCTTGGTTAACCTGCTCAATTTTCACTATTTTTGGACGGGAACCTTAACAGTTTCGCGCCGTTATGGCCGTAACGGCGTAAGGGAACCGTCTGATGGCAACCAAGACCAGAAAACCCGCGCCCGCGAGAAGCAGGGCCAATCAATCCAGGACAGCGCAATCGACGACCGCCGAGCGGTCGAAAGACGCCAAGCCGACATTCGGCAAGGCTGCGCCAAGGAAAGTCGTGCCCGGCGCTGCGCAAAAGACCGCCGCAAAACCCGCGAAGCCGCATAAGCCGGCGGCGAAGTCGGGCCCGATCCGCACCGTCGCAAGTGTTGCGACCGGCGCGGTTGTAGCCACCGCCCGGCTCGCCGCATCGGTGTTCGGCCGAGGCGGCGCCAAAGCCAGGACCAAATAGAGCGCTTTAGCTCCTCGCCGGGATGGTGAGGCCCCTCTGCACGGCCGGCCGCGCAAGGCCACGCTCCAGCCATGCCGCGACGGTCGGGAAATCGTCGAAGCCGACGAGGTCGCGCGCTTCGTAGAAGCCGATCAGGTTGCGCACCCAGCCCAGCATCGAGACATCGGCGATGGTGTATTCGTCATCCATGATCCATTGCCGGCCTTTCAGCCGCGTTTCCAGAACGCCGATCAGCCGCCGCGATTCGTCGCGATAGCGTTCCAGCGGTCGCTTGTCGGCGATCTCGCGTCCGGCGAATTTGTTGAAGAAGCCGACCTGGCCGAAGATCGGGCCGATCGCAGCCATCTGGAAGAACACCCACTGGATCGTCTCGTAGCGCTTGATCGGATCGGCCGGAACGAGCTTGCCGGTCTTGTCGGAGAGGTAGAGCAGGATGGCGCCGGACTCGAACAGTCCGATCGGTTTGCCGCCCGGGCCGTTCGGGTCGATGATCGCCGGGATCTTGCCGTTCGGGTTGAGCGACAGAAATTCCGGCGTCCAGCTCTCGTTCTTGCCGATATCGACGTAATGCGGCTCGTAAGGCAGGCCGATCTCCTCCAGCGCGATCGAGATCTTCACGCCGTTGGGCGTCGGAGAAGAATAGAGCTGCAGGCGGTCCGGGTGTTTGGCCGGCCAGCGCTTGGCGATCGGAAAGGCGGACAGGTCGGTCATCGGGGGGCTCCGGATGCGGATTGGCGCCGGGCGGCGCATGTGGCGGGTGGGCAAGAATTAGGATCGTGATCCGCCTGGATCAATAGGCCGGCAATCGGTCCGCCGTGCACGGACAGTCAACCAAAATCCGCCGGGGGCGAAACGCGCTCCCCAGATTGCCTGGCCTTCGCATCCGGTCGCCCGTATCAGATCGCCTTGAAGGCCAGCACCGCATTGGTGCCGCCGAACGCGAAGCTGTTGCTGAGCGCGGCGCGCACCTTGCGCTCGCGCGCCACGTTCGGCGTCACGTCGAGATCGCATTCGGGGTCGGGCTCGCGGAAATTGGCGGTCGGCGGCACGATGCCGTCGCGGATCGCCATGACGCAGGCGATCATCTCCAGCCCGCCCGACGCGCCGAGGCAATGCGCATGCATCGACTTGGTCGAGGAGACCGAGAGCGTGCGCGCATGCTCGCCGAAGACGCGCTTGATCGCCGCGGTCTCGATCTGGTCGTTGGCCTTGGTGCCCGTGCCATGCGCGTTGAGATAGTCGACATCTTGCGGGTTGAGCCCGGCATCGACCAGGCAGAAGCGCATCGCCGCTTCCGGCCCTTCGATCGTCGGCGCGACGATGTCGGAGGCGTCGGCCGAGAGGCCCGTGCCGGCGATCTCGGCAAGGATGGTGGCGCCGCGCGCCATGGCGTGGTCGTAGCTTTCCAGCACCGCTATGCCGGCGCCTTCGCCGAGCGACAGGCCCTGGCGGTCGGCCGAGAACGGCCGGCAGGTATCGGGCGAAAGCACCCTCAGCGCTTCCCAGCCCTTTAGCACGCCCCATACCAGCGGCGCCTCGGTGCCGCCGGCGACCATGACGTCGGCGCGGCCGAGCCGGATCTGGTCGACAGCTGAGGCAATGGCATGGTTGGCCGAGGAGCAGGCGGAGGTGACGCCGAACACCGGGCCGCGCAGGCCAAGATTCATGCTGACTTGGCCGGCGGCCGCGCCCGGCATCACCTTCGGCACGGTGAAGATGGCGGCGCGGTTGCGCCCCTCGATCAGGATCGCGCGATAGTTTTCCTCGATCGTCTCGAAGCCGGCGACGCCGATGCCGACGACGGCGCCCATCCTGTAGGTGTTGTCGGCATGCGCAACCAGCCCGGACTGCCGCATCGCTTCCCGCGCCGCGATCACCGCCAGCAGGCTGAAGCGGTCCATCGACACCACCTGCTTGCGGTCGATGCCGTGATCGGGCAACGCTTTGATTTCGCTGCCGACCTTGACCTTCAGGTCATGCAGGGAGGGGTTGTCGATTGGGCCGATCGCCGAGCGGCCGGCGCGCATGGCGTCCCAGATTGCTGGCACATCGTTGCCGAGCCCGCATATCCCGCCAATGCCGGTGATGACGACGCGCTTCAGCATGCAGTCAGGCTTTTTTCGCGATCAGTTCGCGAACCGCCTCGACCATGTCGCCGACGTTCTTGAGGTTGCTCCAGGCATCGACCGTGTTCATCTCGATCTCGATGCCGTACTTCTCCTCGAGATCGAAGATGATCTCGGTCAGCTCCAGCGAATGGATGCCGAGCGTGTTGAGATCGGTGCTGGTGGTGATTTCCTCGCCGCCAGTCTCGGCATGAGCCTTGATCTTTTCGATTATTTCGGTCGTCAGCTGGTCAGCCATTCGGTTCCTTCCCCTGTCGTTTTCCGACGCCAACTGATCAGCGCCCCTTCGTCCCCGGATTCGCAAACGCCGTCGCCCTTACCTCTCCAGGCATCGCGTGACCGCTCCAAGGTGGCTCCCTCTATAGAAACCGAAACGATGTCAAGCAACAAGCTATATATCGACAAAGCCACCGGAGTGCTTAACGTTGGCGCCGTGGACATGATCGATGATACCCTGCGTTCCCCGCCTGCCGCCCAACGTGTTGCCGGGGAAGGCAGGCTTTTGTGCGGCAGAATAGGCGGCCGGACCCGGCTTCAGCGCCTTTACCAGGACGGATCGGCCAAGATTCGCATGCCGGCGGTGCCGGGCGATCCGCTCGAGGCCGTGCTGATCAACACGGCCGGCGGATTGACCGGTGGCGACCGGCTCGGCTGGGAGATCGAGGTCGGCCGAGGCGCCTCGGCCTCCATCACCACCCAGGCCTGCGAGAAGGTCTATCGCGCCGCATCCGACCGCGCCGAGACGACAGTCAGCCTGAATGTCGGCTCTGGCGGCCAAATCGCCTGGCTGCCGCAGGAAACCATCGTTTTCGACCGGGCGGCTTTGCAAGGACGCTCGATGTGGAGCTTGCGGCGGACGCCGAGGCGCTCTTGCTGGAAGCCACGCTTTTCGGCCGGCTGGCGATGGGCGAGCGGACAGTCATGGGCAATTTCCACGACCGCTGGCGGGTCCGCCAGGATGGCAGGCTCATCCATGCAGAGGATTTTCGCATCGGGCCGGATATCGCAGCCGGGCTCCAACGCCCTGCGGTGGCCGGCGGCGCGTGCGCAGTTGCAACGATGCTTCTCGTCTCCCCGCGCGCGGAAAGCCTGCTGGAGCCGGCCCGCGCCATCATTGGCAATCAGGGCGGCGCCAGTTTCTGGAGCGTCGGGCAATCTGGCAAGCTTCTTGCGAGGCTCACCGCCGGCGACGGCTACCAACTCCGCAAGCGGCTGGTTCCACTCGTCGAACTGCTCAACGGGCAGGCTGGTCTGCCCAAATTATGGTCACTGTGACCTCGAATAGTTGATTTTGAATACCGGGAAGTCGCATGAATCTGACGCCGCGTGAAAAGGACAAGCTGCTGATTGCCATGGCGGCGATCGTGGCGCGCAAGCGGCTGGAACGCGGCGTCAAGCTTAACCATCCCGAGGCGATCGCTTTAATCACCGACTTCGTCGTCGAAGGCGCTCGCGACGGCCGCTCGGTGGCCGAGCTGATGGAGGCCGGAGCGCATGTCGTCACCCGGGCCCAGGTCATGGACGGCATTGCCGAGATGATCCACGACGTCCAGGTCGAGGCGACGTTTCCCGACGGCACCAAGCTGGTGACCGTGCACGAACCGATCCGGTGAAGAGGGACCGATGCTGGAACTCAGGCCCAGTTGCGAATGCTGCGACAAGGATCTGCCGCCGCAGGCCGTCGATGCGCTGATCTGCTCCTTCGAGTGTACCTTCTGCGCCGACTGCGCAGAAAACGTGCTTGGCGGCGTCTGCCCGAACTGCGACGGCAATTTCGCGCCGCGGCCGATCCGGCCGGCGGCAAAGCTGGAGAAATACCCCGCCTCGACCAAACGTGTGCTCAAGGCCGAGGGCTGCGGTCCCCGCAAGGCCGCATGACCTCTTTTGCTAGATTGGAAGGCAGACCAATGATCTCCGCTTCGACCAAACGCACCACGCTCACCGCGCTCCTCCTCTTGGCCGCCGCGATGCCCGCCTATGCCCATGTCGGCGTTGGCACGACCTCTTCCTTCAGGGCCGGCTTCATGCACCCCCTGTCCGGCCTCGACCATATGACGGTGATGATCGCGGTCGGCCTGTGGGCGGCAATGAAAGGCGGCCGGGCGGTGTGGGCATGGCCGCTGGCCTTTGTCGGGGTGATGCTGGTCGGCGGCGCGCTCGGCATGCTGCAGGTGCCGGTTCCCCTCGTCGAGCCGGGCATACTCGCCTCCGCCGTGGCGCTCGGTCTGCTGGTCGCGCTGGCCGTCGATCTGCCGGTCTCGGCGGGCGTCGCCGTCATCGGCCTGTTCGCCCTGTTCCACGGCCATGCGCATGGCGCCGAAGTGCCTGAAAATGCCGGCGGGCTGGAATATATGGCAGGCTTTGCCGTTGCCACGACACTTCTCCATGCCGTCGGCATCGCGGCCGCGCTTGGGCTTGGGCTGCGCTTCCGCAGCCTGACGCGTACTGCCGGCGCGCCTGCGCGGCGGTCGGCGCCGGCCTGGCCTTCGGCATGCTGTGAGGGAGCGATGATCCCGGGCGAAGTCATCACGGCCAAGGGCGACATCGAGCTGAACAAGGGCTTGCCGACGGTGACGCTCAAGGTTGCCAACAGCGGTGACCGCCCGATCCAGGTCGGCAGCCATTATCATTTCTTCGAGACCAACGAAGGCCTGAAATTCGACCGCGAGCGCGCTCGCGGCATGCGGCTCGACATTGCTGCCGGCACCGCCATGCGTTTCGAGCCAGGCCAGGAACGCGACGTCACGCTGGTGCCGCTCGGCGGCCAGCGCGAGGTCTATGGATTCCAGCAGAAGGTGATGGGCAAGCTGTGAGGTCTGGCGGCGGGCTCGAATCATTTCGGCGGCTTGGCGGCCGCGTAGATGACGATCTTGCCCGGATTGTCGAATTCGACGGCAAGCACGTCCTCGGCGAGCACGCGCCGCGAATCGATCGCGTTGAACAGCAACGCGTTCGCCTCGATCTCCTGCCGCAGTTCCGAGACGTCGTCCTGATGCTGCTTCACCTTGTTCTCGATCGCCGGCGGCGGTCCGCCCTCGCTGCGAGCGGCATCGGTCAGAAACACGATGTCGACGGTATCGAGCTTGGTCGTCTTGCGCACCGTGCCGATATTCTCGCGCGTGCGGTCTATCGCCGTGATGACTTTGCCGGCTTCCGTCTTCGACAGCGCCTCCTCCTGCCTGACGTCGGAATCGACGATCGTCGCAGCCGGCTTGTTGCTATCCAGCGGCTGCGCGGGGAACGCGGCGTGCGGGGCGGCGGCTATCAGAAGCGCGGCCGCGGCCGTAGCTGGAAAAGGTATTTTGACGCCGCCCGTCATCGCTCGCTCCTGGCTGAATTTCCTGTGGGGCGAAAAGAGCGAAACGTCTCTTGCGAGCCGGAGGTTCCCTCAGGCTTGCCGCCGGCGGGCCTGCAACCGGCCCGCCAGGCGGCGCAATCAGCTTGCCTTCTTGGTGATCAGGGTCAGCGCGCCATTGGGCTGAAGGCTGGCGGCAATCACTTGCGCCGAGCTCATCCCCTTGGCTTCGAGCGCGGACTTCACCTTGGGCGTCGCGTCGATCGATTTGCGCAAGGTCTGCAGGCCGGCGTCGCCGCGTTGCGCCACGATCTGGTTGACCTGCGTTTGCGTGTCCTTGGGCAGTTCGGTGATGTCGACGATGCTGACGCTCTCGATGGTCGGCGGTTTGGGCGCGGCGGGAGCAGGTGCGGCCGGCGCCGGGCTTGGCTGCGGCGCGGGCTGCTGCTGGGCGCTTGCAGCGCCCACCGTCATCAAGGCGGCGGCGGCAGCGAAAAATATCGTCTTGCGCATGGATATTCCTTCCATCGGTTTGGCAAACGGTGGTTTTGGGCTGACTCGGCCACCTCAACCGCCAAATGGGAGCGCAAAGTGTCGCCGAGCGGGTCATTGCGTGACCATTGGATGGCGAGAATGTGCAGCCGGCCTTCAATCAACCTTCATTTCGGGAGCAATCGCTGATGGCTAGAATTTCGCGCGCCGCCTATGCGCAGATGTATGGCCCGACCGTCGGCGACAAGGTGCGGCTGGCCGACACCGAGCTCTTCATCGAGGTCGAAAGGGATTTCACCGTCCATGGCGAGGAAGTAAAATTCGGTGGCGGCAAGGTCATCCGCGACGGCATGGGCCAGAGCCAGGTAGCGCGGGCGCAAGGCGCGGTCGATACGGTGATCACCAATGCGCTGGTGGTCGATGCGCTTGCCGGCATCGTCAAGGCCGATATCGGCCTGAAGGACGGTCGCATCGCGGCAATCGGCAAGGCCGGCAATCCCGACACCCAAGGTGGCGTCACCATCATCATCGGGCCGGGAACCGAGATTATCGCCGGCGAGGGTAAGATCCTCACCGCCGGCGGCTTCGACGCGCATATCCACTTCATCTGCCCGCAGCAGATCGAGGAAGCGCTGATGAGCGGCATCACCACCATGCTTGGCGGCGGCACCGGTCCGGCCCACGGCACTTTGGCCACCACTTGCACGCCAGGACCGTGGCACATGGCGCGCATGATCCAGTCCTTCGACGCGTTCCCGATGAATATCGGCCTGTCCGGCAAGGGCAATGCCTCGCGGCCGGCGGCGCTGGAAGAGATGGTGCTTGCCGGCGCCTGCTCGCTGAAGCTGCATGAGGATTGGGGCACGACGCCCGCAGCGATCGACTGCTGCCTGTCGGTCGCAGACGCTTACGACGTGCAGGTGATGATCCACACCGACACGCTGAACGAATCGGGCTTCGTCGAGAATACGGTCGCGGCTATTCATGGTCGCACCATCCATGCCTTCCACACCGAGGGGGCGGGGGGCGGCCACGCGCCCGACATCATAAAAGTCTGCGGCCTGCCCAACGTCATCCCTCTTCGACCAACCCGACACGGCCCTACACAGTGAATACTCTGGCCGAGCATCTCGACATGCTGATGGTCTGCCATCATTTGTCGCCGTCGATCCCGGAGGACATCGCCTTCGCCGAAAGCCGCATCCGCAAGGAAACTATTGCGGCCGAGGACATCCTGCACGACATCGGCGCCTTCTCGATCATCTCCTCCGACAGCCAGGCCATGGGCCGCGTCGGCGAGGTGGCGATCCGCTGCTGGCAGACCGCCGACAAGATGAAGCGGCAGCGCGGTTCGCTGCCGCAGGAAACCGGCGGCAACGACAATTTCCGCGTCCGCCGCTACATCGCCAAATACACGATCAACCCGGCGATCGCGCACGGCCTGTCGAAGGAGATCGGCTCGGTGACGGTGGGCAAGCGCGCCGATCTGGTGCTGTGGAACCCAGCCTTCTTCGGCGTCAAGCCGGAGATTGTGCTGGTCGGCGGCTCGATCGCGGCGGCACCGATGGGAGATCCCAACGCCTCGATCCCGACGCCGCAGCCCATGCACTACCGGCCGATGTTCGGCGCCTTTGGCAAGGCGCTCACCAACTCCTCGGTGACCTTCGTCTCGAAGGCCGCCTTCGATGCCGGCCTGCAGGGCCGGCTCGGCGTCGACAAGGCGATGGTCGCGGTCGAGAACACGCGCGGCGGCATCGGCAAGCATTCGATGGTGCTCAACGACGCGACGCCGCTTGTCGAGGTCGATCCCGAAACTTACGAGGTCCGCGCCGACGGCGAGCTGTTGACCTGCGAGCCGGCGACGGTGCTGCCGATGGCGCAGAGGTATTTTCTGTTTTGAACGGCCACTTTCCTGAGCCCAGCGCTTCTTTGCGATTTTCGCAAACTGGGGCATGATGCATCCATGAACAGGATTGATCGTCTCAGGGCGCTGACGCCCTACGAAGCGGACTTCGTCCAGTGGTGTGCCGAGCAAGGCGCCCTGCTGCACGAAGGGCGTCTTTCCGAGCTTGACCGCGAGAATTTGGCTGAGGAGATCGAGAGCTTGGGGAGGAGGGACAAACGGGAAATTCGCAGCCGGATGGAGGTGCTGATTACACATTTGCTGAAGTGGGAATTCCAACCTGGCCACAGGTGTCATAGCTGGCAGGCATCGATCTCGGAGCAGCGCACCTGGGTCGGCGGCATCATCAAGGATAGCCCGAGCCTGCGCCGGTATCCCGCCCAGATATTCGAAGAAGCGTATAAAAACGCTTTGCCTGTTGCCGTTAGGGAAACAGGACTCAGAAAGTCGTACTTCCCAAGCGACCCTCCCTTTACATCCAAGCAGGCGCTCGACGGTCGATTCTGGCCGGGCGGGCCGCTTTCGATGGATGATTTCCTGAGAGACTGATCCGCCTGCGTCTTCTTCCCTGCATTCCCCGCTAAGGTCGATGCCCACCGAAATCGCCTCTCCCCACGACATCTTTCCGCATATCCGCATCGTCATGGGTATGGTCATCGGCCTCGGCGTCACCCGGCTGCTGTCCGGCGTCGCGCGCATCGTCCAGCATCCCGGCCAGTACCGGCTCTATGCCGTGCATCTCGCCTGGGTCGGCTCGGTGCTCTTGATGCTGGTGCATTTCTGGTGGTGGGAGTTCGGGCTCTACGCCATCCAGTCCTGGACCTTCGGCAAATACCTTTTCATCATCTTCTACGCCATCACGCTCTTCCTGCTTTGCGCGCTGCTGTTTCCGGATTCGATGCTCGATTACACCAGCTACGAGGACTATTTTTATTCGCGGCGCGCGTGGTTCTTCGGCCTGCTTGGCGCAACCTATCTGCTCGACATCATCGACACGCTGCTTAAGGGCCCGGAGCATTTCGCCCGCTTCGGCAACGAATATCTGATCCGCACGCCGGTTTTCGTGGCGTTTTGCCTGGTCGCGATCCTGGTACGCGATCGCCGCTTCCACATCGCCTTCGTCGCGGTCGCGCTCATCTACCAGATATCCTTCATACTGCGGCTCTTCGACACCATCGTCTGAGCGGCATTGGGTGGACGTCCACGATGGTCTAGGGTCCGGGAAAAGACAGGTGCAACCATGTACAAGGCCGTCGGATCGCGAGGCTCCCGCGTCAGCCGGGTGCTCTGGATGCTCGAGGAGCTCGGGCAGCCTTACGAATTCGCCGAGGTCAAGCTGCGTTCGCCGGAGGCCTATGCGCTGAATCCCTCCGGCAAGGTGCCGATCCTGATTGACGGTGATCTGAAGATCACGGATTCGGCCGCGATCTGCGTCTACCTGGCGGACAAGCATGCCGATAAGGGCATGGGGATGCATTTCGCCCAGAGCGAGCTCGAAGCGCCGTTGTGGAACAAGCTGCGCCACCGCTTCCTGCTGCCGAAAGAGGTGCGCGTCGATGTCGGCCCCGCCGCCGCGCATGATTTCGCCTCCGAAGTGAAGGCGCTGGATCGTCGGCTCGGCGACAAGCCCTTCGCGCTCGGCGATCGTTTCTCGGCCGTCGACGTGCTGCTCGGCGACATGGGCGGTTGGGCCCGCGCCGGTCGGTTCCGGATCGAATCCGAGCGCGTCAACGCTTACTTCGATCGAGTACTTTCCCGTCCCGCCCGTGCGCGGGCGCAAGCCAATGCATCGGCCCGAAAATCGTGATCGATTTTCGGAAAGCACGATGCATAGATTCAAAAATGTTAGAGCGTCCTTTGCGCGTCCAAGAGGACGCGCGGCGCTCTAATGGCGGAGCCATGAAATGAAGCTGAACATCAACACCGATTTCACCAAATTCCCGCGTGCCGTCTCGGTGCTTTCCGCCGGCGAGGCGGGAGCGGCGACACCTTTCGACAAGGCCGTGTTGCCGCATGACGAGCGGCATCTGCGCCGCCGCGCCATCGAAACGGCGGCCGGCGGCAGAGTGCTGGTCGACCTGCCCGAGCCGGTGACGCTCAGCAATGGCGACCGGCTGGTGCTGGAGGATGGCCGCCAGCTCGAGATCGTCGCCGCGCCGGAAGAGGTCTACGATATCCGCGCCCGCGATGCCGTGCATCTCGCCGAGCTTGCCTGGCATATCGGCAACCGCCATCTCGCGGCGGCAATCGAGGCGGACCGCATCCTCATCCTGCGCGACCATGTCATCAAGGCGATGCTGGAGGGTTTGGGCGCCACCGTGAGCGAGGTTTTGGTGCCGTTCAGTCCGGTGCGCGGCGCCTATTCCGGCCACGGGCACGACCATGGCCATGATCACCACGTGCATGATCATCATGGGCACGACCACCACTCTCATGATCATCACCATCATGACCACGATCACGACGACCACCACCATCACCATGACTGACCAGCCGTCGTCCATAGCGCTGCTGCGCCTGATGGCCTGGCTGTCGCCCTCCTTCCCTGTCGGCGGTTTTTCCTACAGCCATGGCCTCGAACGCGCCGTGCATGACGGGCTGATCGCCGATCGCCAGGATCTCGCCGGCTGGCTGGAAACGCTGGTCGAGATGGGATCCGGCTGGAACGATGCGGTGCTGTTTGCCGAAAGCTGGCGGCGGGCGTGTGACGGCGGCGATCTTGCGGCAGTTGCCGCGCTTGCCGAGGCGCTCGCCGGCTCGCAGGAGCGACATATGGAAACCATGCTGCAGGGCGCAGCCTTCCTCAAGGCGGCTTCCGCCTGGCCGTGCCCGGCGCTGGAGCGCCTGCCGGCCGATTGCCCCTACTGTGTTGCCGTCGGCGCCGTTGCCGGTAGTAACGGCATCGGCCTTGGCGATGCGCTGCCCGCCTTCCTGCAGGCCTTCTTCTCCAACCTCGTGCAGGCCGCGATCCGGCTCGGTGTGGTTGGACAAGTCGACGCGACGGCATTGTTAGCCGGCTTCGAATTCCTAGCTCTAGCGACGGCGGCCCGCGCGGCCAATTCCTCACTCGATGATCTTGGCGGCTCGGCTTTCATGTCCGACATCGTGGCGATGAAGCACGAAACCCAGTATTCGCGGCTGTTCCGCTCATGACTATTCTTGCCGTCATCCTCTCTTTCGTCCTGCTCCTGATCACCACGCTGCATGTCTATTGGGGCATTGGCGGCATATGGCCGGGCACGGATGGAAAATCCTGTGCTCACGCCGTCGTCGGCTTTCGCGGCGTCGAGGAAATGCCGTCGCCTGTCGCGAGCTTCGCCGTCGCCGCTTGCCTGGCGCTGGCCACCCTGTGGCCCCTGGCGCTGGAAGGGGTTTTCGCCTCACCCTTCCCGAGGGAAGGGCTTGCCGCGACCGCCTTGCTCATCGGCCTCGTTTTCCTTGGTCGCGGCATCGCCGGCTTCACGCCCTGGTGGCGCCGGCTGACGCCGGAGCAGCCCTTTGCCCGGCTCGACCAGCGCCTCTATTCGCCGCTCTGCCTGCTGATTGGGGCGAGCTTTGCCATCCTTGCCATCACGGAGTTTCCGGCATGACCTCGAAAAACGGTCCTTTGCGCATCGGCATCGGCGGCCCCGTCGGTTCCGGCAAGACGACGCTCACCGAAAAGCTCTGCAAGGCGCTGCGCGATCAATTTTCGATCGCCGTCGTCACCAATGACATCTACACCAAGGAAGACGCCATGATGCTGGCGCGCCTGCAGGCTTTGCCCGAGGAGCGCATTGTCGGCGTCGAGACCGGCGGCTGCCCGCACACGGCCATCCGCGAGGACGCTTCGATCAACCTGCGGGCCATCGCCGAGCTGAACCGGAAATTCCCCGACCTCGACATCGTCTTCATCGAATCCGGCGGCGACAACCTCGCCGCCACCTTCTCGCCGGACCTTGCCGATCTCACCCTCTATGTCATCTCGGTCTGCCAGGGCGAGGAGATTCCGAGGAAGGGAGGTCCCGCCATCACCCGTTCGGATTTCCTCATCATCAACAAGGGCGATCTCGCGCCCTATGTGAACGTCAATCTGGACGTGATGGAGAGGGACGCCGCCCGCATGCGCGGCAAGCGGCCGTTCGGCTTCACCGATCTGTCGCGTGGCAAGGGCCTGCAGCAGGTGATCGACTTCATCGTCGAGCATGGCGGGCTGCAATCCACGCGGCCGGCCGCCTGACCGATCGTTTGGCCTGACCCACCAGTTTACGGTTGCTGGCCACGGCTTCGCGCGGCATTCTTCGGAAAACCGGAGGATAGTCGATGAGCGTTGCGCGCCTGCAGAAGGAACCGCTGACCAACCTGCCCTACTACGAGGAGCGCGTCGATCTCGCCGCCGCCTTCCGCTGGACGGCGCGCCTCAACATGCACGAGGCGGTGGCCAATCACTTTTCGCTGTCGGTCAATGAGGACGGCACCAAATTCCTGATGAATCCCAACCAGGTGCATTTCTCGCGCATCAAGGCGAGCGACCTGCTTTTGATCGACGCCAATGATCCCGACACGCTCTCCGGCCCCAACGCGCCCGATCCGACCGCCTGGGGCCTGCACGGCGCCATCCACCGCAACGTGCCGCATGCGCGCTGCGCCATGCATGTGCATTCGATCCATGCCACCGTGCTTGCCTCGCTCGCCGATTCGACGCTGCCGCCGATCGACCAGAACTCGGCCATGTTCTTCAACCGCCATGTCGTCGACGCCCACTACGGCGGGCTGGCCTTCGAGGAAGAGGGAGAGCGCTGCTCGCAGCTTCTGACCGACCCGAAGGTCAAGGTGATGGTCATGGGCAATCACGGCGTCATGGTCATCGGCGACACCGTCGCCGACACCTTCAACCGCATGTTCTATTTCGAGCGCGCCGCCGAGACTTACATCAAGGCGCTGTGGACCGGTCGCCCGCTGCGCACGCTCTCCGATGCGATTGCCGAAAAGGCGGCAAGCGAGATGGACGACTATCCCGGCCAGGCCGAGCGTCATCTTTCCGAGTTGAAAGCGATCCTCGACGAGGAAGAGCCGGTCTACAGGAACTGATTACAGCCCGAGCGCTTTGCGCAGTTCATCCGCGCTGTTGATCACGATGGCGCCGGGCGGTCCTTCCATCGGCGCCTCCGGCCAGAAGATCGTCTTCATGCCCGCAGCCAGTCCGGCCATGGCGCCGGTGTGGCTGTCGTCGACCGCGATTGCCGCGGCCGGATCGACGCCGGCGAGATAGGCAGCACGCAGGAAGGGTTCCGCATGCGGCTTGCCCAGGCGAACGTCGTTGCGGCTCACCGTGTGCATGCCGGGATAGACGAGACCGACCGCGGCTAGATTGGCGTCGACGATCAGCCGATCGGAATTGGACACCACCGCCTGCTCGACGCCCAGTGCCCGCAATTCGTTGAACACCTCGATCGCGCCGGGGCGCGGCTTCAGCGTCTCGGCCATCGGCAGGTAGTGATCGTACTTGCGCACGATCCAATCGTCGAAGGGCAGGTCGAGGCCGAACTGGTCGCGCAGCATCTCATAGACCGGCCATGCCGCGACGCCGAGCACCCGTTCGTGCAGATCGGTCGGCGGCGCGATGCCGACGCTGCGCAGAGCGGCCACAAGTGCGGCCTCGTGCAGCGGCTCGCTGTCGACCAGCGTTCCGTCCATGTCCCAGAAAACCGCTTTCGGCGTCATGCAAGGCTCCTTTTGCCGATCCCTTAATGCGTTTGCGCGCCGAGATAAACCGCCTCGCCGGCAAATGGCTGCGGCAGGAGCGAATTGGTCAAATCATAGCAGATACTCGTCCCAAGCAATTGCTCTTTCAATTGACAATTGCGCACAGCCGCTTTCGCTGTAATCTATAGCGCCCGCCCACATGCGGGCTGGGGAGGCAGGATGTGAACTCGCGACAGGAAACCGGCAACACCAGGTTGGACGACGCCGCGCGCGCCGGCTGGCTCTATTATGTCGCCGGCAACACGCAGGACCAGATCGCCGCCAAATTAGGCATTTCCAGGCAGACGGCGCAGCGGCTGGTGTCGCTGGCGATGTCGGAAGGGCTGATCAAGGTCCGCGTCGATCATCCGATCGCCAATTGCCTCGACCTTGCCGCGCGGCTGAAGTCGCGCTTCGCGCTCGACCTGGTCGAAGTGGTGCCGAGCGATCCGACCTCGTCCTCGACGACGATCGGTATCGCCGAGGCGGCCGCGGCCGAGATCGAGCGGCGGCTGCGCTCGGCCACGCCCATCGTTATGGCGATCGGCACCGGGCGTACGCTGAAGGCGGCGATCGAGCAATTGCCGCCGATGGAGTGTCCGCAGCACAAGGTGGTGTCCTTGACCGGCAACATCTCGCCCGACGGCTCGGCCGCCTTCTACAACGTCATCTTCACCATGGCCGACCGGGTCAAGGCGCGCTCCTTCCCGATGCCGCTGCCGGTCATCGCTTCCTCGCCGGAAGAGCGCGACATGCTGCTCAGCCAGCCGATGATCCAGCCGACGCTAGCGCTCGCTGCGGAGGCCGACGTCACCTTCGTCGGCATCGGCGACCTCGGCCCGAAGGCGCCGCTCTATGAGGACGGCTTCATTTCGGAGGGAGAATTGAAGGCGCTGCAGAAGGCCGGCGGCGTCGCCGAGATCGTCGGCTGGGTGTTCGACCGCGAAGGCCGCATGATCGAAGGCATTACCAACGATCGCGTGTCGTCCGCCGCCTTGCCGTCGCGCGAGAAGTCGCTGGTCATCGCGCTTGCCATGGGCGATCGCAAGCTGCCGGGCATCCTCGCCGCCGTGAACCGGCGGCTGGTCAACGGCCTCATCACCGATGAGCGGACGGCCGCAGCGCTACTCGGCGGCGCGTGACCGGATCTGGAATCCCGGAAGGGCCACGCCGCTCGCCGATAAAGTCGATAAAAAAGAGCCGGCTACTCGTAGCGTTCGCGGGGATCGTTGCCGTCGAGGAAACCCATGTCCCGCTGCAGATGCGGCGACAATTCCCGGACATCGACATAGCCGCGCTTGCGGCTGGCGAGCCATGAAAATTCCCGCGCCAGCAGCGAAATCCAACTGCGCGACGGGGTCGAAACAAATTTTTCCTGCATCGTGGTCATGATCGTCAGCCTTCGCCATGCTTGAACTGGATTGATCGTCGACCCCAAATATCGGGTTGATCGGCAGGTGCTTCCAATCAAACGTCGATCATGACCCATAAGGAGGCCTTATGCCCGATCTGAGCGCCCGGCAGAATGTCCAGCTCCCGCCGCTGCAGGCGATCCGGGTGTTCGAGGCCGTGGCCAGGCATCTCTCCTTCACCAAGGCAGCCGAGGAGCTCGGCATGACGCAGGCGGCCGCGAGCTATCAGATCAAGCTGCTCGAGGAGCGCATCGGCGCGCCGCTGTTCCTGCGCCGTCCGCGGCAGATCGAGCTGACCGAGCCCGGCCAGCGCCTCGCGCCGGCCGTCAGCGAGGCGTTTGCGCTGCTGAGCGGCGCCTACTCGGCCGCCCGGGCCGGTGCCGACGGCGTGCTCTGTGTTTCCACCTTGCTCACCTTCGCCTCGAACTGGCTGGCGCAGCACCTTGGTTCCTTCCAGGTCGCGCACCCCTCGCTTGCCGTGCGCGTCGACACCTCGAACCGCGTCGTCGATTTCGCCCGCGAGGATATCGACATCGCCATTCGCTCCGGCGGCGGCAAATGGCCGGGCGTGGAAACGCATATGCTGTTCAGGGCCGACTTCACCCCGGTGCTCAGCCCCAGGCTCGCGGCGAGCATCGGCGGCGTCAAGGAGCCGGCCGACCTGCTGAAGCTGCCAATCCTCGATCCGGGCGACATCTGGTGGCAGGAATGGTTCGCGCTCGCGGGTCTACCGGCCGAGGAACTCGCCAGCCGTCCCGGCACCAGCATGGGCGCGCAGGCCTATGAGGCCAATGCCGCGATGGCCGGGCAGGGGGTAGCCATCGTCACCAAGGCCTTGTTCAAGAATGAACTCGCCGACGGCCGGCTGATCCAGCCCTTCGACCTTGTCGGCGACGACGGCCATGCCTACTGGCTGGTCTATCCTACCGCCCGGCGCAACGTGCCGAAGATCCGCGCCTTCCGCGACTGGATCCTCGCCGAGATCGCCTGCCAATAGCCAGGCACCACACCAGCCGCCCAGATAGACCCACCGTTGCGCTGCCAAGCGGGCGCGACGCCGATTTCTGCTGCGCTGCAGCATCGAATCCGCTTGACATAATTCACGCTTAGTGAGTAATTGCCCACAACCAAGGCAAATGCTCATCTTGGTTTATGGGAGGAATTGATGAAACTTCGCACGCTCACCCTGGGCCTGTTGTCGGCCAGCGCCCTTGCATTCGCCGCGCATGCCGAATCCATCACCATCGCCACCGTCAACAATGGCGACATGGTCCGCATGCAGAAGCTGACGGACGACTTCACCAAGGCTAACCCCGATATCCAGCTCAACTGGGTCACGCTTGAAGAGAACGTGCTGCGCGAGCGCGTCACCACCGACATCGCCACCAAGGGCGGCCAGTACGACGTCATGACCATCGGCACCTATGAGGTTCCGATCTGGGCCAAGCAGAGCTGGCTGCTGCCGCTCGACAAGCTAGGCGACGACTACGACGTCAAGGACATCATCCCGGCCATCGCCGGCGGCCTGTCGGTCGACGGCAAGCTCTATGCCGCGCCCTTCTACGGCGAGAGCTCCTTCGTCATGTACCGCAAGGACCTGATGGAGAAGGCCGGCCTCAAGATGCCCGACGCGCCGACCTGGGACTTCATCAAGCAGGCCGCCGACAAGATGACCGACCGCGCCAACGGCGTGAACGGCGTGTGTCTGCGCGGCAAGGCCGGCTGGGGCGAGAACATGGCCTTCCTCACCGCCATGTCGAACTCCTTCGGCGCCCGCTGGTTCGACGAGAACTGGAAGCCGCAGTTCGACCAGCCGGAATGGAAGAACACGCTGCAGTTCTATGTCGACCTGATGAAGGCCGATGGCCCGGAGGGCGCTTCGTCCAACGGCTTCAACGAGAACCTGGCGCTCTTCCAGCAGGGCAAGTGCGGCATGTGGATCGACGCCACCGTCGCCGCCTCCTTCGTCTCCGATCCGAAGGCCTCGCAGGTTGCCGACAAGGTCGGCTATGCGCTGGCGCCGGACACCGGCCTCGGCAAGCGCGGCAACTGGTTGTGGGCATGGTCGCTGGGGATCCCCGCCGGCACCAAGAAGGCGGACGCCGCCGAGAAGTTCGTGTCGTGGGCAACCAGCAAGCACTATGCTGAATTGGTCGCTTCGAAGGAAGGCTGGGCCAACGTACCGCCCGGAACGCGCACCTCGCTCTACGCCAATCCGGAGTACCAGAAGGCCGCTCCCTTCGCGAAGATGACGCTGGACTCCATCAACGCCGCCGATCCGACGCATCCGACGGTCAAGCCGGTGCCCTATGTCGGCGTGCAGTTCGTCGCCATCCCTGAATTCCAGGGTCTCGGCACCACCGTCGGCCAGCTCTTCTCAGCCGCTCTTGCCGGCCAGTCGAGCGTCGACGACGCGCTGAAGCAGGCGCAGGACGCGGCGACCGCCGCGATGACCGAAGGCGGCTATATCAAGTAAGGCTCCTCCCGGTGCCGAACGCCGGTAGCGCATCATGACCGGCATTGGCCGCCCGAAACCCAGGTCGGGCGGCCACCTTTGCAATCAGGAAAACTCTGGCACGACTCTGAAATTCCGGCTGACCTTTGGAGGGTGACCGTCATGGCTACTCAGCAAACCCGCTCGCTTGCCCGTTTCATGATGGCGCCATCGGTGATCCTGCTGTTCATCTGGATGATCGTGCCGCTGGTCTTCACGATCTGGTTCTCGTTCCTCCAGTACAACCCGCTCAATCCGATCCGCGACGGGTTCGTCTGGTTCTCCAACTACAAGCTCTTTTATTCCAACCCTGCCTTCCTGCAGTCGATCCTCAACACGCTGACCATCGTCGTCAGCGTGCTGGCCATCACCGTTATCGGCGGTATCCTTTTGGCGCTGCTCCTCGACCAGCCGATCTGGGGTCAGGGGTTCGTGCGCATCCTCGTCATCTCGCCGTTCTTCGTCATGCCGCCGGTCGCGGCACTTGTCTGGAAGAACATGATCATGCACCCGCAATATGGCGTCTTCGCCGATATTGCCCGCTTCTTCGGCGCCACCCCCATCGACTGGTTCGGGCAGCACCCGCTGACGGCGGTCATCCTCATCGTCGCCTGGCAGTGGCTGCCCTTCGCGACGCTGATCCTGCTCACCTCCCTGCAATCGCTTGACGGCGAGCAGAAAGAGGCGGCCGAGATGGACGGCGCCGGCTTCCTCAGCCGCTTCTGGTACCTGACGCTGCCGCACATGTCGCGCGCCATCACCGTCGTCATCCTGATCCAGACGATCTTCCTGCTCTCGATCTATGCCGAGATCCTGGTCACCACCAATGGCGGCCCGGGCTACGCCTCCACCAACCTGCCCTTCCTCGTCTACCAGAAGGCGTTGCTGGAGTTCAAAATCGGCCAGGCGTCCGCAGGTGGCGTCATCGCGGTCATTCTCGCCAACATCGTCGCCTTCTTCGTCATGCGCGCCGTCGGCAAGAACCTGGACAAGTAAGGGAGGATAGAATGGCACGCGCAGTCACCACCCAGCACAAGACGATCGCCACCGCCGCGGCCTGGATCGTCGCGCTTTTGATCTTCTTTCCGATCCTTTACACGATCATCACCTCGTTCAAGTCGGAGCAGGAGGCGATCCAGGGCTTTGCCCTGATCCCGTCGGCCACCACCGAAAGCTATGCCGAAGTGCAGGCGCAGAGCGGCTATTTCAAGTTCTTCCTGAATTCGGTGATCCTGTCGGTAGGCTCGACCATTCTGGCTCTCGTCATCGCGATACCGGCGGCGTGGTCGATGGCCTTCTCGCCGACCAAGCGCACCAAAGACATCCTGATGTGGATGCTCTCCACCAAGATGATGCCGGCCGTCGCGGTGCTGTTCCCGATCTATCTGATCTTCCGCGATACCGGCCTGCTCGACAGCCGCATCGGCCTCACCGTGATGCTGATGCTGATCAACCTGCCGATCGTGATCTGGATGCTCTACACCTACTTCCGCGAGATCCCGGGCGAGATCCTCGAAGCGGCACGCATGGACGGCGCCTCGCTGTGGAACGAGATCATCTATGTGCTGACGCCGATGGCGGTTCCCGGTATGGCCTCGACCATGCTGTTGAACATCATCCTGGCCTGGAACGAGGCATTCTGGACGATCCGGCTGACCACCACCGACGCAGCACCGCTCACCGCCTTCATCAGCTCCTTCTCCAGCCCGCAAGGCCTGTTCTGGGCCAAGCTCTCGGCCGCCTCGACACTGGCGATCGCGCCGATCCTGATCATGGGCTGGTTCAGCCAGAAGCAGCTGGTGCGCGGCCTGACATTTGGTGCTGTGAAATAGGGGTGGCGCCGCGAAGTAAGCCGCGCGCCGAGCGGACGACGAAAATCCCCCGGGAGGAAACCATGGGAAACATCACACTCAAGAACGTCTCCAAGTCCTTCGGGTCGACGACGATCATTCCGAACATCGACCTCAATATCGAGGACGGCGAGTTCGTGGTGTTCGTCGGTCCGTCGGGTTGCGGCAAGTCCACGCTGCTCAGGCTGATCGCCGGGCTCGAGGACACCAGCGGCGGCACCATCAGCATCGATGGCCGCGACGTAACCCAGGAAGCGCCGGCCAAGCGCAAGCTCGCCATGGTCTTCCAGTCCTATGCGCTCTACCCGCATATGACGGTCGCCAAGAACATCGCCTTCCCGCTGAAGATGGCCGGCGAGGACCAGGCGACCATCGACAAGAAGGTCAAGGACGCCGCGCGCGTCCTGAACCTCACCAACTATCTCGAGCGTCGTCCGGGCCAGCTCTCCGGCGGCCAGCGCCAGCGCGTCGCCATCGGCCGCGCCATCGTGCGCCAGCCCTCGGCCTTCTTGTTCGACGAGCCGTTGTCGAACCTCGACGCAGCACTTCGCGGCACCATGCGGCTGGAGATCAGCGAGCTGCATCATCAGCTGAAGACGACGATGATCTATGTCACCCACGACCAGGTCGAGGCCATGACCATGGCCGACAAGATCGTCGTGCTCAATGCCGGCAACATCGAGCAGGTCGGCTCGCCGATGGAGCTCTACCGCACGCCGAGGAACCTCTTCGTCGCCGGCTTCATCGGCTCGCCCAAGATGAACCTCATCGAAGGCGCGCCGGCCGACAAATACGGCGCCAAGACCATCGGCATCCGGCCCGAGCATATCAACATCTCCACCACGGCTGGCGACTGGAAGGCGACGGTGGGCGTTGCCGAGCATCTCGGCTCCGATACCTTCCTGCATGTCCAGACGGACGGCATCGGCACGATCAATGTGCGCGCCGACGGCGAGGTCGCCGTGAAGCACGGCGACACCGTCTATCTGACGCCCGACAAGACCAAGCTCCATCGCTTCGGCGCCGACGGCAAGGCGCTGGCGCAGTGAGGCTTAAGGGCAAATCGGCGCTGATCACCGGGTCGGCGCGTGGCATCGGCAGGGCCTTCGCCGAAGCCTATGTGCGCGAAGGCGCGACGGTGGCGATTGCCGACATCAACCTCGAGGCGGCGGAGGCGACGGCGAAGGCGATCGGTCCGGCCGCCCATGCGGTCAAGCTCGACGTCACCGATCAGGCCTCGATCGAGGCTGCGGTGAAAGCGGTCGAGGCAAAGGCCGGCGGCTTGAACATCCTGATTAACAACGCCGCGCTGTTCGACCTGGCGTCCATCGTCGAGATCGGCCGGGCGAGCTACGAAAGACTCTTCTCCGTCAATGTCGCCGGCACGCTGTTCATGCTGCAGGCCGCCGCGCGATCGATGATCGCCGCTGGCCGGGGCGGCAAGATCATCAACATGGCGAGCCAGGCCGGGCGTCGCGGCGAGCCGCTGGTCGCGGTCTATTGCGCCACCAAGGCTGCCGTCATTTCGCTGACCCAGTCGGCGGGGCTCGACCTGATCAAGCACCGCATCAACGTCAATGCCATCGCGCCGGGCGTCGTCGACGGCGAGCATTGGGATCACGTCGATTCGCTGTTCGCCAAATACGAGAACCGGCCGAAAGGCGAGAAGAAGCGCCTGGTCGGCGAGAGCGTGCCTTACGGCCGCATGGGCCGGGCGGAAGACCTGACCGGCATGGCGGTTTTCCTCGCCAGCGACGAGGCCGAATACATTGTCGCCCAGACCTACAATGTCGATGGCGGCCAATGGATGAGTTGAGGGGGAAGGCGCATCTCCCTTCCTCCGGGAAGATGCGTCGAGGGGCAGGTGAGGGGCGGCACGGAACAGCCTGCACCGTCCCTCACCGCTCTCCCACGGGGCGGGGACAGGCGGAATTGTCAGGCCGCGTATCGGCCAAAGGGTAAAAGCAGATGACCGTGAAACTCTCTTCCTCGAACCTCGCAAAGCTTCCTTCGAAGGTTTCCGGCCCGAAATACGACCGCTCCTCTCTGAAAGCCGGCATCGTCCATTTCGGCGTCGGCAACTTCCACCGCTCGCACCAGGCCGTCTATCTCGACGACCTGTTCAATTCCGGCCTCGGCCATGACTGGGCGCTGATCGGTGCCGGCGTGTTCGAGGGCGAGAAGATCGGCCGGGGCAAGCTCGAAGAACAGGATTGGCTGACCACCGTGGTCGAGCAGGATTCCGGCCATATGAGCGCTCGCGTGACCGGCGCCATGATCGACTTCCTGATGCCCGGCGATGCCCAGGCGATCATCGAACAACTCGCCGACCCGGCGATCAAAATCGTTTCGCTGACCATTACTGAGGGCGGCTATTTCATCGACCCGGCCTCCGGCAAGTTCAACCCGGCACATCCCGACATCGTCGCCGACGCTGAGCCGGGTGCTGCGCCGAAGACCGTCTTCGGCATCGTCCTTGCCGGGCTGGTGCGCCGCCGCGCCGACGGCATAGTGCCCTTCACCGTCATGTCCTGCGACAACATCCCCCACAACGGCCACGTCACCTCCGATGGCGTGATCGGCCTTGCTCGGCTGATCGACGAGGATCTGGCCGACTGGGTGCGGGACAATGTCGCTTTCCCAAACGGCATGGTCGACCGCATCACGCCGGCCACCACCGACCGCGAGCGCGGCATCCTGGCCAGCGATTTCGGACTTGAGGACAACTGGCCGGTCTTCTGCGAGCCGTTCAAGCAATGGGTGCTGGAGGATCATTTCACCGCCGGCCGGCCGCCGCTGGAAAAGGCCGGCGTGCAGTTCGTCAAGGATGTCTCGCCTTACGAGCTGATGAAGATCCGCATCCTCAACGGCGGCCATGCAACCATCGCCTATCCGGCCGGGCTGATGGACATCCATTTCGTCCACGAGGCGATGCAGGAGCCGCTGGTGCGCGGCTTCCTCGCCAAGCTGGAACGCGATGAGATCATCCCGACCGTGCCGCCGGTGCCGGACACGGTGCTTGAGGACTACTACCAGCTCATCGAGCGCCGCTTCTCCAACCCGAAGATCGGCGACACCATCCGCCGGCTTTGCCTCGACGGCTCCAACCGGCAGCCGAAATTCATCATCCCGACCATTGCCGACCGACTGAAGGCGGGCAAGGGCGTCGCCGGCCTCGCGCTGGAATCGGCGCTCTGGTGCCGCTACTGTTTCGGCACCACCGACAGCGGCGCCGTCATCGAGCCGAACGATCCGAGCTGGGACCGCATGCAGGCGACCGCGAAAGCGGCAAAGGACAAGCCCGGTGCCTGGCTTGCCATGGACGACATCTATGGCGATGTCGGCCGCTCGCCCGTCTTCGCCGAAGCTTTTGCCCATGCGCTCGACGTGCTGTGGGCGAACGGCGCGCGCGAAACCCTGACGCGCTATCTCGCCGGCAAGCTCTGAAGCCGCTGGAAGCAACCGGAATGACGCCCGAACTGGTCATCTTCGACTGTGACGGCGTCCTGGTCGACAGCGAAGCGCTTTCGGTTTCGGCGCTGCTCGGCATGATCGAGCTTGCCGGCGGCACTGTCAGCGAGGACGCCGCCTACGAGCATTTCCTCGGCAAGAGCATGAAGAGCGTGCGCGAGATCCTCGGCAGCGATTTCGGGATCGAGATCAGCGACCAGCATCTGACCGTCATGCGCGTCGCGCTGATGCGCAAGTTCCGTGAGGAGCTGAAGCCGATTCCCGGCATCAAGGAAGTCCTGCCGAGGCTGGGCTTGCCCTGTTGCGTCGCCTCTTCCGGCACGCTGGAGCGCATTCGCCACGCGCTCGACGTCACCGGCCTGCTGGACTTGCTGGAGCCCAATCTCTTCAGCGCCGCCATGGTGAAGCGCGGCAAGCCGGCGCCGGATCTGTTCCTCCATGCCGCCGCCACCATGCGAGCCAAACCACGCAAATGCCTGGTCATCGAGGACAGCCCGGCCGGCGTTGCAGCGGCGCGGGCGGCGGGCATGCGCGTCTTTGCCTTCACCGGCGGCTCGCACGCGAACAACCCCGCCTTGAAGGCGCGGCTTGCGTCGACCGAACCGGACTTTATATTCGCTGACATGCTGCAATTGCCCGATCTGATTGCAGGCCTGGGAGCGAGAGAAGAAGCATCTTGACGAGTTTCGTTTGCGCGGTCGATGTCGGCACCGGGAGCGCTCGCGCGGGCATTCTCGACTCAAAAGGCAATCTGCTCGGCCGCGCCGAGCGGCCGATCGCCATGCAACAGCCCAAACCCGATCACGCCGAGCATGATTCGGAAAATATCTGGTCGGCCGTCTGCACCGCCGTGCGCGCCGCGCGCGAGAAAGCTGGCGTCGCCGCATCGGATATCGTCGGCATCTCCTTCGATGCCACCTGCTCGCTTGTGGTGCGAAACAGGCAGGGCGACCAACTCAGCGTCTCGGTCACCGGTGAGAGGCGTTGGGACACAATCGTCTGGCTCGATCACCGCGCTATCGCCGAGGCTGACGAGTGCACGAGAAGCGGCCATGCCGTGCTCGACTATATTGGCGGCGTGATGTCTCCGGAAATGGAAACGCCGAAGCTGATGTGGCTGAAGCGCAACCTGCCAGGGACATGGAACGAAGCCGGCTATCTGTTCGATCTCGCCGATTTCCTGACCTGGAAGGCGACCGGCTCGCTCGCCCGCTCGCAATGCACGCTGACGGCAAAATGGACCTATCTGGCGCATGAAAAGACGGGCTGGCGGCGCGACTTCTTCGAGATCGTCGGTCTCGGCGATCTCTTCGAGCACGGCAACCTGCCGGAAAAGGCGAGCCCGGTCGGCGCCGATATCGGCCCGCTGACGGCGCAAGCGGCGGCCGATCTGGGCTTGACCGAAAAATGCCGCGTCGGCGCCGGGGTCATCGACGCCTATGCCGGCGCGCTCGGTGTTCTGGGCGGATTCGCCGGCGACGAGACGGATATCAGCCGTCACCTGGCGCTGATCGCCGGCACCTCGTCCTGCGTCATGGCGATGTCGCAGGATCCGCAGCCCTTCGCCGGCGTCTGGGGCCCTTATTATGGCGCGGCGCTGCCGAAGCTGTGGCTGTCGGAAGGCGGCCAGTCGGCGACCGGCGCGCTGCTCGACCACATCATCCGCTGGCACGGCGCCGGCGGCGAGCCGGATGCCGCGATGCATGCCAGGATCGCCAGGCGCGTCGCCGAGTTGCGCGCCGTGGAGGGCGATGCGCTGGCAGCACGGCTGCACGTCCTGCCGGATTTCCACGGCAACCGCTCGCCGCTCGCCGACCCGCACGCGGTCGGCGTCGTCAGCGGGCTGACGCTGGACTCCTCTTTCGACAGCCTGTGCAAGCTCTACTGGCGCACCGCCGTCGGCATCGCGCTTGGCGTGCGCCATGTGCTGGAGGCGCTGAACGAGAACGGCTACTTGATCGACACGCTGCACGTCACCGGCGGCCACACCAAGAATCCGCTTTTGATGGAGCTCTATGCCGACGCCACCGGCTGCACCGTCATCGAGCCGCTCGCCGACGAGGCGGTGCTGCTCGGCACCGGCATGGTGGCTGCGACGGCCGCCGGGCTTTATGCCGACTTGAACGCGGCCTGTGTCGCCATGCAGCAAGGCGGCAAGACGCGGCCCTCGAACCCCGCCGCCGGCGCCCGCTTCGACCGCGACTACCGGATTTTCCTCGAAATGCACCGGCAAAGGCAGGCGCTCGACGCGATAGGGTAGAGCAGGATGCCGAGCTACTGTTTGCGCAGCGACATACCGGTCGCCGCATCGAATAGATGGATGCTTTCCTGGTCGAACGTGCAGCGGACTGGCGCGCGCAATTCCGGACATTCGCGGGCCGGCACCAGCGCGCTGATCTCCTTGTCGCCGGAGCCGAACGTCACCAGCGCGTCATTGCCGTGGAACTCGATGAGGTCGGCCGTGCCCCGCAGCACGTTGCTGCCCGCATCGGCGCCTGCCGTCTTCAGGTCCGGGGGCCGGATGCCGAGCACGGCGCGGTCGCCCTGCTGCAGATGGAATCCCTGGCCCTCGATCGAAAAACCGTTCCGGCGCCGGTCAGCGTCCAGCCGTTTCCCGAGCGGCCGATCGTCACTTCGACAAAATTCATGTTCGGCGTGCCGATGAAGCCGGCCACGAACATGTTGCCCGGACGGCGGTATATCTCCGCCGGCGAGCCGATCTGCTCGATCACGCCGTCCTTCAAGAGCACGATGCGGTCGGCCAGCGTCATCGCTTCCAACTGGTCATGCGTGACATAGACGGTCGTGGTCTTCAGCGACTGGTGCAGCCTGGCGATCTCGACGCGCATATGGTTGCGCAGCTTGGCGTCGAGGTTGGACAGCGGCTCGTCGAACAGGAACACTTTCGGCGTCTTGATCATGGCGCGCGCGATCGCCACGCGCTGCTGCTGGCCGCCGGAAAGCTCGGTCGGCTTGCGGCCGAGATAGGGCTCGAGACCGAGCGTTTTGGACACGGCGTCGACCCGCTTCTTGATCTCGGCCCCGGGCACTTTTTGCCGCCGAAGCCCGAAGGCGATGTTGTCGAAGATGGTCATATGCGGATAGAGCGCATAGTTCTGGAACACCATGCAATGCCGCGGTCGCCAGGATCGAGATCGTTCACCACCTTGCCGCCGATCGACACCTCGCCGCCGCTGATGTCTTCCAGCCCGGCCAGCATCCTGAGCAGAGTGGACTTGCCGCAACCGGATGGGCCGAGGAACACGACGAATTCGTGCTCCTCGATCGAGAGGTTGAGATCGCGGATGACCGTCGTGGCGCCGTAGGCCTTGTCGACATGGGTGCAGGTGATCGCGGACATTTCTCAGCCCTTCTCGCCGGTAAGCAGGATTTGCAGCTTGACGTCCAGCGGGCTGCCCTGGGCCGCCCGCTCGAAGGCCTTGATGCTTTCAGAGAAATCATAGGTGCCGGTGATCAGCGGCTTGAGGTCGACCTTGCCGGAGGCGATCAGCTGCAGCGCGCGATCGAAGATGTTGGCATAGCGGAACACGGTTTCGATGCGCACCTCCTTAGAGATCGCCGCCGGCACGTCGAGGCTGACCGGCTCCACCGGCAGCCCAACAAGCACCACGGCGCCGCCCGGCCGCACGACATCGAACAGATCGGCGAAAGCCTTCGGGCTGCCGCTCGCCTCGAAGACGATGTCGGCCCCCCAATTGCCGGTCGCGGCCGCGACGGCGTCGACCAGCGACTGCTCGCCGATATTGACCGGCACGATGCCTGGATAGCGCGCCGCGATCTCCAGCTTCGGGGCGGAAAAATCGGAGATCAGCACTTTGGAGCAGCCGCCGGCCAAAGCCGCGAGCGCGATCATGATGCCGATCGGCCCGCAGCCGACCACGGCGGCGATATCGCCGGGAACGATCCGCGCACGCGTTGCCGCCTGCATGCCGATGGCGAAGGGCTCGACCATTGCGCCCTCGGCAAAGGAGACATTGTCCGGCAGCCTGTAGGTGAAGGCCGCAGGATGAACCGCTTGAGGGGCAAGCACACCATGCACGGGCGGCGTTGCCCAGAATGTGACGTCCGGATCGACATTGTAGATGCCGAGCTTCGTCGCGCGCGATGATAGGTTCGGAACACCGGGTTCCATGCAGACGCGATCGCCGACCTTCAGGCTCGTGACATTGGCGCCGACCTCGACGATCGTGCCCGAGGCTTCGTGGCCGAGCACCATCGGCTGGCGTACGATATAGCTGCCGATGGCGCCGTGCGTGTAGTAATGCACGTCGCTGCCGCAGACGCCGACCGTGTGGATGGCGATCCTGACGTCGTCCGGTCCGACGTCGAGCGGCAGCGCGATCTCGCGCAGCGACAGTTCGCCTTTTTTCTCAAGCACCAGTGCCCGCATCGGGTATCCTCGCATCAACTTTTCTTTTGCCGGAAAACGGAATTCAGGAAGCCGCTCAGCACGCCGAGGAACAGCAGCGGCGGCAGCGACAGGAGCACCACGGAGGCATTGAGGATCCCCCACGGCACGTTCATGCCCTGCTGCGAGAGCTCGGAAGCCACGATCGGCAGCGTCTTGGCGTTGGAGCTCGACAGCATCAGCGCGATCAGGAACTCGTTCCAGACCAGCACGAAGCTGAAGGCGATCGCGCCGGCGAGCGAGCGCGCGGCAACGGGAAGCGCAATCCGCCAGAACACCGAGTAGGCGCCGTACCCATCGACGAAGGCCGCCTCCTCGACCTCCTTCGGCACGCCCTGGAAGGCGGGGATCGCCAGCCACATGATCACCGAGATGGTGAGCAGCGAATAGGTGACGATGAGCGCCGGCAAGGTGTCGTAGAGTCCGACCTGAAGCCAGATCACCATCAGCGGTATGGCCACCGCCACCGGCGGCAAGAAGCGCAACGACAGCACGAAGAACTGGATGTCGCCGGCAAAGCGGTTGGGATAGCGCGCCACCGCATAGGCCGCCGGCAGGCCGAGCGCGACGCCGATCAGCACGGCCGCGCCGCAGGCGACAACCGAATTGTAGAGGCCGGTCAGCACGCTGTCGCGGCCAAGGATGTAGCTGATGTTGGCAAGCGTCGGCGAAAACACCAGCCGCGGCACGCGCGTGATGATGTCGACATTGTTCTTCAGCGCATTGAGCGCCGTCCAGACCAGTGGGAACACGGCCAGGAACCCGGCCAGCGCCAGGATGGCCTTGGCGAGCAAGCGGCCGGGCCTCATGCCTGCACCCGCTTCCAGAGCATGGTGAAGGTGATGACTGTCGCGATCATCATCAGCACCGCCATGGCCGAGGCGTAGGAGACCTTGCCGGATTCGATGAAGCCTTGTGAGAAGGCATACATGTCGAGCGTCTCGGTCGCGACGCCCGGCCCGCCGCGCGTCATCACATAGATGAGGTCGAAGGAGCGCAGCGACTCGATCATCTTGACGAACATCAAGCTGATCAGCGGCGCCTTGAGCATCGGCAAAGTCACATAGGCATGGATCTGCCAGCGTTTGGCGTGATCGAGTCGAGCCGCCTCGATCGGTTGCGGCGGCAAGGTATCGAGCAGCTTCAGCACGATGACGGCGAAGAAGAGTCCCCATTGCCAGACATCGACCGAGGCGACGGCGAACAGGGCCGTCGAGGCCTTGGACAGCGGATCGAAGATCAGCCCGCCGGTGATCAGCCGGTAGGGATAGGTGGCGATGCCGTAGAGCGGGTGATAGGCGAACTTCCACACAAAGGCGGCCGAGACGCGCGGCAACAGCACCGGGATGATGAACAGCAGGCAGTAGATGTTGCGCAAGCGCGGCGAGGCGACCTCGAACATCAGCACACCCAGGCCGATGGCCACCACCATCGTCGCCACGACGGTGACGATTTCCCATTTCACCGAAACCCAGACCGCATTGAGGAAGCGGCGGTCGAGGAAGAGGTCGCCGAAGTTCGAGAACCAGACCCAGGAATAGCCCGGCGCGCTCAGCTCGCGGTTCTGCAGCGCGATCACGATGGCGTAGAGCGTCGGCACCATCGACAGGACCAAAAGGATCACGAGCGTCGGAACCAGAAAGGTGACTGGCAGGGAAGAGCGTCGGCGCATTGCCTGTCCTCGGGTATCGGAGCAATTCCAGGAAAAGTGTGACGCGATTTTCCGTCCGGAATTGCGTTCAAACAAAGAGATCGGATCGCTGGCGTGAACCCGCGGCGCATGGGTCCCGGCATTCCGGCGAATGCCGCGGACCGCGCGCCACGGGCGGGAGGATTACTTCTTCTTCACCAGCTCGTCCGCATAGGCCTCGAGCTCGTTGAGGCCGCCCTTGATGTCGGTGCGCGTGCCGGTGACCAGCTCCTCCAGGATGATGCCCCAGCGGTCGCCGAGGTCGGGCCAGCGCGGATCCTGCCAGAAGTTCACCGCGGTCACCTTGCCGGTATCGGCCAGCGCCTGGCCGAGATCGGCGCCGTAGATGTCGGCGAATTCCTTGCTGGACAGGATGCTGGTGCGGTTGAGCTCGCCGAACTGATGCGCGTCGAGCCGGCGCTTCTCGTTCTCCTTCGACGTCGCCCAGGCGATGAACAGGCCGGCGCATTTCTTCGAGGCGTCGTCCGCGTTGGCCTTGGTGCCTATGGCGAGCCCGTGGCCGTAGCCGCCGCCGGGCAGCGGCGAGGGTGGCGGCAGGAAGCCGACCTTGCCGACCACCTGCGAGGTCTTGGGATCGACCGCCATGCCGGACAACGGCGTCGATTCGACGAGGATGGCGACCTGGCCGGACAGGAAGGCCCCGGTCGATTCATCCCAGCTGCCGGTCTGCGTGCCGGGTGCGGAGTCCTTGAACAGTTTCAGATATGTCTCTGTCGCCTTGAGGGCCGCGTCCGAATTGAATGCCGGCTTGTCGCCATCGAACCACTTGCCGCCATAGGCCTTGAAGAAAGGCATCCAGCGCCAGACATTGCGCCCGAGCCGCGCGCGCCGCGCAGCGCGATGCCGTACATGCCCTTGTCGGGATCGTTCAGCTTGGCCACGTCGGCGATCAGCTCGTCGAGCGTCTTCGGCGGCTGGATGCCGGCGGCCTCCAGCACGTCCTTGCGATAGACCATCAGGTCGCCGCCGCCGGTCAGCGGCGCGAACCAGACTTTTCCATCATAGGTGGCGACCTTCTGGCGGCCCGGATCGAAATCGGCGAAGTCGTACTCAGCCGGATAATAATCGGTCAGCGGCGCGATCCAGCCCGAGGACGCGAACAGCGCGACATTGGCCTCGTCGACATAATAGACGTTGTAGTTGCCGACGGTGGAGGCGTCGGCGCGCGACTTTGCGCGGCGGTCGTTCTCGTTGAGGTAGTCGATCTGGAAGGAAGCGCCGGAGAGCTTTTTGAACTCGTCCTTGGAGTCCTCCAGAAGCGTCAGCCCGTCACGCGGCTGCGCCAGCACCTTGACCGGTGCCGAGCAGACCGGGGCCTGCGCCAGTGCTGCGGTTGATACGGAAGCGGTAAGCACGAACGCTGCGCCGAGGCTGGCAGCGAGCCGGGTTGATTTCATTGATTTTTCTCCTCCAGGAACACTCGCGGGAAGCGGAGGTCGTCAGGCTAAGCGACCCTCACCGTCGCCCGGGTGACCTGCCACCCGTCGCCAAAATGAGCAGTTGGAAGGAGCGAGACTAGAAGCCCCGTTGCATCAGACCTGTACTTTTATGCATTGTGCGCCGCAAAAAACCGAGAAGGCCGAGTCTGCCCGTCACACGAGTATCAGGAGAACCGGTTCTCGACCCGATCACGCCCGCAGCGTCAGCCGTTGCCGCGACAGCTTGCGATAGGATGACGGCGTCATCTTGTGCTTGCGCAGGAAGGCCCGGTTGAAGTTCGAGATGTTCATGTAGCCAACCTGGAAGCAGATGTCGGTGATCGGGATCTCGGTGTCGGCGAGCAGCTTGCATGCCTGCCAAAGCCTCAGCTTGGCGAGGTGGTCGCTGAAGGAGTTGCCGGTGTTCTTCTGGAAGAAACGCGAGAACGTACTTTCGTTCATGCCGGCCAATGCCGCCACCTCCGGCAGCTTCAGGTCCTCGGCGAAATGCTGGAACAGATAGGTCAGCGAACGCTGGATGATGTCCAGCGACGCAGCGTCGAGAAGCGGGGAAAAGTCCGGCGACGACAAGAGCTCGTATTCGTCGGTGGTGGCCAGCAGGTCCAGCAGTTCGAGGAACATGCGGAACCTTGCCAACCCATGCACCTGTCCCATTCTTTCCATCAGCTCGGCGCCGTCGAGCGCCGTCTGGCCATGGAAGACCATGCCGCGCAGCGAGCGCTCCAGGAACGGCTCCAACTCGCGCAGTTCCGGCAGCAGCCCGGCCGAGCCGCGCAGCCGCTCGGGATCGAACTGCAGAACGATGTCGCGGCCCTCGATCAGCTCGCCGGGCTGCACCGCCGTCACCCAATCATGCGGCAGGCCGCCGCCGACAATCGTCAGGTAGCCCGGCCCGAACTCGCCGATGTGGTCGCCGACCAGCACCACGCCGGACGATTTCCTCAGAAGATGGATTTCGTATTCCGGATGGAAGTTCCAGACATTGCGCTCCCACGGATAATCGTCCAGCCGCCACAGAAAACTGTCGCTCGCCTCGGTGACGATGTGCTCGAAGGCCGGCACCGTTCGCGGGATTGCGGCCGTGTTCTTTCTTCGCCTGAACGGCATTCATTTCCTCCCGGCACGCCTTGCCGGCTCCGTGTCTTCGGACAATCCGTAGCAGCCTCGGGCCGGCAAGTGAACGCAAGCGCCTCTCGCCTCCGCTGGCTCAACAACTGCCCGCGCCTCCTCCCTTGCCAATATGTCGCATTTCGTTCACAAGACGGCGCAAACAGCGCCATTTTGCGCCGTTGCGTGCGGCTTCCGGGATTCGTCTCGACGCGCCGCTATCTGAAAGAGCGGAACATGTCTGCGATCGAAGCCGGCGCTCGCGCGCCGGAAAATCTTTGGCGTCAGGAAATCAGGGCGACGCTGGCGCTCGCCTGGCCGATGGTGCTCACCAATCTCGGCCAGACCGCCATGACCGCGACCGACGTCATGATGATGGGTCGGCTGGGACCGGATACGCTTGCCGCCGGCGCGCTCGGCTCCAACCTCTATTTCATGCCGCTGATCTTCGGCCTCGGCCTGATGCTGGCGACCTCGCCGATGATGGCGACCGAGCTCGGCCGTCGCCGCCATTCCGTGCGCGACCTGCGCCGCACTGTGCGCCAGGGCCTGTGGCTGGCGGTCCTCGTCTCGATCCCGATCTGGCTGTTCCTCTGGCATGGCGAAGAGGTGCTTCTAGCCATGGGCCAGAAGCCGGAGCTCGCGCATCAGGCCGGCATTTACCTGCACTGGCTGCAATGGGCGGTGCTGCCCTTCTATGGCTATATCGTGCTGCGCTCCTTCATCTCGGCGCTGGAACGGCCGGGCTGGGCGCTGATCATCGTGTTCGTGGCGGTTGCCTGCAACGCCTTCTTCAACTGGGTGTTCATGTTCGGCAATCTCGGCATGCGCTCAATGGGCATCGCCGGCTCGGGCCTTGCGACCTCGCTATCGAGCACGCTGATGTTTGCCGGTCTGGCCGCCGTGGTGTTGCTTGAGAAAAAATTCCGCCGCTATCGCTTGTTCGGCCGCTTCTGGCGTTCCGATTGGCCGCGTTTTCGCGGGCTGCTGAGGCTCGGCCTGCCGATCGCCGGCATCCTTGCCTTCGAGGTGACGATCTTCAACGCGGCGGCACTTTTGATGGGCCTGATCGACGCGAATTCGCTGGCCGCGCATGCGATCGCCATCCAGATCGCCTCGATCTCCTTCATGGTGCCGCTCGGCCTCAACCAGGCGGTCACCGTGCGTGTCGGCCTTGCCCATGGCGCCGGCAATCCGGAAGGCGTTTCCCGCGCCGGCTGGACTGCCTTTGTCATCGGCGTTTCGTTCATGGCGCTGATGGGGCTGGTGATGATTCTATGGCCGCATCTGTTGATCAGCGCCTTCATCGACCTTGCCGATCCGGCCAATGCCAGGGTGATCGGGCTTGCGGTGTCGTTCCTGGTGTTTGCGGCGCTGTTTCAGATCTTCGACGGCGCGCAGGCGGTGGCCGCCGGCATGCTGCGCGGCCTGCACGACACCAAGGTGCCGATGATCTACGCCGCGATCGGCTATTGGGGCGTCGGCCTGCCGCTCGGCGTGCTGCTCGCCTTCCATTTCGGCTTCCACGGCGTCGGCATCTGGATCGGCCTGTCGTCGGGCCTGGCGGTGGTGGCGGCGCTCTTGCTGGTGCGCTGGCTGCGGCGCGACCGCATCGCGCCGGCGCTGTCCTTCGGGCATTGACAGGACAGGCTGCCGAACAACCGGCGGCCTTTTCGATATGCATCTTAACCGGCTCAGTGCGCTCCGGCTCGCTTCTCGAGCCGACGCGCATATTGCGTCAGCGGAAAACACATGACGAAGAAGATCAGCGCCACCAGCCCGTAGACGGTGAAGGGCTCGAAGGTCGCGTTGTTGATGGCGTTGGAGGTCCTCACCAGTTCCTCGAAGCCGATGATCGAGGTCAGCGCCGTCGACTTGATGAGCTGCACCAGGAAGCCGACGGTCGGGGCGCGGGTGATCGCGAACGCCTGCGGCAGGATGATCAGCCTTAGTTCCTGCAGATAGTGCAGCCCAAGGCTGGCGCCGGCATCCCACTGGCCGCGCGGCAGCGCGTCGACGCCGCCGCGCCAGATTTCGGCGAGATAGGCGCTGGCGAAGAAGGTTAGGCCGAGCGCCGCCGCCGTCCACGGCTCGATGCGCAGCCCGAGCATCGGCAGGCCGAAGAACATCAGGAAGAGCTGCATCAGGAGCGGCGTTCCCTGGAACAGCGCGATGTAGCCGGAAGCGATCCGCTTGGTCCATTTGTTCTTGGCGATGCGGAAGAACAGCACGGCGAGCCCGACCAGCGCGCCGCCGACGAAGGCCGCGAGCGACAAAAGCACCGTCCAGCGCGTGGCGAGCAGCAGGTTGCGCAATATGTCCCAGAAGGTGAACTCGATCATCACACGCCGGCTCCGAGTGCGCGGCGACCGCCGCTGACCAGCAACCGGCGCAGCCCCATCGACAGGCCGAGATAGACCAGGGTCACCACCAGATAAGTCTCGAAGGCGCGGAAGGTGCGCGCCTGCAGCATGTCGGCCTCATAGGTCAGCTCGCGTACCGCTATCTGCGATACGACGGCCGATTCTAGCATCATGATGACGATCTGGCTGGTCAGCGCCGGATAGATCACCTTCAGCGCCTGCGGCAGCACGATCTTGATGAAGACCTGGCGGGGCCTGAGCCCGAGCGCAAGCGCCGCCTCCGTCTGGCCGCGCGGCACCGCGTCGAGACCGGCGCCGACGATCTCGATCGTGTAGGCCGCCATGTTGAGCGTCATCGCCAGCATGGCAGCAAGGATCGGGTCTAGTCTTACGCCGAGGCTGGGCAGCCCGAAGAAGATGAAGAACAGCTGCACCAGGAACGGCGTGTTGCGCATCACCTCGACATAGGCGGCCATCGCCATCCGCAGCGGCTTGGGGCCGTTTCTTTTGCCTGCGGCACCCAGGATGCTGAGGACGGTCCCCGCGAGCGTGGTCACAGCGATCAGAAGGACAGTCGTCGCCGCGCCGCGCGCGATCGCGCCTGCTGCACCCGCAAGCCAGCCGAAGTCGAGGCTATAGCCCATGGCGATTGGCCCTGTTGGAAAGCGCGTCGCGCGAGAAACAAGAGTGGAAGCGGTTCAGCTCTCCTTGCGGCGCTGAACCGCTTCGGGGATCAATCCTTGAGGTTGTCGGGATTGAGCGGCGTCTTCAGCCAGGCCTTCGAGCTCTCGTCCAGCTTGCCGTCAGCGAGCATCTTGGCGACCGCGTCGTTCACCGCCTTCTTCAGCCGGTCCTCGTTCTTGTTGAGGCCGATATGCGAAGGCGAGGTGAGCAGTTGGAATTTTTGCTCGGGCTCCAGCGCGTCCTGCTTGGCCAGCACCTGGGCGCCGACATCGTTGCCGACGACCATCAGCTGCGTCTGGCCGGAGATGAAGGCCTGGATGACGGAATTGTAGTTGTCGAAGCGGCGGATATCGGCCGAAGTGGGTGCTGCCTCGGTCAGCGAGGTGTCCTCCAGCGTGCCGCGATTGACGGCGATCGACTTGTCGGCGAGGTCTTCCTTGCCTTTGACCGCCGTCGCTTTCGGGCCGATGACGGCGATGTAGTAGGGCGCGTAGGCGGCGGCGAAGTCGATCACCTGCTCGCGCTCCTTGGAGTAGCCGACGCTCATCAGGATATCGACGCGCTTGTCGGTGAGATACGGGATGCGGTTCTGGCCGGTGACGCTGACCAGGTTGAGCTTCACCTTCAAGGAATCGGCGATCGCCTGCGCGACGTCGATGTCATAGCCCTTGATGCTCATGTCGGCGCTGGCCGATGAGAAGGGCGGAAAGTCCGAGAAGATGCCGACATTGATGGCGCCGGCCTTGGTGATGTCGTCGACGGCGTCGGCCCTTGCCTGCGTGGCGAGGCCGGCGGCGCCGAGCATCAGCATTGCCGCGATAGTGGATTTCAGTGCGTTGCGAAGTGTCATTGTCATTCCCCTGCTGGAAGCTTGTTGTTGAAACCGGCCGCCGGCTCCAGCGCGACGGCCGTATTGGTCAGAGCAATTCCAGGAAAGTGAAACGCGGTTTAGGCTTGGCGACTTCGCCATAGCTTCCGTCCGGAATTGCGTGAAAACAAAGAGCGTCAGCCCTTCTTGATTGCCGGGCTGAACACCATCAGGCTGAGGATCTCGAACAGCACCTGCGCGCCGACATGCGCCGTATTGGTGGTCGCGTCATATTGCGGCGCCACTTCGACCACGTCGCCGCCGACGATGTTGAGGCCCTTGAGACCACGCAGCAGCTCGAGCACCTCGCGCGTCGTCAGCCCGCCGACTTCCGGCGTGCCGGTGCCCGGCGCGAAGGCCGGATCGATGCTGTCGACGTCGAAGGAGACATAGGTCGGGCCGTCGCCGACAATTTTGCGCGCCTTCTCGATGATGGCGGGGATGCCGAGGCCGGTCACCTCCTCGGCATGGACGACGGTCATGCCGGATTCGTAGGTGAACTCCCAAAGATATTCGGCCGAGCCGCGAATGCCGATCTGGATGGTGCGGGTGGGATCGAGCACGCCGTCGAGCACCGCGTTGCGGAACGGCCCGCCGTGGTGGAACTTGGTCATGTCGAACAGGCCGCTGGTGTCGCAATGGGCATCGATATGGATCATGCCGACCGGCGCCTTCTTGCCGACCGCCTTCAGGATCGGGTGGCTGATCGAGTGGTCGCCGCCGACCGAGAGCGGCAGCACGCCGGCATCGACGATCTGGTTGGTGCGGTGTTCGATGTCCTCATGGCTGATCTCCAGCCGATAGCGGCTGCGGAACGGCGTGTCGCCGATGTCGGCGACGCGAAGCTCGTGCGTCGGCGCGCATTCCAGCACGTGATTGTAGGGGCCGATGCGCTCGATGGCACGCAGTGCCCTGGGCCCGAAGCGCGCGCCCGGCCGGTTGGTCACGCCGAGATCCATCGGCACGCCGATCATCGCCACCTGCAGGTCGCCGAAATCCGGATTGTCTGCGGCGACTTGCCGATAGGGCGCGGCGAGGAAGGTGGGGATGCCCGCATAAGGTGCCAGCCGCGTGCCGCTCTTCGAAAAGATCTTGTCGGCGACCTTGCGGAATTTCGGGTCGAACATCTCGCCGCCATGGCTCTCGCCATATTTGCGGCGCAACGCATCGAGCTTGCCGCGATCGTAACCCATATCTCGTCCTCCTCTGTGACTGCTTGCAGCGCTGCCTGCGCGGACGGTTGCCAAGCCAACCGTCATCTGGCTGGATCGTTTCCCGCTGCCCTGCGGATTTCACGTCTCTTGAAGCTGTTCCGGGCAAAAGTGTCGGGCAGCCGCATTGAAAAATCAATTGATATTGTTAGGGTCTTTGTTGTGAGAAAATCTCACAAACTCGTAGGAGTTGCGCATGGCCAAACGCCTGCCGCCGCTGAACCCGCTTCGCGCCTTCGAGGCGACGGCGCGACACGCCTCGCTGACCAAGGCGGCGGGCGAGCTCAACGTTACTCACGGCGCCGTCAGCCACCAGATCAAGGCGCTTGAGCAATCGCTGGGTGTAAAACTGTTCGAGCGCACCGGTCAGCGCGTGAAGCTGACGCCGCACGGCGCCGAATTCCTGCCGGCGGTGTCGGCCGCCTTCGACGGCATCGCCGCCGCCACGCAGCGCATGACACGGCCGGCGAGCGCCGGCGCGTTGTCGGTCTCCTGTGTGCCGGCGCTGCTCTTGTTGTGGATGACGCCGCGGCTCGGCTCCTTCACCGCGCAATATCCCGACATCCAGCTGACGCTGATCCCGTCCAACGATCCCAAAGACATCCGCGCCCCGGATATCGATGTCTGCGTGCACTATGGCGACGGCAGCTGGAGCGACTGCTGGATCCGCAAATGGTCTGGCCTCGAGCTGTTTCCGGTGGTCAGCCCGACGCTGATCAACAACCGGCCGATCCGCAGTGTCCGCGACCTCGCCGATCACGTTTTTCTGCATGGCGACGACGGCCGCGAATGGCACACTTGGCTGGCGGCCGCCGACGCGCTCGATCTGGAGCGCGGCCGCCGCCATCGTCTTGGCGACGCGCGCATGGCGACGGAAGCTGCCGTCCATGGCCACGGCGTGGCGCTCGGCGATTCGGTCACCGCGCGCGCCTTGCTCGCCAGGGGCTTGCTCGTCGCGCCCTTCACCCTATCGGTGCCGGCGGTCGATGATTTCTATGTCGTCTGCCGCAACGAGATGCGCTCGGCGCCAATCGTCCAGCTTTTCATCGACTGGCTGTTCGCCGAAAAGGAGCGGGACGAGGGCCGCGCCGATGCCCCCGTGGCTGGCCGTGTGCCGAGCCGCAGGAAACGTCCCGCGCTCAAGGTTATCGGCGCCAAGACGGCATCCTGATGACTGGACTTGCATACCTGCTTTTTGTCGGACCAGCCGGCAAAGCGGGCAGAACTTTCGGAAATTCGATGCTAAGAGGCTTTGGAGCAATTCCAGGAAAAGTGTGTAGCGGTTTTCCGTCCGGAATTGCCCAGCAATAAAGCTAGCCTGAGCAGTGAAGGCAGGACATGGCAAAAACCGATATAGCGCGGCGTGTCTACAACCACACCTGGAAGCTCGACCCGATCGTCCGCAGCCTGCTGGACACAGACTTCTACAAGCTTTTGATGCTGCAGATGATCTGGGGCATGTACCCCAAGGTCGACGCCACCTTCACGCTGATCAACCGCACGACCTCGGTGCGTCTTGCCGACGAGATCGACGAAGGCGAATTGCGCGAGCAGCTCGACCACGCGCGCACGCTTCGCTTCTCCAAGAAGGAGATGATCTGGCTGGGCGGTAACACTTTCTATGGCCGCAAGCAGATCTTCGAGCCGGAATTCCTGGCCTGGCTGGAGGATTTCCGGCTTCCCGAATACGAGCTTTCCAGGCGCGACGGCCAGTTCGAGCTCTCCTTCAGCGGCCCCTGGATGTATACGACGCTCTGGGAGATCCCGGCTTTAGCCATCATCAACGAATTGCGCTCGCGTGCCGCCCTGCGCTCCTTCGGCCCGTTCGCGCTCGACGTGCTCTACGCCCGCGCCAAGGCCAAGATGTGGGACAAGACCGAGCGGCTGAAGGCGCTGCCCGGCATCCGCATCTCAGATTTCGGCACGCGCCGCCGCCACTCCTTCCTGTGGCAGCGCTGGTGCGTCGAGGCGCTGAAGGAAGGCATCGGCAATGCCTTCACCGGCACCTCCAACGTGCTTTTAGCCATGGACAACGACCTCGAGGCGCTCGGCACCAACGCGCATGAGCTGCCGATGGTCTTCGCGGCGCTCGCCAATTCCGAAAAGGAATTGCGGGAGGCGCCCTACAAGGTGCTGCAGGACTGGCAGCGCTACTATGGCGGCAATCTCTTGATCGTGCTGCCCGACACCTTCGGCACGGCTGCGTTCCTGCGCGATGCGCCGGACTGGATCGCCGACTGGACCGGTTTCCGCCCCGACAGCGCGCCGCCGATCGAAGGCGGCGAGAAGATCCTCTCCTGGTGGCGCGAGAAGGGCAAGGACCCGAAACAGAAGCTTCTCATCTTCTCCGACGGGCTCGAGGTCGAGACCATCGAGGAGGCCTATCGTCACTTCAAGGGCAAGGTGCGCATGTCCTTCGGCTGGGGCACCAATCTCACCAACGATTTCGAAGGCTGCGCCCCGACCGAGACCAAGAGCCTCGACGCCATCTCGCTGGTCTGCAAGGTCAGCGAAGCCAATGGCCGGCCTGCGGTGAAGCTGTCGGACAACCCGGCCAAGGCGACGGGGGACGAGAAGGAGATCAAAAGGTATCTCCGGATTTTTGGCGAGAAGGGGCGGGTGGAGCAGTTGGTTAAGGTGTGAGGGTTGGGAGGTGCATTGTTCAGCATCGCCCGCAAAGGATAGGCTGAGTTCCTTCGCGCCCCCCTCTGTCCTGCCGGACATCTCCCCCACAAGGGGGGAGATTATCTCGTCATCTCCGCCTTCGCCAATCTCCAGCGTTGGAAGGGAAACGCCGGCGGCCAAGCTGCTAATCTCCCCCCTTGTGGGGGAGATGTCCGGCAGGACAGAGGGGGGCGCCGTAGAGCGCAGTCGTTACAGGTTAGCCTTTGTCACTTCTGTCCTAGGTATCCTCCCCACCCCCGCCTTCGCCCACGCCTCCGATCGCGGCCATGTCCTGCTTCTCCCGACCGGCTACTACATCGCCGGTGGCGCGCTGGCGGTCGCCGTCAGCTTCCTCGTCCTTGCGTTGCTGCCGCCTGCCGCCCTCGACCGGTTCTGGCGCCGACGCCTGTCCATTTTCACCTTTGGCGACGGTCCGCGCACCGTCGTCAGCCTGATTTCCTTTGCCGGCTTCGCGCTTCTCATCGCCGCCGGCCTCTCTGGCAGCCGCGACCCGCTCTCCAACCCATTGCCGCTGGTCGTCTGGACGCTGCTCTGGGCCGGCTTCACCCTGCTACAGGGCGTTTTCGGCGATCTCTGGTCATGGCTGAACCCATGGTACGGGCCGTGGCGCGTCGCGGCTCGTGTCTTCGGCTTTCGCGAGGATGAAGCTCAGCCACCACGCCTGCCGTCATGGCTCGGTTTCTGGCCGGCCTTCGTGCTGTTCTTCGCCTTCGCCTGGTTCGAGCTGATCGACCCGGCACCCGACGATCCCGCGCGATTGGCCTTCGCGGCTGGTATCTACTGGCTGGTCAGCTTCATCGCCATGCTCGTCTTCGGCTATGGCGACTGGAGCCGGCGCGGCGAATTCCTGAGCGTCTTCTTCTCCATGGTCTCCCGCTTCGCGCCTTTCCAGCGCGAAGAAGGCCGACTCACTCTCTGCTGGCCGGGCGCCAAGTTGCTTGCAGCGGAACCGCTGCTGCCAAGCGGCGTCGCCTTCCTCCTGCTAGCGCTGTCGTCGGTATCCTTTGACGGCTTGTCAAAAACCTTCTTTTGGCTCGGCCTGTTCGGCATCAACCCGCTGGAGTTTCCGGGCCGCACCGCGTTGATCGGCATCGGCAGCTTCGGCCTCGTGCTGACTCTCGTCCTGCTCGCGGCGGTGTTCGCGCTTGCCGTTTTCCTCGGCCAGCGCCTTGCCGGCGATGCACAGCCGTTCGACAAAGCCGCCGGCCTGCTGGTGTGGTCGATCGTGCCGATCGCGCTCGCCTATCACATCGCGCACTACCTCACCGTGCTGCTTGTCGACGGCCAATACGCGCTTGTCGCGCTATCCGATCCCTTCGCGCTCGGCTGGAACCTGTTCGCCACCGCCGACATGATGGTCGAGGCAGGCGTCGTCGCCGGCGCCGAGTCGGCCTGGTGGCTGTGGAATTTGCAGGCCGGCGTCATCATCGCCGGCCATGTGCTGGCGGTTCTCGTCGCGCATGGACTTGCCTGGCGGCTGCACCCGCAAGTCTCTCGCGCGGCGCTCGGTCAGCTTCCGCTGACCCTCCTGATGATCGCCTACACGATCTTCGGCCTGTGGCTGCTTGCAACGCCGACCGCTGGGTGAGAGTGTCCCTGGGGAAGCTCGCTTGCCAGGTCACGGCTTTGGTGATTTAGTTTGTACACATGCAATTTTCTCGTCCTCCGAGCGAGGATCGAGCCGCCTTATCGCTGGTCAAGACTGAAAAAAACAGGGGAACGGACATGGCTGACAAGAACGGATTTTTCGACCTCTCCAAGACCACGCTTTCCCGCCGCGCCACTCTGAAGGGCATCGCCGCCGGTGCCGGCCTTGCGCTGGCGCCAGGCTTCGTCCGCTACAGCCAAGCGCAGAGCTCGGCGCCGATCAAGATCGGCTTCCAGTCGCACCGCACCGGCATCGGCGCCGCCTATGGCCGCTGGTACGAAAAGACGAGCGCTGCCGCCGTCAAGGCGATCAATGACGCCGGCGGCATCGGCGGCCGCAAGGTCGAACTGGTGATCGAGGACGACGGCACCGATCCCGCGCGCGGCGCCGAGGTGGTCGGCAAGTTCGCCACCCAGCACAAGACCGATATCGTCTTCGGCACGCTGTTCTCGCATGTCGTGATCGGCTCGGCGCCCGCCGCCGGCGAGAACAAGATCCCTTATTTCGTCGTCAGCGAAGGCCATCACGTCGCCTCGACCAAACTCAACCGCTATGTCTTCCAGCCCGGCATCACCGACGTGAAGAGCCAGATCCAGTCGATGGCGCCGTGGATCGCTGCGAACGCCGGCAAGAAGGTGACCCAGATCTTCCCGGACTTCGCCTTCGGCTACGATCATCGCGACTACCTGCCGCCGGCACTGAAGGCGCAAGGGGCGGACGTCATCGCGCAGATCGCCATCCCGCCGACGGAGTCGTCCTTCACCAAATACTTCCCGCAGATTCCGGCCGAGACCGAGGTGATCTACCACGTCATGGTCGGGCCGGCGGTGCTCACTTTCGTCAAGGAGCTCGGCGAGTTCTACGGCTCGCAACGTCCCCAGCTCTTCGGCTTCATCGATTCGCTCGAAGCCGTCGACATCAATAGCCCCGGCCTCGAATTCCTCGACGGCAGCCATTTCTGGGAAGGCTCGCCGCGCTACGCGCAGCCTGACGATTCCGCCGCGCAGAAGGCCTACCGCGCCGCCGTCGGCATCGACGACAATGGCGCCGCCGTCGGCGATGCCAAGGACGTCTCCACCGCCGCCCACATGTTCGGCTGCTGGGAAACGCTCTACGTCGTCAAGAAGGCGATGGAGGATGCCGGCTACAAGGGGCCGGAAGACCGCGCCAAGCTGGTCGAGGCGACCGAGGCGCTGAAAGAATTCGCCGAAGGCCCGGAGCACCCGCAGGGGCCAAAGACCTTCAACGGCAAGATCCACCAGTGTTTTGGCATCCAGAACATCTCCAAGGTCGAAGGCGGCAAGCTGAAGGTCGTCCACAAGACCAAGATCGAGGACGGCCTTTACGAGCCGGAAGGGGACTACACGACGCAGGCGCTGTGAGCGCCTTACCCTCCCCCTTGTGGGGAGGGTCGGCGAATAGGCTTCGCATATGCGAAGCCGATGAGACGCCTCAAGCACCAGGCCGCGCAGCTTGTCCCTGGGATAGTCGAGCAGTTCGGCGGCACCCATCGAGCGGGCGACGATGATGGCGTCCTTGGGCAGCGAGG
>NZ_LPWA01000131.1 GCF_001510895.1 Mesorhizobium loti | reverse complement strand
CAACGCGCTACGACAAAATCGCCGCAAACTTCCTCGGCTTCGTCAAGCTCGCAGCTATCATGCTCTGGCTCAAATGATTAAATTGTCACTACAGCCTAGTCGTTGAGATTCTTTCGGAAGGGCGTGTGCTCTTCGAGATATTCGCCCATCCGCTCGACCTCGCGCCGCTCGCGGCGCAGATAGTCCGCGACGGCGTTGCGCAGGCCCGGATGCGCAATGTAGTGCGCCGAATGCATGGTCACCGGCTGATAGCCGCGCGCCAGCTTGTGCTCGCCTTGCGCGCCGGCCTCCACCACCTTCAGCTTGCGCTCGATCGCGAAGTCGATCGCCTGGTGGTAGCAGACCTCGAAATGCAGGAAGGGATGATCCTCGATGCAGCCCCAGTTGCGTCCGTAGAGCGCATCAGAGCCAATGAAGTTGATGGCGCCGGCGATGTAGCGGCCGTCGCGCCTGGCCATCACCAGGAGGATGTCGTCGGCCATGCGCTCGCCGATCAGCGAGAAAAACTGTCGGTTGAGATAAGGCCTGCCCCATTTCCGGCCGCCGGTATCCATGTAGAAGGCGAAGAAATCGTCCCAGGCGCGTTCTGTGATGTCCTTGCCGGTCAGCCAGTCGATCGAGATGCCGTCCGCCAGCGCTTCGCGACGCTCCTTCTTCATCGCCTTGCGCTTGCGTGAGGCAAGCGTGGCGAGGAAGTCGTCGTAGCTGGAAAAGCCTTCGTTGAAGAAATGGAACTGCTGGTCGGTGCGGTGCAGGAAGCCGGCCGCCTCCAGCGTCGCGACGTCCGGCTCCGTGGCGAAGGTGACATGGGCGGAAGACACGCCAAGCTTATCGGTCACCAATTTCAAGCCAGCGGCCAGTCCGGCCCTCACTGCGCCTTCATCCTCATCCTTGCCTACCAGCAGGCGAGGGCCGGTGACCGGCGTGAACGGCACCGAGCATTGCAGCTTGGGATAATAGCGCCCGCCGGCACGCTCGAACGCATCCGACCAGCCATGGTCGAAGACATATTCGCCCTGGCTGTGCGATTTGAGATAGCAGGGCACGGCGCCGAGCAGCTTGCCTTGCGCATTCTCGAGCCTGAGGTGATGGCCTTGCCAGCCGGTGCGCCGCACGGCGCAGCCGGAATCCTCCAGCGCGCTCAGAAAAGCGAATGAAACGAGCGGGTTGTAGCCGTTTTCTTTATCGCCGCGCGTGGTCCCGGCGAAGCCGTTCCATTCCTCGCAGGTGAATGCGCCGATGCCCGCCGCGACGCGGATCGCATAGTCCGCATTCGCCGTCCGTCCATCGTCGTCGTCGCCCTGATCCATGCGGCTTATTTAAGCGTCCTCAGGGCAGCTACAAGTCACGTTTCAGGCACCGCCTCGGAGCATGATGCCGAAAAGTGTGAAGCGGTTTTTGCTTCGCTGACCTTCGGTTCGGGCGACATCATGCTCTCTCTTTAGATTGATTGCAGGCGGATCAGATTTCAGGTCGTTTCGACCTGAAATCATCCGGATCTACGCGACCCTGACCAGGTCCGGCTCAAAACCCTCGAAGGTCATCTGGTCGGCATATTTGAAGGTGAGATCGACCGCCGGCTGGTCGTGCACGGTCCAGGTGATGACGGGCATCCTCAGCTTTTCGCGCACGAAGCTGACGAACGGGTTGGGCAGGTCGCCGGCGGCGTAGGAGGTGAAGGCGAGGTTGTGCGCCAGCATGGCGAAATGCGCCTCGATCAGCTGGTTGTCCTTGCCATAAGCGGTCAACCCGCCGGGGATGCCGGGTGCATCCTTGGCGAAGTCGCGGATGAGCCAGTGGTCGAACGACATGATCGCCACCTTGCCCTTGTAGCGCTTGAGCAGCCTGCCGACGCTCGCCACCAGCCCTGTGTCGTGGCCGGCAACGCCTTTCAGTTCGACCACCAGGGGCACCCGGCCGTCGATCAGGTCGAGCGCTTCCTGCAACGTCGGCACGTGGTCTGCGGTGCCGCCCACTTTGAGCGCCGCAAGCTCGGCCGCGGTGCGCTGCCAAACAAAACCGTCCTCGCCGGTCAGGCGTTTGAGGTCGCCATCATGGATGATGACTGGGACGCCGTCGGAGGAGATATGCACGTCGCATTCGATCGCATAGCCACGCTCTGCGGCCGCCGCGAAGGCCGACAGCGTGTTCTCCCAACGCGTCTTGTTCATGTCGTGAAAGCCGCGATGCGCGACCGGGCGGGCGATCAGCCAGGAAAGGTCGGTCATGTCAGGTACGCTCACTCGACTTCGAAGATCGCTTCGATTTCAACCGCGGCGTTGAGCGGCAGCGAGGCGGTGCCGACGGCGGAGCGGGCATGCTTGCCGCGTTCGCCGAGCGCGGCGACCAGGAAGTCGGAGGCGCCATTGGCGACCAGGTGCTGCTCGACGAAGTCCGGTGACGACGCGACGAAAACAGTGATCTTGACCAACCTGCGAATTTTTTCGAGATCGCCGAGAGCTGCCTTGGCCTGCGCCAGAATGTTGATGGCGCAGAATTTCGCGCCTTCCTTGCCGGCGGCGGTGTCGATGTCGCGGCCGAGCAGCCCGCTTGCCTGCAGCTTGCCGTCCTTCAGCGGCAGCTGACCGGCGGTGAACAGCGTGTTGCCGGTCCGGCAGTAGGGTACGTAGTTGGCGGCGGGCGCGGCGGCGGCCGGAATGGTGATGCCGAGATCGCTTAGCCGCTTTTCGATTGTTTCGCTCATTGGTTTTCCCTATTGCTGGAAGGTGCCGCGTTGGCTGGGCCGAAATTGCTATTTTTGCCTCGCTTCCGCCATGACTTTTTTTAAGCTGGACCATCTTTCCCTGCGGCCTGCCATCGGCCGCGACGATCGGAGCACTTCATGCGCGTGACGCGCCTTTTCCTTTCCGCCGCTCTCCTGTCGACGGCCATCCCGATGGCTCCGGCCTTTGCCGTGCCTGCGCTGCAGGCGCACCGCGCCGTCTACGACCTCACCCTCAACAAGGCGTCGGACCGATCGGGCATCACCGGCATTTCCGGCCGCATGGTGTATGAGTTCAACGGCTCGCCCTGCGAAGGCTACACGGTAAAATTCCGCTTCGTCACCCAGATCGTCACCAGCGACAACACCAGGCTGACCGACCAGCAGACGACGACGTTCGAAGACGCCGAGGGCAAGACCTTCTCCTTCGTGACGAAATCCTTTGTCGACCAGAACCTCGACAAGGAGGTCAAGGGCATGGCGACCAGGGAGCCGAAGGGCCTCAAGGTCGACATCGACAAGCCCGAGAAGAACACCCTCGAGCTCGCCGCCACGCAGTTCCCGACCCAGCATCTGGTCGAGCTGATCGGCAAGGCCGAGCGGGGCGAAAATTTCTATCAGACGAATCTGTTCGACGGCTCCGAGGATGCCAACAAGGTGATGACGACCACTGTCGTCGTCGGCAAGAGGACCGACGCCGACAAGTTGGACCCCGAAGCGCCGGCGCTCGCCAAGCTCGCGACCGACAAGTACTGGCCGGTCGACATCGCCTATTTCGATGAGACCGACAAAAGCGGCGAGGAAGTGCCGGAGTACCGGATCAGCTTCAAGCTGCACGAGAACGGCATCACGCGCGATCTCGTCATGGACTATGGCGACTTCTCGATGACCGGCAAGCTGGTCAACCTGTCGCTGTTCGATCAGACCAAGCCTTGCCCTGCATCGAAATAGCGGCGAGTTAATCACAAAGCGACCTGCCGGGGCGGCTCGACTTGAAGGCGCCGCAATCCGGTTCCAGCTTCCTTGAGGGCATTTCGGGGGAGAAGCTTGGGCAGGATCGACGTGTTCGTGGCGCCGCGACCCAATCTGGCGCTGATCAACCTGATGACGATCGTCAACCGCGTCGTCATGTTGCGGGGCGTTCCCGGGTTTCGCGATCTGTTGCCGTTCAATCGGCTGGCCGGCCTGCGCGGTGTCTCAAACGTCCGCCACATCGACTTTCCCGCCGCCGACCGGCAAAGACTGCAGGCCTGCTGCGGCGCGGGGCAGGCTACGTTCATCACGCCCAACCATCCGGAATTCTTCACCGACTGGATGATCGACAAGGAGGTCGTCTCGCGCGTAAGTCCGCTCGCTGCGTCCTGGGCCACGCATGGCGTGGTCAATGGGCTCGGCCGTTTGATGCAGAAATTCTGGCTGGCCAACAATCTGATCGCCCAGATCCCCGGCAACACTGACGCCGCCAAGGCGCATTCGGTCGACTGGGCGCTCAAGGGCCACGGCGTGTTGCTGCATCCGGAAGGCGCTGTTGGCTGGCACAGTAACTATATCGGCCCATTGCTCCCGGGCGCGGTGGAGATGGGGCTCGAGGCGCTGAAGCGCGGCCGCGAGACGGACAAGAATTTCAAGGCCTGGGTCGCTCCGGTCGTCTGGAAGCTCGCTTTCACCGGCAATGTCGAGCGGGCTCTCGCCAAGGAATACGCCTATGTGGAGAAAAGCCTGAAAATCGAAGGCGCCGCAAACGGCTCGCTGCCGGAACGCGTTTATCGCATCTATTCAGACCTGTTGTCCCGCGACGAACAGGCCTTTGGCCTAGCGGCAGAGCATGGCGCTTCCTATGCCGTCCGCCAACAACGGGTGCTGGCCGAGCTGGGCGATCGGCTCGCCGAAGCCATTGCGACCGATGACGGCCTCGACCTGGCCGAGTTGCAACGGCGCTCACGGCGCTGGCTGCGCGAGAATAAGGTCGATGCGGATAAGCAGAAACGCGTGCGAAAACTGACCGAAACGATCCAGCGCATTCAGCGCGTCGGCCCCTGGGCCTTCGCCAATCAAACCATCACCCAGGAAGAAATCGCCGAGCATCTGAAGCGCATCCGCAACGACTATTGCAAGGGCACCTTGCGCGACACGATCAACCGCTTCATCCCGCAACCCGCGGGGCCGCGCTGCGCCCATATCCGCGTGCCAGAGCCCTTGGGACTGCACACCTACGAGGGTTCGGCCGACGAGGCGCTCGCCGAGCTGCGCTCGCGCATGCAGGAAGCGGTGACCAGGATCGTCACTGAGCTCGAGGCTGCCGGCGGCTTCATTTCCTATCCGAATCCCTTCTATCATCGCTGAACTTCATTTCGGCCCCGGTGACTGTGAGCGGGCCGCCCACGTCGGTAGGAGTGCGGCAAGCTCGATGGCTGTCTATGTCGATGCGGCGATCTGGAAATGGGCAGGCCACCGCTGGTGCCACCTGCTCGCCGACGACACCGACGAGTTGCATCGCTTTGCCGCCGAGCTCGGTGTCAAGCGTTCATCCTACCAGGGGCCGCCGAAGACTTCGGCGCCGCATTACGATATCACCGGCTTCGAACGCGACCGCGCCGTGCGGCTTGGCGCGGTCGAATGCAGCCGCGAGGAAATCGTGGCGATCTTCCGCCGCGTGCGGGTGCCGAACGGCAAGGTAAAACGCTGAGATTCGGGCGGATCGCCGCAGGCGTCGGCGTTTTCCGGCGCCCCGCTTGCGTTTATGGCGCTTCCCCTCTATATGCGCGCTCATTCCACACACGGACTTTGGTGTCTGCCCGGGAGAAATCCGGCTGAAACCTCCGGTGGCATCAGGACATAAGTCCGAAATGCCTGTGTCCGTGGAGGCCAACCGGAAAGGAACTAAGAATGGCTCTGCCTGATTTCAGCATGCGCCAGCTTCTGGAAGCTGGTGTTCACTTCGGCCACCAGACCCACCGCTGGAACCCGAAGATGGCGCCCTACATCTATGGCGCTCGCAATAACATCCATATCATCGACCTGTCGCAGACGGTGCCGCTGCTGCACCAGGCTCTGAAGCAGGTTTCCGACACCGTCGCCAAGGGCGGCCGCGTGCTGTTCGTCGGCACCAAGCGCCAGGCCTCGGACATCGTCGCCGACGCCGCGCAGCGTTCGGCCCAGTACTATGTCAACTCGCGTTGGCTGGGCGGCATGCTGACCAACTGGAAGACGATCTCGAACTCGATCCAGCGCCTGCGCAAGCTCGACGAGACGCTGGCCGGCGAGGCCCAGGGCCTCACCAAGAAGGAGCGCCTCAACCTCGACCGCGAGCGCGAGAAGCTCAACAAGGCGCTGGGTGGTATCAAGGACATGGGCTCGACCCCGGACCTGATGTTCGTCATCGATACCAACAAGGAAGCGATCGCCATCCTCGAGGCCAAGCGCCTCGGCATCCCGGTCGTCGCCATCATCGATTCGAACTGCGATCCGGACAAGATCGACTTCCCGATCCCCGGCAATGACGACGCGGCCCGCGCCATCCAGCTCTATTGCGATCTGATCGCCAAGGCTGCCATCGACGGCATCGCCCGCCAGCAGGGCGCGCTCGGCATGGACATCGGCGCGTCCGCCGAGGCTCCGGTCGAGCCGGCGCTCGACACCCCGGCCACTGAAGCTCCGGAAGCTTGAAAAGCGAAGGCCGGTTCCGGCCTTCATCTTTCCAATAAGTTGGCGCGCTAAAGCGCTTTTGCCGGGCGCATCATCGAGATTCGATGGTGCGTCGGCGCATTTGAAACAAAGAGGCGACAATGAGCATTTCGGCTGCACAGGTCAAAGAACTCCGCGACTTGACCGGCGCGGGCATGATGGACTGCAAGGCGGCGTTGAACGAAACCAACGGCAACATGGAAGAGGCCGTCGACTGGCTGCGCAAGAAGGGTATTTCCAAGGCCGACAAGAAGGCCGGCCGCACCGCGGCCGAGGGGCTCATCGGCGTCGATTCCGGCGTTCGTGAAGCTGCGGTCGTCGAGGTCAATTCGGAGACCGACTTCGTCGCGCGCAATGCCGCTTTCCAGGAAATCGTCGCCAACGTTGCCAAGGTCGCGCTCGCCTACGGCACGACCGAGGCTGTGGCCGCGGCCAAGTATCCGGGTTCCGACAAGTCGGTCACCGAGACCATCAAGGACGCGGTCGGCACGATCGGCGAGAACATGGGCTTCCGCCGCTCGGCCAAGCTCACCGTTCCGCATGGCGCTGTCGCGACGTATGTGCATAACGCCGTCGCCGACGGGCTCGGCAAGCTCGGCGTGCTGGTCGCGATCGAGACGACCGGCAATGAGCATGCCGCCAACGCCTTTGGCCGTCAGGTCGCCATGCACGTCGCCGCCACCAATCCGATGGCGCTGACGACCGAAGAACTCGATCCGGCCGCGGTCGAGCGCGAGAAGGCGATCTTCGCCGACCAGGCGCGCCAGACCGGCAAGCCGGAGGCGATCATCGAAAAGATGGTCGAAGGCCGCCTGCGCAAGTTCTATGAAGAGGTGGTGCTTTTGAAGCAGGCCTTCGTGCTCAATCCCGACATCACCGTCGAGAAGGCGCTGAAGGATGCCGAGAAGGAGATCGGTGCTCCGGCCAAGATCAGCGCCTACCTGCGCTTCGCGCTTGGCGAAGGCATCGAGAAGGAAACGACCGATTTCGCGGCGGAAGTCGCGGCCGCGGTCAAGAAATAGCCCGAAGCAAAAAGTAAGGCTAAACAGCTCAGGCAACTCGGTCGGGTGTCCGCAAGGATGCCCGGCCGATCTCATTTGCGGTATCGATGAAGGCCCTCAGCTTCGGCGCCATCGACGCCCGGCGCGGGAAATAGAGGAAGAGGCCCGGCTCCTCGATCGCCGTCTTCGGCAGGATCTGGACCAGGCGTCCTGCGGCAAGATCGGCGCGCACCAGCGGCTCGAACACATAGGCGAGCCCGACGCCGGCAAGCGCAAGGTCGATGGCTGCTAGCGAATCGGTGACGACGGCCGTGCCGCTCGTTTCGACAACGACGTCCTTGCCGTTATCGTTCAAATCCCAGCGATAGAGCCCGCCCGAGCGGACAAGCCGGTAGCCGATGCAATTGTGCTTCGCGAGATCGGCGACGTCGCGTGGCCGGCCGTGCTTTCCGATATAGGCAGGCGAAGCGACGACCACGGCCTTGAAGGGCGGCGTGAGCCGCACGGTAATCATGGCCTGCGCGATCATCTCGCCCAGCCTGATGCCGGCGTCGAAACCTTCGCCGACGATATCGACCAGAGCCTGGTCGGCGAAAACCTCGACCGTCACATCCGGAAAGCGTTCGGCCATGGCCGCGACCACGGGCGTCACCGCCAGGGGGATCGCGATGTTGGAAGCATTGATCCTGAGCAGACCGGAGGGCCGGCCCTTGACGCCGCGGATGCGGTCCATCCGTTCGGCAATGTCCTGAAGGGCAGGGGCCGCCGTCTCCACCAGCGCCTTGCCGGCTTCGGTCAGCGAAACGCTGCGCGTCGTGCGCGCGAACAGCGGCTGGCCGATGCGCTCTTCCACCAGCCGCACCGCATGGCTGACCGCCGACGGGCTCATACCGAGCTCGGCCGCGGCGAGTGCGAAGCCGCCGCGACGCGCTACGGCAACGACAACAGGCAGATGCGTGAGCAGATCGCGATCCATTCATGAATGATATCGCATAGTCTTTGCGAACAATGCAATCTTATCGATGCCGGCGCATTGGCCCACATTGTCGTCAACACATCGGCGGCGGGCTGGTGTTCAGGGACGAGGAGAAAAGACATGAACGCCTTGAAACATGTGACCTTCGCGGCAGGACTGGCGCTGGCGCCGGCCGATGCCGGCGGCGCCGAGCCAGCGGGCTGGCAAGCGCTTGCCGACGAGCGCGCCGTCATCCGCATTGCCGATGCCATCGACCGCGCCGTCGATGCTCAGGATTGGAAGCTCGCCCGCAGCTATTTCGCGGATCGCGTCACCGCCGATTTCAGCAGCCTTTCCGGCCAGCCTGCCGCCAACATCGCGTCCGACGATCTGATCGGCGCCTGGGCGGCTAACCTCAAGGGCAGCAAGACCAGTCTGCACCTGCGTACCAACCACCAGGTTGTCATCGAGGCCGACGCCGCGACGGTTCGTTCCAACGGCTATGCATGGAACCGGATGGAGGGCAATGGCGACCCGCTGTGGGAAGTGTGGGGCACCTATGAACATCACCTGACCCGCTCCGGCGCCGGCTGGAAGGTCGACGGCTTCACCTTCCGCATGACGCATGAGCGCGGCAATCCCTGGGTCAAGGCGACCCCCGGCCGATAAGAGGCCGTTTGGAAACGGTCCCTAAACCGACATCAGACAGGATCGGAAACCATCATGAGCATGACCTATTACACGCTCGGCAACAGCGGCCTGCGCGTCAGCCGGCTGGCGCTGGGCACCATGACCTTCGGCACCGAATGGGGCTGGGGCGCCGACAGGGAAACCGCCCGCGCCATGTTCGACGCCTATGTCGAGGCAGGCGGCAATTTCTTCGACACCGCTGACGTCTATACCGGCGGCACTGCCGAGACCTGGCTCGGTGAATTCGTCGCCGAGCGCGGCTTGCGCGACAAGGCGGTGATCGCAACCAAATTCACCTTCAATTCAGAGCCGGGCAATCCGAATGCCGGCGGCAATGGCCGCAAGAACATCATGCGCGCGATCGACGCTTCGCTGAAGCGTCTCGGAACCGACTACATCGACCTCTACCTCATGCATGTTTGGGACAGGCTGACGCCGGCCGAGGAGGTGCTGCGTACGCTGGACGACCTGGTGCGCGCGGGCAAGGTGCGCCATGTCGGCCTCTCCGACGTGCCGGCCTGGTATGCCGGCCGGGCGCAGGCGATCGCCGAACTGCGCGGCTATGAGCTGATCTCAGCCTTGCAGCTCGAATATTCGTTGGCTGAGCGCACGATCGAGCACGAATTCGTGCCTTTGGCCACGCGGCACGGCGCCGGCATTATGGTTTGGAGCCCGCTGGCCAGCGGCCTGCTCAGCGGCAAATACCGCCCGACGCAGGCCGGGAACGCCGGCCGTCTTGACGGCTTCCGCAACACCACGCATCCCGGCTTCCAGAAATTCAGCGACCGCAACTGGGCAATCGTGGCGGAGCGGGAGAAGGCGGCGTCCGAACTCGGCCGCAGCATGGCCGAGGTGGCGCTTAACTGGGTGGCGACGCAGCCCGGCATTGCCACAGTCATCCTCGGCGCGACGAAGCTCGCACAATTGCAGGACAATCTCGCGGCGCTCGATTTTTCAATTCCTCCCGAGCTTCGCAGGCGGCTCGATTCGGTGAGCCGCGCGCCGGCGCCGTTCCCGCATTCTTATTTCGGGCCAGAGATCCAGGTCAGGGTAAGCGGCGGCGCCGTGACCGGCGACAAGCCTTCCGGCTATTCGCCGCCGGTCCTGATCGAAGGCGAGGCGGTCAGCGTCAGCAGCAACTGATCGAAAACCCTGGGATTTTGCGCAAGAGCGCGGCGTGACATCGCCGCGCCCTTCGTGTATCGGGTCGAACCATCGTGCCAGCGCCGCCAGGCGAAGCGGGGCAGCTTTCGCCTCCAGATTTGCCCGCGCCGAGATTTTTCGAGGAACCAGATGACGGTGAAGCCCCTCTATCGACGTGTCTTGCTGAAAGCTTCAGGCGAAGCGTTGATGGGAGAACAGCATTTCGGCATCGACGTTTCGGTCGTCGACCGCATCGCCGCCGACATTGCCGAGGCGCGCGCTCTCGGCATCGAAGTCGGCGTCGTCATCGGCGGCGGCAACATCTTCCGCGGCGTGGCCGTTGCCTCCAAGGGCGGCGACCGCGTCACCGGCGACCACATGGGCATGCTGGCCACCGTCATCAACTCGCTGGCGCTGCGCACTTCGCTGAACAAGATCGGCGTCGACGCCGTGGTGCTTTCGGCCATCGCCATGCCCGAGCTCTGCGAGAGCTTCTCGCAGCGTCAGGCGACCGCCTATATGAACCAGGGCAAGGTGGTGATCTTCGCCGGCGGCACCGGCAATCCGTTCTTCACCACCGATTCGGCCGCGGCACTTCGCGCCGCCGAGATCGGCGCCGACGCGCTGTTCAAGGGCACGCAGGTCGACGGTGTCTATTCGGCCGACCCCAAGAAGGATCCGAATGCGGTGCGCTTCGATCGCATAAGTCATGCCGAAGTCATCAAACGCGGACTTACGATCATGGATACGGCCGCGATTGCACTTGCGCGCGAAAACAACATTCCGATAATCGTCTATTCGATCCACGAAAAGGGTGGTTTCGGCGAAATTCTGAGGGGCGGCGGCCGTTGCACGATCGTCGCTGACAACTGATCGGATCAGAACCGGCTAAACGAACGTTGGTTCCGGATGGGAACCTGAACACAAACAGTGAACCCGGCGAACGGGTCGAGGAGATGATCATGAGTGGCGAGTATGACGACCTCAAGCGGCGCATGGACGGGGCGATCTCGGCCTTCAAGCACGATCTCGCTTCGCTGCGCACCGGCCGCGCTTCCAGCAACCTGCTCGACGCTATCCAGGTCCAGGCCTACGGCACGACGATGCCGATCAACCAGGTGGCCAATGTGACGGTGCCGGAGCCGCGCATGATTTCGGTCTCGGTCTGGGACAAGTCGATGGTCAGCGCCGTCGACCGCGCTATCCGCGAGGCCAATCTCGGCTTCAATCCGATCGTCGACGGCACCAATCTCAGGATTCCGCTGCCGGAGCTCAACGAGCAGCGCCGCAAGGAACTGGTCAAGATCTCGCATGGCTATGCCGAGAACGCCCGCGTCGCGGTGCGCCATGTCCGTCGTGACGGCATGGATTTCCTAAAAAAGGCGGAAAAGGACGGTACGATTAGCGAAGACGATCATCGCAAGCGCTCCGACCAGGTTCAGAAGCTGACCGACGAGATGATCAGCACCATCGATCACCTGCTTTCCGATAAGGAAGCTGAAATCATGCAGGTTTAGGGTCGGCTTCTCACCGGCTCGAAAGCGAGACCATGGCAACGCCCGCGCATGTCGCGATCATCATGGACGGAAATGGACGCTGGGCCAGCGCGCGGCATGCCGAGGCTTGCCGGCCATCGCGCCGGCGTCGAGGCCTTGCGCAAGACGGTGCGCGCCGCGCCGGAGCTCGGCATCTCCTATCTGACGGTCTACGCTTTCTCCTCGGAAAACTGGTCGCGGCCGAAATCCGAAGTCAGCGACCTGATGGGCCTGTTGAAGCTCTTCATCCGCCGCGATCTCGCCGAACTGCACCAGAACGGCGTGCGGGTGAGGGTGATCGGCGACCAGGAGGGGCTGCAGCCCGACATCAGGGGCCTGCTGCAGGAAGCCGAATCGCTGACCGCCGGCAACGAGGCGCTGACGCTGGTGATCGCCTTCAACTATGGCGGACGCGACGAGATCGTGCGCACCGCGCGCAAGCTCGCCGGCGCCGTGGCGCGCGGCGAAATGACAAGCGACGCGATCACGATGGAGAGCTTTGCCGGTTCGCTCGACACCCAAGGCATTCCCGATCCCGACCTGGTGATCCGCACCAGCGGCGAGCTCAGGCTGTCGAACTTCCTCTTGTGGCAGGCGGCCTACAGCGAGCTCGTCTTCCTGCCTTGCTACTGGCCGGACTTCAGCCGGGAGCATCTTGCCGACGCGCTGCGGGACTTTGCCGGTCGCGAGCGACGTTTCGGCGGGCTCGCCGCCCGCGACGTCGCCTCCTAGGCTCCGTCCAAAATGAGCAATCTCCAGCAGCGCGTCATCTCGGCCATCGTGATGGCGGGCGTCACGCTCGCGCTCACCTGGCTCGGCGGGCTGCCGTTTCGCCTGTTCTGCGCGGCGATCGCAGCGCTGATCTTTTACGAATGGACGCGCATGGCGCGCCCTGGGAACGGCGCGGTGCTCGGGTTCCTGGCGGAAGCGCTGATTCTGGTCTTCATCGGCGCGCTGATTGCCGGCTTGCCGGCCTTGTGGCTGCTGGTCCTTGTCGCGATCCTTGTGGCAGTCGCGGCCATCGCCGCGCGCATTCAGGGCGGGGCGCAGTGGGAAGCCTGTGGGCTGGCCTACGCGGCTCTGTCCGGCCTTTCGCTCGCCTACCTGCGCGATGACAACCACTCAGGGCTGATCGCCATTCTCTTCCTGTTCGCGGTGGTCTGGGCGACCGACATAGCGGCTTATTTCGTCGGCCGCGCGGTCGGTGGCCCGAAGCTCGCGCCGTCGATCTCGCCCGGCAAGACGCAGAGCGGCGCGCTTGGCGGCGCCGTCGGCGGCGTGATCGCCGGATTGCTGCTGGCAATCGTGAGCGGGGCCGGCAACCTCCTACAGCTCGGATTCATTGCCTTGGCGCTCTCGATCGTCTCGCAGATCGGCGATCTGTTCGAGTCCTGGGTCAAGCGCCGGCACGCCTGCAAGGATTCAAGCAATCTGATTCCCGGCCATGGCGGCGTCATGGACAGGGTCGATGGGCTTGTCGCGGCGGCCTTTGCCCTGTACGTCATCGGTTGGATCGCGGCGGGCGCCGACCATCCGGCAATGGGGCTGTTTCCGAACTGAATGGGCGTCGCCACTGGGCGAAAAACGACGCGTGTCACGGATTCGCCCGGATTGATGCCACAGTCGCGGCGGACTGTCGCGCTGGGCGAATTTGAGGGCATGACTTGAACGACATTCTTCACGCGCTCTTCAGCACTCAAGGCTTTGTCCTTGGCACCCTGGTGCCGTTCCTGTTCGTGCTTACCGTCGTGGTGTTCGTGCACGAGATGGGCCACTATCTCATCGGCCGCTGGTGCGGCATCGGCGTGAAGGCCTTTTCCATCGGTTTCGGGCCGGAACTCTTCGGCTTCAACGACCGCCACGGCACGCGCTGGAAGCTCTGTGCCATCCCGCTTGGCGGCTATGTCAAATTCGTCGGCGACATGAACGCGACGTCGAGCCAGCCAACCGCCGAAGAGATCGAATCGCTGACCGAGGCGGAGCGCGAGGTCGCTTTCCACACCCAGCCTATCTGGAAGCGCGCGGCGACCGTCGTTGCCGGGCCACTGTTCAATTTCCTGCTGACGATTGCCGTGTTCGCGGTGCTGTTTTCGCTCTACGGCCGTCCGGTCATGGAGCCGACGGTGGCCGAAGTCACTGCCGGCAGTCCTGCGGCGCGGGCAGGCATTCAGCCTGGCGACCGATTCGTCAGGGTTGACGGCAACAAGGTGGAGACCTTTGCCGACGTTCAGCGCCTGGTCTCGGGCCGCGCCGGCGACACCATCACGTTCACCATGCTGCGCGACGGCAAGGAAATCACCGTCACGGCGACGCCTGAGCCGATGGAACAGCAGGATGCGCTGGGCAACAAGGTCAAGGTGGCGATCATCGGCGTCGCCAACAACGCCGAGCTCGGGCAGCCACGGCTGGTCTCCTACACGCCCGCGGGCGCGGTGGCGGCGGCCGTCGAAGAAACCGGGCATGTCATCGAGCGTACCGGCCAGTTCCTGAAGCGGTTTATCGTCGGACGCGAGGACAAATGCCAGCTGGGCGGACCGATCAAGATCGCAAAAATGTCGGGACAGGCGGCCAAACTCGGCTTCGAGTGGCTGGTGCAGCTTGTTGCATTCCTGTCAGTCGGGATAGGGATTCTCAATCTTCTGCCGATTCCCCCTCTCGACGGCGGCCACCTCTTGTTCTACGGCGTGGAGGCCGTCATAAGGCGGCCCGTGTCGGAGCGGATGATGGAGATGGCCTACCGGGCCGGTCTTCTTCTGGTGCTCGGGTTCATGGGCTTCGTTTTTTGGAATGATCTGTTTGGGTGCTGAAATCATGAAGGAATTTGGCTTCGGACCCGACCATATTGAGACGCCGTTTACCATGCGTGGGGATATGCGTGACGCGAAAGCCACGCATCAGGGTTAAGTAAATACAAATTAACCCGGAGCCTTGCGTGTAGGGAAAATCCGGTTAATACGGTAAGGGAAAATACCGCACGTCCGGTTTTCTCGCCGTGGGGACTACGAGAAAAAGGTACAAAAGCCCGATGAAGGCAGCATCCAAGTTTCTGAGCGCCGCATCCGCGGCGGCTTTGTCCGCCGCCCTGGTTTTGCCAGGCGCGCTCGCAGTGCAGTTCGTTGCCACATCGGTAGCCGAAGCAGCAGTCGTCAGCAGGGTTGAGGTCAGCGGCAACCAGCGTGTCGACGCCGAGACCATCCGCAATTACATTTCGATCAAGCCCGGCAAGGCGTTTTCAAGCGCCGATATCGACAGCGCCGTGAAGGCCCTTTTCGGCACCGGGCTGTTCTCGGACGTCCAGATCAACCAGGTCGGCTCGACCCTGGTCGTGAAGGTTTCCGAATACAAGGTCGTCAACCAGGTCCTGTTCCAGGGCAACAAGAAGCTCAAGGACAACGCCCTTCAGGCGGCCATTCAGCTGAAGCCGCGCGCGACCTTCTCGCAGCAGGCGCTCGATACCGACGTCGAGGCGGTCAAGGCTGCCTATCGGCGTATCGGCCGCGACGACGCCGCCGTGACCACCCAGATCATGGATCTCGGCGACAATCGCGTGAACGTGGTCTTCAACATCACGGAAGGCGGCCGTACCCAGATCGCGGCCATCAACTTCGTCGGCAACAGCGCCTATTCGAGCCGTCGCCTGTCGGACGTGATCAACACCAAGCGTTCATCCTGGCTTTCGTTCGTGCTGCGCGACGACGTCTATGACGAGGACAAGCTGCGCGCCGACCAGGAGTTGCTGCGCCGCTTCTACTACAATCACGGCTACGCCGACTTCCAGGTCGTTTCCGCTGTCGGCGAGCTCGACGACACCACCAACAAATACACGGTCACGATCACCGTGCAGGAAGGCGAGCGCTACACCTTTGGCGACATCAGCGTCGAGAGCACCATCCCCGAAGTCGACTCCAAGTCGCTGGAATCGGTGGTCGAAACCCATAAGGGCGATGTCTACAACGCCAAGGACGTCGAGAATTCGATCGTCGCGCTCACCGAGAAGGTCGCGGGTTCGGGCTATGCGTTCGCCCAGGTGACGCCGCGCGGCGACCGCAATTTCGAGAACCATACGATTTCGGTCGTCTACACCATCGACCAGGGCACCAAGGCCTATATCGAGCGCATCGAAATCCGCGGCAACGACCGCACGCGCGACTATGTCATTCGTCGCGAGTTCGATGTCAGCGAAGGCGACGCCTTCAACCAGGTTCTCATCCAGCGCGCGAAGAAGCGGCTGGAAGCACTGGATTATTTTGAGAAAGTCGATATTTCGACTGTTCCCGGCTCGGCCCCGGACCAGGTTGTCCTGGTGGTCGATGTGGTCGAGAAGTCGACCGGCGAATTCTCGGTCGGCGCCGGCTATTCGACCGGCGGCGAAACGCCTGGTCCATCCGTCGAGGGCTCGATCACCGAGCGCAACTTCCTCGGCCGCGGCCAGTACATCAAGGTGTCGGCCGGCGGCGGCAAGCATTCGCGCGATTACGCTCTCTCCTTCACCGAGCCGTACTTCCTCGGCCGGCGCATCGCGGCGGGCTTCGACATCTACAAGTCGACTAGGGAATATAGCCACTACGACAGTGACGTAACCGGCGCGACTATTCGCTTCGGCCTGCCGATCACCGACAGCATCTCAACGCAGCTGGCGTACAATATCTCGCAGGAAAAATATAGCTTGACAACAGTTGCGATACCAATGGTGACGGCATTCCTGATGGCAGCTGCAATGTTTCGCAGGCGATCCTCGATGGCATAAAAGAGAGCCCATGGGTCAAGTCGTCCGTCAGCCTCGGTTTGGTCTACAACACCATCGACGACATGAAGAACCCACATGAGGGTCTCTACATCACCGGCACGACCGAGGTCGCTGGTCTCGGCGGCGACGCCAAGTTCGTGAAACTCACCGGGCGTGCGAGTGTTTACCAGACCTTGTCCGAGCAGCTTGATTTGGTCGGCTTGGTGTCGGGCGGAGCCGGCTATGTCGCGGGCTACGGCAACGGCGATCTGCGCATCTTCGATCACTTCCAGAGCAATGACCGCATGATCCGTGGCTTTGCCTATGGCGGTATCGGTCCGATCGCCAACGACACCAGCGGCGACCATCTCGGCGGCACGACCTATTTCAATGCCTCGGCCGAGGCCCAATTCCCGCTGCCTGTCATTCCGGAGAGCTTCGGTCTGCGCGGCGCGGTGTTTGCCGATGCGGCAACGCTTTACGGCAGCAAGCTCGATCCAACCCTGGTAAAGGCGGGATCGGCTGACATGCATCTGCGCGCTTCGGTGGGTGTCGGCCTGATGTGGGCTTCGCCGTTCGGCCCGATCCGTATCGACTATGCGATTCCGGTCGAGAAGCAGCCGGGCGACGACGTGCAGGAATTCAACTTCGGCATTGCGACCCGTTTCTAATCCGCGGGTTACGATGTTTCCGGGTCGCTGGCGGCCCGGAAGAGACTGATCCGACCGAGCTGGATACTATTTGTGGAATGACCGATCCGGTGTTCTTCGCGCCTTCACGCCGGTATACGGCTGGCGAGGTCGCGAATCTGACCGGCGCCAATCTCGTCGACTCCTCGCAAGCCGATATTGCCATCGAAGCGTTGGCCCCGGCCAATGAGGGCGGCGAGGGTGCGCTCGTCTTCGTCGACGGCAAGCGCAATTTCGCTTTGATGCAGTCGCTCAAAGCGGCTGCCGTTCTGTGTCCCGCCGACTTTGCCAACCGGGCTCCGCAGGGGATCGCGGTGCTGGTTCATCCGCGCCCGCAGCAGGCTTTCGCCATGGTCGGGCGGCTGCTCTTTCCGCAAGCCTCCACTCCAGGGCCAATGACCGGCGAAACCGGTATTTCGCCGCAGGCCCATATCGATCCGTCCGCGCAGGTCGAAACCGGCGCGATCGTAGAGGCGGGCGCCGTGATCGGTCCCGGTGCGTCCATTGGCGCCGGCACGGTCATTGCGCCGCATGCCGTCATTGGCCGCTCCTGCAAGATAGGCCGCGACGGGTACGTCGGCCCGGGCGCCAGCATCCAATACGCGCTGATTGGCAACCGCGTCATCATCCATGGCGGCGCCAGGATCGGCCAGGACGGGTTCGGCTTCGTGGGCGGCGCCAAGGGACCCGAGCGCGTGCCGCAGATCGGCCGCGTCATCATCCAGGACGATGTCGAGATCGGCTCCAACTCGACTGTCGATCGCGGCGCGATGTCCGACACCGTCATCGGACAAGGCACCAAGATCGACAATCTGGTGCAGATCGCCCACAATGTTCGCATCGGCCGCAATTGCATTATAGCCGGGCTTTCGGGTATTTCCGGTTCCGTCGTCGTCGGCGACAACGTCACGATGGGTGGCGGTGTCGGCCTCGCCGATCATTTGACCATCGGTCCGGGAGCCAAGCTTGCTGCGAGAAGCGGATTCATGAGCAACGTGCCGGCGGGCGAGGTCTGGGGCGGCTATCCGGCGCAGCCGATGGCGGAAGCCATGCGCGAGATCGCGATGCTGCGCAGGCTGGCCAGGACGCGCAAGCAGGGCGACGGAAATGGCTGACATGGTTGCGACGACACTCGAGGCGGTCGACATAATGGGGCTCATGAAGCTCCTGCCGCACCGCTATCCGTTCCTGATGATCGACCGCATCGTCGATATCGACGGCAACGACTCGGCCGTCGGCATCAAGAACGTGACCATCAACGAGCCGCATTTCCAAGGTCATTTTCCGGAACAACCGGTGATGCCGGGCGTGCTGATCATCGAGGCCATGGCTCAGACGGCTGGCGCTATCTGCATCCGCAGCCTCAACACGGAAAAGCCGTCTCTGGTTTATTTCCTGACCATAGACAATGCAAAATTCCGCAAACCGGTCGGCCCCGGCGACCAACTCAGGATCCACGTCAGGAAAATCAAGATGCGCGGCAACCTGCTGAAATTCGCTTGCGAGGCCATGGTGGACGGCGCAAAGGCGGCGGAGGCCGAGATCTCGGCCATGGTTGCCGGCTGACGGTTCGAAATGCTCATGAAAGTCGAGACATCAATCCATCCTTCCTCGGTCGTCGAAGAAGGCGCCCAGCTCGGCGAAGGCGTCCGCATCGGGCCCTTCTGCCATATCGGCCCCGACGCCGTCATCGGCGATCGCGTCGAGCTGGTCAGCCACGTATCGGTGATGGGCGCGACCACTGTCGGCACCGCGACCAAGGTCTATCCGATGGCGATCCTGGGTGGCCCGCCGCAGAATACAAAGCACAAGGGCGGTCGCACCACGCTGGTCATCGGCGAGAACTGCACGATCCGCGAAGGCGTCACCATGCATCTCGGCACGGATTCCAGCGTGGTGAGACGACCGTGGGCGACAACGGCAATTTCCTTGCGTATGCCCACATCGCCCACGATTGCGTCGTCGGCAAGAACGCCACTTTTGCCAACGGAGCAACGCTCGGCGGACATTGCGAGATCGGCGACAACGTCTATATCGGCGGCCTAAGCGCCGTTCATCAATTCGTGCGTGTCGGCGACAACGCCTTTCTCGGTGGGTGCTCGGCTTTTGTCGGTGACGTCATCCCCTATGCCATTGCCGTCGGGAATCGCGCCAGCCTGCGCGGCCTCAACATCATCGGTCTGAAGCGTTCCGGGCTGCCGCGCTCTGAGATCTACCTGCTGCGCAAGGCCTACCGGACGATTTTCGACCGCTCCCGCACCGTCGGCGAGAATGTCGAGATCGCCAGGGCGGAATTCGCCTCCTCGCCAACGGCCATGAAGATCATCGATTTCATCACCAGCCGCGGCAAGCGGCACTATGCCGTCCCGTCGCTCAAGGGTGGCGGCGACGATGACAACGGCGATGACGAGGGCTGAGCCCGCCGGATCAGCGCTTGCACTCGCGCCGGGCTCCAGGGTCGGCATCATTGCCGGTGGCGGCAGCCTGCCGGTCGAGGTCGCCGACGGTCTCGCCGCACGCGGCTATCCGCCCTTCATTCTGTTGATGGAAGGCGAGGCTGACCGCAAGCAGCAGCTTAGCCGATACGAGCATGTCACCATGGCGCTCGAACAGATCGGCTCCTTGGTGTCGACGCTGAAACGCCATGGCGTCACCCATCTGGTCCTTGCCGGGGAGATCAAGCGCAGGCCAAAGCTGACCAACATGCGTCCCAGCCTCGGATTGCTGGCGATCGTACCGTCGGTGATCGTCGCTCTGGCGCACGGCGATGACGGACTTCTGAAGGTTCTGACGCGAGGCCTCGAAAGGCGGGGCATCAAAGTGGTCGGCGCGCACGAGGTCGTCCCCGAACTGACCGCCGGTAAAGGCACGCTCACGGCAACTCAGCCAAGCAAGTCCGACTGGCGCGATATCGAGGCGGGCCGCGCCGCGGCCAAGGCCATCGGCGCGCTGGATATCGGGCAGGCGGCGATAGCAATCGGCGGCCGGGCCATTGCGCTGGAAGGCATCGAGGGCACCGCCGGCCTGCTGGAGCGGACGAGAGAGCTGCGACATCACGGCCGGCTCGCCGGAAAGGCGCGCGGCGTTCTGGTCAAATGCGCCAAGCCGGGGCAGGAATTGCGCGCCGACCTGCCTTCGATAGGCCCGCAGACGGTCGAGGCCGCGCATGCCGCCGGCCTGGCCGGCATCGCCGTCGAGGCCGGCCGTTCGCTCATTCTTGAGGGCCCGGCGACATTATCGCGGGCCAATGCGCTTGGCCTGTTCATCGTCGGTCTCCCAGCAACGGAGCCGGCCGATGGCCGGTGAGAAGCCGCTCAAGGTCGCCATCGTCGCCGGCGAGGAATCCGGCGACCTGCTCGGCGCCGACATCGTGCGCGCGCTCGAGAAGACCACCGGCCGCAAGATCCGGCTCGTCGGCATTGGCGGCCGGCATCTCCAGGAATTGGGGCTGACGCCGCTCTTCGACGGCAGCGAGATCGCGCTGATGGGTTTCAGCGCCGTCCTGCGCGACCTGCCGCGGCTGATGCGCCGGATCAGCCAGACGGCCACCACAATCGCGGCCGAGCGGCCGGATTGCCTGATCACCATCGACAGCCCCGATTTTTCGTTGCGCGTCGCCAAAAAGGTCCGCGCCGCCGCGCCCGCGATTCCGATCGTCCACTATGTCTGCCCGAGCGTGTGGGCGTGGCGGCCGGGCAGGGCGGTAGCGATGAAGCCCTATGTCGATCACATCCTCTGCATCCTGCCTTTCGAGGTGAAGGCGCTTGCCCGTCTTGGCGGACCGCCGGGCACTTATGTCGGCCACCGGCTGACACAGGACCCCGGCGTGCTCGGCGCCGCGACAGCGCAGAGCTTGCCGCGCGACCTGTCGGCGGATCGCGTCAAGACGCTGCTTGTGCTGCCCGGCTCGCGCAGTGGCGAGGTGCGCCGTCTGATTGACCCTTTCGGCAAGGCGATGTCTGTCCTGCGCCAGCGCGGGCACCGGCTGCGCCTGCTGTTGCCGACGGTGCCGCATGTCGCCGACCTGGTCAGGACCTCCGTCGCGAGTTGGGACGAGAAGCCCGAGATCATCACCGATGCGGAGCGCAAATGGCAGGCTTTCGGCAAGGCCGATGCGGCATTGATCGCGTCCGGAACGGTTTCGCTCGAACTCGCGCTCAGCGGCGTTCCGATGGTCTCCAGCTACAAGCTCGATCCGATCGCGCGTCTCATTTCGCGCTACCTGGTGACCACATGGTCGGCCCTGCTGCCCAACCTGATTTCGGACCGGACGCTGGTTCCTGAATTCTACAACCAGTATGTCCGGCCGGAGAACCTGGCGCGTCAGCTGGAAGCCCTGTTTGCCGACACCGGCATGCGCGCCTGGCAAAAGGCGGGCTTTGCCGAGATCGCCAGGCGCATGGCAACCGAGAAACCATCGGGCGAGATTGCTGCCGAGGTGGTGATGGGATGCATCAAGAGAGCGAATAGGGAGTAGCGAATAGCGAGTAGGGGCTGGTTGCTGCTCAGCGCTTGCTGCTTTTCCCTACTCGCTACTCGCTACTCGCTACTCGCTACTCGCTATTTCGCTATTCGCTCAAATTCACCGCTTGGCGATCGGCACGTAGTCGCGTTCCGTGGCGCCGGTGTAGAGCTGCCGCGGGCGGCCGATCTTCTGGTGCGGATCCTCGATCATTTCCTTCCACTGCGCGATCCAGCCGACGGTGCGGGCGACCGCGAACAGCACGGTGAACATGGTGGTGGGGAAACCCAGCGCCTTGAGCGTGATGCCCGAATAGAAGTCGACGTTCGGATAGAGCTTCTTCTCGATGAAGTAGGAATCGGTGAGTGCGATCTTTTCCAGCTCCATCGCGATGTCGAGCAGCGGATCGTCCTTGATGCCGAGCTCGCCCAGCACCTCATGCGCGGTCTTCTGCATGATCTTGGCGCGCGGATCATAGTTCTTGTAGACACGGTGGCCGAAGCCCATCAGGCGGAACGGATCGTTCTTGTCCTTGGCGCGGGCGATGAATTCCGGGATGTGGTCGACATGGCCGATCTCGCCCAGCATGTTGAGGGCCGCTTCGTTGGCGCCGCCATGCGCCGGACCCCAAAGGCACGCGATGCCAGCGGCGATGCAGGCAAACGGGTTGGCGCCCGACGAGCCGGCAAGACGGACCGTAGAGGTCGAGGCATTCTGCTCGTGGTCGGCATGCAGGATGAAGATGCGCTCCATGGCGCGCGCCAGCACCGGATTGATCTTGTACTCCTCGCATGGCACCGCAAAGCACATATGCAGGAAGTTGGCGGCGAAGTTCAGCTCGTTCTTCGGATAAATGAAGGGCTGGCCGATATGGTATTTATAGGCCATCGCCGCGATCGTCGGCATCTTGGCGATCAGCCGCATCGAGGCGACCATGCGCTGGTACGGGTCCGAGATGTCGGTGGAGTCATGGTAGAAGGCCGACAGCGCGCCGACCACGCCGCACATCACCGCCATCGGGTGCGCGTCGCGGCGGAAGCCGGTGAAGAAACGCGACATCTGCTCATGCACCATGGTGTGGCGCGTCACCCGGTAATCGAAGTCGTCCTTCTGCGCCTTGGTCGGCAGTTCGCCGTAGAGCAGGAGATAGCAGACCTCGAGGAAGTCGCCATGCTCGGCGAGCTGGTCGATCGGATAGCCGCGGTGCAAGAGGATGCCGGCATCGCCGTCGATGAAGGTGATCGCCGATTCGCAGCTCGCCGTCGACGTGAAGCCCGGATCGTAGGTGAAGGCGCCGGTGGTGCTGTAGAGCGCGCCGATGTCGATGACGTCAGGCCCGGTCGAGCCGCTTCGCACCTTGAATTCATGGGTCTTGCCGGCGAGTTCGAGCCTGGCGGTCGACTCGTGCGCCTTGCCGCCCAGCTCCAATTTTGTCGCAGCTTCGCTCATTCTCAAACTCCTTTATGTTTCCTCATGCCGGCAAGGCAATTCCTGCAAACGACACGTCGAAATCACCGGAATGCGCGAACTTACCACCGCATTTTAGGAGGTGCGTGCCAGATTGGGCCAAGGCCTAATGTTGCACTGCGAAACACACCTTTCAATGCCAATCTTCTTGGGCCAGTTCGCTCCTAATCGATTTGATCGCCGATCCGCGCCAGGCTCTCCTGGCGCCCCAACACGGCAAGCACGTCGAACACGCCGGGCGAGGTGCTCCGCCCGGTGAGGGCGGCTCTCAACGGTTGAGCGACGGCGCCAAGCTTGTGGCCGCCGGCCTGCGCAAAGTCGCGAATAGCGGCTTCCGCGGCTGCAGCGCTCCAGTCGGCGGGGACCGCCGCAAGCGCTGCATGGGCACCGCGAAGGATGGCGCGCGCGTCAGCACCGAGCAACCCTGCCGCCTTCTCGTCGAGTTGCAGGGGCCGCTCCGCGAACAGGAAAGCGGCTCCATCGACGAGTTCGACCAAGGTCTTTGCCCGCTCCTTGAGGCCGGGCATGGCTGCCAGCAGCTGTGCTTTGTGCCTGTCATCGAGCTTTGCCGCGAGCGCTGGCCCACCCTCGAGATAGGGCAAGGTGGCGACGAAGACGTCGAAGAGGGCCTTGTCGTCCATCTGGCGCATGTGCACGCCGTTCAGCGCCTCGAGCTTGGCGAAATCGAAGCGCGCGGCACCCTTGTTGACGTCGCCGATGTCGAACCACGAGATCATGTCCCTGATCGACATCACCTCGTCGTCGCCATGGCTCCAGCCGAGCCTCGCCAGATAGTTGAGCAAGGCCTCGGGCAGATAGCCCATGGCGCGGTAGGCCTCGACGCCGAGCGCTCCGTGGCGCTTCGACAGCTTGGCGCCGTCCGCGCCATGGATCAGCGGGATGTGCGACATCGACGGCACGGTCCAGCCCATGGCGTTGTAGATCACGGTCTGGCGCGCCGCGTTGGTCAGATGGTCGTCGCCACGGATGATGTGGGTGACGCCCATGTCATGGTCGTCGACGACGACCGCGTGCATATAGGTCGGGTTGCCGTCCGAGCGCAGGATGATGAAGTCGTCGAGATCCTTGTTGGGAAAGCGCACCTCGCCCTGCACGCGGTCGTGCACGATGGTCTCGCCCTCGGTCGGTGCCTTGATGCGAATGGCACCCTTGACGCCGGGAGGCGCCTCTGAGGGGTCGCGGTCGCGCCACTGGCCGTTGTAGCGCGGCGGCAGGCCTTTGGCCCGCGCTGCCTCGCGCATCGCCTCGAGCTCGGCAGGTGTTTCGTAGCTGTAATAGGCCTTGCCCAGGCTTACGAGCTCCTCTGCCACCTCGCGGTGGCGCGGCGCGCGCTCGAACTGCGATACGACCTCGCCATCCCATGACAGGCCGAGCCACGTCAGTCCGTCCAGAATAGCGGCCGTCGCCGCCTCGGTGGAGCGCTCGCGATCGGTGTCCTCGATGCGCAGCAGCATCGTGCCGCCCGTGTGCTTGGCATAGAGCCAGTTGAACAGCGCCGTGCGCGCGCCACCGATGTGCAGGTAGCCGGTGGGCGAGGGGGCAAAACGGGTGACGACCTTGTCGGACATGGAACTCTCAGAGTGGCACTGGAAACAGGCGTGATTGCGCGGACTTTCGCGCTTCGCGCGTTCATGTAGCATAGGAGGTCTGGGGCGCAAGGGGCAGACCCGATGGCTGGACGTGGCCGGGGCGCGGAGGAGGGCGAGGGGACGACGGCTGGCGTCAGCGAACGCTTGCTGTTTGCCGGCACCGCGCCTGTGGAAGCGACGCCGGTTTCGCTTCCGATGCCGCGGCCGGCTGGTGAGATTTTGCCGCCGGACGGCGGTGCCTCTCTGCAGCCGCCGAAGTCGGCAACCATCGACCGGATCCGGCGGCAGTTCCGCCGCGCCTCGTTTTCGGCGTTTCGCCAAAGCGTCGTTGTAGCCGCTACGACCGAGCTTGACCGCGGCATCGGCTTCCTGGTGGTGCCGGTGTTCCTGGCTGCCGGCGTGATCTTCTTTTTTTCCCTGAACACGGAACCCGATCTCTACAGGCCGCTGGCGGCAGTCGCGCTAATGGCGGTCTGTGCGGTGATTTCCCGCTCTTGGCCAAAGACGCACCTTCTCTTCATGGCGGCGCTGTTTTGCGCATTGGGCTTTGTCGCCGCGAAGGTCGAGACCTGGCGCGTCGCAACGCCGATGCTCGGTTCCGAGATCCAGACACGGCTGACGGGTCGCGTCGTCATCGCCGAGGAAATGGCCAATGGCCGCGTCAGGCTGACCATCGATCTCATCTCGACAGCGCATCCGACGCTGCGCTACGCGCCGGATCGCGTCAGGCTCTCGGCACGCGGGATACCACCCGACATGAAGGCGGGATCGCTGGTGACGGGCTACGCGCGGCTCTTGCCGCCGACCGGACCGGTGCGCCCCGAAAGCTATGATTTTTCCTTCGACAGTTATTTTTCTGGCATCGGCGCCAGCGGCTTTTTCCTCGGCGATCCAAAGATCATTCCGGCAAACGACCCGCCCGCTGGGACGAGCGTCGCCTCGACGATCGAGAATGCGCGAGAGAACATTGCCGATCATATCAGAAGCACCGTCGGTGGACCCGAAGGCGAGATTGCCGCGGCGCTGATCGTCGGCGTTCGCGCCGGCATCCCCGAAGACATCAACGAGGCGATGCGGCGAACGGGCATCTACCACATCATCTCGATCTCGGGCCTGCACATGGCGCTGGTCGCCGGCACCATCATGCTTCTGCTTCGCGGCGCCTTCGCGCTGTTTCCGGATTTCTCCTCGCGGCGCCCGGTGAAGAAATATGCGGCGGCCATCGCGCTTATCTCGATCGCCGCCTATCTCGTCATCTCCGGCTTGGTGGTCGCCGCCGAGCGAAGCTTCATCATGCTCGCCGTCATGCTGGTCGCGGTGCTGTTCGACCGCGCGGCGCTGACGATGCGCAACCTGGCGATCTCGGCCATCGCCGTCATCCTGGTGTCGCCGCATGAAGTGGTGGGCCCGAGCTTCCAGATGTCGTTCGCCGCAACCGCCGCCCTTGTCGGCGCCTATGCCGGCTGGGCCGACTACCGCGCCGACAAGGTGAGAACGCCGCCAGCGAAGCGTTCGTTTCTCGGGTTCATTTCGCGAAAACTGGCGCTTGGCGTGGGTGGCGCAGCCATGACGTCGCTCATCGCGGGAAGCGCAACGTTGTTGTTTGCCATCTGGCACTTCCAGCGCGTGTCGCCACTCAGTCTGCTGGCCAATCTCGCGGTCATGCCGATCGTCTCGTTGATCGTCATGCCGTTTGCCGTCTTAAGCGCGCTGGCTATGCCGTTCGGCTTCGATGGTCCCTTCCTCTATGTGATGGGCAAGGGCCTCACGGCGATGATCACGATCTCCGCGTGGATTTCCGAACATTCGCCGGTCGACGCCGTCGGGCTGATCTCGATCCAGTCGGTGTTGCTTGCAACGATTGCGCTTGTCATTGCAACGATGGCGACCACCTGGCTCAGGCTGGCGGCCGTACCTTTCGCGCTTGCCGCATTGCTGGCGATTCCGCATGTCCGCACGCCGGACCTGCTGATCTCCGAGGATGCGCATCTGGTGGCCATGCCGATCGGCGGCGGCGAGCTCGCCATCAACAGTGTCCGCTCCAACGAGTTCACAACCGACAACTGGAAACGCGCGCTGAAGGCCGAGACAATCGTGCCGCCGGAGACGTTCGCCAAAGGCGCGCTGGACATCGCCGACCCGGTCGACCTGCCGCCGGGATCGCCCTTTTATTGTACGGGCGATCTCTGCATCGGCCGGCATCCTTCCGGCGCGATTGTCGCGTTGGCGGAAAACCGCAACAGTGCCAGGCCTGCCTGCGGCTTCGCCGACCTCATCGTCATCAACGACGCCACGGCCTATAATCCTTGCCGCGACCCGCGGGTCCTCGTCGTCACCAAGCGCCAGCTCGCGCGTGACGGCAGTGCCGCCGTCTTCTTCGATCCGCAATCGGCAACGGCACGACCAGACATTCGTTACGCGGTCGAAAAGCCATATCGGCCTTGGCACGAGCAGCGAAGCTATTCGCGCGAGGCGAGGGGATTGCCGCCTTACAAGCGGCCCGAGAAGGCGGATGCCAAGCCACTTCCAGCTCAGTAACGGCGGATCAGCCCGACGAGCTTACCTTGAACCTTGACGCGATCGGGGCCGAAGATGCGCGTTTCATAGGCCGGATTGGCGGCCTCGAGCGCAATCGAGGCGCCCTTGCGGCGGAAGCGCTTCAGCGTCGCTTCCTCATCGTCGACCAGCGCCACCACGATCTCGCCCGGGCTTGCGGTGTTGGCGTTGCGGATGATCACGGTGTCGCCATCGAAGATGCCGGCCTCGATCATCGAGTCGCCCTTGACTTCAAGTGCGTAATGCTCGCCGCCCGCGATCATGTCCGGCGGCACCGTGATCGAATGCGTCTGGTGCTGGATAGCGTCGATCGGCACGCCGGCGGCGATGCGGCCCATCACCGGAATGGATACTGCCGAAACGGCGTCGTCGTCATTGCTGGGCGTTGGCGTGCGCGAAGGCGCCGCAGGCTTGATCTGCCGGCCGAGATTGCCTTGGCCGCCCTGGATGACGCTTGGCGAAAACCTCTTCGCAGCATTGAGGCCGGGCGCGATCGAATCGGGCAGGCGCAGCACTTCCAGTGCGCGCGCCCGGTTCGGCAGCCGGCGAATGAAGCCGCGCTCCTCAAGCGCCGTGATCAGCCGATGGATGCCCGACTTCGAGGCAAGGTCGAGCGCTTCCTTCATCTCGTCGAAAGACGGCGGAATGCCGCTTTCCTTGAGCCGTTCGTGGATGAACATCAGAAGTTCATGTTGTTTGCGCGTCAGCATGGCTGCCCCCAACGGGTCCTGAAACCAGAATCAGAAAAACAAACCCAGAACAAACACTATCTGTTCCAGTTGTGTTCCGCAACCGTTTAAAGTTTAGTGAATGTGTTGACGTTTTGTTCAGCGTAACATCAGAACGCTGCATTCGTCGCCGGCCTCGGCCGCCGGGGCGAAGGGCTCGCGCACGATCAGACCATTGGCATCGGCCAGCATCCTCAGCATCGAGGAATCCTGGATGCTGAACGGGGTTGCGACCAGCTGCCCGGCCTCCTCGCGCACGACGGCCCGCACATAGTCCTGCCTGAGATCGTTGGCGTGCATCGCGGCAGCCAATCGCGCGGCGCAGATGTCCTGCCGGTAGTTACGGCCGCCGAGCCGCGCCAGAAGCGGCTTCAGGAACAATTGCGAGCAGACCAGGCTTGCCACCGGATTGCCAGGCAGGCCGATGCAGCGGATGTTGCCAAGCCGGCCAAACATCAACGGTTTGCCGGGGCGCATGGCGATCTTCCAGAAATCGAGCCGCATGCCTTCCCCGGTCAGCACGTCTTGGATCAGGTCGTGATCGCCTACCGAGGCGCCGCCGAGGGTGACGATGACATCGGCACCGGCCTCGACGGCCTTTCTGACCAGAGCCGCGATCGCGTCCTGCCGGTCGGCGGCGATGCCGAGGTCGAGCGCGCGCGCCCCAACGGACTGGGCCGTGGCCGTAACGCCATAAGCATTGGACGAGATGATCTGGTCGGGGCCGAGCTCGCTGCCCGGCGGCAGCAATTCGTCGCCCGTGGCGATGATGGCGACCAGCGGCCGACGCACCACGGTGAGGCTCGGATGGTTGGCCGATGCCGCCAGCGAAAGCGCTGCCGGATCAAGCAGCCGGCCTTTTTCCAAGAGAACGTCGCCGTGCAAGAAGTCGAGACCGGCTCGGCGGATGTTGCGCCCCGCGGACGTCGGCTCGGTCACCTCGATCTGGCCGCCGCTGAGGTCGCGGACATTCTCCTGGATGACGATCGTGTCGGCGCCTTCGGGCACAGGCGCACCGGTGAAGATACGCACAGCCTCGCCCTTGCCGACGATGCCGGTGAAGCCGCGCCCGGCCGGCGCCACGCCGATCACGGAAAGCCGCGCGGGCACTGAAGCCACATCCGCGGAGCGCGCTGCATAGCCATCCATGGCCGAAGCGTTGAAGGGCGGTTGGGTGCGCAGCGCCACCACCGGCTCGGCCAGCACCCGGCCGGCCGCATCGGCCAGCGGGACGCTTTCGCCCGACAGCGCAGTCGCGCCGTCCAACAGGCGCTCGAGCGCCTCGGCGACCGGAACCAGCGCCATCTTAGGAACCCGCCCTGTAGTCGCCCGACTTGCCGCCGGTCTTCTCGACCAGCCTGATGCCGGAAATCACCATGGCGCGGTCCGCCGCCTTTGCCATGTCGTAGATGGTGAGGCAGGCAACCGAAGCCGCGGTCAGCGCCTCCATCTCCACGCCCGTCTTGCCGGTGACGCGGGCGAGCGCGGTGACCTTCAGGCCGGGCAGCGCCGGATCGGGCTCGATATCGACGGCAACCTTGGTCAGAAGCAATGGATGGCAGAGCGGAACAAGCTCATGCGTTCGCTTGGCCGCCATGATGCCGGCGATGCGCGCGGTGCCCAGCACATCGCCCTTCTTGGCGTCGCCGGCCAGGATCATCTCCAGCGTTTGCGGCCGCATGGTGACAAAACCTTCGGCGATTGCCGTGCGCGTCGTCTCGGCCTTGTCGCCGACATCGACCATGTTGGCTTCGCCCTTGGCGCCGAGATGGGTGAGGGCAGGCATCCTCAAATGGCCTCGGCCGGCGCCTTGCCCGTCAGCAGCAGCTCAGTCGCGGCAGCCACATCGACCTGCCGCATCAGGCTCTCGCCGACGAGGAAGGTGCCGATGCTGCTCTTCTCCAGCCGACGGCAGTCCTGATGGGTGAAGATGCCGCTTTCGCTAACGAGCAGCCGGTCGGCAGGCACCATGGCGGCAAGGCGCTCGGAAACGTCGAGGCTGGTCTCGAAGGTTCTCAAATCGCGGTTGTTGATGCCGATCAGCCGCGACGAGAGGCGAAGCGCGCGCTCCATCTCCTTCTCGTCATGCACCTCGACCAGCGCGTCCATGCCGAGCGAGAAAGCCGTTGCTTCGAGCTCGCTGGCTAAAGCGTCGTCGACGCTTGCCATGATGATGAGGATCGCGTCCGCGCCCCAGGCGCGGGCTTCATAAACCTGATACGCGTCGAACAGAAAATCCTTGCGCAAGGCGGGCAGGCCGACGGCGGCGCGCGCGGCGGTCAGGAAGCTAGGTGCGCCCTGGAAGGATGGCGCATCAGTCAGCACCGAAAGGCAGGCCGCGCCGCCTTGCTGATAGGCCCTGGCAAGCGCCGGCGGGTCGAAGTCGGCTCGGATCAGGCCCTTGGAAGGGCTTGCCTTCTTGATCTCGGCGATCAGCGCGAAGCCGCCGGCCTTCCGCTTGGCGTCGAGTGCGGCAAGGAAGCCGCGCGGCAGTTCTGCATCCTTGGCCTTGGCCTTGATCTCGGCAAGCGGCACGCTGAGCTTCGCCGCGGCGATCTCTTCGCGCTTGTAGGCTTCGATCTTGCGCAGGATATCGGACAAAGTTCTAACCGTTCGAAATCTCGACGAGCTTGTCGAGCACCGCGAGCGCCCGGCCGCTGTCAATGGCCTGCGCGGCGGCTTCAATGCCGTCGGCGAGCGTCGTCGCCTTGCCGGCCACCACCAGCCCGGCGCCGGCATTCATCAGCACGGTATCGCGATAGGCGCCGGCAGCGCCGCCCAGCATATCGCGTAATGCAGTGGCGTTATAGGCCGCGTCGCCGCCGCGCAGATCTTCCTTGCTGTGCCGCTTCAATCCCACTGCTTCCGGAGTGAGCGTGAAGCTGCGGATTTCGCCGCCGGCTAGCTCGGCAACTTGAGTCTCGCCTGTGGTGGTGATCTCGTCATAACCGTCGCCATGCACGACCCAGGCGTGATCGGCGCCAAGCGCCTTGAGCGTCTCGGCCACAGGCATGATCCACTCCGGTAGGAAGACGCCGACCATCTGGCGGCTGACGCCGGCCGGGTTGGACAGCGGTCCGAGCAGGTTGAAGATGGTGCGGGTTCCGAGCTCGCCCCGGATCGGGCCGACATGCTTCATCGCCGGATGATGCGCCGGCGCGAACATGAAGCCGACGCCGGCCTCGTGGATGCAGCGGCCGATCGTCTCCGGCGAGATGTCGATCTTGACGCCGAGCGCCGTCAGCACGTCGGCCGAGCCGGTCAGCGAGGAGAGGCCGCGATTGCCGTGCTTGGCGACCGGAACGCCGGCCGCGGCGATGACGAAGGCCGAGGCGGTCGAGATGTTGACCGAGTGCGAATTGTCGCCGCCGGTGCCGACGATATCGATAGCGCCCTGCGGGGCTTCGACGCGCAGCATCTTGGCGCGCATCGTGGCGACCGCGCCGGAGATTTCGCTCACCGCCTCGCCGCGCACGCGCAGCGCCATCAGGAAACCGCCGATCTGGCCCGGCGTCGCGTCGCCCGACATGATGATGTCGAAAGCCTCGCGCGCTTCCTCGAAGGAGAGCGCGCTACCGGTGGCGACCTTGGCTATATGTGTCTTGAGAGCGCTCATCGGGTCTGTGCCTGGGAAACGGCGGCCGGATCGATGCGAACGTCATACTGCGACTGCAGCTGCGCCACCAATTGGTCGAGCAGGTCGTCGGACATGCCGGCGCTGAAGGATTTCTGCGCATCGTCGGGAACCGAGCTGCCATCGGCGCCGGCCGGCTCGAAGACTTCGGCGACCTTGAACAGGATCTGGCCGTCGCCGGTGGGCGAGGGGATCAGGCCCGTGCCGCCTTCGCCGACGCCGAACATGGCCGCAGCACCTTCCTTGCCGAAATCGGCATCGTCGGCTTCCCGCTTCAGGCCGCGCTTGGTCTGCTTCTCGAGCTTCAGCTCGCCCGCGATCACGTCGAGCGTCGTGCCGGCCTTCAGGCGCTTTTCCAGCTCCTCAGCCTTCGCGTCGAGCCGCTTGTCGGTCTCGGCGGCCGTCCAGTCGGCCGCGACCTTCTGGCGAACTTCATCCAGCGTGCGGTCGCGCGCCGGCGTGATCGACTGGACTTCGTAGAACACGAAGCCGTTGTCGGCCGTGGTCAGGCCTTCGTTCTCCGTGTTCGGCTCGGCCTCGAAGACTGCTTGATGAGATCGGCCGATTGCGGCAGGTCGTTGACGATCGTGCCGTCCGGCCGCTGGCCGGTGCGCTCGATAGCGTCGATGGTGACGACCTTGAGCTTCAGCTTGTCGGCGGCCTGGGCAAGCGAGGCGCCCGAAGCGCGGGTGTCCTCGTAGCTGTCGTGTACGTCGAGCAGGATGCGGCTCGCCTCGCCGAGCGCCAGGTCCTTGCGGATCTGGTCCGACACTTCCGAAAGCGGCTTCACCACCTGCGGCTTGATTTCGGTGACGCGCAGCAGCACCGGGCCGAAAGCGCCCTGAACCACCGGGCTCACCTCATTGGCATTGAGCGAGAAGGCCGCGTCGGCCACCGCCTTGTCGGCGATCTTGTCCTTGGCCAGCGTGCCGAGCAGCGTATCGGCCTGGGTCTTGCCTTCGGCGGTGACGATCTTGTCGAAGGTGGCGCCGGTTTTCAGGGAATCATATGCCGCCTTGGCCGCATCCGGCGTCTTGAACACCAGCTGTTCGATCGTGCGCATTTCGGGCGTAGTGTAGCGCGCTTTGTTCTTGTTGTAGTCGTCGGCGACTTGGCTGTCGGTCACCGCCGTCGGGTCCATGATGTCCTGCGGCTCGAGCCGGATGTAGGAGAATTTGCGGTATTCCGGCGCGGCGTAGTTCTTCTTGTTGGCATCGAAATAGGTTTTCAGCGCGCCGTCGGATGGCGCCTCGATCGGCTGCACCAGTGTCTTCGGCAGGGCGAGATAGTCGATCGTGCGGTCCTCGCCGCGATAGAGCGCGACCGCCTTCAGGAAGGTCTGCGGCGCCTTGAGGCCGTCGGAAATCGCCTCGACGATCTGCTGGCGCACCGCCACCTGCGAGCGGTTCCTGAGATAGTCCTCCGGCCGCATGCCTACCTGGCGAAGCAGATATTCGAAGGTCCTGCGGTCGAACTGGCCGCTCGGGCCCTTGAAGGCCGGATCCTCGCGCGTCAGCTCGGCCAGCCGGTCCTTGGAAAGGCCAAGCCCGAGCTTGCGGGCCTGCTCGTCAAGCACGGCGCCGGAAACAAGCTGCGCCAGAACCTGGTTGTCGAGGCCGAGCAGCTTGGCCTGCTCATGTGTGATGCGCTGGCCATATTGTTGCGAGAGCAGGTTGATTTGGCGATCGTAGGCGAGGCGGTATTCGTTGATCGAAACCTCCGTGCCGCCGGCCGTGATCACCGAATGATGACCGGCCAACGTTCCCGACAGGCGCCCGGAAATACCCCAGACGGCAAAGCTGACCACCAGCAAGGACAGCAACGCCTTCGCGACCCAGGTGCCCGCCGCGCTTCTCAATAAACTAAGCATGCCTACTTCCGATTTTTGCGCATTTTCGCATGCGCCGAGTCTGAAACAAGCGCAATAGCGTCCTTCCGGCCCACTGTCGATTGCTTTGTGGCCTGATTTTGGTAGTGAGGGCGCGCTGTCTAATGTCGCCTGGAGAACCCGATCCGATGACCCCTGGAATCCGCCCCCTCGTCGCCGGCAACTGGAAAATGAACGGCACCAGCGCCTCCCTCAACGAGTTGAGGATGATCGGCAATGGCTTCATGAGCGGCCTCGATGCGGAGACGGAAGCGCTGGTCTGCGTGCCGGCGACCTTGCTTCACCAGGCTGCCGAGATCCTTTCGCGCACGCCCGTCCGCGCCGGTGGCGAGGATTGCCATCCCAAGGAAAGCGGCGCCTATACGGGCTGCATTTCGGCCGAGATGCTGAAAGATGCCGGGGCCAGCCACGTCATCGTCGGCCATTCCGAACGCCGCGAGCAGGGCGGGGAGGACGACGCCATAGTCCATGCCAAGGCGTCGGCGGCCTGGCGGGCAGGGCTCGTGGCCATCATCTGCATTGGCGAGACGCGCGCCGAGCGTGAGGCAGGCGCGACGCTCGACATCCTGTCGCGCCAGCTTGGCGGTTCCGTGCCGCCGAGCGCCACCGCCGCCAACACCATCATTGCCTATGAGCCGGTCTGGGCCATCGGCACCGGCCTGACGCCGACCGCGGCCGACGTCGCCGAGGCGCATGCGCATATCCGCGGCAAGCTCACCGCACTGCTTGGCGATGCCGCGGCCAGGATGCGCATTCTCTATGGCGGTTCGGTCAAGCCTTCCAATGCGGTGGAACTGCTTGGCGTCGAGAATGTCGATGGCGCGCTGGTCGGCGGCGCGAGCCTGAAGGCGGCCGACTTCCTCGCCATCGCGGAAGCCTATATGAATATCCCATAGCCGCGGGTGCTCAGCCGGAGCGGCAGGGACGCGAAGCAAAGCGTTGCACTGGCTGGCCAAATCGTTGCAATGGCCGGATTGCTTCCCATATTCCCGGCCACGGGCTTGGAAATGCCGCCAAAGCATTGTAAGGAGCCGCCTCCAAATCACCGGTCGTATGCGCGGCCGCGCAAGGCCTCGCCAGGATAAATTATGGAAACCGTACTGATCGTCATCCACCTTATGGTCGTGCTCGCCCTTGTCGGCGTGGTGCTGCTGCAGCGCTCCGAAGGCGGCGGTCTCGGCATTGGCGGCGGTTCCGGTTTCATGACGGCGCGCGGCGCCGCCAACGCACTGACCCGCGCGACGGCGATCCTGGCCGCGGCTTTTTTCGTGACCTCGCTCGCCCTTTCCATCATCGCCCGCTACGGCGAGAAGCCGATGGACATCCTCGACCGCGCACCTGCCAGCAAGGGCGTGCTCAACCAGCTGCCGGGCGCCAACGGCCCGGTGGGCGCCTCGCAGCCGGCTGCGCCGGCTGGCAGTACGGCCCCGTCGGGCGGCGCGACGACCACGACTCCGCTGTCGAATGGCACGACCACCACGGCTCCGGCCACTGCTCCCGCGACACAGGCGCCTGCGAATCCGACCACGCCGCCGGCCGCCAACGGCGTTACCTTGCCGGTCACCCCGCAGGTTCCGAACCAGTAGCCGGACAAGCATTGCCGCCGCGATCTGTTGTTCTTTGAACACAGTCGCGGCAAATGCTGCTTGATCACGAAGATTCAACCAAACGTAGCGCATCACTCAGCTTGAGGGGGCGCTGGCTAATCGATTATAGATTGCGCGCGGCACTTTTCGGCGTCCTTGGGGGGCGCCGGGCGACGCCGTGGGCAACTAGCATAGAAAATCGGATCTTCGCCATGCAGCTTCGCAGCTTCATCCTTTTGGGATTCTGTGCCGTATTCGGCATGGGGTCCGCGGCCTTTGCCTCGCCGGCAAACCTGGCCGCTACGCCTTCGGTCGAGAAGACCGACGCAATTCCCGTCGCAGCCAAGAGCGACGCATCGCAGCTGAAGCTTCTCAAGAAGAAGAAAAACCCAACCTCGGACGACCTCGCCCAGATCAGCAAACTCGAGGCCAAGGTCGCGGCCGACAAGGAAGCCGCCAAGGCCAAGGCGCTCGAAGCCCGCAAGATGGCGATGCGCGAGGCGGCCAAGGCCAAGGCCGACGCGGCCCGTCAGGAGTGGCTTGCCAAGAAGGGTACGGCAGCAGAAGTAGCCGACGCCAGGCCGGCGAAGAAGTCCGTCAAGATCATCGAGCCGCTCACACCCTTGGCGCCGATTGCGCCGCTGCAGACCGAGGAACCGATTTCGGACGAGGCGATGAACATCACCGCCACCGGCAACAATGGCGAACTGCGCAGCGAGCAGCCCGGGCAGAAGCAGACGAGCAGCGGCGGTTTGTTCGCGGGCTTGTTCGGCGGTCAGCCGGTGTCGTCGATCAGCTATCTGCCCGAGACGCGTGCGCTCGATTCGGCGCTCGCCAAGAAGGACGCCAAAAGGCCGTTCAAGGTGAAGCCGGAATTCGTGCCGCAGGACGTCACCTTTACCGGCTATGAACCGGGCACGATCGTCATCGACACCAGTGCCCGTCGCCTATATCTCGTCGAGAGCTTTTCGACGGCGCGCCGCTATGCCATCGCGGTCGGCCGCGAAGGCCTGCAGTTCAAGGGTACGGTCGCCGTTGGCGACAAGCAGGAATGGCCGCGCTGGATCCCGACGCTCGACATGCAGAAGCGCGAGCCGAAGCACTACGGCCAGTATAAGGACGGCATGCCCGGCGGCGGCGAGAATCCGCTCGGCGCGCGCGCCATCTATCTCTATGACGGTAAGAAGGACACGCATCTGCGCATCCACGGCACCATCGCGCCGAGCTCGATCGGAACCAGCGCCTCCAACGGCTGCTTCCGCATGATCAACGAGCACGTCATGGACCTCTACAGCCGCGTCAAGATCGGCACCAAGGTCGTTATCATCTAGCGACCAGGTCGTTACCTATAACGACCCAAGTCGTTATCATCTGACGCGTTCGAGCAAACTGCCGAAAGGGCCGGCACTGCCGGCCCTTTTGTTTTGACATAAGCAAATCGCCCATCACGGGCACCGGCGCCATTTTGGGAAAAAGCCTTCGCGGCGGTTTTTTCTCTGGCGGAATCAATCGGGCCGCGTTAAGCGATGACTCCCATGGCGCGATATGTATTCATCACAGGCGGCGTGGTTTCCTCACTCGGAAAAGGCATAGCCGCAGCGGCTCTTGGGGCTCTTCTGCAAGCGCGAGGCTATCGCGCGCGGATCAAAAAGCTCGATCCTTACCTCAACGTCGACCCCGGAACGATGTCGCCGTATCAGCATGGCGAAGTGTTCGTCACCGACGACGGCGCCGAGACCGACCTCGATCTCGGTCACTATGAACGCTTCACCGGCCGCTCGGCCAACCAGCAGGACAACATCACCACCGGCCGCATCTACAAGAACATCATCGAGCGCGAGCGGCGCGGCGACTATCTCGGCGCTACTGTGCAGGTGATCCCGCACGTCACCGACGAGATCAAGCATTTCGTCCTCGACGGCAATGACGACTACGATTTTGTCCTGTGCGAGATCGGCGGCACGGTCGGCGATATCGAGGCGATGCCGTTCCTGGAAGCGATCCGTCAGCTCGGCAACGACCTGCCGCGCAACAACGCGGTCTATGTGCACCTGACGCTGATGCCCTACATCCCGACGGCCGGCGAGTTGAAGACCAAGCCGACGCAGCATTCGGTCAAGGAATTGCGCGGCATCGGCATCGCGCCCGACATCCTGCTGGTGCGCGCCGACCGGCCCATCCCCAAGGAAGAGCGCAGAAAGCTTTCGCTGTTCTGCAACGTGCGCGAAAGCGCCGTCATCCAGGCGCTCGACGTGCCGCACATCTATGACGTGCCGATGGCCTACCACCAGGAAGGGCTGGATTCGGAAGTGCTGGCCGCCTTCGGCATCGATCCGGCGCCGAAGCCGCGCATGGAGCCGTGGCAGGCGCTCTCCGGCCGCATCCACAATCCGGAAGGCGAGGTGACGATTGCCGTCGTGGGCAAATATACCGGCCTCAAGGATGCCTACAAATCGCTGATCGAGGCGCTTTCGCATGGCGGCCTCGCCAACCGCGTCAAGGTCAAGCTCGACTGGATCGAGAGCGAGATCTTCGAGAAGGAAGACCCGACGCCCTGGCTGGAAAAGGTCCACGGCATCCTCGTTCCCGGCGGTTTCGGCGAACGCGGATCGGAAGGCAAGATTCTCGCCGCGAAATTCGCGCGCGAGCGCAAGGTGCCTTACTTCGGCATCTGCTTCGGCATGCAGATGGCCTGCATCGAGGCGGCGCGGTCGCTCGCCGGCGTCGAGCATGCCTCCTCGACCGAGTTCGGTCCGACCGAGGAGCCGGTCGTCGGCCTGATGACCGAATGGCTGAAAGGCAACATGCTGGAGAAGCGCAGGGCGACCGGCGACCTCGGCGGCACCATGCGGCTCGGCGCCTACCAGGCCGATCTCACCAAGGGGTCGAAGATCGCCGAAATCTATGGCGACACACAAATCTCGGAGCGTCATCGGCATCGCTACGAGGTGAATATCGACTACAAGCAGCGGCTCGAGGATTGCGGCCTGGTCTTTGCGGGCATGTCGCCAGACGGCGTGCTACCGGAGACGGTCGAATATCCCGATCATCCCTGGTTCATCGGCGTGCAGTACCACCCCGAACTGAAGAGCCGGCCGCTCGAACCGCACCCGCTGTTCGCCAGCTTCATTTCGGCCGCGGTGGAACAGTCGCGCCTCGTTTGAGCAATCGGCTGGCGGACCAGCGATGCAGACTTATGTTGCACTGCTCTATAGCATCGGCCTCGGCGAAGGCCGGCGCCTCGTCATGTCGGACCTCAAGGCGATGGCCGAAGGCCTCGGGCTGAAAAATGTCCGCACGCTGGTGGCGACCGGCAATCTGGTCTTCGAGGTGCGGGCGGGCAAGGTTTCCAATCTCGAGCGGCGGCTGGAAACAGCCTTCGAAGAGACTTTCGGCCGTCATGTCGACATTATCGTGCGCGGCGCCGAGGATTGGCTGAAGCTTGCGGCCTCTAATCCGTTCCCGGCCGAATCGGCGGAAGCCGGCGACCAGGTTGCGGTGCGGGTGATGCGCCAACCTGTCGCCGACGATGCCCTATCAGGACTTCAGGCCCGTGCCGCCGAGGACGAGAAGGTGCTTTTGGTCGGCGGCGATATCTGGCTCGTCTTTTCGCGCGAGAGGCCAAGCTCGCGCCTGCTTGCGGCCTCCAATCACAGGCGCATGGGCATCGGCACGTCGCGGAATTGGAATACGGTGCGCAGACTGGCAGAGATGGTGGGAAAGTAGGCAGTAGGCAGTAGGCGGTAGGGGATGCGCGCTCTATTCCCTATTGCCTAACGCCTACTGCCTTCTCTTCAAGCCTTCGCCATCTTCGCCCCTGCGCCCAGCGCCATGGTGCGCAGCACGTAGTAGACGGCGCCCGCGATCGCCACGCCGAAGAACCAGCCATAGACGCCCCACCAGGAGGGCAGCCAGTTGGTGAAGTTCGGCAGGATCGAGGAGAAGATCGCGCCGATGCCGGCGGCGATGAAGGCATTGACATGCCAGCCGCCCTGGAAGCGGAACTCGCCGTCCTCCCGGTAGAGCGCGTTGACGTCGACCTCGGCCTTGCGGATCAGATAGTAGTCGACCATCATCACGCCGAAGATCGGCCCCATCGTCGCGCCGATGATGTTGACGAAGGAAGCGGCGCTACCTTCCCACGGCGCGAACGGATAGAGTACGAGCGCAATCAACGCTGCGATATAGCCGCCCTTCTTGAAGTCGATCTGGCGCGGGAAGACGTTGGAGAAGTCGAAGGCCGGCGAGACGAAGTTCGCCACGACGTTGATGCCGAGCGTCGCTACCGCGAAGGTCAGCGCCGCGAGAGCCGCCAGGAACCAGCTGTCGAACTTGGCCGAGATCTGGTCGGGATGAAGCAGCACCTCGTGGTAGACGTCGTAGGCGGCGATCGTGGTGACGCCGGCGACCAGCGAGAACAGGATGAGGTTGACCGGCAGACCCCAGATATTGCCCTTGCGCAGCGATGCCTTGTCAGGCGCGTAGCGGGCAAAGTCGCAGAAGTTGAGATAGAGCGCGGAGAAATAGGTCACCCAGATCGCCGCCACCGCGAACAGTGCGGTCCACGAGCCCGGCTCGCTGGGCACCCCGGCGTCCTTGGTCTTGTCGAGCAGCACGTTCATCGGGATGTCGCTGGTGAAGGCGAAGGTGCCCGACTTCACGCACAGATAGATCGCCAGGATCAGCATCATCACCCACACGGCGGGACCGGCCCAATCCTGGAAGCGGCGCACGGTTCCATACCCTTCTGGATGATCAGCAGCTGCAGCGCCCAGATGATGACGAAACAGATCACTTCCAGAGTGGAATGGCCGAGGAGATGCGAGCTCTTGTTGAACTCGTCGAACCACGGCAAGCGGGTCAGCAACGCGACGATCGCGCCCGACGCCGCCGCCGTCTGCGCGCCATACCAGAAGCAGGCGACGACGGCGCGCACCAGCGCCGGGATGTTGGCGCCCCAGATGCCGAAGGAGGCGCGGGCGAGCACGGGGTAGGGCACGCCGGTCTTCACGCCGGCATAGCCGACCAGGTTCATCAGGAAATAGATGATCAGCGAGCCGATGCCGATGGCGATGACGAAGTTGACGAAGCCGCCGCAAAACAGGAACAGACTTGCGGCGAGATAGTAGCCCCAGAGGCTGTGGTCCAGACGTTGAAGATCGAAAACGGTCCCCAGTTCCTGACCGTTGCCGGGGCCAGATCCTCATTGTAGAGGTCGGGCGATGCACCTTGTATGGTCATTGCAAGTGTTCCCCTTTTGCAAAACGCGCCCTCACGCGTTAACCGTCGAGGTTAAGCCTGCCGCAGGGGAACCGGCAAGCAACCAATTTGCCGGCTTTCGCCTTAAAGACATTCAATGAGAATCGCCGTTATCGCCAACTTCGGGCTTGCATCGCGGCCGACTCGGCGCGAGGCTTCACTGCAGCTTAGGCGCCGACCGGCCGGTTCCAAACTTTTTCGAGCGGCAATCAAATTTGTTTGGAACTAACTCGCCGGACGTGCGTTTATTGCAGTTCGGCCGCCCTGCGGCCGACCGGGAGGATACTATGGATCGCTTGCATTTCTTTACCCCAGTGCGGATTGCGCGTGGGCAGGGATACCCCTTGGAGGAAGTCGATAGCGTCTCCGAAGCGATGGTGTTCCTGCGGAAGTGGCCAACGGGTAGACGCGGCCCCGTTTATCAGTGCGCCGTGAATTGCTGTTCGGCGGCGATGTCGGGCAAAATGTCGGCCGAGGAAGCGAGAAAGGCCTTTGTCGGCTTTGCCCGCATCACGCGGCTGCTCGACGACGACATGGCGCTGCCTTTGGGTGGCCCATCCATGGACAATGTGTACGCCCTGAGGCGGTAGGCAGAACCAAAGTTCAGTGATCAAAGGCGCTGCGCCGGTGAGGCGCGGCGGGATATGTTGCGCGCCTACTCGGTTAGCCGGTGTTTCGGGCGCCGTGATCGAATCGAACTCAACTCGCTATATGCCTAGCACCGACGAGCCTTCGGGCCGAACCGATCTTTGGAGGGTCCCCCCGACCTCCAGCGGTTATCGCTTCGTTGCCCTAAGATAAGGACGCGCAGGAACCTGGCACCGCCGGCCCTTGCGCCCCTAAGCATCGCGACGTCGCTTTCGGTCTAATTGATGCCCGCACGCGATATGAACAGTATCCAGGCCAGCTTTCTGGTTGGACAAATAGCCGTGCACTGATCAGGAGACCCAGCCAAGCGCGGCCATTCCCAACAATGCCGCGCCGAATATGATCCGGTAAATCGCGAACACCGTGAACCGGTGCGATTGGATATAGCCCAGGAGCCATTTGACAGCGATGAAAGCTGTGAAGGTGGAGACGACAAAGGCGATGCCAAGAGCGGTCCAATCTTCATGCCCGCCTCCCTGCTTGATCTCGCCGTAGAGTTGGTAGGCGCTCGCTGCAAACATGGTCGGAATGCCAACAAGAAAGGCAAATTCTGTTGCGGCGGCGCGGTTGCTGGTGCCAGCCAGCATCGCGGCAAAGATGGTCGCGGCCGAACGTGAGGTGCCGGGGAAGATGCCGGCAACGATCTGAGCCAGTCCGACCACAATGGCGACGGTCCAGCTTATCTTGACCCGGTCGCGCTGCTTCGCCGCAATCCACTCCGCAGCGATTATCCAGAAACCACCGATGATCAACGCCCAGGCAATCGGCGTCACATTCTCCGACAACGCAAAGCCGAGTTTCTTGGCAATGAGCCCGAGAATGGCGGTAATCAGGAAAGCGACAATAAGTTTGCCGGCATATGCTCGGTTTTCTGGCTGTCGCCAGCCGACCACCAGCGACGCGAGTCGCCGCCAGTAGATGATCGTGACGGCCAAAATCGCGCCTGCCTGGATGACAATATTGAAGGTATCCGAACGCTCTCCGGCCCAGTGCTCGGCGATAAGAAGATGACCGGTGCTGGAGATGGGTAGAAACTCGGTAATCCCCTCGATAACCCCAAGGACCATTGCGTTGATGTAATCCAAAGCGGCCTCCGGTGCGGGTCGACATCGAGGGAGAAGTTTATGACCGACCGCTTCGGTTTTTGATAGGCAGAAGAGCTGCCCTAGCTCGGACTTTACAAAACTTTACCTAAATACAGAAAGCCGGAAACAGCCGCTGCGTAATGTTAGAGGCGCGAACGGCGGAGGCGATGTTCCTAGACGCCTGCAGGGGTTCGCCCAACGGCAGGTGGCATTCTCGGATGTCCTTACATTCCAGCTACATTCTCGACCTCCTGTCAGCCCACCCATATGCGGCTCTTCTGCCGCTGGCGATCGCGGAAGGACCGCTGGTGACCATTGCCGGAGGGGTCTTGGTAGCCACCGGTCAACTCAAGTTCTGGTCGGTATTTGCGACCGTCGTGGCAGGGGATTTGGCGGGAGATTCGGCCCTCTACGCACTCGGGCGATGGGGTGGAACTCCAATGATCAAGAGGTGGGCGAGACAAAGCGCGATCACGCAAGCGGCCGCCCTTCAGGACCTGGTTCTCCGCAAGGCCGACCGAGTTCTCGTAACTGGCAAGCTGACGCATGCAATTGGCGCGCCCGTCTTGATAGCTGCGGGCATCGTCCGGATGACATTCGGGCGGTTCTTAGCGGTCAATTTCTTGGCCACTCTGCCGAAGTCACTCGTGCTGCTTTGTATAGGACTCGTCTTCCACTCTTGGTATGCTGATATTGAGCAGCACATAGATTATTTATACATTATTTTACTGAGTGTTGGCGCGATTGCGCTCTATTTTCTCATGTCCAGATAACCGGCGGCAAGAAGACACCATGCGCGTCGCCATCTTTTCCGACAACTTCTATCCCGAGATCGGCGGGATACAGGACTCGATTGAAGCGTTGGCGAAAGAGCTTGGACAGCGGGGTCATGTTGTCGACTTCTACGTGCCGCGCTACGGCCATCGTGAATTCGAACGTATCAACGCAGCTCCTGTTGAGTTGAATTTGGGCCCCAACATCAACATTCATCGATTGCACTCGCTGCCGTTTCCATCCTCGACAAAGCAATCACGAGCAGTTTTTCCAACGCCGGCAGCGTGGTGCCATCTACCGACGGCAACACGACCCGACGTCATTCACACCCAGAGCTTCTTTGGTGTCGGATTGAACGCGCTTCTGGTGGGACGGAGACTGGGGATTCCTGTGGCCGGAACAAATCATACGGCCATAAAGGCATTCGGTTCGTATCTGCCGTTCGGGATGGATGCTGCGGCTGCCTACGTTCTCTGGTACTACAACCGCTGCGATTTTGTCACCGCGCCTTCGCGATCGGTTTTCAACGAGCTTGGTCGAGGCAGACTCCACCGCCCGCTTGAAGTCGTTTCCAACCCTATCGCAACGGAGGTTTTCCGTCCGGTCTCCGCAACGATGAAGCGCAAGCTCCGGGCTGAGCTTCGCCTCCCTGGCCCCACAATCGTTTATGCAGGCAGGCTCGGTGTGGAAAAAATATTGAGCCCATCCTCCAGGCACTCGCCTTGCTGAAGGAGCGCATACCATCTGCGATACTCGTTATTGCCGGCCACGGCAGCCAGGAGCGCCACCTTCGCGTCCTCGTACAAAGGCTTGGCCTCGAACCAAGCGTGCGATTCGTCGGGACGCTTTCGAAATCAAGCCTCGCAACGCTGTTCCAGGCGGCGGACGTCTTCGTGACCATGAGTACGTCCGAGACCCAAGGGATGGCCCTGCTTCAGGCAATGGCGTGTGGCATTCCTGTGATCGGCGCGAATGCGAGAGCCCTCCCGGAATACATCGGAAATGACCGCGGCTCCTTGGTGGAAGCGTCCGATGCCGCATCGCTGTCAGCCCGTCTTGCTGATTTGCTCAGCCACCCGGAACTGGCGTCGCAACTAGGGCGTGGTGGCACAGCCTTCGTGAAACAATTCGCCACTGAACGGATCGCAGACCAATGGGAGCATCATTATCAAATCTTGATTGAACGGAAAGCAAGCGATGAAAGAAGCTATCAAGATCAGCTTTGTCGTACCGGCGTATAACGAAGAAGTATGTCTGCCACGAACACTGGAAGCCATCATCGCTGAGGTCAAGCGATCGCAGTGCGCCGCCGAAATCATTGTCGTGAACAACGCGAGCACGGACAAAACGCGTCTTACGGCGGAGGCTTACCCCGGCATCGTCGTTATCGATGAGGCCGTCAAGGGTCTCGTTCGCGCGAGATCCGCCGGCTATCATGCCGCAACAGGCGATCTGGTCGCCAACATCGACGCCGACACAATTATTACCGAGGGATGGATAGACACGGTCCAGCGAGCATTTGTGGCCAGTCCGGAGCTCGTCGCGATGAGCGGACCTCTCATCTATTATGATCTGCCAAAGCATACCCGTGCGCTCGTACGCGCATTCTATTGCGGCGGTTACGTTTGCTATCTTCTTAACCGCTACGTCCTGCGTGTTGGATCAATGATGCAAGGAGGTAACTTCGTCGTCAGGCGCGACGCATTGGCAAGAATCGGCGGGTTCAATCCGGACTTTGAATTTTACGGCGAAGACACCGAACTGGCGCGCCGCCTCTCCAAGGTCGGAGGCGTCGACTTCACATTTTCACTTCCAGCGCTGTCTTCCGGCCGGCGCCTGCTTGGCGAAGGCGTTGCGCGCATTGGGCTGCGTTACGCGATGAACTTTTTCTGGGCGACGTTCCTGAAAAAGCCGTTCACCGAAACCTGGCTCGACTTCCGAGATCAGCCACAGAAGCCCGCGACATGGTGAACTTTCAGCCCGCTTACCCAAACACTCAGTCGTCCAACCCGCCTGTCCTCGCTCTAGACAGGCACCTTCTGCTCGAGATCGGTATCAGCGTGGTCTTGCTGGCGCTGAGTTTGGTTTCGAACTTCTACGCTGGAATGTTTGCTACAGAAAACGTCAGCAATCCGGTGACGGACATCATTCTGGACAATGTCCCGGTCATTAACGTGGATTTCGCCTTTGTCGAGGGTCCACTTTTCTTGTGGATGCTTGTTGGCGTCCTTCTCGTCCTACGTCCCGGGCGTATTCCTTTCGTGTTCAAAGGTCTGGCTCTGTTCATCCTCGTCAGATCTGGATTTATCATTCTGACTCACCTGGGCCCGTTTCCGACGGGGAGCAAGTTCGATGTGGGCGAGCCGATGCGATTTTTCACATTTCGCGGCGACTTCTTTTTTTCCGGCCATACGGGTTCACCGTTCCTGCTCGCCTTGATGTTCTGGAAGGATCCTAAGCTACGGTTGGCCTTCCTGGGGGCAACGGCACTCTTCGGTGCGGCAGTGCTTCTCGGCCATCTCCACTACTCAATTGACGTCTTTGCAGCGTTCTTCATCAGCTATGGAATCCACGACCTCGCCAGGTTTCTATTCCGGCGCGACTGGGAACTCTTCGACGGCGCCTGTGGCGCGAACGAACGCTGGCAGCTATCTAGGCTAGGATTGGTGCGGCGACCGCGCTCAATTTCGGAGCCGGGTGTAGAATAAGCGACCACGCCACCCGAGGAGCGATCCTGAGGCCAGCCTAACCCACGCCGATGGGACGGTTCATACGGTGGCTCAGGACGCATTTGGAGCTCGCGGCAATGTCTGATCTCATCCTGCTGATCGAAGATGACCGCAGGCTTGCCGGAATGGTCTCAGATTTTCTGAAACAGACTGGTTTTGTAGTTGAGCACACGCTGACGGGAGAGGAAGGTCTCGTTCGCCTCGCGCGAGGTGGTGTGTCGGCGATCGTTCTCGATCTGATGCTTCCGGGCATCGACGGTTTGGAAGTCTGCAGGCGGGCCCGGGTGACCTCGGATTCTGCCATACTGATGCTCACCGCGAGGGGGGACGAGACGGATCGCGTTGTGGGTCTGGAACTCGGAGCGGATGACTATCTCCCGAAGCCCTTCAGTCCTCGTGAACTCGTAGCCCGCTTGCGGGCAATTCTCCGGCGGAGGAACGCGGGGCCGCGGCAACAGGAACTCTTGTGCTTTGGCCCGCTTGAAATCGACCCAGAGGCGCGGCGACTGCGCGTGTACGGCGTTGAGCAAAGCCTGACCAGTTATCAATTCGATTTGCTCGTCGTTCTCGCCCGACACGCTGGGCGTGTCCTGTCCCGTGATCAAATCATGGACCTAGTCAAGGGCGAACCTCTTGAGGCATTCGACCGGAGTATCGATGTCCACATCTCCCGAATTCGTGCGGCGATCGAGAAAGACCCACGGCGACCAAAGCAGATCCTCACCATTCGCGGGGTGGGATATCTCTTCGCCCGTCATCACGACTGGCCGGAGAAGATCGAATGAGGCGACTTTATCAGCACATCTATGCCGCTTTTCTGCTGAGCTTGTTGGTGTTCGCCGTCATCGCGGGAGTGATGTGGCGCTACGTGCTGGGCGACATTGAGCCAGGCAATCGGGTTGGGATCAAGACCGCATTGGCTGAAGTCGCCATATCCGCCACCGCTGCCACGCCCTCGGATCTCTCCGCCATGCTACTTCAACTCCAGCAGCGGCTTGGAGGGGGCGATATCGCTGTCTTTACGCCGGATGGAGTCTCCGTCGCTTCGGTCGGCGGATCACTTCCGCCGCCGGACGCCCCAATGGATGAGGGCTATACGGAGGAACGGCCTACACTCGACGGATGGGTTTGGACACTTGCACTCTCGGACGGACGTGTGCTCGTGCTCCGACGCCCTATCGATTACGATGAGCCGATCCCGAGAGTTTTCCTGCTGCTCGGAGCCACACTCGTCGCCGTTGCCATAGGTGCTTATCCCGTCGCTCGCCGCCTGACACGTCGGTTGGAAGGATTGAAGAAGGCGGTCGATGGCTTCGGTGCGGGAGACCTGTCGCGGCGCGTGGAGGCCTCCGGCAAGGACGAGGTCGCGGCGCTCGCCGTCAGTTTTAACCAGATGGCAGAGCGAATCGCGGAGTTGCTTTCCGCGCACAAAACGCTCCTCGCGAACGCTTCCCATGAATTGCGCTCCCCACTTGCGCGCTTGCGAATGGCTGTCGAAATGCTGCAACCACATGCAGACAAAAAGCAGCGGCAGGAATTCGAACGCAACATTGCGGAACTGGATAGTCTTGTCGGCGAAATCCTGCTGGCCAGCCGTCTCGAAACGCTCGAAATGGAAACTGAACTGCACCCGGTTGATCTGCTAGCGATCACTGCCGAAGAGTGCGCGGCGGCCGATGCCTCCCTCGAAGGGGAACCAGTCACACTCCTCGGTGAGCCGCGGCTTCTCCGCCGCCTTGTGCGCAATCTTCTCGACAACGCCCATCGCTATGGTGGGGGGACCACGATCGAGGTACGGTTGGCGCGTGACCCAAGCGATGCCGTCAAGCTATCGGTGTGCGACCGGGGTTCGGGCGTCGCCGCCGAGGAGCGCGAGCGGATTTTCGAGCCATTTTATCGCCCGGCATGGACACGCGAACGGGAAGGCGGCGTTGGCCTTGGCCTGGCTCTTGTCAGGCAGATTGCGAAGCGCCACAACGGCGATGCCTGCTGCGTTTCCAGGCCCGGCGGCGGCACGTGCTTCGAGGTCGAACTTCGCGAACGGAAACGCCAAGGACATCTGGGCAGATGCACCCCGGTTCGCGAGGAAGGGCTCGCGTGAACATCAGTGTTCTTGGGGTCAATCTGACCAAAGCTCATTACTATCTCTCGGTGGCCAGTTTAGTTTCAATGTTGATGATACCGATGACGCCGGCCGTTACACTCGGTGCCGGTAAACAGCAATCACGAGTAGTATCTCGGTTTGAATTTTGGCGCCGACTGACGCGCCTGTCGCGATCGGCCGTCGCCTTCCTTACTCATGATTGACCGGCCGAAAAGGTGGGAAGCGCAGCGAAACCCTCTATATCGGCAGCCATGGACGCACCGACCGACCAGCCGCTGAACGACAAACTTCTTTCGGACATCCAGCGCCTGTCCTTCGAATATTTTCTCAAAGAAGCCAACCCGGCAAATGGCCTGATCGCCGACCGCAACGCCCCAGGGGCGCCCGCCAGTATAGCCGCCGTCGGGCTCGCCCTGTCGTCCTATCCCGTCGGTGTCGAGCGTGGTTTCATGACGCGCGCCGCAGCGGTTGGACGGACGCTCGCCACGCTTCGCTTCTTCTGGGACGCACCGCACGGAACAGAACCAGACGCCACCGGCTACAAGGGCTTCTACTATCATTTCCTTGATATGAAGATGGGACGCCGCGTCTGGAACTGCGAACTGTCAACGGTCGATACGGCTCTCTTGCTTGCCGGGGCGCTGGCCGCCGGCGCCTACTTTGGCGAGGATGACGAATCCGAACTCGAAATCAGCCGGCTTGCCGATGCACTCTACCGCCGCGCCGACTGGCGCTGGGCGCAGAACGGCGGCGCCACCGTCACCCATGGCTGGCGATCTGGAAAGGGGTTCCTGCGCTACCGCTGGCAAGGATACGACGAGGCGCTGATTCTCTATGTGCTAGGCCTCGGCTCGCCGACCCATCCGCTACCGGCCGAGAGCTATGCTGCCTGGCTATCCACATACAAGTGGAAGAAGATCTATGGCCGGGAACTGATTTATGCCGGTCCACTCTTCATCCACCAGCTCTCGCATATCTGGATCGATTTCCGCGACATCCGCGACGCCTTCATGCGCAATCACGGTAGCGACTATTTCGAGAACAGCCGCCAGGCCACTTACCTGCAGCGCGACTACGCGATCCGCAACCCAAGGGGCTTCAGTGGTTATGGCGAGAATTGCTGGGGCATCACCGCCAGCGACGGACCCGGCTCGAAACGTCACATGACAGTCGGGGACCGCCGCGTCTATGGCTATCTGGCTCGAGGCGCACCCTTCGGTCCCGATGACGGCACATTGTCGCCATGGGCGGCGATTACCTCATTGCCCTTTGCGCCAGAGATCGTTCTGCCGGCGCTGCGCCATTTCCACGAGATCGACCTGCACGAGGGCAACCCTTACGGCTTCACCGCAAGCTTCAATCCGACAATTGCCGCCGCCGACGGTCGGTCCGGCGGTTGGGTATCGCCGGACCATGTCGGCATCAATCAGGGGCCGATCACCCTGATGATCGAGAACTACCGATCGGATTTCCTGTGGCGATTGATGCGACGCGTGCCGGCCATCGCCACAGGCCTGCACCGAGCGGGTTTTTCGGGCGGCTGGCTATAAGACGTAGCGATGACTAGCTCCGCTCGCTCTTGTCATCAGGGCTGTCGACTGCTCAACGCATGCCCCTTGCGACGGATCTGGGCTCTCCAAGAGCCGGATTTTAGTTTAGTGAAGGTGGCCAATTCGCGTGCGCTCCGTGTGCACCGAGGCATCGAAAGACCGGAAAATGGAGCGTGTCGTGGCGTAAAATGGAGTGCACACGACGCGACGTAACTCGTTGAAGCTACGAAAAAATGCAGAAATATCAAGATGTTAGAATAGCTGTGGCGCCTATGATGGACTGGACAGATCGGCATTGCCGGTTTTTCCACCGTCAGCTGACGCGCCGCGCGCTGCTCTACACCGAGATGGTGGTGGCGGACGCCGTCATCCACGGCGCGCGCGAGCGCCTGCTTGGCTTTGACGACGTCGAGCATCCGGTTGCCTTGCAGCTCGGCGGTTCCGATCCGCGAAAGCTTGCGGAAGCGGCCGTGATCGGTGAGGCGTTGGGCTATGACGAGATCAACCTCAATGTCGGCTGTCCGTCCGATCGCGTCCAGTCGGGCACGTTCGGCGCCTGCTTGATGAAAACACCGCTGCTGGTGGCGGAATGCGTCTCTGCGATGAAGGCGGCGGTGAAGATTCCCGTCACGGTCAAATGCCGCATCGGCGTCGACGAGCAGGATCCTGAACCCGCTCTCGACACGCTGGCCGACGGCGTGCTCGCAGCCGGTGCCGATGCTCTCTGGGTGCATGCCCGCAAGGCGTGGCTGGAGGGGCTTAGTCCCAAGGAAAATCGCGACATCCCACCGCTCGACTATCCGCGCGTCTATCGGCTGAAGGCCAGAAAGCCGAACAAATTCATCGGCATCAACGGCGGTATTCAATCGCTCGACGAAGTGTCCGAACATCTCGGCCATGTCGACGGCGCCATGCTTGGCCGCGCCGCCTATCATACGCCCGGCATCCTTACCGGCGTCGATGCCGCGTTCTATGGTGAGCTACCTGCCGCTTTCGACTATGCGGCGCTGATCGACGCCATGGCTGACTATGCAGCGCGTCACATCGAAAAGGGCGGGCGGCTCGGCCATGTCACACGCCATATGGTCGGACTGTTCCATGGGTTGCCCGGCGCGCGCCGCTACCGGCAGATCCTCTCCACCGACGCCAACAGACCTGGAGCGGGGCCGGACGTGCTGAAGGCGGCGTTCGCGGCGATCGACTTCGCGGCGGCGGAAGCCGAAGCCGCCTAGGAGGCAGCGACTCAAGTCTCGCAGACCATCCTGTCCGTATTGATGTCATAGCTCTCAGCTGCAGCAATGCCGGCTTGCGGAACCGGACTGCAGCTCCTTCTGTTTCGGCGGACAGGGATGATCCCCGTAGGAGCAGAATACGCAGCAATCTCCCGCCAGCGGCTTGAGGAGAACCCTGCAGTTTTCGCATTCGTAGAAATACTGGCAGGCATCGGTAGACATTGTCTCAGTTCTGCTGTGGCCGCAGGCGGGGCAGGTGATGGTGCTGGTGGGTTCGATCATTGCTCATTCACCAAGGCTGCTGCATAGCCAGCGTTTGTGGAAGCATCGGCGATCGCTGCCGGGCTCGTCTTGCTGTCGTCGAAGACAACCGTCGCAGTCTTGGCATCGACGTCGGTTGAAACGGAGACAATGCCGTCGAGGTGCTTGATTGCGGTCGTAACGGTGACTGGGCAGAGCGGACATGTCATGTCAGGTACCGAGAATGTGGCCGTGTGCTGTCCCGCGGCAGCGGGGGCAGTGGCCAGGAGCGGGACAAGGATTGCAATCGCGATGCGCATGGGGGCCTCCTACGGATTGAGCCGTCCGAAGACATCGACAGCGGCCGCCGACACTGCAAGCAGGCTCGCGGCCAACAGTATCCATCGGGTGGAACGGCGATAGACGGGGCTGGCGCAAAGGGAGCCTGGAAGGCAAGCGGCCGCTTCGCTGCGGCGGTAGCGCCAGTATCCGAGAGCGATGGAGACGGCTGCGAGCGTGAGGAAGTACGGCTGATAAGGCGCCAGCGCGGTGAGACGCGCTATCCAGGCGCCACTGATCCCAGCGACAGCGAAGGCAAGGGGAAGGATGCAGCAGGCAGAAGCCAGGAGACCTGCCGAGAGCCCGCCAAGCGCGAACGAAAGGCCAGTCCGCGATGTCGTTGGGTTGCTGACGGGCGATGGCGCGATCATTCCGGCATCTCCACACGCTTCGAGACGAACAGATTGATGACGCTGCCCGACAACATGATCAACAGTCCGGTGCCAAGATTGAACATCAGAATCTCGATGCTGGCGTCGATTGGGTGAAACAAGGTCAGCGCCGCTGCCGTGATCCCAGCGACGGAAAGACTTGCAGCGAAGATCACTGGCGCTGGGTTGAAACTGGCGGCATGACGAAGCATGAGGCTCAGGGCGAGCGACAAGGGCAGGCTGGTCAGCACCAAGGTGGCGATGCAAGAAACCGTCTCACCAGGACCCGCGCTGTCGGGAACCATAGGGGTCCAGAACCGCAGGCACTGATAGCCGATCGAGAAAAGCCACAAGGCAACCGCCGGAAGCGGCAGCCACAGCCAGTGACGTGAACGGCCGGGAAGGCTGATGAGGAATGCCGCGACCGCGGCAAGGATGCCGGTGAGGAGAGCCCCTGTGAGGCTCAAGGCGAAGCGGATGTCGGCCAGGCGATCGAGAAGACCTGGCCGCCAGCCGTGGCCCGCGGCGATCATGGTGAGGATCAATGCGGCCAGGAGCAGGAAACCGGTTGCGCGCAGCAGCGGCGGGCGGAGCCGCCTGACAGGTCTCAGATTGGCCGCCAGCGCGGAAATGAGATCATCCGTGGGGATCATGTGTCACTCCCATGGAAGAATCGCCGCAGACGCTGGATGGCGCGGTGAGTGGCGATTTTCAGCGCCGCCACGCTCGTACCACTCACCGCCGAGGCTTCCTTCAGCGACAGCCCTTCGATCTTGGTTAGCCGGACGGCCTCGCGCTGTCCGGCAGGAAGGCGGTCGAGGGCCGCTGCAATCTCATGGATATTCGTCATGCCCTCAAGGTTCGCCGGCGGATCGGCAAAGGTTTCGTGAGCGGGTTCAAATTCCGTTTCGAAGTCCCGGCGGCGGCCCTGGCGGCGCAGGCGGTCGATCAGCCTGCGCCGGGCAATCGCCGCAAGCCAGGGACCGAACGGCCGCGCGGGATCATAGGTCCGGCGCACGGTATGCAGGCTGAGCAGTATATCTTGCACCGCATCCTCGACATCGCTGGGATTGCGGTGGCAGCGCGCCGCGTGAGCGCGGAGGTATGGAGTGATGCTCTCCAGGAGCCGCCGGTAGGCATCGGCGTCACCGTCCTGAGCCCTGGCCATGAGGATCGACCAATCCAGCTCCCGCACCCGCGGCGAAGGGTCGGCGCCTCCTCTTACAATCTTCAGCACGGGAGGGGTGGTCATTGCCGATACGCCTCCGAAGCAAATCGTCGCGCGATCAGCTGGTCAATGGAAGCAGGCCCTGCTCCAAGGGCGATGATGGAGATCGCCATGGCGGCCCAGGGGAGGTGGAAGTTGGCCCAGCCGTCGGGCACCACAAGCTGGATGACACCGGTCATGACGAGCATCGCCAGCGCGGCAAAGCGGGTGGCGAGGCCCAGAACCAGCATCACCGGCAAAACGAGTTCGGCGGTCGCGACCAGATAGGCCACGGCATCCGGCATGGGGAAACCATACTCTGCGCCGAAGATGTGCAACTTGAACTCCTCTTCGAACAGATAGACGGTGCTGTCCGAGAGCTGCAGGAAGCCGTCCCAGCGGGTGAGTCCGGAGCGGAAAAACGGCGCCGCGAGTGCTGCTCGCAGAAAGAGCGGCGCCACAGCCATGGCAGCCGAGGAAAGCCACCTTGTCAGTGTACGGACGAGTTCCTGAGCTGAGATCGTCATGGCTCACCTCCGGCATCCCGTTCGAGGCTCCAACCGACGAAAGCGCCGGCTTCAATCAGTCCGGCCAGCATCGCCCTGAGATCGAAATACGGCGTGGCTTCGAGTGCGGCGATTGCCGCGGCTACGACTGGCTTGCCAGCGCCCAGAGTCCTGACGAAAGCCGCAGCTCCCATCGGCAGTCGATGCACAACGACTTCCGCGCTCGGGCGGATGATAAGAGCATCTTCGCCGCCAGCTTCGAGATCGACAGCCGCGGGCTCGCCGCCCGCAATATTCATGCGCCAGATGGTGAGGGCGGGAAACCGCGATTGCGTCACCCGGAGCGAAGGATGGAGCGCCAGCCGAACCCGGGCCAGGTCGTCCTGATCGATGGCGAGGAGGTCGTTGGCGGAAAGCGGCTCCGCATCGGCTGCGTGATAGGCCTCATTCCAGGCGCGCTCGATTCCCGCCACGTCGGCGAGGTAAGGGAGCGCTGCCGCAGGCTCGAACCCGTCAATGAATTCAGGGAAGCCTTTGCCGTAACTCAGCATGATGGGAGACTGCGGCGGATGGGCGATTGAAAAATGCCCCGCCATGGCACGGAAGAATTCGTCCCCGACGATGCGATGAACCGCCGGGTAGTTTTCCTTCAGTGTCTCGATCAGGCCGGCCACGACATTGTTGCGGTAGACCGCAAAACGGCGCGGACTTGGCAGGCCATCGGGCCCCACGAGGCCTCGCGGCGTGGCGCGGGTAGCATCAAGCAGGGCCAGCGCGAAATCCTGTTGCCGTTCAGCCAGTCCTTGCAATGCGCACCTCCTGCTGCGGCGCGTGGGACTTCATGTACGCTTCAGCACGTCGAGCCTCGGCCAGAAGCTCGCTCCATGACGGCAAATCGGCATCCCATTCGATCAGCGTCGGCGTGGGGCCGAGTTTGCCGATCACATAGGCGTAGAGCTGCCAGACGAGCGGGTCGACGGGCCTGTTGTGGGTATCGATGAGCAGCGGCCGCTGCTTCTCGTCGGTCTCGGGCGTGAAACCGGCGAGGTGTATTTCCTGCACGGCACCGCGCGGGTAGGCGTCGATATAGGCGAAAGGATCCCACTGCTGATTGGTCGAGGCGACGTGGACGTTGCTGACATCGAGCAGCAGCCCGCAGCCGGTGCGCCGTTGCACCTCGGCGATGAAATCGGGCTCGGCATAGGTGCTTTCGGCAAAGGCGACGTAGGTGGACGGATTTTCCAGCAGCATCCGGCGGCCGAGTGTTTCCTGCACCTGGTCGATGTGTGAGACGATGCGCTGCAGCGTCTCCACCGTGTAGGGCATCGGCAGGAGATCGTTCAAAAATGCATCGCCGTGACTCGACCATGCGAGGTGCTCGGAGAAGAGGCCCGGCTGGTAGCGGGCGATCAGATCTTTCAGGCGCCTCAAATGGTCCTGGTCGAGAGGCTTGGCTGCGCCGATCGACAGTCCGACGCCGTGCAACGAGAGAGGATAACGCTCGCGCACCGCCGCCAGATAGCGGTGCGGTGGCCCTCCCGCTCCCATGTAATTTTCGGCGTGAACCTCGAAAAAGCCTATGTCCGGCGCGGTTTGCAGGATCTCGCGGTAGTGCTGCGGCTTAAGTCCCACGCCGGCGCGTGGAGGAATATTCATGGTCGATCTCCCGGAAGGCTGTGGATACGGCGGGTGGCAATTCCCACCCGCCGAGGTTCCTGGGAAATCAGGTGATCGGCTTCAGCGAGCCGTGACCTTTGGGGGTGCTCATGGCAGTGCAGGTCCCTTTCGCCACCAGCTTGAAGGCGTTGCCCTGATAGTCCTTGGTGGACGTGCCCGCGCAGGTGGTTCCAGCGCCCGCATAGCAGTCGTTATGGCCCTTGAGCGCCACGCCGAAACATTTCTCCATCTTGCCGGAAGCGACCTCTTTCTTGGTCATCTCCCGCATCTTCATCATTTCTGCTTCGCTCATCGCGGCGGATGCGGAGCCGATGGCGGCGGCGCCAATGGCTCCAGCAAAGGCACTGGCGACGACGGCGGAAATCAGGCGGTTTGACATGCTTATCCTCCATGGGCGTTGTTGGACGAACCTTCTCCTCAGGCGATGCTGGAAGCGGCAGGTTCTTCTGGAGGTTCGCGGCGGCGCCTGCGGAGGTTACGGCGGTTCAGATCGCCCCGGTTCACGAATTCGTGTAGTCGGCCTCAGCGGCGGCAGCCGACGCGGCTTGACGGTCTAGTCGCGCAGGATCATGCGGTCGCCGCGCACGTCGAAGCCCGACAGCGAGCTGATAAAGTTCATGCCGAGCAGGCTTTGCTCGAGCATGCCGGGCGCCGCGACCATAACCGGCATATCCTTGCGCACGATGCCCCCAATGGCCATTTCGTCGGTCCTGACCGAGGCGGCCCGCGCCATGCCGTTGGCGGTGGAAACGTCCACGGTGTAGCTGAGCGCCGCCGGGTTGAAGCCGGCCGCCTGGGCGTCCTGCGCCGTCAGCACCGTGCTGGTCGCGCCGGTGTCTACCACCGTCCGCACCGGTGCGCCGTTGATGAGAATTCGCGCTTCGAAATGGCCGTTGTCGGCCTTGTCGAGCGTCACGGTGGCGCGGCCGTTTTCCACGCCGAGGGCCAGCGGGCTTCCCGGAACAAGGCCGGCCGTGACGCGGCTGGCAACGTCCTGAAGCTCGTAGCGGTATTGGTAGCCGGCGATCAGCGCCAGCACGATGGCCGCCCAGACGCCGATATTGCGCGCCATGTCACCGAGCGGCCGGCCCGAGCGAACGAGGCTGGCGCCGATCACCGTCACGAGGACGCCAACCCAGATCAGCCGGCTGAAATCGTGATTCTCGATGCCGAAGGTGCGGCCGGCGGAATCGTTCATCATCAGCAGGATCAAGCCGGCGCCGATCACCAGCATGACGATCCAGAACAGGCGGTTCATAGCCAGCCCTTTCTCAATCCTTGCTCACAGTATGCCACGTTCGCGCGCCATGCGGGCGCGCCGCGTTTCGCGGCGGGGCCGGCGTTCGACAGTCTCCAGACGCGCCGGCAACTCTGCCATCACCGTCCGCCGGACTTCCGGCGTCATCGTGAGCCAGCCGGAGATTTCATCGCGCGTGCGGCCGCAGCCGAAGCAGAAGCCGGTTTTCATGTCGATCGAGCAGACGAGTATGCAGGGAGACTCGATGGCGGTCATGCTGTTCTCTTGCCTTCACTCCACATGGTGCAACCGCAAAGCCAATGCAAGCTCTCCGCAATGCGCCGCCGACCAGCGCTTTCGCGGCATTGCCGGGCGGTTGTGCCAGGCCGCGAAGGCGGCTATGCCGCTGCCTACTTTTGCAGTGAGACCGCATCCGACATGACCGCCAAGCCTTTCGACGATTTCCGCGCCCTTATGACGACGCTGCCGCAGGCGGACACCGCCGCCGAAACCCGCGTCCGCACATTGTTTGCCAAGGCCGACAAACCGAAAGCCTCGCTTGGCCGTATCGAGGATATCGCGGCGTGGCTTGCCGCCTGGAGTGGCCGTGCGCCTCCGGCCGTGAACCGGCCGCTTGTGGCGATCTTTGCCGGCAATCACGGTGCGGTTCGGCATGGCATCTCACCGCGGCCGGTTGCGGCGACCGCCAATGCGGTCGAGCTTTGCGCCGCCGGGGGAGCGGCAATCAACCAGGTCTGCATCGCCAATGATCTCGGCCTGAAGGTCTTCGATCTGGCGCTGGATATTCCGACCGGAGACATCACCGAGGAAGCGGCGCTCGATGAACGCGGCTGCGCCGCCACCATGGCCTTCGGCATGGAGGCGGTTGCCGGCGGCGCCGACCTTCTATGCCTGGGCGACCTTGGCGTCGGCAATTCAACCATTGCGGCTGCTTTGTGCGCGGCGCTGTTCGGAGGAGGGAGCGCCGACTGGGTCGGGCCGGGATCGGGCGCGGATGAGGCGATGATGGCGCGCAAGGCGGACGCGGTCGATCGGGCGCTGACCTTCCACGGCGCCAGCTCGGCGATCCGCTCGATGCGTTGCGCCGGGTCGGCGGCCGCGAATTCGCGGCGATCTGCGGCGCCATTCTCGCGCCCGCATGCAAAAGATCCCGGTGTTGCTCGATGGGTTCGTTTCGACTGCCGCGGCTGCAGTCCTGCACGCCGCCAACCCCAGTTCGCTCGACCATTGCCTGCTCGCAAGCCTGTCGCTGGAGCCTGGCCATGCCAAGCTCGCCGAGCGGCTCGATATGCTGCCTCTGCTCGACCTCGGCGTTGGTCATGGCGAAGGGGTAGGGGCTGGGCTTGCCGCGGGTCTCGTCAAGGCGGCGGCGCTTACCAGTTCCGGCATGGCGGCGGCGATTCGGCGCTGAGGAAACCGCTGGCCACTCCTGAAAATCGTCCTAGCGCCGGCGCGCCGCAACCGCCTTGGTAGGCAGCGCCGGCAATTCCTCCATCACCCGGCTCAGCGGGAAAATGGCGATCGCCTCGGTGCCTTCGCGCAGCTTGGAGTGAAGCTCGAACTCGCCGCCATGCATGTCGAGCAGCCCCTGCACGATCGGCAGACCGAGGCCAGTCCCCTGTTCGGCGCTCTTGATGGCGATCGAACCCTGGCCGAAGGCGGAAAGCACCACCGGGATTTCCTCCTCCGGGATGCCGGGACCGTTGTCCTTGACCGAGATGTACTGGCCGCCGCCCGCTGTCCAGCCGACGCGCACGCGGACTTCGCCTCCCGACGCGGTGAACTTTATCGCATTGGACAACAGGTTGAGTGTGATCTGCCGGATGGCCCGCTCGTCGCCGAACAGGCGCGGCAAGGTCGTCTCGAACTCCTGGATGACGCGGATGTCCTTGTTGCGGGCCCTGAGCTCCATCATGTGGCAGCAGTCCTCGACGATCGTCACCAGCACCACCGGCTCCTCGTTGAGCTGGTAGCGGCCGGCCTCGATGCGCGACAGGTCGAGGATCTCGTTGATCAGGTCGAGAAGGTGCTGACCGGATTCGTGCACATCGTGCGCATAGTCGCGATAGGTCGGGTTGTTCATCGGCCCGAGCACTTCATTGGCCATCACTTCGGAGAAGCCGAGAATGGCGTTGAGCGGCGTTCGGAGCTCATGGCTCATCGAGGCGAGAAAGCGCGACTTCGCCAGATTGGCGTCCTCGGCGCGCCGCCGTGCCTCGTCGGACATCGATTTCGCCGTCTCCACCTCGGCGATCAGCGCGTCCTTTTCGGAGCGAAAGGAAAGCACCATCCACGAAGCCTGATTGAGGTTGCGCGCGACGTAGCCGAAGAAGGGCAGGGCCACGACCAGAAGCGACGCCATGATCCCTTCGATCGGCGTCCAAACACGTGCGACGGCATAGACATAGACGGCGACGGGAACGGCGAAGGTCGCGAGCAGCGCGCCGCCCAGCGACGACGCCATGACCGCGGTCGTCGCCATGGCGACCAGAAGCACCATCGCCTTGACGACGTGGAACTGGTCGACCTGGCATGTGTCGCAGCCCAGCCAGGCGAACCAGGCCCAGCCGAGGCCACACAGCGAATGGCCGATCAGGAACTCGCGGCGCGTTCGCACCGGGTCGAGTTCGGCTGCCTCCGTGCGCTCGACGCGCCGCGCCATGAAGGCGACGACGGTGTAGCAGAGCAGCGTGAAGAGAGCCCAGACGCCGACCTGGTTGCCCAGGCCGGCAACGCGGCCGACTGCCGCCACGGCGAGCACGAGCAGCGGTATGGCGATCGCGCTGACCACCATGGCGCGCGCATGCAGCTTCAGCAGTTCGCGGTCGAAGTCGAGGCTGCCTGCCTGCTGCGAAAGACGGTCACGCGTCCTGCGCACCGCGCGCGCCACATCGCTGTTGCGATGCGGTTTCCTGCGGTCCACAATGAATTTGTCCGCTGTGTCCGAGCGTAGCAAAGGCATGCCAAGTTCAATTTCTGCGCGCAGCGATTTTCAGTTCGTTAAGCTACGTTCGAATGATTAAGAGACTGTTTGCCATATGAGCCGTTCCTGGTCGCGAGGACCGCGCCGGCGATATGCTCCGCGGCCGCCGCGAAGCCTCTGGCGCAGGCTGCTGGATTACGGGCTCACCGTCGTTCTGCTCGCCCTGTTCATCCTGGTGGCGGCGCGGCTCGACCGCTTAGAGACGCGCAAGGAGCAAGGCACAGCCATCGTCAATGACGGCGATTCGATCACGCTGGGTATCGAGCGCATCCGCATGCGCGGCATCGACGCTCCGGAATACACACAGACGTGCCGCAAGGAGGGCGCCGACTACCCATGCGGCAAGCTCGCGCGGCAGTCGCTGGTGCGGCTGATCGCCGGCAGGCCGGTGTCCTGCAGCGGCTGGCAGCGCGACCGCTATGGCCGGCTGCTCGGCGACTGCAAGGCAGGCGACACGGACCTCAACCGTGCTCAGGTCCAGTCTGGATGGGCCGTCGCCTTCGGCGACTTCGAAACCGATGAGGCGACCGCGCGGGCCGCCAAGGTCGGCATCTGGGCCGGCTCCTTCGAAGAGCCACAGGACTGGCGCGACAGCCATCACGATCAGCCGGTCGAGAAAAAGCATGGCACGTTGGCTTCGCTTGGCGACGCGCTGCGCGAGCTTGTTCGCCTCTGGTGATGCCGCTTCCGGCGATGCTCTGTTCGATGCATGTCGTCTCCCCAAGACCGCTGCGCACTTTTGGACGACATGCATGGAAGCACGCCCTATGATCGGGGTGGAAAATCGGAGAATGGAATGAAGCTGTTCGATGGCGGCCGCGCGCCGAACCCCAGGCGGGTTCGGGTTTTCCTGGCGGAAAAGGGGCTGACGGTTCCGCTGGTGCCTGTCGACATGGGCGCGCTGGAGCATCGCGAGCAGCCGGTGGCGTCGCGCAATCCGCTGCGGCGACTGCCAGTTCTCGAATTGGACGACGGCACCATCATCACCGAATCCATCGCGATCTGCCGCTATTTCGAGGAATTGCATCCCGAGCCCGCCCTGTTCGGCAAAGGCGCGCTCGGCAAGGCCAAGGTGGAGATGTGGCAAAGGCGTATGGAGTTGAACCTCATGACCAGCGTCGCCGCCGCGTTCCGGCACATCCATCCGGCGATGAAGGACTGGGAGGTGCCGCAGATCCCGGAATGGGGCGAGGCCAACAAGCCGAAGGCCATCGAGTTCCTGCATCTCCTCGACCGCGAGCTGGCGGACAGGGAATTCGCCGCCGGCGATACCTATTCGGTTGCCGACATCACAGGCTGATCGCCATCGATTTCATGAAGCCGGCGCGCATCAAGGTGCCCGAGGAATGCGCGAACGTGCTGCGCTGGCACGCGGCGCTTTCCAGCCGGCCAAGCGCCGCTGCCTGAGGCGCCCTTGGACGACTTGCCAAGCATGACCCAAGCGCTGGAAAGCCTCACCGCCAGGGTGCGGGCCTGTCGCATCTGCGTCGAGCAGCCGCGCGGTCGGCCCCTGCCGCATGAGCCGCGGCCGGTGCTGAGGCCATCGTCGAGCGCGCGCATCCTGCTCGCCAGCCAGGCGCCAGGCACCAAGGTTCACATCTCGGGCATGCCTTTCACCGACGCTTCCGGGGATCGGCTCAGAAGCTGGCTCGGCGTCAGCAGCGAAGAGTTCTACGACACCAAAAAATTCGCCATCGTGCCGATGGGCTTCTGCTTTCCGGGCCAAGACGCCAAGGGTGCTGACCTGCCGCCGCGCCGCGAATGCGCGCCGGCCTGGCGTTCCGAGCTGATGGCGTTGATGCCGCAGATCGATCTGGTGCTGACGATCGGCGGCTACGCCCAGTCGTGGCACATGGGCACGGCACGTGGGTCATCGCTGACGGAAACGGTCAAAAATTGGCGCACCATTTGGGACCAGTCGGCCGCCCAAAAAGTGCTGCCGCTGCCGCATCCGTCATGGCGAAACACCGGCTGGCTGAAGCAGAATCCCTGGTTTGAAATGGATTTGCTGCCTTTCCTGCGGTCGCAAATCCGCTATCGCATCGGATAGGCATTCAGCAAGATATCACTCGCTTTTGCCGCCATCGGCAGAATTTCTTTCTTGTGAACGGCTCCGATAAAAGGGAGTATAGCGAAACTATTCTCCTGGAGTCTCCCAATGGACCGCCTTGACCGAAAAATTCTCCGCCTCCTGCAGGAGGACGCGACACTTGCGGTCGCCGATGTCGCCAAGAAAGTCGGCCTGTCGACCACGCCATGCTGGCGGCGCATCCAGAAGCTTGAGGAAGAGGGCGTCATCCAGCGGCGCGTGGCCATCCTCGACCACGAGAAGGTCAATGTGCGGGTCACCGTTTTCGTGTCGATCCGCACCAATTCGCACAGCCATGAATGGCTGCGGCGCTTCTCCGAGGTCATCCAGGAATTCCCGGAAGTGTCGAGTTCTACCGCATGAGCGGCGACGTCGACTATCTGCTGCGCGTGGTGGTGCCCGACATTGCCGCTTACGACGCCTTCTACAAGCGGCTGATCGCCAAGATCGAGATCCGCGACGTGTCGTCGTCCTTCGCCATGGAGCAGATCAAATACACAACCGAGATTCCGCTCGACTATATGGTGCTGGACAAGGAATCGGGCGCGAACGCGGCCTGAACATTGGGGTGCCGGCCGCTTCCCGCATTTTGCGCGAAGCGGCGAGGTCAGTTCTTCTTTTTGTTGAGGAAATTCCAAGGCGAGTTGACCGGCAGCGTGACGGCGTCGGGCACCGTCTCGACGCTCGCCACAACGGCCCTGCGCACAGTATAGCCCGACTGGACGATCAAGACGCCGTCGAGGATGAAGAGCTGGCTCTTCTCCATGCCGGGCTTCAGCACGCCGGTGACGGAGACCGGCTGATAGGCCTCCGACATCTTATAGGGATGCGCCGGCGTCACCAGCACGATCTGGTTCGGCGGCGGCGTCGGCATGTGGCTGCAGGCGCCGGTCCACGGCACCAGCAGGAACTGGTAGACGAGGTCGCCATCGCGATCGACCGGCAACGCATAGCCGGCCAATTGAATGGTCTTGTCCTGCAGATCGAGCGACAGCGTCTCGCCATGGTCTGGCAGCTTTGCCGCGATCATCGGCAGGTTGGCATCCGCTGCGACGGCCTGCGTCGCCGGCCGCAGATCCTTCCAGAAGATATGCGCGGTTTCCGCCGAGGCGTGACTGACGGCGACGCCAAGTACCGCGGCGATGATCGCGCCTGTTTTGAGAGGGTTGTTCATCGGTGCCATTCTGGCCGGTCCGTGATTGCGAGCGAGTAAAACTGCCGTGATCTCTGAAGCATTTTTTGGCCCGATGGAATTGGGGGGTGCCGCAGAAAGGCGCTGGCAGAAAAGTCGCACGGAAGAAATACCGGGAAATCGTTGCCTAAGCCTTGCTTGGTCGCGGGAGCGGCGCTGAGATAGCCCGACAAATAATGGCAGCGAACCGGCGTCGCGCGATGCCCGGTGCGCAAGAACCTGGAGAAGTTCCATGCCAGCCAGCCATGATCTCAGTGGGCTGATGAAATTCCTCGGCCGCGACGAATGGCGCGAATGCTTCGAGGCAGTTTTCAACGAGCATTTCGGCCCGGTCCTCGAGGGCGAAGGGGAGTTTGAAGACCTTGCCGAAGTCCTCGGCGAGCACTGGACGAACGCCCTTTGGGGTTGCGCTTTCGAGGATTTCCTGACGCAGGATTTCGAGGGCGAATCCAGCAATATCGTCGACGAATATCTGAAGCGCCGAGGCTGGAAGGAAAGCGCGCAATCAAGGGCCTATATGGCGGCGCTGCGCACCTCCGTCATGAGTTTGTATGAGGTGAGCAACGTCGTCCCGGGATCGTCTTTTGTGGCGCGTGATCTTATCCGCGATAGCGAGCCGATCACCGTCAGCGAGTGCAGCGCCACAAAGACTTTGAAGCAATGGGACAGGCTTGCCGCGCGGATCGTCCCGGTCATGGGCAAAAACATCATGGCTGGCGGTGTCTTGCCCTTTACACCGCAGGCCACAGAGACATTATTCGATGGGCTGCGGGGCCTTTTCGGCAAAAGAATGCAAAAAAGCTACCTGCCATCAGAGACGAAGAGCTGCAGGCGGCAGCATTCATGTTCACGCTCTCATGGTTATTCGACACCCTCGGAAGGGCGGCGGGGCCGCGGCTGCAGAACACCGATGGTGACGAAATCGGATTCCACAACGTTCGCTTTCCCCTCGGGTCAGGCGTGAGAGAGGAGGATATCGCCGCTCGATTGAACGCTGTTCCGGCCTTGTCCCAGGCAGACGCGAAATTCTGGAACTGGCTGGAGGAGACACCGAAAGGTGGCCGCAAAACAAAGGCGGCGGCCGCTCCTGCCATGGATACTACGATGGACAATGGTTCGCTCGTGCTCGGCAACGTCGAGTTGAAAGGCCGTTTCCTGCATCTGTCGGCCAACTCCGCCGCGCGGGCGACAAAAGGGACGGCACTGATCAAGCAGACCCTAGGCAATCTTGTCCGAGCGCCGGTAACCGAGATCAGGACTGTCGAACAGATGATGGCCGAAGAGGCGCGCAGCGGTGCCGACACATCGCGATCGAGCATCCGCCCGGAAATCGCCGAACAGGAGATCCACGAATACTTGGATCGGCATTATCTGGAAACTCTCGATCAGCCTGTAAAAATGTTGGGGGACAAGACGCCTCGCCAGGCCGCCAGAACCGCGGGCGGTCGCAAAAAAGTTGCCAACTGGTTGAAATATCTCGAAAACCAGACTGCCAAGCAACCTGTTGGGACGCATCCGATGGCCACTTACAACTTCGAGTGGATGTGGAAAGCGCTCGGGGTTCATGACCTGCGGCGATAGCAGCTGGAACATCCTTGCGCGGTGCAAGTGGCGTTCGGGGCGGGCGGCCAAATCACCAGCTGGTTAGCGTATGAGCCGCATCACATGCCGGCGAGTGCCGGCCGTGCCTATCTGATGAAAGCCGCGCGCGACGAACATGTCGCGAAAACCCATGAAGCGGTAGCTCGGGGCGGCCTCGTCGACCGGATAGGCCTCGATCGTGCCCGCGCCATTGGCGAAGGCATGCTTGATTGCGGCATCGAGCAAAGCTGAGGCGAGGCCGCCGCCGCGTAATGCTCTCGGCACGTAAAAACAGACGATCGACCAGACGCCCGTCTCGGTGTCGTCCTGCTGTTTCGAAAGCCTACGATAGGTTTCGCGCGGCGCGACCGAGCACCAGCCGACTGTTCTGCCGTCGAGCTCGGCGACGATGCCGACCGGCGTGCCTTCCTCGATCAGCGCCATCATCGTGCGCTTCTTCTCGTCGTTCTGGACGTGCTCGCGGCTGGCGTGGCGCCAGGCCATGCACCAGCAATATTTCGGCGCGCCGGGCTGCTCGAACAGGTCTTCGAAACGACCGCGCGTTTGCCGCGTCACCTCGATGAAGCGGACACGGCCGAGATCAAGCCTTTGCGGCCGTGAGTCGTTCGAGCTGTCTGGCATCCGTCAGTTCCTTGGCAGCGTCCTTGCCGATCCAGCGCGCCGTCTTGTCGGACGATGCCGCCAGTTTTTCTGCCAGCACCAGAGCAGGGGCGTGCAGCGCGATGGATCGCTTGCCGATCTGCCGCAGAGCCCAGTTGACCGCCTTGCGCACGAAGTTACGCGGATCGCCGGCATGCTTCTCGATCAACGGCAGATAGCCGATGAAGGTCGCATCGGGCTCCTTCTTCAGATGCACCGCGCCCCAGGCCAGCATGGCGAAGGCGGTGCGGCGCACGAACTCGCGGTCATCCTCGGCGAATTCACCGATCAGCTCGCCCCAGAACGGCGTTTCCGCAAACAGGTCGGCAACGGTGTCGACGATTTCCCAACTGTCGAAATCGGCGGCCCAGCGCCGGCATTGGACGATGTCGACCATCTTCGGCTCGCCGGTGAAGGCCGCCATCAGTCGCGCCTCACGGATGCCGCTCTGCCAGAGAAGCAATGACCGCTCGTGGTTCTTCTTCAGCTTGCGCGCCAGCGGCCGCAGGTCGGAATTGCCGACGCCGAGCGCGGTTCTCGTGTTGATGCCGAACCGCGCCATGGCGGCGCGGTTTTCCTCGCTGCCGATCGAGCGCAGATGGGCGACTATGTCGTCGGCGCTCCAGCTCGGATCGGGCAGGGCCATTGCAACCTATTTTTCCAGGCGCGCCAGCAGCGAGGACGTGTCCCAGCGCCGGCCGCCCATCTCTTGCACGTCCTTGTAGAACTGGTCGACCAGCGCCGTCACCGGCAGCCTGGCGCCGTTGCGGTTTGCTTCGGCCAGGCAGATGCCGAGGTCCTTGCGCATCCAGTCGACGGCGAAGCCGAAATCATATTTTCCGGCGTTCATCGTCTTGTGGCGGTTTTCCATCTGCCAGGAACCGGCGGCGCCCTTGGAGATCACCTCGATGACCTTCTCGATGTCGAGCCCGGCTTTCTTGCCGAAATGGAGGCCTTCGGCCAGCCCCTGGACGAGGCCGGCAATGGTGATCTGGTTGATCATCTTGGTGAGCTGGCCGGCGCCTGCCGGCCCCATCAGCCCAACCATGCGCGCATAGGCGTCGATGACAGGCTTGGCCCTGTCGAAAGCGGCCGGCTCGCCGCCGACCATCACCGTCAGCACGCCGTTCTCGGCACCTGCCTGACCACCCGACACCGGCGCGTCGAGGGAGGAAAAGCCGGCCTTTTCAGCGGCTTCGGCCAGTTCTCGCGCGACTTCGGCCGAGGCCGTGGTGTTGTCGATGAAGACGGAGCCCTTCTTCATCGCGGCGAAGGCGCCGTTGGCGCCGGTCGTCACCGAGCGCAGGTCGTCGTCATTGCCGACGCAAGAGAAGACAAAATCCTTGCCCTCGGCCGCTTCGGCCGGAGTCAGCGCCAGCCTGCCGCCATGCTGGCCGACCCACTGCTCGGCCTTTGCGGTGGTACGGTTGTAGACTGTGACGTCGTGGTCGCCCTTGTTCTTGAGGTGTCCGGCCATCGGATAGCCCATGACGCCAAGACCGAGAAATGCAACCGATGCCATAAGCCTGCCTTCCAACAAAAGAGAGATTTCAGTGGCGGAAGGTCTAGGCCATGCGAAAAATTCGTCAAGGCACGCAAGAGCCGCATCGACTGGCGCAGCATGGAGCTAGAGCGGTTCAGTTTACAGAACCGCTCTAATTTTGCTTTCCGCAATTCCGGACGAAAACCGCGACACACTTTTCCTGGAATTGCTTGGACGCTCTATCGTTTGAGGTGAATGGTGATCCGGCGCTCGATCCATTCGACGCCGTGGCGCAGGATCTCGACCAGCACCAGGTAGACGACCGCCACCCAGATGTAGGCCTGAATGTCGAAGGAGTTGGCATAGGCGAGCTTGGCATTGCCCATCAGGTCGTAGACGGTGATGATGGCGACGATTGCCGAGGCCTTGATCATCAAACGAGCTCGTTGCCGTAGGGCCGCAGCGCAACGATGATTGCCTGGGGCAGGATCACTTTGCGCAGCGTCTGAAGCTTGTGCAGCCCGAGCGAGGCGGCGCCTTCCCATTGGCCTCGCGGAACGCTTTCAATCGCGCCGCGCAGGATTTCGGCCTGGTAGGCGGCGGTGTTGAGCGAGAAGGCAAACACCCCGCAATAGAAAGCTTCGCGGAAGAACCACCAGAGACCGACGGACTGCAGTTCCGGCCTGAATGAGCCGACGCCGTAATAGACCAGATAGGTCTGCACGAGCAGCGGCGTGCCGCGGAAAAAATAGACGTAGCAATAGGCAAGTCCGGACAGGATCCGGTTCTTCGACATGCGGCCATAGGCGACGGGGAGCGACAGGATCGCACCGGCCACCATCGAGATGGCCACCAGCGCCAAAGTGGTGCCAAGTCCCCGCAGATAGGCCGGCGCGTATCTGTCAAAGAATGCGCCGCCCTGCCAGGCATGGACCAGATAGGCCACGATGCCGATGCCGAAAAGAATCCAAAGGCCGACCAGGGCGTAGCCGATGATGCGGGCACGCGGCCAGCCGCGCGTTTGCGGAGGCGGTTTGTCGATGGCGATAGCCTGGCTGACGCTCATCGCGCTTGCCTCCGCCCGAGCGAGCGCTGGATATAGCCGGTGGCGATCGACGACAGGATGGCCAGCACAAGGAAGACCAGCGCCGCGACGCTGTAGAAGAGGAACGAATGCTTGGTGACGCGTGCCGCAACGCCGGCATTGCGCAGCGTTTCCGCAAGATTGACCACGGACACCAGCGAGGTGTCCTTGAGCAGGCTGAGCCAGCAATTCTCCAGGCCAGGGAAAGCGATGCGTATCAACTGCGGCAGTACCACGAGGCGCATCGTCTGCCATTTCGAAAGGCCAATGGCGTAGCCGCCCTCATACTGGCCCTTTGGAATGGCGCGAAACGCGGAAAGAAAAACCTCGCTGGCATAGGACGAGAAGATCAGCGACAGCACGATCATGCCGGCGATGAAGCTGTTCACGTCGATGGTCGCTTCCGGGTTGAACAGCCGTACAAGATGCTGCAGCAGCAGCGGCATGCCGAAGAAGAACAGGAACAGCGTCACCAGTTCGGGCAGGCCGCGAAAGACGGTCGTGTAGATGTTGGCCGCGAGCCGCATCGACGGTTCTTGAGACTGTTTGGCGAAGGCGACGAAAAAGCCGATCACCAGGCCGATCGGGAGCGTGGCGAGCGCCAGCGCGATCGTGACCAGAACGCCAGAGGCGATATCGTCACTCCAGCCATCGGGGCCCCAACTGAGAAGTGTCCAAATGCTTTGGGCCGGCATTGGCGGGGCGTGTCTCCGTAGCGATCCCGGAATGAAAGAAGGGCGGCGAGGGCTTCCTCACCGCCCTTGGCGCAATGATCAGGACTCGGCGCCGTAGACGTCGAACTTGAAGTACTTGTCGTTGATTCCCTTGTACTTTCCGTTCTTGCGGATGGCGTCGATCGCGTTGTTCAACTTGTTGACCAGGTCGGTCTCGCCCTTGCGCACGGCAATGCCGGCGCCCGGTCCGAAAATCTCGACCGGCTGCGGCGAAGGCTGGCCGAGGATCTTGCAGCAGGCGCCGTCAGGCGAATCCAGCCACTGCTGCAGCACGACGATGTCGTCCTCGATGGCGTCGAGGCGGCCGTTGGCGAGATCGGCCTGCTCTTCGGGGCTGCTCGGATAGCCCTTGATGGTGCTGTCGGTATAGGTCTTCGAGGCATAGTTGAAATGCGTCGTCGTGGTGGCGACGCCGATGTTCTTGCCGGCGAGGTCTTCCTTGGTCACGCCCTTGAGCGGCGAATCCTTCGGCACGGCGATCGCCGAGGGCGTGTTGTAATATTTGTGGGTGAAGTCGACCTTTTCCTGGCGCTCAGGCGTGATCGACATTGAGGCGACGATGGCGTCGAACTTGCCGGCCTGGAGCGCCGGGATGATACCGTCCCAGTCCTGCGCGACGAAGGTGCACTTCACCTTCATTTCGTCACAGAGAGCCTTGGCGATATCGATGTCGAAGCCGACCAGCTGGCCGTCCGAGGTCAGGTTGTTGAAGGGCGGGTACGCGCCTTCGGTGCCGATCCTCAGGGTCTTTTCCTGAGCCTGGGCGACGCCAAGTGTCAGCAGCGCGGCCGAAGCGGCGAGCGCGATACGCAGTGCAGTACGCATGGTAATCCTCTCATATGGTCATGGCCGCTGTCCCATGCGGCTCTTGTGGGCGGCGCTACTTGTCCGCCCGCTGCGCGGGATACTCCCACTCTTTCGAAGAAAAAAGCAACTGCAAAACAACAGCAAACGACAATCGCCGTCTGCCGCTGCGTTACTTGCCGGGAGCGACGAGGCCGGTCGTGCGCTCGATAAAGTCGGCGATCGATTTGGTATCATCGAGGTCGAAGACAGGCAGGGTTTCGCCTTCGACTTTGAAATCCGCGGCGACGGCCACGATGTTCGGATCGTTGGCCGAAAGCGGCGTCCGGTCCCTGGCTTCCAGCCGTCTCGCCTCGATCTTCCGGTGCGCTTCGCGCTTGTAGCCTTCGACGAGCACGATATCCGACGGCGCCAGCCGTGCCAGGATATCGTCCAGCGAGGGCTCGTCCTCATTGCGCAGCTCGTGCATCAGCGCCCAGCGCCGGCCGGAGACGATCGCGACCTCGGTGGCGCCGGCCTGGCGATGGCGGAAACTGTCAGTGCCCGGCTTGTCGATGTCGAAGTCGTGGTGGGCATGCTTCACCGTCGAGACCGTCCAGCCGCGCCCAACCAGTTCGGCGACCAGCTTCTCGGTCAGCGTCGTCTTGCCGGAATTCTTCCAGCCGGTGATGCCGAATACGCGTCTCATGGCTGCAGGCTTTGCAACAGACGTCTCGCTTCCGCAAGATCGTCCGGCGTGTTGATGTTGAAGAACGGGTCGATCCGCCGGCCTTCGGCTTCGATCATCGGAAACTCCACCCGGACAAAACCGTGCCGCTCCATGAAGACCGAAACCCGGCGGTTGTCCTCGTCGACCAGGAAATGGCGCAGCGCATCGCCGAGGCCAAGGGGCCACAGCGCGAAAGTGGGGTGCAATCGGCCATCGGAACTGGCGACGGCGATCGCGCCTGGCCGTTCACGGGCCGCCGCGGCCAATCGTTCGACAAGATCGCCGGGGAAGAAAGGCGTGTCGCCGGCCGCGCTGACAAGCGACCGGCATGCCGTGTTCGTTGCCGCCCATTCGAGGCCAGTCAGGATGCCGGCCAATGGGCCGGCATAGCCCGACACCGTATCGGCAAGCACCGGAAGGTCCGTGCCGGCAAACCGTTCGGGGTCGCCATTGGCATTGAGCGCCAGCGTGCCGACCTGCGGTTCGAGGCGCGCGGCGACATGGTCGATCAGCCTGGCTTTGCCCAGCGCAAGCAGCGGCTTGTCCCCGCCGCCCATCCGGCTCGACTGGCCTCCTGCCAGGATGATGCCCGCAACGCTCCGGTCCATCGGACCTATATGCCGTCCGGCGCCATGTCCGGTCCAGCGCTTTCGGCGGCAGGCTGACGCCGGCCAACGACCCGCTCGCGGTAGAGCGCATAGAGGCCCGAGCCGATGATGATCGAGGCGCCGATGATCATCGGCAGGTCGGGGACGTCGCCGAAGATGACGAGGCCGAGCAGGATCGACCAGAGCAGCGCCGTATAGCGGAAGGGCGCGATGAAGGAGATGTCGCCCGAACGCATCGCCATGATGATGAACTGATAGCCGATGAGCACCAGCACCGCCGCCAGCGCCAGCAGCGCGGTCGCCCGGCTGCTCATCGGCGTCCAGCCACCCATCGGCGACAGCAGCAGCGCGCCCAGCACCGTCATGGCCAGCGCGGTCGCCGTCGACACCAGCATGGTCGGGATTGCTTGCGGGATGCGCTTGGTGGCGAGATCGCGTACGGCGCAGCAGATGACGCTTGTCAGCGCCAGCAGCGAATAGACGCTGAAGCCTTCGAAACCCGGCCGCACGATGATCAGAACGCCGGCAAAGCCGACGGCAATCGCCAGCCAACGCCGCCAGCCGACGCCTTCGCCGAAGAAAAGCGCAGCGCCCATGGTCACGGCAAGCGGCAGCGCCTGCAGCACCGCCGAAACATTGGCGATCGGCAGATGGGCGAGGGCGATCAGGAACGACACCGTGGCGCCGGCTTCGCCGGCGACGCGCATCGCCACCATCGGCTGCATCATCGCTGCCGGATTGGCCAGCGCGCCGCGCCGCCAGGCTAGCAGGCCGACGAAGAGCGATGCGAAGGCGCCGCGCACCAGCATGACCTGCGCCATGTTCATCGATTCCGACGAGAACTTGGTGATCGCGTCGTTCAGGGTGAAGCCGACCATGGCCACGACCATGAACAGCGCGCCGCGAAGATTGGGCGAAAGTGGCAAGGGCGTTTCCGGATTCTATTTGGATCAAGCCTGTAGCAGGCAGCTGGAAAACAGCAACGCCAAAGAAATGGGCCACGAATTTCTCCGCGGCCCGAACGATCGATTTGCAAATGCGTGGAGCGCTTACTTGGGCGTCAGCACTTCGGTGCCGTTGCCGTTCTGGCCGGCGATGGTCCAGAGCCCGTGCAACGAGCCGTCCTTCTCCACCTTGTAAACGACGAGGCCGATTTCCTTGCCCATCACATAGCCGGCCGAAAAGGCATTGTCGTTGCGCATGCAGATGCCGTCGGAGGACGAGCCGCCGGTTTCCCAGTGGATCGTGCAGGTCGTGTCGCTGGTCAGCGTGATGGTCGCCTCGCCGCCATATTTCGAGCCGTCGAAATTGGTGCCGGCAACGGTGTAGGTGCCGCCGATCGACTGGGCTGCCGCCGGCACCGAAGCAAGCCCAAGCATTGCAAGCAAAGCCAAGAATTTGCGCATGAGAATTCCCCCTGGGTGCGAAAATCGCATCAGAAGGCTAGGCCGGAACCGACCGGCGGTAAATCGGGCGCAAGTCCGCGCGGAAGGTTTATTTGCCGCGCACGCCTCAAGGACCGCGCAGGCTGGCCGCGATGGCGCCTGTCAGCGGGTCGTATTTCGCCTTGAGCGATGATGGATATTCGATCCAGACGCTGCGGATGACGCCGTCCGTTCCGAACAGGCGCCGCTCATAGAAGACCTTGTCGCCCTTGACGCCGGAGAGCACCGCCCAGTTCTTGCCGGTCTTGGTGTAGGTCACCTTGTAGCCCGGTCCGGCGTTCGCCTTTTCGCCGGCGACGAAGGTCTTTGGCGTGTCGTTGTCGATGTTGTAGATGCCGGAGCAGGTCAGGCTCGCACCGTCGGGCGCGCTCCATTGCTGCCCGTCGCCATTTTCGGGCTCGGCTTCGGTGATGTTGAAAATCTCGCCGGGAAAGGTGCAGGCGGCGGCGAAGCGCGCATTGACGTAAGTGAATGGCTTCGCGATGGCCGTTGTGGCGACGACCGCCAACAACGACGACAAGACGATCGCCAAAGGCGTGAGATGAAGACGCTTCATGGTGCCTCCAAGGTCAGTGACCAAGGTGATCTTGCACCAATCCCGGGAAAAAATCAGCCGCCGGTGACGCTCATATGGCGCGATACGGAGGGGCGGCTGGTGCGGCGGTCGATGATGAAATCATGGCCCTTCGGCTTGCGCCCGATAGCCTCGTCTATGGCCTCGCCGACGAGTTCGTTGCCTTCGGACGCACGCAACGGCGCCCTGAGGTCGGCGGCGTCTTCCTGGCCCAGGCACATATAGAGCGTGCCGGTGCAGGTCAGCCGGACGCGGTTGCAGCTTTCGCAGAAATTATGCGTCATCGGCGTGATGAAGCCGAGCCGGCCACCGGTCTCGGCGACCTGGACGTAGCGGGCGGGGCCGCCGGTCTTGTAAGGGATGTCGGTCAGCGTGAACTGACGCTCGAGCGAGGCGCGCAGCAGCGACAGCGGCAGGTATTGGTCGGTCCGGTCGGCGTCGATCTCGCCCATCGGCATGGTTTCGATGACGGTGAGGTCCATGCCGCGGCCATGCGCCCAGCGCAGCATCTCGGGGATTTCGGCGTCATTGAAGTCGCGCAGCGCCACGGCGTTGAGCTTGACTTTCAGGCCCGCGGCCTGGGCGGCGTCGATGCCTTCCATCACCTTGCCGAGATTGCCCCAGCGGGTGATCTGGCGGAATTTGTCGGCGTCCAGCGTGTCGAGCGAAACGTTGATGCGCTTCACCCCGCAGTCGGCAAGTTCGGCGGCAAAGCGCGAGAGCTGCGAGCCGTTGGTGGTGAGCGTCAGCTCCTCAAGGGCGCCGCTCTCCAGGTGGCGCGACAGCTGGCGCACCAGATGCATGATGTTCTTGCGCACCAGCGGCTCGCCGCCGGTCAGCCTTAGTTTCCTGACGCCCTTTTCGATGAAGACGCTGCAGAGCCGGTCGAGCTCCTCAAGCGACAACAGGTCTTTCTTCGGCAGGAAGGTCATGTCCTCGGCCATGCAATAGGTGCAGCGGAAGTCGCAGCGGTCGGTGACCGACACGCGAAGGTAGGTGATCGTGCGACCGAATGGATCGATCATGTTCATGTTCAAACGCTTCCGTGGCCGTGAACGGCTCGTTATATACGGCTATGTGATACGATCCGGCCCAGCATTCAAGATAGAAGGTCTTGATCTTTGGTAACAGTCCCCGACCGACATCGCATGTCGGCTGCCTGCTTTGACCTTTCCGCATCGCGCGAAGCGGCGTAGGGAAGGGCGCAACGCTCACAGGAAAAAACATGACGGCGCCGAAGGAACTGAGGGTCTCCAAAGACCGCAAGCTGCTCACCGTGACCTTCCCGGATCACCAGCCGTTCGAGCTGCCGGCGGAGTTGTTGCGCGTGGCCTCGCCCTCGGCGGAAGTGCAGGGCCATTCGCCCGAACAGCGCGTGACCGTGCCCGGCAAGCGCAACGTCGCGATCCTCAAGATCGAGCCGGTCGGCAATTACGCGGTGCGCATCACCTTCGACGATTTCCACGACACCGGCATCTTCACCTGGAACTACCTTCACACGCTTGGCCATGAGAAGGAGGAACGCTGGAACGCCTATCTCGCCGAGCTTGCCGAAAAGGGGCTCAGCCGCGATCGCTAGCCAGGCGCCCGGACGCTCAACTTCGGCGACGAGCTGTCGTCAAAGCGTCATGGACATGGAGTAGCGCCGGCAAAAGGTCAGGAGGCGAAAGATGTCGCTCATCACATCGGTCGAACAGCTCGAAGCCCTCTACGGGCTGCCCGGCGAGGCCTCGATCGTCAAGGAGCTCGACCGTGTGATTCCCGAATATGCCGCCTTCATCGAGGCCTCGCCCTTCGTGGCGCTGGCGACCAGCGGGCCGGAGGGGCTGGACTGCTCGCCGCGCGGCGATCTCGCCGGCTTCGTGCGCCTCGTCGATGAAAAGACGCTGATGATGCCCGACAGGCGCGGCAACAACCGCGCCGATTCGCTGAAGAACATCATTCGCGATCCGCGCGTCGGGCTGCTTTTCCTGGTGCCGGGTTCGGGCACGACGCTGCGCGTCAACGGCCGCGCCCATATCACCACCGATGCCCAGCTTTGCTCCTCCTTCACGGTCGACGGCAAGCCCGCACGATCGGTCACCGTGATTTCGGTCGACACCGTCTATTTCCAGTGCGCCCGCGCCATCGTGCGCTCGGAGCTGTGGAACCCGGCAAAGCATGTCGATCCGAGGTCGCTGCCGACGCCCGGCCAGATCCTTGAGGTCACCAGTCGCAAGAGCATCGACGGCGAAGTCTACGACAGGGAATGGCCGGAGCGGGCGAAGAAGACCATGTGGTGAGATATTCAGGTGAGGCTCGACCCGGCCTGAATTAGGCGTATCGGAGATCAGGCTTCCTTCAGCACCTCGGCGATCTTGCGCATCTGCTCACCAATCATGTCGCACTGTTCCGGCGTCGACTGGCTCATCGCCTTCTCGATCAGCGCCATATGCACTTTCAGCGCCCGCATCAAAAGGGCCTCGCCGGCCTCGGTCAGGTTCAGCCGCAGCACCCGCTTGTCCTTCTCGTCGCCTTCGCGCAGCAACAGGCCGCGCGCCTCGAGCTGCGGCAACAGCATGGTGATGTTGGAGCGGCCGACCAGGAGCTTGCGGGCAAGGTCGTGCTGCGACATGCCGGGGTGGCGGTAGAGGTTCATCAGCACGTCGAGCTGCGCCGGCTTGAGATCGAGCGGCACGAGCTTTGCCGCCAGCGTGCGCTCCAGCACATGGCAGGCGCGCGCCACCGCAACCCAGTTGCGAAAGCGCGGATTGTCCCAGGGCAGCTCTTGCTTAATGTTCATGTTTGAACTATTATGTTCATGCTTGAACGAATGGATGGACCGTCACTATGGCATCATTTGGATTGAAGGTCATCCGGGGCGTATTCGGCGCGGCCGAGCATGTCGCTCCGCGTCTCAGCGGCCGTTTCGCATTCGAATTGTTTTGCCGCACGCCCAACATCAAATCATTGAGTGACGGCGAGCGTCGCGCCGTCGAGCGCGCCATCGGTTTCATGGCCGAGGCGCGCCATCACCGACTGAAGACAAAGACGGACTGTGTTGCGGTGCATGAGTTCAGGCCCGAGCCGGGCAAGGGCTCTCATGGCACAGTGCTCGTCATCCATGGCTGGCGCTCGCGCACCGAATACATGCGCGCGCTGATCGAAGGGTTTCGCGGGGCCGGTTACAAGGTCGTCTCGCTCGACCTGCCGGGGCACGGCCATTCGCTCGGCAGGCATCTCAATATGGTGACCGCGGTCGACGCCGCGCGAGTCGCCGGCGAATGGTTCGGTCCGTTTGTCGCCGCCGTCGGCCATTCCTTCGGCGGCGCGATCGCAGCCAATGCCGTTGCGGCGTCGGTCAAGGGCATGCCGCCGCTCTCGGCCGAAAAGCTGGTGCTGATCGCGGCGCCGAGTTCCTTGCCGGCGATCTTCGACGACTTCAGCCGGATGATGAATGTCGGGCCGCGCTCCCGGGTCGCCATGGCGGATCGGGTGAAGCATCTGTCGGGTCGGCCGCTCAGCGAATTCACCGGCGACCGGCAGCTTGCCGAGACGCCGGTGCCGACGCTGATCATCCACGCGCCCGACGATCGCGAAGTCCACGCCGACCATGCCAAGCGCTATGCGGGAGCCGGCGATCATGTCCACCTGCATTGGGCCGAAGGGCTTGGCCACCGTCGCATCCTTGCCGACAAGGATGTCGTCGCGCGCGCCGTCCGCTTCGTCACCGAGGAGCACGAATCGACGCTGCACTGAATGGATGCGGGAAAAGCGCTGCGGTCTTCGACCCGGATAGGGTGAAAGCACCTATCAGTCGGCTTTCTTCTTCTGGCCGGGCTCGACCGGCAGGCCCGCGGCCTTCCAGGCGGTGTAGCCGCCAAGGATGTGCTTGACCGGAGCAAGACCCATGTCCTGCGCCGTCTTGGTGGCGAGCGCCGAGCGCCAGCCGCCGGCGCAGAAGAAGACGAAGGTCTTTCCCGAGGCGAAGAACGGCTTGTGGTAGGGGCTTTCCGGATCGATCCAGAATTCGAGCATGCCGCGCGTCACATGCTTGGCGCCGGGGATCTTGCCGTCGCGCTCGACTTCGCGAGGGTCGCGCAGATCGACGAAGATCGTGTCGTCGTCCTCCAGCAGCCCGGCGGCCTCCTCGGGCGATACCACCTCGATCTCGGCATTCGCCTCATCGAGAAGCTCGCGATATCCCTTCTTCACTGCATATCCTCCAGGCCATGCTCGAGGCCCTTGGAATTTCGATCACAAACACCGCTGTTTGTCACGCCTTGGCATTGCCGCCAGGTGACCATCGAATCCGCCAGTGATTCGGAGCTTAATGACGATCCACTCGAAACACCGGGTCCCTATGTGATTTTTTCGCGCAGCGGTAACGCCACGCCTGATTGTCCCCGGGGTCGGAACACTTGGCACGGCCTGCTCGTTTTAAGTCTCACAAGGATGTGAAACCGTTCTGCAACACGGCTGCGGAAATTTATGGAAGCTTAACGAAATCAGTATGAATCGGTATAGTCGCGCCTTACATCCGCCATGCGGAGGGCGGGACCGTCTAGCGGCGCGGAACGGGAACCGGTTTCAACCGGTGCGGGTGATGCATGAAAATCCTCGGGAACAAAAAGGCCGTCATGCCGATCGCGATCGCTGCGGCGCTTGCCTTCGGGCAGCAGCCGGCGAGCGCGCAGGGCCTGTTCGACATGCTGTTCGGCGGTGGCATCCGGCACAATCCGCAGGGTGAATTTCCGCCGCCGCCGAAGCCTCGCAAAATGCAGCCAGGTACTGGCGGGGGCGGCGCCAGGATCAGCAGCCCGACCTACAACACTTACAGGGCCGACAAGCTCGTGCGCGTCGATTTCAAGTCGCTGCTGCCGGCTCCGCAGCCCGCGCATGCGCAGGACGCGGCCTATGTGCCGTCGTTGACGAGCACCGCCTTCCGCGATGCAGTCGCCGGACTGGGCGACTACGAGCTTTTCGCGGAACCGGACATCGCCAAGGCGCTGATCGCCTACTACTCGGCCAATCCGGATTTCATCTGGGTCACCGGGGATGCGTCCAACAACAGAGCGCAGGATGCCGTGCGGGTGCTTGGCGAGGCGGCGAGCTACGGCCTGACCCCAGCCGACTACGCCGTCGATGTTCCGACGGCCACGACCGCCGCCACGCCGGAAGAGCGGACCAAGGAACTGGTCCGCTTCGAGATGGCGCTGTCGGCGCGCGTGCTGCGCTATGCCCATGACGCCCAGAGCGGCCGCGTCGACCCAAACCGCATGACCGGCTATTACGATTTCCCGGCCAAGCCGCTCGATCTGGAGGGCGTGTTGAAGACGCTGGCGCATACCCAGGAGGTGCGCACATACCTCGAATCGCGACACCCGCAGAACCCGGAATACCAGGCGCTGCGCGTCGAACTAGAATCGCTCGAGGCTAGCGAGGAGAACGAGATCGTCGTCGATCCGAAGCTGCTGCTCAAGCCTGGCGAAAGCAGCCCTGAGCTGCCAAAGCTTTTGACGCTCATTGCCCGCAATCTCGATGACGAGATGGGCGGCGACTATGGCGAAATCCTCGCCAGGCTGGGCAAAAGCGAGGTCTACGATCCCGAACTGGTGCCGGTGATCAAGGCGGTGCAGCAGCGGGCCGGCATGAAGGGCGACGGCGTCGTCGGCCCGCGCACGGTTGCCTCGCTTGCGGGAACCTCCAAGGCCGACAAGATTGAGAAGGTCAGGGTCGCGCTCGAAGAGCTGCGCTGGCTCCCCTCCGACCTTGGCAGCCCGCGCGTCTTCATCAACCAACCGGCCTTCACGGCGAGCTACATCGACAATGGCGAGGAGAAGCTGAAGACCCGCGCGGTCATCGGCAAGGTCACCAACCAGACCGCCTTCTTTTACAACCAGATCAAGCAAGTCGACTATCACCCTATTGGGGCGTGCCGCAGTCGATCATCGTCAACGAGATGCTGCCCCGGCTGCGCAGCGATCCGGGCTATCTCGACCGCGCCGGCTATGAGGTGACGGATTCGCGCGGCAGGCAAATCCCGTCCTCGGCGGTCGACTGGGGCGCCTATGGCTCCAAGATCCCATTCAGCGTGCGCCAGCAGCCAAGCGAAGCCAACGCGCTCGGCGAGTTGAAGATACTGTTCCCCAACAAGCACGCCATCTACATGCACGACACGCCGCAGAAGTCGTTCTTCGAGCGCGACATGCGCGCACTGAGCCACGGCTGCATCCGCCTGCAGGATCCGCGCGGCATGGCGGCCGCGGTGCTCGGCACCTCGGTCGACTATGTCGCCGAGAAGCTGAAGCATGGCCATTCGACCGAAAATGTCACGCGCGTCATCCCGGTCTATGTCGCCTATTTCACCGCCTGGCCGGACATGTCCGGCAAGGTCGAATATTTCGACGACGTCTATGATCGCGATTCGAAGCTGATGCAGGCGCTGGACGCCACCGAAGCGGCGCGCGCGCCGTCAAGCTGAACGATCTATGGATGGCCGGCGGAAGCCGGCGTCTCGCCCGGCGATCAGCCAGTAGACCAGGCCGGCAACGAGGCCGGCGCCGGCGATGATGCCCATGTCTGCCCAGCGTTCCGGCGCGTCCGGCCAGAGCAGCGCGAAGCCGGCTGCTGCCGCGGCGGCGCCGAATAGCATGTGCAGCCAGTAGCTCCGCAACGAGAAGAACTCGGCAACCAGGGCAAAGACCAGGGTCTGCATGCCGGTGACCACGATCGTCAGGAAATAGACGAACATGCCGAGAGGCGGCACCACGAGCACCGCGACCGGCGTGAACTGCATCAGCTCGAAATAGCTTGGAGCGTTGGGCAGCGAGCTCAGCACCACGTAGATCACGACCAACGCGATCAAGCCGACGAGCACGGCGACCAGATAGCCGGCGAGCACCATCAGGATGCGCTTCAGGACGTAGCCAACCACTGCCATGCACCCCGTGCCCGCAATCGCGGCGCGCAGTCAGCCATCAAACACACGTCGACGCAAGACTCGCGTGGGCGAGGGCGACCTACCCACGGGCAGCCGTTCAGGCGCGCCTACTTGGGCTCGCCGGTCACTGGATCATAGGTGATTTCGACCTTGGCCTTGTCGGTCGTGTAGTAGGTGACGGTATAGCCGTCGCTGCTCCAGCCGACCTCCTTCACATATTGGAAGTCGTTCCGCTTCTCGACCTTGGCGACGATTTCCGAGAGCTTCTTGGCATTTTGCGGCGGCATCGCTTGCTCGTCCGCCGCGAAAGCGACCCACCGGCGAGGAAAGACGCAATACCGATTGCCAAAACAACAGCGCGCATGACTGCCCCTCAATCTCGTGTTGGCATGAATGCGCTGGAAAACTCGAATCCCGGCCTGTTGGTTCCGCCACGGGACAACAACGCCTTGCTCCACGGCCAGTCCGTCCCGACCGGCGCCACCTTCATTCGCGGAAGCGAAAATAAACAAAGCCTCAGGATTCCAATATGTAAGGCGGCTTCCGCGATCTGGTGCTTTAAGTAACAAACGACTAACCATGGGTCGGGTCGAAGGCGCGTTCCATTAGCTGTTCGTGGTAGAGCTTTTGGCAAGACCCTGTTAGAGTTCCAGGCTGACAGGGTGGCAACGGCGCGCCGAGCCTGCCGGGGATCTTCCGTCGGCAAACGGCGAAGTGTTTTGAGAGCGGAAGTCGCCTGTTCTGGACCGAAAACAGGGACCGGGGGCTCAACCATGGCTGAACGGAACTATACCCGTCAGCTGGCGACAATCATTTCTATCGACGCCGTGGGCTTTTCGCGGCTGATGGGCATCGACGACGAACTCGCCGTCGCAGCCTTCGAGGAAAGGCGCGATATCATCACCGACAGCTGCGGCGCCTTTGGCGGCCGCACCTTTGGTGTTGCCGGCGACAGCATCATGGCCGAGTTCGGCAATCCGATCGAAGCCTTGCGCGCGGCCTTTGATTTCCAGGATCGGATCATGGCGCTCAATGCCTCGGTGGCCGAGGAGATGCGTATGCCGTTCCGGGCCGGGATCAACACCGGCGACGTCATCGTCCGCGAGGGCCGGCTCTATGGAGACGACGTCAACATAGCCGCCCGTCTCCAGGAATTCGCTCCCCATGACGGCCTCGCCATTTCGGAAACAACCTGGCACCACGTAAAGGACAAGACCGCGGCGGTCTTTACCGATCTCGGCGAGTTCATGCTGAAGAACATCGCCCTGCCGGTGCGCGTCCTGATAGCCGGGCGCGGCGGCAACGGTGCCACGATGGCGGCTTCCTTGGCCGCCATCCCCATAGCTCCCGGTTCCCACAGACCCTTCGCCAAGGGACCGCCGGCAATCGCGGTGCTGCCGTTCCAGGGCGACGGAAGCGAGCCCGATGTCGGCTACATGGCCGACGGCATTGCCGAAGACATTATCTACGGCCTCTCCAACACCCGCTGGCTTTCGGTGATCGCCAAGGGCTCCAGCTTCCAATTCCGCGACGATAGCCTCGGAACCAGGCTCATCGGCAATGCGCTTGGTGCGCGCTATATCGTCGACGGCTCGCTGGCACGCTACAGCGGGCAGATACGCCTCAACGCCTCGCTCACCGATACGTCGAACGGGCGTCTCGTCTGGTCGCAACGCTTCGACCGCGACCTCGTCGACATCTTCAGCCTTCGCGACCAGATCGGCAGCGAGATCGTTTCGATCCTCGACAAGGAAGTCGATCGGGCCGAGCAGGTGCGGACCTTCCAGGTGCCGTGGGAGAGCCTCGAGACCTGGCAGCTGGTGCGGCGGGGGCGCTGGCATATGAACAGGCGCACGCGCAGCGACACCGAAATCGCGCTCGAATTCTTCGACAAGGCCTACCAGGAAGACCCGAATTCCAGCGCCGTGCTGAACGAGCTGTCATGGTGGTATTTCTGGCGGGCATGGCTGCGCTTCGGCGACAGCGACGACCTGGACAAGGTCGAGGCGTTCGCGCGCAAGGCGCTTTTGATGGACAGCCTCGACGCGCGACCGCACGCCTATCTCGGCGCGGCCGACATCATGCGCGGCCAGCCGGCGTCGGCCGCCGAGCATCTCGCTGAGGCGATCCACATCAACCCGAGCTTTGCCTTCGCCCGCTCGGCGATGGGCAGCGCGCGCCTTTTGCTCGGCGATGCCGCCGCCGCGATTCCATTCTTCCTGGATACCGAGCGGCTGAGCCCGTTCGACCTCTACCGCTTCCACAATCTTGGGGAACTGGCCGCCGCATACTGCTTCGTCGAGGATTGGCCCGCGGCAATTGCCGTTGCCGACCGCTCGCTCAACCTTTCGCCGAGCTATTTCTACGCCAGGTTCCTGAAAATCGGCGCCTTGATACGGAGCGGCCGCCGCGACGAGGCCGAGCGGGAGCTCGCCATTTTCGCGACCAGGCATCCCGACTTTTCCGAGCAGAGGATTCGCTGGATACCTTTCGTCGATTCAGCGAAGAACAACTTCCTGATCGCGAATTTCGACCAGGCCAAGTCTATTGCATGATGGCTGGAACCGAAGACAGAGGACTGTGAAAAAAATCACATACGCCGGACCGATGCAAACCTAGGCCATTGGGTTGCCGGCATCGCATCGACTTCGACAGCCGGGGGGCTCGAACGCGCATGATCAAGTTGAAGTATTTCGCTGCTGTCCGCGCGGCCCAGAAGAGCCAGCGCCCTGTCGTCGAGATGCCGGCTTTCGATATCAACCGGCTTCGTGCCAAGGGGCTTGCGTCCCGTATCGCCGGCTTCCTGTTCAGTGATCCGCGCTGGTTGCTGGCGCTGCTGCGCCGTTTTTGGCCGAACCTGGCCTTCGGCAATTTCCTGCTCGTCACCAAGGGTGTCGATGTGCGCGACATATTGGAGCGCGGCGACGAGTTCGAAACGCCCTACGGCCCGGAAATGGCGGAATTGGCCAGGGGATCGAACTTCATCCTCGGCATGCAGGACGGGGCTGCCTACCGGCAGATGAAGTCGGCCGTGCTGGGCGCCTTTCCGCCGGCGGAAGTCGAAGCCGCCGTCAGGCCAATCGTGGAGCGTCATTCGCGCGACATCATGACCAGAGCCAGCCCCGGCTTCGACGCCATCGCCGGGCTGATGAAAGTTGTGCCGGTGCGAATCTGCCGCGACTATTTCGGCCTCGAGATCGACGACGAAACCGAGTTTGCCGATTGGTCGATCGCGCTGAGCGCGCTGTTCTTTTCCGATCCGACCGCGAATCCGACAACGCGCCAGCTCGCGGTCTTCGGCGGCGATCGGCTGATCAAGGTCATCGACCGTTCGATTGCCGCGGTCAGGGACAGGGGAGAGAAGGACAACCGGCCGCTGGCGCGCCTCGTCGCGCTCATGGATCAGGGGCGCCTGTCGCGGCCCGACATCCATTCGATCATGCTCGGCATGATTGCCGGTTTCGTTCCGACCAACGTGCTTGCCGGTGGCAATTGCCTGGACGTCATCCTGTCGCGATCCGATGCCCGCCAGGCTGTCGACGCGGCCATTGCAGCAAGCGATACCGGCAAGCTCGATCGTGCGATCCTGGAAGCCATGCGCTTCAAGCCGATCTGGGTCGGCCCGTGGCGCTACACCGCCCGCGATGCGACCATCGGCAAGGGCACGCGACGGGAGCGTCTGGTGAAGGCCGGAACGGTGGTGATGCCGGCGACGCTGTCGGCCATGTTCGATCCGGAAATCGTGCAAAGGCCAAATGAATTCGACACCTCGCGTCCGCACCGCGACTACATGGTTTTCGGCCACGGGATTCATCTGTGCATCGGCGCCGAGATCGCCCGCATACAGATCGGCGAATGCGTTCGCGCCCTGTTCAGCAAGCCCAAGCTCAGCCGCGCGCGCGGCAGGGCCGGCAAGATGGTCAATGTCGGCGCCTATCCGGCGAGCCTCAAGGTCGATTTCGAGCGCTCGCCGCTTTGCCGCACAGTCGACCAGTCGATGGTCACCGTGGTTTGCCCGATCAGGCGCGCGGTGCCGTTGGATGCCGTGCGCGACAAGGTCGGCGCCCTCGGCAATCCGGCGATCGACGAGGTGGGTGGCGCGCTCGACAAGGTGGGCTCGATCCATTTCACCAGCCTGGCAGTCGCAGCCACCGGAAAGGACGAGAAATCAGGCCTCGAGACCGGAGCGCTCGTGTTCGAAATCTCCGGCGACGGCAGCGCCGATGATGTCATCGGCGCCGTCACGCAAGCCATCGGCCACCGGCTGCGGCCGATCTTCAGGGACGTTTGCGGTCTGTCCGACGGCGGCTCGCTGGACGGCTTCCTGAAGAAGCATCACATCGAAATATCGCCGTCCTTCGGCAGCACGGCAGGGCTGGTCTTTTCGGGCACGCCCGGCCATTCGGTGCGCCGCATCCTGGCCGAGGCCAAGCTTGCCGACAGTGTGCGCGAGATCGTCGAAAAGCCGCGTTCCGGTACCGGCAACGCTCTTGCGGTGCTTACCGAAGCGCGCCGGCATGCCCAGTCGCTGGGAGAATTCGGCTGGGCCTTCGAGCCGGCCGAAAGCCTGCTGGAGCGGCCGCCGGGCCGCTGGTGGCGAGCCTTGACGACGACGTTGCTTGCACCGGCGATGCTTGCAACCGTCGCGATCGTCGTGCTTGCCTTCTGGCGCATGACCTATGTGCTTGTGTTCGGCAACCCGCACGGCATCACCTTCACCAACATCGCAATTGCCGGCACCGCGCTTCTGCTGGCGGTGCTGGGGCTGCTGGCTATCGCCCTGCTGTTCGTCGGCTTGTGCTTCCTGGGCTTGCGGCGCCTCGAGGACAAGGACCGGCCGCAGAACACGCCGGTCGACATTGGCGCCCTGGACAGGATCCTCGCCAATGAGGATCACTGCGCGCAGAACCATCTGACCGCGATCTCGACGATGAAGGCCGGCACCTTGCGGCGGCTGGCGCTGAGGCTTTCCTTCTACCTGATCTCGATATCGGCGCAGAAAGTGTTCAAGCCGGGATTCCTTGCCACCATCAACACCATTCACTTCGCCCGCTGGGTGCTGCTGCCGGGCACCGACAGACTCATGTTCTTCTCCAACTACGGCGGCAGCTGGGAAAGCTATCTGGAGGACTTCATCGCCAAGGCCTCGGAAGGCCTGACCGGGGTGTGGAGCAACACCGACGGTTATCCGCGCACACGCTGGCTCTTCCTCGACGGAGCGCGCGACGGCGACCGCTTCAAGCGTTGGGCGCGGCGCCAGCAAGTGCCGACGCTGTTCTGGTACTCCGCCTATCCCCATCTCAACACCACGCGCATCCGCATCAACTCCAGGATCAGGCGCGGCATCGCTTCGGCCACCGGCAACGAGGCGCGCGACTGGGTGAGCCTGTTCGGCTCGTTGCAGCGGCCGCAGGCAAGGCCGGCGGAAACCGCCAGCCGTGAACCGGCGCCATCGCCTCTCGAAGAGCTGGAAGCGGGCGAGATCCAATCGATCTTCTTCGGCCCGTTCGGCGCGCTCGGCTACGCGCATATGCTGGCGATCCGGGTGCCTGAAGAGCTGCCGGCAATGCAACGCAAAGCGTGGCTGGACTTCGTCATCGACAAAACGAGTTTCGGCGACGGCGTGCCTGCCGGACGAGCCATGACGGTGGCCTTCGGTCCCGACGGCCTTCGCCGTCTCGGGCTGGAAGGCGGCGTCGACGACGATCCGCTGGATACATTTCCAGCCGCTTTTCGCCACGGCATGGGCAATCCGGAGCGCAGCCGCATCCTCGATGACACCGGCCCGGACGCGGCTGACAAATGGCAGTGGGGCTCGGCCAAGACGCCGGTCGACGCGGTCGTCATCTGCTATGCCGAAGAGCCGGCGGCCCTCAAGGGAGAGGTCGCGACGGCGAAGCGAAAGACGACGGGCGCCGGGATGAAAATCGTCGCCGAGTTGCCGCTTGTCGTGAACCGCTCGCCGAAGAAGGACGGCGCGAAATCCCAGCATGCCGGCATCAACGGCAAGCCGGAGCGCTCGCGCGCCTATGAGCATTTCGGCTTTGCCGACGGTGTCTCGCAGCCGATCGTCAGAGGCACGTCGCGCGCCAACAAGGGTGCCGCGCCGATGCACTTGGTCGCGCCCGGCGAGTTCCTGTTCGGCTATCGCGACGAGCACGGGTTCTATCCAGCGTCGCCCTCCGTCGAGGCAGCGCAGGATCGCACAGGCATCCTGTCGCAGGTGCGGCGCAACCGGCAGATACCCGGTCAGCCTCCGCCGCCGCGCGACTTTGGCCGCAACGGCTCCTTCCTCGTCGTGCGTCAATTCGAGCAGCATGTCGAGCTGTTCGACGACTACTGCAAGCAAGCCGCCGCGCGGGCAGCGCGCGAGACCGGCGATGACGCCATCACGCCGCGCTGGGTGGCGGCCAAGATGCTCGGGCGCTGGCAGGACGGCAGCTCGCTGGTGCGCAACCCCGATGGCCGCCCCGGCCGCGGCGTCGACAACGACTTCGCGCTTGGCGCCGAGGACCCGCAAGGGCATCGCTGTCCGCTCGGCTCGCACATACGCCGCTCCAATCCGCGCGATTCGCTTGGCGAGGACCGCGAGACTCAGATCAGGATCGGCAAGCGCCATCGCATCCTGCGCATCGGCCGCACCTACGAGAAGAAGGGCCGGAGCGGGACGGTCGAGAAGGGGCTGCTGTTCATGTGCCTCAACGCCGACATCGAACGTCAGTACGAATTCATCCAGCAGACCTGGGTCTCGTCGAGCTCGTTCCAGGGTCTTGTCGGCGAAAAGGATCCGACGATCGGCGCGCGCGACGGCGGCGGCCGGTTCTCGGTCCCGTCATGGGAAAAGGTCACGGTGCTTAAGGACATGCCGCAATTTGTTACCACGAAGGGCGGCGGCTACTTCTTCATGCCGAGCCGGTCCGCGCTGCGCTACCTGATTTCGCGGCTCTGATTCGGGTCAAAATCCGCTCAGTCGTCGTCCTGCGATTCGGCGATGTGGTTCAGCGCGGCGGCATTGATGATGCGCAGCCCGCCGCGCCTGATGGCGATCATATGCCGGTTGCGCCAGTCGTTAAGTGTCTTGTTGACGGATTCGCGGGTCGCGCCGAGGAACTCGCCGAGCTCCGATTGCGAGATCGGGATCCAGCCGGCCGCGTCGGCCATGACGCCGCTGAGGAACACCAGCCGCTTCGCCAGCCGGGCCTCGATGCCGAAGAAGGCCTGGTCGCCGAGCTCGCCGCTGATCCAGCGCAGCCGCGTGCACAGAAGTTCAATCATGGCACGCGCCAACGGCGGATTTTTTTCAATGCGATCAAAGAGTTGTGTCCGGCTGAGAGAAACCAGCTCGCATGCGGTGAGGCAGATCGCGGTTGCCGTTCGCGGGCGTCCGTCCAGAGCGCCGATCTCGCCGACAAGACTGCGCGAGAGCTCGATATTGGCCACCAGCTTCTGCCCACCCGGTGAATAGAGCGAGATTTCGACGGTGCCGTTCATAACGCCGTAGATGCGGTCGGACGCGTCCTCCTGCACGAACAGGTGCTGACCCGCGGCGTAGCGTTCGATCTTACAGCCGCCGAACAGCAGATCGAACTGACGCGGATCGATCCGCGCCAGGCGCGGCACGGCGCCCCGGTCGTCTACGCCGGCTGTCGACATGATGCGATTCCGCCTCTCGTTGAGCGGAAATTGTATGACAAGTGCGTGCTCGATCAAGGCCTGGTCTCCTTTCGTGGCGGTCACGGCAACACGACGGCCTTTGGTGAAGATCGAGCGCCAGACGTGAGCCGCAGGCATTAAATTAGCCGGCAACTTTCCTTGCACTGAGATCGGAGCGCGCTGGCGGACACGAACCAATCTTTGAAACGCCGTCCGCGCGCGTGGCGGGAGGTGACCGACGCGCGCGGACAGCAAATCTGAAAATGGCTAGGTGATCGAAATTCCCTGCCGAGGGCCGACCCCATTTTCAGGTCCGGAAGCCATTCGAGCCCGTGCGTTGAAGCAGAAGCCGGTGCCACCCGGTGCGATATCTGTGCGTGAAGCTCGCCCGGCGTATGTGAAGGCGGTCACAGAAGCGCCGGCCGGCCGGCGCGATTGTCATTTGCCGAATGTATGTTTCAGACACCAAGCAGATCCGTGTCGAAACACAATCGACGTGATTTCAAGGGGGCAAATAGATCGATCGAATCATGACTTGAAACTTGGCTTGACTGGAGCTGACAGCCGACGCCATGATTCGATTTCCGGGGAGGGGTGCGCCATGGCAAGGGGACTCCTGGTCAAGGTTCGCGGCGACGGCTCCGCGCTTGCAGCGCAAGGCCGGTCGCTCGGCATAGGGGGCATCGACGCCGAACCGATCCTGACCCTGCCGCCAGATGCGTCAGGCGCAAACCTCGGCGCAGTGGCCCATGGCGGCGCGACCTGGCTACGGGTTTCTGCCAAGGCGACGGGATCGGACAATCCCTGGGACGATGCTCACAAGCTTGTAGCCCGTGGCGGAGATTTCGCGGCGGTGGGCGCAGATGTTCTGGCAGTTGAACCCGATATCGAACAGCGATGGGAATACAAGAACGGCAGCGGCGATCGCGGCATGGCGGCGAGCGCCAGCCCTGCCTGCACCTTCGACGACCAGGATCCCCATGGCGGCCAAGCGGTCGTGCAGGACGGTGTCACCTGGAATGCCGGGCCGTCCTTCAGCCAGTTCGCCGCTGCCCGCGGTAAGGTCAGCGCCAAGCAGGCCAACATCATCATTGCCCATCTCGATACCGGCTTCGATCCAGGCCACCGCACCTTGCCGGCCGGGCTTCTTACGGCAAAGCAGCGCAATTTCGTCGATGACGGCACCGGGCCGAACAATGCCACCGATCATGCGCCCGCCGGCACGCTGACCAGCAATCGCGGCCACGGCACCGGCACGCTCAGCCTGCTTGCCGGCAACAAGCTCGACGGCACGTCGCCGCATTGGCCGGGCTTCACCGATTTCGTCGGCGGCGCCCCGCTGGCAAAGATCCTGCCGGTGCGCATCGCAGACTGGGTGGTCCGCCTGACCACGGGCACCATGGTGCAAGGCATCGACTATGCGCGCCAGCAAGGCGCGCAGGTGCTGTCGATGAGCATGGGCGGCCTCGCCTCGCAAGCGCTGGTCGATGCCGTCAATCTCGCTTACGACCACGGCCTGGTCATGGTGACCGCGGCCGGCAACAATTTCACCATCACGCCGCGCAGCATCGTCTATCCCGCGCGCTACAACCGCGTGCTGGCGGCGTGCGGCGTGATGGGCGACGGCCGTGCCTATGCCGGGCTCGCATTCGGCACCATGCAGGGCAATTATGGCCCGCCATCGAAGATGAAAACGGCGCTTGGCGCCTACACGCCAAACGTGCCCTGGGCGGAGATCGACTGCGCCAAGGTCGTCGACATGGATGGCAACGGCACGTCGGCGGCGACGCCGCAGATCGCGGCAGCCGCTGCGCTTTGGCTGGCCGAGCACTGGGATCGTGTGAAGACCTATTCGCAGCCATGGATGCGCATCGAGGCCGTCCGCTTCGCGCTGTTTTCCGCGGCACTGAAGTCGACCGCGGCCATGGGCAAGACCGAGACGGCCGAGAAGATCGGTCAGGGCGTGCTCAGGGCGGATGCGGCGCTTGCCGTCATGCCGCGACTGGAGAGCCAGCTCAAGAAACTGCCGCCGGCAAAATATTCGTGGGATTGGCTCGAATTCATCACGGGAAGCAATTCGCTGGCGGCGGTGGCTCCCCAGCAACGCAAGATGCTGGCGCTCGAACTGACCCAAATGGCGCAGCAATATCCATCGGTCGACGTGGCGATCGCCGACCCGGACGGAAACCCGAAGGCGATCTCGGTTGCCGCGCGCAATCGCTATCTGGAAGCCGCGCTGGACGATGGCCGTCCGTCGAAGCCGCTCAGGGCCTTTCTCGAGAGTGTCCTGGCGAGGCCCGGGGCCAAAGCCGCCGCCGCGGCCAAGCCACCCAAGGCGACGGCGGCGCCCATCAAGCGCAGACCGCCGCACCCGCTGCCGCCGCCGAACCGGCGTTTGCGCATCTATGCGCTCGATCCATCGGTGGCCAAGCGACTGGACTCGGTGTCGGTTTACCAGGCGACCCTCTCGGTTCCCTGGGACGACGAGCCGTCGACCGACAAGCCGCTACTCCCCGGGCCGATCGGCGAGTATCTCGAAGTCGTCGATGTCGATCCCGCGTCCAACCGGGTCTACGATCCGGTCGATCTCAACGACAGGACCTTGCTCGCCCAGGACGGACTGCCGCCTTCAGAAGGCAATCCGAAGTTCCACCAGCAAATGGTCTATGCCGTCGCCATGACCACCATTGGCCATTTCGAGCGCGCCTTGGGGCGTCGCGCGCTTTGGGCTCCGCATTATGCCGGGGGCGACGGCCGTAGCCGCGGGATGGAGGTGAAGGCCTACGAGGTGCCGCGGCTGCGCATCTATCCTCATGCGTTGCGCGCCGGCAATGCCTACTACAGTCCAGACAAGAAGGCTCTGCTGTTCGGCTATTTCCCGGCTGAGAGCAAGGACGGCGATGTCACCACGCCGGGCACGACGGTCTTCTCATGCCTGTCGAGCGACATCATCGCCCATGAGATGTCGCATGCGCTGCTCGATGGGCTGCACCGGCATTTCGAGGAGGCTTCCAACCCGGACGTGCCGGCATTTCACGAGGCCTTCGCGGACATCGTCGCCCTGTTCCAGCATTTCACGCTCAGGGAACTGGTCAGTTTCGGAATCGCCAGAGGAGGGGGTAAAATCTCGGCCGAGACGCTGCTGTCCGGCATCGCCGCGCAGTTCGGCGAAGGCAGTGGCCGCGCCGGCCCGCTGCGCGACTATATCAGAGATCCGTTCGACTACGACAAGACCTTCGAGCCGCATGATCGAGGCTCGATCCTTGTCTTTGCCGTCTATCAGGCGTTTCTGGCGATCGTCGACCGCCGCACAAGCGATCTGATAAAGCTGGCGACCGGCGGAACCGGCGTGCTGCCGGCCGGCAGCCTCCATCCCAGCCTGGTCGAACGCCTCACGGATGAGGTTGCCAAGATCGCCGAGCAGATGCTGAGAATGTGTATTCGCGCTCTCGACTATTGCCCAGCGGTCGACGTCACCTTCGGCGAGTATCTGCGGGCGCTGATAACGGCCGATATCGATGCTTTTCCCGATGACCCGCTCCACTACCGGCTGGCATTCATGGAATCCTTCCGCAAGCGCAAGCTTCTGCCGCGCGATGTGCGGACCGTGTCGGAAGAGACGCTTGCCTGGAACGCGCCGGACGACCCGAAGCCGGATTGGCTTAGCGCAGCCGTATCGAAGATAGATCTCGGCTGGAACCAGAAACTCAAGCGCTCGGACATCTTTACCCTCAACGAAAAGAACCGCCGCACGTTATGGCAGGCTATGCACCGGGCCTTTGCCGCAAATCCCGACGACTACAAGCAGTTCGGGCTGCTGCCCGATCTGCCGCGCTACACCAAGGACGGCGCCGTGCAACACAAGGTAGCCAAGGGCGAAACGACCTTCGACATCCCCAGCGTGCGCCCGACCCGCCGGATCGAGCAGGACGGCTCGTTCCGCACCGAGATCATCGCCGTCATACAGCAGCGTGTTCCAATCGGCCTTGACGGGACGCCGAGGCTCAAAGGCGTGAAGCCTGGCGAGGACTTTGTCTGGTTTCGCGGCGGCGCGACAATCATCATCGATCCTAGGCAGGATCAGGAAGAGATCCGCTATTCGATCATCAAGAACACCGGCAGCCGCGAAAGGCAGAAGCGCCAAGCCGATACGGCGACCGCGAACTACCTGTCGCCGCTTCGGGCGCTCTATTTCGGCAAAGGCGTTTCGGAGCCTTTCGCCATGCTGCACGCCAGCGAGGGAGACGACGACCATGCCTAGAAAGCCGGCGCGTCGCAGAACGGCAGCAACAGCGGCCAACCCCGCGGCGGGCGGTCGCGCAATGACTGTGCGGCATTATTGCCAGGGCATTGGCGATTGTCATCTGCTGAGCCTGCCAAAGGCGGACGGCTCACTTTTCCGCATCCTCATCGATTGCGGTATCCACGTGTCCATCAAGGGCGGCGCGAAGCTGACCGCCGACATTGTCGCCGATATCAGAAACGAGACGAAGGGCGAGATCGACGTTCTGGTCGTCACGCATGAGCATTGGGACCACGTATCGGCTTTCCTGACGTCGAACGACCTATTTAAAGGCTTCAGGATCAAGGAAGTTTGGATGGCATGGACCGAAGATGCCGCCGATCCGGAAGCCACGGAGATCGACAAGTTCAAGACCAGTGCGCTGACGGCGTTGCAGAGCGCAAGCCGGAAGCTGGACGCAGAGCGTGCGCTCACCCCCTATGTCGAAAACATTCGCTACGGCCTGCAGTCCGTCCTCAGTTTCCAGTTTGGCGTGGCCGGCGAAAAGGTGCGCGCCGCGCGCGACGCGGCAGCCAGGCTTTCCAATAAGCCGCCGCGTTACTTCGAGCCGGGCGGGCCGTTGCCCGCGAATCCCGACTTGCCCAATCTCAGGATCTACGTGCTCGGTCCGCCGCGCGACAGGGCGGCGCTTCGGCTCGAAGAGAAGGCCGGCGAAATGTATCCGCTCTCCAAGGGAGGGCCAAGCGCGCGGGCGCTGGCCGCCGGGCTTGCGGTGAACGAAAGCCATGATGGAACCTTTGTGGACGAGCTCAGCCCGTTCGAGCGTAACATTGGTACCGAATTGACGGCGGCGCTGAATGGTTACACAGAAGGCGCCCCGGCATCCGACATCGGCGCCTTTGTACGCGGGCATTATTCCGGGCCTGTTACCAACGCCTCGCCGACGGAAGGGGTCGACCAGTCCTGGCGGCGCATCGACGCCGACTGGATGGGAATTGCCGCCGACCTCGCGCTGCAGCTCGATCGCGGCGTCAACAACACCAGCCTGGTGCTCGCCTTTGAATTCACCGACACCGGCCGCGTCTTCTTGTTCCCGGGTGATGCCCAGATCGGCAATTGGTTGAGCTGGAAGGATCTGAAATTCCAGGTGGGTGAAAAGACCGTCACAGCGTCGGACCTGATGGCGCGCACGGTCTACTTGAAGGTTGCCCATCACGGCAGCCAGAACGCTACGCCGCAGAAGCAGGGCCTGGAGCTGATCACCAGCACCGACCTTTCGGCTTTCATTCCCACCAACAAGATCGACGCTCAAAACGTGCATTGGGGCGCCATGCCGTACGATCCGATCCTGACCGCGCTCATGACGAAGACCAGCGGCCGCGTCATCCGGGCCGACGATCACTGGCTGGCGACTGCGAATGGAAAGCCGGCGTTCGCTTCGCCTTCAGGCTCGATCCTGGCGGTGCGCAGCGCGCCTCGCGACCCCGCTCGTGGTCGCGGTGGGCTGTGGGTCGAGGTGGATCTGGTCTAGAGAGCCGAGCAAGGTGACGCGCAGCACGTGCGGCGCGTCGTCAGGGTGCATATCGGGCGGATTGCGAAAAATCGAAAATCGATCTATTGAACGCTCGGCTGATTGAGGGCGGCCATCCACATCACTTTCAACAGGTTGCCCCATGCCCGATGAATTCTCGCGCATAATCGCATTTCTGGCCGTGGTGATGGCCCTGCTGTTTGCAGGGATTCATTTCCACCACGGCAACATCCTGGCCACGCTCTATTTCATGACCGGCGCCATTCTGGTGACGGCGGTGACCCATTTGAACGTGAGAAGGGGGCTGATCTGAGCGCTGGCGGCAGCCGATTTTTCTGAGAGGTTTCATGGGGCCAGATCATCCAACGTTCTCAGGAAGTTGGATGGTGGGCGATGCAGGGATTGAACCTGCGACCCCACCCGTGTGAAGGGTGTGCTCTCCCGCTGAGCTAATCGCCCGCCTACGGCCCGAAGGCCGAAGCGAGCCGCGATATAAGGGAGGCAGGCGCGCGAAGTCAAGGCGATGTGCCGACGTTATCCTGCGGATTGATTTCCTGATTTCTCGCGGGCTCGATCTGGACTTGGCGCTCAGCGCGCCGCCGCGATCAGCCGTTCGGCCAATTCCGGCGTCAACGTGTCGAAATGCGAGATCACCAGCGTCGGCTCGAACTCGCGCACATGGCGGTCCGTATAGCCGAAATCGACCGCAACCACCGGAACGCCGGCGGCCTTGGCGGTGTCGATGTCGGTCTGCGAATCGCCGACCATCACGGCGGTATTCGGATCGCCGCCGGCCAGCTTGATCGTCTCGGTCAGGTGGCGCGGGTCGGGCTTGCGGAACGCAAAGGTGTCCTGGCCGCAGATCGCCGCGAAGTAGTTCTCCAAGCCAAGTGCGCCGATCAGCGCCACCGAATTCGCTTCGTATTTGTTGGTGCAGACCGCCATCAGGTAGCCGGCGGCCCGGAAGCGGTCGAGCGCCGCGACGACACCGGGGTAGGGGCGCGACTTGCCCGGAATGTTGATCGTGTAATGGTCGAGGAAGAGTTTTAGTAGCCGGTCGTGCTCTTCCGCCATCAGCGCCTTGTTCTGCGCCGCATGCGCCCGCTCGATCATGACGCGGCCGCCGTGGCCGACGAAGCGCCGGAAGCCGGCCTCGTCGACTGCAGGAAGTTCCCCGGCCGCCAGGCTGTGATTGAGGCTGTCGAGCAGGTCCGGCGCGGTATCGATTAGCGTCCCGTCGAGGTCGAACACAATGATCGGTCGGGTCATGGCCAGTCCTGCAGCGGTTGAAGTGCCGCAGCCGATACAAGCTGCGCGGTGGTCAAGCAAGCAGCCTCTATCGATCCACAGGCAGAGCCTTTGACGGGGCAGGCAAAAATGCTAGGACGCGCGCCAAATCACGGAAATCGGGACAAGAGCGGCATGGATGCAAGGCAGTTGAAGGTCGAGGCCGCGCGGGCGGCGCTCGCCCATGTCAGCAGCGGCATGCGGCTCGGCATCGGCACCGGCACGACCGCCGACGAGTTCGTCCGGCTGCTGGCCGAAAAAGTCGCGACCGGTCTCACCGTCATCGGCGTACCCACATCCGAGCGCACCGCGGCACTCTGCCGCGAACTCGGCGTGCCGCTGTCGACGCTGGAGGAAACGCCCGAGTTGGACCTCACCATCGACGGCGCCGACGAGATTGACCCTTCGCTGACGCTGATCAAAGGCGGCGGCGGGGCGCTGTTGCGCGAAAAGATCGTCGCGGCGGCGTCCGAGCGTATGATCGTGATTGCCGACCAATCCAAGATGGTCGAGACCCTCGGCCGCTTCCCGCTGCCGATCGAAGTCAACAAGTTCGGCCTGCGCGCCACCGAGATCGCGGTTCGCACGGCCGCGGCAAGCCTCGGCCTTGCCGGCCCGGTTACATTGAGGATGACGGGGGGGCAGCCATTTGTTACAGACGGCGGCCACTTTATCCTCGATGCATCTTTTGGCCGCATTCCGGATACAAGAGCGCTTTCGAATGCTCTCTTCGCCATTCCAGGCGTTGTCGAGCACGGTCTATTCATCGGGCTGGCGTCAACGGCCATCATCGCCGGCGGCGACGGCATCCAAACCGTCCATGTCGCCCGAAAACCAGGGAGTTCTACCAACCATGATGTTGCATAAACGGGTTCGCCGCCTTTCGACGCTTCTGGCGGCCTCAGTCGTCCTTGCCCTGTCCTCGCCGGCGTTTTCGCAGGATATCAGCGAATCGCATCTCAAGGCTGCGCGGGCCGCAGTTGTCGCGATCCACGCCACGGACCCGTTCGACAACATCCTGCCGCAGGCTGCCGCCGCGCTCGAGAACCAGCTGATCCAGAAGAACCCCGACATGCAGGAGCTGATCGGCAAGACCGTCACCGAGAAGGCGATCGGCCTGGCTTCGCGGCGCGCCGACCTCGAGAAGGAGGCGGCGCTTGCCTATGCCAAGGTCTTCTCCGAGAAGGACCTCAACGATATCGCAACCTTCTACAGCTCGGATGCCGGCAAGAAGCTGCTCGACAGCGGTCCGGCGGTCACGCGCGACCTCGTGAAGGCGGCCGACATCTGGCAGAACGGCGTCGCCCGCGATCTCGCCCAGCAGGTCGGCGAAACGCTCGCCGCTGCCGCCAAGGCGGCGGCGCCGGCCAAGCCTGCGCAGGATGCGACCGCTCCCGCCGACGGCTCCGACAACTCTGCTCCGGCTGACGGTTCGGCCCCCGCCGACGGTTCGGCCCCTGCCGACAATTCGCAGACTGATCCTATACAGCCATTTCAGCCGGTCACGGCCGCTGGATCAGAAGAGCCCGGGTTTCCCGGGCTTTTCTTTTGGCGCCTGGCAGCCTACCTCTGGCGCAGCCTTTTCATTTCCCAGGAGCCCATCCGATGGCCGGTTACGACTATGATCTTTTCGTCATCGGCGGTGGTTCCGGCGGGGTGAGGGCGGCCCGTATGGCGGCGTCCCTCGGCAAGCGCGTCGCCATCGCCGAGGAATATCGCTACGGCGGCACCTGCGTCATCCGCGGCTGCGTGCCGAAGAAGCTCTATGTCTATGCCTCACAGTTCCCTGAGCATTTCACTGATGCCGCCGGCTATGGCTGGACAGTGCCCGAAGCAAGCTTCGACTGGCCGACCCTGGTCGCCAACAAGGACAAGGAGATCGCCAGGCTGGAGGCGATCTACAAGAAGAATGTCGAGGGCGCGGGCGGCGAGACCTTCCACTCGCGCGCCGTGCTGGTCGATCCGCATTCTGTTTATCTCACTGCCGAAGACCGCACCGTCAGCGCCGATCAGATCCTGATCGCCACCGGCGGCCGTCCGGCGCCGCATCCTGCGCTTTCCGGCCACGAATACTGCATCTTCTCCAACGAAGCCTTCGACCTCAAGGAATTGCCGAAGGCGATCATGATCGAGGGCGGCGGCTACATCGCCGTCGAATTCGCCAACATCTTTCATGGGCTCGGCGTAGACACCACGCTTGTCTACCGCGGCCAGGAAATCCTCAGCCGTTTCGACATGGACCTTCGCCGCTCGCTGCACGAGACGATGGAGAAGAAGGGGATCAGGATCCTCTGCCACGCGGTTTCCGAGCGGGTGCGCAAGAACCCGGATGGCAGGCTGGACGTGCTGCTCTCCGGCGGCCAGAAGCTGACGGTCGACCAGGTGATGCTGGCGATCGGCCGCATCCCTAACACGGAGAATATCGGACTCGAAGGCGTCGGCGTGGAGCTCGGCAAGACGGGCGCGATCATCGTCGACCAATATTCCCGCACCAATATCGACAACATCTGGGCGATCGGCGACGTCACCCACCGCGTGCAACTGACGCCGGTGGCCATTCACGAAGCGATGTGTTTCATCGAGACCGCCTTCAAGGGCAATCCGACCTCGCCGGACCACGACACCATCCCGACGGCCGTGTTCTCGCAGCCCGAGATCGGCACGGTTGGCCTGTCCGAGGACGAGGCGGTCAAGCGCTTTGCCGATATCGAGGTTTATCGCGCCTCGTTCCGTCCGATGCGCCACACGCTGTCCGGCCGCGACGAGAAGATGCTGATGAAGCTGGTGGTCGACGGCGTATCGAGGAAAGTGCTCGGAGCCCATATTCTCGGCCCCGACGCCGGCGAGATGGCGCAGCTCCTCGGCATCCCGTTGAAGGCAGGGCTCACCAAGGACGATTTCGACCGCACTATGGCGGTCCATCCAACCGCGGCCGAGGAACTGGTCACCATGTACAAGCCGACCTACCGCGTGAAGAACGGCGAGCGTGTCTGAGCCGTGAATTGGAGCCGCCGCCGGCAAGGCCGGCGGCGGTGATACCCAAGTTCAAAGCAGGGTGCCGCGCAGGATCACCAGCGCTACAGAAAAGTAGATAACCAGGCCGGTGACATCGACCAGCGTGGCGACGAACGGCGCGGAGGCGCTGGCAGGGTCAAAGCCGATTCTTTTCAGTGCGAATGGCAGCATCGATCCCGACAGCGATCCGAAGGTGACGATACCGACCAGCGCGGCGCCCACCGTTGCCGCAATCAGCATCCAGTGCGGGCCGTAGTCGTAGAGGCCAAGATACTGCCAGAGCATGATGCGGCAGATGCCGACGACGCCGAGGATGGAGCCGAGCACCAGGCCGGTCGGCAGCTCACGCAGCGCCACTCGCCACCAGTCGCGCAGGCCGATCTCGCGCAGCGCCAGCGCGCGGATGACCAGCGAGGTGGCCTGCGAGCCGGAATTGCCGCCCGAGCTCATGATCAGCGGGATGAAGAGCGTGAGCACGATCGCCTTTTCCAACTCGCCTTCGTAGCTTTGCATGGCGTTGGCCGTCAGCATCTCGCTGAGGAACAGCGCGCAGAGCCAGCCGGCCCGCTTCTGGATCATGGCGAGGAAGCCCATCTTCATATAGGGCTCGTCCAGCGCCTCCATGCCGCCGAAACGATGCACGTCCTCGGTCGTCTCCTCGACCATCGTGTCGATGATGTCGTCGACGGTGACGATGCCGAGGATCCTGCCGTGATCCACAACCGGCAAGGCAAGCAGGTCGTATTTGGAGATGGTCTGCGCCAGCGTCTCGCGATCGGTGAGCGGCGTAACCGTCACCGGCATGCGATCCGGCGCCACCGACAGGATCATGTCCTGCGGCTCGCCGGTGATCAGCCGGCGCAAGCCGGTCGCCCGCAGCAGGAGCTGCGTCTCCGGATCGACGATGTAGATCGCATAAACGGTCTCGCGCGTCCGCTCGACCTTGCGGATGTAGTCGAGCGTGCGGCCGACGGTCCAGTCCGAAGGCACGCTGACGAATTCCGTCGTCATGATCGAGGCGGCGCTGCCTTCGGGATAGCCGAGAATGGAAAGCAGCGTGGCGCGCAGCGGCGGGGCAAGCGCGCCGAGCAGCTCGGAACGGGCTGGCTCGTCCAACTCGCGCAAGATGTCGGCCGCGCGGTCGACTGACATGGCGGTCAAAAGCTTGCTCGCCTTGGAACGCGGCAGGGCTTCGGTGAGCTCCGGCGCGTTTTCGAGCTCCGGCTGGTCGAAGATTTCGACCAGCCGCTCGAACGGGACCGCGCAGAGCAGCTCGACGGCCGTCTCATGGGGTTCGCGGTTGAGGGCTTCGACGACGTCCGCGACGTGATCGTTGGCAAGAACACGGGCGACGGCGATCGCTTCGTCGTCCAATACGGGTGCGAATTCGTTCATGGCTCACTCCTTGCCGTCCGGCAGGACGTGAGCCGTCAGGTCACGTCAAGGCGGACGGCGGTTGCGTTCGACTGTGACTGTCGCCAGGCATGGCGGGTTGACCTTTCTGCTCGCGGGGTTCGAGTTGGAAATCAGCAAGCGGGCGCAACATAAGAGCGCGTTTTGCCGAGTCAATCGTGGGAGGAGCGGAAAATGAGCGAAGGGCCGCCGGATCGCGAGACCGTGATCAACGGCAATGGCGGTCGAACCACGCCGACCGGTCAAAGGCTTGGTATGACTGCTATTTCTGCTTCAGCCGGCGGAAGCGCAGCCATTTGTCCTCGGCCGGCCTGGGCGGCTGGGCGAGGATGGTCGTGAGCTCGCGCGGCAGGGTGGGGACCAGCGGCTTCTTGGTCGCAACGCCGTCGGCGATCGCGACGACGCTGTGATAGAATTCTTCTCCGGAGAGCGATCGCGGCGGCACTGCCTCGTGCATGACGCTGATCACCGTGACATCGGGGCAGTTGGCCTTGATCGCCCCGTGGAAGGCGATCTTGCCTTCGGGGTCGAGCGCGCCGGTCGCTTCGTCGAGGAACAGCAGCCCAGGCTGCTGCAGGATGATGCGGGCGACCACCAGCTTCTGCTTCTGGCCGCCGGACAGGACCTGATCCCAGATCTTGCCCTCGCGGCTCTCATCGGCCAGGTGCTCTATGAATTCGCCGAGACCCGCCTTGTGCAGCGCGGCCGCCACCTGCATGTCGCTGTGGTCGTTCTCGGAACCCGGCAGGCAGACCAGCTGCTTCAGCGAAACCTGCTGAAGCTTGACCTCCTGCGCGGCGTAGAAGCTCCTCACCCCTTCCGGGAACACGATGGTGCCGCGGCCATAGGGCCACAAGCCGTTGATCGCCTTGATCAGCGAGGTTTTGCCGCAACCGGACTCGCCCTTCAGGAAGGTCCATTCACCACGGCGGAAGCGCAGGTTGGCGGCGCTGAGGAAGGGCGTTGCGTCCTCGCCCTGATGCGCCAGTTCGAGCTTCTGGATGGTCAGGCCGAAGACAGGGTTCTGCGCGGCGTAGCTGAAGTCCGAACGGCCGGTCTGGCGATAGAATTCCTGCGGCTGCTGGACGTTCTCGACGGCGTTGGCGAGCTCGGTCACGCGCTGGCTGTTGGCTCTGAGCGTCGCGATTGCCGGCATGACATGGATGAACCACGAACACTGGCTGATCAGTTGAGCGACCATTTCGGAGCCGGTGATGTAACCCTTTAGGTCGAAGCCGTTGTGGATGAACGGCACGAGACCGGGGCCGTAGGAAACGATCCGTGCGCCGATGAAATTGTAGATCAGCTCGAACGACATGTAGCTGGTGTTGACGACGTTCAGCCGCCCCCAGGTCTTGTCAATGTCGACATAGAGCCGGTCGTGCATCGTCTTTTGCACATCCTCGCCATGCGAGGCGGCGACGTGGAAGCTGCGGCGCAGGAAGGTGATCAATTCGCTGCGGTAGCTGCCTTCGGCTTGCTGCATGCGGATATTGAGGCGCTCGAGCAGGCCGCCGAGCTTGACCGCAATCCAGGTGTTGAGCGGCACGTAAGTGGCGACCGCCAGGAAGGCCAGCACAGCGCTGCCGTAGCTGCCGAGAAACTCCAGCCCTTTGACCTCCACCGAGGATTCGATGAGATTCTCGCCGACGAAATAGAGCGAGGTCGCGACACCCAGCACGCCCATGGCGAGGCCGATCGCGCCGCCCGTCATGTCCTTGATCGATTCCTGGATGCGCTGGTCGATGTTGTCGGGGGCGACGATGCCGCCGGCCACGGAGCCATGCTGGGCATGGAAATGGGTATGGTTGCCGTCGAGCAGCGCCTTGTTGAACTGGCTGTTCAGCCAGCCGCGCCATTTGCGGTGCAAGGTGGCGGAGACGAGATTGCGCACGCCGGTGAAGCCGGCATCCTTGAGCACGACCAGAAGCATCAATATGCCGGCATTGGTCAGAAGCGTCTGCAGCGGATTGGTGTTGGCGGCGTCGTGGAAGAAGGCGATCGAATTCACCAGCTCGCCGGACGCCATGGCAAACCAGACGCCTGCCTTGCTGGAGAGCGCGGTGAGCAGCGCAATGACGAGGGTGAGGGTCCAGGCTTCCTTCCACCGGTCGGAGAACCAGTAGGCTCGCATTAGCCCCCAGAAGGTGCGCATCGACGATACCGGCGTCAGGCGCGAGGGCTTTGCCGCCTCGCTGGGTAGTTCTGCCGGTACTGTACGTCGCGGTCTGCCGACCCGAATCACGATCCCGCCCAAACCTTTCTTGTTTTGTTACATATGGTAACACCAATTGATCATTTTCCATTAATTTTCTGCCCCCCGAATGTGAACAGGGTTACTCACAGTGGCATGAAGGCAACAGGAAAGCATTGACGGCTGGTTGCCTTCAGCAGGGATTCTGTGTTTTATTTCAGGAGGTTGATGGTAACGGTCGGAGGCGTTGCCGACTTTCCCCTACGGAAACTAAAAACACGGCTTTGTGAACGAAATAACATGCCGCCCGACCCGGTTTCGCTATTGGGCGGCAACTGGAATGCTCGAAAACCGCCGCCCTCGATTCACTCCAACCGTCATTTCTGGGCCCATGGCGGGGCGTCCACTTGGGTCGAGCCGAGCTGTATACGGTGATTTTGGGCCGAAGGGCCGGCGACTTTGACCAGGAGCCCCGGCGAACGCGACGGCAAAACTTCAGGTCAGCCCGCGGCTTCCAGCTCGCCGCGCGCTTGGCCTGGGCGACCTGGCGGATGGCGTCGGCGAGCGTGTCGGCGTCCTGCGCGCCCATCACGGCATATTTGCCTTCGAGCAGGAAGCAGGGCACGCCGGTGATGCCCATGCGCGAGGCAGTGGCGATTTCGTTGCGAACGGCGTCGACATCGGCGTCCGTCGGCAACAGCGTCTCGACAACCGAAGCGTCCATGCCCGCTTCGCGCGCGGCCTCGGTCAGCACGGCATAATCGCCGAGATCGGCGCCTTCCTCGAAATTCAGCTGGAAGAGGCGGCGCACCAGCCGGTTCTGCACATCCTCGCTTGCGGCTCCCGCCCAGCGGATGACGCGGTGGGCGTCGAGCGTGTTGGGCGCCACCTTGATGGCACCGAAGGCGAAATGGATACCCTCCGCTTCGCCAAGCGGTTCGATGCGCGCATGAATCTGGCGAATGCGCTCCTCGCTGCCGAATTTGCCCAGCATGTATTCGCGGCGATCCATGCCTCTCTGCGGAATGGTCGGATCGAGCTGGAAGGGCCGCCAGCGCACATGCACGTCGACATCGCCGACAGCGGCAAGCGCCTTGTCCAGCCGCTTCTGGCCGATGAAACACCAGGGGCAGACGACATCGGATACCACATCGACGGTGATCGAGTTCTCGGCACTCATGGTCGTCTCCGTGTTTTGCGTCGGTCGGGGTTTGCGTCAGTTGGGCTTTCGCCACCATGTCGGCAGCTGATAGCCGAATATGGGGGTCTTCTGCGGATGTTCCAGGTAGCTCCAGTATGCCAGCCACTGCTGCGTGTTGTATTGCATGGGTACGATGTAGTTGCCGGAGATCAGCAGCCGGTCGAGGACGCGCACCGCGGCGACATAGTCTTGCTCGGCGCGGGCGTTCAGCATGGCGTTGATCGCCGCGTCGACCGCGGGATCGGCGACGCCGGCGAGGTTGAACGAACCTTCCTGCTTGGCGGCGACCGATCCCCAGCGCCCAAGTTGCTCGCTGCCGGGCGACAGCGAATTGTTGAAGCCGCTCGTCCCGATCAGAACCTCGAAGTCGAACCGCTGCTTGCGCGACTGGATCTGGTCGCCATCGAGGCTGCGGATGGTGACGTCGATGCCGATCTTCTCCAGCGTGCGTTGATAGAGCGCCGCAAGCCGCTCCTCATCCTGCGACGACGTCAGGATTTCGAAGCCGAAGGGATTTCCCTGGGGATCGACCATCCGGCCGTCCTCTACGTGATAGCCGGCACCTTTCAGCATCTCGAAAGCCGCTCGCAGTACCTTGCGGTCCTGGCCGGAGCCGTCGGTGACTGGCGGCCGCCAGGTGCCGTCCATCACCTCGGCAGGCACGCGTCCGGGATAGGGGGCGAGCAGCGCCTTCTCCCGCTCGTCGGCCGGATGGCCGAGCGCCGACAGCTCGGAGTTCTGCCAAAAGCTCATAGTGCGGTTGAACTTGCCGGCGAAGAGGTTCTTGTTCGCCCACTCGAAGTCGTAGAGCATGCCGAGCGCGCGTCGCACGACCGGATCGGCAAATTTCGGCAGCCTGGTGTTGAACAGGAAACCCGTCACCACAGGCGGAATGCCGGTGTCGAAATATTCCTGCTTCACCTCACCCTTGCGAAAGGCCGGGAAGTCGATATCGCGGTCGCGCTTGACCGGATCGGTCTCATCATCGAGGGCGCAGATGCCCTTCTTGAAGGCTTCCGTCTTGGCGTTGGCGTTGAGGAAATACTCGATGGTGATCTGGTCGAAATTGTCGAAGCCGCGCTTCGAGGGGACATCCCTGCCCCAGTAATTCGGATTGCGCTTGAAGACGATGCGCTGCCCGGGCTGCACCTTGTCCACCGTGTAGGGGCCGCTGCCGATCAGCGGCTTCAGCGTGGTCTTGTCGAAGCTGTCCTTGTCGAAAGCGTGCTTGGGGATGACCGGTGTCAGCGCGACGATCAGCGGAAATTCGCGATTGGCTTTGTCGTTGAAGGTGAATTTCACGCTGTGGTCGCCGGTCTTCTCCAGCTTGGCGATCATGCTCATGCGGTCGCTGTAAGGCGGGCGGCCCTTGTCGGTGAACACGTCGTAGGTGAACAGCACGTCCTCCGGCGTGACCGGCTGGCCATCCGACCATTTGGCATTGGGATTCAAATGGAACTCGATGCTCTTGCGCTCGGGATCCATGTCGGCGCTGTCGGCGAGAAGGCCGTAGAGGCTGAAAGGCTCGTTGTAATTGCGTTGCATCAACGGTTCGAAGACGAGATTACCGTAGACCGTGTCGATCATGCCGCGCGCGGTGGTGCGCAGGCTCTTGAGGATGAAGGGGTTGAGGTTGTCGAAGCTGCCGACGACGCAATAGGTGACGCTGCCGCCTTTCGGCGCATCGGGATTGACGTAGTCGAAATGCTGATAGCCGCAGGCAGCGCCGGCTCGCCCTGCATGGCGATGCCGTGCTTCGGCTCCGACAAAGCCGGAAGCAGCGAGAGGGCCAGAAACGAGGTCGCGGCGATCAGCCGAACGAGAACGCGGTCCATGACCGTCTCCTTGCCGGGCGGCTTTGTGATTCGACACGCACCCTAGAGCATTTCGCCCCCCGATTGAATCGGTGCCCCAACGGGAATCGGGTTCGGCCAGTCCATCACCAATCGGGGGGTCGTCGAGTGACTTCAAAGCAAGAAGAAATCGCGGAAGCCGGGCTGGATTCGGCGTCGCTGGCGGTGTAACACGCGCTCCGAAGTCATGCTGTTGCCTCATTTGGGCAACAGGTAGCGGGACCACACGGCACGAAGAAGCCGGCCCCCGGGATCATTTGAGAGGAAAGTGCACCATATGACGAGCAATGCGTATCGCCTTTCGGTGCTGGCCGCAGGCGTGGTCGGCGTTCTGGGCGCCGGGCTTTTCACCGCTTCGGCGCAGCAGCAGCCGCAGATTCCGCAGGGCTGGTTCAAGGCCTGCACGAAGCAGGAAGACGTCGACATCTGCAACGTGCAGAACATCGTCACCGCCGGCAATGGCCAGCTCGTCACCGGCGTCAGCCTGATCGAGCTCAAGGGCAAGGTGAACCGCAAGGTGTTCCAGGTGACGGTGCCGACCGGCCGTCTCATTCCCCCGGGCATCGGCCTGCAGATTGATGCCGGCAAGGCGCAAAAGCTAGACTATGTGATCTGTTTCCCGGATCGTTGCGTCGCGGAAGTGCCGCTGACCGACCAGTTGGTCGCCTCCTTCAAGAAGGGCCAGGCTATCTCGCTCACCTCGATCAATTTCCAGAATCAGCCGAACCCGATCAAGGTCGCGCTGACCGGCTTCAGCGGCGCCTATGACGGCCCGCCGCTGCAGCAGTCGGACATCGAGGACCGGCAGAAGAAGCTGCAGGACTTCGTCGCCAAGAACAACCAGGACTTCGCCAAGAAGCTCAAGGAAGAGCAGGACAAGGCGAAGACCGCCAACTGATCGCCGGAGCGTTTTCTCCAGCATGCAAAAAGCGGGGCAAGCGCCCCGCTTTTTTGTTGCCGCCGCTTCAGCCTTCAGTGCTTCGAGTGGCGTTTCGGCTCGTAGCGCCCGTCGGGCAGCTTGTCGAACATCTCGCCGATCTGCGGATGTCGCACCGGCTCGCCCGACCGGTCCTCGAGCAGGTTCTGCTCGGATACATAGGCGATGTACTCGGTCTCGGAATTCTCGGCGAGAAGGTGGTAGAAAGGTTGGTCCTTGTGCGGACGCATGTCCGCGGGAATGGCTTCGTACCATTCCTCGCTGTTGGCGAATTGCGGATCGACGTCGAAGATCACGCCACGGAACGGAAACAGCCGATGGCGAACCACTTGCCCGATCGCGAATTTGGCCGTTTTCATCGCACTCACCACCTAGGACCCCGAGGCGCCGTCAGTGGCTTGCGCACAAGGCGCCTAAGGTCTTGAATTTACACGTCACGCCGCCAAAAATCGACCCCGACTTTCGGCTTGGTACCATTGGCGCAGACATTGCCGCAATTCCATGCCGCAGCGCTGCCGGCGAATGCAATGGTTTCGGAAAGCGCAAGGTCAAACGTATCGCTCAGCGCGCGGCCTGTTTCCTGAAGCCGCCGGCGAGCGCGCGAAAGCCGCTGCCGGGCCGCAGGCCCTCGCGCATGAAGAAGGCGCGCAACGGCGCGAAGCTGCCCAGCACGCTGAGGCCGGCGCTGCGCGCCAACTGCGCCGGCAGCATGTCGGACAGCAGCGACATGTTGAGCAGGTTGACCGCGCTGCTGCGCGCAAAAATGTCTGGACGACGCCTTGTGTCATAGGCGGCAAGGCACAGCCTTGACCCCGGATCGTTGCGGTTTTCGCTGGCGATTCCAATCAGATCGTCGATGTCCCTGATGCCGAGGTTGAGACCTTGGGCGCCGATCGGCGGAAAGACATGGGCGGCCTCACCGACGAGCGCCACGCGGTTTTGCGCGAAGCGGCCGGGCGAGGCGGCCGACAGCGGATAGACCTGGCGGCCGGGCTCGACAGAAACCCGGCCGAGCATCGACTGCATTTGCTCCTCGACCCGGACGGACAGGGTAGCATCGTCGAGAGCTGCGAGTTCCTTTGCCGTCTCCGGTTTCACCACCCAGACAAGGCTTGAACGCTTGCCCGGCAGCGGAACCTGCGTGAACGGTCCGGTCTCGGTGTGGAATTCGGTCGAAATAAAACCATGCTCGCTGCGATGGCTGAAATTGAGAACAAGCGCCGACTGGGGATAGGGCCGTGCGGACGCCCTTATGCCCGCGGCTTCCCGTGCCGGCGACAGGCGCCCGTCGGCCGCGACCGCGAGCGACGCGGAGATCTCGCTGCCGTCTGCGAGGATCGCATGTGCCTGGTCAGCGTCGAGCCGCCATGTCTCGACCATCGACTTTCGCCAATCGATGCCGGCGTGATCGGCGACTGCCTTGGCTAGCACCGGGATCAGGACCTTGTTCGGCAGATTGAGCCCGAACTGCTCCTCGCCGATCTCGCTGGCGCGAAAGGTCACGGTCGGGCTGCGGATCAGCCTGCGCGTCGCGTCGACGATGCGCATCACCCTGAGCGGCGCCGCCTGCGGCCTGAGCTCGTCCAGCACGCCGAGGCGATCCAGGACTTTCAACGAAGGGTTCATGAGGGCGGTGGTGCGGCCGTCGCTGCTGGTGGCCTCGGGGCCGGCCAACGTCACGGCAAAGCCGGCCTCGGCAAAGCCGAGCGCTGCGATCAGGCCGGCCGGGCCACTGCCGGCAACCAATATGCGGGCTTTGTCGTTCTGTTCCACGCCAGACTCCCACAGTGACGGGCGACCCGTCGGGCCTATCACCGGATATAGGGCAGATCGGCTGGCTTGATCAACGCGGCGATTCGGCCCATTCGATTGCCATGACCGGCCAGGAGCACGATTTCAGCCATCTCGACCGCGCCGCCCGCGCCACGGCAGGTTTCGCGCGTAGTCCGCGCCTTGTGGTGACGCTCACCATTGGTGCGGGCATCGTGCTTGCCTGGTTCATCCTCGCTGCCATGGCGATCCGCGGCGCCGAAAGCCGGCTTGCCGGTGGCGCTCCGGGTGATGCGCTGCTCAAAGACCTCACGCGATTGCCGCTGCCGGAGTTCCTCGACCGCCTTTTCGCTTTGTGCCTTGCGCCGGCTCCGCTTGCAGGCACGGCAGGCCCGCAGGCGTTAGTGCTCGTCCTGATGTGGTTCCTGATGGCTGTGGCAGCGATGCTGCCTTCGGCGGCGCCGATGATCCGCACCTATTGCGAGATTGCGGACACCGCTCGGATCAAGCGCGAGCCCGTCGTCCATCCGCTGGTTCTGGTGACCGGATACCTCGCGGCTTGGCTCGCCGCCTCGATGGCATTCGCCGCGCTGACGCTCGCGGTCTACGGTTTTGCCGCCTCGGGGCAGGTGCTCGATCCTGTCGTCGGGCTTGCCGGAGCCGTCGCCCTGGCGATTGCCGGCCTCTATCAGTTCAGCGGCTTGAAACAGGCGTGCCTGAAGAAATGCCGCAACCCGTTCTCGATCCTATTCGCCAACTGGAGCGCGCAACCGCGGCGCATTTTCCGTCTGGGTCTACAGCAGGGCGTCTGGTGCCTCGGCTGCTGCTGGGCGCTGATGCTGGTGATGTTCGCCGTTGGCGCGACGAACATCTTCTGGATGGCGCTGATCGGCCTGTTCACCCTGATCGAAAAACAGACCACCGGCAGGGTGCCAAGCCGGGTAGCCGGTGCGATACTGCTTGTGTGGGCTGCCGCCCTGCTATTAGTTTCGGCGTGAGGGGAGAATTCGATGACGGATCAAAGCTGGGCGATGAAGGGAGAGCTGGTACTCTCCTGCAATTGCACGGTTTTCTGCCCTTGCGTGCTGTCGCTTGGCAGCCACCCGCCGACGGAGGGTTATTGCCAGACCTGGGCGGGGTTCCGCATTGACGCCGGCCATTTCGGCGAGGTGGACCTCTCCGGCCTTAATCTGGGGCTGATCATGGAAATCCCGGGCTATATGAGCCGCGGCAACTGGACCGCCGGGCTGTTCATCGACAAGCGCGCCTCGGTATACGCAGTGAAGGCGCTGACAAAAATATTCACTGGCAAGGCCGGCGGCACCACATCGCTGCTGTCGATCCTGGTCGGCAAATTCCTCGGCGTCGAGCAGGTGCCGATCACCTATGAGACGCGTGACAAGACGCGCGTCTTTCAGATACCGCGGATTATCGACGGCGCGGTGACTCCGATACCCGGCAAGGACCGCGAGAAGGACACAGTGATCACCAATTCCGAATACTGGATCGCGCCGGAAATCATCGTGGCGAAGTCCGACAAGAGCAAGATGCGCGCTTTCGGCCGCAATTGGAATTTCGCCGGCCGATCGGCCGAGATCTGCAAGCTGGATTGGCGGGGCCCGTGAGCAAGAACACAGCGGCCCGTAAAGCGGCCAAGAAGATCGCGGAGCGGATTCCGCGACCAAAGAAGAAAGTGACATGGCCGCAGGCACGCGCGTTCTCCGTGCACCTGCTCACCGCGTCCGGCTCGTTCCTCGCCTTCCTGTCGCTGGTCGCGGCCAGCGAGGAGCGCTGGACGGCGATGTTCTGGTGGCTGGGGCTGGCGCTCTTTGTCGACGGCATCGACGGCCCGATCGCCAGGAAGCTCGAGGTCAAGGAGATCCTGCCGACATGGTCGGGGGAAGTGCTCGACAACATCATCGACTACGTCACCTATGTGCTCATCCCGGCCTTCGCTCTCTACCAGCGCGGATTCATGGGCGAGAACCTGTCGTTCCTGTCGGCAGCCATCATCGTGGTGTCGAGCGCGATCTACTACGCCGACACCGGCATGAAGACGAAGGAGAACTTCTTCAAAGGGTTCCCGGTCGTCTGGAATATGGTGGTGTTCACGCTGTTCGTCATCGAACCGGGACAGTGGGTTTCGTTTGCCGTGGTCGTTGTCGCCGGCATCCTCACCTTCCTGCCGATCAACTTCATCCATCCAGTGCGGGTGGTCCGGCTCAGGTCGCTCAATCTCGGCATGATCCTTTTGTGGTGCGCCTTCGGCGCGCTCGCGCTGGCACAGGCTGCGCTCGCCAGCTTCTACAACCAGATCGGCGTGTTGGGCGAGCAGGTCAGCGACTTCACCAAGATCGGCATCACCATCACCGGGCTCTATCTCACCTGCATCGGGGGTATCATGCAGATGTTCCCCAACCTTGGGGCCAAGAAGTCGTGATCTAACTTTTTTCGGGATCATGTTCTGGATCCCATTCCTACCCCGAGGGAGTTGAGCGATGTCCAAGGCAATCCGTATTCACGCCCATGGCGGCCCCGAAGTCCTGGCCTATGAGGATGCCGATCCCGGCCAGCCGGGCGCCGGGCAGATCCTGGTCAGGCACACCGCGATCGGCCTCAACTTCATCGACGTCTATCACCGTTCGGGCCTTTACCCGCCGCCGGGCGGTTCCCGCTGATCCCGGGCGCCGAGGCGGCCGGCGTGGTGCTGGCCGTCGGCGCCGGCGTGGACTGGCTGAAACCCGGCGACCGCATCGCCTATGCCGTCACTGTCGGCGCTTATTCCGAGGAACGGGTGATCGCCGCCGATCGCGTGGTGATCGTGCCGGACGGCATCAGCGACGAGCAGGCGGCCGCCATGATGCTGAAAGGCATGACGGCCGAATATCTGCTGCGCCGCACTTATAGGGTGAAGGCGGGCGACACGATCCTCTACCATGCCGCCGCCGGCGGCGTCGGCCTCATCCTCGGCCAGTGGGCAAAGCATCTCGGCGCAACGGTGATCGGCACGGCGAGCTCCGCCGACAAGATCGAAATCGCCAAGGCGCACGGTTTCGACCATGTCATCAACTACAGGGAACAGGATTTCGTCGCCGGCGTCGCGGCCATCACGGGCGGTAGGAAATGCGATGTCGTCTATGACTCCGTCGGCAACGACACTTTTCCCGCTTCGCTCGATTGCCTGAGACCGCTCGGTATGTTCGTCAGCTTCGGCCAGTCGTCGGGGCCGATCCCACCGTTCAGCATATCGTTGCTGGCGCAGAAGGGCTCGCTTTTCGCCACCCGGCCGACGATCTTCGTCTACAATGCCAAGCGCGAAGACCTTGTGGCGTCGGCTGAGGCGCTCTTCGATGTGGTCAAGAGCGGCGCCGTCGAGATCAAGATCAACCAGCGCTATGCGCTGAAGGACGCGGCACAAGCGCAATCGGATCTCGAGGGCCGCAAGACGACGGGCACAACCATCCTCATTCCCTAGAGCCGGATGATTTCAGGTCTGTTCGACCTGAAATCTGAACCCGGCTCTAAATCAAAGAGATAGAGCATGATGTCGCCCGAAAACCGCTTCACACTTTTCGGCATCATGCTCTCGCCTGATGCCTTGTTTTTCAGCGCCTTGCCACATGTAAAGGCACGGTTCGCCTGAAAAGTTTCGCCGGTTTTCTCGTGCTCACAACAGGCCTATCTTATCCCTTGAGTTTCCGCTGGAATTCTTGAAGCTCTTTCAAGTTGGGTGCCGCTTTCCGACCGAAGCCGGCCGCGCATACGATACCAGCGGGAACACAGAACATATCCGGGTAACTGGATGGGAGGCACTGTGAGTGCAAATCATGACAGGGCGAACCTGCTTGAGGTTCGTGGCCTTACGAAGATTTTCGGCACGCTGACGGCGTGCGATCATATCGACCTCAACATCGCGAAGGGCGAGATCCACGCCCTGCTCGGCGAGAACGGCGCCGGCAAGTCGACGCTGGTCAAGATGCTGTTCGGCTCGCTCGAGCCGAATTCGGGCGAGATCTTCTGGGACGGCCAGGCCGTTCGGATCACCAGCCCCGGCGTGGCGAAAAAGCTCGGCATCGGCATGGTGTTTCAGCATTTCTCGCTGTTCGAGGCGCTGACGGCAGCCGAGAACATCGCGCTGTCGCTCAACGACGGCTCGCCGATCAGCACCATTGCCGCGAAGGCGAGGGCGCTGTCCTATAGCTACGGCCTGCCGCTCGATCCTGAATCGCTGGTCGGCGATCTCTCGGTCGGCGAGCGCCAGCGCATCGAGATCATCCGCTGCCTGTTACAGACGCCGCAACTCATCATTCTCGACGAGCCGACCTCGGTGCTGACGCCGCAGGAAGCCGACAAGCTGTTCGAAACGCTGGAAAGGCTGCGCTCCGAAGGCAAGTCGATCCTCTACATTTCGCATCGGCTGGAAGAGGTCAAACGCATCTGCGATCGCGCGACCGTGCTGCGTCATGGCAAGGTGGTCGGCCATTGCAACCCGCGCCAGGAGACCGCCGCGTCGCTTGCCCGTATGATGGTCGGCAATGAGGTGAAAGCGGTGGTGCGCGCTCCGGCCGAAGGCATCGAGACAGCGCCGGCGCTGCTCGAAGTCAGCGGGCTTACACGCAAGCCGGCGACGCCCTTTGCCATTCCGCTCAAGAACATCAATCTTGCCGTGCGAGCCGGCGAGGTGATCGGCATCGCCGGTGTCGCCGGCAATGGCCAGGGCGAATTCTTCGAATCCGTCTCGGGCGAGGTGCTGCAGCAGGATGCCGGTTCGGTGCGTATCCGCGGCAAGGATGCCGGCGCGCTCTCGATCACCGGGCGGCGGCTGATGGGTGCCGCTTTCGTGCCGGAGGAGCGGCTCGGCCACGGCGCGGCGCCGCGCATGAAGCTGTCGGAAAACCTGCTGCTGTCGCGCCACGCTACCGACGGCAAGTCCTTCGTCGGTTCCGGCGGCATGGTCAAGAACGCTTCCGTCTACAGCGCCGCCCAGCGCATCATCGCCGCAATGGATGTGCGCAAGAGCGCGCCCGATCCGGAGGCTGCGGCGCTTTCCGGCGGCAATCTGCAGAAATTCATCGTCGGCCGCGAGCTCGACCGCAAGCCGAGCGTGATGGTTGTCAACCAGCCGACCTGGGGTGTCGATGCGGGTGCCGCCGCCCATATCCGCCAGGCGCTGATCGAGCTTGCCCGCAGCGGTTCGGCGGTTCTCGTCATCAGCCAGGACCTCGACGAATTGTTCGAGCTGTCGGACGCGATCGCGGTCATGCACAACGGCGAATTGTCGGCGCCGCTGCCGATCGCCGAGGCCACCTTCGAAAAGATCGGCCTGCTGATGGGCGGCGCCGAGCCCGGCCACGCCGAACACACCATGGAGACGGCATGATGCGCCTCGAACTGGTCAAACGCCCGCAGCGCTCGGCGCTGTTTTCGGTGCTCTCGCCCTTCATCGCCTTCGCGCTGACGGTGATTGCGGGCGCCATCATGTTCGCGTTGCTCGGCGTCAATCCGTTCAACGCCTTCAATGTCTACTTTGTTCAGCCGATCAGCGAGGTCTGGCAGCTGCACGAGCTGGCCATCAAGGCAGCGCCGCTCATCCTGATCGCGGTTGGCCTGTCGGTCTGCTACAAGGCCAACATCTGGAACATCGGCGCCGAGGGACAGTTCATCCTGGGCGGCATCTTCGGCTCGATCATCCCGGTGCTGTTTCCTCAGTTCGAAGGGCCTCTTGTCCTGCCGCTGATGCTTTTGCTCGGCATGGTCGGCGGTGCGCTCTACGCGGCGATACCCGCGCTGCTCAAGACCCGCTTCAGCACCAACGAAATCCTGACCAGCCTTATGCTGGTCTATGTGGCGCAGCTCTTCCTCGACTGGCTGGTGCGCGGACCCTGGCGCGACCCGCAGGGCCACGGCTTCCCGCAGACGATCCAGTTCGGCGACTCGGCCATCCTGCCGGAGCTGATGCCCGATGCCGGTCGCGCCAATTGGGGTTTCGTCTTCGCGCTGGTCGCGGCCGTGGCGGTCTGGCTGATGATGAGCCGTATGCTGAAGGGTTTCGAGGTCCGTGTGCTGGGCTCGAGCCCGAGGGCAGGGCGCTTTGCCGGCTTCGGTCTCAACAAGATGGTCTTTTTCACCTTTCTTTTGTCCGGCGCCCTGGCTGGCCTTGCCGGCATCTCGGAAGTCTCCGGCGCCATCGGCCAACTGCAGCCGGTGATCTCGCCCGGCTATGGCTTCACCGCCATCATCGTCGCCTTCCTCGGACGGCTCAATCCGCTCGGCATCGTCGCGGCGGGCCTGGTGCTGGCGCTGACCTATCTTGGCGGCGAGGCGGTGCAGAGCGCGCTCGGCATCTCCGACAAGGTGGCGCGGGTATTCCAGGGCATGCTTCTGTTCTTCGTGCTCGGCTGCGACACGCTCATTCACTACCGCATTCGTCTGATCGGCTTTGCCGCGCCGAAACTCGAGGCCGCGCCCAAGCTGGAGGAGGCACGCTGATGGACATCACCGTCAACATCCTTTTGACCATCGCCACCGCGGCGACGCCGCTCTTGATCGCGGCGATCGGCGAGCTTGTGGTCGAGCGCTCCGGCGTGCTGAACCTCGGCGTCGAGGGCATGATGATCATGGGAGCGGTCGGCGGCTTCGGCGCCGGCTATCTTACCGGATCGCCCTGGATCGGCCTGCTTGCCGCGATCATCGTCGGCGCCCTGTTCTCGCTGCTGTTCGCCGTGATGACCTTGTCCTTGGCCACCAACCAGGTGGCGACCGGCCTGTCATTGACACTGCTCGGCCTCGGCCTCTCCGGCATGATCGGCACCAGCTTCGTCGGCCAGCCCGGCGTCAGGCTGCCTAACCTCGACATCCCTGGCGTGAGCTCGATCCCGATCGTCGGCAGGCTGATCTTCGGCCAGGATCCGTTGTTCTACGTCTCGATCGCGCTCACCGCCGCCGTGATGTGGTTCCTGTTCAAGACGCGCACCGGCCTCACGCTCCGCTCGATCGGCGATAGCCACGGCTCGGCGCATGCGCTCGGCATCAAGGTCATCCGCTACCGCTATCTAGCGGTCATCTTCGGCGGCGCCTGCGCCGGCCTTGCCGGCGGCCACTTGTCGCTGGTCTATACGCCGCAATGGGTTGAGAACATGAGCGCCGGTCGCGGCTGGATCGCGCTGGCGCTGGTGGTGTTCGCGTCCTGGCGCCCATGGCGGGTGCTGGCCGGCGCCTATATTTTCGGCGCGGTGTGGATCGGCCAGCTTCATGCACAGGCTTTTGGCATTCCGGTGCCATCGCAATTTCTTTCTTCACTACCCTATCTGGCAACCATCGTGGTTCTCGTTCTAATCTCGCGCAACAAGCGGCTGACGATGATGAACACGCCGGCTTCGTTGGGGCAGCCATTCGTTCCGGATCGTTGACGACAACAAAAAGACGGGAAGCTCCAAGGCTTAACTCAGAGAGGTAACACGATGAAAAAACTGCTTATTGCGCTTATGACCACGACCGCCGCCCTGTCGCTGGCGGCAACCGCCGAGGCGGCCGACAAGCTGAAGGCTTGCTGGGTCTACACGGGTCCGATCGGCGACTTCGGCTATTCCTACCAGCACGACCAGGGCCGCCTCGAGGTGGAGAAGGCGCTCGGCGACAAGGTCGAGACCGCCTATCTCGAGAACGTCTCGGAAGGCCCCGACGCCGACCGCGCCTTCGAGCGCCTGGCGCGCGAGAAGTGCAAGATCATCTTCGGCACCTCGTTCGGCTTCATGGACGCAGAGGTGAAGGTCGCCAAGAAGTTTCCGAAGGTGATGTTCGAGCATGCCACCGGCTACAAGACCGGCGACAATCTCGGCATCTACAATGCCCGCTTCTATGAGGGCCGCTATGTGCTCGGCCAGATCGCGGCTAAGGAATCGAAGAAGGGGCTTGCCGGCTACATCGTCTCCTTCCCGATCCCGGAAGTGGTGATGGGCATCAACTCCTTCATCCTCGGCGCGCAGTCGATCAATCCCGACTTCAAGGTCAAGATCGTGTGGGTCAACTCCTGGTTCGATCCGGGCAAGGAAGCCGACGCCGCCAAGGCGCTGTTCGACCAGGGCGCCGACATCATCGTCCAGCACACCGACTCGACCGCCGCCCTGCAGGTCGCCGAGGAGCGCAAGCTGCATGGCTTCGGCCAGTCCTCCGACATGATCAAGTTCGCGCCGAACGCCCAGCTGACCTCACTCACCGACGAATGGGGACCGTATTACATCAGCCGCGTGCAGGCGGCTCTCGACGGTACCTGGAAGCCGGACAATGTCTGGCTGGGCATCAAAGACGGCGCCGTGAAGCTCGCGCCTTTCACCAACATGCCCGACGACGTGAAAGCCATGGCCGAAGCGACCGAGAAGAAGATCGCCGGCGGTTGGAACCCCTTCACCGGCCCTGTTTCGAAGCAGGATGGCTCGCCCTGGCTGAAGGACGGCGAGGTTGCCGACGACGGCACGCTGCTCGGCATGAATTTTTATGTCAAAGGCATCGACGACAAGCTGCCGCAATAAGCGGCGACGAACTTGGAAACCGGGGAGGGCGCCTCACGGCGCCCTCATTCGTTTGTAAGGTCGATTGGCAAGCCTTCCCGCCCAAGGCGGAAGCCGGACTTTCTGCCAGTCGGCTAAAGATCGTTTGACGGCCTTGCGTGCCAAGTATTTAAGATCAACCCCGCTCCATCCTTTTCTAAATTTCACGTTTTTCGTGGAACCGGCACAATATCTGTGGCCGGCTCCGTGACCGCTTTCACATACGTCAATAGCCTCTACTTCCATGCTGATCATGCAAGTCAGACGAAACCAGCTGGCGTGACAAGAGTCCGCAGAAGGGGGTCTTATGCAATTGAATAAAAAGCTTCTGGCAATCATCGGGAAACGCTTTCCCGCCATCTACGATGTCATTCCGCACGGACCACAGGGCGGGCTTGTGCGGGTCGCACTCAATCCTCAGCCGCTCCCGCCGCATGAACTGGGCGCCGCGACCGCTGACGAATTCGTCCGCCATGCGTGGGTGGCCGAGCGAGGCGGGCTCGATATGAAAGCGCTGTGGAGCGACCTTGACGATTGGTGTCCCACGCGACCGAAGCTTCCGAAGCTTCCCCCCTGGTGGGGACCGTTTCCGGGGCCGGAACCGCGCCCCGAATGGTTCGTGGACTACCACCTAGGATTTGCCTCACGGCTGTCGGTGGTCGCAAGCGAGTCGACAGGCAAGCTGCTAGGCGAGACTCTCAACCGAGCGATCGACCGTTCCCTGGCTGCAATCGAGGCGGTGAAGCTCTGACGAGACGTTGCTAAAAAACCGAGGGCTACAAAGTGAAAAGGGCGCCGCAGGGCGCCCTTTTCATTGGAGATGTCAGCTTTCGCGCAGGCTATCAGACCGCCGAGCCATAAAGGTCATACGCATCCGCGCGGTCGATCTTGACCGTGACGATCTCGCCGGCGCGCAGCGGCCGGCGCGACTGGATATGCACCGAGCCGTCGATCTCGGGCGCGTCATATTTGGTGCGGCCCTTGGCCGAGGTGCCGTGCGCCTCGTCGATCAGCACCGGCAGGCGCTTGCCGACCTTCTTGGCCAGCTGCGTGGCCGAGATCTTTTGCTGACGCTGCATGAAGCGATGCCAGCGCGCTTCCTTGATCTCCTGCGACACCTGCTCGAGGCCCAGGTCGTTGGAGCGCGCGCCCTTGACCGGCTCGTATTTGAAGCAGCCGGCGCGGTCGATCTTGGCTTCGTCTAGCCAGTCGAGCAGCATCTGGAAATCGTCTTCGGTCTCTCCGGGGAAGCCGACGATGAAAGTCGAACGGATAGCAAGGTCCGGACAGACCTCGCGCCAGCCGCGGATGCGCTCCAGTGTCTTTTCGCCATGGGCGGGGCGGCGCATGTTCTTCAGCACCTGCGGCGAGGCGTGCTGGAACGGTATGTCGAGATAGGGAAGAATTTTTCCCTCCGCCATCAGCGAAATGACGTCGGCGACATGCGGGTAGGGGTACACATAATGCATGCGTATCCAGATGCCGAGCTTGCCGAGCTCCTCGGCGAGATCGAGGAATTTCGCCCGCACCTCGCGCTCGCCGAACAGGCTTGTCTGGTACTTGATGTCGATGCCGTAGGCACTGGTGTCCTGCGAGATGACGAGGATTTCCTTGACGCCGGCCTTGGCGAGCTTTTCGGCCTCGCGCAGCACGTCCGCCGCCGGTCGCGAGACGAGGTCGCCGCGCAGCGCCGGGATGATGCAGAAGGTGCAGCGGTTGTTGCAGCCTTCCGAAATCTTCAGATAGGCGTAGTGGCGCGGCGTGAGCTTCACGCCCTGCGGCGGCAGGAGGTCGACATAGGGATCGTGGCTGGGGGGCGCGGCCTCATGCACCGCCGCCATCACGCTCTCATAGGCCTGCGGACCGGTGACCGCCAGCACGTTGGGATGCTTCTCGCGGATCACCTCCGGCTCGGCGCCCAGGCAGCCGGTGACGATGACGCGGCCGTTTTCGGAAAGGGCGGAACCGATGGCGTTGAGCGACTCGTCACGCGCGGAATCGAGGAAGCCGCAAGTGTTGACGACGACGAGGTCGGCGCCGTCGTGCTTACGGGCGATCTCGTAACCTTCGGCGCGCAGCCGCGTGATGATGCGCTCGGAATCGACGAGCGCCTTCGGGCAACCAAGGCTGACAAAACTGACGCGAGGGGCAGACATAAGATTTTCCAGGCTTTTTGGGAATCGGCGGCGCAATACCACACTAATTGCGGCATTGGTATGGGCTCGCCGTTCCTGCGGCAAAACGCAGTGCGAAGGGCCAGATCGTCGGCCGGCTGGAGCCCGCGCTAGGAGACGGTGTCAGCTCACCGCATTGTTGACATGCGGCCAGACCTCCATCGCGCCTCGGTAGACCATGTCGAGCGCGACGTAGAGGATGATCAGCAGGCCGACATAGGCGATCCAGCGGTAGCGGTGCAGCAGCCGGGCAATGAAGCTCGCGGCAAGGCCCATCAAGCCGATCGACAGCACCAGTCCGATGACCAACACCCAGAAATGGTCGCGCGCCGCGCCAGCGACTGCCAGAACGTTGTCCAGCGACATTGACACGTCGGCAACGACGATCTGCAGCGCCGCCTGACCGAGCGTCTTGCGCGGCGCCTTGCCCGCCACTTTGCTGTCGGAGTCGAGATCCGAATTGGACAGCGCCTCGGTGGCTTCCTGTTCATCGGCCTGCGAGGTGCGCAGCTCGCGGTACATCTTCCAGCACACCCACAACAGCAGGATGCCGCCGGCGAGCAGCAGACCGACGATGGCAAGCAGCTTGACCGTTACTGCCGCGAACAGGATGCGCAGCACCGTCGCGGCCAGCACGCCGATCAGAATCGCCTTCTTGCGCTGCTCGGAGGGCAAGCCGGCCGCCGCGAGCCCGATGACGATGGCGTTGTCGCCGGCAAGCACAAGGTCGATCGCGATGACCTGAAGAAGGGCGCTCAGGCTTGCGGCGCTGAAAATGTCCATCGTCTGGAAGCCCTTTGCTGCTCGCCGAGTGCCGGTCGTCGAATATCCCGACGCCCTAACGTGTATCGTTCCCGCACGTCAAGAGAACGAGCCGGAACAAGCGCTTGCGCGCTGTCTTGTTCCACCGGAATTCACTTGGAGTTTGCAGTCGAAAGGGCTGATTTCGGCGCAGCGACCGCAGGCAATTTGTCAGTCGTAAAGATTGTATTTTGCCCAATCGGCTTCCGGGATTTCGTCGCCGATCTTGTAGCGGAACTGCAGCACCTGCATGTGGTCGGGCGCGGTCTGGCATTTGAACTTCAGCCGGTACCACTGACCCTTGCTGCGAAAGGCGGCGCCGGGACTCTTTATCGCATCGGCGCTCATCTGCGGGGTGGCGAAGGCATAAGCCACGACGCGGTCGGCCTTGTAGTTGCGGTCGTCATGGCTGATCCGGTCGAGCACTTCCGCATCGCAACGCTGCTCGAGACGAGTCTGCGGATCGAGTTTCAGCAGGCCGGTGCGCAGCGCGTTGTCCATCGCCTTGGCCGGCCAGGCCAGCGTCAGGGACGCCAGAACCATCAGGCAGAGCTTTTTCATGGGCGCGACAAGCAGCATGTTTTGTCTGAGAAATCAACCAAACGCACGCGCTTGTGAGATTGAAGCCGGCGTCGGCTCACCGGCATTTGTTCGGCACCGCAAATCGGGGTTGGCGATGGCCAGCGCCAACGTTGTGCTGGTTTCCAATAGGAGATGTCATGGCTGCGCTCCGGATGGACGACTGCCGCCATTTAGCGTGGCTGGCTGGTGCCAGCCTTGCGGATTTCAGTAGTTGCTAATTAACGCGTTGCTGCGCTGGCGAAGGAACAGGCCGGCGCGGCAGCACCAACGAGCGAGAGACAGCCGCAGCTGCGATACATGCCGCGCTCACTTTGCGAATTATTAAAGCCGTTGGCCTACTATTGCATAAGGGTTGGGGAGAATATCCTGGCATGAAATTGATAATCCAGATTCCCTGTTACAATGAGGCAGCGAGTCTTGGGGCCACTGTTGCGGCAATACCGTGCAGGATCGAGGGGATAGACAGCATCGACATTCTTGTGATCGATGATGGCAGCACCGACGGGACCGCCGACGTTGCAAGAAGCCTCAATGTGAATCACGTGGTTAGCCATCGCCGCAATCGCGGCTTGGCGGCTGCGTTCCAGACGGGGATAGACGCCAGCCTTCGCGCGGGAGCCGACATCATTGTCAATACCGATGCCGACAACCAATATAACGCGTCGGACATAGAGCTGCTTGTTGGGCCGATTCTGCGTGGCGAAGCCGACATCGTCATTGGCGACCGCCAGGTGCGCACAAATCACCATTTCTCGTCAGGCAAGCAGACCCTGCAGCGCATCGGGACCCGTGTCGTTCGTCATTTGGCGGGGATAGACGTTCCCGATGCGGTTAGCGGGTTCCGCGCGATAAGTCGCGACGCCGCGATGCAGATCAACATTGTGTCGCGCTTTTCCTATACAACGGAAATGCTGATCCTAGCCGGCAAGAGGCGATTGGCGGTGGCGTCGGTTCCCATTCGAACCAACGCGCCCATGCGGCGATCGCGCTTATTCAAAAGCATACCTCATTTTATTTTCAACACCGGCATCACAATCATACGCTCATATGCGCTTTATAATCCACTTAACGCCTTTTTGCTTATCGGCGGCGTAATTTTCTTCATAGGATCATTACCAATAATTCGTTTTCTGTGGTTGTCTCTGGTGGGAGACAATAGAGGCCACATCCAATCGCTGGTGCTTGGCGGCGTATTGATCATTGTCGGTTTTATCACTTTGCTTTTCGCAATTGTCGCCGACCTCATCGGGCGCAACCGGCAAATGCTCGAAATGACGCTTTTCAAGCTCCGGAAAATCGAAGAGCGGATGGACCGGGTCGAGTGATGGCGAGTTTGGTCGGATTTTTCGATGCGAAGGCTGAAGCTCCGGTCAGGGTTAGCCGATGGACAATTCTTATCCTGTTCGGGGTAGTCGCAGCACTGGAATTGGCCACAGCGCTCTTTCGGGAAGTTAACTGGGACGAATTCCATTTCCTGTCACTGGTTTTCGAATACAAGCGGGCTTCGCTTAGCCTTGCCTTGCAGACGTTTCACGTCCATTTGTTTTCATGGCTGACGTTGCTGCCCACCGATGAGATAGGCACAATTGTCATTGCGCGCTGCCTGATGTGGCTTCTTCATTTGGCCACGCTCTTGTTCCTCTTCAAAACGGCCGAGAACCTCGTTTCCGCTCGCGGGGCTTTGTGGGCGACGGTGCTTTACGCCACACTGAGTTTTGTGATGCGGAGCGCGACGGGCTTCCGTGCCGACCCGATCATCACGGCGCTTCTGATGGGGGCACTATTCGGCCTGACGCGCGACCGCCTCCCTTTCAGGCTGCTCATCCTTTCTGCGCTGGCGGTAACGTTTGCGGGCCTGATCTCGATAAAATCGGTCTTTTATGTCCCGACCATAGTAATGGTCGCGATCCTGCAGCTGGTGCGCCTCCACGACAAGGTATTGCTGCGGAACATGGTGATCGCGCTCGTGATAGCCGCCGCGGCATTCGCCAGCTTGTTTCTTTGGCACTCGGCAAGCCTGGCGCAGGTTGTATCTCAGGCTGGGAACACGCTGACCTCCGCCTACAACAAGCAGATGGTTGACAGCAATCTCTTCTACGGGGCGAGATTTCTGGCGTACTCGCTGGCGGTAGACGCACTGCAATGGTCAGTGCTCTGCGTCGGAATGGGTATGGCTGTAGCTCGGACAATCAACAATACCGGAGCGGAGCGGCTTCGCGCATTGACTATACTTAGCTTCGCCTTGCCATTGTTATGCATTGTCTTCTATAGAAACAGCTTTCCCTACTTCTATGTGTTCATGATGGCGCCCGTGGCGGTGGTCGGGGCGTTGGCCGCAGATAAGCTGAGTTCTCTATCAAAAATTTTAGGGGCAATCCCAGCGATATTCGTCGCGTTGGCCGTGGGGCACGCGATTCCAGAATTTCAGCGAGACCAATCGGCTCAGCGATCACTGATTTCCGCCGTGCATCAGATCCTTCCAGACCCTGTACCCTATATTGCTCAAACGGGCATGGTTGCGTCCTATCCCCATGCAGGATTTTTGATGAGCACTTGGGGAATTGAAGAATATCGCGATCGGGGAGAACCCGTGCTTCTGCATGCGATCGAAAAAGAAGGACCGCTCTTCGTCATTGTCTCGGGCCCGGCGCTTTCAGCTGCGCTGGAACCCGGCCCTGTATCGGTGAACGCGGACGAAGAGTTGCTCCCAGCCGACATAGAGGCTTTGAAGGAGAATTACGTTCGGCATTGGGGTCCAATTTGGATCGCGGGAAAGCAGTTGCCCGCTACAGGCGGGATTGAAGCCACATTCGAGATCCACATTCCGGGATCCTATTCTATGACGGCTGATGCACCGGTTGAAATTGACCGGCGGTTGGTCCTGCCGGGCGATGTTGTCGAACTTGCTGGGGGTATGCATAGCTATAAGGGCGGAGTTGCCACGTTGCGCCATGGACGAAACCCGCCAGTTCCCACGCGTGAGCCGCCAACGGCCATCTTCACCGGATTCTAGGCGAGGGGACTTGCTGGTTTGCGCGTCCTGATCTCCACGTCGACTTTTCCTCGCTTCCATGGCGATAATGTCACCCCCTTCATGGCCGATCTGGTTTTCGCGCTCGCCGCCAGAGGAATAGAACTGGACGTGTTGGCTCCCCATTCGCCTGGCAGCAAGAAGGTCGAGGACCTGGGCAGCGGTGTCACCGTTCATCGCTTTCGCTATGCCTGGCCTGAAAGGATGGAAAACGTCTTCTATGGCGCAGGAGCACTCGAAAACATCAAGTCGAAGCCATCAAAAGCGATAAAGCTGCCACTCATCGCGGTCGCGCAAGCTGCTGCTACGTATCGGCTAGCCAGGTTGCGTCGCCATCATCTGATCCACGCGCATTGGCTGGTTCCGCAAGGAATCACGGCATTGCCTTCCTGTCTCGATCGAACGGCTCTCGTCGTCAGTGCGCATGGCAGTGACGTTCTCGGTCTGCAGGGACGTCTGCCGATGTGGGCGAAACGGCTTGTCGCGCGGCGTGCGTCATTCCTGACAGCCAACTCTGCCGCCACGGCGGCTGCGCTGCACATGTTGGGCGCAAATCCCGATCGCGTCGAGATCGTTCCGATCGGAGCGTCTCCTCGAACTCCTGAGGCGACGATCCCGTCTTGGAAATGTGGATTCGCCGGCGAAGCAAACCCGCTCTTGCTTTTCGTCGGAAGGCTAATTGACTGCAAGGGAGCAGACGATGCGGTCGCCGCTCTCGCATTGCTGCAAAACCGCCTGCCAGGCGCAAGACTCGTTGTCGTGGGCGATGGGCCGGAACGGCAAACCCTCGAGGCAAAGGCCGTGTCTCTTGAGGTGCGCGACCGCATATTGTTTACGGGTTGGCTGCAGCCGGCGGACGTCAGTCATTGGATGCGCAGAAGCGATGTTCTGGTCATTCCCTCTCGCCGTGCGGCAGATGGCACAATGGAAGCGCAGGGCGTCGTGCCGCTCGAAGCAATGCTCCACGATCTGCCTGTGATTGCGTCGCGAAGCGGTGGTCTTGTCGATATCATTCGCCATGAGGGGACAGGGCTTCTGGTTGCCGAGCGATCCCCTGGAGAAATCGCGGACGCGGTGGTGAGAATGGTTACAAACAAGCGCTTTGCAATGGGCCTCGCCGCCAGTGCCAAGAAGTGGGTTTTGTCGGAGGGTACGATGGCCAAGACCGCCGAACGATTCCATGAAATCTATCAACGACTTCTATCAGGCGAAAGATTAATCCATTGATGCGTCACAAACTACCGGCATTCGAATAAAAAGGCGTCGAGAGCAATTATGTCGTTGAGGAAATGGGCAAAGAAGAGTTGGCTTGCGGGACCGCTCGTTCGGCAGGTATATTTTTCCTTAGCTGCGCTAAAGTTTCGAAATTCTGCTGATTATTGGGAAAGGCGCTACAGGGCTGGCGGCACTTCGGGTGCCGGTTCAGCCAACCGTCTCGCGCGGTTTAAGGCCGATTTTCTCAACCGCTTTGTAGCAACTCACGAAATTCAGTCGGTGGTTGAGTTCGGCTGCGGCGACGGGATGCAGCTGGCCCTGGCAGAATATCCAAAGTACTTAGGGCTCGATAACGCACCTTCGGCGGTCGCACGGTGTCGGGAGCGGTTCGCGAATGATCCGACCAAACAATTCAAGCTTGTCGACAGCGACCCCGGTCAGCACGATCTCGCGCTGTCATTGGACGTAATATATCACCTGGTGGAAGACAAGGTGTTTGATACGTATATGCGGAACCTGTTCTCTGCTTCGGAGCGGTTTGTCATTCTGTATTCAAGCAATTCAAATGAATCGACCCCGGAACCGCACGTCAAGCATCGCAAGTTTACCAACTGGATCGAGGTCAATCGACCGGAGTGGAAACTTTGTTCGGTGACTCCGAACGCCTATCCGCTCGATCCGCGTGATCCCGACAACACATCCTTTGCCGATTTCTATGTATACGGCCGATCCTAAAGCGCATCGGGATCTTTCAGATTCGCTTTAAGTCTTTGTTTTGATGCATGTCGTTCTCTCAGAACCGCTGCGCTTTTCTGGGCGACATGCATTAGTGCGCTTTAGGTTTTTTGATTTTGCGCATGTCTTTGTCCCGAAACCGGTTCCCACTTTCGGGAGACATGCGTTAATCAGATGAAGATCTCAATCGCCTTGTTGCTACAAGAAAGACCGTCAGCAAAAGCAAACCCAGCACTACGGCAATTCGGTTGGTTCCGGCAATCACGAAACCCGCGACGGAATCGATATTGGCAAGCGGCGAGAGCAATGCGGTTATCGCCTCCGTGATCCCCAAGCCTGCCGGAACGAGAGAGGTTAGCGTTCCGATTATGGAGGCTATCGAAAAGGTCGAAGCCTGATTGAAGCCGAGGCCGATCCCGAGTGCCTTCGCCGCGAGGGAGAGCCGAAAGGCCTCGAGGACCAGGCCAGCAAGCTTTACGGCCAATGCCGAAACAAGCAGTCTCCAGCCGGGTCGGAGGCGGACCAGGAAGACGATGCTGACTCCAGTGCACAGCAATCCGACGGCGACAAAGCCTGCGCCGATTTCGATATGGCCGAGCGCGAGAAGGAATAGGCCCGAATAGCCAAACGCTGCGCCAAGCCACAACGCCATGAAAACGAGGATCAGGCTGCCTCCAAGTTGCAGTCCGACTCCGTGTGCTCGTAGCGCAGCAGCGCGCGATAACAGGCCAGCCGGCAAAAACAGCATATTGGCGGCACTTGAAAAGACGCCAATTTCGAACGCGTTTGCCCAAGCCATGTTCTTCTTTGCCATTGCGGCCATGATCTGGAGCTCGAGCGCATTCAGCGCCGCTGTGGCCGGCACTGCGACCAGGACAAGGAAGACAAATGGAGTTGCGTTAAACCGCTGGATCAGGCCAGGCATGCTTTGGATAGCCAACAGCAGCCCACCAGCAAAAATCGATATCGCCGCTATGAGTCCAAAATTGCGAATGGACGCACGGTGGGAATGTCCCCAGCTGAAAACCTGGTCGCCCAGGACGGTTAGCCGGGACACCACCAATCTTGCTTTGGCCGAATTCAAACGCTGTCACTCCGCACCGCCACAATATGATGACTGTGCGTATGATCCGATGGCGATCTATCCGGGAGCCGGGTCAGTCGATAACCAGCTTCTGTCAGCGCCCTCATGGCCCGTCTCACTTCCTCGGGCGCGAAATCATGCATCTCGCAGATCACGACCGGATGTGTTTGCAACGTTTTCGCGGCCCCCTGCAGGGCGTCCGCCTCGCCTCCCTCGATATCTATCTTTATCACATCGGGGCGTGGGTAGCCTTCAGCTACGAGGCTGTCGATGCACCTCACTTGCATGCTCACAGGATCGACGGCTTTCTCTCCGGATCCGACCAATTTCCCCGACATTGCGCCACCTCTGAGATCGAACACCCTCGTTTCGTCGGCAGCACCGATCGCGAACTCGTGCAGCGATATGTTGGGGGCACCATTTTCCAGAGTCCGGCGGAAATACCTGAGGTTGATCTCACCAGGCTCAAACGCAAGCACTCGACCCGTTGGGCCCACAATCTTAGACGCGATCAGCGAATGCAGCCCGATATTTGCGCCGATATCGTAGAAAACTGCCCCTGTTTCCAGGTAACGATGGAGCAGCGCGGTGACCTCAGGTTCGTGATTGTTCGGGTCGGTTGCGTTCCAGTGCAGCATTGGGTTGAAGAAAAGATCATATCCGTTTGGCAGCGTAACTCGATCGATTCTTCCATCGGACGCACGTTGCAAAACCTTGCCAAGGCCAAGCGTATCCAGCAAGAAGCGCCTGCCTGAATGTGGAACTATATTCCCAACCACGTTTATTATACGAAAGCCATAATTTTTAATATTTATTCGGCTCATCGATAAAACTTCCTAACGTCCAGTTGGGATAGCTTGCTGTCGGCACGAAAATTGCCCGATTTAGATTAAGTGGCGTTATCTTGATTTTCAGTGAAGGTTGAAGCGGAAAGTTACCTTTCCGGTCTGGTTTCAACGGTCGAAGGACATCTCGGCCGGTCGTGCCGGTATCTGGCGGAGGGAGTGTCCGCCAAAACTCTGTTTGCTCACGTTTGTGGTTGTACCCGCAAGCGACTGAACTGCTTGGGATTCTTGGCTTTTTCATTTGGCGTCGTCTGCTGCAATCCGCCAGAATCACCGCGTCGAATTATGAACGGATGGCGCGAGTGCTCAACAAACTTTCCGATACCGCAATCCGTGTGAAGGAACTGCCCGCCGGTCGGTATGGCGACGGGGGAGGGCTCTATCTGTATGTCTCGCCGACCGGCAACAAGTCGTGGGTCTTCTTCCATGCGCAACCGCCGCAGCGAGAAGCCGCCGCCGGCACGATCGACGCAGAGACGATCGAAGAGCAGCGGGCGATCTATATGCGAACGCAGCTCGTCCTGTCACGGCCGGCGGCTCAGGTTACCGGCGACGAGGAATCATATCTGGCAGGATTCGGGAGCTGCGATGAACGCGAAGCCGATGACGAGCGGGAGCAGCCCGACCACTTCTGACCTTCTGCAAATTGGCCAACATGGCCCGGCTGCTTATGGCTGGGCTTTTTAGCGTCTATCGGAATTTAGGCCAAGCCGAACCTTCTCGCTATTGGCGAACGCTTTGGCTTCTGCTTCGGACTTGAATGTCTTGATCCTTACAACCCCGTCCTCGATGACGCGGACGAAAGCCGCACCCTCGACTTGGTCGAGTTCAACCGATGTCTTCCACGATTGGTTCTTCATTGATTCAAACCCAAGCCCACTCCGAAATCCAATCAGCATCACGTCGCGACGTATGTCAGACAGCTCACACTTCGTCGGCTTCTGCTTTTCAACGCCAGATTGGGGGGGGAAATAGTTTCAGCACTCGGAGGCTCCAATTTCCAGGCGTTTTGGACGTGCAGACGGGAACAAGGGGACTGGCGATGCGGTTAACTGGATATGCCAACCAAGGTCAGAAAACCGCCACCGAAGTCCGACGACCATAAGCGGCCACCTGTCCGCCGTCCTGACAAGGAAGCCTCGCCAGAGCCTGGACACGTCGACCCACCCCCGAGAGATTGTCGAGAGGCGCCGTCACCAAATCCCAACGGCGATAAGAAATCGTAAGCACAGACACGATGCTCGGCAGCTCAGGTGGCCGGGCTCTCTTATCTCTGTGGCTGAAAAGTCACGCAAATCGAATATCCAGTGCTTCAACTGAAGCGCGCTTATTATCCAGCTAAGGGGGGCGTACCGTCATTGGCGGGCATCAGGGGAATGCCCTGACTCCTCCCGAACTAGCGCCCGCTGCGGCAAACGTGGTGGGCGCTTCTTTAATCGCGCAAGCGGGGAATAAAATACATTTTGATTTCAAATAGATAGTTAAATATCTGGCGGAGGGAGTGGGATTCGAACCCACGGTGAACTTGCGCCCACGCCGGTTTTCAAGACCGGTGCCTTAAACCGCTCGGCCATCCCTCCATCGTGGTATTTCAACCACTTGGGACTATCGCTATCGGTCGATCTCAAAGGGGTTGGCACCGAATTGGCACCGGAGGCGTTCCCGACCGGTTCGCGCTTCTCCTGTAGTGCGGCGGTCAGGGCTGCGTCAACACCGCCACGAAGCCTTCCAGCTGTCCAGGCGGAAGATGTGTGAAAATGTTCCCGTGGGATCGAGAAGGATGTCTGCTGACGGAGGCAATCAACCCGGTAGCCGCTGTGCCGCACCCTGGATGCTATGCTCCATTGCAGCGCTGTAGACACCGTCGTTCGCCAAACGATCCCATACAGCGAAGCAGGCCGCCAGCGCGATCAGGAACATGATCGTCCGCATCGAAAGCCCTCCCTCAGAGACCCTCGATACCTAGGACCTTCAGTATGATCCTGCTCGGCATTAAATACAAGCAATTGCTAATATATTGTCGCTTGAAACCCAACAAGCCGGGCTGTTTGGCGCCGTCACGCCCCCGGCTAACGGCTCAGTAAAGCGATAGCTAATATAGATGAACCGACTCATCCGTTCGATCTAGGAAGCGCCCGCGGAGGCTCATGCTAAGCTCTTGCTCGGCGCAGGGAGTTCCAGCGCCATGAGCGCCGGTTGGAAAAAGGAAGTCCCCCCTCCAAAAGCTGCCCCTCCATCCGGCGCTCATCCATGCAAGGCTCGCCCACACCGGCAGTCCCCGCCATAATGTCGCCGGGTTCCGGCCATAATCGATTAACATCGTGATAAACAATTCCTGTGCACAAAGGGATTGGGGATCAAGGTGTTGCTGGCATTCGCGGGCGCTTTGGCTCCGACTGGTGGCGGCGAGACTGTAGGGGACAATCGAAAACATGCAGACCTCGGCGCGCCCGCGTCTTCGTCGCGCTCCTGCTTTTATGTTGTGCGCCCTGTCGGCGGTGCTGCTTGCCGCCTGCACCTCCACGCCACAACCCAAGGCGATGGTCGACAAGCGGCCGCGCTCCAAGGAATATTTCGCCGAATCCGAATATGGCGTGAAGGCCAGCCCGCGCGTCAATTTCATGCGGCGCGGCGGCGGCCGCGACCAGCTCGGAAAGCCATACCAGGTACGCGGCAAGTGGTATTACCCGAAGGAAGAAAAGCGCTACGCCAAGGTCGGCCTGGCCTCCTGGTATGGCGATGCCTTCCACGGCCGGCTGACCGCCAATGGCGAAGTCTATGACACGGCGCAACTGACGGCGGCGCATCCGACCATGCCGTTGCCGAGCTACGCCCGCGTTACCAACCTCGAGACCGGCAGCTCGGTCATCGTGCGCGTCAACGACCGCGGCCCATATCATGAGGGCCGCATTATCGACGTCTCGGAGCGCGCCGCGCAAATGCTTGACTATGACAAGGTCGGCACCGCGAAGGTGAAGGTCGAATATGTCGGCCGGGCGCCGCTCGACGGCAATGACGACCAATATCTGATGGCGTCCTACCATCCCGGCAACAGGCGGCCCGATCCGTCCGATGGCCTGCCGACCGGCGTTATGGTCGCCATGAACGGCCCGTCGCCCAGCATGCAGACGGACGCGCCTCCGGCCGCCGTGCCGTTCCCCGGCCAACTCACCAATTCGGGAGGGGCCTTTGCCGCGCAGCCAGGGCTGTCGGAGCAGCCGACCGCGCAGCCGGCGATGTCGTCGCAGACGCCAAGCGCCAGCGATGTCACCTTGCCGGATTTCGGGCCGATCGTGCCGGAGCGGCCGGAGTTCAGGCTGCCGCCGAACTCGCCCTTTGCGATGGCTTCGCTGTCCTATGCGGATGAGCGCATCAATCGTGCCGACGTCTTTGCCGCGCTCGACGGCAGCGGCATGTCGCCGGCCGACATCCTGCAGTCGTGGAAGAAATCGAACCGCCAGGAACAGACGCCGGCTCTCGACTATGTCGCTGCCGGCTCCTTCGACGACGCCGGCGAGGCAAAACGCGTGGCTGCGGCGCTCGAGCCGTTCGGCAAGACTGAAATCCAGCGGACCGAGCTCGACGGCAACGACTGGTATGCGGTCAATGTCTATCCGGATGGCCATGGCAGCATCGACGACCTGCTGCAGGCGGCCTGGTCGCACGGCGCGCCGGACGCATTGGTTGTGCGAAACTGATCAATTTCGCGCGCGCCGTTGATCCGGCCGAAAAAACCCTGATAGCTTGGCCTAATGGGTCGATTTTTCATGCAGTTGCGCGCTCTTCAGCCTTTCGCCGGACTTCTGGGATTGGTGCTGATGCTGCTTTGCGCCGTCCCGGCGAGCGCGCAGCTTTTCGAGACCAAGGCGGCCCAGGCCTTCATGATCGATGCCGATACCGGCACGGTGCTATTCGCCAAGGATGCCGACAAGCCGATCCCGCCGGCGTCCATGGCCAAGCTGATGACAATGGAGGTGGTGTTCAACGCCATCAAGTCGAAGCGGATCACGCTCGACGATACTTTCGTGGTCAGCGAAAACGCCTGGCGCACCGGCGGCGCCCCGTCCGGAACTTCGACCATGTTCGCCAAGCTCAAATCGGCGGTCCGCGTCGAGGATCTGATCCAGGGCGTGACAGTGCAGGCCGCCAATGACGGCTGCATTGTGCTCGCCGAAGGCATGGCGGGCTCGGAAACGAATTTTGCCGCGCAAATGACCGAGCGTGCCCGGGAAATCGGCCTCTCGAAATCGACCTTCGTCAACTCGACCGGACTGCGGCCGACGGCCAGCAGACGACGGTGAGGGAACTCACCATGCTGGCGTTGCATATCTGGCGCGACTATCCGGAGTTCTTTCACTATTACGGTCAGCCCGATTTCACCTGGAACAAGATCTCCCAAAGGAACCGCAACCCGCTACTGGCCATGGGCATCGATGCCGACGGCTTCGTGGCCGGGGCGAGCGAATCCGCCGGCTTCGGCATTGTCGGCACGGTCAGCCATAGCGGCATCCGCGTGATCGCGGCGTTGAGCGGGCTGGCGAGCGATCGCGAACGTTCCGAGGAGGCCCGCAAGCTGCTCGACTGGGGGTCTCGGTCATTCCAGAAGACGGAGATCTTCGCCAAGGACGAGGTGGTCGGCGAAGCCCAGGTTTTCGGCGGCGCCAAATCCGGCGTGGCCTTGAAAGCCAAAGGCCCGGTGGACATCTTTCTGCCGATAGCCAATCGCGACAAGCTGACCGCCAAGATCGTCTATGACGGTCCGCTGGCAGCGCCGGTGGAGGAGGGGCAACCGGTAGGGGAGTTGCGCGTTTGGATAGGCGACACGCTGAGCCAGCGAACGCCGCTGTTTGCCGCGGAGCCGGTGAAAGTGGGCACGCTGCCGCAGCGCGCGCTCGACGCCGCCAAGGAACTTGCTGTCGGCTGGCTGCGTCAGAAGCATTTGTGATCGGGCAGGCTCGTGGACCTTTTGTCGGACGACAGCTATGACAGCGGCCAGCGCGGGCAAAGGCATTCTCGATTGGCGAGCGGATTTTTCATCACCTTCGAAGGCGGCGAAGGAGCAGGCAAGTCGACGCAGATCGAGCGGCTGGCACGACGTATGCACGCAAAAAAATATGAGGTTCTGGTCACTCGCGAACCAGGCGGCTCGCCGGGCGCCGAAGCGGTCAGGCATGTGCTTTTGTCGGGCGCGGCCGAACCGTTCGGCCCCAAGATGGAAGCAATTCTCTTCGCCGCCGCACGATCCGATCATGTCGAGCAGGTGATCCGGCCGGCGGTGGAACACGGCTCGATCGTGCTTTGCGACCGGTTCATCGATTCCTCCCGCGTCTATCAGGGCGTTACCGGCGGGCTCGATCCGGATTTCATGGAAGCGCTGGAAGCGGTCGCCATCAACGGCATGGTTCCCGATATGACGCTGATCTTCGATATCGATCCGGCCGAAGGCCTGAAGCGCGCGGCGGCACGCCGCGGCGCGGGCGACAGCGCCGACCGTTTCGAAAAGGAAACACTCGCCGTCCACCAGCGCCGGCGCGAGGCTTTTTTGGCGATCGCCGAGGCAGAGCCGGATCGCTGCATTGTGATCGATGCGTCGGCCGATCCAGAAACGGTGGAAAACGTCGTCACCGCGGCCGTGTTCGCGGTGCTGGAAAAGCGTATGCCGGTGCAAAGCAGGCAGACGGCGCCGGCATGATCTTCGAACGCATCGCTCCCGAACAGCACGACACGCTGGACGGCGTTCCAGAGCCGTCGGAAACGCCGCGGCTTATCGGCCATGCGCAGGCGGCGGGCATGCTTGCCGCAGCCTACCGCGCCGGCAAGCTGCCGCATGCGCTGATCCTCGCCGGGCCGCACGGCATCGGCAAGGCGACGCTTGCCTTCCACCTGGCGCATCATCTTCTCAAACATCCGGATTTTGCGGCCGCGCCCGAGACGCTTGCCGTTCCCGATCCGGCGTTGTCTCTGTTTCGCCAGATCGCCACCGGCGCGCATCCTTCGGTGCTGCATCTCACCCGTCCGGCCAACGACAAGACCAAGAGCTTCAAGACGGTGCTCACCGTCGACGAGATCCGCAAGGTCAGCCGCTTCCTGTCGATGACCTCGCATGACGGCAGCTACCGTGTCGTCATCGTCGACCCGGCCGACGACATGAACACCAACGCCGCCAATGCCTTGCTCAAGAATCTCGAGGAGCCCCCGGCGCGCACCCTGTTCATCCTCATCGTGCATGCGCCGGGCAGCCTGCTTCCGACGATCCGCTCGCGCTGCCAGATGGTGCGGTTGACGCCGCTTGCGCCCGACGAACTGATGGCCGTGCTGGAAAATGTCGAGCCGCCGCCGCCGGAGGATCCGGCGGCGCGCGCGGCACTGGCCGAGCGGGCAGGGGGCAGCGCCCGCAACGCGATCCTGCTTACCCAATATGGTGGGCTGGAGATCGCCGGCGCGCTCGATGCTCTAGTGGTTGCGCCGAAGCCCGACATTGCCGGCGCCCATCGTCTTGCCGAAGCCGTCGCCGGGCGCGACCAGGCGATCCAGTTCGATATCTTCAACCGCCGGGCGCTCGATCTTCTGTCGTCTGCGGCCAGCGAAGCAGCCTTAGCCGGCGACCTTGCCAGGGCCAAAACACTGTCCGAGGCTTGGCACGAGGCCCTAAACACGATATCTGAAGCCGAGACCTACAATCTCGACAAGAAGCAGCACGCCCTGACCATGATCGACCGCCTGAATTCTGTGATGCGAATGTGACGGCCCTGCGGGATGGCAATCGCCATGCCGATAGTTTATCCACCGCCACAACTGCATCCAGATATTCATGACGGTTCATTCATGTCACGCGATACGTTCTACATCACGACCGCAATCTCCTACCCGAACGGCAAGCCGCATATCGGCCATGCCTACGAGCTGATCGCCACCGACGCGCTCGCGCGCTTCCAGCGGCTTGACGGAAAGGACGTTTACTTCCTGACCGGCACCGACGAGCACGGCATCAAGATGCTGCAGACGGCGCGCAAGGAAGGGATTTCACCGCGCGAGCTCGCCAATCGCAACGCAGCCGAGTTCAAGCGCATGGCGAGCGCGCTCAACGCCTCCAACGACGATTTCATCCGCACCACCGAGGAGCGGCACAAGGCGTCTTCACAGGCGATCTGGAAGGCGATGGCCGCCAATGGCGATATCTACAAGGGCGGCTATGCCGGCTGGTACTCGGTGCGCGACGAAGCCTATTACGACGAGGAGGAGACCGAGGTCCGGGCCGACAATGTCCGCTACGGGCCGCAAGGAACGCCCGTCGAATGGGTCGAGGAAGAGAGCTATTTCTTCCGGCTTTCGGCCTATCAGGACAGGCTCCTCGCGCTCTATGAAAGCCAGCCCGATTTCATCGGTCCGGCCGAGCGCCGCAACGAGGTGGTGAGGTTCGTCAAGTCGGGGCTGAAGGACCTGTCGATCTCGCGTACCACCTTCGACTGGGGCGTGCCGGTGCCGGACGACGAGAAGCACGTGATGTATGTGTGGGTCGATGCTTTGACCAACTACATCACCGGTGTCGGCTATCCCGATGAAAACGCTGAGAAATGGCGGTTTTGGCCTGCGGACGCGCACATCATCGGCAAGGACATCGTGCGCTTCCACGCCATCTTCTGGCCAGCCTTCCTGATGTCGGCGGGGATCCCGCTGCCGAAGCGCGTCTTCTGCCATGGCTTCCTGTTCAACCGCGGCGAGAAGATGTCGAAGTCGGTCGGCAACGTCATCGATCCATTCACCATGGTTGAGCATTACGGCGTCGATCAGGTGCGCTATTTCTTCCTGCGCGAGGTGCCGTTCGGCCAGGACGGCAACTACAGCCATGAAGCGATCGTCAACCGCACCAATGCCGATCTCGCCAACGGCCTCGGCAATCTGGCGCAGCGTTCGCTGTCGATGATCGCCAAGAACTGCGGCGGCGCGGTGCCGCGGCGCGGCGAGCTGGCCGAAGCCGACCGGGCGATCCTCGACCAGGCGGTAGAGGCGCTTGTCGTCGCGCGCAAGGCGATGACGGAGCAGGCCATCCATCTGGCGCTGGCGGCAATCTTCGGCGTGGTGGCCGAGGCCGACCGCTACTTCGCGTCCCAGGAGCCTTGGGCGCTGCGAAAGAGCGATCCCGAGCGCATGGAGACGGTGCTGTGGACGACCGCCGAAGTCGTGCGGCGGGTGACGGTGCTTTGCCAGCCGTTCATTCCGGGATCGGCCGCGAAGCTGCTTGATCTCCTGGCCGTGCCCGCGGACAAGCGCAATTTCGCGCATGTCCACGCGGAACATGCGCTCGTGCCCGGTACAGCACTGCCGGCGCCTGAGGGCGTGTTTCCGCGTTACGTCGAGCAGGACACCAAAGCCTGATGCTTGTCGACAGCCACTGCCATCTCGACTTTCCGGACTTCGCCGAGGAGCGGGCGGCCATCGTCGCCCGCGCCCTCGCCGCCGGGATTGGCCGCATGGTGACGATCTCGACGCGGGTGAAGCGCTTTCAGCAAATCATTGAAATCGCTGAAGCTTTCAATGAGGTCTATTGCTCTGTCGGCACTCATCCGCACAATGCGGCGGAAGAGCTCGATGTGACCGCGGACGAGCTGGTACAGCTTTCCAGTCACCCCAAGGTGGTGGCGATCGGCGAAGCCGGGCTCGACTATTTCTATGATCGTGCGCCACGCGAGGCGCAGGCGCAAGGTTTTCGCAACCACATCGCCGCCGCGCGCCGGACCGGGTTGCCGCTGGTCATCCACGCGCGCGACGCCGACGACGACATGGCGGCCATCCTCGAGGACGAGACAGGGAAGGGCGCCTTCCCCTTCATCCTGCATTGCTTTTCGTCCGGACGCAGGCTGGCCGAGATCGGCGTGGCGCTGGGTGGCTATGTCTCCTTCTCGGGTATCCTGACCTTCAAGAACTCGACCGAATTGCGCGCCATCGCCGCCGACGTGCCGCGCGATCGGCTGCTGGTCGAGACTGACGCGCCTTACCTTGCGCCAATCCCGCATCGCGGAAAGCGTAACGAGCCCGCCTATGTCGTGAATACGGCAAAGGTGCTGGCCGAAACCATTGGCGTCAGCGAGGCGGAGATCGCCGACATCACCACCGAAAACGTCTTTAGGCTGTTCACCAAGATGCCGCGTCCGGCTGCGGCGGGTTGAGACATGAGCGACCGGCTGCGCCTCACCATTCTCGGCTGCGGCTCGTCGCCCGGCACGCCGCGCATCACAGGCGACTGGGGCAATTGCGATCCGACCAATCCGAAAAACAGGCGCATGCGCACGGCGGCCCTCGTGGAGCGGATCGCCGCCAATGGCGCCCGCACCACGGTCGTCATCGACACCGGCCCGGATTTCCGCGAGCAGATGCTGCTGGCCTCGGTCAAGCGCATCGACGCAGTTGTCTACACCCATCCGCATGCCGACCACATCCATGGCATTGACGACCTGCGCGGCTATGTGCACGAGCAGCGGCACCGCATCGACATCCATGCCGACGAGCCGACGATGGGGCGGCTGCGCCAGGCGTTCGGCTATTGCTTCGAGACGCCGCCCGGCAGCTCCTATCCGCCGATCGTCAAGCCGCATCTCATCGACCATGCCAGGCCGGTAGTGATCGAAGGCGAGGGGGGTCCCCTCACCCTTGAGCCGCTGCCGCAGATCCATGGCGACATCATTTCGCTTGGATTCCGCATCGGCGGGCTCGCCTATTGCCCCGACGTCAGCGACTTCCCGGCTGCCACCGCGGAACGGCTGCGGGACCTCGATGTGCTGGTGATCGACGCGCTGCAGTACAACACGCATCCCAGCCATCTGTCGCTCGGTGAGGCGCTGGGCTGGATCGAGAAGCTGGCGCCAAGAAGCGCCGTGCTGACGCATATGCATGTGCCGCTCGACTACGCCTCGTGATGGCCGAGACGCCGGACCACGTGGCGCCGGCCTACGACGGCATGGCGATCGAAATTCCTTATGAATCAGCGCGGTAGAGACGCTTGCTGATTATGGCGTTGGTTTCGTTCTTACGACAATAGCGAGACCATTCCGGCAGGACGGAGGATTGTCGCCGGGGGTAAATCGCCTCCGGAAAGCACCGCAATTCCCGGGCTCCAGGTCAACCCATAAGTTCCATAATCTATCTTATGCGACTTTCTGGTATTGCCGCAAAATAGAAATGTCTTGATTCCGCAAAGTAGGAATGTCGCCTTGCTCGTCGGTGAGCGAGGGAGACGGCGGGTTGGGACTGATTTTAATGAGCGAGCGCGAGCTGCAACGCATCGAGGTGCTGTCGAAGGTTTTGGAGCAGCGCATGACGGTTGTCTCGGCGGCGCATGTGCTGGATATGACGACCCGCCAGGTCCAGCGTCTGCTGAAGGCGTTCAGAGCCGAAGGCGCCGCAGCACTTCGGCACAAGGCTCGAGGACGACCGTCAAACCATCGATATGTCGCCGGCATCGGCGAACTGGCGGTTCAGTTGGTTCGGGAACACTATCTCGACTTCGGGCCGACCTTGGCGGCCGAGAAGTTGGCGGCGAACCACGGCCTGGTCGTGTCACGAGAGACGTTGCGCAAATGGATGGCGGAAGCTGGAATCTGGCTGTCCCGAAAGCACCGCAGGACGTTCCATCAGCCCAGATTACGTCGGGAGTCGTATGGCGAGCTGGTGCAGATCGACGGCAGCGATCACCGTTGGTTCGAGGAGCGGGGCGATCCATGCACCCTGCTCGTCTTCATCGACGATGCCACGAGCAAGCTCCAGCAGCTTCGCTTTGTGAAGTCGGAGAGCACCTTCAGCTACTTCGAGACGCTCGAGCTCTATCTGAAGGCACACGGCTGCCCGGTGGCGTTCTATTCCGACAAGCACACCGTGTTTCGGGTGGCGAAGGCCGAGGCTCGTGCCGGCCGCGGCATGACGCAGTTCGGTCGCGCCTTGTCTGAGCTCAACATCGAGATCCTTTGTGCCAATTCCAGCCAGGCCAAGGGCCGAGTCGAACGGGTCAATCGGACGCTGCAGGACCGGCTTGTGAAGGAACTGCGCCTTGCCGGCATTTCGGATATTGAAGAAGCCAACGTTTTCCTGCCGGCCTTCACAGCCGACTTCAACGAGAAGTTCGCCAAGGTCCCTGCCCGGCCGGACAATCTGCACCGCGCCTTGAACATGCCCCCAGATCGGCTGCGTGACGTGCTGTGCAAGCGTGAGCAGCGTTATGTCGGTCAGCAATTGTCATTCTCCTACGAGCGCAGGCAGATCATGCTTGAGAAGAACGAGCTTTCGTGCGGGCTGGTCGGCAAATACGTCGATATCTACGAGTTCGCCGACGGTCGGCTGGATGTTCGATGGAGAGCGTGTTCCTTGCCCTACACCGTCTTCGACAAGGAGCAGCGCGTCACGCACACAGCGGTCACCGAGAACAAGCGGCTCGGCGAAGTGCTGACTTGGATCAAGGCTCAGCAGGACGAGGCGCGGCCTCCGCCGAAGATCAAGACCAACAGTGAGCAGAGCGCTTATAAGAAGCGCGGGTCGAAGCCAGGCCGCAGGACAGATTTTATCAACGACCCTGCTGTCATCGCGCGGCGAGAACAGGCACTGACAAGGTTGGCCGCTGCCGAGTAAGGCGGCTTTCAAAGCTAAAGCCCAGGGAGCCCACTGGAACGCACCCGATCGGGCTGCGCAACCCCGACCAGCTGACGCCCGATCGGGCGCTTATGTCGGCGCCGGGGGCCTCACTGTCGCATTTCTAACTTGCTGCACCCTGCCCTTTGGAACGGCCAATGCGACATTTCTACTTTGCAGAGCCGGCGACATTTCTACATCGCCGCCACATCTGGTGTGGCAGCGATCCGGTAGTTCGACAGCTTCACGATCTCACCACTTGGGCTGCGGGCTGCCCTTCTGCCATGGCTCGATGGGCTCGAACACCAAGCGCCCGACCGTCTTCAAACCCGGAATGACCGAATAGAAAGCGAGCGCGCCTATGATGAACCCGACTCCCACCGAGAAAGTGTGCTGCCGGATCGTTGGGAAGAATACGATGACGAGGAGCAACACCTCGATGAAGTAAAGCGGGACGGATGACAGACCCGGATTGGGCCGATAGCCCGCATTGTTCAGCAGGACGTGCGAAAACAGGCCGTCCGATATCCGGCATCCGATGATTGCGCCGAGGCAGCCGAACGCAAGCGGCGTTTGCCAAAGCAGCGTGCCGGATATCCCGAGCAGCCCCACGATCCACAGCGAAAGTGTCAAGCCTGCGAAGAATGCGACCTGACCGAAGCTGTCGGGTATCTTCACCCCGGCAATCGCGCCGAAATAGCGCCATAATTGGCCTTTGCGCTCCTGCAGCGAATGGAGAAGTGTCAGCCCTAAATCGATGATCTGGAGAACCGCAAGGAACACCAGCGTGTTGCTGGAACCAAGCACCCAAATGTTCTGTAGCTCTTCGCTCATTTTGGCCCTTCGAAGCGTTGAAGCCGTTCAGCGATGTGCCTTCGCCACCCCTCGCCGCCCGATCACTGCAGGTCCCACAGCTCATCATCAAGAATCAGCGCCTGCCGGGCCGTCGCGTCAAGCATGCAGCTGACGATGATATTGCTCTGGCGATCGGTATTGACGGTTTCGGTGGCGCCCTCGGCAGCGCAGCGCGCATCGCGGTAGACGATCCACGCGCGCTGCATCTTGCGATAGCCTTCCCGTAATTTGGGTGTGGTCTTGGCCATGAGCGCTTCGTAGGTGGTGTTGAGACGATCCTCCCATACGCGGACCTCGCGGTCGGCGCAGTCGATCAATCCCAGCTGTGACTGGCCGTCGTCGCTCTCAAAGGAGCACAGCTCGGTCACGTAGTTGATGCAAGAGGCAGGCTCGTGTCCGGCGAGCTTGATGACGTTGTCGATATGGGCTGCCGGCTTTGGGGCTTCGTTCACTCCGGGAACATCGCCAGCAAAATCGCTGACATATTTCAGGCATTCCGCAAGCGCCGCCTTGTCCGAGGCACGTACCTTCTCTTCGGCCACAGCTGGCGACAAGGCGGCAAGGAGCAAACCACAACCCGCCAAAATCAGAAGGCTCTTCATCGCTGCAGCTCCCCACTCTGGTTCCAGAGTTGCAGAATGCGGCTTTTGCAACAAGGTCTCCCTACCCTACGGAACCTTCGAAAGGCTCCCTCCGCCGGCGTCGATGTCGACGTGGCGCCTTTGCAGCATCCCCTTACCGTTGCCAGAAAGGCAACTTGGCGATCTCTTGCTCGGCCTGTTGTTTCGTCAGGCCGATATCGTCGATCAGATGCGGACTTGCCTCCGACATCCGCTTGATATCCCAGCGAAAGCGTGTCTGCTCGCGCCATGCCGCGATCATGTTTTGCAGGGTCGCCAGGCTGTAGCGCCGACGTGATGTCCGCCCGACTTGGGTTCCCGGCCTAGCTGCTCGATGCTGGACCGGCGCAAGAATGTTGTTCATGGCAACCTCCTATGGTTTGAGGCCCCATACGGTTGGGAGCTGGAGGCCATCGACCTGAACGAGGTTGAATTCTGCAGGATACGAACGGCGTCGTAATTAAGCCTCCCAAATAGTTCCAAAAACTTCCAAACGCTCTATAGATGCGCCGCATGCAGCGCTCGCGCTTCGCCTTCGGTCCGTTCGTGCTTGATCCGGGTGTGGGAACGCTCCTTCGGGACGACACCCCAGTTGCCGTTAGCAACCGCGGGATAAAGCTGCTCGCCGCGCTCGTCGGACGTCCCGGCGAAATCCTCGGCAAGACCGAGTTGATGGACGCGGCGTGGCCGGGCACGGTCGTCGAGGAAGGCAACCTCACCGTTCAGATCGCGCAACTCAGGAAGCTGCTTGGCCCGGCCGCCGACGGCGCGGAATGGATCGCCACGGTTCCGCGCGTCGGCTACCGCTTCACCGGGCCCATCGAAAAGCTCGATGGCGTGAAGCAAAGATCTTTGCCGCTACCCGACAAGCCATCGATCGCCGTGCTGCCCTTCGTTAATTTCAGCAGTGGCCCCGAGCAGGAATCCTTCGCGGATGGGTTGACCGAAGACCTGATCACCGACCTCTCCAGGGTTGCTGGCCTGTTCGTCATCGCCCGCAACTCGGTCTTCGCTTACAAAGGCAAGGCGATGGATGTACGCGCGATCGCAAAGGACCTTGGCGTGCGCTACCTGCTCGAAGGCAGCGCAAGACGCGCCGCGGGGCGCGTGCGGATCAACGCCCAGCTGGTCGATGCCGTGAGTGGCGAGCATTTGTGGGCGGAACGCTTCGATCGCAGCCTGGAAGATATCTTTGCCGTCCAGGACGAGGTGACGGCCAAGATCGTCGAGGCGCTGCTCGGCCGGCTACGCGCGCCGCCGCCACGCAACCGGCCGAAAAATCTGGAAGCCTACGATCTCTGCGTGCGGGCGCGCAAGCTCATCGACGACTCGCCGCAGACGGCGCGGGAAGCGCATCTGATGCTTACGCGCGCGCTTTTGCTCGATCCCGAATACGCCGAGGCGTGTCGCTGGCTTGCCATGAACCACTGGATGGGATGGGTGCATTGGGGCGAACCCATTGAACCCAACCGCAGCCTTGCCTTGGAACTGGCCCGAAAAGCCGTGGCGATCGATCCCAGCGATGCCGGCTGCCGCTGGGTGCTGGCCAATCTGCTTGCCTATGAGCGCCGCTTCGACGAGGCGGAAGCGGAATTCGCCAAGGCGTTCGAGCTCGACCCGAACGAAGCCGATGCCTGGGCGACACTGTCGGACATCGCGGTGCTGGCCGGACAGGTCGAGGCAGGCCTCGAGCACATTCGCAAGGCGTTCCGGCTGAACCCGTTTCCACCGAGTTGGTACTATCTGACGCTCGGCGCGGCCCAATATGCGGCGCGCGACTACGAGGCCGCCGTCGAAACGCTGCGCCGGGACGAGACCTATCGCACCAGCTCACGCCGTTTCCTGGCGGCGAGCCTTGCCCAGCTCGGGCGGCTCGACGAGGCGCGCGCGGAGGTCGCCCTGTTCCTCGTTAGCAATCCGCATTTCACGACCCGCCATTGGGTCTGGACCGAGCCGTTCCGCGACGACGCGACGCTCGAGCATTTCGTCGACGGCTTCCACAAAGCCGGCCTTCCGGAATAACGGCCGGCGCGAGCTTCCAAGCGGCCCATTCGATCTGGAAGCGGGCGGTCGCTACTCCTCGAAGCGGCCCTCGGCCTCACGATCGCGCTCATACCGCTTCGCAACCGGAAATGGCGGCAGCCAGGACTCGCGACGGATAATCCAGCTTTCATAAGTCGGCTTCAGCTGGTCAGGGGCATCCAGGGAGCCGAGATGCACTTCGATCTCGTCCCCGGTGCGCGCGAAAACGGACGAACCGCAGCGCGGACAGAAAAACCGTCCGGCATAGTCGCGCGTTTCGCCATTGATGGTCACCGCATCCTGCGGGAATATCGCTGAAGCATAAAAAAGCGCGCCATGATGCTTGCGGCAGTCGAGGCAGTGACAGATGCCGACCCGGTATGGGCGACCCGACGCCACGATCCGGACATTGCCGCAAAGGCAACCGCCCGTAAACCGGTCCATGTTGCACCTCCTCCGAGATCAAGCGGACCGGATGTTTACAACGAACCGCGCCGGGCCGTCCACGAAAGCTGCGTCAACCTCGCTTGCCTCGCCCACAAACCGAGTTGCATAACGTGTCTCATGGCTGCTGGGCTCTCCGAGCGGATATCCGCGTTCGTCGAAGCGCTTCCGTTGAAACCGGGACTTCGCGTCCTGGAGATCGGCTGCGGTCCCGGCGTTGCCGCTCGTGCTGTCGCCCGCCGGATCGGCCACGGGTTCGTTCTGGCGATCGACCGTTCGGAAAAGGCAATCCGATTGGCGCGGGCAGGATCGGCCGATGAGATGGCTTTGGGCAGCCTTGATTTCAGGCATGTAGCAATCGAGGACTTCGCATCGAGTTCCGGCGATGCCTTCTTCGATGTCGCCTTTGCCATGCGGGTCGGCGCGCTCAACGGGCGTCATCCCGAGGCTAGCAGGGCCGCGTTGACGCGCATCAAGGCGGCCCTGAAACCAGGCGGCAGACTCTTCATTGACGGCGGCGACCCGTTGAAGGAGATCGATTTGGGCCGTGGCTCGCCGCCTTAGAAAAATCCGCTGAGAAACACCGCCGTCTCGTCCGAGATGCCGACGATCTTGTTCGTCGCCTGGCGATAGAATTTGAAGTTGAGTTCGGTCTCGGGCCGACCGTCCTTCCAGTCCTTGAACCGCTTGAGTTCGTCCCGGCCCAATCGCCGGACGGCCATTGCAGTGCGACGGATCGAAATGCTGACGCGCGGCGTCTGCCGCTCGAGGTCGAGTCTTCGGGGAATGGCCTCGGACGACGTGACGATGCCACGCGCGACAAGCCCCTGCCCGCCTTCGTTCTCGCTGGCGAACACGAAGATCGTATCGCCCTCGGCGATGTGCTTGCCGCCATACATGGTTTTCTGGGCGGCAAACGAGAACGTCTCCGCCTGTGGATCCTCGACCTCGGCCTTGACCGCAAAAGCCACGCCTTAGGGCTCCCGGCCGAGGGTGATCTGGTAGGTCAGCGTGCGTTTCGCGCCAGGTTCGATCAGCATCACGCCCGGCTTGTCGGCAAATTCGCCGTCGAAATCGACCGGGCTTGCGACGCCGTGCCAAGCTCGATGCACAGGAACGGCGCACCGCCCGGCTTGGACCAGATGCCCAGTTCGTTGAAACCTTGCCACGACATTTCGATCGTCGGCCCGCGCTCAGCGGCATAGCGGACGCTGGCGCTCATTGGCTGGTCCAGAATGACGGCGTCGTCATCGAACAGCCGCTCGGAGAGCGCGAGCGTCCTGCCTTCGATCGGCGTGGGTTGTGGCTGTGGCAGCATGAGCCCGTCTTTCAGGCGGCGGATCGGCGCTGGCTCGTTGTCGGCAAAGGTCAGCCGATAGGCTTCCTTGGGCAATTCCGGCAACAGCGGCCAGTTGAAGGCCGGGTGAGCGCCGATCGAAGCCGGCAACACCTCGTCGCCTGTGTCGGTAACCTCGAAGGTTACGCCAAGCTGCCGAGGTGCAAGGCTGTAGCGTATGGCCAGGCGGAAAGCGAACGGGTAATGGACGCGGCTGCCTGCATCGTCGGTCAGGACCAGAGTGCAGGAGGAAGGCCCCTGCTCCGCCCAGTCAAAGCGCCTGTCGCGGGCGAAACCGTGCTGCGTCATCGGATAGTTTTGGCCGCGATGGCGCAACTGGTCGTCCTTCAGCCGGCCGACGATTGGAAACAGCACCGGGGAATGGCGCCGCCAGGCGGGACCTGCCTGCCACAAAAGCTCGGTTCCGTCGGCATCGCGCAATGAAATCAGTTCCGCGCCCTGCCCGACGATGGTTGCCGAGATGCCGTCGCCGTGAAGTGTCAGGCTATCCTGTTCCATGGGCCCTCGCGGCTGGCTGGTTGGCCGGCAGGCTAGCAAATGGCTTTGCATGGACTCAAGAGCAGCAGGCCATGCCGCGCTTCAAACGGTTATCTTTGCCTGAGTTGTTGTTTCGAATGAAAAAATGGCCGGAGGCTTCCCTCCGGCCATTTCAAGTCCAGTGGTGTTGCCTGCTACGGTTCCGGACTATTCGCGCTCGCCGGTGAAATTCAGCAGCAGCTGGAAGATGTTGATGAAGTTCAGATAGAGCGTGAAGGCGCCGAAGACGGCGAGTTTCTGCTGCGATTCCGCATCGAAATTCTCGGCATACTGTTCCTTGATCGTCTGCGTGTCCCAGGCGGTCAGGCCGATGAAGACGGCGATGCCGATCACCGAGATGGCGAATTGCAGCGCGGTCGAGCCGAGAAACAGGTTGACCAAACTGGCGATCACCACGCCGATCAGGCCCATGATCAGGAAGGACGAGAACTGCGTCAGGTCGCGCCTGGTCGTGTAGCCGTAGAGGCTGGTGGCGCCGAACATGGTGGCGGCAATGAAGAAGGTGCGCGCGATGCTGGTGCCGGTGAAGACCAGAAACACCGAAGCGAGCGACAGGCCCATGACGGCACAGAAGGCCCAGAACATGGCCTGCGCGCTTGCCGCCGACATCGTCTGCATCTTGAACGAGAAGAGCATGACGAAAGCGAGCGGCGCCAGCATCACCACCCATTTCAGCGGGCTGGAGAAGATCGGCACATAGAGCGCCGGCGTCGAAGCCACGAAAAGGGCGACAAGGCCGGTAACGACAAGACCGAGGCCCATATAGTTGTAGACGCGCAGCATGTGCTTGCGCAGGCCCTCATCATAGACCGCTCCGGCCTGGACGCCGGTGCCCATTCGGTATCCGAGATTGGGGCTGTTCATTCGGGTTCTCCTTGGTTGGATTTCTCAGTAAAGCGTGCGGGCCAGCTTTTCGGCGGCCCGATCGAGATCGCCGGCATCGCTTCGCCCAACGACGGCATAAGCGACCTCGCCGATCTGGAAATAGGCGGACGAGATATCGCCCGAAGGCACGACCGTCGGCTTCACCACGTCGAACGTGCCCGGCCTGATCGCAAACAGCGACACCAGTCCGAGGTCCTTCGTTTGGAGTGCCATTTCGACGCTCGGCCCGAAGCGCGACGGATAGATCTGGACGTCGCGGATCCTCCAGTCGTCAGGCAATGACGGCATGACGATCGCGGTCGCGGCGCGGATTTCGTCGGCATTGTAGCTCGGCGCTTCCGGTTGCGACGGCATCGTCTCGCGCACCAGCGTCGTCCGGTGCGCGCTCACCGCTTCTTCGACATAGACGGGCGGCTGGGTCGAGGCGACGACCTTGGTCACAGCGATCGGCCCGAAGATACCGTTCGCCAACCAGCCCGCGGCCACGAGCACGGCAGCGGCCGCGGCGCGTTGCAGCACGGAAAAGACACGATCCCTGGTAAGCGCTCTCTCCAGCCGCCACGCAGCCTCCGTCGTTACCGGGCGCGCCATGCCGACAGGGCTAGCAAGCGCCACCCGCAGCTCGTCACGCGTTCTGAGATCGGACATCACGCGCGCCGCCACTTCCGGGCGTGCGGAAAGAAAGGCCTCGACCTCTATGCGGCGGGCGACGTCGAGCTGATCGTCGATATAAGCGTCGAGATCGGCATCGGTCACGGGATCGACGATAGCGGTCATGATTCACCTCCCACGATCCTCAAGTGATTTTTGCCGCGCGCCGGAGCGCCCTCCTCCATCTCGCGCAGCGCCGCACGCGCGCGGCCGATGCGCGACATCAGCGTTCCAAGCGGCACGCCGCTGACGTCGGCCGCCTGGGCGTAGCTCAGGCCTTCGATGGCGACGAGATGCAGGGCGGAGCGCTGCTCCTCCGGCAGCGACAGAAAGGCTTCCCTCACTTGCGAAAGGCGCACCGAATGGTCCTGGGATGCCGCTACGCTCTGATCGGCGAGATGGCCGGCCTGCTCGATGCGCGCTGCTTCCGACCGACGCGAGCGAATGCGGTCGATGAAGATGTTGTGCACGATCGCAAGCAGCCAGGCGCGCGGATTGCCGCCCGAGCGAAAGGTGCCGCGCCGCTCATAGGCGCGCACCAGCGCATCGTGCACGAGATCCTCGGCGTCGGCGCTGTCGCGCGTCAGAGCGCGCGCATAGCGCCTGAGCGACCCCAACTGCCCGACAATATCGAAGCGTGCCATCGACCGTTTCATGCCCTGTTTACGGAACAGGACAAGGTTTTAATCCCGACGACAGGCAGTTTTCTGCGGCGGCAAGCCCTCGCTCGTTGCGGCCAGGGCCGGCTGCCGGAAGGAAACCGCTGGCGAAGCGCGGCCGATTTGCGTATCACTCCGCCGCCATTGGAGCCTGATCGATGTTCGAAACCCTGCAGCCCGCGCCCGCCGACAAGATCCTCGCCTTGATCGGCCTCTATCGCGCCGATACGCGCCCCGGCAAGGTCGATCTCGGCGTTGGCGTCTATAAGGACCGCGACGGCAGGACACCGGTGATGCGCGCCGTGCGTGAGGCCGAGAAGCGGCTGCTCGCGAGCCAGGACACCAAAACCTATCTCGGCCTTGCCGGCGATACCGGCTTCAACGCCGCGATGATCAAGCTCGCCTTCGGCGACAAGGCCGATCTTTCGCGCATCCGCGCCGCGCAGGCGCCTGGCGGATCGGGCGCGCTCAGGCTGGTGGCCGAGCTTTTGCAGCGCACGCGTGCCGGCGCGACGGTCTGGCTGTCCGACCCTACCTGGCCGAACCACTTGCCGGTGATGCGCGCCGCCGGCCTGCAGGTGCGCGACTATCCCTATTTCGACGCCACCTCCGGCGCCGTCCGATTCGACGACATGCTGGCGGCACTGAAGACCGCCAATAGCGGCGATGTCGTGCTGTTGCATGGCTGCTGCCACAACCCGACCGGCGCCAATCTCGATGCCGCGCAGTGGGCCAAGGTCGCCGACGTCCTGCTGGAGCGCGGCCTGCTGCCCTTCGTCGACATCGCCTATCAGGGTTTTGGCGAAGGCCTCGACGCCGATGCCGCCGGCCTGCGGCTGCTCGCCGAAAAGGTGCCGGAAATGGTCGTCGCCTCGAGCTGCTCGAAAAACTTTGCCGTCTATCGCGACCGCGTCGGTGCCGCGATGATCATAGCCAAGGACGGCGCGCAGGCGGATGTGGCGATGAGCCAGATGCTGGCAGCGGCGCGCGCGCTTTATTCAATGCCGCCGGACCATGGCGCGGCGGCGGTGCGCATGGTGCTGGAAGACGCCGACCTGAAAAAGGACTGGGAGACGGAACTCGAGGAGATGCGGCTGCGCATGCTCAGGCTGCGCGTCGCCTTCGCCGAGGCGCTGCGCCGGCAATCCAACTCCGACCGCTTCGATTTCGTCGCCAGTCATCGCGGCATGTTTTCGAGGCTTGGGCTGACGGAGGCACAGGTCGAGCGCCTGCGCACCGAGCACGCCGTCTATATGGTGGGCGACAGCCGCATCAACGTGGCCGGCCTGCCGGAGGATGGCATGGACGACCTCGCCAAGGCGATCGTCTCGGTGCTCGACTGAGAAGAGCCGCAACTGTGGACAATAGGCTTTTGCCCACCGGCGGGATTGGTCGCCCGCCGCGGTGCGCGCTAGGGTTCGTTGCATGAAACCCTCGAAGGACATTTCCCGGCTGATCGAGATCATGGCCGCGCTCAGGGCGCCGAAGACCGGCTGCCCTTGGGACATCGAGCAGAATTTTTCCACCATCTCGCCCTACACGATCGAGGAGGCTTATGAGGTGGCGGATGCCATCGTGCGCGGCGATCTCGATGATCTGCGCGAGGAGCTGGGCGATCTGCTGCTGCAGGTCGTCTATCACGCGCAGATGGCGGAAGAGGCCGGCGAGTTCGCCTTCGGCGATGTCGTCGAAGCCATCACCACCAAGATGATCCGCCGCCATCCGCATGTTTTCGGCGACGAGAAGGCGCGCAGCGCCGGCATGGCCAAGGGCATGTGGGAGAAGATCAAGGCGGCGGAGAAGGCCGACAAGCGCAACGCCCGCATCGCGCGCGGCCTTGATCCGGAAGATCACGGCAAGGGTTTTCTCGACAGTGTGCCGGTTGCGCTCCCTGCCCTGACCCGCGCGCTCAAGCTGCAGGAGAAGGCTGCCCGCGTCGGTTTCGACTGGAGCGAGGCAGCGCCCATCCTCGACAAAATAGAGGAAGAGATCGGTGAATTGCGCGAGGCGCTCGCCACGGGCGACGCGGCACCCATCAAGGACGAGTTTGGCGACATGCTGTTTGCCGTCGTCAATCTTGGCCGCCATTTGAAGCTCGATGCCGAAGCCGCGCTCAGCGGCACCAACGAGAAATTCCGCTCGCGCTTCCACTATGTCGAACAGGCGCTCGATGCTTCCGGCAGTTCACTGGAGAAAGCGACGCTGGACGAGATGGAAGCACTCTGGCAGCAGGCAAAAAGCGCCAAATAAGTGTTTGTTCTACGCAATTCCTGACGGAAAACCGCTACACACTTTTCCTGGAATTGCTCTGTGACTTAGCCGTGGTTCCTGCGGTGGAGCCGGCTCTCGATCTCCTGGCGGGCACTGTGTGTCGCCGTCAGCGAGATGGTGACGCTGCCATCCTCATTGTCGGCCCGCGAGACAACGTCGCCGTTGCGGTAGAGCCAGTCGACCTGGCCGAGCTCAGCGGGGCTCAGCGTGACAGTCATGGTTTCCAACTCGCCCGACACCCTGGTCTCGATGAGTGCCTTCAGCGCGTCGATGCCCTCGCCTGTCGCCGCCGATATCGCGATCGGCGGCGCCTTGCCGCCGGCGCTCTCGGCAAGCAGGCGTTCGCGATTGCCTTCGTCAAGCAGGTCGATCTTGTTCCACACCTCGATCACACGGCCGGTGTCGGCGGCATCGACGCCGAGGTCGCCAAGGATGCGCTCGACATCCTCGGCCTGTGCCGCCGTGTCCGGATCGGAAATGTCGCGCAGATGCAGCACGAGATCGGCCTCGACAACCTCTTCGAGCGTCGCCCGGAAGGCCGCGACCAGATGCGTCGGCAGATCCGAGATGAAGCCGACCGTGTCCGACAGGATGATCGGCGTGCCATGCGGCAGGCGCACGCGGCGCAATGTCGGGTCGAGCGTGGCGAACAGCATGTCCTCGGCGAGCACCCCTGCCCCGGTCATCCGGTTGAACAGCGTCGACTTTCCGGCATTGGTGTAGCCGACGATCGCCACAACCGGGAATGGCACCTTCTTGCGCTTGGCGCGATGCAGGTCGCGCGTGCGGCGAACCGTCTCCAGCTCATGCTTCAGCTTGGTGATCTTGTCCTGCAGGATGCGCCGGTCCGATTCGATCTGCGTTTCGCCGGGACCGCCGAGGAAACCGGCGCCGCCGCGCTGGCGTTCGAGGTGGGTCCAGCTGCGCACCAGCCGGCCCTTCTGGTAGTTGAGATGCGCCAGCTCCACCTGGAGCGTGCCTTCCTTGGTCCTGGCGCGCTCGCCGAAGATCTCGAGAATCAGCCCGGTGCGGTCGAGCACCTTGGCGTTCAGTTCCTTTTCGAGGTTGCGCTGCTGCACCGGCGTCAGGGGATGGTCGACGATGACCAGTTCCGCCTTGCGTTCCTTCACGATGTCGGCGAACTCCGCCACCTTGCCGCTGCCAAGCAGCGTTGCCGGGCGCGGATCGGTGACCGTCACCACGGCCGTGTGGACCGGATTGAGATCGATGGCGCTGGCAAGGCCGACCGCCTCGTCGTGGCGTGCATCGGCCGAGCGGCTCAGACGCGGGCGGCTCGAATCGTCGTCGCTGCGCGGCAGGCGCGTAAGCACAGGCACAATGACGACCGCCCGGGTCGGATCCTTGGCTTCCGGCCCGAGCTGGTGTCCTTGTTTTCCGCGAACGCTGCGGTCCGCGTCCTTCTCACGTGCCAATCAGGCGCCCTGGCTTTCCTCGCCATCGAACATCTGAACCGGCTGGCTCGGCATGATCGTGGAAATGGCGTGCTTGTAGACGAGCTGGGAATGCCCGTCACGCCGCAACAACACACAAAAATTGTCGAACGAAGTGACGACGCCGGTCAGCTTCACACCGTTGATGAGGAAGATGGTAAGTGGATTCTTGCTCTTGCGAACTGAATTCAGGAACAGGTCCTGAAGGTTTTGCGATCGTTCCGCCATTGTTTTTGTCTTTCGCCGATCCCCTTCGGTCTGCGGGCCAATGCGCCAAATTACGCGGCACCTGTCAAGCGCGCAAACCCCCTCTTGCCTCTAAACGACAAGCAGAACGAGATAGTTGAGGTTCATTCCACCTTTGCGGTTATCAGGCTGGACTTTTTTCCGCAATGTCAAAAAATGCCTGCCGCAACGAAAGTGTCATGGAGCCGGGGTGGCCGTTTGCGACCGGCGCGCCGTCGATCTCGACCACCGGCATGGCGATCGTCGTCGCGGAGCTGATGAAAGCCTCGCGCGCGGCCTTGGCTTCGGCGACCGAAAAGCCGCGTTCCTCGATCTTCAGACCGAGCTTGGCGGCGACATCGAACAGCGTCGTGCGCGTGATGCCGCGCAGGATCCCGTGTTCGGCCGGCCGCGTCACCAGAACGCCGTCCCTGGTGATGATCCAGGCGTTGGACGAGCCGCCTTCCTTGACTGTGCCATCCGTGTCGACGAACCAGGCCTCCTGGGCGCCGGCTTCCTTGGCCTTCTGCTTGGCGAGCACATTGGGCAAGAGGCCGGTGCTCTTGATGTCGACGCGGTCCCAGCGATTCTCCGGCACGGTGATGACCTTGATGCCGGTCTCGACGCGGCTGGCAGCGGCGGCGGGATCGGCTTTCCGGGCGGTTATCACCAGGGCCGACTTGGTTCCCGCCGCCGGGAAGACGAATTCACGGCTAGCGACGCCACGCGTCACCTGGACATAGACGAGACCGTTGACGACATGGTTGCGGCGCACCACCTCGCGCAGCAGCATCGGAAGGACGCCCTCCGAGACCGGCCAGGCGATCGACAGCTCCTTCAGCGAGCGCTTGAGCCGGGCAAGATGACGCGGCATGTCGACGATAAAGCCGCGCGCTACCTCGCAGACCTCATAGACGCCGTCGGCGAACTGATAGCCCCGGTCCTCGATATGGACGTGGGCTTGGGCATGGGCGACGTAGCGCCCGTTGACATAGGCAATGCGCGGCATGGGTTACCTCGGGGAAATGTCCGGCTTTCTTAGGCGATTCCGCCGCTGTCGTAATGAACAATCGGATGGACCAACCGCGGCCCTGGAGTCTTTTAGGCAATTCCGGACGGAAGGCTGCGGCGAAGCCGCCGAGCCTAACCGCTGCGCACTTTTCCTGGAATTGCTCTCTTTGGTCTGTCGCAATTCCGGACGGAAAACCGCTGCGCACTTTTCCTGGAATTGCTTTAGACGCCCAGCGACTTCAGCTTGCGGTGCAGGGCCGAGCGCTCCATGCCGATGAATTCGGCCGTCTTCGAGATGTTGCCGCCGAAGCGGTTGATCTGGGCGATCAGATAATCCTTCTCGAACTGTTCGCGCGCCTCGCGCAGCGGCAGCGCCATGATGTGCTGGTCCGACTGGTTGGGCGTGCGCGGCATGACGTCGCCGATCTCGGAGGGCAGAAGGTCGGCGGTGATCGGCGCATCCGCGTCGCCGCCGCGCGCCAGGATCATCAGCCGCTCGACATTGTTGCGGAGCTGGCGGACGTTGCCGGGCCAGTTATGCGCCTGCAGCACGGCTAAAGCGTCGTCGCCGATGCGGCGCGGCTTGATGCCGGCCTGGCGCGCGATCTGCTTCATGAAATTATCGACGAGATAAGGGATATCCTCGCGCCGCTCGGCGAGACCCGGGACCATCACCGGAACCACCGCCAGGCGATGATAGAGGTCCTCGCGGAAGCGGCCGTCGGCGATCATCGCCTCCAGGTTTTGCGCCGTCGAGGAGATGATGCGGACGTCGACCTTGACCCGCTTGGTGCCCCCTACCCGTTCGAACTGCTGCTCGACCAGGACGCGCAGGATCTTGTTCTGCGTCTCGCGCGGCATGTCGGCAATTTCGTCGATGTAGAGGATGCCGCGATGCGCCTCTTCCAGCGCGCCTACCTTGCGCTCGGTACCGTTCGACTCGGTGCCGAACAGCTCGATCTCCATGCGCTCGGGCGTGATGGTGGCGGCGCTCAGCGTCACGAACGGTCCCCCCTTGCGCGCCGACAGCGTGTGGATGGCGCGCGCCGTCAGTTCCTTGCCGGAGCCGGACGGGCCGATGATCATGACGCGGCTGTTGGTCGGCGCGACGCGCTCGATGGTCTGCCGCAGCTGGCTCATCGCCGACGACATGCCGATCAGGTCGAAGGTCTCGCCGCTGCGCAGCTTGAGGTCGGAGACCTCGCGCCGCAATTTGGACGTCTCCAGCGCGCGTTCCGCGATCAGGATGAGGCGATCGGCCTTGAACGGCTTCTCGATGAAATCATAGGCGCCGCGCCGGATCGCCGAGACTGCCGTTTCGATGTTGCCATGGCCGGAGATCATCACCACCGGCATGTTCGGATGCATCGTCTTGATCTCGTCGAGCAGCGCCAGGCCGTCAAGGCGCGAGCCCTGCAGCCAGATATCGAGGAAAATCAGCCGCGGCGCCCTATCAGCAATTGCTGCAAGCGCGCTGTCGGCATCGTGTGCCGTGCGGGTTTCGTGACCTTCGTCGCTCAGGATACCGGCGACGAGTTCGCGGATGTCTTCCTCGTCATCGACGATAAGAATGTCAGACGCCATTACCGACCTTTTCAGTTTCTCGTTCGTGTTCGTTGCGGCCTTCGCCGCGTGGCGGCGCGGCTACGACCGCCGCCGGCGGCAGGATGATCGAGATCATCGCGCCCCGGCCGCCGTGGAAATCCGGCGGCGCGTCGTGCAATTCGAGCCGGCCGCCATGGTCCTCCACGATCTTCTTGACGATAGCGAGGCCAAGGCCGGTGCCTTTTTCGCGCGTCGTCATGTAAGGCTCGAGCAGCCGCTGGCGATTCTCGCGCGGCAGCCCTTTGCCATTGTCGATTACGTCGATTCTTATGGCGCCATCTTGGCGCCCGGCTTGAATCCGGATTGTGCCGTCGGAACGGTCTTTCGCATCAAGTCCGTCAATAGCCTCGGCGGCGTTCTTGATGACGTTGCCGAAGGCCTGCGCCATCAGACGGCTGTCGAACGTGCCCTTGAGCGGCTCGTTGCCAAAATCGCGCTGGAAGGCAATGTCAGAGCGGCTGACTTCCACCAGGAACGACGCCTCACGAAGCGACTCGCGCAAATCGATGACCTTCATCTCCGGCTTCGGCATGCGGGCGAAGGCCGAGAATTCGTCGACCATGCGGCCGATATCCTCGACCTGGCGGATGATGGTGTCGGTGCATTGATCGAAGACCTCGCGGTCCTCGGTGATGACCTTGCCGTAACGGCGCCTGATGCGCTCGGCCGACAGCTGGATCGGCGTCAGCGGATTCTTGATCTCGTGTGCGATGCGCCGCGCCACGTCAGCCCAGGCCGAAGAGCGCTGCGCCTGGACGAGATCGGTGATGTCGTCGACGGTGACGACATAGGATTTTTCTTCCGAGCCGTCGTCTCCGCCCTCGACGGTGATCTGGACGTTGAAAGTCCGTTCCATGCCGGTGCGGAAGAAAGTCACCTGCTCGCGATAGACCGGCTTGCCGGACTGGCGCCCGATCTCGAAGACGCGGCCGACATGCGGCAGGATGGCCGACAGGTTCTGTCCGAGCGCAGCACTTGCCGAGATCGCGAGCATCGTTTCGGCCGAGCGATTGACGATGGTGATGATGCCATAGGGATCGACGCCGATGACACCCGCGGTCACGCCGGCCAGCACCGCCTCCGAGAAGCGCCGGCGCTCGTCGATCAGATCCTTGGCCGACAGCAGCTCGTTGCGCTGCGATTTGAGCTCGAGGATCATGTTGTTGAAGGTTTCGCCGAGCGAAGCGACGTCGCCGTCGGACTGGCGCACGGGAACGGCAACGTCGAGATTGCCGGTCGCCACTTCGTCGGCCGCGCCGATCAGCTGGCGGATAGGCCGCACCAGCCTGTCGGCGACCGCGATACCGGTCCAGATTGCCGACAAGATGATGATGAGCGTCAGCGACAGGTACGGCAGCGCGAAGGCCACCTGGGAGGTGCGGCGGTTGTCCTCGAGATTGCGGTATTCGTCGGTGTTGGATTTGACGATCTGCCGCGCCCTGATCACCTCGGGGTCGACCAGCCGGATCGTGTAGAGATAAAGGCCCTCGATCTCGCGCAGCTTGACGATGGCGCCCATGATGTTGCGGGTGCGCGGCTCGATCAGCACCGGCTTGCCGTCTGCGGCGGTATCGACGGCGCCCGGCGGCGGCTCGGGCATGGCGAAGTCGGCGTCGGTCTTGGCGCTCATCACGAAGGAGCCATCCGGCTTGATCAGCGCCGCATGCGCCAGCCCGCGGCCAACGGCTTCCTTGTTCATGAGGTTGAGGAACCCGGTGCGGTCGAGGCCATAGAGCGTGCGCGAAGCGTCGAGATCATAGGCCATCGACAGTGTCGTGCCCTGCAGGTTGCGCGCATTTTCCTGGACATAGGCGTCTGCGATCGACAGCGACGAATTGACGATGGTCTTGGTCCGGATCTCGAACCAGCGGTCAAGGCCGATATCAAGCGTGATCGAGGCGATGATCGCCACCATGATCGCCGGGATGGCTGCGACCAGCGCGAACATGGCGACGATGCGCACATGCAGCCGCGAGGCAGCCCTGCCGTGCCGCCGGGCCATGACGATGCGCCGCACCTCGCGGGCGACCAGCGCGATCAGGAACAGGACGAAGACGGCGTTGAGTGCGATCAGCGCCCAGGTCGTGTTGGCATTGGGCGCGATCGGCGTCGCGCCGACCAGGATCGCAAACGAGATCGCAGCCGTGATCATGGCGCCCACGATCGCGACCACGCCGGGCAGCGCCAGCAACCGGCGGCCGTCGCGAACGCCGGCCCGGCTGAAAAGCGGTTGGTTCAGTGTTGGAGCCTCAGCAGCCATATCGCCGTCTAGAGTCGGTCATTGCGTCGGATGTATGCAACGCATTGTGGCGATTATGCAACAAGTGTGGCCGTGACGGAAATCTTTCCCCGGCTCATCCCCAAAAGGTGAAGCCCCGACAAGCGTGTTGCGCTGAGCTAAGGCTGCCTGGCGGCCTTATAAACGTTGACGCCGAGCTCGCGGATCTTCTTGCGCAGCGTGTTGCGGTTGAGGCCCAAAAGCTCGGCCGCCTTGATCTGGTTGCCGCGCGTCGCCGTCATCGAGGCCAGCACCAGCGGGTATTCGACTTCGGCGAGGATGCGCTGGTAGAGCCCCGACGGCGGCAGGTCGCCGGCGAAGGAAGCAAAATAACGCTGCAGGAAATGCTCGACCGCCTGGCCGATCGACAGATCGTCGGGAATGAGCGGTCCGGCGCCCGGCACCACGGGCCTTTCGCCGGTCTTGAGTTCCGTCTCGATGATCTCGGCCGAAATCTCGTCCTGCGAATAGAGCGCGGCAAGCCTGCGCACCAGGTTTTCCAGCTCGCGCACATTGCCAGGCCAGGGGTAGCGCTTCATCAGCTCGATGCCGCCCGCCGAAATGCGCTTGCTCTGCAGGCCTTCGCTGGCGCCCTGCTTGAAGAAGTGCCGCACCAGGTCGGGGACATCCTCGGAACGCTCGCGCAGCGCTGGGAGCCTCAGCGGCACGACGTTCAAACGGTAGAACAAATCCTCGCGGAACAGGCCCTGGTTGATCAGCGTCCGCAGATCCTTGTTGGTGGCGGCGACGATGCGCACGTCTGTCTTGATCGGCGTGCGGCCGCCGACGGTCGTGTATTCGCCCTGCTGCAGCACGCGCAGCAGGCGCGTCTGCGCTTCCATCGGCATGTCGCCGATCTCGTCGAGGAACAGCGTGCCGCCTTCGGCCTGCTCGAAGCGGCCGGTGGAGCGGTTCTGGGCTCCGGTGAAGGCGCCCTTCTCATGGCCGAACAGTTCCGATTCGATCAGGTCGCGCGGGATCGCCGCCATGTTGATGGCCACGAACGGTCCGCCGCGGCGGCGGCCATATTCGTGCAGCGCGCGAGCCACCAGCTCCTTGCCGGTCCCGGATTCGCCGCTGATCATCACCGTCAGATCGGTCTGCATCATGCGCGCCAGCATGCGGTAGATGTCCTGCATGGCGGCCGAGCGGCCGACCAAAGGCATCGTCTCCGGCTGCTCGTCGGCACGCGAATCGAGCTTCGGCCGCTTCGGCTCGGCCAGCGCCCGGTTGACGATGTTGAGCAGTTCGGTGAGGTCGAAGGGTTTTGGCAGGTATTCGTAGGCGCCGGTCTCGGAAGCGCGGATGGCGGTCATGAAGGTGTTCTGCGCGCTCATGACAATGACCGGCAGTTCCGGCCGCGCCTTCTTGATGCGCGGCAGCATGTCGAAGGCGTTCTCGTCCGGCATCACCACATCGGTGATGACGAGATCGCCCTCGCCGGCGGCCACCCAACGCCACAGCGTCGAGGCGTTCGAGGTCACGCGCACCTCGTGGCCGACGCGCGACAGCGCCTGGTTGAGCACGGTGCGGATGGCCGCATCGTCGTCGGCGACGAGAATATTGCCGCGAACGGTCATTTGCGGTCTCCTTCTGCTTCGTCGCCGGCGCCGGGCGAAGTCTCCTTCCAGGCCGGCATCAGGACGCGGAAAGTGGTTCCGCGCGGCGTCGAATCGCATTCGATGATGCCGCCGTGCTCGCCGACGATCTTGGCGACCAGCGCCAGCCCAAGGCCCGAGCCGTTCGGCTTGGTTGTGATGAACGGGTCAAAGAGGATCGGCAGGATGTCCTCGGAAACGCCGGGTCCGTTGTCATGCACGCAGAATTCCAGCGGCAGCGAGACGCGATCCTGCGTTCCCGGGACCGAAACGCGGATGCCCGGCCGGAAGGCCGTCGACAGCATGATCTCTCCCTGCGGATCGGCGCTGATCGCTTCGGCCGCGTTTTTCACAAGGTTGAGGAACACCTGGATCAGCTGGTCGCGATTGGCAAAGACCGGAGGAAGCGATGGATCATATTCCTCCAAAATCTTGATCCGCTTGGCAAAACCGTTCTTGGCGATTGCCTTCACATGGTCGAGCACGACATGGATATTCACTGGGTAGCGCTCGATCGGACGCTCGTCGGAAAACACCTCCATCCGATCGACCAGCGACACGATCCGGTCGGTCTCGTCGGTGATGAGCCGGGTCAGCGCGCGATCCTCATCGGAGGCCGAAAGCTCAAGCAACTGGGCGGCGCCACGGATGCCGGAAAGCGGGTTCTTGATCTCATGCGCCAGCATGGCGGCCAGGCCGGTGACGGAACGGGCAGCACCCCGATGCGTCATCTGGCGGTCGATCTTGTCGGCCATCGACCGTTCCTGGAACATCACCACGACCGAGCCCGGGAATTCCGGCACCGGCGCGACATAGAGGTCGACCATCTTCTCGATGCCAAGGCGCGGCGATGACACGTCCACACGGTATTCGTTGACCGGCGCGCGGCGCTCGCGCACCTGATCGACCAGGGTCAGCAGCGGACTGCCGAATGGCACCAGCTTGGAGAGCGTGTTGCGGGCAAGCATGGTCGCGCTGGAGCGGAAGAAATCCTCGGCGTCCGCGTTGGCGAAGGTGATGAAGCCGTCGGCGTCGACCATGATCACCGGGCGGCGAATCGTGTTCAGCACGATGTTGGCGGCGTCCGCCATGTCGGCCTCTTGTGGGACACTGGCCTTCATGCAGCGCTCCGCAATTCAGGCGATGCTGCGCTTTCGGTCAACACCTGACGCAACCCGGCGATGACTTCAGCCGGCTCGAACGAGGTGAGGATATGCTTTCGCTGCTCCGCCGAAACGCCGGCCGCGCGGCGGTCGAGATACCAGCCGAGATGCTTGCGTGCCTGGCGCAGCCCGCTTTCGATGCCGTAGAGCGAGAGCATGTCCTCGTAATGCGCAACGACGTAGTCGGCGAGCGCTTGCGGCGTTTCGGGAATGCCGGGCGCAAACATGCTATCGGCAGCCGCCGCAACGCTACCCGCGATCCACGGCGCGCCGTAATGGGCGCGGCCGATCATCACCGCGTCGGCGCCCGACTGTTCGAGGATCGTCGCTGCCTCATGCGGCGAGCCGACATCGCCATTGGCGACCACCGGGATGGACGCTGCTTGCTTGACGCGCGCGATCGCGCGCCAGTCGGCCTTGCCCTGGTAGAACTGGCAGCGCGTGCGGCCATGCACGGTCACCATCTTGACGCCCGCCTGCTCGGCGCGACGCGCCAATATCGGCGCGTTGAGCGCGCTTTCGTCCCAGCCAAGCCGCATCTTGACGGTTACCGGCACCGAAACGGCCTCGACCACCGCCTCGATCAGCGACAATGCATGGTCGAGATCGCGCATCAGCGCCGATCCGGCATAGCCGCCCGTCACCTTCTTCGCCGGGCAGCCCATGTTGATGTCGATGATGTCGGCGCCCTCGCCTGCCGCGATTCGCGCGCCTTCGGCCATGTGCGCCGCCTCGCGGCCGGCGAGCTGCACCATATGGATGGGTAGGCCGGAATGGCGGATGCGCAAGTCGCAGCCTGCCCTGCCCTTGGCCAGCTCGCCGCTTGCCACCATTTCCGACACGACCAGCCCGGCGCCATGCGCATGGGCGCGCTGGCGGAACGGCTCGTCGGTGATGCCCGACATCGGCGCGAGGAACACGCGGTTGCGTATCTTCACGCCGCCGATATCAAGCGGCGAACCCAATCTGGTCAATTCAGGCATGCACAAAAACCAAGCATGTTCGATTGCTGCACATTCTCTAGCCAGATGCAAGCCATTGTGCAACGCGCAATGACGTCACATTAAGGCGCATTTTGGAAAATGCTGGCCTTCCCTTCGAGCCGCGACTAAGCCTCTCGCCATGACTGACGCAAGTAAAGATCAAGGTTCGGGCGCGGATGGCAGAGTCGGCGTGGTCATCGTCGCCGCCGGGCGCGGCGCGCGCGCCGGGCAGGCCGACGGGCCGAAGCAGTATCAGCGCATTGGCGGCCGCGCCGTCATCGCGCACACGCTGGAAAGATTCCTGTCGCATCCGAAGGTCGGGCCGGTGGTCGTGGCGATCCATGCCGACGACCGTGAGCTTTTTGACCGCGCGGCGGGAGCCATTGCCGGACGGGTGCTTGCTGTCACCGGCGGTTCGTCCCGCCAGGCGTCCGTCCGGCTCGGGCTGTTGGCACTGAGAGACCAGGCGCCGACAAAGGTACTGGTGCATGACGCGGTGCGCCCGTTCGTCGACGCCGGGCTCATCGACCGCACCATCGAGGCCATTGGCGGGCGCCAGGGGGCACTGCCCGCGCTGCCCATCGCCGACACGCTCAAACGGGGATCGGCCGACGGCATGATCGAGGAGACGGTGTCGAGGGCCGGCCTTCATGCCGCGCAGACGCCGCAGGGCTTTCCGTTCTGGCCGCTGCTCGCCGCGCATGAGAAGGCGCATCACCTGGGCAAGACCGATTTCACCGACGACGCGGCTATCGCCGAATGGGCGCATATTCCAGTCAAGATCGTCACCGGCTCGCCGGACAATGTCAAACTCACCTGGGCAAGGGATATTGCGATGGCCGACCAGCGGCTTTCAAGCGCGCTGCCGCGCTTTCCGGACATCCGCACCGGCAATGGCTACGATGTGCACGCTTTCGAAGCGGGCGACCACGTCACGCTCTGCGGCATCGCCATTCCGTATGACCGAAAACTCTCCGGCCATTCAGACGCCGATGTCGGCCTCCACGCCCTCACCGATGCGCTGCTTGCCACCTGCGGCGCCGGCGATATCGGCACGCATTTCCCGCCATCGGATCCGCAATGGAAAGGCGTTGCCTCGAAGATATTCGTCGAGCATGCTGCAAAGCTGGTGCGCGAACGCGGCGGGCGCATCGCCAATGCCGACGTCACGCTGATCTGCGAGGCGCCGCGTGTCGGGCCGCATCGCGAGGCGATGACGGCGGCGCTTAGCTCTATGCTCGGCATTGCGCCGGAGCGCATCTCGATCAAGGCGACGACCAACGAGAAGCTCGGCTTTGTCGGGCGCGGCGAAGGCATAGCCGCGATCGCCACCGCCAGCGTCGTCTATCCGGGAGAGGTGCCGGCATGAGCAACGCCGAACTCGCCAACGCCCTGCTCCAAGCCTGTCAGCAACGCGGCGTCATGCTGGCGACGGCGGAAAGCTGCACCGGCGGCATGATCGTTGCCGCACTGACCGACATTGCCGGCTCTTCCGCCGTGGTCGACCGGGGCTTCATCACCTATTCCAACGAAGCCAAGATGGAGATGCTTGGCGTTTCCGCGGCGACGCTCGACGCGCATGGCGCAGTTTCGCGCGAGACGGTGCTCGAAATGGCGGCCGGCGCGCTGGCGCATTCGCGCGCGAGCCTCTCCCTTGCCGTCACCGGCATTGCCGGTCCAAGCGGCGGCTCGGCGGAAAAGCCGATCGGCCTCGTGTGGTTCGGGATAGCGCTGGCCGGGCAGCCGGTCGTCGCGGAACGCCAACTGTTTGGGCACAAAGGCCGCGAATTCATCCGTCACGAGACGGTACGGCACGCGCTGCAACTAGGGTTGCGCGCTCTCGCTTAGACTATCAAGGGATCAGGCCGGCTTTGCGCCGTAGATCACGTCGGCGCGTTTCTCGAAGGCTTCGGAAAACATGCGGAAGGCACGGTCGAACATCGTGCCCATCAGCGCGCCGAGGATGCGGCTCTTGAATTCGTAGTCGATGAAGAAATGCACTTCGCAGCCGCCTTCGGCCGGGTCGAAGCGCCAGATATTGCTCAAATATTTGAACGGGCCGTCGATGTATTTGACGTCGATGGCGTTCTCATCGGGCTTCAGCAGTACCTGGGTGGTAAAAGTCTCGCGGATCGCCTTGTAGCCGATGCTCATGTCGGCGACGAGGATGGTGCGGCCGTCGCGCTCTTTGCGCGAGCGCACCGTCAGCGCCTCGCAGAGCGGCAGGAATTGCGGATAGGCCTCGACATCGGCCACCAGCGCGAACATCTTCTCCGGCGTGTGGGCAACGCGGCGGGTGGCTTCGAATTTCGGCATCTAAACGGTCAGCTGGCTTTCGTGAGCTGCGCTTCGCGCGCTGCGCGCAGCCTGGCGAAATCCTCACCGGCATGGTGCGAGGAGCGCGTCAGCGGGCTCGACGCCACCAGCAGAAAACCCTTGGTCTTGCCAACCGTCTCGAAGGACTTGAACTCCTCCGGCGTGACGAAGCGGATCACCGGATGGTGCTTCTTCGAGGGCTGCAGATACTGGCCGATGGTCATGAAGTCGACATTGGCCGAGCGCAGGTCGTCCATCAACTGCAGCACCTCGTTCCGCTCCTCGCCGAGGCCGACCATGATGCCGGATTTGGTGAAGATCGACGGGTCGAGCTCTTTCACGCGCTGTAGCAGCCGGATCGAGTGGAAATAGCGAGCGCCCGGCCGTACAGTCAGGTAGTTCGACGGCACCGTCTCGAGGTTGTGGTTGAAGACATCGGGCTTGGCCGCCACGACGACCTCAAGCGCGCCGTCCTTGCGCAAGAAGTCGGGCGCAGGATCTCGATCGTCGTCGAAGGTGCTGCCGCGCGGATGGCGTGGATGACATCGGCGAAATGCTGCGCACCGCCATCGGCCAGATCGTCGCGGTCGACGGAGGTGATGACGACGTGGCTCAGCCCCATCTGCTTGACGGCGTGCGCCACGCGCGCCGGTTCGTCCGGATCGAGCGCGGTCGGGATGCCGGTTGCGACATTGCAGAAGGCGCAGGCACGGGTGCAGATCTCGCCCATGATCATGAAGGTGGCGTGCTTCTTGTCCCAGCACTCGCCGATATTCGGGCAGCCGGCCTCCTCGCACACCGTCACCAGCTTGTGTGACTTCACGATCTCGCGCGTTTCGGTATAGCCCTTGGAAACCGGCGCCTTGACGCGAATCCAGTCCGGCTTGCGCAGCACTTCCTGGTCCGGCCTGTGCGCCTTTTCGGGATGCCGCGGTCGCGGCGCGTTGGCGATCGTGTCGAGAACAGTAACCATCTCAAACCCTTCGCGGCCGCTGGCGTCGCGGCCGCCTGTCTGCGTCATCTAGGACTTTTCGGAGCAAAGAAAAAGGCCGCGCCGGCGCATGCCGCCACGGCCATTTTCGCATAGCGGTTTGTTCATACGGCTCAGCGGCGCACCAGCCGCCCAACAAAGATCAGCAGGCAGGCGCCGATGAAGCCGGTGATCAGGTAGGCCACCCAGCCGACGCCGAAAGACTGGATGTTGAGAGCCTGCAGGATCGCGTTCAGCACCACCGCGCCGACGATACCCATGATAATGTTCATGAAGATGCCGGTGTTGCTCTTCATGACCATCTCGGCGAGCCAGCCCGCCAAACCTCCGATGATAATGGCTGCGATCCAGCCGACGCCATTCAAGTGCATATGCCAACTCCTCCTGTGCTAGGTGAACATGCATCCGGGTATGAGCGGCTTTGCCGTCAGGATTCCCCGGCTGCCGAATATGAGTCTCGCGCAGCCAATCTATCACCGATTGGCGATTTATCATGCGTTCAAAGCGCGGCCATAGGCGTCGAGCACGCTCTCCTTCATCATCTCCGAGAGCGTCGGATGCGGGAAGATGGTGTGCATCAGCTCTTCCTCGGTGGTCTCCAGGTTCATCGCCACGACGAAGCCCTGGATGAGCTCGGTGACCTCGGCGCCGATCATATGCGCGCCGAGCAGCTGCCCGGTCTTCTTGTCGAAGATGGTCTTGACGAAGCCCTGGTCCTCGCCGAGCGCGATGGCCTTGCCATTGGCGCCGAACTGGAAGCGGCCGACGCGGATGTCCTTGCCTTCGGCCCTGGCCTTCGCCTCCGTCAGCCCGACCGAGGCGACCTGCGGGCTGCAATAGGTACAGCCCGGGATCTTCAGCTTGTCGATCGCATGCACGCCCGGGAAATTGGCGATTTTCTCGATGCAGACCACGCCTTCATGCTCGGCCTTGTGGGCAAGCATCGGTGGTCCGGCAACGTCGCCGATGGCATAAATGCCGGGCACGTTGGTCTTGCCGTAGCCGTCGACGACGACGCAGCCGCGATCCGTCTTCACGCCGAGCGCATCGAGGCCGAGGCCCTCGATGTTGCCCTGCACGCCGACGGCCGAGATCATGCGGTCGGCGGTGATTTTCTCGACCTTGCCGTCCTTCATCTCGACATGGGCGGTGACCGAGTTGGCTGATTTCTCGACCTTGGTCACCTTGGCCTCGAGCAGGATCTTCATCCCCTGCCTCTCGAACTGCTTTTGCGCGAATTTCGAGACCTCGGCATCCTCGACCGGCATCACCGCCGGCAGCAGTTCCACCACGGTCACGTCAGCGCCCATGGTGCGGTAGAAAGAAGCGAATTCGATTCCGATGGCGCCCGAGCCCATCACCAGCAGCGACTTCGGCATCTCCTTCGGCACCATCGCCTCGAAATAGGTCCAGATCAGCTTGCCGTCAGGCTCGATGCCGGGCAGCGCGCGCGGCCTGGCGCCGGTCGCCAGAATGATGTGCTTGGCCGTGTAGGTGCCCTCGCCCTTGACGCCTTTCGGCACCGGCGGCTGCGGCTCCATCGGCTTCTTGGCGGTCTTGGAGACCACGATCTCACCCGGCTTGGAAAGCTTGGCCTCACCCCAGATGACATCGACCTTGTTCTTCTTCATCAGGAAGCCGACGCCGCCATTGAGCCGCAGCGAAACCTTGCGCGAGCGGTCTACGACGGCGGCCGTGTCGGCGCTGACCTTGCCGTCGAGCTCCAGGCCGTAGTCCTTGAGGTGGTCCGAATAGTGCATGATTTCGGCCGAGCGCAGCAAAGCCTTGGTCGGGATGCAGCCCCAGTTGAGACAGATGCCGCCGAGATGCTCACGCTCGACGATCGCCGTCTTGAAGCCGAGCTGGGCGGAACGCACCGCCGTGACATAGCCGCCGGGGCCAGAGCCGATGATGATGACGTCGTAGTTCTCAGCCACGGGTTTTCTCCCTGATCTTTCTGAGGGTTAGAGTGAGAGCATCACACGCACGAGCGGCGCCAGCGCCTGGCCGATCCGCCGCGTGTTTTCCGCATCGAGATGGACGCCGTCGAGCGGCGTGGTCGTCGCCACGGTACCGGCATCGAAGAAACCGCAGCCGGCCTCGTCGGCAAGTGCCGAATATTGCGGCGCCAACCGTTTCGAGGCGTCGTCGCCGCCGGCGAACATTTCCTTGAACTCGGCATTGTCGGTGCGCGTCACCGCGGGCGGCGCGACGATAAGGATCTGCGGCGCCGGCCAGTCGAACGGATAGTCGTGGCCGCGCACGATGTCGATCAGGCGCTGCATGCCTTGCTTGGCGGCGACCGGATTGCCGTGGATCCACGGCTTCATGTCGTTGGCGCCGAGCATGATGATGATCAGGTCGAGCGGGGCATGTGTCGTGAGTGCCGTCGGCAGTTGCCTGGCGCCGTTGCGGTCCGCTCCCGCCAGGTGGTCGTCAAAGGCGGTGGTGCGGCCGTTCAGCCCCTCGGCAATGACCTCGATACCATCGCCCAATGTCGCCCTGAGCACACTCGGCCAGCGGACCTCAAGCGCATGGCGGCCGAGACCGGCGGCGTCGTAACCCCAGGTCAGCGAGTCGCCATAGCAGAGAATCGTCTTCATGCGCTTGCCCCACCTCTGCCGAACCCTGCCACCGGGCGTTTGAGCCGCCAGCGCACGAACAGCCATTGCACGATGATCGCCACGACGCCCGGCAGAATCAGCCCGGCAACGATCGAAAGGTCACTTGCGGTCGCCCGGTTCTCTGCCGGCACCGAAAACGTCCAGCCGGCGAGCGCGACGAGAACGATCGCGAAGATCGCAAGCAGCCACCTCAGCATCCGGTCGACCGCCCGGATAGGCTCGGTCCGAAATTGGACCAGGAAGAAGGCGATCGTCACGACGATGATGATCATCACCGTCGCCGCGAAGATCAGGATGTATTCCTCGGTCGCGCCGGTAAGCACGGCCAGTTCTTGAACGACCAGCCCGCCGGCCAGACCGGAGAGGACGAAGGCGAAAAGGCTGGTGAAGAATTTCCGCACCGCCTCTTTTCCTCTCCTAGACCAGCATGCCCATCGGGTTTTCGATCATGCGCTTGAAGGCGCCGAGCAGCTCGGCGCCGAGCGCGCCGTCGACGGCACGGTGATCGGTGGACAGCGTCACCGACATCACGGTGGCTATCTTGATCTCGCCCTTCTTCACCACCGCCCGCTCCTCACCCGCGCCGACCGCAAGGATCGTCGCATGCGGCGGGTTGATGACGGCGGCGAAGTCCTTGACGCCAAACATGCCGAGATTGGACACCGCCGTCGTGCCGCCCTGATATTCTTCCGGCTTCAGCTTGCGGCTGCGGGCGCGGCTGGCCAGATCCTTCATCTCGTTGGAAATGGTGGACAGCGTCTTTTCGTCGGCATGGCGGATGATCGGCGTGATCAGCCCGCCGGGGATCGACACGGCGACGCCGACATCGGCATGCTTGTGCTTGACCATGGCGTTGTCGGTCCAGGAGGCGTTGGCATCCGGCACCGCCATCAGCGCCATCGCCATCGCCTTGATCACCATGTCGTTGACCGAGAGCTTGTAGGCCGGAACCTCGCCCTTCTCGGTCTTCTTCATCGGCGCTGCCGCGTTGAGCTGCGTGCGCAGCGCCAGCAGCGCGTCGAGCTCGCAGTCGAGCGTCAGGTAGAAATGCGGGATGGTGCTCTTGGCCTCGACCAGGCGGCGCGCGATGGTTTTGCGCATATTGTCGTGCGGGACAAGCTCGTAGGAGCCTTCGGCGAACAGTTTCAGCACCTGATCGTCCGACATGGGTTTCAGCGCCGGAGCGGCCGGCGGCGCACCCGCGGGCGCCTTGGCGGCAGGTGCCGCCTTGGCGCCGCCGGAGGCAATCGCCGCCTCGACGTCAACCTTCACCACGCGGCCATGCGGGCCGGAGCCGGTCAGCGCCGCCACGTCGACGCCGGCATCCTTGGCGATGCGGCGGGCGAGCGGCGAGGCGAACACGCGCTCACCGCCAGCATGGCCATTGGCGACCGGGGCGGGCTCGGCCTTCGCCGGTGCGGGCGCTGCGGCTGCCGGCTTCGGCGCTTCCTTGGGCGCCGCGGCCTTCGGCGCTTCCGCTTTCGGGGCTTCCGCCTTGGGCGCCGCACCGCCATCGGCTTTCGCCGCGGCACTGGCGTCCTCGCCTTCGCCGGCCAGGATGGCGATCACCGCGTTGACCTTGACGCCTTCGGTGCCGGCCGGAACGACGAGCTTGGCGACGGTGCCTTCATCGACCGCCTCGACCTCCATCGTCGCCTTGTCGGTCTCGATCTCGGCGATCACGTCACCGGGCGCGACCTTGTCGCCTTCCTTGACCAGCCACTTGGCGAGATTGCCCTCTTCCATCGTGGGCGAGAGAGCCGGCATGGTGATGTTGATTGGCATGTTGTCCTCCCGACCGGCTCAGCGATAGGTGACGGCTTTGACCGCCTCGACGACCTCGCCGACATTGGGCAGCGCCAGCTTCTCGAGGTTCGCCGCGTAGGGCATCGGCACGTCCTTGCCGGCGATGGTGATCACCGGCGCATCGAGGAAGTCGAAGGCCCGCTGCGAGACCTGACTGGCGATATGGTCGCCGACCGAGCTCTGCGGAAAACCTTCTTCCACCACCACCAGCCGGTTGGTCTTCTTCACCGAGGCGATGATGGTGTCGAAGTCGAGCGGACGGATGGTTCTCAGGTCGATGATTTCGGCATCGATGCCCATGCCGCGCAATTCGGCTTCCGCCTTGACCGCATAGGTCATGCCGATGCCGAAGGAGACGATGGTGACGTCCTTGCCCTGCTTGTGGATGCGCGCCTTGCCGATCGGCAGCACGAAATCGTCAAGCTTCGGCACGTCGAAGGAATGGCCGTAGAGGATCTCGTTCTCGAGGAAGATGACCGGGTTCGGGTCGCGGATCGCCGCCTTGAGCAGGCCCTTGGCGTCGGCGGCCGTATACGGCATCACCACCTTCAGGCCCGGAATGTGGCTGTACCAGGCGGCGTAACACTGCGAGTGCTGGGCGGCGACTCGGGCGGCTGCGCCGTTCGGCCCGCGGAACACGATCGGCGCGCCCATCTGGCCGCCGGACATATAGAGCGTCTTGGCCGCCGAATTGATGATCTGGTCGATCGCCTGCATGGCGAAGTTGAAGGTCATGAACTCGACGATCGGCTTCAGGCCGGCCATCGCCGCACCGACGCCGACGCCGGCAAAGCCATGCTCGGTAATCGGCGTGTCGACGACGCGACGGGGGCCGAACTCCTGCAGCAGCCCTTGCGTGATCTTGTAGGCGCCCTGGTATTCGGCGACTTCCTCGCCCATGACGAAGACGTCGCCATCGCGGCGCATTTCTTCCGCCATGGCGTCACGGAGCGCCTCGCGCACCGTGGTCGATACCATCTCGGTGCCGGCGGGGACATCCGGATCGGCGGCGACTTCCGTCTTCGGCGCAGCCGCGACCGGGGCCGCAGCCTCGCTCTTGGCCGCAGCGGGCGCCGTCGCCGGCGCGGCTGTTTCAGCCTTGGCAGCCTCCTCGCCAATGCCTTCGCCAGCCTTGTCGACGTCTTCACCGTCGACCGCAAGCACGGCGATCACCGCGTTGACCTTGACGCCTTCGGTGCCGGCAGGAACCACGATCTTGGCAAGCGTGCCTTCGTCCACGGCTTCGACTTCCATCGTCGCCTTGTCGGTCTCGATCTCGGCGATGACGTCACCGGCGACGACCTTGTCGCCTTCGTTCTTCAGCCATTTGGACAGATTGCCCTCTTCCATCGTCGGCGAGAGCGCGGGCATGAGAATTTCGATCGGCATGTCCTAGCCCTCCCTTAGAGTACGATGTCGGTCCAGAGCTCGGACGGATCCGGCTCGGCGTCGTTCTGGGCGAATTCGGCGGCGTCGGCGACGACGTCGCGAACCTCCTTGTCGATGGCTTTGAGCTCATCCTCGCTCGCCCACTTCTTGTCCATCAGCCGCGCCTTGACCTGCTCGATCGGGTCATGCTCGGAGCGCATCTTCTGCACTTCCTCCTTGGAGCGGTATTTCGCCGGATCGGACATCGAGTGGCCGCGATAGCGGTAGGTCTGCATTTCGAGGATGAGCGGGCCGTTGCCGGCGCGGCACCATTCGGCGGCGAGATCGCCGGCGGCCTTGACGGCGCGGACGTCCATGCCGTCGACCTGGATGCCGGGGATCTTGAAGGAGGCGCCGCGATTGGAGAAGTCGGTCTCGGCGGACGAGCGCGAGACGGACGTGCCCATGGCGTAGCGGTTGTTCTCGATGATGTAGATCACCGGCAGCTTCCATAGCGAAGCCATGTTGAAGCTCTCGTAGACCTGGCCCTGGTTGGCGGCGCCATCGCCGAAATAGGTCAGCGAGACGTTCTTGTTGTCGCGATAGCGGTTGGCGAAGGCGAGACCGGTGCCGAGCGACACCTGCGCGCCGACGATGCCATGGCCGCCGTAGAAATGCTTGTCCTTGGAGAACATGTGCATGGAGCCGCCCTTGCCCTTCGACAGGCCGCCGCGGCGTCCTGTGAGCTCGGCCATGACGCCGCGCGGCGAAAGCTCCATCGCCAGCATGTGGCCGTGGTCGCGATAGGCGGTGATCATCTGGTCGCCCTCGACCAGCGCCATCTTCATGCCGGTGACGACGGCTTCCTGGCCGATATAGAGGTGGCAGAAGCCACCGATGAAGCCCATGCCGTAGAGCTGGCCGGCCTTCTCCTCGAAGCGGCGGATGAGCAGCATGTGCCTATAGGCGGAAAGCTCTTCTTCCTTGGTGAATTCGACTGGCTTGGGTGCGGAAAGGTTTGGCGATTTGCCGTCTGATTTGGATTTGGATTTGGCAGGCGCTTTTCTGGCGGCGGTGGCCATGCATCACTCCCTGTTGGCGTCTCTTCGCGGACATTCAGGGAGAGCGATCGCCTCCCCACCGATTTGAGCGAAGCTAACACGCAAGGATGCATTGCGCCATGCTGAAAAATGCATGGCTGGCATGCATCTAAGCGATTAGAATCATTGCGAATAAGTGCGATTAACCGAAATTCGGTTATTTCGCGGGGCCAGGCAGCATTATGGTGATTTCGTCAGGCTGGGAGAGATTGAGCGCCTTTCGGGCCTGTTCGTCAAGCATGTCCTTCTCCAGCGTGCCTTCATGCATGAGCTGGACGCGGCGCTCGAAATCGACCCGGCGCGCCTTGACGGCGTCGAGTTGGGCCTGCAGCTCGGCCGCCCGGGCCTGCAGCCGATATTTGGAATAGATGCCGAATTCGCCGTGATAGGCATGGAAGCCGAAATAGGTCAGGAACAGCACGCATAGCGACGGAATGATCAGCCGGCCGGTGTTTCTTTGCTTGTGCTGACGTGTCCACATGACCCGAACCCTCGCGGCCGCGAACGCAAGCGGCTGTCCGAATCTTTTTCGCCCAATTGTACTTAATGGACGGTTACGAGCAGCCCAATTCCGGGACGGCAGAAATCAAAAAAGGGCGGGAAAGCCCGCCCTTTTTGATGGTTCGAAATAGGCTCGGATCAGCCCTTGACCACCGACTTGCCGGCGTAGCGCGCCTGCTTGCCGAGCTCTTCCTCGATGCGGATGAGCTGGTTGTACTTGGCCATGCGGTCCGAGCGCGACAGCGAGCCGGTCTTGATCTGCCCGCAATTGGTCGCCACCGCGAGGTCGGCGATGGTCGAATCCTCGGTCTCGCCCGAGCGGTGCGACATGACCGCGGTGTAGCCGGCCTTGTGCGCGGTCTCGACCGCATCGAGCGTCTCGGTCAGCGAGCCGATCTGGTTGACCTTGACCAGGATCGAGTTGGCGACGCCCATGCGGATGCCGTCGCGCAGCCGCCCCGTATTGGTGACGAACAGGTCGTCGCCGACGAGCTGGGTCTTCTTGCCGATCAGGTCAGTCAGGATCTTCCAGCCTTCCCAGTCGTCCTCGGCAAGGCCGTCCTCGATGGTGATGATCGGATAATCGGAAGCGAGCTTGGCAAGGTACTTGGCCTGCGCCTTCGGATCGCGGGTCTTCTTCTCGCCCTCATAGACGTAATTGCCGTCCTTGAAGAACTCGGTCGCGGCGCAGTCGAGACCAAGCGCGACATCCTCGCCCGGCTTGAAGCCGGCCTTCTCGATCGATTCCATGATGAAATCGAGCGCCGAGGGCGCGCTCTTCAGGTTGGGGGCGAAGCCACCCTCGTCGCCGACATTGGTGTTGTGGCCGGCGTCCTTCAGCTTCTTGCGCAGCGTGTGGAAGATCTCCGAGCCCCAGCGCACGCCGTCGCGCAGTGTCGGCGCGCCGACCGGCAGGATCATGAATTCCTGGAAGTCGATCGGATTGTCGGCATGGGCGCCGCCATTGATGATGTTCATCATCGGCACCGGCAGGATGTGCGCCTTGGTGCCCCCGACATAGCGGTAGAGCGGCAAGCCGGCGGCTTCGGCGGCAGCCTTGGCGACCGCCAGCGACACGCCGAGGATGGCGTTGGCGCCGAGACGGCTCTTGTTCGGCGTGCCGTCGAGCTCGATCATCGTCTGGTCGATATGGATCTGGTTCTCGGCCTCCATGCCGCCGATCGCCTCGAACAGCTCGCCGTTCACGGCCTCGACCGCGCGCTCGACGCCCTTACCGAGATAGCGCGGCCCGCCGTCGCGCAACTCCACCGCCTCATGCGCGCCGGTCGAGGCGCCCGAAGGTACTGCGGCCCGGCCCATCGAGCCGTCTTCCAGCACCACGTCGACCTCGACGGTCGGATTTCCACGGCTGTCCAGGATTTCACGCCCGACAATGTCGATGATGGCGGTCATTTGCGATGTCCCCGATTGATCGATTGAAGCGTCGCGCCCCTCTTAGCCAAAGCACCGCAAAAGGCAATCGGGCCGCCCGCAATTATTGCCGGCGGCTGGATTCACGAAGCGCAAATTTCTGTCATCATAAGTCATGCGTATGACCGGCCCTTCTGAACTATGATCGTGTTCGCGCGGGGCGAAACAGGAGGTGTTTCGCCATGTCCCAGTTGAGCGGTATCGTGAGTTTGTTCCTGATCGCTGCGGCGTTCCTGACGTCCTGCGATAGCCAGAAGCCCCAGCAAAGCTCGATGGAGCTTTCTACCTTCCGCGCGGCGGAGTAGAGGACCAGATGCACAAAGGCCCCGGGATCCCGGGGCCTTTCGATTCCGATCTGCCGCCTGATCAATGCCAGTAAGGCGCTACGTGGTAATACTCGAAGGACGCATCGCGCGCCGCTTCGCCGTCGGCGCCGGTTAGTTCCTTGATGGAATACGCCGGTGCGCCTTGAGCTGGTCCTTGGTGAAAGGCACGACGTAGCCGCCCTTGTCCGGGTCATAGTCGAGGCTCGCCCATGGGATGGCGTGATATCTCTCGCCCATGCCGAGGAAGCCGCCGAAGCCGATGACTGCGAACATGATACCGTTCGACATCTTGTCGAGCATGACGTCCTCGACGCTGCCGATGCTGCTACCTTCGGTGTCGTAGACCGACGTGCCGATGACGCGCGACGCGGCAATGGCTTCGGTATGGCCAGAGGGAGTAGTCATGGTGGTTCTCCTCTCAATTGCTTGCCTGTTCGGACAATGAGAGGAACGGACGAAGGTTCCAGACTTTGTGCTCAGCCGTCGGTGAGGATGAAAGTGACCTTCATGTTGACGCGATAGGCGGAAATCTTGCCGTCCACGACAACGATCTTCTGGTCCTGGATCCAGGCGCCCTCGACGTTCTTCAGGGTCTTCGCGGCGCGCGCAATGCCCTTCTCGATTGCGTCCTGAAAGCTCTTCTTGGACGACGACGTGATCTCGGTGACGCGGGCGACAGACATTGGCTTCCTCCTGCCAAGGCGCTCAGTTGCGCTGGTGAGCCTACAGTTGGCTCGGCGCAACCACAAGCCGGCGCAGGATTCGGCGCAAGCAGCCGCTATTCAACGTCCCTTGGCGACGCGGTCGAAGGCCATCAGCTTTTCCAGCAACGCCGGCATGTCCTTGAGTGGCACCATGTTGGGGCCGTCGGAAGACGTCGAGTTGTCCGGATCATGGTGGGTCTCGATGAAGACGCCAGCAACGCCGACGGCGACTGCCGCGCAGGCCAGCGTTGCGACGAAGCGGCGTTCGCCGCCGCTCGATCCACCCTGCCCGCCCGGCTGCTGAACGGAGTGGGTCGCGTCGAAAATCACCGGCGCGCCGATCTCGGCCATGATCGGCAGCGCGCGCATATCCGACACCAGCGTGTTGTAGCCGAACGAGGCGCCGCGCTCGGTGACCAGCACATTGGCGTTGCCGGAACCGGTGATCTTGGCGACGACATTCTTCATGTCCCAGGGTGCCAGGAACTGGCCCTTCTTCACGTTGACAATCTTGCCTGTCCGGGCCGCGGCGACCAGCATGTCGGTCTGGCGCGAAAGGAAAGCCGGGATCTGCAGGACGTCGACATGCGGCGCAACGATCGCGCACTGCTCCTCGGTGTGGACGTCGGTCAGCACCGGGATGGAAAACGTCTTGCGCAAATCGTCGAAGATCGGCATCGCCGCCTCGAGCCCGGCGCCGCGCGTCGCCGACAGCGAGGTGCGGTTGGCCTTGTCGTAGCTGGTCTTGTAGACGAGGCCGATGCCCAGCCGGTCGGTCAGTTCCTTCAGCGCGCCGGCCATGTCGAAGGCATGCTGGCGCGATTCGAGCTGGCAGGGGCCGGCGATCAGCGACAAGGGCGCATTGTTGGCAAAGACGACCTTGCCGACGGTTACCGATGCATTGGGCGTCAGGGGCTGGCTCATGGGATCTCCCGAAAGATGAAGGCCGCGCCTGGCCGGGCGCCGGCGGCACGACGATCTCGTCGTCGCTCATGTTGTGTTCGACCGCGTTGGCCGCAAGTAGCTGCCTGGCCTCGGCGATGCTGCGAACCGCAAAGACGATGGCCGCAAATCGCAAGTCCGAAGGGCTCCCCGCCGAAACGCCGAAGCGCGAGGCAAATGCGTCGGGCGTCAGAACGGTCAGGGTCGCGTTGGGCAATCGGATCCTGTCACCGTCGTGTGCGTCCTGGCCGGCAGCGGTCGACACCAGGCCGACCTGCCCCGAAGGGCTGTTGCTGACCGCGACGATCTCGACGATGCCCGTCGCCCCATTGGCGTGAGCCTGCAGGGCTGTGCGGTCGATCTTCGGCGCATTGATGCGCTGGCAGGCGAATAGGAATGCATCCGTTGCCTTCCTATCGGCCACGAACGCCAGTTTGAACGACGCCGTGTCGCTCTTGCCCGTGGGGTCCGTGAAGGCGCGCGAAAAGCTCAGCATGTCCCCGGCCGACAATCCAGCCTCGACATAGCGCGCATGGTCGGCATCGGCATCGGCCGTCCCGAAAACAACGGCGGAAAAACCCTCGTCGCCAAGCTTGTTGCGATAAAGGCGGTCGCGCGCGACGAAGACGTTGCCCTCGCCTATCGCCCGCCCGGCCGTTTGTTCATCGCCGACGGCAAGCGGCTCCAGATAGGTGCCGTCGGCGAAAAAGACGCAAGCGTTCTCGGTGCCGAAAGGGTGGACGCCGGTCGGCGCGACGACAAAGCCGAGCGACGAAAGGCGCTGCCTCGCGATCTCCAGGCTCTGCGTGGGCAGAACGAGATGATCGAGCGGGTGGGTCGAAGTTTTGATCATGCAGGCGCGGTGTGCCTCATTCCGGAAACCGGTTCAAGCCCGGCATTGGCGAAGCGGGGTGGATTGCCTCCTGGCTCAGGCGGCAGCCACAACGTCCGCCGAATAGCGCAGCTCGCGCAACGGCTTCACCTTGCTGGTCGTCTCCGCATAGATCGGATGCGCCTTATAGGCGGTGAGCGCTGCCTCGTCCTCGAACTCGGCGTAGACGACCACGTCGATCGCGTTGGAGAACAGATCGACCTTGGTGTTGAGCGTCACCTCGAAATGTTTCGAATACGGGATCTTGCCCAGTGCCTGCAGGCCCGACCGCACGGCCTCGACATCCTCCTTGCGCCGCACGCTGAAGAAAACGATGTGCCGGATCAATCCAGCCTCCTTGATCGACGGATGAGCGGGTTTTGTGGGAGCAAGGTCGTCGCGTCAACGCGCAACGATGTCGCGCCCTGCCGTCGAGGCCCCGGCAGTCAGGCCGCGCCGGTGACGTAGCGCACGATGCGCGACATCTCCCTGACGGTCGCATCGAGGTATTGGCCCTGGTTGTAGAGGCCGTCCCAGATCAGGAAGAAGGTGAAGGCGACGATGACGATCACATAACGCATGGCTGAAGCTAGCGCATGTCGTCAGCCCGAACCAGAGCGCCGTGGCGGCAATTGCTCCAGTTCACCATTTTCCGCCAACACCTTTTAGTGACGCGATACCGAGCGCCGACCGAACCGTCCGCCGCAGCCTCAAAGCGTGATGCGGTATTTGGCGAAACCCGCCTCACCCTCACCCGCGGCCTCGATTTTCAGCGATTTCACCTGATCGATGAAGTCCTTCGCCCTGGGTCCGGTCTCGAAGACGACGCTGGTTCCGGGCAACGGCGCGAACGACCAGTTGCCGTCAGCTGACGGGTTGATCGTGCCCTCGCTGATGACGTAGCGCACGATCACGTCGCGGTTGGTGTCCGGCGCCTCGTAGATGATCTTCGAGGCATTGATGTCGGGGAAATTGCCGCCGCCGCCGGCGCGGTAATTGTTGGTGGCGACAACGAATTTCGCTGCAGGATCAATCGGTTTACCGTCGAACTGAAGGTCGATGATACGGTTGGAACCGGCGTTCACTGAGCCGCCCTTCGAATCGTATTTCGGCGGCTGCGACAGGTCGATCTTGTAGCTGACGCGTCGATGACGTCGAAATTATAGGACGGGAAATCGGTGTTGATCAGCGGCTGATCGGCCGCGCCGGGCTCGATCCGGTTGAAGATGCCGGCCGACATCTCCAGCCATTCCTTGACCTGCGCGCCGGTGATTTCCACCGCCCGCACCGTGTTCGGGTAGAGATAGAGGTCGGCGACGTTCTTGATGGCGATGTCGCCCACCGGAACGTCGGTATAATAGTCGGCGCCATTGCGGCCGCCGGCCTTGAAGGGCGCTGCCGCCGACAAGAGCGGCACATCCTTCCACTGGGTGCTCTTCAATATATCCTTGAGGTACCAACTCTGTGCCTGGTTGACGATCTGCACCGATGGATCGTCGGCGACGAGAGCGAAGTAGGAATAGAGCGGCGCCGAGGTCTTGCCGACCGGACGTCGGACATAGGCGAGCGTCGCTTCGTGATCCTGCTCCAGCGCCGCGATGATGCGCTTGTCGTCGCCGACTGTCGCCTTGTTCTTGTTGTCGACCCGTTCGTAGATCGGCCGCGCCTCGGAAGTGGCCGAGACGACGCGCCATTTCGAGCCGTCGCGTTCCAGCAGAAGGTCGATCAGGCCCATATGCGAGCCCCAGAAGCCACCCATCACAGCCGGCTTGCCTTGCAGCGTGCCCTTCCCGGTGTCGACCCCCTCAAGCGCCTGGAAGTCCTTCTTGCCGGGGAAGACGAGGTGCTGGTGGCCGGTGAAGACCGCATCGATCCCCTCGACGCCTGCGACGAAGAATGAGGCATTCTCCATCTTCTCACCCTGCTTGACGTCGATGCCGGAGTGCGAGAGCGCAATGACGATGTCGGCGCCTTCCTCCCTGATCTGCGGCACCCAGGCTTTTGCCGCCTCGACGATGTCGCGCGTCTGGACATTGCCTTCGAGGTTCTTCAGATCCCAGACCATGATCTGCGGTGGCACGAAGCCGATGACGCCGATCCGGATCGGCTGTTCGGCGCCTGAGCCGTCCCTGATCTTCTTGTCGAGGATGACATAGGGCTTGAGATAGAGCTTGTCGTCGCGCGGGTTGGTGGCAAGCGTGGTGCCACGGATCAGGTTCGCGCACACGAACGGAAAATTGGCGCCGGCCAGCACCTTGTCCAGGAAGGACAAGCCGTAGTTGAACTCATGATTGCCGAGCGTCGAGCATTCGTAGCCGAGCAGGTTCATGCCCTTCATGATCGGATGCAGGTCGCCGTCCTTCATGCCCTTCTCATAGGCGATGTAGTCGCCCATCGGATTGCCTTGCAAAAGGTCGCCATTGTCGATCAGCATCGCATTGGTGGCTTCCTTGCGCACCGCATCAATCAGCGAGGCCGTGCGCGACAGGCCCATCGTGTCGTTCGCTTTGTCGGCGTAATAATCGTAGGGCAGCAGGTTCACATGGATGTCGGTCGTCTCCATGATCCTGAGATGCGCCTGATTGGCCTGAGCGCGGGCGGAGAACGGATGCAGCATGATTAGCGCGCCGCCGGCGGCGGCGCCGGCCAGGAACTCGCGGCGAGTAACGAACGGTTGTGACATTGCTTCCTCCTCCTCGACAACGCGACAACCCCTGCCCGAGCGCCGAGCATGGCGTCCAAGGCGCTGCGAGTCCACGCCTGTCGGAAGCCTGTTGATCACGACAAGGTGACGCGCCGATGAAACAGGCGCGACGAGTAATCAGCCCTTGTCGCCGTCGCCCTGGGTGATCAGCCGGGCGCTGCGCTGCCCGGTGAAATAAATCCATAGCCAGCTAAGCGTAACCGCGAGCCGGTTGCGGAAATCGATCAGGAAATAGATGTGGGCGATGCCCCAAAGCCACCAGGCGAGCCAGCCGGTGAGCTTGATCCAGCCGAAATCGATCGCCGCGGCGCGCTTGCCGATCGTCGCGAGATCACCGTCATGCCGGTAGCGGAACGGACGCGGCGCCGTGTCGCCGGCCAGTCGCGCCTTGATGGTCGCGGCGACATGCTTGCCCTGCTGCTTGGCTGCGGGCGCAACGCCCGGCACCGGCTTTCCATCCGGCCGCAACAGATGTGCCGTGTCGCCAATGACGAATATGTCGGGGCTGCCCGGCAGGGTGAGATCGGGCTCGACCAGCACCCTGCCCGCACGGTCGGCTGCCGCGCCCAGCCATTCCGCCGCCGGCGAAGCGGCGACGCCTGCTGCCCACAGGATCGTCCTTGCAGGCAGATGGGTATCGCCGAAGACGACGCCTTCGCGTCCAGATGCGTGACGGCGCGGCCGAGCTCGACCGTCACGCCAAGCCGCTCCAGCGCTTTCTGCGCATAGGCCGAGAGTTCCGGCGCAAAATTGGCGAGGATCCGGTCGCCGGCTTCGATCAGCACCACGCGCGCCTGGCGCGTATCGATGTTGCGAAATTCGCCGCGCAGCGTGTCGTGCGCAAGCTCGACAATGGTGCCCGCCAGTTCCACACCGGTCGGCCCGCCGCCGACGATGACCAGCGTCAGCAACGCCTGACGCTTGGCCGGATCGGTCTCGCGCTCGGCCTCTTCGAACGCGAGCAAGATGCGGCGCCGGATCGTGGTGGCATCCTCGAGCGTCTTGAGCCCGGGCGCGAAAGGCTCCCATTCGTCGTGGCCGAAATAGGCGTGGCGCGCGCCGGTCGCGAGCACCAGCGTGTCGTAGGGAACCGCGCTGCCGTCGTCGAGCAGAACGCGCTTGGCCTGGCGGTCGACACCGGTCACGTTGCCGAGAAGCGTCGTCACGTCCTTGCGCTTGCGTAAGAGATGACGGATCGGCCAGGCAATCTCCGATGTCGCCAGCGAGGTGGTCGCCACCTGGTAAAGCAGCGGCTGGAAAAGATGATGATTGCGCTTGTCGATCATGGTGATGCGCACTGGTGCGCCTGCCAGCGCGCGGGTGAGTTCGAGACCGCCGAACCCCGCGCCGACGACCACGACATGATGCTTGGCTTCGTCCATTTTCAGTCACCTCGCCAAACCAACCTGACTAGATGTAAGCATTTTTGTGCACTGCAACAATACTGCTGCCGACCACATCCTGCCCCGGAGTGGTCGCCAGGTGTCGTGAACGCGCATGTCGCTCCCGGAGCGCCGGGTATAGCGTGGAGCAGAAGGATAGGAGTGAAGCATGACTGACAATCGCGATGACGAAGGCCCGGCCCAATATGCCTCGCCACCTTGTTTCATGCATGAGCTCGACCCGGCCTATCAGATGCCGCTATCCGATTGGACCGATGTCAGGCGCTGGCGCAAGGCGGAGCGCGAACGGTTGATCGGCGCCCGGCTCGCGGTTTCCGCTGATGCGCGCGCGGCAATGTCACAGCGGATCGCCGAGGGACTCGACACGTTGGTCGGCGACGTTTCAGGCCGCATGGTCAGCCTCTACTGGCCGTTCCGCGGCGAGCCGGACCTGCGGGGCTGGATGGCATCGATCAATGCGCGCGGTGGCCGCACGGCGCTGCCCGTCGTCATCGAGAAGGGCCATCCTCTGGTCTTCCGCGCCTATGTGCCTGGCGACCGGTTGGAGAAGGGTGTCTGGAACATTCCGATCCCGGCCGAGGGCGATCCCGTGCTGCCGGACATCGTCATCTCGCCTGTCGTCGGCATCGATCCAGGGAACTACCGGCTGGGCTATGGCGGCGGCTTCTACGACCGCACGCTTGCCGCCATGCCGTTCAGGCCGCTGGTGATCGGCGTCGGTTACGAATTGCAGCGCATCCCGACCATTTATCCGCAGCCGCACGACATCCCGATGACGACTGTGGTGACCGAGGCCAATGCGGCCTAGCGCTGGCTAGAGCGTTTCACCGTTTCACGAAAATGGAGAACCGCTCTGTCTCTTGTGTCGACGCAATTCCGAACGGAAGGCTCCGGCGAAGTCGCCGAGCCCAACCGCTACCCACTTTTGCTGGGATTGCTCCAGGTCAGACGGTCCAGGTCTGGTCGATGGGATAGTTGAAAATCGGGGTGAACGTCACGCCGACCGCCTCCATATCCCTGCGGCCGTCGACCACCATCTCCTTCAATCGATCCAACTGCGCCGCATGCTCATCGGTGTCCCAAATGCTAACTTGCACGATCGAGCCCTTCGGCGAGACGCCCGCGTAAAAGTGAATGAGCCCCGGCAGCCGCCTGAGCGCCGGAATTATGTACTCCGAGGTCTTCTTGCTTGCGGCGTCGACCTCCGCGAATCGGCTCGGGTCGTAGCTGGCGCGCGAGACGCGGACGACGGCTGCCGCCGGCAATGACTCGGCCACGGTGATTCTTTCTGTCATATCGCAGCCGCTGCCTCCTACTGGTTATGAATTGGGGACCCTACAGCGGTTCGCCGTTTCACGGAATCGGCGAACCGCTCAATCTGTTTTTTGACGCAATTCCGAGCGGAAGGCTACGGCGAAGTCGCCGAGCCTGACCGCTCACTTTTCCTAGAATTGCTCTACGCCATCTCCGGCCGCAGCCCAACGGCCGTCCGGTCGACGATCTCGCGCAGGGCGAAGGACGAATTGATCTTCGTCACATGCGGCATGGCCGACAGCCACTCCTTGTGGATGCGCTCATAGTCGGCGAGGTCCTTCGCCGCGATGCGCAGGATATAGTCGTATTCGCCAGACATCAGGTGGCAGGAAAGCACGTTCGGGCAGCGCTTGATCGCCGCCTCGAAATCCGACAGCGTCTTCTCGAACTGCCCCGACAGCGATATATGCACGATCGCCGTCATCTGATGGCCGAGCGCGGCGTTGGAAAGCCTGGCGTGGTAGCCGCGAATGGTTCCGGATTTCTCCAGATTGTCGAGGCGCCTGGAACAGGCCGATTGCGACAGCCCGACCTTTTCGGCAAGTGCCGCATTGGGTATCCGGCCATCCTTCTGCAAAGTCTCCAGAATGGCGATATCAATCCTGTCGAGCGGCATTTTTCGTGAATCCTGCGAAGATACGAGCATTTCGCGCAACGATTATCGAAGATGACCCTTCGCCGCAAGTGCATTCGCAAACACATACGGAACGATTCGTGGTTGACTGCGTCTACTGCATGTCGCCCGAAATCGCGCTGCGTTTTGGTGCTTGCTGCATGCACGAAATGTCAGGGAGAGCGCCCTTTCAAGGGCCGGACAGGAGAAGAAAATGCGCGTCGGCTGCCCCAAGGAAATCAAGAACCACGAATACCGCGTCGGATTGACGCCCGGCTCGGTCCGCGAATATGTCGCGCATGGCCACGAAGTGCTGGTCGAGACCGCGCCGGCGCCGGCATCGGCGCCGATGACAATGCCTACCGCGCCGCCGGCGCCACCATCGCCAAGACGGCCGCCGACGTGTTCGCCAAGTCGGACATGATCGTCAAGGTCAAGGAGCCGCAGCCCAATGAATGGGTCCAGCTGCGCGACGGCCAGATCCTCTACACCTATCTCCACCTCGCCCCGGATCCGGAGCAGACCAAGGGCCTGCTCGCTTCGGGCGTCACCGCTGTCGCCTATGAGACGGTGACCGACGATCGCGGCGGTCTGCCGCTGCTGGCGCCGATGTCGGAAGTCGCCGGCCGCCTGTCGATCCAGGCCGGCGCGACGGCGCTGCAGAAGGCCAATGGCGGCCGCGGCGTGCTGCTCGGCGGCGTGCCAGGCGTGCTGCCTGGCAAGGTGACAGTGCTCGGCGGCGGCGTCGTCGGCCTTCACGCGGCCAAGATGGCCGCCGGCCTCGGCGCCGACGTCACCATCATCGACCGTTCGATCCCGCGCCTGCGCCAGCTCGACGACATTTTCGGCGGCCGCGTCCATACCCGCTACTCGACCGTCGAGGCGCTGGAAGAGGAGTGCTTCTCGGCCGACATCGTCGTCGGCGCCGTGCTGATCCCGGGCGCAGCCGCGCCCAAGCTCGTCACCCGCGAAATGCTCTCCGGCATGAAGAAGGGCTCGGTGCTCGTCGACGTCGCTATCGACCAGGGCGGCTGCTTCGAGACTTCGCATGCCACGACCCATGCCGATCCGACCTACGAGGTCGACGGCGTCATCCATTACTGCGTCGCCAACATGCCGGGCGCCGTGCCGGTCACCTCGGCGCATGCGCTCAACAACGCCACCCTGCATCATGGCCTGCAGCTTGCCGACAAGGGCCTCAAGGCGCTGGTCGACGACCATCACCTGCGCAACGGCCTCAATGTCCACAAGGGCAAGATCACCAACCGCGCCGTCGCCGAAGCGCTCGGCTACGAAATGGTCGAGCCGAAGGCGGTGCTTGCCGCCTGATACCAGACAAGAGTTTCCTCCTGTCGCGCCCGCCGGTTCTCCCGGCGGGCTTTTTTCTTGTGCGAGAAATTTGGTTCTTGCGTAATAAATCGGGGCAACAAAAAAGCGGAGCCAGAGCCCCGCTTCCTCGATGTTGCGACGTGCCGCCGGTCCATCCGCGGTCGGCAATCGATCAACGACTGCCTTTTAGCGCGTTTATACGACGGGAATACGACAGTTCTTGCGAACGCATGTGGGCCTGGCCATGCCGGCCAATCGATGCCTTTGTGTGAAATACTTCACATTCGGCCCTCGAGAAACAAGCCTAGACAGATGCCGTTACCTTATGGCTTCGGCCGCTTCGCGTCGCCGATGAACACGGCCCGCCGGCGGCTCTGCCAAAGGCTTCTGTCAGACTTCCAACGGCCCGCCAGACCATCGGCGGGCATTTTTTTGCCCCGATCATGCCCGCTCGATGCGGCACTGGTAGCAATTGTTGCGCGCCGATCGGACATGGATGTAGGCGATGTCGTCGCGTTCGAACAAAGTCTCGGCGCGGGCCGCGATATCGCCGGTCGGGGTGACGGCGCCGCTGCCGTAGACGATACGGTCGTCCCTGCCATAGCCGCGCACGATGTAGTCGCTGCCTTCGAGCATTTCGGGTAGCGCATCGACTTCCTCGGCGCGCTCGCATTCATCCGCATGCAGGAAGATCGGCCCCGTCTCGGCATAAGGTTGAAGCTCCGGGAACGGACGATAGGCGAGGATCAGATAACCATCACCGGCGGCAACGTTCTTCATGCAATGCCGGCACGGCACGCCGTCGCCATCGGAAATCCTTCGTTCGGGTGTGTGGCCGTAGGCGTCGGGCCCACCTCGCTGCAAGGCGCGCACGGCTTCGGTCGGCAAGGCTTTGAACTGGATGCTCATGGCAAATCTCCGGTGTCGTCGGTCGGAAATTATGCTCATGCGACGGCGTCTCCCACCCGATTCCTGCCAAGCGGTTCGTGCGTATTTGCTGTATGGAAAGAGCCCGGCTTTGCCGAGCCGGGCTCCTGATATTCAGAAGGAAGTACGAGCTCTAGCGCACGAAATCGTCGAAGCGGCGCAGCGTCACGCGGCGGTTTCGCCAGTTCTCCTGCTGGGTCGGCACCAGCAGGAATTCCTCGCCGTAGCCGACGGTCTCCATCGCATAGGCGGGTACGCCGAATTCGCGGACCAGCGTGCGCTTCAGCGATGCGGCGCGTTGCTCCGACAGGATCTGGTTCGATTCGAACGAGCCCACCGCGTCCGTATGGCCTTCAATCAGGATGCGGGCGCCGCGGTCGCGCCTCAGGATGCGGCGGAGCGCATCGGCGATGATCTCGACCTTGCCATATTGCGACGGGGAAATAGCGGCCGAGCCGAATTCGAAGTTGATCGACTGGATATCGATCGAGCGCGCCATGCGCCTCAGGTCCGGCCGCTTCTTGAACTCGCGGATGGTGACGCGCTGGTTGGGACGCAGCTTGACCCTGGGCGCCGCTTCGAGCTGGCGTTCTATCGTCGCGGCCGAGGGCGTGGTGGCCTGCGTAAAGCCAAGGCTCGGCATGGCAAGCGCCGCTACCATCGCCACGGCAAATGTACGTCGGGTCAGCATGTCTTTCTCTCCTTCAGGCCTCGGCCGTTGTTGCTGGCCGAACCATGACAAAGACAGTCTGAAGCGCCGATGAACGGCCAATTCATTTAAGAAGAATAAGTAGAACTATGGCCGCATGACGCTCGCCGAGCGCTCCGCGAAGGTCAGCGGATGCACGACCTCTTTCTTCTGCGCCACCGGCGCAAAGCCGAGCTTCTGGTAAAGCGGCAGCGCCGCTGGATGGTCGAGCGTGCAGGTCTGCACAGTGACGCGCTTCGGCCCATGCGCCCAGGCTGCCGAAATCGCAGCGCCCAGGAACCAGCGGCCAATTCCCTGCCCGTGCGCGTGTTCCATCATGCCGAAATAGGCGAGCTCCACTTCGTCCGGCAGATGCGGCTTGAGGTCGAAGAAGCCGGCGGGAGAACCGTCGAGGTAAAGCACCCTGATGTCGCGATCCTCGCGATGCAGGCCGGCGGCCAGTTCCTCGTCGCTCAGCCGCAGAACATTGACCCAGTGCCATTTGCGCCCCACCCGATCCATCAGGTAGCGGTAGAAATGCAGCGGGATGTCCCTGGTTTTCAGCAGCGCGATCTGGCGGTTGTAGGGCAGCGGCGGCGTCACCGCCGGCGGCGCATGCATTTCGAGGAATGTGACCGTGACCTCGATATCCTTCGGCGCACCGTTTTCCATCGCCGTCATTCCTTGCCCGTTACGACAGGGGTATCGCTCAGCCCGCCCCATTCGGTCCATGAGCCGTCGTACAGCCTGTTGTCGGTATGGCCAAGCGTCTCCAGCGCCAGCGTGACCGCCGCCGCGGTGATGCCCGATCCGCATGAGGTGACGACCGGTTTCGAAAGGTCGATACCGGCATCCTCGATCACCTTGCGCAAGCGGCCCTTGGGCAGCAGCTCGCCATTTTCGGCAAGTGCCGCAACCGGAACGTTATGCGCGCCGGGCATATGGCCCGAACGGACGCCGGGACGCGGTTCCGGATCGGTCCCTGCGAAGCGCCCTGGAGAGCGCGCGTCGGCGATCTGGCTTTCTCCGCTTCCAACGATCCGGCGCATCTCGTCGAGGCTGGCGACGCGGTTTGCGTCGAAATCGGCATAAAAGACGCAAGGCGCAATCTTGGTCTGCTCGGCCGTCACCGGCCGCCCTTCCGCCTTCCAGCGATCGAAGCCGCCGTTCAAGATGTAGACTTGGAAGACCCCCATGACGCGGAACATCCACCACGCGCGCGGCGCGGAAAACAGCCCCGGGCCATCATAGACGACGATGGTGTCGTCGGCAGAAACGCCCATGGAGCCGACATATTGCGCGAAGTATTGGGGCGACGCCAATGTATGCGGCAGCTTGGAATCCGGATCGGAAACTTCGTCCTGGTCGAGGAAGAGCGCTCCCGGAATATGCGATGCGGCGTATTCGGCGTGGGCATTGCGCTTCTGCGCCGGCAGGTACCAGGAGGCGTCTATAATGGTCAGCCCGGGTGTGCCGAGCCGCTTCTCGAGCCAGTCCGCGTCGACGATGAAAGGGCTGTCTTCGTCCATTTTCCTGCTCCTGCCCCGCCTCTCGCGACTTTATCCGTCTTGGCCCGTCAGTTCGCCGGCATCGGCCCGAAGCGAATGCGGAAGCGCCGGTTCTCGCGGCCCTTCTTCTCGATCTTGCCGATGTGGATCTCGCCGACCTCGCCGCTGCTCTTCACATGCGTGCCGCCGCAGGGCTGGCTGTCGATCGAGGCATTCTCGCCGATGCAGACCAGGCGAATCCTGCCGGTGCCGACCGGCGGTCTGACGTTCTTCGATTTTACAAGCCCTGGACTGGCCGCAAGTTCCTCGTCGGTGATCAACCGGGTGAAGATTGGATGGTCGGCCCGCACAAGCTCCATCAGTCTCGCCGTCACGTCTTCCTTGGTGAAGCCGGCGTCGGGAATGTCGAAATCCACGCGGCTGTCGTCCTCGGCGACCGCCGCTCCGGTGATCGGAAACGGACAGACGACGGTGAGCAGATGGCAAGCGGAGTGCATGCGCATCAGAAGATGCCGTCGGTCCCAATCGATGGCGAGCCTCAGCCTTTCGCCGACCGTCGGCAAGGCCTGCTCGGGCGCCGGCACGTGGATGATCTCGTCCTTGGTCTCGCCGGTGATGCTGGCGGCAATCGCGATGCGGCTGCCGTCGGCACGTTCCAACATGCCGGTATCGCCGGGCTGCCCGCCCGACGTGGCGTAGAATATGGTCCGATCAAGCAGGATGCCGCCGCGGTCGTTGACGGCGACGACCTGTGCCTCCGCCGTCTTAAGGTAGGCGTCGTCACGGAACAGCGCTTCGGTCCTTTGCGCCATCACGCCACCTTTTCGAACGGCACCGAGATATCGGCTTTCTCTTCCATCCAGCCGGGCACCGGCAGGTTCTTGCCGCGCAGAAACTCGGGATTGAAGAGCTTCGACTGGTAGCGCGTGCCGTAGTCGGCGAGGATCGTCACGATCGTATGACCGGGACCAAGTTCGCGCGCCAGCCGGATGGCACCGGCGATGTTGATGCCGGTCGAGCCGCCGACGCAGAGCCCCTCTTCCTGGATCAGGTCGAAGATGATCGGCAGGGCCTCCTCGTCCGGAATCTGATAGGAGAAGTCCGGCGTGAACCCGTCGAGATTGGCGGTGATGCGGCCCTGGCCGATGCCTTCGGTGATCGAGCTGCCGTCGGATTTCAGCTCGCCGCTGGTGTAGAAGCTATAGAGGGCGGCGCCAAGCGGATCGGCGAGCGCGATCTTGACGGCGTTGCTCTTGGCCTTGAGCCCGATCGCAACGCCGGCGAGCGTGCCGCCGGAACCGACTGCCGACACGAAACCGTCGACCTTGCCGCTGGTCTGGCTCCAGATTTCCTCGGCCGTCGTGCGGATATGGCCGTCGCGGTTGGCGACGTTGTCGAACTGGTTCGCCCAGATCGCGCCGTTCGGTTCCGAGCGCGCCAGTTGCTCGGCCAGCCGCCCCGAAAGCTTCACATAGTTATTAGGGTTCTTGTAGGGCACGGCCGGCACTTCGATCAGTTCGGCGCCCAGGATCTTGATCGTGTCCTTCTTTTCCTGGCTCTGCGTGTCGGGGATCACGATGACGGTCCGGTAGCCGAGCGCTTGGCGACCAGCGTCAGGCCGATGCCGGTGTTGCCGGCGGTCCCTTCGACGATGACGCCGCCAGGCCGCAGCAGTCCGCGCTGCTCGGCGTCCCTGATGATGAAGAGGCCCGCACGGTCCTTGACCGATTGTCCCGGATTCATGAATTCGGCCTTGCCCAGGATCTCGCAGCCGGTCGCGTCCGAAGCCTTGTTGAGCCGGATCAAGGGTGTGTTGCCGATCGCTTCGATCACATTACGAGGCATGAGGATTCCTTTATGCGTGCGGCGAGACCCTAGAAACCGGAAGGCGCGGTTTCAAGGCAAGATTTTGCCTGGTCCAGTCGCATTCCGGATGCTGCAATGTTCTCGATCATTTCAGCGATGCGCCCAAAAGCGCTCTTTTCATCCGATTTCTTCGCCGCTAGAGCACTAGCCCAGACAACTCGCAGGACTTTCAATGACACTCTACCGGGCCAACCCGAAAGACGGTGTCGCCTGGATCACGGGCGGCAGCAGCGGCCTCGGCCGTGCGCTGGCCAAGGATCTCGCGAGGCAGGGCTATGCCATCGCGGTGACGGCACTGCCGAGCGATCCCGTCGACACGCTGCTGGTCGAGACGGCGCAGATGAGCGGCCATGTGAAATCCTTTCCCTGCGATGTAACCGACGAGGAAGGGATGGCACGCACGGCCGCCGCGATCGAGAACGAGATGGGGCCGATCGTGCTTGCCGTCTTCAACGCCGGCAACTACATCGCCACCCCCGGCGAGCACCTCGTGGTGCGCGATTTTCACCGTTCCTTCGCCGTCAACTATTTCGGCATCGTCAATGGCTTGGTGCCCGTGGTCGACTACATGCGCACGCGAGGGCGCGGGCATGTTGTCCTGGTCGGATCGGTCACTGCCTATTCCGGCTGGCCGACCACCGCGGCCTATGGCGGCACCAAGGCGGCGATCAATATCCTGGCGGAGTCGCTGAAATACGATTTCGACAAGATGAACATCCGCGTTCAGGTGATCAACCCGGGCTTCGTCGACACGCCGCTGACGGAAAAGAACACGCTGCCGATGCCAAGCCTGATGCCTGTGCAACGCGCGTCGCGCCGCATGGCGCGTGGCATCAGAAAGGGCGGCTTCGAAGTCACCTTCCCCTACCACATAAGCTGGCCCTTGAAGCTGCTTAGTTTGTTGCCGCGTCCGATCGGCCGCCTGGTCATCAGCCTGACGACCAGTTGGAAGGCGCGACCGCTGTTTTTCGATCGCAAGATACCGAAAGAGACAGGCAGGTCGCCGGACCAGGCGACATAAGCGTGTCGCCCAAAACTGCGCAGCGGTCTTGGGATAGCGACATATACAAACAGCCTAGAGTACCCACGTAAATCCGCTCAGGCGCGGCGTTTTAAAACCGTCAGCCGCGATTGCCTGTCCGCAAAAATGCGGCCATAGGTTGAAGATTGTTGTTTGGAGTCGGTGATGGGGCGACGGATCGTGCTTGCGGTACTGGGTCTCGCCCTCCTTCTGGTCGCCGGTTTCGTTCTCGGGCCACGCGTTGCCGTCGACACGACGATCCGCTTCGATCCTTCGGTGATCGGCGACGATCCACAGGCCTATCTGGCGCGCGAAGAAGCCGCCGTGCCCAATATTCGCGACGGGCTGGACAAGGAAATCATCTGGGCGAACCCGATGATTCACGCCAAGACGAAGTTTTCGATCGTCTATATCCATGGCTTCTCGGCCTCGAAGGGCGAGGTTCGTCCGCTGCCCGACGACGTCGCGGATGAACTCGACGCCAATCTCTTCTACACGCGCCTGACCGGCCACGGGCAGGGCGGCGCCGCCATGGCGGAAGGCAGCGTCAACGCCTGGATCAACGACTATGAAGAGGCTCTCGCCATCGGCCGCGCGATCGGCGACAAGGTGATCGTCATCGCCACCTCGACCGGCGGCTCGCTGGCGACTTGGGCCGCAACCCAGCCAGGCGCCTCCGACGGCGTCGCGGCGATCGCGTTCATCTCACCGAATTTTGGCGTCAAGGCGTCCGGCGCCGAGGTGCTTACCATGCCTTGGGGCAAGCAGATCGCCGAGCTCGTCGGCGGCAAGGAGCGCAGCTTTCCCGCGCGCAACGCGCTGCACGAAAAATTCTGGACCACCAGATATCCGATGTCGGCGACCCTGCCAATGGCTGCACTCACCGATCTCGCCTATGGCGCGCCGGTCGAGAAGGCAACCATCCCTGCCCTGTTCATCTTCTCGGATGCCGACAAGGTGGTGCGGCCGGACCGCACGCGTGAGATCGCCGGCCGCTGGGGCGGCCCGCACGAGTTGGTGCCGGTGGACGATACCGGCGACCCCGACAACCACGTCATTGCCGGCGATGCGCTGTCGCCGCAGACCACCGGTTTTCTCACCGAGCGCATCGTGGTGTGGGTAAAGGCACTGATGCAGCAGCAATCAAGCCAGTGAATGAAAACGGCCGGAGCAATGCTCCGGCCGTTTCCATTTTCTGGCGGGCAGTCAGTGGGGACTTAAGCAGCCCGGTTCGCCGGCCGCTTGCCGCCGAAGCGGCGCTTGTTGCCTTTGAAGCGCTTGAAGCCGTCAGGCTTGCGCTCGCCGTTCGGCTTCGCGCCCGCCGGACGCTCGCCTTGCGGTTTCGGCGCGAATTGGCGCTCGCCATTGGGGTTACCGCCGAAGCGTTTCTTGCCATTGTTGCCGCTACCGGGGCGACGGCCGTCACGGCGAGCCCCATGATGCTCGCGGTCATTGGCCGGCTCGAAATGACGTTCGGTCCTCTCTTTCGGATCACGCTGCGGATCGGGGCTGCCGAGGTGATCGGCGATCACCGGAAGCTTCATGCGGATGATGCGCTCGACCTGCCTCAGCTTGGCGTTCTCCGACGGATCGCAAAGCGTGATCGCGATGCCGTCCCTGCCGTTGCGGCCTGTGCGGCCGATACGATGGACATAGCTTTCCGCCTCGTCCGGCAGATCGAAATTCACGACATGGCTGATGCCGGGCACGTCGATGCCGCGCGCGGCTATGTCGGTCGCCACCAGGATGCGCACCGAACCGTCGCGAAAATCGTTGAGCGCCTTCTGGCGCGCGTTCTGCGACTTGTTGCCGTGGATGACGGCGGCGTTGAAGCCGTCGCGGGCAAGATCCTTGGTGACGCGGTCGGCACCATGCTTGGTGCGCGAGAACACGATCACGGAGCGCATCGCCTCGTCGGCCAGCATCTTGGACAGCACCTGACGCTTCTGCTTCGTGCGCGCAAGCACCACGCTCTGCACGATCTCGGCCGCCGTCGTGCTCTGCGGCGCGACCTCGATGCGGACGGGATTCTTCAGCAGGCCCTTGGCAAGCTCCGCGATCTCGTTCGGCAGCGTCGCCGAGAACAGCGCCGTCTGGCGGTCCGGCGCGGTTGCTTGGCGATGCGCTTGACGTCGTTGATGAAGCCCATGTCGAGCATGCGGTCGCCCTCGTCCAGCACCAGCCATTTGGTGTCGGCAAGGATGAGGTCACCCTCACGCACGAGGTCCGTCAGCCGGCCGGGCGTGGCGATCAGGATGTCGACGCCGGGCGCGATCTTCTTCACCTGGCTGTAGCGGGAGACACCGCCGAGCACGAGCGCGGTCGAAATATGCGCACCCTTGGCAAGCAGCTTGATCGTGTCCTCGATCTGCACGGCTAGCTCGCGCGTCGGCGCCAGGATCAGCGCGCGCGCCGTCTTCGGCCGGCGCTTGGTGCCGAGGCCGATGATCTTCGACAGGATCGGCAGCGCGAAGGCTGCAGTCTTGCCCGAACCGGTCTGGGCGATGCCGAATATGTCGCGGCCTTCAAGCTGCGGCGGGATCGCCTGCGCCTGGATCGGCTTCGGATCGGTGAAACCGGCCGCATTGGCGGCCTTGAGCAGCGCGCCGGTTATTCCAAGGGCTGCGAAACCGTTCGGTTCCGCTTGGTTTTCGTTGGTCAAAATATTCTTCTTTCATGCGGCGCGAGGCCGCAAACAGCAATGGCGGCAGGGCGCAACCTGCCGTCGAAAAATTGTCAGGAACGACAAGGCGGCGGACGAAACGTCCGCGCGGCTGCGCTGTCGTGCCCGCGAGCTTCATGCTCCGGGGCTTTTTCGCCACGTTGCCAACCAGTCGGGGCCGACTTGCCGGAAAGAGGGAAAACAGACGCAACCAGTCTCATGCGTGGAGAAAGCCGGACAGTTCCGGCCCAAGCGCCTATGCCGCCGCATATGGCCGAGTCCGGCCAAAAATGCAAGAGGCTATGTTGCAGCGCAGCAAAACGACGACGAAAAGCGCCGCTTGCGCTCGGCTGCCCTCGCGATTACCACAAATCACCTTTCCTTATTGGGGGCAGCGATGAAAGACGTGCTGAAGGAACTCGAGCGCCGCCGCGAGATCGCCCGCATGGGCGGCGGCAAGGAGCGGATCGAGGCCCAGCACAAAAAGGGCAAGCTGACCGCCCGCGAGCGCATCGAGGTGTTCCTCGACGAGGGTTCGTTCGAGGAGTTCGACATGTATGTCGAGCACCGCTCCACCGACTTCGGGATGGAGAAGACCAAGATCGCCGGTGACGGCGTGGTGACCGGTTGGGGCACGGTCAATGGGCGTCCCGTCTATATCTTCGCCAAGGATTTCACCGTGTTCGGCGGCTCGCTGTCGGAAGCCCACGCCGAGAAGGTCATCAAGGTGCAGGAGATGGCGCTGCGCAACCGCGCGCCGATCATCGGCCTTTATGACGCGGGCGGCGCCCGCATCCAGGAAGGTGTGGCAGCACTCGGCGGCTATGCTGAGATTTTCCAGCGCAACGTGCTCGCCTCCGGCGTCATCCCGCAGATTTCGCTGATCATGGGTCCTTGCGCCGGCGGCGACGTCTATTCGCCCGCCATGACCGACTTCATCTTCATGGTGCGCGACACTTCCTACATGTTCGTCACCGGGCCGGATGTGGTGAAGACGGTGACCAACGAGACGGTGACGGCCGAGAGCCTCGGCGGCGCCACGGTGCACACGACCAGATCCTCCATCGCCGACGGCGCCTATGACAACGACGTCGAGGCGCTGCTGCAGATGCGCCGGCTGATCGACCTTTTGCCAGCATCCAACACGGCCGAGATTCCCGAGATCGAATGCTATCAGTCGGTGATGGATCACGACCTGTCGCTCGACCGGCTGATCCCCGACAACGCCAACAAGCCATACGACATCAAGGAACTGATCCTCAAAGTCGCCGACGAAGGCGACTTCTTCGAGATCCAGGCAAGCTTCGCCAAGAACATCGTCACCGGCTTCGGCCGCGTTGACGGTCGAACCGTCGGCTTCGTCGCCAACCAGCCGATGGTGCTGGCCGGCGTGCTCGATTCCGACGCCAGCCGCAAGGCGGCGCGCTTCGTGCGCTTCTGCGACTGTTTCTCGATACCGATCGTCACCTTCGTCGACGTTCCGGGCTTCCTGCCCGGCACCGCGCAGGAATATGGCGGGCTGATCAAGCATGGCGCAAAACTGCTCTTCGCCTATGCCGAGGCGACAGTGCCGAAGATCACCGTGATCACCCGCAAGGCCTATGGCGGCGCCTACGACGTCATGGCCTCAAAGCACCTGCGCGGTGACATGAACTATGCCTGGCCGACGGCGCAGATCGCGGTGATGGGCGCCAGGGGCGCGGTCGAGATCATCTACCGCAAGGATATCGGCAACGCGGAAAAGATCGCTGCCCACACAAAGGCTTACGAGGATCGCTTCCTGTCGCCCTTCGTCGCGGCCGAGCGCGGCTATGTCGACGAGGTGATCATGCCGCACTCGACCCGCCGCCGTGTCGAGCGGGCATTGCGTATGCTGCGCAACAAGGACATGCAGAACCCCTGGAAGAAGCACGACAACATCCCGCTGTGAAAGCGTTCTGTCCAAGTCTCGCATCAAGTCAGCTGCCGGCACTTCTATCAGAGATCTGTGGTTTCCAAATCATAGCCGCCTTAGAAGGTTGACAATTAGCACTCCCTAACGCCATTGGTGCGGGAATGCTAATAACTCTTGCAACGAAGGGCGTTATTCCGTGCGAAGGCTATGGCGGGATAGAACGTCAGGTCGACTGGCTGGCCACTGAACTGGTCAGGCAAGGACACCGTGTCGTCCTCGTCGCGGGCGCGCGGCGATCCCGCGAGACACCCAGATCGTCCACCTTCATGCCTGGAAGGTCGCAACGCGCCTGTGGAGGCCATGCTATGTGGCACGCCCGTGCTGACCACGGCATACGGCGCATTGCCGGAAACGGTGGACGCGGACACGGGCCGCTTCTTCGACAGTGACGGAGAATTCGCGCGCGGCTTTGCCGAGATCGCAGAGCTGTGCGCGCACAAATGCCGTGAATCGGCCGCCGACAGATTTCCGATCGCGAAAACCGCGAAGGCCTATCTTGAACTCTATGCCCGTATCCTTGATGGCGAAGCGCTTCCGTGACAAGGAACCGGCGTGCTGGCCGCCCGTTGCGGCCGCGTCGGATCGAAAAGGTATCGCGCGTTGCGCCCCATTCTCGTCTTCTGCTTGCCGGCAATCGGCGACTTCATCCGCTGCCACTCGGCAATCCAAATCATAGCAGCGACGTTTCCCGGGCACCCGATCGATGTCGTCACCTCGCCGATCGCCGCGCCGCTGGCGCGATTAATGCCGCATGTCCGGAAGGCTTGGATAGTCGAACGGCATTGGAATCCTGGCCTCAGGGAACGGGCGCGCCTGGCGCGTGAACTCCGTCAGGAGAACTATCAGGCAGCCTATCTGCTCACCAGCAGCACCAAGGCGGCCCTGGTGCCGTGGCTAGCAGGCATACCCGAGCGCATCGGCTACCCGCGTGAGCTCCAGTTCGGCATCGTCAACCGGCTGCCGGCCGGCTGGTTGCGGGCCATGGTGGCCTTCGGACCGCGCAAGACCAGATTGTTCGAGCAGGTCTGCGCCGTTGCCATGTTGGGTGAGCAGCCCGGTGGCGACATGCAGTTGCCGGAGCCGCGAATGGTGGTTCCGCCCGAGGATCTCTCGGCTTGGCGCGTCCGGCACGGGATCGACGCGGCGAGACCAGCACTGGCGCTTTACACGTCGGAATTCAGCAACTTCCGCGCTTGGCCGGCACAGCGCTTCATCTCGATCGCCAAGGATCACGCCAGGCGCGGCTGGTCGGTCTGGATCGTCGGCGGTCCTCGCGAGCGCGAGGCCGCGGCCCAGATCAGAGCAGCGCTTCCGGAGGCAGTGGATTTCACGTCGACTCCCGACATCACCGACGCCATGTGCCAGATCGCCGCCTCGACCGTCTTTCTCGGCGTCGACGGCGGGATCTGCCACGCGGCAGCGGCTCTGGGGGGACCGTGCGTGCTCATCTTCGGATCGAACCGGTCTTATGAAACCGGGCCTGTGAACGATCACGTCCGGTTTCTGGAGTCTCCGGTTTCTACGCCGAGTTGGATCCGGGATACGCGCGGTGTCAGCGAGGAACGGGTGCTTGCAGCCCTGGCGGACGCTGTGGCGCACACGCCCCGCCTGCAAGGCGCCTGACCGGTCTACTCCTCCGCGACCGCGCCAAAACCCGCGCCCATGCCTGCACGGGCCGTGCTCGCCCATGGCGTCGCATGGTTGTCGATGCGCATCTGGAAGATAAAGTAGGTCGGCGAGCAGAAGCCGATGCCCTTGACCTTGGCCACGCCCGGCGTGTCGGGCGGCAGCGACTGGCACATATAGTCCTCGCGGCAGAAATGCTCGGCCGAGCAGGCCGGCCGGTTGCCTCGATTGACGGCGCCGCCCAGGCATTGGTCGAAATTGTTGGTGGCCACGCAGATATCGAACTTCTTGCCGCCGACCAGGCCGCAGATTTCGCTCGGCATCGGCTTGCCGGCCTTGAAGGCGGCGAAGGCCAGATCCTTGGCGTCGCAGCCGCGATAGGCGAAACCGCCTGGAACGCCGATCTTGGGCGGTCGGCAGGTATAGGCGGTGCGCGAGATGGCGGGTGCGAAGGCCGCGAACTGGCCGATGATGCGGCCGACATTGCCGTCGGTCACTTCATAGAGCGGCCGGCCGCCGGCCTTCATGTCGGCGCGCAGTGCCGGCCACGGTCTCGACGATGGCATGGTAGGCAGGTGCAGTGTCGTAGAGCGCTTTCAGGTCGTTCTTGCCGCTGACGCTGAAGATGCCAGCGAAGCCGTAGCCCTTGGCGTCAAGCGCGGCGAGCAAGCGCGGATCGTCGACGATGGTGACCGGACGGTCGGCGGCATGCGCTGTCTGCGCGCCAAAGACAGCGATGGCGGCGATCGCAATGAGGACCGCAAGCCGCATCATCGGACAGCCATCGCGCCTTTCACCAGTTCGTGCAGCACAGGCACCATCGCGAACGGCAGATCCTCGGCGATCAGTCCCGGACCGAACCGGCTGCCGGCTTCGGCGTGAATCCAGACACCGGCGCAGGCCGCCTCGAAGGCCGGCATGCCTTGAGCAAGCAATCCGGCGATGATCCCCGCCAGCACATCGCCCGAGCCGGCGGTGGCAAGCCAGGGCGCTCCGTTGCTGTTGATGGCGGCGCGGCCATCTGGTGCCGCGATCACCGTGTCGGCGCCTTTGTAGACGATGACGGCATTGGCACGCGCCGCCGCCGCGCGCGCCTTGGCCAGTTTGGAAAGCGCCTTGTCGTTCGCAATGTCAGGAAACAGCCTGCCGAACTCGCCCTCATGCGGCGTCATCACCAGCGCCGGCGCGCCGGACCTGCGGGCAGCCTGGAACAGCGTCTCAGGCTCGTCGCGAAACGAGGTGATGCCGTCGGCGTCGAGCACCAGTCCTTCAATGCCTGCGTCCTGCCCTTGCCCGGCGCCGAGCAGCGCAAGGGCAAAGTCGCGCGCCTTTTCACCGACACCGAATCCCGGACCGAGCACAAAGGACGAAGGACGGCGATCGGTGAGGAATGCGCCGAGGTCGGCAACCGTTTCGGCCTTATGCAACATGATCGAGGTGAGGTGCGCGGCGTTCACCTGCATGGCGTTCGCCGGCGACAGCACCGTCACCGCCCCTGCCCCGCTTCTCGCAGCAGCTAGCGCCGACAGCCGCGCGGCACCGGTCGCCGAAGGCCCACCGGAAAAGACGCTGGTATGGCCGCGCCTGTATTTGTGCGCATCGACAGCCGGGACCGGAAAAGTTTCCAACCAGAGCGCCGGCCCGTTCTCGAAGGTTCGCGGAGCGATCCGGGCGATGATGTCGTCGCCGATGCCGATGTCGGCAAGCACGATCTCGCCGCACTGCTCGCGGCCGGGCAAAAGCAGATGCCCCGGCTTCTTTCGCGCGAAGGTCACGGTCGTTGCCGCGCGAAATGCGCTGCCGAGGATGGCGCCGCTTTCACCGGAAACGCCGGAAGGCAGGTCTATGGCGACGACCGGCAAGCCGAGCTCCGTCACGATCTGGACCGCCTTGGCAGCGTCGCCCGAAAGCGGCTTTGAGAGCCCTGCGCCGTACAGCGCGTCGACTACGAGCGAGCCGGGCTCGGCGGCAAAGGCGGGCAGCGGCCTACGCTCGAGCGGGCAGTCGGCCGCGGCAAGCGCGGCATCGCTTCCAGCCCGCGGCTCGCCCGACACCCACAGCGCGACGTCGGCGCCGCTCTCCTGGAGCAGGCGCGCCACGATATAGCCGTCGCCGCCATTGTTGCCGGGACCGCACAGCACATGCACCCGCGTCGCTCCGGGGTATCGCGCCAACACCAGGGCCGCTACCGCCTCGCCGGCGCGGCGCATCAACCCGTAGCCGTCGAGCGGACCTGCCGCGATCGCCAACCGGTCGGCCTCGGCCATCTCGGCCGGCGAAAGAAGTTCGCTGTGCATGGGATTGCCGATCTCCATCTGATCAAGCATTGTCCGATTTGCGGTTCGAAGCAAACAGCAGCGGCCGAATGCCAGTACAAAGCGGCGGCGTCCGGAGGGGAATCTGCCTGCAAATTGCGCTATCTGCCCAAATTTTGCGCAGACGGATGGAGGAGCGATGTATAGGCTTTGGGCGTCGATGACGCATCCAATGCAGCGGATGACGCGAATTTGCATCCGGGTGCGGCATGGCATCTGAATCGCCCGATACCGCTTCCAATCTCCGGGAATTGGCACGCTTCGTGCTTGATGGAGGCGCAAGCGGGGCGCACAACCCGTCTCTTTGGCAGTGGAGGCCACTTTCTACATGAAAAAGATCGAAGCGATCATCAAGCCATTCAAGCTGGACGAAGTGAAGGAAGCGCTTCAGGAGGCCGGACTGCAGGGCATCACCGTCACCGAGGCCAAGGGTTTTGGCCGGCAGAAAGGCCACACCGAGCTCTATCGGGGTGCCGAATATGTCGTCGACTTCCTGCCCAAGGTGAAGATCGAGGTGGTGCTCGGCGACGACGCCGTCGAAGGCGCCATCGAAGCCATCCGCAAGGCGGCGCAGACCGGCCGCATCGGCGACGGCAAGATCTTCGTCTCCAACATCGAGGAAGTCGTCCGCATCCGCACCGGCGAGACGGGCATGGACGCCGTCTGACGCCCCCCACCTTTCTGAACCGTCATCATCAAAAAACGTCATCACACAGGGATACATGACATGACGACAGCCAAAGACATCATGAAGCAGATCAAGGATAACGACGTGAAGTTCGTCGACCTGCGCTTCACCGATCCGCGGGGCAAGCTGCAGCATGTGACGATGGATGTCGTCGAGGTCGAGGAAGACATGTTCGCCGACGGCGTGATGTTCGACGGCTCATCCATCGCCGGCTGGAAGGCGATCAACGAGTCCGACATGGTGCTGATGCCGGACACGGACACCGTCCACATGGATCCGTTCTTCGCCCAGTCGACCATGGTCATCCTGTGCGACATCCTCGACCCTGTCTCTGGCGAAGCCTACAACCGCGACCCGCGCGGCACCGCCAAGAAGGCCGAGGCCTATATGAAGTCGGAAGGCATCGGCGACACGGTCTATGTCGGTCCGGAGGCCGAGTTCTTCGTGTTCGACGACGTCAAATACAAGGCCGATCCCTACAACACCGGCTTCCGCCTCGACTCGACCGAGCTGCCGTCCAACGACGACACCGACTACGAGACCGGCAATCTCGGCCACCGTCCGCGCATCAAGGGCGGCTATTTCCCTGTGCCGCCGGTCGACTCCTGCCAGGACATGCGCTCGGAGATGCTGACCGTGCTTGCCGAGATGGGCGTGCGCGTCGAAAAGCATCACCATGAGGTCGCCGCCGCCCAGCACGAGCTCGGCATCAAGTTCGACACGCTGGTGCGCAACGCCGACAAGATGCTGATCTACAAGTATGTCGTGCACCAGGTCGCCAACGCCTATGGCAAGACGGCCACCTTCATGCCGAAGCCGGTGTTCGGCGACAACGGCTCGGGCATGCATGTCCACCAGTCGATCTGGAAGGGCGGCAAGCCGACCTTCGCCGGCAACGAATATGCCGGCCTGTCGGAGACCTGCCTGTTCTACATCGGCGGCATCATCAAGCACGCCAAGGCCATCAACGCCTTCACCAACCCGCTGACCAACTCCTACAAGCGCCTGGTGCCGGGTTACGAAGCGCCGGTGCTGCTCGCCTACTCGGCACGCAACCGCTCGGCATCCTGCCGCATCCCGTTCGGCTCGTCGCCGAAGTCGAAGCGCGTCGAGGTCCGCTTCCCCGATCCGGGCGCGAACCCCTATCTCGGCTTCGCCGCCATGCTGATGGCCGGCCTCGACGGCATCAAGAACAAGATCCATCCGGGACAGCCGATGGACAAGGACCTTTACGACCTGCCGCCGAAGGAACTGAAGAAGATCCCGACCGTCTGCGGCTCGCTGCGCGAAGCGCTGCAGAGCCTCGACAAGGACCGCGGCTTCCTGAAGGCCGGCGGCGTCTTCGACGACGATCAGATCGACAGCTATATCGAACTGAAGATGGCGGAAGTCATGCGCTTCGAGATGACCCCGCATCCGGTCGAGTACGACATGTATTACTCGGTCTAAACGACTGCATTTCCGATAAAAAGAACCCCGGCGAAAGCCGGGGTTCTCGCATGGACGGACCTCGGAGGGCTGAGGTCTATCCCGCAAGCTCGTCGGGGCCGTGTAGCGTCCAGTCGGCGCGCCGCGCCAGGAACAGCAGGAAATAGATCGCCGCGACGGCCATGATCGCCAGGGTCGCGATAAGGCTTGGCCGCCCGAAGGCTGCGTCGAGCAGGTTCTGATAGGCGACGTAAATCAGCGCCAGGAAAGCGAGGATCGCCGGCACCGGAAACAGCGGCATCCGGTAATGTCCGCCCGAGGTCGTGCCGTTGCGGCGGCCGACGAAGACGGCTACGCAAAGCAGCGCATAGATCACCACCAGCGAGGTGCCGCTGACCACCAGCAGAAGGTTGAGGTCGATGAAGCAGGCGAGCGCTGCCAGCATCGCGACCACGATTGTGGCAATCCATGGCGAGGCGTAGCTGCCATGGACGGAAGCGACCGCGTTGTTGATCGGGCCGAACCAGGTCTTGTCGCGGCCGGAGCTGAACAGGAGCCGTGCCGCCTGCAGGATGATGGCGATGACGGCGTTGAAGATGGCGACGGCGATCGCTAGGCTGATCGCCACCGTCAGCCAATGGCCGCCGCGCGCCTCGAGGAAATACTCGATCTTCTGGGGTGCTGAGAGCAGGCCGACGAGATCGGGCGCGCCGAGCAGCACGGCGGTCAGCGGGATGAGCTCGGCGGCGACCGTGATCACCAACGCCCACAGTACGACCTTGCCGATGTTGCGCTTGGCGTCATGCGTCTCCTCGCCGAAATAGGCGGCAGCGCCGTAGCCGTTATAGGCAAAGAGCGAGACGGCGGTGGACGCGAGGATGATAGCGGCCGAGGTGGGGACAAGCGCGTTGGACGTGGTATCGAGCAACTGCGGCGAGGTAAACAGGCTGGAGAGCGGCCGCTCGATATTGGCGAAGCCCAGGCCGGTCAGGATCAGCAGCGCCAGCATTTCGATGCCGAGGAAGATGCCGGTGACGAAGGCGTTGAGCTTGATGCGCATGGCGGCGACCGCACCGGCCAGCGCAATCGTCACCACGCCCACCCATTGCGGGCTGAGATTGGGGATGAGGACGCCGAGATAAGTGCCGACGCCGAGCGCGATAACAGCGACGATCAGGACGATCGACACGAACACCAGCACCAGCGTGACAAAACCCCAGAAGCGGCCGAGCGTGCGGCCGATCATGGTGTATTCACCGCCGGCCATCGGATAGGCCGACGAAAGCTCGGCATAAACGAAGGCCATGAACAGGCCGATGATGGCGGCGATCACGAAGCTCAGGAACGAGCCCGTGCCGGCCAATGCGATGACGCCCGGCACGATGATGAAGACCGATGATGCCGGTGTTACGGCTGAAAGCACGATCATCAGCGTGCCCAATGCGTTCAGTGCGCGGTCCAGGCCCTTGGCGCCGGGTGCGGCCTTGTCGACGGCCGCTCTGGTGGCTTCGTTCGTGGACATTTTCCTCCCCTTTTTTTAATTTGATAAAAATTACTACCCGCAACGGAACCTATCCGCGCTGACACATACCGTCAATGAATATGCGATATGCCGACTTGCAAAAGTTCACTGGCCAGTTTTAATTGAATCAAATTCAGGAAACGAAATGGGCAGACCCAAAACACAGGCCGATCGCCGCCTGACGCTGGTCGCGGCAGCGGAATCGATGATCGCCAAGCGCGGCCTCGCCGGCGTCACCTTGCGCGACGTCGCCAACGAGGCCGGCATGAGTTCGAGCGCCCTGCTCTATTATTATCCGGGCCTCAAGGAGCTCCTGGACGACGTGCAGAAAAAGGCGGTCGAGCGCTTCTGCACGCAGCGCGCGGCGGTGGTCGCCGCGATCGCCGATCCCCGGCTGCGGCTGAAGACGATGCTCGAAAGCGGCCTGCCGACCGACCCGGACGACCAGCTTTGCCGGCTCCTTCTGGAGCTCGGCGCCTATTCGCGCTCGGATGCGAGCTACGCCGCGCGCCACATAACCTTGTTCGGGCGCCAGGCGGCGATCTATGTCGGCATCCTCGAAGCGGGCGCCGCCACCGGCATCTTCAAGCTGAACGCCGCCAGCGAAGTCATCGCCCGCAGCCTTGTCGTGCTGGAAGACGGGCTCGGCCTCCACCTCGTCAATGTCGTGCCTGCTGTCGATCACGCCTCGGCAATGGCGATCCTCACCAGTTACGCCGAGCTTGCGACCGGCTGCAGCCTTCGCTGAACCGGCTATCATAAACGGAGCATTTTTCAGCATGGACCAACGAGCAGCCTCGACCACCACGCCAACCGGCAAGCCGCGCGCCCGCGGGCTTGGCATTCCCCAGGCCGGCACACCCGGTCCGGCAAACGCCATCACCGATGTCGATGGCGTGCTCGTGGGTTACTCGACCCTCATCAAGGGCGACGGCAAGCTCAGCCTCGGGCATGGGCCGGTCCGCACCGGCGTCACCGCGATCCTGCCGCTCGGCCGCGACGGCGTCGGCATCGCATGTGCTGCCGGCTATCATTCCTTCAACGGCAATGGCGAGATGACCGGCGCCTCGTGGCTGGAAGAAGCCGGCAGCCTCAACATGCCGATCCTGATCACCAACACGCATGCGGTCGGCCCCTGCCATCGCGGCGTCATCGACTGGGTGGCGCGCAACAAGCCGGAAGTCGCAAACCAGTGGCTGTTGCCCGTGGTGGCCGAGACCTGGGACGGCTATCTCAACGACATCAACGGCTCGCATGTCAGCGTCGAACATGCGATCGAAGCGATCGACGTTGCTGCCGGCGGCGCCATCGAGGAAGGCTCGGTCGGCGGCGGTACCGGCATGAACTGCTACGCCTTCAAGGGCGGCTCCGGCAGCGCGTCGCGGATCGTCGACTATGGCCACCGCTCCTACACGATCGGCGTCTTCCTGCAGGCCAATTTCGGCTCGCGCAACGAGCTCAGCATCGCTGGCGTGCCGCTTGGGCATGAACTCGCGGCCGACAACCCGATGGAAGCCTATTTCAGCGGCCAGCCGACCGGCGCCGGCTCCTGTATCAGCATCGTCGCCACCGATGCGCCACTGCTGCCCGGCCAATGCAAGGCGCTTGCGCGGCGCGTGCCCCTCGGACTGGCGCGCACCGGCACCGCCGGCTCGCATTTCTCCGGCGATATTTTTCTGGCCTTCTCGACAGCCAACCCTGATGCGCTCAACGGCCGCTTCCCGAAGGGCGCGCCGACCGTTGAGAGCTACAGCCATATGGACTTCATCCCCTGGGGCCGCATGGACGAATTCTATACCGCCGTCGTGCAGGCGACCGAGGAGGCCGTGCTCAACGCGTTGATCGCCAACGCCGACATGGTCGGCCGCGACGGCAACCGCACCCCTGCCCTGCCGCACGCCAAGGTGGTGGCGGCGCTCAAATCGCGCGGCGTCATTGCAGGCTGACGGCAACGCGGCGGGCCATTGTTACCGGCAGACAATCACGCAAAAGCCCCGGCGTTTCCGCCGGGGCTTTCTTCATCGACAGGCTGGCAGCGGGCCGCCGCCCGCGCCGATAAGATCAGGCCGCAGCCGAGACCGCAGCGGTCGAGACCTGCGAGATCGTCTTCAGAACCTGCGAGGCGATCTGGTAGGGGTCGCCCTGCGAGTTCGGGCGGCGGTCTTCCAGATAGCCCTTGTAGTCGTTCTTCACGAAGGAGTGCGGCACGCGGATCGAAGCGCCACGGTCGGCGACGCCGTAGGAGAACTTGTTCCACGGCGCGGTCTCGTGCTTGCCGGTCAGGCGCTTGTCGTTGTCCGGACCGTAGACTGCGATGTGATCCATCAGGTTCTTTTCGAATTGCGCCATCAGCGCCTCGAAATAGGCCTTGCCGCCGACTTCGCGCATGTACTTGGTCGAGAAATTGCAATGCATGCCCGAGCCGTTCCAGTCGGTGTCGCCGAGCGGCTTGCAGTGGAACTCGATGTCGATGCCGTATTTCTCGGTCAGGCGCAGCAGCAGGTAGCGCGCCATCCACATCTGGTCGGCAGCCTTCCTAGAGCCCTTGCCGAAAATCTGGAATTCCCACTGGCCCTTCGCCACCTCGGCGTTGATGCTTCATGGTTGATGCCGGCGGCGAGGCAGAGGTCGAGATGCTCCTCGACGAGCTGGCGCGCAATGTCGCCGACATTCTTGTAGCCGACGCCGGTGTAATACGGGCCCTGCGGCGCCGGATAGCCGCTCTCGGGGAAGCCGAGAGGACGGCCGTCCTTGTAGAAGAAATACTCCTGCTCGAAGCCGAACCAGGCGTCCTCGTCGTCGAGGATGGTGGCGCGGCTGTTCGATGCATGCGGCGTGACGCCATCGGGCATCATGACCTCGCACATGACCAGAATGCCATTGGTGCGGGCAGGATCCGGATAGAGCGCCACCGGCTTCAGCACACAGTCGGAGCTGCGGCCTTCGGCCTGGTTCGTGGAGGAGCCGTCGAAGCCCCACAGCGGCAGCTGCTCGAGGGTCGGGAACTCGGCAAACTCCTTGATCTGGGTCTTGCCGCGCAGATTGGGGGTCGGGGTATAGCCGTCGAGCCAGATATACTCGAGCTTGTATTTGGTCATTCCAGTGCCTCTCGTTGCTTGGACACCGCCTTGGCGGAATCAACGCATGGCCGGACCCGCCGGCCTGCCGATCGTTAAAAAGCAATTCGTGTGCCACTCTCCCCGCCCCGGGTGCGGCAAAATGGTCATCGCAAAGCGTTGATTTTGCTGAGCCGTCTCAACAATGCGCGGCAATCGCTCAGGCGCGAATTCTGCTTTAAAAATAGGCAAGTACTGTTCTTTTTGTGGGCATATTGCCTAAATGAATCGCAGAACCTATTTTGGGAGAAAGTTGAATCGACAAGCTCCTGGAGAAGAAAGGAGGCCGCCAATGGAAGTCACCGCGTCCCGTCCGTCGGCAAAGATTCTGATGTTCCCGGTTGCAGGCCGGGCGACTGCCTCAAATTTAGGCGCAAAGGCCAAATTCGCGGCAGAGCTTGCCTCGTTGCGCGATACGCACGCCGATTTCGACGGCTGGTACCATGAGGCGGCGATCGAGGAAGAGAACCAGCGCAAGAGCTGACCGGCTTTTTCCAATTCTGCATGAAAAGCCCGGCGCGATCGCTCGCGCCGGGCTTTTCTTTTCCAAGGGGGTCGATCGCCTACTGCTTGGTGTGCAGGTCGGTGCCGAGCGTGTCCCTGACGAAGATCATACCAATGACGAGCGACATCGCCGCGATCAGCACCGGGTACCACAGGCCGTAATAGATGTCGCCCTTATAGGCGCTCAGCGCAAACACCGTCGCCGGCAGCAGGCCGCCGAACCAGCCATTGCCGATATGGTAAGGCAGCGACATGCCGGTGTAGCGGATGCGGGTCGGGAACATCTCGACCAGGATTGCGGCGATCGGTCCGTAGACCATGGTCACGAACACCACGAGGATGAACAGGATGCCGATCGTCAACGGCCAGTTGATGCCTGCCGGATCGGCAACCATGGCGAAGGGACCGCCGCCTGGAATATTGTAGACGGTGATCTCGGCGGCGCCGGCTGCCTCATCCTTGGTCAGCAGCTTGTCGGTGACCGCCTTGTCGGTCGGCATCGTCGTCTTCTCGCCGCCACGGATAGCTGCGGCGTCGAGCTTCAGCTCCGGATTGGCTGCGATGAAAGCGTCGAGCTTCTGATCCGGCACCTTGGCTGCGGCGCGCTTCAGCGGGTAGCCGCCATCCTGGAGCGACGTGTTGACGGCCTTCTGGAAGGCGGCCTCCTTGGCCTTGGCCTGATCGCCGGCGGCGACCGCGTCATAGGACTCCACCGTCTCGTTGCCGATCTTGACCGTCGCCGCCGTGCCCGGTGCCGCCGTCGTAACGACGTCGTAAGGCACCGAGTTCTTGGTCAGGAACGAGGTCGCGATATCGCAGGATGTCGTGAACTTCGCCGTGCCGACCGGGTTGAACTGGAACCTGCAGTCGCCAGGCGCTGCCGTCACCGTCGCGCGCGTGTTCTGCTGGGCGGTCGCCAGCGCCGGGTTGGCAGCCCAGGTCAGCGCCTTGAACAGCGGAAAGGTGCAGACAATGCCGAGCGCCAGACCCGCCATGATGATCGGCTTGCGGCCGATCTTGTCCGACAGCCAGCCGAACACGACAAAGAAGATCGAGCCGACAGCCAGCGCGATCGCGATCATGATGTTGACCGACTGCGCGTCGACCTTCAGCACATTCTGCAGGAAGAACAGCGCGTAGAACTGCCCGTTGTACCAGATCACGGCCTGGCCCGCGGTGAGGCCAAGCAGCGCCAGCAGCGCGATCTTGGCGTTCTTCCACTGCCCGAAAGCTTCCGACAGCGGCGCCTTGGAGCCCTTGCCCTCGTCCTTCATGCGTTGGAAGGTCGGCGACTCCGAGAGCGAAAGCCGGATCCAGATCGAGATGGCGAGCAGCAGGAAAGAGACGATGAAGGGAATGCGCCAGCCCCAGCTAGCGTAGGTTTCCTTGCTGAGCGAACCCTGGACGATGAGGATGACGATCAGCGACAGGAACAGGCCAAGCGTCGCCGTCGTCTGGATCCAGGACGTGTAATAACCGCGGCGGTCGTCCGGCGCGTGCTCGGCGACATAGGTCGCGGCCCCGCCGTATTCGCCGCCCAGCGCCAGACCCTGCAGCATGCGCAGCCCGATCAGGATCACCGGTGCGGCGATGCCCCAACTGGCGTAGCCGGGCAGCAGGCCGACCAGAAAGGTCGACAGGCCCATGATCGTCATGGTGACGAGGAAGGTGTATTTGCGGCCGACGAGATCGCCGATGCGGCCGAACACCAGCGCGCCGAACGGGCGCACGAGGAAGCCGGCGGCGAAGGCCAGCAGCGCGAAGATGTTGCGGGTCGCCTCAGGGATGGTCGGGCTGAAGAAGGTAGCGCCGATGAAGGCGGCCAGCGAACCGTAGAGATAGAAATCGTACCATTCGAAAACGGTGCCGAGCGAAGAGGCGAAGATGACCTTCTTTTCCTCCCGCGTCATGCCGCGGCTGGTTCTGCCGGCGGTCGATACCATTGCCATTGATATATCCTCCCGTGGATCCCGTCTGTCCTCGATGGCTGCGCACCACCGTCCGCAATTCCTCCGAACGCGGACTCAAAAAACGCAACCAACGACGGAAAAAATGGCAGAAAGCGCCCGCGAAAGGCACCGCGACGATGGGATTATGACTTTCGTATTAGGTGCAATGCGAAAGTGGGGGCTGCATTCAGGTTTGCAGCGCTTCGAGCAGAGCGACGGCAGCCATCATGTCGCGTTTGCGGGCCGAGCGGCGCGCGACCGCTTCTGCATCCTGACCCCAGTGCTCGATCTGCCAGTCCTCGTCGACATGGCCGGCGGTCCACGCCTCCTCGCCGTCGAGATCACCGAAATCGACGGCTAAAGAAAGCAGAGCCGAGCCGGTCAGCGAGGTCATGACATGGATGGCGGCAAGACGCAGCGGCTCGCTGCGCTGGGCAAGATGGGCGCCAAGCACGGCAATCGTCTCGCGCGGCTGCTCGACATGGATGACGCCTTCGGCAAGGTTGAAGCGCGCGCCAAGGCGGCTCCTCGCCCAGTCGAGGACCGGGTCCCAGAGCTTGTTCTGGCGATCGACCAGTCCCTGCGGGCCGTCCGCCCGGTAGCATAGCAGGTCGGACGAAGCGAAGCGCAGAACGTCCTCCAGCACCGCTTGCGGATCGCTGGCGATGCCGTCGATGGCGGTGTTGGCAAGGCGCATGACCGGCATGGTCACGGGGTCGATGACCCCGCTCTGCGCGGAAAACTCGTCAGCGACCAACGCCGCCGCTCTCTCGGTCGGCAGCACCAGCAGCGCCTTTCCCGGCGTGCGGACCGGCCTGCCGTCGAGGTGGACGGCAAAACCGCTTTCGACCGGCATGACCGAAACAGCCTTGTAGAAGCGCTTCGGCAGCGGCGTCTTCATCTGGATCTGGGCGCGGCGCACCGGATCCGGGTCGGAAAGCAGCTTTCCTGCTTCAAGGTCTTCGAGGATATCGCGCATGTCGAACTCCTTACACCGTGGGCTGCCTGCGCGCCGGGCGATTGACGATGATCAGCCCGGCGGCGATCAGCGCCAGCGCCACGAAAATCCTGACCGTCAGCGGCTCGCCCAACAGAACCGCGCCGCACAGCACGCCGAACACAGGCGACAGGAAAGCGAAGCTGGACAAGCCTGCTGCCGGATAGCGTGTGAGCAGCCAGAACCACAAAACATAGGTGAAGGCGACGATATAGAAAGACTGGAACATCAATGCCAGTGTCGGCAATGCGGCGATTTCGCGGATCGGTGGTCCGGCGAACGGCATCACCAGGGCGCCGACGACGGCGGCGCCCGCCAGTTGGTAAAGCAGGAGCTTCTCGGCGCTGGTCGCAACCAGCTTCGACCGCTTGATGACGATGCTGGTCAACGCCCAGAGGATGCCCGAGCCGAGACTGAGCAGGTCACCCGTCAGTGTCGCATCCTTGCCGGCGATGATGCCGTCGGAGAACACCGCCAGCAGGCCGCAGAAGGCCAGCACGAGGCCGCCAAGCTTGCGTGCGTTGATGCGCTCGCCGAGCAGGAAATGGCCGCCGATCAGCACCCAGAAAGGCATGGTGTTGACCAAGAGCGTGTTGCGGGCAACGGTCGTGTATTCGAGCCCGACATAGAGGAACAGGAACTCGACACCGAAGAGCACCCCGACAGCAGCGCCGACGATCAGTGTCCCATCCGCTTCAAACAGCTTGATGCCGCGCAACCGACACCAGCCGAACACGCAAAGCCCGCCGAGGATCGAGCGCGCGATCGACACGAACACCGGATCGTAGCCGGCGTAGGAGACCTTGGCGGCGACGTAGTTCAGCCCCCAGGACAGCGTCAGCCCGACCATCATCGCCGCCGCAGTCAAGTCCACCGCGTCGCGCCGGTCGATCGTGTCGGTGGCGCTGCTCAATTGCCGTCCTCCGCGCTCTGCTCGTCGAAGCCGAGCAGGTTCCAACTCTGGCGCATATGCGGCGGCATCGGCGCGGTGACATCGATCACCCCCTGGTCGGGATGCGGAATGACGATGCGGCGCGCGTGCAGATGCAGCCGGTTCTGGATGCCGCCCGGGAATTCCCAGTTGGTGTCAGCCTCGAAATATTTCGGATCGCCGATGATCGGGCAGCCGATATGTGCGGCATGGACACGAAGCTGATGGGTGCGGCCGGTATAGGGTTCCATCTCCAGCCAGGACAGCGACTGCGCCGCCTGTTCGACGACGCGATAGTAGGACACGGCATGGTCGGCGCCCTTCTCGCCATGCTTGGCGATGCGCACGCGGTCGCCGTCCGGCGTAGCCTCCTTGACCAGCCAGGTCGAGATCTTGTCCTCGCGCTTCGGCGGCACGCCTTTGACCAAAGCCCAATAGGTCTTCTTCGTCTCGCGTGCCCGGAATGCTTCCGACAGCTTCATCGCGGCAAGGCGGGTGCGGGCAACCACCAGCACGCCGGAAGTGTCGCGGTCGAGGCGATGGACGAGGCGCGGCTTCTCGCCTTTCTGGGTGCGCCAGGCTTCCAGCATGTCGTCGACATTGCGCGTGACGCCGGAGCCGCCCTGCACGGCCAAGCCCGCCGGCTTGTTGAAGACGAAGACTTTCGGGTCCTCGTGCAAGAGCATCTTGGCCAGCACATCGGCATCGCCCTGGTTGCGGATCGAGTGGCCGGTCAGCGGCGCATCGCCCTTCTTGTCGACCTCGAGCGGTGGGATGCGCACCGTCTGTCCAGGCTCGACGCGTGTGTCGGCCTTCACCCGGCCGCCATCGACGCGGACCTGGCCGGAGCGCAACAGCTTCTGCAAATGGCCGAAGCCGAGGCCCGGATAGTGGACCTTGAACCAGCGGTCGAGCCGCATGCCCGCCTCGCCGGCCTCCACCGTTATTTGTTCAACACCTGCCATGGATACGCTTTTCCGTTTGAAAGCGGCGCCATAGCACTAAGGCAGTGCGGTTGCGAGCCAAAGACCCAAACAATGGACAAAGATCGCGCCAAGGAGCGCTCCGGCGCCGCAAGCGCCGGATGTCTCAGTTGGCAGCGGCCTTCTTGGCCTTGGACGAACCGATCATCTTCCAGTTCTTGTAGAACATGGAATTGATGCGCTCGACGCTTACCGAGACGATCGCGAGCAGGCCGGCGACGAGGCCGGGGAATGGCGATGGACGGATGATGTCCATGAACACGCAGTAGCGACGTCCGTCATACTCATTGACCGAACGGTGCAGCAGCGTGTCGTCGAAAATGTAGAGCGGATTGTCGTGCCAGTAGTTCCTGGCGTTGTTGCACTCGACGAAAATTTCGGCCTTCACCGGCAACAGATTGTAGAGGATGCGCAGGCTAAGCCGCAGCGGCCCGAAATGCCAGGAAGTCGATTCCTTGCCCCTGAAGACTGAGACCGCGATGGTCTTGATGTATTTATAGTCTTTGTTGAATTCGGGCACGTTATCGATCTTGTGCTTGCCATACCACTGATAGACATACATGCCACGCCGGCCGGTGCCGAAATTGGCGTCGATATCGGCGATGATCTCGTCCTTGCGAGCCTTAAAGACGTCGAGAACCTCGTTGACCTCGCGCTGATAGTCGGCGGGAAACTGCTCCAGCTTCCACACGCCTGGGTTCCGGTAGCAAAGCAGGTCAACCAACAGGTTGAAGGGCGACAGCAGCCAGGTGAAGATGCCGTTGCCGAGGAAATAGCCGCGGAACAACGACAGATCCTTGTTTGCATTGCGCAGCACATCGATCAGACCGCAGACGATCCAGATCGTCGTCAGGATCGGGATGAAGTAAAAGCCGAGCGCGAGAAGTGGGACTGCGATCGCAGCTTGACGAAGGGTCTTACGGGTTTGCTTTGTCATAGTCTTTCGCGCGGGGAGCGCGATCCTGTTCGCGTGAGCCAAATCACGGCGACCCCCGTCAGCCGTGCGCCTTAATAGGATTTTTCACAGCTCTGCACAATCTGGGTCGCGGAAAGTTTGGTGGTCAGGATTGCGCCAGCATTGCAACCGCGCAAGCTTCACTCCCGCTCCTTGCGCAGCTTTGCCCAGTATTCCAGCCGCTTCCTGATATCGCGCTCGAAGCCGCGCTCGGGCGGATCGTAGAATGTGTGGCGGCCCATTTTTTCCGGGAAATAGTCCTGACCTGAAAAGGCATCCGGCTCGTCGTGGTCGTAGCGGTAGCCGGCGCCGTAGTCCTCCTCCTTCATCAGCTTCGTCGGCGCATTGAGGATATGTTTGGGCGGCAGCAGCGAGCCATGCTCCTTGGCAGCCTGCGTCGCCGCCTTGAAGGCGGTGTAGACGGCATTCGATTTCGGCGCGGTAGCCAGATAGACGGTGGCCTCGGCGAAGGCGAGCTCGCCCTCGGGAGAGCCGAGATAGTCATAGGCGTCCTTGGCGGCATTGGCGATGACCAGCGCCTGAGGATCGGCAAGCCCGATGTCCTCCACCGCCATGCGCACCAGCCGGCGGCCGAGATAGAGCGGATCCTCGCCGGCATCGAACATGCGCGCGAGATAATAGAGGGCGGCGTCCGGGTCCGAACCGCGCACCGATTTGTGCAGCGCCGAGATCAGGTTGTAATGACCGTCTTGCCCCTTGTCGTAGATCGGCGCACGGCGCTGGATGACGCGCTGCAGGCCTTCCGGCCCGAACACCTCGCCCGGCTTGGCGGCGCGCCAGACTTCCTCGGCCAGCGTCAGCGAGGCGCGGCCGTCGCCATCGCTCATGCGGATCAGCATGGCGCGCGCCTCGTCGTCGAGCGGCAGCGCCCTGCCCTCTGCCTCCTCGGCTCGCGCCAGAAGCTTGGCGATGCTCTCCTCGCCAAGGGAACGGAACACCAGCACCCGCGCGCGGGACAAAAGCGCGGCATTCAGCTCGAAGGACGGGTTCTCGGTGGTGGCACCGACCAGTACCACGGTGCCGTCTTCCATGACGGGCAAAAAACCATCCTGCTGGGCGCGGTTGAAGCGGTGGATCTCATCGACGAAGAGCAGCGTCTGGCGGCCGTTGGAGCGCCTGAGCTTCGCCGCCTCGAACACCTTCTTGAGGTCGGCAACGCCGGAAAACACGGCCGATATCTGCTCGAAGGCAAGATTGGTCTCGCCGGCAAGCAGCCGCGCCACCGTCGTCTTGCCGGTGCCGGGCGGCCCCCAGAAGACCATCGAGCCGAGCGAGCCTGAATCGATCAATCGCGTCAGCGCGCCATCCGGCCCGGTCAAATGCTCCTGGCCCACGACCTCGCCAAGGTTTTTCGGGCGCAGCCGGTCGGCCAGCGGCCGGCCGGGCGGCGCCTTCTCCGGTTCGTCTAAGCTGAACAGATCGGCCATGCATGTCTTCTGGTTGGAGCGCGATCTTCACAGATGGGGAGATCGCCTCAGTAACGCAACACCTGGCGCAGTGTCTGTCCGCCGCGCTCGACGGTAAAGCGCCACCAGCGCGTGTCCTGCTGGGCGACCTGTGCCAGCGTTGTCGCTGTGTCGATGCTCGTGCCGTTCACCTCCCGCACGATGTCGCCCGGCTGGAAGCCGAAATCGGCGGCTGGCGAATCGCGGTTGATGTCAACCACGGTGACGCCCTTGAGATCGGTGCGCAGGCCCAGCCGCTGGGCAAGACGCGGCGACAGTTCCGCCACCTTGGCGCCCGAGAACGGGCTGCGCCCATGCAGGGTGACTTCCGCGGCCTTGGCGCCTTCCGGCGCCCGCTCCAACGGGATTTCCAGTGTCGCCTGCTGGCCCTTGCTTAAGATGGCGAAGGTCGCCTTGGTGCCGATCGACAGCGTCGCCATGCGGTAGTCCAGCGCCTCGATGCTTTCGACCGGCGTGTTGTTGAGCGACAGCACGACATCGCCGGGCTTGAGCCCGGCCTTGCCGGCCGGGCCGGTTGCGTCGACCGACGAGACCAGCGCGCCAGTCGGCTTTTCCATGCCAAGCGATTCCGCGATCTGTGGCGTCACGGCTTCAAATTCGGCGCCGATATAGGGCCGCTCAAAGAAGTCGAGGCCGGCCTTCGCAGCATCAGCGAAGGCGCGCACCATGTTCGACGGGATGGCGAAGCCGATGCCGATCGAGCCGCCGCTGCGGCTGTAGATCGCCGTGTTGATGCCGACCAGCTGGCCGCCCATGTTGATCAGCGCGCCGCCGGAGTTGCCGGGATTGATGGCGGCGTCGGTCTGAATGAAATAGCCCGAATCCGAGACGCCGATATGGCTGCGGGCAAGTGCTGAAACGATGCCGCTGGTGGTGGTCTGGCCCACCCCGAACGGATTGCCGATGGCGAGCACCAGGTCGCCGACCTCGAGCGCGTCGGAATCGCCGATGGCGATCACCGGGAACGGCTTGTCGGCCGCGATTTTCAGCACGGCCAGATCGAGCGTCTCGTCCTTGAGCATCACCTTGCTGGTGAATTCGCGCCCGTCGGCGGTCGCGACCTTCACCTCGTCGGCATCCTTGATGACATGGTAGTTGGTGACGATGACGCCGCTTGGATCGACCAGCACGCCGGAGCCGAGCGAGGATTGCGCGCGCGGCTGGGCGCGGCCGAAGAACTCCTCGAAGAAGGGATCGCCTTCGAAGGGCGAGGTCACCTTGGCGGTCTGCGAGGCATAGACATTGACCACGGCGGGTGCGGTCTGCTTGACCAGCGGGGCGAAGGAAAGCTGCACCTCCTCGCGACCGAAGGGCACGCGCTTGTCGGGGCCCGAGGTGGCGTTCTCGCCTTCCACCCCATGCAGCAGATCGGTCAGCACGTCGGAGAGGCCAGGGTCTGCCGGCTTGGCGGCATCCTCGGCCAATGCCTGTCTGACACTCGGCGCCGCTACGAAAGCGGCGAGCGCGCAAACTGCAATGAGAAACAGCCGTTTGAGGTGCATTCCGAATCCTCCAAATCAGGCGCCATTGTCCCGACGATTGTGCAGAATGAAAGGCTAATGCACGGAAATCAGGTGCTTGTCGCGCAAAAGCATGAGCTTGCGTATGAAAATCCGCCGGCTCCGATGCTCCACCTTCAAAATGCAAAAGGGGCCCGCAGGCCCCTCGCAGTTACTTCCGAAAACCGGGGCCTCAAGCGGCCGCGGCTTCCTCGTTGCCGCCTTCGGCTTCGAGGCGGGCGCGGTCGGCGGCGCCCTTGGCCGAAGTGTCGCGGTCGACGAATTCGATGACGGCCATGGCGGCGTTGTCGCCGTGGCGGAAGCCCGCCTTCATGATGCGCAGATAGCCGCCGTTGCGGTTGGCGTAGCGCGGGGCAATGGTCTCGAACAGGTGCTTGACGACGCCTTCATTGCCGATCTGCGCGATCACCTGGCGACGGGCGTGCAGGTCGCCGCGCTTGCCGAGCGTCACCAGCTTCTCGACGATCGGACGCAGGTCCTTCGCCTTCGGAAGGGTGGTGACGATCTGCTCGTGCTCGATCAGCGAGACGGCAAGATTGGCGAACATCGACTTGCGATGGCTGATGCTGCGGGCGAAGCGACGGCCTTTGAAACCGTGGCGCATGGCTCTTTTCCTTCTTCAGTTGTTCAAGAGGCCACGGCCTCTGATGGTTTTCCGCATGACCGTCGGATCGAGCGGCTCTCGCCGCCGATCCTTGGAATTCATGCTCAATATTGGTCTTCGTAACGCTTGGCGAGGTCTTCGATGTTTTCCGGCGGCCAGTCTGGCACTTCCATGCCGAGGTGCAGGCCCATCGCCGCCAGCACTTCCTTGATCTCGTTCAGCGACTTGCGGCCGAAGTTTGGGGTGCGCAGCATCTCGGCTTCGGTCTTCTGGATCAGGTCGCCGATATAGACGATGTTGTCGTTCTTCAGGCAGTTGGCCGAACGCACCGAAAGCTCGAGCTCGTCGACCTTCTTGAGTAGCGCCGGGTTGAAGGCAAGCTCGGTGACGGCCTCGGTGGCGACCTCCTTCTGCGGCTCGTCGAAGTTGACGAACAGGCTGAGCTGGTCCTGCAGGATGCGGGCGGCGAAAGCCACCGCGTCCTCGCCCGAGATCGAACCGTCGGTCTCGATCGTCATGGTCAGTTTGTCATAATCGAGAACCTGGCCCTCGCGGGTGTTCTCGACCTTGTAGGAGACCTTCTTGACCGGCGAATAGAGGCTGTCGACCGGGATCAGGCCGATCGGCGCGTCCTCGGCGCGGTTGCGCTCGGCCGGCACGTAGCCCTTGCCGGTGTCGACGGTGAACTCCATGCGGATCTCAGCACCCTCGTCCAGCGTGCAGATGACGTGGTCGGGGTTGAGGATCTCGACGTCGCCGACGGTCTGAATGTCGCCGGCAAGCACCGCGCCCGGGCCCTGCTTGCGCACGACCATGCGCTTGGGGCCATCGCCTTCCATGCGGATGGCGATTTCCTTGATGTTGAGGACGATATCGGTCACGTCCTCGCGCACACCGGCGATGGACGAGAATTCATGCAGCACGCCGTCGATCTGCACCGCGGTGACGGCCGCGCCGCGCAGCGAAGACAAAAGCACCCGCCGCAGCGCGTTGCCGAGAGTGAGGCCGAAGCCGCGCTCGAGCGGCTCTGCCACCAGCGTGGTCAGCGTCTTCTTCTTCGACGAGAACTCGATCTTGTTCGGCTTGATCAGTTCCTGCCAGTTTTTCTGGATCATGTTGTCTTCCTTCCTTTGACCCGCCACCATCCAATCGTGGCGGGCAGCCTGGAATTACCGCGTGAGCAGCGCCTTGGCGCTCGCGCGGCGTTCTGAATTGTTAGACGCGGCGCTTCTTGCGCGGGCGGCAGCCATTGTGCGGGATCGGCGTCACATCACGAATCGAGGTGATGGTGAAGCCGGCGGCCTGCAGGGCACGCAGCGCCGATTCGCGGCCGGAGCCGGGCCCGCAGACCTCGACCTCGAGCATGCGCATGCCGTGTTCCTGGGCCTTCTTGGCGACGTCCTCGGCAGCCATCTGGGCGGCGAACGGGGTCGACTTGCGCGAACCCTTGAAGCCCTGGGCGCCGGCCGACGACCAAGCAATCGAATTGCCCTGCGCGTCGGTGATGGTGATCATCGTGTTGTTGAAGGTCGAATTGACGTGGGCAACGCCCGACGAGATGTTCTTGCGTTCGCGACGGCGAACACGAGCGGCTTCCTTGGCCATGGTAGTCCTTTCAGTTGATCTCTACACCGCCGTAATGCCAGCGGCTCCACCTTTGAGAGCGAGTAGTGAGTAGCGAATAGGGATCCCTACTCGCTAACGGCTACTCGCTATTCGCTCAATTACTTCTTCTTGCCGGCGATCGCCTTGGCCGGGCCCTTGCGGGTGCGCGCATTGGTATGCGTGCGCTGGCCGCGGACCGGCAGCGAGCGGCGGTGACGCAGGCCGCGGTAGCAGCCGAGGTCCATGAGCCGCTTGATGTTCATCGAGACTTCGCGGCGCAGGTCGCCTTCGACCTGGTAGTCGCGGTCGATCGTCTCGCGGATCTGCAGCACTTCCGCGTCGGTCAGCTGGTTGACACGGCGGTCTGCCGGGATGCCGACCTTGTCGACGATCTCCTGGGCAAACTTCTTGCCGATGCCGTGAATGTACTGAAGCGCGATGACGACGCGCTTGTTGGTCGGAATGTTGACGCCGGCTATACGAGCCATTTTCTTCTCATCTCCATATGGGCCGGGCGAGCCGGCGCTTTACGTTGCCCCGCGTCCGGTGGAGGCCGGCCCTTGCGGGAGTTTCCTGGTTCAAAACGACTGCCCTGCCCTTGCGGGCAGACAAAGTCCATGCCTGACAGGAAGACGGGCCGCCATACCCCAACGGCCCCTTCCAGTCAAGCGCAATCGTTACTTGTCGAAACGGCCTACTTCGCCGTCACCGCGAGCACCTTCTCGATCTCACCGGTCACCGCGTCGATGCTGGCCATGCCGTCGACGGTCTTCAGCCGGCCTTTGGCATAGTAATACCCGGTCAGCGGCGCCGTCTTCTTGTAATATTCGCGCAGCCGCTCCTCGAACACCGCCGGATTGTCGTCCTTGCGCACCGGCTGGCCGGCGGCCTTGGCGTCCTCGGCCCGCTTGACGATGCGCCCGACCAGCGCCTTGTCGTCGACGACGAGCTCGATGACGCTGTCCAACGCAATGCCACGCTCCGAAAGCATGGCTTCGACGGCGTCGGCCTGCACCAGCGTGCGCGGATAACCGTCGAGGATGAAACCCCTGGCGCAATCGGGCTGGTCGATTCGCTCGGCGACGATCGCGTTGACGATCGCGTCGGACACCAATTCGCCGGCATCCATCACCGCCTTGGCGCGCTTGCCGACTTCGGTTCCGGCCTGGACGGCGGCACGCAGCATGTCACCCGTCGAAAGCTGGGGTATGCCGTGTTTGTCTACCAGTCTCTGTGCTTGCGTCCCCTTGCCCGCTCCTGGCGGCCCAAGCAATATCAGCCTCATCTGCTCCTCTTACCCCCGCGCAACTTCGACTTCTTGATCAGGCCCTCATACTGGTGCGCGATCAGGTGACCCTGAATCTGCGCCACCGTGTCGAGCGTGACACTGACCACGATCAGAAGCGATGTGCCACCGAGGTAGAAAGGTACGCCAGTCGCTGAAATCAGGAACTCAGGCAATAGACACACCAGCACCAGATAGATGGCGCCGATGACGGTGATACGCGTCAGAACATAGTCGATATATTCGGCCGTGCGCTCGCCCGGCCGATAGCCCGGGATGAAGCCGGAATGCTTCTTGAGCTGGTCGGCCGTGTCCTTCGGGTTGAAGACGATCGCCGTGTAGAAGAAGGCGAAGAAGATGATCATCGCCGCGTAGAACGCCATGTAGAGCGGCTGGCCGTGGCCGAGGGAGGCCAGAACCGTGCTTGCCCAGGCCGGCAAGTTGGTCGTCTGCGAGAAGCCGGCGACCGTTGCCGGCAGGAGCAGCAGCGAGGAGGCGAAGATCGGCGGGATGACGCCCGAGGTGTTGAGCTTCAGCGGCAGGTGCGAGGTATCGCCCTGGAACATGCGGTTGCCGACCTGCCGCTTCGGATACTGGATGAGCAGGCGCCGCTGCGCGCGTTCGAAGAACACGATGACGCCGATGACGACGACGGCGAGCACGATGATCGCGAGAATCAGGCCGGTTGACAGCGCGCCGGTGCGGCCGAGTTCCAGCGTGCCGGAGATGGCGCGCGGCAGGCCGGCGACGATGCCCGAGAAGATGATGAGCGAAATGCCGTTGCCGATGCCGCGCGCGGTGATCTGCTCGCCGAGCCACATCAGGAACATGGTGCCGCCGACCAGCGTGACGACGGTCGAGATGCGGAAGAACATGCCGGGATCGTTAACGATGCCGTTGCCGCCCTCGAGGCCGATCGAGATGCCGTAGGCCTGCACCAGGGCAAGCAGCACGGTGCCGTAGCGCGTGTACTGGTTGATGATCTTGCGGCCCTGCTCGCCTTCCTTCTTCAACGCCTCCAGCGACGGGATGACCGAGGTCATCAGCTGCATGATGATGGAGGCGGAGATATAGGGCATGATGCCGAGCGCGAAGATCGCCATGCGCTGCACGGCGCCGCCGGCAAACATGTTGAACATGCCGAGCACGCCCTTGCTCTGTGAGGAGAAGGCCTGCGCGAAAGCGTCGGGATTGATGCCGGGAAGCGGGATATAGGTGCCGAGGCGGTAGACGAGCAGCGCGCCGATGGTGAACCAGATGCGCTTCTTCAAATCCTCGGCCTTGGCGAAGGCCGCGAAATTCAGATTGGAGGCTAGTTGTTCAGCAGCCGAAGCCATGCCTGATTCTCCGCTAGGTCACGCTCGATGCCCGCAGCTCAGGCGGCGCGTGTCACCGAAGCTCACGAGATAAGCTCCGGACCGTAAACATGCAAGCGGCCGCGTTGACGCGGCCGCCTAATTGATCAGATCGAAACGCAGTTCGCCGGCAAAAACAAAATCATTCCCGCCGGCCGCGCTTCAAATCGCCGTTACTCGGCGGCGGCCGCTTCCGGCAGCTTCACCGAACCGCCGGCCTTCTCGATCTTCTCGATCGCCGCCTTGGAGGCGCCGGCGACGTCGAAAGAGAGCTTGGCCTTGAGCTCGCCGTCGGAGAGCACCCGTACGCCGTCCTTGGCGCGGCGGATGACGCCGGCGGCAACCAGGGCCTCGGCTGTCACGGTCGCCTTGGCGTCGAGCTTCTTGGCGTCGACAGCGGCCTGGATGCGGGCGAGCGACACGACGGTGAAGCTCTTGCCGAACAGGTTGTTGAAGCCGCGCTTCGGCAGGCGCCGGTAGAGCGGCATCTGGCCGCCCTCGAAGCCGTTGATGGCGACGCCGGAGCGCGCCTTCTGGCCCTTGACGCCGCGACCGCCGGTCTTGCCCGAGCCGGAGCCGATGCCGCGACCGAGGCGCTTCCTGGAGTGCGTGGCGCCGTCCTTGTCACGCAGATCGTTGAGTTTCATGTTTCTTCTCCTGCGCTTCCGTTCAGGCCTCGTCCACGACGCGGACGAGGTGCTGGACGGCGGCGATCATGCCGCGCACCGAAGGGGTGTCTTCCAGCGTGCGCCGCTTGTGCATCTTGTTGAGGCCGAGGCCGACCAGCGTCGCGCGCTGCTCCTTCGGCCGGCGGATCGGCGAACCGATCTGCTCGACGGTGATGGTCTTGGTAGCTTTCTTGGCCATGGTCGAAATCCCTGGTCAGCGTCGACTATTCTTCAGCCGTGACGGCGGTGCCGCGACGAGCCTGAAGGGTCGAGTACTTGATGCCTCGCGCGGCAGCCACATCCTTCGGATGCATCTGGCTCTTCAGCGCGTCGAAGGTGGCGCGAACCATGTTGTAGGGGTTCGACGAACCCATCGACTTGGCGACCACGTCATGCATGCCGAGCGTCTCGAAGACGGCGCGCATCGGGCCGCCGGCGATGATGCCGGTACCCTGCTTGGCGGCGCGCAGCAGAACGCGTCCGGCGCCCCAGCGGCCCTCGACGTCGTGATGCAGCGTACGGCCCGAGCGCAGCGGCACGAAGATCATGTCGCGCTTGGCCGACTCGGTCGCCTTGCGGATCGCCTCCGGCACTTCGCGCGCCTTGCCATGGCCGAAGCCGACGCGGCCCTTCTGGTCGCCGACGACGACGAGCGCGGCAAAGCCGAAGCGACGGCCGCCCTTCACCACCTTGGCGACGCGGTTGATGTGGACGAGCTTGTCCACCATGCCGTCATCGCGCTCTTCGCGATCACGCTCGCGGCCGCGGCCGCCTTCCCTACGTTCCTGTGCCATATCCTAGTCCTTGTTCTTTTCCGGAAGCACGGGTTGCTGAAATGCCGGCGCCTCTTATGGGTCGCCGGCGGTGAAAATTAGAAGCTCAACCCGCCTTCGCGAGCGGCCTCGGCCAGCGCCTTGACGCGGCCGTGATAGATGTAGGCGCCACGGTCGAACACGACTTCCTTGACGCCGGCCTTGACGGCGCGCTCGGCGATCAGCTTGCCGACGGCCGCTGCCGCAGCGGTGTCGGCGCCTGTCTTGAGCGAACCCTTGAGGTCCTTCTCCAGCGTCGACGCAGCGGCCACCGTGTGGCCCTTGGCGTCGTCGATGACCTGGACGTAGATGTTCTTCGAGGTGCGGTGCACCGAAAGCCGCGGACGCTCGCCGGCGACCTTCTTGAGCTGGCGGCGCACGCGCTGCGCGCGGCGCTGGGTGGTTTCCTTGGGGCTTGCCATAATGTCAGTTCCTTGCCTTCAGAAAACGGGGGCAACCTTGTGCGGTAGGCCAAGCCTCCCGCGGCCGCTCCCCGCGGCGTTACACTTCTCTGGCTTGGCCCTTTCCGAAAAGTCTGCAACTTTTCGGGGCCAAGCCTATTACTTCTTCTTGCCTTCCTTGCGGACGATCCGCTCGTCGGCATAACGCACGCCCTTGCCCTTATAGGGCTCCGGGCCGCGATACTCGCGGATCTCGGCGGCGACCTGGCCGACCTGCTGCTTGTCGATGCCGGAGACCGTGATTTCGGTCGGCTTCGGCACGCTGATCGTGATGCCCTGCGGCGTCTCATAGACCACGTCGTGGCTGAAGCCGAGCGCGAGCTGCAGGTTCTTGCCCTGCATGGCGGCACGATAGCCGACGCCGGTGATCTCGAGCTTCTTCTCGAAGCCGTCCTTGACGCCCTGCAGGATGTTGACGATCTGCGTGCGCGACATGCCCCACTTGGCGCGGGCCACCTTGGTCTGGTCGCGCGGCTGGACGGAGATCTCGTTGTTCTCCATCTTGACCAGCACTTCGTCGTTCACCACGAACTTCAGCTCGCCCTTGGGGCCCTTCGCCGTCACGGTCTGGCCGTTGACGGACGCGGTCACGCCCTGGGGCAGCGAAACGGGTTTCTTTCCGATACGAGACATTTTGTTGTCCTCGTCACTTCTTTCGTTTCAGGTTCCAGTTCCCGGGCGCGATCCCGAGAACCGAAGCCCATTTCTCAATCTCGTGCCGGATCAGAAGATCTGGCAGAGGATCTCGCCGCCGACGTTCTGCTCGCGCGCTTCGTGATCGGCCATGACGCCCTTCGGCGTCGAAAGGATGGCGATGCCGAGGCCGTTGGCGACCTGCGGGATCGACTTGGCCGAGACATAGACGCGGCGGCCAGGCTTCGAGACGCGCTCGATTTCGCGCACGACCGGCGCGCCGTCGAAATACTTCAGCTCGATCTCGATTTCCGACTTGCCGTTGTCGAAGTCGGTCTGGCTGTAGTCGCGGATATAGCCTTCCGACTTCAGCACTTCGAGGACGCGGGCGCGCAGACGCGAGGCCGGGGTCGAGACGCTCGACTTCTTGCGGCCGTAAGCGTTGCGGATGCGGGTCAGCATATCGCCGAGAGGATCGCTCAATGACATCTCAGTGTCTCCTTACCAGCTCGACTTGACCAGGCCCGGGATCTGGCCGTTGTTGCCCAGATCGCGAAGCGCGATACGCGAAAGCTTGAGCTTGCGATAGTAGGCGCGCGGACGGCCGGTGACTTCGCAGCGGTTGCGGATACGGATCTTGGCCGAGTTGCGCGGCAGCGCCGAAAGCTTCAACTGGGCGCGGAAACGCTCTTCCATCGGCTTGGACTGATCCATGACGATGTCCTTGAGCGCCTTGCGCTTGGCGGCGTACTGGCCGGCAAGCTTGCGGCGCCGGTTGTTCTTCTCGACTGAGCTGGTCTTTGCCATTTCAGATTTTTCCTTTTTCGCTGCCGTTACTGGCGGAAGGGGAAGTTGAAGGCCTTGAGCAGCGCCCTGGCCTCGTCGTCCGTCTTCGCCGTCGTACAAACGATGACGTCCATGCCCCAGACCTGATCAACCTTGTCGTAGTTGATCTCCGGGAACACGATGTGCTCCTTGATGCCCATGGCGTAATTGCCACGGCCGTCAAAGCTCTTGGGGTTCAGCCCGCGGAAGTCGCGAACGCGCGGCAGCGCGATGTTCACGAGGCGGTCGAGGAACTCGTACATGCGTTCCTTGCGCAGCGTGACCTTGGCGCCGATCGGCATGTTCTCGCGCACCTTGAAGCCCGCGATCGAATTGCGGGCGCGGGTGACGACGGCCTTCTGGCCGGCGATCAGCGCGAGATCCTCGGCCGCGACCGAGGGCTTCTTGGAATCGCCGGTCGCCTCGCCGACGCCCATATTCAGCACGATCTTGTCGATGCGCGGAACCTGCATCTCGTTGTCGTAGCCGAACTGCTCCTGCAACGCCTTGCGGATGGTCTCCTGGTAGACCTTCTTGAGGCGCGGCTCGTTCTTGGCAGTCGCCTGCTTGGTTTCAGCCTTAGCCATTGATGACTTCTCCCGAACGCTTGGCGACGCGCACCTTCTTGCCGTCCTTCTGGATGGCGAAGCCGACGCGGGTCGGCTTGCCGTCCTTGGGGTCGGCCAGCGCGATGTTCGACAGGTGGATCGGCGCTTCCTTGGTGATGATCCCGCCCTCTTGGGACTGGGTCTGCTTCTGGTGACGGCGAATGAGGTTCACGCCGCGCACGAGCGCGGTGTCTTCCTTCGGCTGCACCGACAGGACTTCGCCCGAACGGCCCTTGTCCTTGCCGGCAAGCACGACAACCTTGTCGCCTTTTCTGATCTTTTGCATTGGTCCGGCTCCTTACAGCACTTCAGGCGCGAGCGAGATGATCTTCATGTGGTTCTTGGCGCGAAGCTCGCGCGGAACCGGCCCGAAGATACGCGTGCCGATCGGCTCTTTCTTGTTGTCGACGAGAACGGCCGCGTTCTTGTCGAAACGGATCACGCTGCCGTCCGGGCGGCGGATGTCCTTGGCCGTGCGAACCACGACCGCCTTCATCACATCGCCCTTCTTAACGCGGCCGCGCGGGATGGCTTCCTTGATCGACACCACGATGATGTCGCCGACGGAGGCATACTTCCGCTTCGAGCCGCCCAGCACCTTGATGCACATGACACGACGGGCGCCGGAATTGTCCGCGACGTCGAGGTTTGTTTGCATCTGAATCATGACTGGCCGCCTTCTTCTTTTCTAACGGGACGGGTTCTTCACCCCTCCCCGGTCTGTCCAAAATTCGTTTCGTTCGCCCGGATCAAGCCTGATCCGAAGTGACGACGATCCAGCGCTTGTCCTTCGAAATCGGCTTCGATTCCTGGATGAACACCTGGTCGCCGACCTTGTGGGCGTTGTTCTCGTCATGCGCCTTGTACTTCTTGGTCAGGCGCACGGTCTTCTTCATCACGGGATGCGTGAAGCGCCGCTCGACCTTGACGACGACCGTCTTCTCGTTCTTGTCGCTGACGACGGTGCCCTGCAGGATGCGCTTTGGCATGGTCTTAACCCTTCTTGGCCGCGGCTTTTTCCGCGGCGATGGTCTTGATACGCGCGATGTCCCTGCGGACCTGCTTCACGCGCGCGGTCTTCTCGAGCTGGCCGGTGGCCTTCTGGAAGCGCAGGTTGAACTGCTCCTTCTTCAGCGCGGCCAGGTCGTCGGTCAGCTGATCCTGGGTCTTGGTCCGGATGTCTTCGGCTTTCATGGTTCAGCCCGTCCTTATTCTGCGATGCGCTGTACGAAGCGCGTCTTGACCGAGAGCTTGGCGGCGCCGAGACGCAGCGCCTCACGCGCGGTCTCCTCGCTGACGCCGTCGATCTCGAACATGATGCGGCCAGGCTTGACGCGCGCCGCCCAATAGTCGACGGCGCCCTTGCCCTTACCCATGCGCACTTCGGTCGGCTTCGAGGTGACCGGCAGATCCGGGAACACCCGGATCCAGACGCGGCCGGCGCGCTTCATCTCGCGGGTGATCGCGCGGCGGGCCGCCTCGATCTCGCGCGCGGTGACGCGGTTCGGCTCAAGCGCCTTCAGCCCGAAACCGCCGAAATCCAGGTTGGTGCCGCCCTTGGCGGTACCGTGGATACGGCCCTTGAACTGCTTACGGAACTTTGTGCGCTTTGGCTGCAGCATCGTTCTAACTCCAAATTCTCAAATGTCTCAGGCGTTCTCGCGACGACGACCGCGCTCGCGCTCGCCGCCGGTCGCACCGCCGTGATCGCCTTCGGTGGCGCGACGCTCGGATGCCATCGGGTCGTGCTCGAGGATCTCGCCCTTGAACACCCACACCTTGACGCCGCAGATGCCATAGGCCGTGTTCGCCTCGGCAACGCCGTAGTCGACGTCGGCGCGCAGCGTGTGCAGCGGCACGCGGCCCTCGCGGTACCACTCCATGCGCGCGATTTCGGCACCGCCGAGACGGCCGGAGCAGTTGATGCGGATGCCTTCGGCGCCGAGGCGCATGGCCGACTGAACGGCACGCTTCATGGCGCGGCGGAACGCGATGCGGCGCTCGAGCTGCTGGGCGATCGACTGGGCGATCAGCGTGGCGTCGATTTCCGGCTTGCGCACCTCGACGATGTTGAGGTGCGTCTCCGACTTCGTCATCTCCATCAGCTTCTTGCGAAGCTTCTCGATGTCGGCGCCCTTCTTGCCGATGATCAAGCCCGGACGCGCGGCATGGATGGTGACGCGGCACTTCTTGTGCGGACGCTCGATCACGACCTTGGAGATCGCGGCCTGCTTGAGCTCCTTCTCAAGATACTTGCGGATCTTGATATCCTCATGCAGCAGCTGGCCGTACTCGCCGGTGTTCGCGAACCAGCGCGAATCCCAGGTGCGGTTGATGCCGAGACGCAGCCCGATCGGATTGACTTTCTGGCCCATTATGCGGCCTCCCCTTTTTCCTCGACTTCACGAACGACGATCGTGAGGTGCGAGAACGGCTTTTCGATACGGCTGGCGCGACCACGGCCACGAGCGTGGAACCGCTTCATGACGATCGACTTGCCGACATAGGCTTCCGATACGATCAGCGAATCGACATCGAGGTCGTGGTTGTTTTCCGCGTTGGCGATCGCCGATTCCAGCGTCTTCTTGACCGTGCCGGAAATCCGCTTGGCCGAGAATTCGAGGTCGGAAAGCGCTGTCGCGACCTTCTTGCCGCGGATCAGCGCGGCAACCAGGTTCAGCTTCTGCGGGCTGATACGGATCGTGCGCAGAACGGCGCGCGCCTCGTTGTCAGCAAGCCTGCGCGGAGCTTTGGCCTTGCCCATGATTATTTCCTCTTCGCCTTCTTATCCGCACCATGACCGTAATAGGTCCGGGTCGGAGCGAATTCACCGAACTTGTGACCGACCATGTCCTCGTTCACCGAGACCGGGACATGCTTCTGGCCGTTGTAGACACCGAAGGTGAAGCCGACGAACTGCGGCAGGATGGTGGAGCGACGGCTCCACATCTTGATCACCTCATTGCGACCGCCTTCACGAACCTTGTCCACCTTCTTGAGAAGGTAGCCGTCGATGAAGGGGCCTTTCCAAATCGAACGAGTCACTTGGCGTTACCTCTTCTTAGCTCTTGCGCTGATGGCGCGAGCGCACGATGAACTTGTCGGTCGCCTTGTTGGACCGCGTCTTCTTGCCCTTGGTCGGCTTGCCCCAGGGCGAAACCGGATGACGGCCACCCGAGGTGCGGCCTTCACCACCGCCGTGCGGATGATCGACCGGGTTCATGGCCACGCCGCGATTGTGCGGGCGCTTGCCGCGCCACACCGTGCGGCCGGCCTTGCCGTCGTTGATGTTGCCGTGGTCGGGGTTCGACACGGCGCCGACGGTGGCCATGCAGGAGCCGTGCACGACGCGCTGCTCGCCCGAGTTGAGGCGCAGGATCGCCATGCCCTGGTCGCGGCCGACGAGTTGGGCGTAACCGCCCGCCGAACGGGCGACCTGACCGCCCTTGCCCGGCTTCAGCTCGATGTTGTGGACGATCGTGCCGACCGGCATCGAGGCCAGCGGCATCGCGTTGCCCGGCTTCACGTCGACCGCTTCGCCGGCCACGATCTTGTCGCCGGCAGCCAGACGCTGCGGCGCCAGGATGTAGGACAGCTCGCCGTCGTCATACTTGATCAGCGCGATGAAGGCGGTGCGGTTCGGATCGTATTCGATACGCTCGACCGTGCCGACGACGTCGTACTTCTTACGCTTGAAGTCGATGATGCGGTACGAACGCTTGTGACCGCCGCCGATGAAGCGGGCCGTGATGCGGCCGTAGTTGTTGCGGCCGCCCGACTTGGTCAGGCCTTCGGTCAGGCCCTTGACGGGCTTGCCCTTGTAGAGGCCCGAGCGGTCGACGATGACCAGCTGGCGGGTGCTCGGCGTTACCGGGTTGAATTTCTTGAGTGCCATTGTCCTGTCCTCGCGGCCTTGCTCAGAGACCCGTCGCGACGTCGATCGACTGGCCGTCGGCCAGCGTCACAACCGCCTTCTTGACGTCGCCCTGGCGGCCAACCGTGCCGCGGAAGCGCTTGATCTTGCCCTTGCGGACGAGCGTGTTCACGGCCATCACCTTGACGCCGAAGAGCGCTTCGACGGCGGCCTTGATTTCCGGCTTCGACGCCTTCTTGGCGACGTTGAAGACGACCTGGTTCTGCTCGGAAGCCATGGTCGACTTTTCAGTGATCGCCGGCGAGACGATCACGTCGTAGTGACGAAGGTCGGTCATTTGAAGCGCTCCTCGAGAGCCTCGACGGCGGCCTTGGAAAGGACCAGCGTGCCGCGGCGCAGAATGTCGTAGACGTTGATGCCCTGGATCGGCAGCACGTCGATGTTCGGAATGTTGGTCGCCGCCAGCTTGAAGTTCTGGTCGAGCTCGGCGCCGCCGATCACCAGGGCGTTGGTGAGCCCCAGCGTCTCGAGGCTCGCCGCCAGCGCCTTGGTCTTGGCTTCGGTGAGCTTCAGCTCGTCGACGATGATCAGCGAAGCGCTCTTGGCCTTGGCCGAGAGAGCATGCTTGAGGCCCAGCGCGCGCACCTTCTTCGGCAGCTCGTGCTCGTGGCTGCGCACGACCGGGCCATGCGCCTTGCCGCCGCCGCGGAACTGCGGAGCGCGAGCCGAATGGTGACGGGCGCGGCCCGTACCCTTCTGCTTGTACATCTTGGCGCCGGTGCGCGCGATCTCGGCGCGGCCCTTGGCCTTATGCGTGCCCTGCTGCTTCTTGGCGAGCTGCCAGCGCACGACGCGCTGCAGGATGTCCTCGCGTGGGTCAAGGCCGAAAATCTCCTCGGAGAGTTTCACCTTGCCGGCGTCCTTGCCGCCGAGCGTTGTGATCTTGAGGTCCATTATTCCGCTCCCTCAGTGGCCGGGGCTTCGTTCTTGGCGGCAGCGGCGCGGATCGCGGCGGGCTTCGGCGCATTGGCCGGCAGCGCAACCTTGGCGGCGTCGCGAACCAGGATCCAGGCGCCCTTGACGCCGGGAACGGCGCCGCGGATCAGGATCAGGCCGCGGTCGGCATCGGTCGAGACGACCTCGACATTCTGCGTGGTGACGCGAACGTCGCCCATGTGGCCGGCCATCTTCTTGCCCTTGAACACCTTGCCGGGGTCCTGGCGCTGACCGGTCGAACCGTGCGTGCGGTGCGAGACCGAGTTACCGTGCGTGGCGCGGCCACCACCCATGTTGTGCCGCTTGATCACGCCCTGGAAACCCTTGCCGGTCGAGGTGCCCGTAACGTCGACCTTCTGGCCGGCGACGAAGTGCTCGACGGTGAGCTCGGCGCCGACGTCGATCATGTTGTCGGCGGAGACGCGGAACTCGGCGAGCTTCGCCTTGGGCTCGACGGAGGCGGCAGCGAAATGGCCGCGCATCGCCTTCGACGTGTTCTTCACCTTGGCAAGGCCAACGCCGAGCTGGACGGCGGTGTAGCCGTTCTTCTCCTGCGTGCGCTGCGCCACGACCTGGCAGTTCTCCATCTGGAGAACGGTGACGGGAACGTGTTCCCCGGCATCGTTGTAGATGCGGGTCATTCCCACCTTCTTTGCAATCACACCTGAACGCATCGGTTCAATTCCTTTAGAGTTCCCTGTCGGGGCTATCGCCCCTCCACGCCTCTTGTTCCTTCAGAGTTCCGGGTCGCCCCGCCCTCTTGTTCCTTAGAGCTTGATCTCGACGTCGACGCCGGCGGCCAGATCGAGCTTCATCAGAGCATCGACCGTCTGCGGGGTCGGATCGACGATGTCGAGCAGCCGCTTGTGGGTGCGCATCTCGAACTGCTCGCGGCTCTTCTTGTCGACGTGAGGCGACCGGTTGACCGTGAACTTTTCGATCCGCGTCGGCAGCGGAATGGGGCCGCGGACGTTGGCGCCGGTGCGCTTGGCGGTCGACACGATTTCGCGCGTCGAGGCGTCGAGCACCCGGTGGTCAAACGCCTTAAGGCGGATGCGGATATTCTGTCCGTTCATGCGTCAATTCCTTGTTCTGGCGCGGCGCGGGCATCCCGCGCCCGCGACAGATCGTTTCGGTCCAATTACTCTTTGATGGTGACGACGATGCCGGCACCGACGGTGCGGCCGCCTTCACGGATGGCGAAGCGCAGCTTCTCTTCCATCGCGATCGGCACGATCAGCTCGACG
>NZ_LPWA01000130.1 GCF_001510895.1 Mesorhizobium loti | reverse complement strand
CAACGCGCTACGACAAAATCGCCGCAAACTTCCTCGGCTTCGTCAAGCTCGCAGCTATCATGCTCTGGCTCAAATGATTAAATTGTCACTACAGCCTAGACCGTTTCACCGTTTCACGGAAACGGCGAACCGCTCTATCTCTTTGTTTTTGACGCAATTCCGGACGGAAAACCGTTACACACTTTTCCTGGAATTGCTCCAAAGCGCACGCGTCGACGAGCTAGGCCGCCTGCTTGGCGCGCGATTCCGACTTCTCCAGATAGTAGCTCGAATAGCGGTCGAAGAACTTTTCCGAACCGCCGAGCGAGCCGTATTTCGCCAGCTTCTTCAGCTCGACCTTGTTGAGCACCGCACCGACGATCTTGTCGGCGACATAGGACTCCTGTTCCAGCATCGAGCGCACCATAGCGCGCGGCGTGCGGCCCCATTCGGTGACGAGCACGAAACCGTCGACCAGCGGCGCGAAGGCCTTGGCGTCGACCACCGGGCCGAGCGGCGGCAGGTCGACGATGATGTATTCGAAGGTCTCCCTGGCGTTCTCGATGAAGCGCCGCATGCCGGCCGAGCCCAGAAGCTCGCTGGTGTGCGAGAACTGGCCGCGCAGCACGGCGGGGATGATCGCCAGCTTGGTCTGGCGGTCGACCTTGCCGACCGACTGCCAGGTCTGCCCGCTGACCACCGCTTCCATCAGCCCCTGTTCGGACTCCATGCCGAGGCTGCGGCTGAGACCGGGATTGCGCAGGTCGGCGTCGATCAGCAAAGTCTTGGCGCCGTTGGCGGCGAGCAGCCCTGCGAGGTTTGCCGCAACCGTCGACTTGCCTTCGCCGGGCAGGACCGAGATGACGCCGATCACCCGGCTGCCCTTGTCTTCCATCACCACATCGAACGCGATCTTGGCGTTGCGGAGCGTCTCGGCGAACATCGAGGCCGGCGCATCGAGGCTCACCCGCATGCGCGCCCTTCGCTCCGCAGCGACAGGCTGGTGACCTTGCCGTCGACCGGCAGGTCATCCGGCTTCGTCTCCTTGGCCTTGCCGCCGCCGATCGTCGGCAGATAGCCGAGGAACTTCAGGCCGACGCGGTCGCGGACGTCCTCGCCCGTGCGGAAGAAGCGCTCGTTGAATTCGTTCAGGCCTCCGAAGCCGGCGCCAAGCATAAGGCCGAGCACCAGCGAGAGCGCCAGCACCTTGATGGTGCGCGGGCTCGACGCGGCAAGGGGCATGTTCGCGTCCGAGATGATGCGGACCTTGCCGACAGGGAAGGATTGCTGCTGCGAGGCTTCCTGGTAGCGGCTGAGGAAGGTCTGGTAGAGCGTGGAGAGCGCCTGCGCCTGCTGGTCGAGTTCTCTCAACCTCACCTGCGACTCGTTGTCGGCCGAGCTCTGGCCGGCGGCGGTGGTGATCTTCTGCCTGAGTTCGGCCTCACGCGCCTGCGCCACCTGGAAGTCGTTGCGGTAGCTTTCGGTGATCTGCTTCAACTGCCCGAAGATCTGCGCCGACACATCGGCCTTCTCCCTGGCGAGTTGCACCGCCTGAGGGTGATCCTTGCCGAAATTCGCCTCGACATCCTGCAGACGCTTGGAGACGGCGAGATAACGGGTCTTGAGACCGATGATGACCGAGCTGCTCGGCTGGTCGGACGCAATCGCGGAATCGTTGAAAGCATTCTCGGAGCCGCTGTCGACGATCGCCTTGTACTGCTGGTAGCGAGCACTGGCACGAGCCGTATCGGCCTGCGCGATGATGAGCTGGGCGTTGAGGTCGGACAGCTGCTTGCCGCTGATCAACTGGCCGTCGCTGTTTGAGGACAGCCCGTGCTCGGCCCTGAATTTCTCGACTTCCATGGCAGCCTGTTGCGAGCTTTGGCGAAGCTCGGTCAGCCGGCCCTGCAGCCAGACGGCCGCGCGCTCGGTGGCGTCGAAGCTGGCATTGAGCTGATCCGCGAGATAGGCCTCGGCATAGGCCTTGGTGATCGAAGTGGCGAGAGCCGGATTGGTCGACTGATAGCCCAAGGTGATGACGTTGCTGCGGCCGTTGCGATCGGCCATCAACTCGGTCTGCAGCTTGAGGACCGCATAGTCGTGACGCGCGGCGGTGATCATTGCCTGGCGCGTCGCTTCGTCGACGTTCTGGATCCCCGGAATGTCGTCCGTGCCGGAGCCGCCGCGAAAATAGCCAACCACGCTGCGCAGGAAACCGATACCCTGGGCAAGGGCCGATTGCGGCGGATACATGAACTCGTCGTTCTGGTCGAGCTTCAGCTTGTCGACCACCACCGATGCCAGACGCGCCGAGTTGAGAATTTCTATCTGGCTGAGGATCGTCGCGTCCGTCTGCTGCGTGACATTGGCCGCCGAAATGTCGTCGACGACCTTGTTCAAGCCTTCGTCGATCAAAACGCTCGAGACCGACGTAAATTGCTTGGGCGTGGTCTGCAGATAGATCACGCCCAGGAACAGGCCGATGACGGCGCAGACCGCCACCACCTTGACCTGGCGGGCCGCCATGCCAAGCAGACGCTCGACGTCGATGAAGTCTTCACCCTTTTCCGGTTCGGTGCTGGGCAATGGCATCCTCTTATCGAGAGGAAAGTTGGCATAATTCATCTTCGGTCCAATTCCAGGTTGCAGGCGCTACCGGCCTTCGAAGAGTGGCGTCGTTACCAGAAAAGACCACGCAACATCCGTGCCACGGGGCGCCCGGCCAGGAAGGCCAGGCGCTTGCGCGGCTGTCGCGTCATCGCGATTTCGCATATGCACCCAAAATTTGGGCATTATGCGGCCACTTCCCGGCGCTCATGCGACCGGACGAATTGCTGCAGCATCTCGAAGACAGGTCCTTTCATGTCGTCGCGTGCCAGAGCAAAGGCGATGGTGGCCTCGATGAAGCCCTCCTTGGAGCCGCAGTCGAACATGCGGCCGTTGAAGGGCTGGGCATAGAAGGGCTGGCTTTCGGCCAGGCGAACCATGCGTCGGTGAGTTGGATCTCGTTGCCGGCGCCGCGCTGTTGGGTGCCGAGCAGGGCGAAGATCTCCGGCTGCAGGATATAGCGGCCGTTGATGTAGAAGTTCGAGGGTGCGTCGGCGGGAGCGGGCTTCTCGACCATGGCGGTGACTTCGAACCCGGAAGCCACCTCGGCGCCGCGGCCAACGATGCCGTATTTGCTGGTTTCGGAAGGATCGCAGCGCTCGACGGCGATGACGTTGCCGCCGGTCCGCTGGTAGAGGTCGACGGTTTCAGCAAGGCAGCCCGGCTCGCCAAAGGACACCATGTCGGGGAGCAGCAGGGCGAAGGGCTCGTTGCCGATCACGTCGCGCGCGCACCATACGGCATGACCGAGGCCATGCGGCGACTGCTGGCGGATGAAGCTGGTGGCGCCGGCCACGGGCAGCAGGCTTTCCAGCGATTGCAGCTGCGCCTTCTTGCCAGTCTGCTCGAGGGTGCCGATCAATTCAGGATGCAGGTCGAAATAGTCCTCGATGACCGCCTTGTTGCGGCCGGTGACGAAGACGATGTGCTCGATGCCGGCCTCGAACGCCTCGTCCACTGCATATTGCACCACAGGCTTGTCGACGACGGGCAGCATTTCCTTCGGCATCGACTTTGTCGCCGGCAGGAACCGCGTTCCGAGCCCCGCCACCGGTATGACTGCCTTCCTGACTTTCTGCATCGCTTAGTCCTTCTGAGGAGATCGATTTCAACCTATCGCTGGCTATGAAAATTCATTCCATGTGCCCGCATGCTTCACCTCCCCGTCCCCACGGCAAATTGTGCCGCAACCCTTCTCAGCCGGACCGCGATCGGCATGCTCATATGCCTGACCGCTGCCGGATCGCTGAGCGCCGTGCGTATCGCCTTGAGCGGCGCACGCGCCTTGATGTGCTGAACCAATGACAGGAACGAGGCCGCCTTGCGCAGGCTGCGGCTTCGTCTCGCGAAGGCCGTTCTGGCGCTGTCGTCCATGGAGTGCGAGGCGGCGAAGGCGGCATCGGCTTTGGCCATCGCCTCGACATGATGCAATTCGAGCACCCGCGAAATCGAACCGGTGCGGATATGGTAGACATAGCCGGTGGTCGGCTCGACCACGCAGCGGCCGCCCTTGGCCAGCGCGCTCGCCAGAAGAATGTAGTCTTCGCCGATGCGCAGCGTCTCGTCGTAGCGAAGCTGATTCTCGTCCAGGAACCGACGCAGGAAGATCGGCTTCAGATAGCCGAGGTTGAAACGCGACTCGAAGACCACATTGCCGGCGATGTAGCCGGCAAGCGATATCTCGCCGAGCGCTTCGAGATAGGTGGCCGGGAACATGATGTCGTCGGGCGTGCCGTCCTCGCGCACGACCTGGACATTGTCGACCGCGATCTCGGCACCCGCCTTTTCCGCCCGCGCGATCATTGCCGCCAGCCTGCCCGGCAGGACGGCATCGTCGGAATCGAGCACGGCCACCCAGCGGCCGCTGGCGAGATCTAGCCCGGCATTCCTGGCGCCGCCCGGACCCCGATTGGCGGGAAGCGCAGCAACCTTCACGATGTCCTCGGGATAGGCGCGCGCGACATCGAGCGTGCGGTCGCTCGACCGGTCGTCGACGACGATTATCTCCACGGAGACGTCGCGCTGCGCCATCGCGCCGGCGATCGCCCGGTCGAGGGTCGCCTCGGCGTTGTAGGCCGCGATGACGAAGCTGACGTCAGGCTGCACGCTTGTCCCCTTCCTGCGGAGTAAGGCCGTACTGGCGGATTCGCGGACGCCGACCAGACCGCTGACGACGCCGACATGCATAATGCCGCGCAGCACGCTGCGGTTCCGTCGCACCGGGCTGACCGCCGTCAAAAGTGCCATGCCGAAGCAATAGGCCGCCTTGGCGGAAGCAAGGCCGACCTGGCCGATGCGGCGCAGGCGCCGGTGTCGCGCCCGATGAGATGGCCATGCGTCTGACCGAAGCGGAAGCGGCGGCGGCGCAGCCAGTCGAACGCCGCCCTCGAGCGCGGCACCACCTCGTCGACAAAGGCCTGCGGGGCAAAGGCGATGCGTCCACCGGCCTTGACCATCTGATCGAAGAATTCCGTGTCCTCGCCGCCGGTCTGGCCGCGCGCCAGGCTGAAGCGCCGGCTGCGCAAGCTTTCCTCGGCTGTCCCGAGCAGGACGTTGCAGGTATAGCCGGTACGGATCTCGCCACGCACCCAGACGGGCAAGGTCGAATGGAAATCACCCTTGCGCATCCAGCCCGGCGCATCCGGACGATATGTCGCGCGAACCGGCCCGAGCACAGCGGTCGCGCCGGTCGCCTCCATGGTGGCGACGAGCTCGACGAGCCAGCCGGGCGAAGCCGTCTCGTCGTCGTCGATGAAGGCGACAAGGTCCGACACACTGGCATCGAGGCAGGCATTGCGGGCGATCGAGATGTTGCGTGCCGGCGCATGGCGATAGCGGATCGGCAGTTTCAACTCCCGCGCCAGCGCCTTCACCAGCTTCTGCGCCGTCGGCTGGTCGTCATTGTCGGCGACGACGATGCCGATTTCGAAACCGGCCGGCCTCTCCAGCGCGGCGACGGAGCGCAGCGTGTCGGCAAGCTCCGGCCGGCGGAAGGTGCAGATGCAGATGTCGATGGAGCGGCCCGCCATCATGCCACCTCACGCGCGGGCTGCGGACTGAGGAGCTGCAGCCAGAAACCCATGGACCAGCCCAAATGCATGACCATTGCCGATACGCCGGCCAGCGCGATGGCCGGATTGCGTTGGCCGATCGCGGTCACGACGCCATAGCCGAGACAGACCGCCGCCCATATCAGAAACGGCACTCCCGCCAGCACGAACACCGGAGCAAAGATGGCCAGCAGCACCACCGGGAACACCAATAGCGGGATCACCTGACGCAGCTTCGGCATCATGCGGTGCTTCAGCACGTTCTTGGCGCGGCCGCGGCCATAGCCGAGATACTGGAAAAACAGGCCCTTCAGCGTGGAGCGCGGATAATAGACCATCTGCGTCCTGCCGCTCATCCAGATGCGATAACCGGCCAGACGGAGGCGATGGTCGAGCTCGGCATCCTCGTTATGGCTGAAACTCTCGTCATAGCCGCCGACAGCCCGGAAGGCGGCGATGCGCATCAGCGCATGATGGCCGTGATCGACCCATTCGCCGGCCGACATGTGGCGATGCTTCGAGCCGCCGGTGCCGAGCTTGGAATTCTGCGCCGCGGCCACTGCCTTCTGCACCGCGCCGGTGCCGCTGGTCAGCATCGAGACGACGACCGAATCCGCACCTGTGGCAAGCGCTTCCTCGACCAGCCTGTCGCAGTAATCGGCGGGATAGCCGCCATGCGCGTCGATGCGGATGAGATAGTCGGCAGCGTCGCCGAATGTCGCCACGGCCAGGTTGATGGCGGCGCTCTGGATGCGCTTCGGGTTGGCGAGCAGGATGACCCGCGGATCCTCGGCAGCGACCTTTTCGACGATGGCTTGCGTGCCGTCGGCGCTGCCGCCGTCGGCGACGACGATGCGCGCGCCGAGCCGCGCCGCTGCCGGCCGCAATCGCTCGAGCAGCGCGCCGATATGAGCAGCCTCGTTGAGGCACGGAACAACGATCAGGCTCGATGGCGTGGTCTGCGTCATCGGCTTTTGTCCATTCTCAGCCATCCTATGCCAGGGCCTCCGTCGCGAAGGTTCCGCGAACGGACGTCAGGCCGCGCAGCTTGTCGACGAAAGCCAGGCAATCGCTGCGGTCGTAGCTCCAGGTCCTCGGATTGCGGGCCAGCACCCGCGACTTCAGCTTGCCGAAGCGCTCGTGGCCCATCCGGCCGAGCGCAGCGTCGAGGCCTTCAGGCGTGGCTTCGTCTAGAAGCACGCCGATGTCCTGCCGCTTGAGGAAGCGGCCGGTTTCGGTGCTCGCCATCGAGACCGGCACGGCACCGAAGCGACAGCCCTCATAGAGGCGGTTGGGAAGCAGCCATTCGGAATTCTGGCCCTGCTCGAAAAAATCGATCGCCCAGGAGAAATGCACCTCCCGGTAGATCGCCGCCATGTCCTCCGGATTGCGATAGGGACCGCGAAAGGACAGCCAGGGCTCGGCCTCGACGAAGGCATGAAAATCCGGGAATTCGGAAAGCGCCGGACGGCCCCTCAGCACGACTTCGAAGCGTCCGTTCTGGCTGCGGGTGAATTCGGCCAGCAGTTCCAGCGAGCGGCGGCATCTCAACGCGCCGAACCAGCCGATTCGCCAGGGCGGCGCCACCGGAGCGTCGTCCTCGCGGCGAGGAGCCGCCGGAACCGGCATGGTGTCGAAATATTTGTTCTCGATCAGCTCGACCGGTGCGGCGATTTGCCCGAACGGCTTGAAGTAATTGGCGATGAAGGCAGGGGAACTGGTGACCAGAAGCTTCACGTCTCGGGCGAGATGGCGCTCGGCGCCGCGCAGCATCCTGCCGATCAGGTCGTTGCGCAGCACCAGCCGATGGATGTCCAGGCATTCGTAGACAATCGGCACGCTCGCGCCGAAGACCTGCTTGGCGCGGCGCGCAAGCGCCAGCATTTCGAGGTTGCGCGCGATGATGAGATCGGGTCGCGGCACGTCGCCGAGCTTGGCGCCGATCGACATCGCGGCCTTGGCCACCGCGCCGATGCGCTGCGCGAATCGGCCATCGCGCGTCGGGCCGAGATCGACCGGCTCGAGACCTTCGACCTCGGCGATCGGACTGGAGGTGCGGCGGAAGCCCGCCAGGGTGATCCTGGCACCGCCTGCCCTGAGCATTTTGACCCTCCGGCGTACCGCCGGATCGGAGACGTCATGCACAAGGTACAAGACATGCAGCATGAAATTCGACCGCTGTTGGGCCCGCCACCCAGAGGAATGCTAGTACAGCTTTTGCTGCATCGCAACATTTTTTGGTGCAGCGTAGCAAATGCCGCGCAATTTTTTGTTGCGCTGCAAAAACCTCTTGCGGTAACTTGTTCATGGCGGCGGGCGCGTTCGCGACGATGTCGGACCGGCGTAAAAATCAGGGATCCTGAATTTGGAAACCAGTGCATTCGATCCGCCCGAGGGCTCACTGCGCAGATCGGTCGGACGCGGCGCCGTCGTCACTGCGATGGCCCAGGGCGTGCGGGTCGCCACCCAGATCGTCTCCGTCATCGTGCTCTCGCGATTGCTGTCGCCGCAGGATTTCGGCGTCGTGGCGATGTGCGCGCCGGTGCTCGCCTTCATCGCGCTGTTCCAGGATTTCGGCCTGACCCAGGCGACGATCCAGAAAACCGGCATCCGGCATGAGGAGGTCAACTACCTCTTCTGGATCAACACGGCGGTGAGCGCGATCCTGGCCTGCGTGCTTGCCGCGGCGGCCCCGCTGGTCGCCGCTTTCTACGGCGAGCCGCGCGTGTCGGGGCTGGTCGCCGCGTTCGGCCTGCAGATCATGGCCTACGGCCTCGGCGCCCAGCACCTGGCGCTGCTGACACGCCGCATGGAGTTCACCCGGCTCGCCGTCATCGATGTCGCCAGCGCCGTTTCCGGCCTTGTCGTTTCGATCGCCTGGACCTTCATCGACCGCTCCTACTGGGCGCTTTTTGCCGGCACGCTGACCGGCGCCGTGCTGCCGACGCTTTGCTACTGGGTATCGTCGCGCTGGCGTCCCGGGCTGCCGCGCAAGGTCGAGGGCATCGGCCAGCTGATCCATTTCGGCGCCGGCATCACCGGTTTCAACTTCGCCAATTTCTTCGCCCGCAACCTCGACAACGTGCTGATCGGCAAATATTGGGGCGAGGCGCAGCTCGGCCTCTACGACCGCGCCTACAAGCTGCTGCTCTTCCCGCTCAGCCAGATCACCAATCCGCTGTCGAAGGTGATGGTGCCGGCGCTCTCGCGGCTGAAAGACGAGCCGGATCGCTACCGCAGCGCTTATCTGCGCGTCATGCCGCTGATCCTCCTGGTGGCGCTGCCCGGTGTGGCCTTCGCCACCGCCATGTCCGACACGCTCATCCCCTTCGTGCTCGGCCAGCAGTGGCGGGAGAGCGCCAATATCTTCCTGGCGCTGGGTTTCGCCGGCCTTTTGCAGCCGCTCAACAATCCGGCAGGATGGCTGTTCGTCAGCCAGGGCCGCTCGGGCGACTTCATGCGCTGGGGCATCATCACCGCCGTGACCTCGGTGCTCGCCTTCGCCATCGGCCTTCCCTACGGCGCGCTGGGCGTCGCCGTCGTCTACGCGGTCAGCGAATATCTGCGGACGCCTTTCCTGTGGCTCTATGTCGGCAAGGCCGGACCGCTGCGGGCAAGCCATGTGCTGCACGCTGCGACCCCTTTCGTGCTCGGCGCGCATCTGGCGCTGGCGCTGGTCTGGCTCGCCAAGCCGATGCTGCCTGCGCAGCCCGTCATCGCCCTGGCCGGCGGCGCGGTGCTGTCCTATGTCGTCACCATCATCGTCGCGCTCGCCTTCGGCGCCGGCCGCGAGGCGCTTCGGGAGGCCTTGCGGCTGATCCCGGCGCGTGGGTTCTCGCCGGCACCCAGCGAGGCGAAATAGCCCGGCGCAACTGCAACTGCGTTTCGCACACCAGCCGGACAGCCGGCAAAACCGCTGACTTGAGGGTAAGGCAACAGCATGAATTACCGATCGATTTCAGACATGAACGACGCGATCACGCGAAACCTGCACCGGCTGCCGCGCGACATCGACCTGGTCGTCGGCGTGCCGAGAAGCGGCATCCTCGCCGCAACGCTGGTCAGCCTGACGGCGAACATCCCGATGACCGATCTCGACAGCTTCCTCGCCGGCAAGATCTACACGTCGGGAATCACCAAGCGCCGCGCCGCGCTTGATCGGCAACATTCCGAAATGCGCAAGATCCTGGTGATCGACGACAGCGTCAGCGGCGGCAATGCCATGCGTGATGCGCGCAGCAAGATCGAGGCGGCCGGCATAAAGGGCGATTTCGTCTTCGCCGCCGTGTTCGGGTTGCTCTCGCAGCACAAGGAAACCGACATCGTCTTCGAGGTCGTGCCGCATCCCAGGATGTTCCAGTGGAACTTCATGCACCACGTCTTCCTCGAGCAATGCTGCGTCGACATAGATGGGGTGCTTTGCCTCGATCCGACCGAGGAAGAGAACGATGACGGGCCGGCTTACGAGAAATTCCTCGCCGAGGCGCGGCCGCTGCTCGGGCCGACCCGCAAGATCGGCTGGCTGGTGACGAGCCGGCTGGAAAAGTACCGCAAGCTGACCGAGGCGTGGCTCGCCAGGCACGACATCAAATACGACCATCTCATCATGCTCGACCTGCCGAGCAAGGCGGAGCGGCAGCGGCTCGCGGCGCATGGCAGCTTCAAGGCCGAGTTCTACCGCAAGTCGGACGCCATCCTGTTCATAGAGAGCGAGCATGAGCAGGCGCTCAAGATCGCCAAGCTGTCCGGCAAGCCGGTGCTTTGCGTCGAAACCAACATGGTGAGCTTTCCCGACGCGCTTTCCCTGCCGGCGCTGGAGCAGGCGGCGCGCAACCTGCCGGCACGGCTCAGGCAGGTCAATTCGCCCGACGGGCGCAAGAAGGTCGTCAAGACCGCAGCGCGCGCCCTGCTTGGCGAACGCGCCTACGAGATGCTGAAGAGCCGGGTCAAAAGACCAGCGTAAGTAGAATCTTACGGGGTTGGTCTTCACGCAATTCCGGGCGGAAAACCGTTACACACTTTTTCTGGAATTGCTCTAAGCAGCGCGACGGGCGCGCTGTCGGGCCGCCCTGTCGAGCAAGGCGAAGAAGGTGGCGAACTGACGATCGGGATCAAGCTCCGGGCGCTGCGAGAAGGCGAGCGCCGCCTCCGAGACCCGTTCATACTCCTCGCGGTCGTTCCACAACTGCCTGACGGCCGCGACCCAGTGCTCGAGCGGCGCGTCGTAATCCAGCACCACGCCGCCTGAGCCGATCGCCTCCGGCAGGCCGCCGCGCCGCGAACCAACGACGGGAATGCCGCTGCAATGGGCTTCCGAGGCAACGCGGCCCCAGGCCTCTTCCCATTTGCTCGGCGCCAGCAGGATTTTGGTGCGGCCATAGAGCGTCTTCATGTCGTCGGTGCGGTTCTCCAGCTTGATGTTGGAGAACGGCGCGATGGTCTCGGCGATGCGGGCGCGATGATCGTCCTCCAGCTTCCAGCTCTCAACGAACAGGAAGGGAATCTCAGGACAGGCGGCCGCGATGCGTACGGCCAGCTCGAAACCCTTTTCCTCATAAGGGTTGATGAAGGTGACGTACTCGCCCGTCGTCGGCGTGCTGTAGGCGGCCGGATTGATGGTCGGCGGGATCACCGCCGAATCGATGCCGAATTCCCGCTTGTAGGTACGCGCCGTGAATTCGGAATTGGCGATGTAGAGTGCCGAGTTCAGCTCGCGCAGATCGCCGGCCAATTCGTGGAACTCCACATTCCTGAGATAGACGACCAGCGGCACGCCTTCGGCCTGCAGCGCCTTGCCGAGCGGAACCGACTTATGGCACTGCACCACCGCGACGTCCGGTTGCAGCTTCTTGACCGCAAAAGCGGCCGCTTCCCAAGGAAACCAGGCTCGCACCACCGGATAGCCGGGGAAATTGTCGACGACGGCGCGTTGGCCCAGGAGCTTCATCTTGGCGCGCGCCTTGTAGCCGAACATGCCCTGACCGAACAAAGCAGCGAGCACCGACGCCTCATGGCCGTGCTCGATCAGCTGCTCCGCCAGGTGATGCGTGCTTGATTGGACGCCGCCGCTGAACTGCGGCGGATAACCGTTGCCGCCTGCGAAAAGAACTTTCATGGGTTCGGCTCCTTGTCACATTTTTCTTGGCCTGGCGCGAACATGTCCGCCGGGCAGGTTCAGGCGCTCTGCTGCTCGAGATTGGCGAAGGGATTGGTGCATGGATGCCAGCCGGTGAAGCGGATCGGATCATTGGGCGAGCTGCGCCAGGCATAGTCAGTCAGCATGTGGAACTCGGCGATGACCCAGCGCTCGAAATTCCCGACATCCTGCTGCTTCTGACTGGGTAGCAACTTGCGCGCCTTGTCGAGCCTCACGGTCTCCAGAAGCGTCATCGCATCGGCCAGCTTGTCGCTCGGAAATACCCATGGGTTGCGGTTGCGGAATTCGAGCACGAATTGCTGCAGATGCTCGATACGCATGTTGAGCGGGCCGAAGTATTTTTCCAGCGTGACGCGGACCAGATCCTCATCCGAGAAGGACGATACGGCCGCAGCGGCAATGCCGGTCGAGGCAATGCCGCCGGCAACAACGGCCAGTGCGGTGCGTCGGGTGATCTTCATCGGCCCCTCCTTCATGCCAGCCGGCTCGCGGCCCTGAGCGACAGGGCGGCGGCGGTGAGGCTGGGGTTGGCGCAGGAACAGCTCGGATAGGTGCTGGTGCCGACAACGACGAGGTTGCGGAGCTGGTGGTGGATCATGTCGCGATCGACCACTGAGTCGGCCGGGCCCGTGCCCATCCGCAAGGTGCCCTGCACATGCGATTCGGTCGGCCTTATGCCGCGATCGAAGATCTGCTCCACCGGCAGCGGCTTGAGCAGCGACGGCAGCCTCTCGAGCGCCTTGGCCATGCCTTTGGTCGCGTAGTCGGACGCACCCTTGAAGCTCACGAAGGCATTCTCGTCCTTGTCGAGGATCACCCGGTTTTCCGGGTCGAGCAGGTTTTCGGTGACGATGACCAGCGGCAGCACCTGCCGCAGCCGCCCTTTCTCGGCGCGCATGCCGTGCTGCCAGCGGTTCTCGAAATAGACCAGCGCCGCCGCGTGCTCGGCGCGATGCGGGCCGTCATAAAGGCCGAAATTCAGGCCGGTGGTGATGGTGCTGCCGTCGAAATTGTCGACGCCGTCGAGATAGACCTCGTAGTTCCAGCCGTAGGATTCGTGCAGACCGAGCCCGACGAACTCGCCGCCGAGCCCGGAGCGCAGCATGATCGCCGGACTCTGGATGGCATTGGCGCCGAGGATGACAAGGTCGCCGCTGACCGAATATTCCTTGCCGTTGCGCACGAAAACGACCGAACGGACAGAACCACCTGAATGGTCGAGCCGTCGCACCTCGGCGCCGAGGCAAACCGATACGTCGGGATGTTGGAAGACATGCATCAAACCGTTGTTGACGGTGAACTTGGCGTCCGCCGGGCACAGCCAGCACCGGAGATTGGCGCAGCATGGGCCACGCTGCGCGGTCGCCACGCGGGCGCGGGCGGTCGGCATGACGAAATGCTGCTCCGGCTGCGCCGCCTTCATCATCCGGTCGGGCGTCGACATGCGGTGCGGCGGTTGCGGGAAGGGCCGCGAGCGCGGCATCATCCGGGCCATGTCGGGATCGCCGGAGATCGACATGACCTCCTCGGCATCGCAGTAGAACGGCTCCAGTTCGTCGTAGCTGATCGGCCAGTCGTTGCCGACGCCATAGGTGCTCTTCAGCTTGAAGTCGTTGGGATGGAAGCGCGGCGTCTGCGCGAACCAGCAGTTGGTGCCGCCGCCGAGGCCGATCGTGTAGTTCCACGGCTTGTCGGCGTTGTCGGTCTTGTAGGTGCTTTCATCGTCTATGTCGGTGTTGGCGTTCTGGTTGAGCTGCCATTCATGCGTGTTGTGGCGGCCCCATTCCAGCACCAAGGCGCGGGCTTTGCGCCGCTTCAAGAACTCATGCAGGAAAAAGGCTGAGCCGAAACCGGAACCGATGACGACGAGATCGAAATGCTCGTTGGCGATTTGCTCGGGCTGAACGTCCAGCGCCATCAGATCGACCCCTTTCCCGAAACGCGCGCCATCATTGTCGGGCTCCGTTGTCGTTCGCCGGAGCCGTTTGGCGGGAAGCTCGCCGCGGACACCGTCATGCCGCCATCCTGCCGATCGAGTGGTATTCGATGCCGTAGCGCGCGATGACCTTCGGGTCGTAGAGGTTGCGGCCGTCGAAGATGACCGGCGTCGTCAGCGCGTCCTTGAGCGCGTCGAAGGAGGGCGCCCTAAAGCTCTTCCATTCCGTGCAGATCAAAAGCGCGTCGGCCCCCCGCAAGGCCGCTTCCTTGGTGCCGCACAAGAGAAGGTCCTCGCGCTGGCCGTAAATGGCCTGGCACTCCTGCATGGCCTCGGGATCATAGGCCTGCACCTTGGCTCCGGCCGCCCACAGCGCCTCCATCAGGGTGCGCGAAGGCGCCTCGCGCATGTCGTCAGTATTCGGCTTGAACGCCAGTCCCCAGAGCGCAAACGTCTTGCCCTTGAGGTTGCCTTGGAAGTAGCGGTCGACCTTCTCGAACAACACCGATTTCTGCGCGTTGTTGCGCTCCTCGACGGCGCGCAGAAGCTTGGCGTCGAACTTGACGCCCTCCGCGGTCTTGATCAGCGCGCGCACATCCTTGGGAAAGCAGGAGCCGCCATAGCCGAGGCCCGGGTAGATGAAGTGGTAGCCGATGCGCGGATCGCTGCCGATGCCCTTGCGCACCTCCTCGATGTCGGCGCCCAACTGTTCGGCGAGATTGGCCATCTCGTTCATGAAGCTGATCTTGGTCGCCAGCATGCAGTTGGCTGCATATTTGGTGAACTCGGCGCTGCGCACGTCCATCACGATCATCTTCTCGTGGTTGCGGTTGAACGGCGCGTAGAGCTCGCGCATCACCGCCTCGGTGTCCTCGCTGGACGTGCCGACGATGATGCGGTCCGGCCTCATGCAATCGGCCACCGCCGAGCCTTCCTTGAGGAATTCGGGATTTGAAACGACGTCGAACTGCAGATCCTCGCGGCCGCGCGCCTTCAGCGTCTCGGCGATCCTTGCCTTGATCCTCTCGCAGGTGCCGACCGGCACGGTCGATTTGCCGACGACGATCTTGGACTCATCCATCTCGCGGCCTATGGCCTCGGCGACGGCAAGCACGTATTTCAGGTCGGCCGAGCCATCCTCGCCGGGCGGCGTGCCGACAGCGATCATCTGGATCTGGCCATGCTTGACCGCGGCGGCCGCGTCGGTGGTGAAGCGGATGCGGCCAGCGGCGTGGTTTTCCCTGACGAGGGCTTCCAGCCCGGGTTCGAAAATCGGGATGAGGCCCTGATTGAGCCGCTCCACCTTCGCTTCGTCGATGTCGACACACACAACTTCGTGCCCGACCTCAGCGAGCACCGCGGCCTGGACGAGACCGACATAGCCAATTCCAAACACCGTCAAATTCATTTGGTTCTATTCCTGTTTAAGGCCGGGCTGCAAAACGGCCCGGCCAGTTCAGATGTCCCCAGGCCCTGTATGGGACCTAGACGTTGTGCATGATCTTATCCGAACCGAAGGTCGGCGCAGCAAAAACCGGTTCTTTTCGCTGGCGCGGACCTTTTCGGGATCATGCCTAGTTGCTGTTGGTTATGGTGCATGCCAGCGATTCCGGGAATTGGCACGGCTGACCCAAAGCGGTGAAGGCGATACGCTTGACCTGCATGGTCACCTTGCGGCCAGGGTCCGCGAAGGCGCCCATCCAGTTGGTCAGCTTGTCGCTGCCCCACAGGCTGAAGAAGATCTTCTGCGGATTGGTCGGCAATTCGTCCGGATTGGTCACTTCGTTGACCAGCTTGCCGTTGACATACCAGCGCAGCCGGTCCTTCTCCCAGACGAAGCCATAGTCGTTGAAGCCCTTGTCGGCGCCGCCGTCGACATCGACCAGCTTGCCGTTCTTCGCCTTGCCCTGGATGTAGCTGTTCACCTGGACTTTCGACGGATCCTTGGTAAGGACCTCGAAGTCGATCTCGTCCCAGGGCTTTTTGTCCTGCGGCCCGATATAGGTGAAGAAGGCGGCGTTGAGGCCGGAGCCGGTATCCGTCTTCATGCGCGCCTCATAGACGCCGTAGCCGAAGCGCTGCTTGGTCTGGATCTCGGCGCAGGCGAACTCGCGATCCTTCAATTTGCGTTTTTCGAAGCTCAGCGAAAGCACGCCGTCGGAAAGCCGGACCAGATCCTTCGACCAGATGCAGTTCTGGTGATTGCCGTTGCTCCAGCCGTCCGAGACGTACCAGCGCGAACGGTCGAAGCTCGAAAAATTGTCGACGAAGGACGGCGCGCTCTGCATGTCCTGGGCATGCACCGGGGCTGCCACAAAAGCGGCTGCAACGGCAAACAGCACGCCTGCCAGGCTTGGCCAAAAGCTCCCCGGCCCATTCAAGCGCACCCGCGGCTTGCCGCAAGCCGCCGCGATTATCGTGTTATTCGACTCTGCGTTCATAACAAACTCACCTTGTGTTGTCCGCCCCAACCCAAAGTCATTTCCGGCCCGCCTCCGGCGAGCCGCTTCTGATCCTCTGCCCGTTGAACTCCTCTAATGTTTCTACTGATGACGGCGCCGCTTTCGCCGCGCCGTCAGCTTCTTGCCGCAGACCTCGCATGTTCGGCCCGAGAACCGGATCGACCGTCACCGTCGTCGACAATCGCGTCGAGCGAATGACGCAGTTCCTTCATCAAGCCTTTCTGGCGGGCGAGCTCGGCGATGCGCCGCTCGTAGTTCAGGATCGCGCCGGTCATGGCGCTGACGTCCGACGACTTATCTGTCGACGCGGAGCCATTCTCCATTGCTTCGACCAGGAAAGCGGCGTTGGCCGCCGTCGACCGATAGCGGTTCTCCAGCCCGGTCTTTTCCGCCTCGATCTCGGCGCCGATCTGGTCGAAGAGCTTCGCCAGACGGTCGAAACGCTGGAGATCGGTCTGCCGGTCGCGGGCCGGGTCCCTGGATCTGAAGCCAAAAATCGAAGCCATCCGATCGGCCTTTCGAAATTGCTGCACCGCAACATAGAGTGCCATTCTAAGCGTAAGTAGGCAACCTCGTAGTTTCGGAAAGCGGATTTTTTGGTGAACGGCCCTGATTCCAGCGCCTTTGCCTGATCATTCCTTCGCGGCACTTGTTGCCGACATCAGGAAGCGCATCGGCGGCACTTGCTGCTTTGCAGCAATGCCGGCGCGGCGGAACAACGCATCGAGCTTGTCGGCGGCCACGCCGCGAACGATCGGGATCAGATTGGACTGGCTGGCGAAGGCATAGGCGGCGGCCGATGCCAGGCCGCGTTCCGCCTTCACGTCGAGGAAATTGCGCAGCCGGTATTTGTCGCGCACATGGCGCTCGTGGCGCCGCAATGCGGCCCTCGAGCCTTCCGGCAGGTTGCCCAGCGCAAGCAGGGCCAGGTCGGCATCGGCAAGCCGCTTCAGGTCCTGCGTCCTGTGGCGGCCGCTGAGCGAATCGGCGCGAACGATCGCGCCGTAGCCGCAGGACTTGATGATTTTGAAACGCGCCCCGCAGGCGACCGCGCGCGCATAGAGCTCGTAATCCTCGCCGAGCCGCAGGTTTTCATCATAGCTCAGCCCGTGACGTTCGAGGAACGCCCGGCTGATCACCGGCTTGAGGAAGCCCAGTTCGCCGCGCAGCACGCGGCGGCGCGAAATGTTACCTTCGATGAAACGCTCGAAGTCGAGGAATTGCGGCTCGGGCGCAAAGGACGGCGCCGCGACCTTGGTGGGATCGGCCGCTGCATCGTCCCTGATCAGCATGATGTTGTCGGCCGCGAAATCCCAGTCGGCGCTGGCAAACAGCCGGCGGAAACGGCCCTCGAGGAAGAAATCGTCGGCGTCGAGGATGCTGATGAAGGGTGAAGTGGAGGCCTTGATCGCGGCGTTGCGGGCGAAGGACGGGCCGCGGTTGACGTCGAGGCGCATCACCTTGAGCCTGCTGCTGCCGTCATCGGCTGCGCGCGCCACATGTTGGGTGTCGTCGGTGGAGGCGTCGTCGACCACGACGACTTCCGCCACCTCCGCCTCGCGCAACGCCGAAGCGATGGCGACTGGTATGGTCCGCGCCGCGTTGCGGGCGGCGATGATGACGCAGACCCTTTGGGTCGTCACGGACATGGTTCACCTTTCGATTGCATGAGTGACAGCCCGCCCATGATGTTGAATGCCGAACCCGTTCTCATCCGTTGCCCCGCGCGGCGCGACGGCGGCCGGCCGCTCGAAGATGCGCCGGCTGAGATCGGCCGAGGCCGCCCATCCGGCCTCGGCCAGATAGCGCACGGGCTCGCGGCCGCAGAGTTCCCACAGCACCGCCCGCCGCTGCGGCCAGCGCAACGACGACAGCCAGGGCGCGATCACCATGTGGAAGAGATCGGCGTTTTCGATACGCGCCAGGATGCGGGTGGCGCGGTCCGAAAGCAGCGTGGCGGTGCCGCCAAGCAGGACATCGGCCGCGCGCAGGCCAAGCAGCAGCGTATCCGCCATGCCCTGCTCGGCGGCATGGTCGAGCACCTTCTGCTGCTCGGCGTCGCTCAGCCGGCTGGCCGCGGCTCGGACGTCGCAAACATAGCCGGCGCAGGGCTCGCGGTTGAAGAAGGCCTTGGCGATGCTGATGCAGGACAAGAGCAACATGTCGGACGCCGAGATCAGGGGCATGGCGGTTCCGGCAACCTCGACCGCGCGCTTGCGGCGCAGGAAGCCGTCGATGTCGCGCGGGCTCGGCGAGCCCGGCTGCTGCAGCCGATGGTGGAGATCGACCGTGGCGGCCCGAACCCCGTCATCGCGCACCATGTGCTGCTCGCCGAGGAAGCGCACCCACCAGACCGAGCGCGACTTGCCGGCCACCTCGTAGCCAACCGAACGCAGGGCCTCGCGAGCGGCGGCAAAGCCCGCCGGCGAAACCAGTATGTCGACATCGCCGGACGGCTTCATGAAATGATCGCCATAAAGCACATGCTGCTGGAGCGGGCCCTTCAGGAAGACGAAGTCGATCTGCCTGCCCTGCAGCACCTGTCGGATGGCGAGTGAATCACCGATGCAGGCAGCGTTCATCGCCATGGTTCGCCGGCGATAGCCATCGAGCCATGCGAGCAATTCAGGGGGCGCGGCGCCGGTCGCCACGTGCGCCAGAGCCTTGAGCACGAAGACAGCGACCTTGTTCAGCCTGGCGATGTCGGCGACGTTGGCGAAGGAGATTGCCGGAGCCGGCATGCCGCCAAGGTCGACGGCACTCGCGGCCAGACTGAAGAACAGCCGCAGACAGGCCTGCACATAGGCGACTTCGTCGGCACAGCCGGCCGCACGCAGCCTGTCATAGGAAGCATCCTGCACGGCCATGCCCGATGTCGTTCTCCGCAAAAACCGCCCGCGGCTGTTATACTGCAACTGCGAAGAAAAGCATCGCCAAAAATTGTTGCAGCTCGTCCAGCCATTGCCGACTCCAGCCTCATTTTTGCAACCACAACGTTCAACGCCGCTTGTAGCCGATCACTTTTGAAGACAATTCCGGCGGTCTGCACGCGACTGCTGGAAGCGGCAGTTTTTGCAGCAATTCCCTCATGGTTGAGAAGCACGAATTCAAGCCTTGTCAATTATGCCAGCTAAATCATATGCTTATTTAAGCGGCAAATATCCGGCACTGAATTCGCGCACGGCGCGCGGCCAATTACGGGATGCGTGCGGCTTGTTCACCGCAGAAGATACCGCAACCGAGAATTGATTAACACCTGGTAAATCAGGCTTGACTCATAAATGCTGCCGTGCAGCAATTGCAACGCAGCATAGCAATGTGCTGGCGGCATTTTTGAAGCCGCTTCCAGTCTTTATTGGAGAGTAGAATGGAACAGAATGTTGAGAAGCAGGAGTACGAAACTCCCAGCCTGACGGTTCATGGTTCGATCGAAACGATCACGCAGGGTGCCTCGGGCACGACGGCTCTTGATGCAGCATTTCCCGCACACACGCCGGTCGGCGACCTCACCTTCTCCTGAGGTTAGGGCGTCCGGCATGTCGTAGTTGGGGCTCCGGACGCCTCTTTAGCTGGATGGGCCGGGGGACCAGTTCCCCGGCTTCCCGGCCGGGCGATCGCAGGCAACCGATCCCGGTCCAGGTTGGAAGACGCTTTGGCTTTCAGCATGGGGCGTTCAACAATGAGGTTTTAGGATGCACTGGAACCCATCGGACCATGACCGCGTGGTCGCGACCGGCGATGCGGTGGCTTGCGAATTCGGCAACGGACTGGCGCTCCTCCATCTCAAATCCAACATCTACTACAGCCTGAACGGCGTCGGCGCCTACATCTGGGAGCTGATCCAGGAGCCGCGATCGATCCTCGAGATAAGAAGCGCCATGCTTGCGCGCTATGATGTCGATGCCGAGCGCTGCAAGGCCGATGCCGAGGGCTTGCTCAAGGGGCTGGTCGAAGCTGGGCTTGCGAGGCTCCACCATGAGGAACTGGTCTAGGGTCCTCTCGCTGAGCGGCGCGGAGATGCTGCTTCTGATGCGCTGCCTGGCGGCGGTCGCTGGCATGCGGCTTGCACTTACATTCTCCTCCTACAACCGTATCCGCAGCCTGGTGGCCCGGCTGAAGGCGAGAGATGACGCTGACATCGCCGATCTGCGACGCGTCGCATGGGGCGTCGCCGCCGCCGCGCGGTTCGTGCCCGGCGCCAGTTGCCTCACCCAGGCTCTCGCCGGACACTATCTGCTTGCCCGCCAGGGCAGCGCCTCCAAGATCCGCATCGGTATCGAGCGCGACACCGGCGCTGAGCTCAAGGCGCATGCCTGGCTGGTCAGCGGCAACCACATCGTGCTGGGCGGCTCGATCAACGGTTTCGCCCACCTCGTCGACCACGGGCAATAGGCCATGAGCGGCGTCGCCGGAATTCTGCTGAGGCAAGACGGCAGGCCCGCCGCGGCAGCCGACATCCAGCTGATGCTGGTGCGCATGCGCCACCGCGCCCGCGACGGCAGCTCGTGGTGGGTGGACGGAAGCGCGGCACTTGGCCATGCCTGGCTCGACACGACGGGCGAGGACGGCCCCGGCCCGCTGACGATGGCGGGCGACAAGCTCGCCATCACGGCGGATTGCCGGCTGGACAACCGCGACGAGCTTTTGGCGCAGTTCGGCATACACGACCGGTCGGTTGCAGATGCGATGCTCTTGATGCGCGCCTATCTCAAATGGGGTGAGGCCTGTCCGGCCTATCTGCAAGGCGATTTCGCCTTTGCAATCCGGGATACCGAGCGCCAGGCATTGTTTTGCGCGCGCGACCATTTCGGCATCAAGCCATTCTACTACCACGCGAGCGCAAGGCGCTTCGCGTTTGCCTCGGAGATCGGCCCTCTGCTTGCTTTGGATGGTGTCGGCGCACGCATCAGCGAGCATCAGATTTCCGGATTCCTTGCCGGGCTGCCCGACGATCCGCAGTCAACGCATTATGCCGAGATCTTCCGCTTGCCGGCCCGCCATACCCTGACGGTGACGGACAACCAGGTGACGCTTCGCCAGTACTGGCAGATCGAGCCTTCGGCAAAGCCGCTGCGCTCGGACGCGGCCGAAGAATTCAGGCATCTTTTCCATCGGGCGGTGCAAAACCGGATGCGCGGCACCGCCGTCGTCGGCGCGATGCTGAGCGGCGGGCTCGATTCATCCTCGATCGCCTGCGTGGCCGGGCTTCAAGCCGCAACGGCGCAGAAGCCGAAGCTCAAAACCTTCTCGCTGGTCTTCGAGAAGGGCTCGCCCATGGACGAGAAGCCATTCATCGACGCGGTGCTGGGCCATCACCCGCTCGACGGCACGATGATTTCAGTCGGCAACTACGCGCCCTTCGCCGAGTTCGAACGGATACTGGAGGAACAGGAAGGGACTTTCCTGGCGCCCGGCCTGTCGCTGACACGCAGCATCTACCGGACCGCGGGAGCCGAAGGGGTGAAGGTGCTGCTCGACGGCCATGGCGGCGACGAGGTCGTTTCGCACGGGCATGGGCTGCTGCATGAGCTCGCCAAGGCGGGTCGATGGCTGGCGCTGTGGCGCGAGCTGCACAGCGCCGCCAACACCTATGGCGAAGGCATGCTCACCATGTATTTCCGGTTCCTGACCCTTTACGGACCCGCGTGGAGGATCGCCAGATGGAGAAGCCGGTTCAACCGGCTTCTGTTCCGGCTGCAGCTGAAGCCCGCCGCCCAGGCACGCGGCCCGGCCTGGGGCAGCATGGTCAATCCGGACCTCGCCCGGCGCACTGACCTAGCCGACCGGTTCCACCATTCCGGCTACATGCCGCCCGGCGTCAGCGCCAGCGAAGCGCTGACGCACCGCTGGCTTCTATCCACCGGACTGGTGCCGCACGCTTTCGAGGTTCTCGACAAGGCCGCCGCCAATTTCGGCGTCGAACCCCGCTACCCGTTCTGGGACAAGCCGCTGGTCGAGTTCTGCCTGGCGCTGCCTGGCGAGGAAAAGCTCAAGGACGGCTTCGGCCGCCTTGTGCTGCGCCGAGCCATGCAGGGAATTCTGCCGCCCACGGTGCAGTGGCGGCGCGACAAGATCGATTTTACCGCAAACCTGGTCAAAGGCATGATCGTTAATCATCGCGATCTCCTGGACAGGCTGCTGGTGTCGGACAGCGACGTGATCGCTCCCTATGTCAATCTGCCCGAAGTGAACGCCGTCTATGCCCGCATGCTTCGGCAGCCTGAGCAGGCGACGCTGCCCGACGTCCAACATATCTGGCGTTCGGCCTCGCTGTCGCTGTGGCTGCGGCAGGTCCAACAGAATGGAAGCCCTGCATGAACCCTCCGGCCGTTGCCCTTCCCACGAGGCCCGGCTCCGCCTTCGAAGCAGCCGCTCGAAACGGACGTGTCCGTCGCTTCTACAAGGCGTACGGTCTGACGATTGGGTCCGAAGTGGTTTTGCCGGAACTGGAACCGACCGCGCCGGCAGAGCCGGACATCGAGATCGCTGTTCGGCCGATCGATTTTCCGGAGGGCGCATTGCCGAACGCCACGGCCTTCCGGTTCGAGCCGCGCCACCAATATCTTTCGTGGCAGGCGATCGGCACATTCCTGATCAGCGATGCTACAAGGATCGATATCGATCCGGCGCCTGGGATCGACGATCCGCTGCTCGCCTTCCCGCTTCTGGGTCCGGTGCTGGCGCTTGCCCTGCATCAGCGCGGCCTGCTCGTTATGCATGCCAGCGCCATCGCCGTGAGCGGCCAAAGCGTGATCTTCATGGGCGACAAGGGTGCCGGTAAGTCGACCATGGCGGGCGCGATGATCCGCGCCGGTCATCTTCTGCTTACCGACGATGTCGTGGCGCTGGACCTGTCCAATCCTTCACGGCCGATGATCCTGCCCGGTTTTCCGCAGCTCAAGCTTGCAGCGGATGCCGCTGACGCCATCAGGATCGGACAAGCGGAAGTGCGGCCGCAGGTGCATCCGCAGATCGAGAAGGCGCAGCATCGTCTGCATGACGGATTTTCCGGCGAAGCCGTGCCGGCGGCCCGGATCTATGTGCTGGAGCGCAGCGAGTGGGCGGCGATCACGCAGCTGCCGGGCGCCGGCGCCCTGCCTGCGATCATCAAGTTCTCCTACGTCGCGCGGTTCGGCCGGCAGGCGCTAGTCGGCGATCTCGCGTCCACGCATCTCGGCCAATGCGCGCAGCTTGCCGCTCGGATCGGTGTCTGCCGGCTCGAAGTGCCGGCAGCCTGGATCGGATCGATGAAGTCGTCGACCTGATCGAGCGCGATCTGGCGGCCGGCGCGCAAACCAGGTGAGCAGAGGCATGGCCTGGTCTTCAAAACTTCGCCTGCCGCTTTTGCGGGATGTCGCCGGCTTCGGCGGCGTGATGGCGCATATCGGCGGGCAGCGCACGCTGACGGCACTGGCCTTCCTGATTCTGGGAAGCCTGACCGAGGGGCTCTCGATCCTGCTGCTGATCCCCCTCCTCCACCTGATCGGCAATGCCGACCAGGATTTCGCAGTGCGGATGCCGAACGCCCTGCGCTGGCTGGCGCCGGATGGGACGTTGTCGCTGGCGATGGTGCTGTGCCTGCTCGTCGTCCTGGTGGCGCTGCAAGCGATGTTCAACCGCTTCAAGTCGCTCTACATGGCGCAACTGCTCTACGACTTCATCAACCGCGTGCGCATGAACCTGTTCGAGAGCATCGGCAGGGCGCGCTGGGGCGTCTTCGCGCGCATGCGAAGCTCCGACCTCGACCACGCGCTGACCGGCGACATCGACAGGGTGCAGGCGGCCGCCTTCTCGCTGCTGATGCTTGCCCAAACGGCGCTGCTGCTTGCCGGCTATCTGGTGGTGTCGCTGTTCATCTCACCGGTGATGACGTCCTTCGCCATCCTCATCGGCGTGCTCTTGCTCATCGCGCTGCAGCCCTTCCGCGCGCGCGCCACCGCCTATGGCCGCGTGCTGACCGGCAGCCGCCAGGACCAGTACCGCACGGTCTCGGAGTTCCTCGGCGGCATCAAGGTGGCGAAGAGCCTGAATGTCGAGGCCAGCTATTTCGCGCAGCTCCGCGCCACGCTGGAGAAGATGAAGGCCGACAACATCGCCTATGTCCGCAACAGCACCATCGGCACCGCGCTGTTCCAGGTGGCGAGCGTCATCGGGCTCAGCCTGTTCATCTATATCGCGCTGGTTCGCTTCCATCTGTCGCTCGCCGAGATCGTCGTGCTGCTCTTGGTCTTCATGCGGGTCGCACCGCGCTTCATGGATATGCAGGTGCAAGCGCAGCAGATGCTGATCAACCTGCCGGCATATACCGCCATGCAGGCCCTGCAGGCGCGCTTCGACGCCGAACGCGAGACGGGGCCGGACGGTGCCGGGCATAGCGCCAGGCTGCCGCTCGACACCGGCCTCAATATCCACGACGTCTCATTTGCCTATGGCGACGGCGATGGAGCGCCGGTAGTCGGCGGCGTCACGTTCACGCTTCCCGCCGGCAAGGTGACGGCGCTGATCGGTCCGTCCGGCTCGGGCAAGAGCACGATCGCCGACATGCTGCTTGGACTGCTCGAGCCGACCGAGGGCACGATCCTTGCCGATGGCGTCGAGATCACCGCCAAGAACCGCAGGGCCTGGCGCGACCAGGTGGCCTATGTGCCGCAGGACGTGTTCCTGCTGCACGACACGATCGCCGCCAATCTGCGGCTGGCTGCGCCTCAGGCCAGCGACGAGGCGCTTTGGGCGGCGCTGCGCAAGGCGCATGCGGCCGATTTCGTCGAGCGGCTCGACCGGAGGCTGGAGACGGTGGTGGGCGACCGCGGCGTCCGGCTCTCGGGCGGCGAACGCCAGCGCATCGCGCTGGCGCGGGCGCTGTTGCGCAAACCCTCGCTGCTTATCCTCGACGAGGCGACGAGCGCGCTCGACTGGCAAAATCAGTCGCTGATTGCCCAATCGATCGAAGAACTGCGCGGCCAGATGACGATCCTCACCATCGCGCACCGGCCGTCGATGATCGCTTTCGCCGACTGGGTCGTGGCCATCGAGAACGGGCGTATCGTCGAAACCGGGCAATATCAAAGGCTGAAGACAAAGTCCGGCAGCCGGCTGGCCAGGATGCTCTCCGGCGAGCGAGCCGAACGGGAAACCGCAACACCGGCCGACAAGACATTGGCCGACAATGCGCCGCTCCCGGCGCCGGCTGAACGATCAGCGGAGGCTGCCGCGCCTGGCGCTTAGTTTTTCGCCCTCGGCCACCTTGATGCCGCGGTCGGCCTCTCGGCTCCTGTCGGCGGGCACCGGCCCGCTCCTGGCAATCATGGCGTAGACCAGAAGGAAATAACCGACCTGAATGACCACGGCGCAAACGACGCCACGCATGATGATGGTGCCAAGCGATGCGCCGTCGACGTAAGACCAGCCGACCACGATCGTGAGCGCGAATATCATCCCGACGATGAATTTTGGCAAAGACATGCTCGTCGGCCCGTCAACCGACACGAGCATGCAAAAGCTGTGACTTACCCACCCGCGTAACTCCCCGTTGCGCCAAAGAGCTATTTCTGGCTGCCCAATTCGGCCGGTTGCTTCCGGCCTTTCTGACCCATCCGAACTATGACAGAAACAGTTTGCGACTCTATTAAGGCGAGACCTTTGCAGCAAGGCCAAGTGCAAGTGATTTCCAACGGTTTTGCGGGATCGACTCTGTCATGCTGCGACGCACATTCCGGCACCGCCACCTATTCACCATAGCCAAATCCCTGATAGTAGAACTCAAAATATTAATTAGTATTTTACGCGAACAACTTACCGGTACGAGTGATTCTGACGCCTCGCAACCGCCGTTTGTCTGCAGCAAAGAATGCACTGCCCAAAAACAGCCCAAAAGGGGTACTACATTTCCCAAAAATTCTCACACCTTGTCATAAACATGCCACAAAGGCCAAAATTTGGGCACGACAGGTTTATTATTTAGTCAATTCATGACGCGAACATTTCACGCTTATGGGAAATTGTGTGTTGCGCTGCAGCATTTTTTTGGTATCTTGCCGTAAACCATCCGTTCAACGTATGGAGCTTCTGCATGAGGGACGTCGCCAAGTCGGCCAATGCGGGTTTTTCGCATGCCGGCATTGATTTTCCACCCCCCATCGGCGGTCTGCTCAAACGCAGTTTCGATATCGTCGGTTCGCTCGCCGGTCTGATTCTGCTCAGCCCGCTCTTCCTGATGGTCGCCCTGCTGGTCAAGCTTTCCGACCGCGGCCCGATCTTCTATGGCCACAAGCGAATCGGTCGCGGCGGAAGGATCTTCGCCTGCCTCAAATTCCGCACCATGGTCCAGGACGGCGAGACGGTGCTCGCCGCGCATCTGGCCGCCAATCCGGATGCCAATGCCGAATGGCTCGCGACGCGCAAGCTGAAGAACGATCCGCGTGTGACGCGTGTCGGCCAGGTGCTGCGGAAGCTCAGCCTCGACGAGTTGCCGCAGATCATCAACATCCTGCAGGGCGACATGAGTCTGGTCGGACCGCGCCCGGTCGTGCGCGACGAGCTCGAGATCTATGGCAGCGCCGCCGTCTACTATCTGAAGTCGCGCCCCGGCCTTACCGGGCTGTGGCAGGTGAGCGGACGCAACGACGTGTCCTACGACACGCGCGTCGCCTTCGATCGCCACTATGTCGAGAACTGGTCGATGGTCGAGGACATTCGCATCATCGTCAAGACCGTGCCTGCCGTGTGGATGTCGCGCGGCAGCTATTGACCGACGGGCCTGTCCCGCCCAACGCGGGGCAGGCATCCGGCAGTGATCTCATCGGGCGGATGGGGCCAAAGCGGATCGGAAACGTTCATTTTGAAAAAACACTCCTTCGGACTGTCTCTCGCCTGCAGTCTTCTTTCCAGAGCGCCCGGCCGATTCGCGGCTGCGGCGCTTGTGATGTCTCTGCTTACGCCGCAGATGGCGGCGGCCGAAGACTATCGTCTCGGCCCGCAGGACAAGCTCAACATCCGCGTCGCCGAATGGCAGACGGTCGACGGCACGTTCCGCGACTGGTCGGCGATCAACGGCGACTATTCGGTCGGCCCCGCCGGGACGCTCTCGGTGCCGTTCGTCGGCGAGATGCAGGCGGCCGGCAAGACGACCTCGGAGGTCGCAAACGCGATCGGGCTTGCGCTGCAGCGCAAGCTGGCACTGCCCGACAAGCCTGAAGCCTCGGTCGAAATGGCTCAGTTCCGGCCGTTCTACATTTCGGGCGAAGTGCAGAATCCCGGCCAGTTTCCCTATGTGCCCGACCTGACGGTGCTGAAGGCGCTGAGCATCGCCGGCGGCATCCGGCGCAGCGCCGATTACGGCCCTCAGCTCGGCAAGGACCTGGTCACAGCCAAGGGCAGTTTCGATATCTATGACGACCAGCGGCTGCGGCTGATCATCAAGCGCGCCCGCATCGATGCCGACCTTGCCGGCAAGGCGAGTTTCGACGTTCCGAAGGAAGTCGAGGGCGACCCGAGGGTGCAGGCGATCGTTGCCGACGAAATGCAGATTCTCACGGCCGACCAGAAGGCACTGAAACTGAAGCTGGATGCGCTCGACGACCTGAAAGGGGTTCTTCAGGGCGAAATCGAATCGCTCGAGAAGAAGATCGCCAACCAGCAGCAGCAGGTGGATCTGGCGCAGCAGCAGCTCACCAGCATCGGTCCGCTGGCGCAGAAGGGCTTGGTCGCCAATGCGCGGCTGCTCGATTCGAAGCAGTCGGTGGCCGACCTGCAGGGCAAGATCCTGGACTATGAGACGGCAATCCTCACCGCCAAGCAGTCGATCAGCAAGGCTGACCAGGACGCCATCGATGCCCGCAACACGCTCAACTCCAACCTGGCCGCCAGCCGGCAGCAGGCCGAAGCGGACCTCAACGAGGCGACGCTGAGGACAGCCATGCAGAAGGGCCTGATCGCCCAGGCGTCGGACCCCGCGACGATGGCTTCCATGACCGGCAGCGAGGAACCGACCTTGCTTTACTCACTGGTGCGCGTTGCCGACGGCAAGACCAGCGAAGTCGACGCCAAGGAAGACACGCCGGTGCTGCCGGGCGACGTGATCAAGGTCAAGCTGGCGCCGACGGCCAGCCAGTAGCGCCACGCGGGCTTCGCTTCGGCGGCCCGGCACGGAGGCGGGAGGAACAAGTCAGGCTCGTTCGCGCCGAGGCGCGGGCGAGCGATCTGTCTGTACCGCTTGAAGGCATAGAATGCAGCCCGCCGCTCCGCGTCACGTCTACCTCAACCTCGACGCCATCCGCGGCGTGGCGGCGATCAGCGTGATGCTCTACCACTTCTCGCCGTTCCTTGCCGACGGCAGGGTGCTGCCGTCGAGCTATCTCGCGGTCGACCTGTTCTTCCTGCTCAGCGGCTTCGTCATCGCGCATGCCTATGACCGCAAGATCGAGAACGGCATGGGCTTCGGCACGTTCGTGGCCATCCGCCTGATACGCCTCTATCCGCTCTACCTCGCCGGCACGCTGCTCGGCTGCTTCTATCTGCTGATCAAGAACAGGCTGATGCCGGCGGATTACATGCCGCTATCCGAGATCGGCACGCAGCTCACCACGGGCATGCTCTTCATTCCGCTGGTCGGCGATGCCTATCACACGATCTTTCCGCTCAATCCCGCCTCGTGGTCGCTGTTCTTCGAGCTGATCGTCAACGTCGCCTATGTCGCCATCTTCTTCCTGCTGTCGAGACGCGTGCTGACGGCGCTGATCGCTGTCAGCCTCGTGCTGCTGATCATCGCCTCGGTGTTGGCCGGCACGCTGGATTTCGGCATGACAGGCAAGACCATCATCAGCGGGTTGCCGCGCGTGTCGTTCTCCTTCTTCCTGGGCGTGCTCTTGTGCCGGTCGATGGCGCGCTATCAGGACAGCCTCGGCTTCCTGCGGCGCGGCTGGTGGGTCGAGGTCGCGATCCTGCTGACGCTGATCGTCTTTGCGATTGCACCGGCGGGCAGCGCGCGCGTCGCCTATGACCTCGCCTCTGTCGCCATCGTCTTCCCGATCATGGTGGTGACAGGCGCCGTGGCGCCGACCGCTGCACGGCTGGCGGGCTTCTATGGCTGGCTGGGGCGGATTTCCTACCCGATCTACATCATCCACACGCCGATGCTGATGATCATCGCCGGAGCCGGCAAGGCGGTATCGGTCGACCCGTTCGCGCACCATCCGTGGTTCGGCCTCTTGATGGCCGCGACGGTCATCGTCATCGCCGACATCGCCACCCGCATCTATGACGAGCCGCTGCGCCGCTTCCTGCAGCGGCAGATGCAGCGCTCGCGGGCCGTGGCCTAAGGTCTATCGATATTCAGGTGATGCCGGCCTGCGAACGGCGACTTCTTCCGCTTCCGGCCTTCGCCGGCCGAAGCACTCATGAGTCGCTGTGCAATTAAGGCTACGGCCGGCGTAGGCCGGTGCTCACGTACTTCAAGTACGCTCCGCTCCGGTTCTCGGAAGCCACCCTTCTCGGCTCGGCCTGACCTGAATATCGACAGACCTTGCAGCGGTTCAGCTTTCCCGAACGGAAGACTGCCCCACACTTTTCCTTGGAATTTGTTGCAGCCGGTCAGACCGGGGCCGGCATGCGGCCGCTGGCCGGCTTTTCGTCCTGGACAGGAATGGCGACCCGCCGTCGCCGGGCAACCGGCATCGGGCTCTGCTTGAACAGGCCGTAATAGACGATGAAGGAAGCCATGAAGTAAGGGCCGAGGATCTCGACCTCGAAGAAGGAGCGGATCAGCATCAGCCCGACAGCGCCGGCGAGCACCACCGAATCGGCGCTCCAGTCGCGGAACACCACCTTCGATACATGGCCATAGAAGGCGCGCAGGATGATCAGCGCCAGCATGGTGACGCCGACGAAGCCGATCTCGACCAGGGTCTCGATATAGGTGTTGTGGAAGTGGAAGCCGGTGCGGGTGGTGATGTAGAACTCCGCCCACAACCGCTCCGGATCGGCGAAGCCTTGCACCCAGTAGGCGGCATAGCCGTAGCCGAGCAGCGGATGCAATTGCGCCGCCTCCCAGCCCTGCTGCCAGAGATAGGTGCGGCCGGTCAGCGTCGAATCCTTGCCGAAGATGCCGAGCACGACGTCCAGCAGGCCAAGGTTCAGCGCGGCCACCAAGCCGCCCACCAGCGCGCCGCCGCCGACCACGAACAGCACGCGGCGGTAGCGCCGCGACAGCACCCTGCTCATGGTGAGCAGGATGACGATGCCGAGCACCGCCGGCAGCGAGGCGACGGAAGTCGCGGAGTGGGCGATCGCCAGCATGTATGCCGACATCAGGATGATCGGCGCCGTCCAGAAGAAGCTCAGCCAGTTGCGCCGGTAAAACATCAGGAAGACGAGGGACAAAAAGATGCCGAGCGACGAGAAGAAACCGACCTGGTTCTTGGAAGCGAAAGCGCCGACGAAATTGAAGGTGCCGTCGACCGTGTCGAGTGCGTAGGCGTTCACTTTCAGTGAATAGAGCAGGACGAAGAAGATGCCGATCAACGAGCCCAGCACCAGCGTCCGCACGCTGATGGTGCGGGCCGCGATATAGGCACAGACGATGTGCGAGGTATATTGCACTGCCGCACGCGCGCTGATGCCGGCAGCCTGCGACCAGAAGACGGACAGGCAAACATAGGCTGCGAAGAGTATCGGCAGCCAGGCGTAGGAGAGCTTCCAGGTGAAGCGCCTATAGTCGACGAAGAGCAGCGGCAGCCACACCGCATAATAGGCGAGGATCGTGATCTGGCCGAAATTGGTCGAATAGGCGAAGGCAAAGATCGAAATCACCACGGCAAAGGCGCCATAGGCCTTGTTTGCCTCCGGATCGAGCAGAATGGATTTTGGAATCTTCATGCCGGATTTTTTGTCCGTTGAGCCTTTGAGCAATTCCAGGAAAAGTGTGTAACGGTTTTCCGTCCGGAATTGCGTAGAAACAAACAGTTAGAGCGGTTCCGTGTCTGATAGCCGGCGCAAGCCAATGTTCGGCTCGGCCAAGTCTCATTGTGCACTGCAGCATAACCTATCGCCCTATCGCCGGTGGCTCAACCGGAAATGTTGTCACGGGCAGAAGGGACGGCCATCGGAGGCTTATCGCATGGCGAAAAGGCCGGAATGGGGCGGGAGTCCGGCCATCGCTTAGAGACACGGACGGTCATTGACGTCAGTGCCGGCTTCGATCAGCGCCTTGGCGGCGGTGATCCTATTTTCTTGACTGGCGACGGGGGAGCGTCGCGCCCTCGCTCAACGACGACGCCCCGCAGGCAGCCGGCCGGTTATTTCAGCTTGCCTTCGACCTCTTTGATCGCAGCCAGCGCGCACGCTTCGTCCAAATTGCCGCCGGGAGCGCCGCCGACGCCGATCGCGCCAATGGTTTCGTTGCCGATCTTGACGGGAACACCACCGGCAAGGATCAGGAAATCGTCTATGGCGACGAGCTGACCCGCGCCGGGATTGTCCTGGATATTCTTGGCCATCGCGCTGGTGGGGGTGCGCGCGGAGACCGCGGTATAGGCCTTGCGCCGCGCCGCGTCGGGCGTATGGACGCCGGCATTGTCCGCACGAAGCAGTGCCCGCAGCACGCCGGCGCGATCCACGACCGCCGCCGACACGTTGTAGCTGTCGGCGGCGCACGCCTTGACGGCGCCCTGCGCAAGCTCGAGCGCAATGTCCATCGGCATGTTCCGTTCTTGAAGGGCCTCAGCCGAAGCGCCGCTGCTCAGCAGCGCGGCGAGGCAGGCAACGAAATGACGACGCTTGATCATTGGAACTCCTTTGTTGGTCCGGTGGCAATCTGAAGTCGCGGGGGGGCCCGAGATGGAAAACGAGCGCCGGCTGCTGCACTAGGCGGTCGTGTGGTGGCAGCGCACCAGAGCGCCGCCCAACGGGCGGACCTCGGGCGCCTGCGTCCGGCACAGGCTGGTGACGAGCGGACAGCGGGGATTGTAGCTGCAGCCGGGCGGCGGGTTGATCGGGCTCGGCAGGTCGATCGCCGCCGAAACGCGGTCGCGCTTCGGCTGGTCGAGGTTAGGCACCGTGTCGAGAAGGAAGCGCGTATAGGGGTGTTTCGGCCTGTCGAACACTTCGTCGACCGCGCCCTCCTCCACGATGCGTCCCAGATACATCACCGCGACACGGTCCGAGACATGGCGAACCGCAGCCAGATTATGGCTGATGAACAGGTAGGTAAGACCGAGATCGCGCTGCAGATCCTTGAGCAGGTTGAGGATCTGCGCCTGCACGGAAACGTCGAGCGCAGAGGTCGGCTCGTCGCAGACGAGAAATTCCGGCTCGGCCGCCAACGCGCGGGCTATCGAGATGCGCTGACGCTGGCCACCGGAAAACGCATGCGGAAAGCGGCTCGCGTCGCGTCCGGACAGGCCGACCGTTTCCAGCAGCTCGCGCACGCGGCGGTCGGTCTCCATGCCGGGTTCCCGCAATTTCATCTGGCGGATCGGTTCGGCGATGATCGCACCCACACGCCAGCGAGGGTTGAGGCTGGCGAACGGATCCTGAAAGATCATCTGGGTGCGGACCTTGCCGTCGCGCCCGTTGCCCGCCGCGAAGGACAGCGAACCATGTGTCGGCCGGTAGAGCCCGACCACCAGCCGGGCAAGGGTCGATTTTCCGCAGCCGGACTCCCCGACGATTGACAGTGTGGAACCGCGCCGGATCGAGAAGGAGAGGCCATCCACGGCCTTGAGCCTGACCACGGGTTTGCGCAGGACGGCGCGCTCGAACCAGGGCGGGGGAATATCGAACCAGCAGGCGACGTTGTCGACGTCGAGCGCGGCCTGATCCATGGCTAGATCTGTCATGCGGCCTCCACCGTCCTGGCGCTGGGCGCCTTCCAGCATGCCGCCAGGCCGCGTCCGATTGCGGCCAGCGTCGGCTGGGCGCTGCGGCAGCGCGCATCGGCAAGGGCGCACCGCGGGCTGAAGGCGCAACCCTCAAGCATGGCATTCAGGCGGGGCATGGCGCCGTCGATCTGCGAGAGCCTGTCCCGGTGCCCGGCAATGCTCGGTATCGATCCGATCAGCCCTTGTGTGTAGGGGTGTTTCGGCCGCCGGATGATGTCCTCGACCGGACCAACCTCGACGATGCGCCCGGCATACATCACCGCCACGCGGTCGGCCGTCTCGGCGATGACGCCCATGTCATGCGTGACGAGCATGACCGCCGTTCCGCGATCGCGGCATATGCGCTTCAGGAGCGCGGTGATCTGAGCCTGGATGGACACGTCGAGCGCGGTGGTCGGCTCGTCCGCTATGACCAGGTCGGGCTCGCCGGCAAGGGCCAGCGCGATCACCACGCGCTGGCGCATTCCGCCGGAGAACTGATGCGGATATTGCTGGACGCGCAGTTCGGGAGAGGGAATGCCGACTTCGGCCAGAAGGTCGACGGCGCGCCTGGCCGCCTGGGCCGAGGATAGAGGAAGATGACGACGGATGGTCTCGACGAGCTGATCACCGATCGTGAGCAGCGGATTGAGCGAGGTAAGAGGATCCTGGAAGATCGCGCCGATCACCTTTCCGCGCAGCGCCGACATCGCTTTTCGGGACAGCGTGTCGATACGCTTCTGCCCGACGAGAATCTGGCCGCCGGCGACACGGCCGGGCGGCTCGAGCAGGCCGATGACCGCGGCGCCGGTCAGCGACTTTCCGGCACCGGATTCACCGACGATGCCGAGTATCTCGCCGCGCGCTATCGTCAGCGAAATGCCCCGGATGGCGGTCAAGACACCGCGGCGCGTCGGGAACTCGACGACGAGGTCGCGAATATCCAGGACAGGCTCGGCCTGCGTGACGTGGTCCGGTGCGGGCTTGGGCGCCATGGGTCCGCTACTCCGTCGTGAACAGCGGAGCGCCGTCGCGGGCGACGACCTTGCCGCGTTTCATCACCAATGGCCGCGGGCGTCGCGACACCACGGCCTCCGTGAGCGTTTCTCCGTCGATCAGCACGAGGTCGGCCACGTCGCCAACCTTGACCCCGTAGCCTTCCAGGCCGAGCACAGTCGCGCCGCCGGTGGTGACCACCTCGACGGCCCGAAGGATGTCGTCGTCGCGATCGAGGTCGTTGCGCATGCCGAGGAACACGGCGCGCTCGAGCATGTCGCATTGCCGTACGGTCCCCAGCAGTCACGGATGCCGTCCGAACCGGAACAGACCGTCACCCCGGCGTCGAGCGTGCGGATCAAGGGCGGGCAGGCATAGTCGGCGGGGCCGGTGGTCATGATGGCGATCCCGGTCTCGGCGAGCTGCTCCAGCAGCCTACCGATCGCCAGATAGTCGTTGTGGCCAAGGCAGAAGGCGTGGCTGATGGTCACCTTGCCGCCCATCGCATGGGCCCGCGTCCGCTCGATGATGAGCCGCGTGGTGAAGGCGCCGAGCTCGCCAGGTTCGTGCAGGTGGATGTCGATCGGCTTGCCGTGCTTCTCCGCCAGCGCGAAGACCACGTCGAGGTGGCCTTTCGGATCGAGGTCCATCGAACAGGGGTCGAGGCCGCCGACGACGTCGGCGCCGAGGCTCAGCGCTTCGTCCATCAGCTCCTTGGTGCCTTCCCGGATCAGCATTCCCGACTGCGGAAAGGCGACGATCTCGATATCCACCACGTCGGCGTATTTCTCGCGTGTCGCCATGACGCCGTGCACGCCGGCGAGGCCGTGCTCGGTATCGACGTCGACATGGCTGCGGATGTGGGTGGTTCCGTGGCCCACCGAAAGCGCCACCTGCCTTGCCGATTGCCGCGCCGGATCGAGACCGATCCGCTTCTTGGAATTGCGCTCGTTGGTGATCTTGGCGACCAGGTTGGACGGCACGCTGTTGCGGTTCCAGGGCATGCCGTAAAGGGTCTTGTCGAGATGGGTATGGGCTTCGACAAGCCCGGGAAGCAGGATCGCGCCCCTGCCGTCGATGGATTGCGCCTCGATCGTCGCGGCCGCGGGGGCCACCGCCGCGATGCGTCCCTCGCCGATGACGACATCGGTGGCGGATTCTCCCCAGGGGCGAACGTTTTTAAGGATGACGGTCTGGTCCATGATCGGTTCCCTGATCAGTGAAGTTTGGGATTGAGCGCGTCGCGCAGCCAGTCACCCAGCAGGTTGACTGCGAGGATGATCAAGCTGAGCTGCAGCGCGGGAAACAGCACGACCCACCAGCTTCCCGAGAAGAAGTACTGGTTGCCGATGCGGATCAGCGTGCCGAGCGAAGGCTGGGTCGCGGGCATGCCGACGCCGAGGAAGGACAGCGTGGCCTCGGCCAGGATGGCGAGGCCCAGATTGAGGGTCGCGGTGACCAGGACCGGCGTCATGACGTTCGGCAGGATATGCGACAGCATGATGCGGGCCGACGAGACCCGGAGCACGCGCGCGGCAAGCACATATTCCTTCCTTGCCTCGACCATGGCCGACGCCCGCACGAGGCGCGCATATTGCACCCATGACGTGATGGAGATCGATATGATCAGGATGACCGGCGTGAACGCATCACGAAGCGACATCGGCAGCAGATGGCGGAAGATCGCGCTGACCAGGATCGCCACCAAAAGGGTCGGGATCGACAGCACGAGATCGCCGACGCGCATGAGGAGGTTGTCGATCCAGCCGCCGATATAGCCGGCGATCAGGCCGACCGTTATGCCGATCGCGGCGGCCATGATGACGCCGGCAAAACCGATCATCAGCGAGATGCGCGACCCGTAGAGGATTGCCGAGAAGATATCGCGGCCCTGCACGTCGGTGCCGAGCAGGTAGGGCGCTTCCCCGTCGGCCGTCCAGATCGGCGGCAGCTCGGCCTTGTCGAGGTAAAGCTGCGTCAGATCGTAGGGGTTTTGCGGCGACAGCAAGGGGGCGAGCGCCGCGGACATGGCGATCGCGACCAGCACCAGCGCCGAGATCAGGGCGACGGGCGAATGCAGGAAATCGTAGACGAGATCGCTGTCCAGAAACGTCCTCAATCTGGACGATCGCGAGGCGTCCGGCTTGCCGGCGGCCAGTTTCTCAGTGGGCACGCGCACCTCCCGCCATGCCGTGCCGCAGGCGCGGATCGACCAGCACGTAGATGAGATCGACGATCGTGTTCAGCGTAACGAAGATGAACGAGACGATCATGAGGTAAGCCGCCATGACCGGGATATCGATGAAGGTCACGGCCTGCACGAAAAGCAGCCCCATGCCCGGCCACTGGAACACCGTCTCGGTGACGAGGGCGAAGGCGATGAGGTCGCCGATCATCATGCCGGTCATGGTGACGACGGGCATCAGACAGTTCTTCAGCGCGTGATGGAAGTTGACGGCGCGGTCGGAAAGGCCGCGCGCCCGGGCGAATTTTATGTAGTCCGTGCGGAGCACCTCCAGCATCTCGGCGGTGACGAGCCGCGTGATGAAAGAGATCTGGAACAATGCCAGCGAGATCGCCGGCATGATCAGCGCCATCCTGCCGGAGGGCGTCAGCAGGCCTGTGGACCATCGGCCGATCTGAACGACATCGCCGCGTCCGAATGCCGGCAACCAGTTCAACTCGACGGAAAGAACGAGGATGAGCACGATGCCGACGACGAAAGCCGGAACGGAAACGCCGACCATGGAGATCAGCCGCGTTGCCCTGGCGGCGAGGCTTTGCGGATTGATCGCAGCCAGGACGCCAAGCGGTATTCCAATGCCCAGAGCCAGAACCGTCGCGACCACGACGAGTTCGAAGGTTGCCGGGAAACGCTCCACGATGAGCATTATGACGTCCTGCTGATTGCGATAGGAGACGCCGAAATCGCCCTGCAGGGCACGCAGGACGAAAGAGAAGAACTGCATGATCACCGGCTGGTCCAGGCCAAGCCGCACCCTCAGCGCCTCCCGCTCCGCCGCGCTCGCCTGCTCGTTCAGCATGAGCTGGACCGGATCGCCGAGGAACTGGAAGATGACGAAGGCGACGAACGCGACCACCAGCATGACAAGGGCCGCGTTGCCCAGGCGCCTGATGACGATTGCGAGCATGTCTCGTGTCTCCTGGATCAAGCCGGAAGGTTCCGGGGATTGCCCCGGAACCTCGCTGCCGCATCTCGGCCGGGATCGTTTCCGACCGCGGCTCGGCTCACTTCATCCTGGCCATCCACAGGCGCGGCTTGTTGTCGGAAAGCTGCACCATGCTTTCCACCTTCGGGCCGGTCGCCCAGACCATCGGCTGTTGATGCAGCGGCATGAAAGCGACATCGCTCTTGATCTTCAGCAACGCGTCGCTCTGCAGGGCCAACCGCTTGGTGCGATCGAGCTCCTGGCCCGCCGCGTCGATCAGGCCGTCGACTTCCGGGTAGCTCCACGAACCCCAGTTGAAGACGCCCGAGGTGCCGCTCTTGGAGTGTGCGACCTGAACGAGGATGGAATAGCTGTCGATCATCGGCTCGTTGGCCCAGCCAAGGATGCCGACGTCGAACTTGCCGCTCTCGAACTTCGCGGTCTGGAGGCTGGTCGGCCCGACATCGAGATCGGCCTTGAGGCCGACGCGCGCCCACATGGCGGTGGCGGCCTGGCAGATCTCCTCCTCGTTGACGTAGCTGTCGTTGTCGCAAACCAGCGAGAATGAAAAGCCATCCGGATAGCCGGCTTCGGCAAGCAACTTCTTGGCGCTTTCAGGATCGTAGCTCGGGCGCTGGTCCATCGCTTCCGTGTAGCCAGGTATCGCCGGAGCGACCATGGAGCCCGTGGCCCTGGAGAGGCCGCGCATCACCTTCTTCTGCAGCGCATCGAGGTCGAGCGCCTCGTACATGGCCTGGCGAACCTTGAGGTCGTTCAACGGGTTCTTGTCGGTCACGTCGGATGCGACAAGCTTGTCCTTGCGGTTGAACAGGAAGAAGGCGGTGCGCAGCTCGTTGCTGGCGAGGATCTTGATGTCCGGGGTCGCCTTCAGGCGCGGAATGTCCTGCAGCGGCGCCTCGTTGGTGAAATCGATCTCGCCCGACAGCAGCGCGGCGACCCTGGTCGCGGACGACGTGATCGGTGTGAAGACGATCTTGTCGATGTTATGCCTGGGCTTGTCCCACCAGGTCTTGTTCGCCTCGAACACCGTTTCGGCGTCCGGACGGCGCGAAAGACCTTGAACGGACCCGTGCCGTTGGCATGCGTCGTCGCATAGCCTTCCACGCCCTTGCCGGCATCGGTCGGCGCCTCGGCATGATTTTCAACCAGCCACTTCTTGTCGAGCATCACGATGTTGGTGAGATCGTTGAGCAGCAGCGGATAGTTCGGCGTCGTCGTGATCTCGACGGTGTGGTCGTCGATCTTCTTGGCGCCCTTGTAGGCCGGCAAATTGCCGCGCAGAGGCGAGGCGGGATCGCTGACACGGGTCAACGACGCGATCACGTCGTCGGCGCTGAAGGCATCGCCGTTGTGGAAGGTCACGCCCTTGCGCAGATGGAAGCGCCAAAGCGTCGGCGAAACCACTTCCCAGGACTCCGCCAGGGCCGGCGCGATCTGCAATTTGTCGTCGTAGCGAACCAGGCCCTCATAGACGTGGTTCAGCACGGAGATCGTGAAGGAGGACCCGTAGGAATACGGATCGAGCGAAAGAATATCGCGCTGCGAACCCCACCGCATGACGTTTTCGGCCGATGCCGAAAAGGTGGCCGCGGCAAGCGCGGCGGCAGCGACCGAAAATCTGAGAAACTGATTCATCTTTTAACCTCTCCATTGTTGGCGAACACGGACCCCTGATTTCCGGGCACCACTCACGGCTGCACATTCTTTCGGTGGGATTATTTTCCCGTGCATCCTGTATTCACTTTTATTCTAATAGTGTATACTGTTTTGTGATGCAAGTGAAAACATCCGACCGTCACGGAACGGGCCAACGCCGGAAGCACCATGGTTGACACCCGCACAAGCCAAACCGATAAATCAGCACGCCATGACCGATCCGAATTCATCGACCGAACGGAAAAGCCGCGCCGGAAACCTGGCGGATGGCGTCTATCAGGCACTGCGGCGTGCCATCATCGAGCAGGCGCTGGCGCCCGGAACGAAGCTTCCCGAGGATTCGGTCGGAGAGAGCTTCGGCGTGAGCCGGACGGTGGTGCGAAGCGTGCTGGCGCGGCTGACGGTCGAGGGGCTGGTTTCGCAGCGGCCCAACAAGCGGGCGGAGGTGGCTTCGCCAAGTCTGGCGGAAGCGCGCGGTGTCTTTCAGGTGCGGCGCGGTCTCGAACGCACGGTCATCGAAAGCCTTGCCGGACAGCTTACTGCGGAGCAGGCCGGGGAGCTGAGGGCTCATATCGCCGCCGAGGAACAGGCCCACGGCCGCGATGGTCCCGAATCGATCAGGCTGTCAGGCGACTTCCATACGCTGCTGGCCAGCATGACGGCCAACGAACTCCTGATACGCTATGTGCAGGAGGTGGCCTCCCGCTGCTCGCTGATCCTGGCGCTCTACGGCCGCCCGCATTCGTCCGAATGCTCGGTCAACGAGCATCAGGCGATCATCGATGCGTTGCTGCGCGGCGACGAGGCGACAGCGGTCCAACTCATGGACGAGCATTTGATGGCCGTCGCCACGCGAGGCCTGCTCGACCTGAAGCCGGCGCGCGAACGCGACCTCAAGGAACTTCTGGCGGACTATCGGGGACGCCTTACCGCCAGCTGAGAATTGCCAAACAGTCGGCAGGAGCGGAACGCGGCGGCTCAGCCGCTGTGTTGACGCGCGCCTGCCTGTCGTCCTCCCCCTCGATCTTGCGAGCACTGTCATGAGCGACAAGACAAGCTTCGACTTCACGCGCCTGAGCGAGCGCGAGAAATACAAACTGCTCATCGGCACCGTGGTGCCGCGGCCGATCGCGCTCGTGACGACTGTCGATCAGGAGGGCCGGGCAAACGCCGCCCCGATCAGCTTCTTCAACTGTCTTTCGGCCGAGCCGGCGGTCCTGGCGCTTGGTGTCGAGAACCACGACGACCTTTCCTTCAAGGATACGGCCAGGAACATTCGCGCGACCGGCGTGTTCACGATCAATATCGTGTCGAGGGCGATCCTCGAGGCGATGAATGTGTGCGCCGTGCCGTTCGCCTCGGATATCGACGAGCTCGCGGAAGCCGGACTCACCGCCCTGCCCGGCTCCATGATCAAGGCGCCCTATATCGCGCAGTCGCCCGCGGCCTTCGAGTGCCGCAGCTATCTCACGCTCGGCATCGGCAATTCGCGCGAGATCATCCTCGGCGAAGTGCTCACGGCGCACATCCGTTCCGACATCGTGAACCCGCGCCTGCATGTGGATCCCGTCGGTCTCGATGCCATCGGCCGCATGGGCGGCCATGGCTATTCGCTGACCAGCGAGACGTTCGACCTGCCGACGATGAGCATCGAGCAATGGGAAGAGCGCAAGCGGGCCATGGAATTGAGGCGAGAAGATGCATAGCGCGAGCAAACGGACACTGATGACCGCCGCCTGGGTGGTCGGTCATGAAGCCGGCAAGCACATCCTCATGCCGCGGGGCGAGGTCGTCTACCAGGATGGAGCGATCCTTTACGTCGGCCATGGATTTCCCGGCGAAGTCGATGAGCGCATCGACTGCGGACAGGCGTTGATCGCCCCGGGCTTCATCGACCTCGATGCCTTGTCCGATCTCGACACCACGATCTTGTCCTTCGACAATCATCCGGCATGGCGCAAAGGGCGCGTGTGGCCGAAATCCTACATGGATGCCGGTCCCTACGAGATGTATCAGCCCGAGGAATTGGTCTTTCAAAAGCGCCATGCCTTTGGCCAGCTTATCCGAAACGGCGTCACCACGGCGCTTCCGATCGCCTCGCTTTACTATCGGGAGTGGGCCGAGACGGTCGAGGAATTCGAAGGGGCCGCGGACGCGGCGGCGGAACTCGGGCTGCGCGTCTATCTCGGCCCCGCCTACCGAACCGGCAATCCCTATGTCTTGCCGGATGGCGGCATCGAGCTGTTCTTCGACGAACAGCGCGGCCTGCAAGGGCTGGACGACGCGATTGGCTTCTGCGGCCGGATGGAGGGGCGGCATGGCGGGCTGGTCCGCACCATGCTTGCGCCGGACCGGATCGAGACGTGCACGGCGCAGTTGCTGCGCCGCACCAGCGCAGCCGGCCGCGAGCTTGGCGTTCCGATGCGGCTGCATTGCTCGCAAGGCGAGTTCGAACGCAAGACCGTCACCCGCCTTCATGGCATGAGCTCGGTCGAGTGGCTGGAAAGCCTCGACTTCCTGACCGACCGGACCCTGTTGCCGCACGGCACGCATGTCAGCCCTTCGCGCTTCGCGCCAGGGCCGGGGCGGGATCTCGAGATCATTGCCGAGAGAGGCGCGGTCATCGTGCATTGCCCGCTTGTCGCCGCCCGCTTCGGCAACGGACTGGAGAGCTTCGCATCGTATCGTGCGCGCGGCATCCGCATCGGCCTTGGCACCGACACCTCGCCGCCGGACATGCTGCTCAACATGCAGATCGGCTGATGGTCTGCCGTATCGCCGAAGGTCGAGCAGATATCTGTCGCGCCGAGGATTATTTCGACGCCGCCACGCTGGGTGGGGCGGATGCGCTGGGGCGGGCCGATCTCGGACGGCTGGCTCCGGGCTGTCGGGCCGACCTGGTGGTCTGGGACCTCGCCGGCCCTGATCTCGGCCAGGTCATCGATCCGATCCAGACACTGATGATTTCAGCATTGGGGCGCGACGCACGGACGGTGGTGATCGACGGCCGCATGGTGATGCGCGAGCGGCAGATTCCGGGGGTCGACCATGCCGCCGATGCGGTGCGCGCGCAGCGCCAATTCGAGGGGCTGATGCGGAAATACCCGCAGCGCACCTTCGGCCATCCGCCTGCAGGCGAGATATTTTCGTCGGCATATCGGGTTGTCCGAAAGTCACCCGCCTGACACGGCATACCACGCGGACAAAACGCTCTAAGGGAGTGGCGTCCGCTGCCTTACCGCTGCCTGGATGAGACGATCGGCCAGGATGGCGAGGAAGGCGATCGACAGGCCGGCGATCAGGCCCATGCCGGCATCGGCCTTGCCGAGCGCGACATAGACCGCCTGGCCGAGATCGCGGGTGCCGACAAGGGCTGCGATCGCCAGCATCGACAAGGCAGCCATGATGGTCTGGTTGAGGCCCAGCATGACGACCGGCAGCGCCAGCGGCAGCTTCGCCTGAAGCAGCGTCTGCATCGGCGTCGCGCCCATCTGCTCGACCGCCTCGACCACGTCGGCGCGCACATGCCTCAGCCCATGCTCGACATAGCGGATCGGCGGCACGATGGCGTAGAGCATGATGGCGATCAGCGCCGTGAACTCGCCGACCTTGAAGAACATCAGCGCCGGGATCAGGAAGACGAATTGCGGCATGGTCTGCAGCGCGTCGCAGATCGGCTTCAAGATGCGCGAGGCGCGGTCGCTGTGTGCCGCCCATGTCCCCAGCGCGCCGCCGACCAGCAGACAAAGCAAAACCGCCAGCGTGCAGAGGTAGAGCGACTGCACAAGCTGCGGCCACAATCCGTTGACGAGGATCAGCGCAAAGCCGGCGAGCGCGAAGAGACCAAGCCGCAAGCCCGCCACCTGCCCGGCAAGCAGCGCAACGGCGAGGATGAAGACCGGCCAGGGCAGGCCGAGGAAACCGGTGTAGAGGACGAGGCCGGCAGCCAGTACGGCGATCGCCGCCCGCCAGCCGAAACGGCGCATCGCCAGCACGGCCAAGGCCAGCACCACGGCGACATAAACGGCCACCGCCGACGGCGGCAACGCAAAGCCCCACATTGCTGGCGTCGCCGAGCCTGAAATGCCAAGGCGCATCGGCAACAGCAGGCAGTAGAGGACTGCGTTGCGCACACCGTTGAAAAACCACGCATAGTCGCGCACGACTCCCAGAAGCCGCTCGTTGACGGCGCCCATTTGCATGCGCAGCCCGGTTTCGGGCAGCAGCGTTGCATCCGGTGCGAGAAGCCGGATAGCCACCGCGAAAGCCAGGGCAAAGGCCAGCGACAGCGCCAGCCGGCGCGGCGTCATCCACTGCATGGCGCGCGTCGGCCCGGTCTCGGGCTCCCTGGCGAAGCCGATGGTGAGGCGATCGATGAGGATGGCGAGCAGCGCGATGACCAGGCCGGAGAGAATGCTCTGGCCGAACTCGGCCTTGCGCATCGATGACAGTACCTCCCAACCGATGTCCTCGAAACCGCCGATGATCGCGGCGACGATGACCATCGAAAGAGCTGCCATCGTGGTCTGGTTGAAGCCGACGAGAAGCTGCGGCAGCGCAGTCGGCACCTCGACCTGCCAGAATTGCTGGCGACGTGTGCAGCCGCTCATCAGCCCGGCTTCGCTGATCGCTGCCGGCACGCGGTCGAGGCCGAGCATGGTGTTGCGCACCATCGGCGGCGTCGCATAGATGGCGGAAGCGATCAACCCGACCACCGGCCCGAAGCCGAACAGCAAGAGCAGCGGGATGAGATAGGCGAAGGCCGGCACGGTCTGCATCAGGTCGAGCGCGCCGAGCAACACCGGGCGCAGGCGCGGACGGGCATGGCCAAGGACACCGAGCAGGAAGCCAAGCCCGGTCGAGATCGGCACCGCCAGCAGCACGAGCGCCAGCGTGTTCATGCTCTGCGGCCAATAACCGGCGAGAAGAATGTAAGCGAGCGCCAGCAGGGCGAAGATGGCCAACCGGACGCCGCTCGACTTCATGGCAAGAGCCGCCACACCAAGCATCACCGCCGGCCAGGGCAGCCAGGCGAGCGCCAGCCGCGCGCCGCGCATCGGTGCGTCGAGCAAGGCCGACAGCGCCCGAAATGCCGGCTGGACAACGGCGACGACGGCGTCGGTCACCGCGTTGACTTGAGCCGCCAGCGGCAGCGTCCATTCCTTCGGGAAATTGACCAGCCAGGGGAATTGCATCTTCAACAGCAGGCAAAGCGCGGTCAAGACGGCCAGGCCGCACCAGGGAAGGACGGCCGGATCCACTGCGAACCTCGTTGAGGAGCGTAATGTCGCGGCCGGCGCCGTCATGAGTGCGTGCGCCTTGCCTGCTCGCGCTCCAGCACGGCAAGCACCGCGCTGGCGTCGAGCACCGCCGGCGGGCTGTCGCCGGTGCCTAGCACCGCGAAGGCCGCCACACCGGAAGCCAGCTGAGGGATCAACGCTTCCAGGCTGGTGTCGGCGGCGACGCTCCGCTCAGGAAGCCCCGCTCCATTGGCAGGCTTGGCGATGTCGCCCGCGGTGATGACGCGCAGCAGCGGCATGTCCTCCGTGAACTGCGCGACATAGTCGTCGGCCGGATTGAGCACGATGTCGGCCGGACGGCCGATCTGGACGATCTTGCCGGCCCGCATGATCGCCAGCCGGTCGGCCAGGCGGAAGGCCTCGGCGATGTCATGGGTGATGAAGATGATGGTCTTCTTCAGCATGCGCTGCAGGCGCAGGAACTCGTCCTGCATCTGCCGGCGGATCAGCGGGTCGAGCGCCGAGAACGGCTCGTCGAGGAACCAGAGTTCCGGCCCGACGGCGAGCGAGCGGGCGATGCCGACACGCTGCTGCTGGCCGCCGGAAAGCTGATGTGGAAACGAGGCCTCGCGGCCTTCGAGCCCGACCAGCGCGATCATCTCGCGGGCGCGGGCTTCGCGTTCCTTTGCCGGCTTGCCCTGGATCTTCAGAGGGAAGGCGACATTATCGAGCACCCTCAAATGCGGCAGCAGGCCGAAGTTCTGGAACACCATGCCCATGGCATGACGGCGCAGTTCAATGAGCTCCTTGTCGCTGGCCTGCAGCAGGTTCTTGCCGTCGAGCAGGATTTCGCCGGCGCTTGGCTCGACCAGGCGCGAGAGACACCGAACCAGGGTCGACTTGCCCGAGCCGGAGAGACCCATGATGACGAAGATCTCGCCCGTCGCCACCTCGAAGCTGGCATCGACGACGGCCGGCAGATGCGCTTCGGCGCGCAGGCGCTCGGCCAGCGCGTCGGGATCGATGACATAGCCGCGCGAGTCGAAATAATAGCCGGGACGCCGGCCATACACCTTCCAGACATTGCGGCACGCAAGCTTGACCGGGCGCGCGGCGGCGTTCATCGGCAACCTCCCGCGCCCTGCCCGGTCCCGCGCATTGTGGGAGCCGGGCCTCGATTGCCCTCAGCCATTGCCAGGCACATCGGCGTATTTATCCCTTGGCGGCGTCGAGCCAAGGTTTCCACACCGCCTCGTTCTTGTCGATCCATTCCTTGACGACGGCGTCGAGGTCCTTGCCCTGCTTGTCGACGGCCAGCATCAGCTTCTGCTG
>NZ_LPWA01000129.1 GCF_001510895.1 Mesorhizobium loti | reverse complement strand
CGGGTTGTTCTCCAGCGTCTGCACCAGGTTGGGCTGGATGGCGTCCTTCAACAGCACCGCCATGGCGCCGTCGGCCTTGAGGTCGCGGGCATAGACCGGCGACTTGTCGCGGCGGTAGGCGACGATGATGTCGCCGAGGCGCTTCTCGAGGTCCTTGAGGTCGGTGGCCAGGCACAGGATCGCCATCACTTCGGAAGCCACGGTGATGTCGAAGCCGGCTTCGCGTGGGAAACCGTTGGCGACGCCGCCCAGCGAGCAGATGATGTCGCGCAGCGCCCGGTCGTTCATGTCCATGACGCGGCGCCAGGCAACGCGGCGGATGTCGATGCCGAGCTCGTTGCCCCAGTAGATGTGGTTGTCGATCAGCGCCGAAAGCAAGTTGTGGGCGGTGGTGATGGCGTGGAAGTCGCCGGTGAAGTGGAGGTTCATGTCGTCCATCGGCACCACCTGGGCGAGGCCGCCGCCGGCCGCACCGCCCTTCATGCCGAAATTCGGGCCGAGCGAGGCTTCGCGGATGCACACGATCGCCTTCTTGCCGATGCGGTTCAAACCGTCGCCGAGGCCGACCGTGGTGGTCGTCTTGCCTTCGCCGGCCGGCGTCGGGTTGATGGCGGTGACCAGGATCAGCTTGCCGTCCCTGTTGGACTTCACCGACTTGATGAACTCGGCCGAGACCTTCGCCTTGTCGTGGCCGTAAGGCAAAAGATGCTCGTACGGGATGCCGATCTTGGCGCCGATCTCCTGGATCGGTTTCTTCTTGGCGGCGCGCGCGATCTCGATGTCGGACTTCACTTCGGCCATGACGGCTTTCCTCTGAATTGGGCGGTGGAGGGGAGGGGTTCGATCATTAGAGCGATATGACTTTTCCTTGAATTGTCATCTCGCTCTAAAATTTCGCTTTTGAAGCATGATCTGCTCCGAAAAGTCTGCAACTTTTCGGAATCATGCTCCGGTGCATGCTCGAAACGCCGCCCGGACGCAAGGGCATGTTCTAACCCTGTCGCGGCCGTGGCGTCAACTTTCATGCAACTATGTTTCCTGCTAAGAAAGAGTGTTCCTGCTGCCGGACCTTCTCTCATCAGCGGTTTTCGGGCCCGGTCGTTGCGGCGTATAGAAGCCAGACCGGATGCTGTCCCGCCGTCTCAAAACAGCCGCGCAATGCACGGAATGCGACAGAGGCGACGGCGCAAATCCGCCAGCGTCTAAAGCGCGTCGCCTTGAAACGGACTCAGGCGACGCGCTTTAGGTCTTTGTTTTCATGCATGTTGTTGTCCCAAAACCGCTGCACACTTTTGGGCAGCGTGCATGAGCTGTCGGCTGCAGCGTTATTGGGTCAGCACGTTGCTGATCTCGACCATGTTGGAACGCACGCGCAGGATATAGAAGCCCATGGTCGTCAAATGCGTCGGCAACAGCCAGCCGTCCTCGCGCCGTTGGCGATGATGAAGGGCTGGATGCGCAGCGCCGAGACGAATTGCGCGTCCATCGTGTCCCACAGATTCTGCAGGTGCTTTTCCTTGATCACGCCCTCAAAGTCGGCCTGCGCGCCTTTCATGAGCCCGTAATAGGCATAGAGCTGGCCATAGGCGAACCAGAAGCGGTCGTCGGCACGGAAGTCGAACCAGCCGTCATTGTGGTTCTCGGCGCGCTCCTTGAGGATCGCGGATGTCGAACCAATGTCGCTGGCGATACGATCGATATATTGCTTCAGATTGTCGGCGCGGGCGTCGAAGGTGGCCTGGCAGGTGGCGAGCCGGGCGTTGAAGGAGCGGAGCTTGCGTACCGCATCGCGATAATAGCTCGGTGTCGGTGTCTTCGGACCGAACGGGTTCAAGCCGAAATACCAAGTCTCCTCGTCGAACTGCAGATTGCCACGCGCGTCCTGCAGGTCGCTGTCGATCTGCGACGTCGTGCGCACGCGCCCTAGATTGTCGGCAAGCTCTGTCGCGGTGCGGCGCACCGCCTGATTGATGCCGCGCTGGAAGGAGGCCTTGTTGTCCATCCAGGGCGTGTTGTCCCAATCGACGCCGAACAGGCCGAGCTTGTAGAGGATCATCGACGAGATCCAGGCATTCTGGTTGACATTGAAGTCCGTCAAATCAGCGGCCACCTGGCGATCGCCGAATTGCCGCAAGTCTTGGCGGTGTCGGTGCCGGCGCCGGCCGAAACCTGCTCGCCGGCCGACACGTTACGCGCCTCGAAGGTATATTTGTCGGGATAGTTCGGTTCGAAGTTGTTCCACCACTGGGTGGCGTAGAAGAAGTTCGCGTAAAGGCCGATCAGCACCAGAACGGCAAGGCCTACCACTGCCTTCAGGATCCAGCCGCGCTGCCCATACCAGCGGCCCACCCACATGAACGGCCACAGGATGATGCCGACGACGAAGCCGATACCGCGGCCGATCCATTGGAAAATCCGGGTGAAGAAGTTCACGATCGGGTCAAGCATGGCTCTCGTCACCCCCTCAGTCAGTCAAGCCGTAAAGGCGCGCGCGGAACGCCACCTTATCCTTCAAATATGTGGTTTTCAGAACGTCCACAACATGCGATCGCCAGGCGTCGCTGAAGCCGTCGAAGTCCTTGTAGAAGCCCGGTTTGTTGAAGACGTAGCGCGAGACGAAGTCCTGCGGCACGAAATCCGAGATCAGCTGGTTGGTGAGCCAGGCATCGGGATGATCGGGCCTGGCGCGCACCACCAGGAAGCGCTGGCGAGGCGGCACATCTTCCAGCTTCAGATGGCCGAACTGGGCGATCTCGCGCTTGGCGGCGTTGAGGAAGGGGAAGTTGCCGTCGCTAGCGATCAAGTCGGCATGGCCGTGGATCCAGGTCTGCAGCCAGACCTTGTCGACATCGGTCAGGTTGCGGTTGGGCTCGGCGTCGCGGATCAATGCCCGCACCACCATCTCGGCGCGATGCTCGAGATAGCCCGAGGCCTCGATCCAGGAGGCGCGCGGCAGGTCCAGCCGGCCGGTGGCGGCGAGGAAGCGGAATACCTTGTCGGCGTCGTTGATCGACAGATAGCTTACCTGCCACGGCCGCGAGCGGCGGAAGCCGGGAGCGGCCGGATCACTGATCACCGTCGTCATGTCAGGGTCGACGAACACGTAGAGCCCGCCAAAATGGCTGGTCCAGTAGGCGTTGTGGCGAAAGATCACCTGGTCGGGGACCAGCGCGTTCTCGCGGATGTCGCCGCAGACCTTGGCGAGATCGACCATGCGCTCAAGCATGGCGTCGTCGCGCCACGCGTCGGGCTCCTGCTTCAGCCGGTCAACGAGCTTGCCGAGCTCGGCCGCCTTGCCCAGCACGTCCTCGGCCGACAGCACCTTGAACTCGACCTGGTTGATCGACAGCAGATCCTCGATGTCGTTGACCTTGGGAACGGAGTCCTCGATCTCGCCGTAGATGACGTCCTTGATGGTCAGCGCGTCGATGGCGCGCTGGTTCTTGGACATGAACTCGAACATCAGCTGCGAGGTGTTGGAGAAGGCGGTGTGCACCACCGGCAGGCCGATCTGCGACGGCGTCAGGATGATGAAACGGCGATTGACCTCGTTGGGATCGAGATAGTCGTAGTCGCCGCATTCCTCGGCGACCTCGGGCGAGAAGCCAGTGCGGTCGATCTGGAAGCTCTTCAACTTGGTGGGCTCGAGGCCGAAGGCGGCAAGCGCCTTGTTGTAGCGCTGGATGAGATGCGGCTCGTCGACCGCGAGCAGCCTGCCGTAGATCAGCTCGTTGTCGCGCAGAAGGTCGGGCTTTTTGGCGGCGCGGGTCATATGTGTGCCCCCAAGACATTTGTGGGTTGGGGCGAAGGGTCGAGCGCCAACGCTGGCGTCTCCCTCTCCCCGTCCTTCACGGGGAGAGGGTAAGGGTGAGGGGCAGCGCGAACAGTCAAGGAAAAATCTCCCCGTAGTCTTCGGCGGCAATAAATCGAAGATCGGGCGCATCGATGGTGCGCTCCAAGCGCTGCTCCATAGCTGCCAGAATAGTGTCGAGCACTGACTCACGATCCCTCAAAACGTCGACATTCCAAAAGCGCAGAACGGACCAGCCGCTTGAAACCATGAAGCGATCCCGGACACGATCGTGGTCGCTATCGGCATGCTGGCTGCCATCTACCTCAACTACGAGACGGCACTCCCTGCAGGCAAAATCGGCGAAGTAAGGGCCCAACGGAAATTGTCGCACGAACTTATAGCCGTTCAACTGCCGGCCCCGCAGCTCTATCCAAAGCGCACTTTCTGCATCGTTGTCCGATTGCCGCAGTCGTCTCGCTCGCTTCGTCGTCTCGATTACCGGTCCACGCATGCGCTGCCCCCCTCTCCCCGTGAAGAACGGGGAGAGGGGGGCGCCAGCGTTGGAGCTACACCTTCCAGCACCTGTGGGCGGCGGAGCAACCTCACGCATTCCACAGCCCCTTCTTCTTCAGCTCCTCCATCTCTCGCGTCGCGCGCTCGCGCAGACGCGCGTCACGCAGGAGCTTCTCCACTGCGGCATCGTCGGACTTGTCGGAATAGCGGAACTCGGAATCGGCGTAGCGGTTGATCTCCTGCATGACCATGTCCATCGAAAACGGCCCACGCAGTTCCTCGATCATCGCCTTCTTGTCGTCGTAGCTCTTGTGCATGAAGGCCCCCGGCTTTTCGAACCAATCGTCCGGCAGCTCGATGTCCATGGCGCGCATCTTGATGGCGTCGGTGACGTTCTTGATGGCGCGGCCGGTGAAACGCGTCTCGGCGTCCTTGATCATGTGTAGGTAGGTGCCGATGTCGGCCATGGTCTTGGGTGCGCCATTGTCCTTCATGTAGCGCTCGTAGACCTTCATCAGCCCGTCTTCCTGCGGCTTCTCGTGCTCCTCATAGGCCTCTGCCACGGCGCGCTGGATCTCCTGCGCGGCATAGAGCTCGTGGTCGCCCAGTGGGATCTTGTGGTTCTTGCCGGCGAGCAGCACGAAGATGTCGATGTAGTCGTCGCGCGTCTGCGGGCCGTCGACCAGCCAGCGGGCGCCGGCGCGCTGGCGCAGCGCATCGTCGACATTCTCGGGATAGTTGGAGAACATGCCGAAGGAGCAATTGCCGCGCACCACGGTGGCCGCACCGGCAAAGGCATCCATCAAGACGCCGGTGATTTCCTGCTGCCCGGCCGAGGCGCGGTCGTCGGAGCGGCGCGCCGCCACCTGGTCGATGTCGTCGATGGTGCCGAAACCGATGGCACGCGGGTTGAGCACATTGTTGATGAACTGGCGGCAGTTCTGGCCGGATTTGCCCTGGTAAGACGAGATCTGGTCGACGCCGAAATTCTCGTAGGCGAAGGGATAGCCGGCAACCTGGCAGTAGCCGTTGACGAGACCGGCGATCATCTGGATCAGCGTCGTCTTGCCGGTGCCGGGCGCGCCGTCGCCGATGAAGGTGAAGAGAAAGCCGCCGAGCTCGACGAAGGGGTTCAGCTCGCGCTCGAAGTCATAGGCCATCAGCATCTTGGCCAGCCTGACCGACTGGAATTTGGCGATGTGATTGCCGACGACCTCTTCCGGTTTCTTAAAGGTCATCACCAGCGGCTTGGAGCGTTTGCCGGGCGCGACGTCGAAGCCGTCGAGGGTGAAGTCATCGACGTCGATGCGGATATGCGCGTTCTCGAACGGACCGATGCCATCGAAGCGGCCCTTCCGCGCCAAGAGCCCGTCGATGGCGACGCGGGCGAAGGCGCGCGCCCGCGTCGTCAGGTCGGCATCGTCCTTCGATCCGGCGATCGCTTTGTCGAGGCCGGCCACGATCGACTTCACCGCGTCCTGCGGCGTGTCGAACAGGAAGTCCGGTTCGGGGATATCGTTCGGCGCCTCGCCGTCGCTTTCGATCAGTTGGAACAGATAAGAAGCCAGGCTGAAGGCCGAAACGTAAGCCGAGGCCGACAGAAGCTTCTTGAACCTCGCGGCCTCATCGCCTTCGAGCGGGGCGCGGGCGTTCTTGGCCTGCAGGCTTTCGAGGTCGGACCCCTCGGCGAACACATCCGATATGGCAAGCGCGATGGCCAGGCCGCGCCGGGCACGGAAGAGGAGCGTGTGCTGCGGGATGCTCATCAACTGGTCGTCGGGATGGACGGCAGCGACCGTCTTCGACAGCTCGACCTCGCGCGTGCGACGGACAGAGCCGGTCGAGACGGTCGAGACGAAACGTCGATTGGTGCCGGCAAGCGGCGTGCCGGATTCGCGCGACGGATCCTCCAGCACGACGATGCGGGTGATGAAGCTCTGCGCGGTGGCGCGGTGCTTCTCGATTGCCGCTTCCGAGATCGTGGTCAGCCCGGTGTCCATGAAGGATGCTCCGCGGTTGAAATCAGACGTCGCTGATGACCTGCCCGTTGGACAGGATGTGGACCTTGTAGCCGGAAAAGATCTTCTGCGCCTCGCCGGCGGCGTAGAGCGCCTGATAGGCCTCGTGCGGGATCAGCGCATGGTTCTCGTAGCTCGACACGCCCTGGCGCGCCGCCTCGAGGTCGTCGGTGTTGATGAAGAATTCCTGCGTCGTCTTCTCGCTGGAGAACAGCCCTCTGCGGCCGGGCTTCTCGGCCTTGGAAAAGACTTCCTGGATGGTCCAGGTGAGCAGCCAGGCATTTTCCGACTTGCGCACCTTTGCCAGCACCTCCGTCACGGTCGAATTGTTCTCGGTGATGCCGGCGGAATAGAACGGTCCAAGCACGACGCGCCTGAGCTGCTTCGGATGCAGCGGCTCGAAATCCTTGTCGAGATTGACCGCGATGGTCGCGGGCGACAGCGTATAGGCCGAGTTCTTCTCGGTGAAATCGTCGAAGCGATGGGCAAGCTCGGGGTTGAGCAGGCCGTCGACGGGAAGCGGGATGTCGACCCGCTCGTTGAGCTTGCCATTGGCATCGACCAGCTGGCGCACCATGCTCTCGGAGGAGTCCTCCACCGTCACCATGTAGACCAGCGGCAGGTTGGCGCTGCCGTCGAACGAGGCCCAGTGGACGAGGTAATAAGGCCGCAAGGTTTTCGGATTGACCGAGACCTTCGCCGTCTGCGCCAGAATGAAGGGACCGAAGGTCGCCTCGCTCTTGACGTCTTCCAGATAGAGCCGCTCGGCCATCGACTTCTGCAGTGCCGCGGGAAACTCCTTGTGGCGCAGGATGAAGTCGGCCATCTCCTCGCGCAGCTCGCCGCCCTGCGGAATGTTGGCCAGGCGGCTATCCGCCTGGCGGCGGTCGTTCTCCAGCTCGAGCAGGTTCTGGAAGACAGGGTAGCCGCTGTCGGCGCGCGAGATGCGGAACGTGTCCATGAAGCCGAGCCGGTTGCGCCAGCACGAAAAGGACTTGTCCAGCCGGGCGATATATTCGGCAACGATCTTGGCGACGATGCCATGCCGGTAGAGCGGCGAGCGGTCGTCGCGCATGAATACTTCCAGCCCGCTCAGCGCCGCTGTGATAGCGGAGAAGTAGCGCGCCGCAGCTTCGTTTTCGGGGGTCATGGCACTGCCCTGGAAAAGAATGCCGGCACGCCGCCTACTGCTGCACGTAGTTGGCCGAGTTGTGCTTCTTCATCACCTCGTCGAAACGACGGGCGAAGGCATCGTCGGCGAGCTTCTTGCGACGCTGGATGTCGGCGCTGGCGACCATGTTCTTCTCGTGCATCTCGAGCAGATCGCCGATGTGCTTCTGCGAGGCGGCGCCGATGCCGGCCATGGTTTCCTCGGCGGTGTTGTCGACCTGGCTGCCCAGCGTGTTGATCTTGTGGGCGACGTCCTGCTGGGCGGCGGTCTTCAGCGAGTCTTCCAGTGCCTTGTAGAGAACGATGCGCTGCTCGGTGTCGATGGTCAGCTTGTTGATCAGCGTCGACTGCGCGGCGATCTGGTTGTTGAGCGAATCGACGAAGGTCTGGAACATCGAGGTGTAGCGCTCCAGCGTCTGGCTTTCGGCGAGCAGCTCCTGCTCCTTCGCCTGCTTCTCGTTGTATTCGGTCGCCATCTTCGAGCGCTCGCCTTCGAGCTGGGTGCGCTCCTTCTGGCTGGTCGAAGCGGCGATCTTGTTCTCGATGTCGAGCAGCATCGGGTTGAGCTCCTCGATACGCTTCTGAACGGCCTCGAGATTGGCCATGGTCGTCTTGCGGCGTTCGATGACCTGAGACAGGCTGGTTTCCGAGGTCTTGTAGCGCTGGTCGAGGATCTGCTTCTGGGCTTCGAGAATACCGACGATGGTGTCGGATTTGGCCAGCAGCTCCTGCAGGTTGCCGGCGAGCGACATGTTGCGCACGCGGTCGGTGCGCATGCGCTGCTTGCGTTGTGCCGAGAAGACGCCGACGAAATTTTCCCAGCCGGTGTAATTCTTCATGCTCTCGAATTCGGCGCCGAAGACGTTGGTGGCGTCTTCCAGCCCGATGATCAGGTCGGCGATATTGCCTTCCATCACCTTCTGCTGCTTGAGCACGTCCTCGATGCGGGCGTTCTCGATGTCGAAATTGGCGCCGCCGATCTTCTTATCGGCCTGGGCGAGCGTGTCGAGCACGGTGCCGGACTGCTCGATCTTGGTGCGCATGTCCTCAACGACCTGCTTGGTCTTGGCAATTTCGGCATCGAAATTCTGCAATGTCGCCATAGGGGCCTCCCGCTTCGGCATCCGGTTTCGCGTCGCACGTGGCGGCGAATATATGTGGGGCCACAAGGGATTGAAAGAAGGAAGACAAGGAGAGGCGCCAAAACAAAAGAATTGGCTGGGCCCTTGAAAGACAAGGCAAGCATGCTAACGGCATGAGTAACGCGCGTTGCCGTCAAACAGCTTGAACTGATATGCTTAAACTATTGTTTTTGCGTGGCAAGGCTGTGGGCAGGTCTCCGCCTCAATTGCGGCAAAACCGATGAAGTCATCGGGCGCGGCCCTGCCCATTTCCTCTTCCCAGTGCTGGCGGCAGAGCGAGACATAGACGTCCTTGCCGATCGCCACCTGCTCGCCCTGCTTGGCCACCTTGCCGTCGGGACCGAGGCGCACGACCATCGTCGCCTTGCGGCCGCAGCGGCAGATGGTGCGCACCTCGCGCAGATCGTCGGCGATGGCAAGCAGCGCGCGCGAGCCGGAAAACAGCTTGCCCTGAAAGTCAGTGCGCAGGCCGTAGCACATGACCGGGATGTTCAGCCGGTCGGCGATGCGGGCAAGCTGCCAGACCTGCTCCTCCTCGAGGAACTGCGCTTCGTCGACGAAGATGCAATGCACGGTCGTGTGCTCATGGTGTTCGGCGACCCGGGCATAGAGATCGTCGCCGTCGCGGAACATCTCGGCCTCGGCCTCAAGGCCGATGCGCGACGAGATCAGTCCGGTGTCGCCCTTGCGATAATGGCCGGCGACGAACAGCATCGTCGTCATGCCGCGTTCGCGATAGTTGTAGGACGCCTGCAGGAGCATGGTCGTCTTGCCGGCATTCATTGTCGCGTAATTGAAGTAGAGCTTAGCCATGCGGGTCTTTTAAGCTGACTTGTCGCGGCGCGGGGAGGGGGCGTCGGCGCCATCCACCAAAAAAGCCCTCCCACTGGAAAGGCGCCGGCATGTCGCTGAATGGCCAGCGCGCGCCGTTCATCGTGATGTAACGCCGCTTGAAACCACATCAAAATGGTGTTTGGCTGACGAAACACGGCGGGCGCAAGAACCGTGACTTCGCATCGCCTCAGAATTGCAATGGGAGAAAAGTTCATGTCGCGTATGAAATCCTTCGTCGCCGGCCTCGGCTTGGCGGCGCTTCTATCTACGACCGCCGCTTATGCCGGCGATCCGGCGAGCTGCAAGGCCGTACGTCTGTCCGACGTTGGCTGGACCGACATCCAGGCGACCACCGGGCTGGCCTCGGTGCTGCTCACCGCCCTCGGCTACGAGCCGCAGGTGATCCAGCTTTCGGTGCCGGTGACCTACGCTTCGCTGAAGAACAAGGACCTCGACGTCTTCCTCGGCAACTGGATGCCGTCGATGACCAACGACATCAAGGACTATAAGGCCGACGGCTCGGTCGAGACGATCAGCACCAACCTGACCGGCGCCGGCTACGGCATCGTGGTGCCGACCTATGTCGCGGATGCCGGCGTCAAGACGCTGACCGATCTCGGCAAGTTCAAGGACAAGTTCAACGGCAAGATCTACGGCATCGAGGCCGGCAATGACGGCAACCGCATCATCCTCGACATGATCAAGAATCCGGCCGACAACCTCGCCGGCTTCGAGCTGGTCGAGTCCTCGGAGGCCGGCATGCTGACGCAGGCCGAGCAGTCGATGAAGAACAATGAGTGGATCGCCTTCCTCGGCTGGACGCCGCATCCGGTGATGGGCGCCATGAAGATCACCTATCTCGAAGGCATGGGCGACAGCGGCTTCGGCGCCGCCACCGTCTATACCAACGTGCGTAAAGGCTACACCACCGAATGCCCGAATGCCGGCAAGTTCATCTCCAACCTGAAGTTCAATCTCGACATGGAAGGGGAGATGATGGACGCGATCCTGAAGGGCGGTGATGCCCAGACGGTCGCGACCGACTGGCTGAAGAAGCATCCGGACGCGATCACGCCCTGGATCGCCGGCGTGACCACTTTCGACGGCGGCGATGCGGCGGCGGCGATCAAGACCGCGCTCGGGAGCTGAGCCGGCCTGAGGCCGGTATGATCTCCGGAAGAGGGCAGCCGCTGGAAAAGGCTGCCCTTTTTCATATGCTGTGAGAAGATGACCGTACGACAAGTGCGGCGGGGCCAAAGAGGGGAAAGATGGATCCGATCTCGAAATTCCTGGTCGCCTACAAGATACCCATCGGACCGTGGGGCAAAGCCTTCTTCGGTTTCCTCACCGACAATTTCGACACTGTTTTCAGAGCCTTCTCGAACGGCCTGAACTTCATCCTCGACGGTGCGGTGGACCTCCTGCTCATGGTGCCGCCGGTGCTTCTGGCCCTAGTCGTCGCCGTCATCGCCTGGTTCCTGCAGCGTTCGCGGCCGCTCGCCATCGGCGTCTTCATCGGCCTCGTCTTCATCATCAACCAGAACCTGTGGAAGCAGACCGTGGAGACTCTGGTGCTGGTGGTTGCTGCCGCCGCCGCCTCGATGGCTATCGGCGTTCCGCTCGGCATCTGGGCCGCGCACAAGCCGAAGGTCTACCGCTTCATGCTGCCGGTGCTGGACCTGATGCAGACGCTGCCGACCTTCGTCTACCTGATCCCGGTGCTGACACTGTTCGGGCTTGGCAACGCCCCCGGCCTCATCGTCACCATCATCTTCGTCATTCCGACCCCGGTCCGTCTCACGCATCTCGGCGTCACGTCAGTGCCGAAATCGATCGTCGAGGCAGGTGAGGCGTTCGGCGCCACCAAGAGACAACTTCTCTGGAAGGTCGAGCTACCTTCAGCCTTGCCCACCATTATGGCGGGCCTGACGCAGTCGATCATGCTGTCACTATCGATGGTGGTGTTCGCGGCGCTGATCGGTGCCGGGGGCCTCGGCACAGAAATCAACCGCGCGCTTGGCTCGCGCCGCATCGACCTCGGGCTCGAGGCTGGCCTTGGCATCGTTGTGCTGGCCATCGTGCTCGATCGGATGACGCGTATCGGCGTTGGAGGCAACAAATGACCGTCGCGGTTGACTTCAAGAACGTCGATATCGTCTTCGGCGCCGATCAGGCCGCTCGCTGGCGATGATTGACAAGGGCGCCAGCCGCGCCGAGATCCTCGAAAGGACCGGCAATGTGCTGGGCTGCGCCGGAGCCAACCTCACCGTGCATGAGGGTGAGATCTCGGTGCTGATGGGCCTTTCTGGCTCCGGCAAGTCGACGCTGCTCAGAGCCGTCAACCGGCTCAATGTCGTGTCGCGCGGCCAGGTGCTGGTTAAGGACGGCGACCGCACAGTCGATGTCGTCACTTGCGACGAGGCGACCTTGCGGCGTCTCAGGCAAAAGCAGGTGGCAATGGTGTTCCAGCAGTTCGGTCTGCTGCCGTGGCGCACGGTGGAGGAGAATGTCGGCTTCGGCCTCGAGCTTGCCGGCGTGCCGGAAGCCGAGCGCAAGGCGCGGGTGCAAAAGCAGCTCCAGCTCGTCCATCTCGACCAATGGTCGAAGAAATATGCGCATGAGCTTTCGGGCGGCATGCAACAGCGCGTCGGCCTGGCGCGCGCCTTCGCCACCGAGGCGCCGATCCTGTTGATGGACGAACCGTTCTCGGCGCTCGATCCGCTGATCCGCACCAAGCTGCAGGACGAATTGCTGCAGCTGCAGGCGGCACTGAAGAAGACCATCATCTTCGTCAGCCACGACCTCGAGGAAGCGCTGAAGATCGGCAGCCACATCACCATCATGGAGGGCGGGCACATCGTCCAGACCGGCGCGCCGGAAGACATCGTGCTTCGCCCCGCCAATGACTACGTGCGCGACTTCATCGCCAATGTGAACCCGCTCTCGGTGCTGACGGCGTGGAACGTGATGCGCGACCGCCGCGATCTCGAACACGGCGAGAACGGCTGGGTGTGGCTCGACCGGCGCAAGACGACGCGCTTCAAGATCGACGAGCATGGCCTGGTGGCGGCGGCCGAACGCCACGGCAAGCCCGCGGTGTGGGTGTCCTGCGCCGATGTCGAGCGCCAGCCGGAGGAGGGGGCGCAAGTCTTCTGGGCCAATCCAGGCACGCCGCTGAAGACGGTGATGCTCGCCATGCACCGCTCGCAGACCGCCCCGGTGGCGTTGTTCGACGAAGGCTCGCGCTTCGTCGGCGCGATCGGCATCCGCGACGTGCTGAGCGCGGTGCTGAGGCGATAGGCTTCGGCCCTTAAGGCGCGTCGCGCCGATTTGGGCGACATGCACTAGAGCAGTTCACCGTTTCATGGAAACGCCGAACCGCTCTAGCTATTTGTTTCTACGCAATTCCGGACGGAAAACCGTTTCACCACTTTTCCTGGAATTGGTCTAGATCAAGCATGAAGTGTTCGCTGGCGGGCGCCTCGTGCTTGTTTTAGACTTGCCTGACGGCCGGGCTGGGCCGCTGGCGCAAGGGGCCGAGAAATGATCTTCCGTCAGCTTTTCGATTCCGTTTCGGGTACCTATTCCTACCTGCTTGCCAGCCGCCGCGGCGGCGAGGCATTGATCATCGATCCGGTGCTGGAGAAGGTCGAACGCTATCTGCAACTGGTCAACGAGCTCGACCTGAGACTCGTCAAGGCGGTCGATACGCATCTCCATGCCGACCACATTACCGGCCTCGGCGCGCTGCGCGACAGGATCCATTGCGTGACCGTGATGGGCGAGCAGACGAAGGCGACGTCGTGTCGATGCGGCTTGCCGACGGCGACAAGCTTGCGATCGAGGGGCTGGCGCTGGACGTCATCTACACGCCGGGCCACACCGACGATTCCTACAGCTTCATCCTGCCGGACCGGGTTTTTACCGGCGACACGCTGCTCATTCGCGGCACCGGCCGCACCGATTTCCAGAACGGCGATCCGCGCCAGCAATATGAATCGATCTTCGGGCGACTGCTCAAGCTCCCCGACGAGACGATGATCTTCCCGGCACACGACTACAAGGGCGAGACCGTGTCGACGATCGGCGAGGAAAAGGCCTTCAACCCGCGCCTGCAGGTGAAGTCGGTCGAAGAGTATGTCGACATCATGAACAATCTGAAGCTGTCCAATCCGAAGATGATGGATGTCGCGGTGCCGGCCAATATGAGGGTCGGGCTGCACCAGGACGACATCGCCAGCCGCGGCTGGTCGGTGACCGCCGAACAGGCGCTGGCGCTGGTCGGCCGGCCCGACGTGGCGCTGATCGATCTGCGCGAGCAGTCGGAACGGGAACGCCACGGCGTCATCCCCGGCGCGATCCACCTGCCCTATACGCGGCTGCAGGAAAACATAGCCGCCGGCGGCATGCTGCATGAACTGGCGAAATCGACAGCCAAGCAGATCCTGTTCTACTGCGCCTTCGGCGAGCGCTCGGCGATGGCCGTGCAGGCGGCGCAGGATGTAGGGATATCGAGCGCCCGCCACATCCAGGGCGGTATCGATGCCTGGCGGAAGGCCAGCGGCCCGCTCGTCCACTAAATGGGCCGACGGCAAGGGCTCAGTTCAGCCCGATGAGCTTGGCGCCGCTGCGGAACAGCGCTTCACCATCCCGGTCGAAGCGGAAGGTGGCGATGAAATCGTTCGCCCGATAGTCAGGCCATGTGGTGCGGATCGCGGCAGCAAAATTCCGCGCCTCGTGCCGGCGGCCGGCCAGCGCGAGGCAGTGGGCCGCGATCGCCAGGATGATGACATGGGCATTGGGCCTGGCCGCCGCTTTCAGCGCCCATTCCGCAGCCTCGTTGTATTCGCCCAGCCTTGCATGCGCCATGGCGCGCGCGCCCATCATGCCGAACAGCAGCGGATCGAAGGGACTGAGATGACGCGAGTGATCGGACGAGCCGATCGCCGATTGTGGATCACCGGACTGCGAGTGGACGAAGGACAGCGCATAGTGGCCGAGCGCGAAATTCGGGCTGAGGTCGACGGCCTTTGCCAGCTCGATCAGAGAGTTGTCCTGCTCGCCGCGCAGCCACAAGGCGCGTCCCATCGCCCAGTGTGCCGCCGGATTGCGGTCATCGACCAGAAGGCTGTGACCGGCGGTTTCGAAGGCCAGTGCCGTCTCGTGATCGCGATCGCCCCAACGCTGGAAGGCATTCTGCCAATGGGTGAAGGAAAGCCCGGCATAGCGCGGGCGAAGGTCGGGTCGAGCTTCAGGGCGTCGTTGAAGAACTGCTGCGCCAATTCGTTTTCCTGGCGGGTGAAGCGGTACATGTGCCAGAGGCCGCGGTGATAGGCTTCCCAGGCATTCAGCGAATTGGGCGCCTTCAGCATCGCGCGGTTTCGCTCGACTGTCGCGATCTCGGCGGCGATCGAGGAGACGATGCTGTTGCCGATGTCGTCGAGGACCACGAAGATGCCATCGGGCTTGTGCTCGAAGGTCTCGGCCCAGACGATCCTTGCCGTGCGCACTTCGACTAGCTCGACCGAGACCATGACCTTGCCGGGCAGGCTGCGGACCGAGCCGGTCGCCACATAGTCGACGTTGAGCCGGCGGCCGGCATCCTCCGGCGCGATGTTCTTTTCTGCCAGCGCGAAGACCGAGCCGCGGGCGATGACGAAGAAATCGCGGAGCTTGGCGAGGCGCGTTATGATGTCGTGGGTCAGTCCGTCGGCCAGCCCGCCGCGAAAACCGCCGGCGCCGGCATTTTCGGCAAAAGGCATTACCGCCAGCGACGCCCGGCGCGTCGCTGCCGTGTCGGCTTGCAACGGGGCGATCGGTGCCTGGGTTGCAGTGAACGGAATGGACCGGGCGCATGGCGTCGCGCCGGAGTGGCGGGCTCTTATCTCCTGCCATGCTTCCCGCAAGGGAGCGACATCCAGCTCCTCGGAGCGAAAGAGCTCCGCAGCTGTGGCCAGATGTTCCTCGCCGGCGCCGATCTGTCCGCGCCGGGCAAGGTTCTCCAGCAGCGCCACATGCGCGCGCCCGTCGAAGGGCGCGAGCTCCAGCCATTGGTCCAGATAGGGGCCCGCGTCATCGGCCCCTTGCGGAAGAAGGCCGATGATGTGCTCCAGAACGGCGACATGGCATGAGCTGAAACGGCGGCGCTGCGCGGTCAGCCAGCTGGTGAAATGCGGGCTCCGATCGAGCTCCAGCCCGTCAAGCAAATCGCCGGCGAAGAGCTGCGCAAGCCTTCGCAGACGTTCAAGGCCAAGCGTATCGATCCCTTCCGCCGCTGCGGCCGCGGCTTCCACTGCATCGACGCTCGTATCGGCAAGACGGAGCGCCACGGTATCGCCTTCGGTCTCGATCCTGTGCAGCCCCGGTTCATCGAGCGCGCCGCGAAGCTTGCTCAGACACCAGCGAAGTTCGCCGCGCGGATCATTGGGCACGTCCCATAGCAGCTCGCAGAGCCGGCTGCGGCTGACGGGATGCGGCGCGAGCGCCAGATAGGCCAGCAGCGCGCGCAGCTTGCGCGAGGAGGGCAGCTTAACCGGCTCGCCGTCACGGGCAATCGCCAGTTGTCCAAGCAGTCGCACGGACAAGCCGGCTGCGGTTTCGTTCAGGCTCGATCGGGTGGATTCCACGTATGTTTCCACGCTCTCTCCAACGCTGACCAGCTGGTCCATGTTCTATCACCAAAGACGACAGGAAGCATCCGGCAGCCTCATTCCGTGCCGGAATGCCGCCGTTGCCGCATTTGCGGCTGGTCATGCAAGCTAACGCGGCAACGTGTCGAAACCGCGCCGCCGAAGCCGCCGGTCTGTAACCGGCGCGTGAGATATCGAGGAGAAAAGCCATGTTGCAGCAGTTGAAAATCAGGACGACGGCCGGTCGCGGCCGGCTGTTCGACAGCATTCTCGACACGGTCGGCGACACGCCGGTCATCCGCATCAACAATCTCGGCCCGGCGCATGCGACGATCTATGTGAAGGCCGAGTTCTTCAATCCGGCAGCCTCGGTGAAGGACCGGCTGGCGCTCAACATCATCGAGGAAGGCGAGCGCAGCGGCAAGCTGAAGCCCGGCCAGACCGTCGTCGAGGCGACCAGTGGCAATACCGGCATCGGCCTTGCCATGGTCTGCGCACAGAAAGGCTATCCGCTGGTGGTGACGATGGCAGACAGCTTTTCCATCGAGCGCCGCAAGCTGATGCGCATGCTGGGCGCCAAGGTGGTGCTGACGCCGCGCGCCCAGAAAGGCTTTGGCATGTACAAGAAGGCGGTGGAACTCGCCGAGGCCAATGGCTGGTTCCTGGCCCGCCAGTTCGAGACCGAAGCCAATGCCGCCATCCACGAGGCGACCACGGCGCGCGAGATCATCAACGATTTCGCGAGTTCGAGGCTCGATGTGCTGGTCACCGGCTATGGCACCGGCGGCACGGTCGCCGGCGTCGGCCGGGTGCTGCGCCGCGAGCGGCCTGATGTCCGCATCGTCCTTGCCGAGCCTGCGAACGCACAGCTTATCGGCAGCGGCAAGGGGCAGGAGCGCGGCGCGGGCGGCGCGCCGGCCGCCAGCCATCCGGCCTTCGAGCCGCATCCGATCCAGGGCTGGACGCCGGACTTCATCCCCAACGTGCTGCAGGAGGCGATCGACAAGCGCTACTATGACCAAGTGGTGCCGATCCCCGGTCCGGAAGGCATCAAATGGGCGAAGGCGCTGGCGCAGCAGGAAGGCATCTTCACCGGCATCTCGGGTGGCGCCACCTTCGCCGTGGCGCGCCAGATCGCGGGCACGGCTCCGGCCGGATCGGTGATCCTGTGCATGCTGCCCGACACCGGCGAACGCTACATGTCGACGCCGCTTTTCGACGGCATCGAGGCGGAGATGGATGCCGAGGAGACGGCGTTGTCGCGCTCGACGCCGAGCTGCCAATTCGAGGTCTGAAGACAACCGGGGCGCTGCTGTCCATTCGGATGGCGGCGCCGCACAACGATCTCGCACGACGATCCAGGGAAATGATCGCGTGCCTTGGGGGAGGAGCGGATGGACAGCTTGCAGGAAACGACGGTGATGGATGAAACGCTCGATCCGCCGGATTGGGCCAACATGCAGGCTCTGTCACATCGGATCGTCGACGATGCCATCGGCTATCTGCGGGATGTCCGGGACCGTCCGGTGTGGCGCGAGATGCCGGCCGAGGTGTGGGCGTTCTTCGACGCGCCAATGCCGCGCGAGCCGGCGCCCATTGCCGACGTCTATGGCGACGTCGCCCGCAACGTGATGGCCTATCCGATGGGCAACATCCATCCGCGCTTCTGGTCCTGGTATATGGGCTCCAGCAATTTCACCGGTGCGCTCGGCGATTTCCTGGCGGCGATCCAGGGCTCGAACCTCGGCGGCGGCAACCACGCCGCCGGGCTGATGGACAGCCAGGTGGTCAATTGGTGCAAGGAAATGGTGGGCTTCCCGGCCCCGGCCGGCGGCACGCTGGTCAGCGGCGGCTCGATGGCCAACATCATCGGGCTGACCGTGGCGCGCAATGCCAAGGCGGGCGTCGATGTCCGCGAAAGGGGCGTCGGCGCCATCCCAAAGCCATTGCGCTTCTATGCCTCGGACCAGGTTCATTCCTGCCATCGCAAGGCGATGGAAGCGCTAGGCCTCGGCAACCGGGCGCTGCGGCGCATCTCGACCGACGCCAATTTGCGCATCGACGTCGATGCGCTCAGGACGGCCATCAAGGAGGATCGCGCGGCGGGTTTCAAGCCGGCCTGCGTGATCGGCACAGTCGGCACCGTCAACACCGGTGCCATCGACGACCTCCAGGCGTTGGCCACATTGGCGGCGGAAGAGGACCTCTGGTTCCACATCGACGGCTGCATCGGTGCGCTGATTGCGATTGCACCTCAAAACAGATCGCTCGTCGCCGGCATCGAGCAGGCGCATTCCATCGCGCTCGACCCGCACAAATGGCTGCACGCACCCTTCGAGGCGGGCTGCGCGCTGGTTCGCGATGCCTCTGCCCACCGCAACACCTTCGCCGTCACCCCGGAATATCTGGAATCGATGCCGCGCGGCCTTGCTTCCGGGCAATGGCTGCACGACTACGGGCTGCAGACATCGCGCGGTTTCCGCGCGTTAAAAATCTGGATGGCGCTGAAGGAGCATGGGGTCGAGAAGTTCGGGCGGCTCATCGACCAGAACATCGCCCAGGCAGGCTATCTGGCTGAGCTGATCCAGGCCGAGCCTGCACTCGAGTTGACGGCGGCGACCACGATCAACATCGTCTGCTTCCGCCATCGCCTGGACGGGGCATCCGAGGAACGGCTCAAGGCATTCAACACCGAGATCATGCTCAGGCTGCAGGAAGAGGGCATCGCGGCCTTGTCCGACACCACCGTGCGCGGCCGGCATTGCCTGAGGGTGGCGATCACCAACCATCGCACCCGGCGCGAGGATCTCGATCTTCTGGTACGCGAGACGCTGCGCGTCGGAAAAGAAATCGCGGTTGCGGCGCCGGGCTGACGCGAAGCAGCCGAAAAGGGATATCTCAGTTGGCGGCCAGCGGCGCGCCGGGCAGATAAAGCGCGATCGGCCTTATCTCGTAGACAGCGGTGGGATTGACGCGCTTCAGATCGCGCGCCACCGCTATCGCCTCGTCCTGGTTCGCGCAATCCAGCACATAGAGGCCGAGCAACTGCTCCTTGGTCTCGGCAAACGGACCGTCGATCACCATGCCGTCTCCCGGACCGCGCAGCGTGACCGCTTTCGCGGTCTCGCCCAGCCTTGCCGACGGCCCCAATTTGCCGGCGCGGGTCAGCCTGTCGTTGATCTCAAGCAGGTCTTTCATCAGCGCGGCATCCTCCTCGGACGTCCAGGACTGGACGGTCCCTTCGACGTGATAGGCGAGGATTGCGTAGAACATGGCTCGGTTCCTCATGCATGAACCCGAAAATCGGGATCGATTTTTGCTTCGCTGACCTTCGGCTCTGAAAGGATCATGCACCAAATTGAAGTGCTACAGCGTCCTTTGCGCGTCGAAGAGGACGCGCGGCGCTGTAGGGCAGGCCGCACTATCACAAGGATGGCGCGGCTGATCCAGTCCCGGCAGCAGGCGACAAAGCGCCTGCTGACTCAAGCTGCCAACGGCAGGCGCAGCTCCGTCAGCAGGCCGCCACCTGGATTGTTGGACAGGCTGATCTCGCCGCCGGCGCCGCGGGCGATGTTGCGGGCAATGGTCAGGCCGAGGCCCAAGCCGCCGGTCTCGCGGTTGCGCGACTGCTCGAGGCGTACGAAGGAGCCGAACACCTGATCCAGCTTCGCCTGCGGAATGCCTGGACCCTCATCGCGGATGGTGAGCGTGATAGTGCCACCGGATCGCCGCACGCCGATATGCGCCTTCTTGCCGTAGGTGACCGCGTTCTGGACGAGATTGGTGATGCAGCGGCGCAGCGCCACCGGGCGCGCGATGCAGACCAGGCCGCGCGATGGTTTGGCGTCCTCGTCGAACGAAGCGTCCTCGAACGCGTCGGCGACCGATTCCACCAGCGACCAGAAATCGATCCGCTCGGCCTTCTCCTCCGTGACCTCGAATTTGGCGAAGTCGATCACTGAGCTGGCGATGCTTTCGATGTCGGCAAGGTCATGCGCAAGCGCTTCGCGAGCGGCTGATTTGCGCAGCAGTTCGAGACGCAGCCGCATCCTGGTCAGCGGCGTGCGCAGGTCATGGGCAAGTGCCGCCGCCAGATGCTCGCGGTCCTCGACATAGTCGCGCAAGCGCATCTGCATGGCATTGATCGCCTTTGCCGCGGCGCGGATCTCGCGGCTGCCGCTCTCGGCGATCGGCGGGCTTTTCAGATCATTACCGATCCGCTTCACCGCGGTCTCCATCATGCGGTAGGGCGCGGTCAGCCGGCGCAGCGACCAGATCGACATGACCACGATCAGTCCAGCTATCAGCGAGTAGAGCGGCAGGCTGTCCCAGCTCAGGATCGGCCCCGCCGGCGTGATCGGCTCGGTGAAGTTCAGCCACTGGCCGTCGGAAAAGCGCAGCGACGCCGTCAGCTTGTCGCTCTGGGCAAAATCCGCGGCCAGCACCAGAAGATCGCGCTCGACCTGGCCGACATCCTTGTTCATCACCTGGCCGTTCGGGGCATCGGCTTCCTGCGTTGCGGGGTCGCGCCGCACACGCGCGTCGGTGACGCCGAACTTGGAGAGGCGGCCGACCAGAATGTCCTCCAGCTCGGCAAGCTGATCATCGCCGGCGATCGAGGAAGTGACGGCGGGGGTGTCCGAAACGGTCAGCGCATAGGTGGCATTGAACAGGCCGGACGCGGTTGCCTTGCGTTCTTCCGGCGTGGCGTCATGCATCAGCTGCACCAGCGAATAGGCGCGGTCGTTCAGCCGGTAGAGATCAACCACATCGTTGGCGGCGGCGCGGTCGCGCGCCACGATATAGAGGGTCGCCACCTGGCTGATCATCAGGCCGGCAATGACGATGAGCAACACCCAGACAGGCAGGGTCTGCGGCAGGAAGCGTCTCATTCGGAGGTCGTTTCGGGCAGAAACTGATAGCCGCCGCTGCGCACAGTGAGGATCAGCTTCGGTGTCTTCGGGTCGTCCTCCATCTTGCGGCGCAGGCGGCTCACCAGGATATCGACGCTGCGGTCAAAGCTGTAGCCGGTGTCGCCGCCGGACAGCTCGATGAGCTGCTCGCGGGTGAGCACGCGCTGCGCGCTCTTGACGAAGGTCTGCAAGAGGTTGAACTCCGCCATCGTCAGTTCCACCCGCACGTCGTCGGGCGCCGTCAGCCGGCGGCGCGAGCAATCCATGGTCCAGCCGGCAAAGCGGTAGATCTGCTTGGAGGCGGGCCGACGCGGCTCGGCCGCGCCGTTGCGCCTCAGCACCGCGCGAATGCGGGCGAGCAGCTCACGCGGATCGAAGGGTTTCGGCACGTAGTCGTCCGCACCCATCTCGAGGCCGACGACGCGGTCCGTCGTCTCGGTCACCGCGGTCAGCATGATGATCGGCGTGGTGTAGTTGGCGCGGATCTCGCGGCAAAGCTCCAGCCCGCTTTTTCCCGGCAGCATCACGTCGAGGACGATGAGATCGACCTGCGCGCGACGCAGGACCGCCTCCATCTCGGTGCCGTCGGCGGCCACCGTCGTGTGCAGCCCCCGCTTCTGGAAGAATTCCTGAAGCAGGTCCCGTATGCCCTTGTCGTCATCGACGATCAGTATGTGCGCGTCGGATTTCACGAGAACCCTGTCATTGCTGGTGGCCAAGCCGCTCTTCCCAAATCACCCACACGATAGAATTCGGGCCACATCTTGGCCAGTGGCGGCGATGCGGCTTGGATTGGCTTCCTCAGAAACAATCCAGAAACAAAATTCTACAGTCGGGAAAAACTCGTGAAAAATTTCAAAGGCATAACCGGTGTCGTGGCGGTCAGGTCATCGGCTGCGACGCAAGTTTCCGGAGTAACGGGCAATACCGATGCACAGGTTCTGGATCAGCGTGATGGGTGCTTTGCTCAGCATGTCGCTCATCACAGCCGCGGTCGGGGCCTCCAACGCAAAGGTAACGCCGCTGACCCGGACCGAGCGCTGCACCAATCTCAACCGTCAAGTTGACGAAGCCCTCGAAACCCATGCCGCGGCAACGCAGGTCACCGCGGCGAAGGCACTTCAAAGAAAGGGAAACCGGTTCTGCGCCGCCAAGAAACAGGCACAGGGCATCCGGATGCTCGCAAATGCTTTGAAGCTGCTTGGAGTGACACCGATCGACCCGGTCCAGTGACGCTCATCTCGATCTGCATGAAGAAGGAAATGAAGCCATGAAAAAGTCCCTCCTCTCCGCCCTCGGCCTCGCTGTTGCTCTGGCTTTCTCGATGCCGGCTCTCGGCAACGCCGCTGCCACGACGACCGCTCCGGCTGCCTCGACCACGACCGCTCCGGCTGCTGCCGCTCCGGCGAAGACCGCTCCGAAGAAGGTCGCCGCCAAGAAGGTCTGCAAGGTGACCAAGACGCACAAGTGCCCGGTCAAGAAGGCCCCGAAGAAGGCGGCGAAGAAGTCGTAATTCAGGCTTCGGTCCTGATCGTTCAAGACCGCTTCGGCCGGATCCGGCCGGAGCGGCTTTCTGGCGGCCGAAGCCCGACACCGGCAGCTTCCGCCGCGCTTGCTCCCGATCCTTAACCCGATCGCAATGCCGGTGCTGTAGGACAATCCGCATGAAGAAGCGGCTTTCGTCCCGGATGCGCTCGCTGACCCTCGGCGGCCTGGTTGCCACCGCGGCGGCAAGAGCGTTGATCATCTTCACAGCCAGTCCAGTGCCGGATCCCGCCAGCGGCAGGACCGAGCCGGAGCTTTTCGCGCCCGTGATCTCATCGAGCTTCGACTACATCACGCCGGCACAGAGCTGGATCCTGATCGTGCTGACGGTCGTAACGCTGATCGCTTCGCCGCCTGGACGGTTGCCGCTTTCATGGAGCGTGGCTCCGGCATCGACGATGGCGGTTCCGGCAGATCCGGCACGACGATGCGTCGTACGATCGGCCGCCAGGGCCGTTGAACCGCAAACAGCGCTTCCCACATAAGGTGGAGTGTCCGCCCGCCGCTCAAGCGGGCAAAATGGATGTCTGCTTCCCCGCATGACAAAGTGGAGGCGAGCCTATTTTCACGCAATTCCGGACGAAACCGCTAAAGCACTTTTCCTGGAATTGCTTGAGTTCCCAACTGGCGGATTCCGATGCCTGAAACTGTGCTGAAACCGCGTACCAAGACGCAGCCGAAAACCGAGCGGCCAAAGCTCTACAAGGTCATCCTGGTCAATGACGACTTCACCCCGCGCGAGTTCGTGGTGACGGTGCTTAAAGGTGAATTCAAGCTCAGCGAGGATCAGGCGCATCGCGTGATGATCACTGCGCACACGCGCGGCGTCTGCGTGGTCGCCGTCTTCACGCGCGATGTCGCCGAAACCAAGGCCGCACGGGCGACCGATGCCGGCAAGGCCAAGGGCTACCCGCTGCTGTTCACGACCGAGCCGGAAGAGTAGGGCGGCAGGAGCGCTTTTCCTTCTCCCCTTGTGGGAGAAGGTGGATCGGCGCGCAGCGCCGAGACGGATGAGGGGTGTTCCAGGTTGGCGCTACTTACCCCTTACCCGGATTACCAACGATTTGTAAAGGACAAATCGGGGCAATCCGACCTCTCCCGCAAGGGGAGAGGTAAGAAGGCTCTACCGCCCTTCGCGATACCACATCGAGCCGATGGCCAAGAGCAGCAGGCCGAGGCCGAGGAAGCCGCCGAACAGCGGCACGCGCGAAACGGCCTTGAGGGTGCTGTCGTTGGTGGTGCGGAGCCCGATCCAGTCGTCGCCCGACGCAGCGCCCGAGGAGCGGACCGGCACGATGGAAGGCAGCGCCACACCGCCGGCAAGATTGCCTAGCATCGACGATGGCGCGAGCTGCGCACGCTGCCGCCGGTCGCCTCGGCAGGCGCCTTCAACCTGTCTTCCGTGGAAATGACATCGGAGAATTCGGGCGCGTTGATCGGGCCGACATGGGCAAGCGCGGTGAGATCGCCATTGCCTACCTGATAGAGGCCGATCTCGCTGGTCTGCAGGCTGCCGGTGAAAATCCCCGGCTCGGATTTCTGCAGCTTGACCGTCATCGCCTTGCCGGACGGCGTGATCACCTGGGCCGGGCCTGGATCGTCGCTCATCGTCTGGCGGCGGATCTCCAGCACCATGCCGCGGCCGTCGGCGGTCAGCCGTTCTTCTTCCAGCTCGGGTTCCTTCATCAGCCAGTGGGCGATGCGGCGATACAGCTGGACATGCGGCCCGCCGCCTTCGAAGCCGCGCGCCCACAGCCAGCCTTGGTCGGAAAGCAGCATGCCGACCCGGCCCTCGCCCTTGCGGTCGAGCACAAGCAGAGGGCGATCGTCGGCCCCTTTCATCACCACCTCGCCCTCGGGATTCTTGACGCCGATGGTACGGAACCAGCGGCTCCAGTGCGGCGGATCGGTGGCCGAGCCGTCGAGCCCGCGCGTCACGGGGTGACGCTCGCCGAGATCGGTGAGACGCGGATAGAAGGCCTTGTCGACGACCTCGCCGCTGGGCATCGCCGGCAGGGACGACATCAGCGGCGTGCGGGCGATCGAGCTCTCGCCGGCATATTCGGGGCCGGCGGCGATCAGCAGCGCGCCACCCTTTTCGACATATTCGGAGATGTAGTCGTAATAGAGGATCGGCAGCACGTCGCGGTGCTGGTAGCGGTCGAAGATGATCAGATCGAAATCCTTGATCTTCTCGACGAACAGTTCGCGCGTCGGGAAGGCGATCAGCGACAGTTCGTTGATCGGCGTGCCGTCCTGTTTTTCCGGCGGCCGCAGAATCGTGAAGTGGACGAGGTCGACCGACGCGTCGGACTTCAAAAGGTTGCGCCAGGTGCGCTCGCCGGCATGCGGCTCGCCGGAGACCAGAAGCACGCGCAGATGATCGCGGATGCCGTCGACCAGCGCGATGGCGCGGTTGTTGGCGTCGGTCAGTTCGCCCGGCTCGTGATCGATTGAAAGCTGGACGATGTTGCGCCCGGCATTGGGAATGGTGACCTCAAGCTTCATCGGCTGGCCGATGGTCGCATGCTCGATCGAGACCTGCTCGCCATTGACCGAGACTCGCACGTCGACCGGGCTGCCTTGGCCTTCGGTGGAAATGACGCGGTAGCTCATGTCGAGCGGCTTGCCGACGAGACCGAAGCGCGGCGCGTTCTCGAAGCGGATGCGGCGATCCTTCTCATGCTCGTTGCCGGTGATCAGCGCATGCAGCGGCGCGTTGAAGTCCGGAGCGCCGGCCGGCGCGTCATGCACCTCGCCGTCGGTGATCATGATCGCGCCGCCGATGCGCGAGGGCGGCACGTCGCGGAAAGCGCCTTCCAGCGCGCCGAACAGCCTGGTTTCCGTGCGCTCGTCGGCAGCCTCGGACTTGCCGGCGTCGACGACACGGACATCGAATTGCTTGAAACGGCCGAGACGCTCCTGAAGGCCAGCCAGCGCCTCGTCGGTTTGCTTGGTGCGGTCGCCGATGTCCTGGCTCTGGCTGCGGTCGACGATGACGGCGACGACGCTCTTCAGCGCCTCGCGTTCCTCATCGAGGAAGACGGGGTTGAGGAGCGCGCCTCCAAGCGCGAGCAGGGCGATGAAGCGCAGGACCGAGCCGCGCTGACGAAACCACAGCCCCGCCAGCGCCAGCAGCAGGAGCGGCACGGTGACGACCCAGAACAGCGGCCAGGAAACGAGCGGCTCAAAGGAAATCGACCAGTTCATGACCTACTGCCCCAGCCGTTCGAGCAGGACAGGCACATGCACCTGGTCGGATTTGTAGTTGCCGGTCAGCATGTACATCATGATGTTGACGCCGGCGCGCAGCGCGTAGACGCGCTGCATCGGATCCGGCGGCACGGTCGGCAGCATCGGATCGCCATTCTCGTCGATCGCCCAGGCGCCGGCGAAATCATTGGCGGTGATCATGATCGGCGACACGCCGTCGCCGATGCGCACCGGACGGTTCTCGGTGTTGCTGGCGTCGAGGGAGGTCTCGACCCAGAGCGGGCTGCCGTTGAAACGGCCGGGAAACTCGGGAAGGATGAAGAAGGATTTCGTCAGCACATGGTCCGACGGCACCGGCTCCAGCGGCGGCACGTTGAGGTTGCCGAGGATGTCGCGCAGCCGCTCGGTCGCCGGGCTTGCCGAGCCGGCGCCAATGCCGTTGGAGAACTGGTCGCGCGTGTCGAAGAGAACCGTGCCGCCCTGCTGCATATAGGCATCGATACGGGCGATCGCCGCTTCGCTGGGCATCGGGGCGGTGGCGTCGATCGGCCAATAGATCAGCGGATAGAAGGCCAGTTCGTCCTTGGAGATGTCGACGCCGGCCGGCGGGCCGGGCTCCAGCGCCGTCTTCTCGATCAGGAAGCGGGTCAGGCCTTCGAGGCCGGCGCGACTGATCGAATCGACGCCGGGCTCGCCGGTGATCACATAGGCGATGCGGGTTTTCGAAATATCCCCGATCGCCTGCGAATCGCCGGGCTTCGAATCGTCGGCGCGGGCAAGATCGGCGTGGCCGAAGAGCCCGCCAAGCACGATCAGCACGGCAGCGGCGGTCGCCGCGGTGCGGCGTGGCCGGCGCGAAAACAGCCCGCCCATCCATAAGACGGCCAGCGTGTCGAGGACCATCAGCAGTAGCGCCGCGGTAACCAGCGGGCCCTTCAGGTTCTCCGATTCATCGAACGCGTAGGGGATGGCAGTCACCGGCAGCGAAACCTGCGGCTGAGCGAGCGGCGTGAACGTGCTCGAGGCGTTGAGCAGGTTGTGGGCGAAGACGCCGGTCTCCGAGCCGTAGAGGCCGGGCGGGTTTTCCAGCGTCACCGGCAATGGGCCGGCGCCGGGCACGAGCGGACGCGCATCGGGCGTCGGCGGCACCAGCGCGCCGTCGGCGCCGATCATGCGATAAGGCGCCAGCGACGCGGCGGCAGCCTCGGCATTGGCGACCGCGGCACCCTGGTTGCGCGATAATTGCACGATGCGCCTCAGCATCTCGACGAAGCTGCCGGAGATCGGCAGGTTCGACCAGGTCGCTTCGGGCGTGACGTGGAAGAGCACGAGCGTGCCCTTGTCCTTCTTCATGCCCGTGACCAGGGGTGTGCCGTCGGCAAGCGTCGCCCAGGTGCGCTCGACGATGTCGGGCGTCGGTTCGGCCAGCACCTGCCGGCTGACCGTCACCTCGGTCGGCGGCGCGAGATCGGCGAACGGGCCGTTCTTGGGGAATTCGGTGACCGGCTGCGGCGTCGTCCACGACAAGGCACCGCCCAGCGCGCGCTCGCCGCTGCGCAGCCTGACCGGCAAGAGGTCGTCGTCATTGCCGGCGGCGGCCAGCCTTGAACCGGCAAAACGCACCAGCGTGCCGCCCTTGTCGACCCAATCGACCAGCCGTTGCCGGACCTGCTCGGGGATGGTGCCGACATCGGCCATGATGATCATCGCCGGCTTTTGGTCGAGAAGCTGCGGGATGGCGTCGGCCAGATCGGCGCTCGACGGCTCGACCAGATCGGCGAAAGGCTGCAGGGCGCGGCGAATGTAATAGAGCGGCGACAGAAGCGGTTGCGCCTGGTCGGCCTCGGCCTGCGAAAGCAATCCGACGCGGCGGCGCTTGGAGCTTTCATCGAGCACGCGCACGGCGCCGGCCTGATGCTCGCCGTCGAGCGCGACCGAGGCGAAGTCGTTGCGCAATTCGAACGGCACCTTCACCGTTCCGGTGGCGGTGGTCTGACCCGGTGCGAAGCTCAGCGTCGCGTCGGCGATGCGGCGGCCCTTGTCGTCGAAGGCGCCGGCCGTGACCTGCGCCGGCGCCGGATCACCCGGCGCGCGGACGGCGGTCAGCGCGAAGCCGTCTACCTGATTGTCGGCCCCGGTCAGGCCGGTGAGCGAGACCCGGTCCGAAGTGGCCCAGACCAGTCGCGAGGCATTTTTTTCGAGAAGCGTCCTGAAAGCCGCTTCGTCGCCATTGGCCGCCAGCCCGTCGGCAAGCACGGCGACGCTGGCGCCCGGCAGGCGCTCCAATGTGGCGGCGACACGGGCATAGACGGCGGGGCGGTCGGTCGGGATTGGACGCGGCTTCGCCGCGCGCAGGCGGTCGAGCGCGGCCGATGCATCGAAGGGGCCGATCTCGGCATTGGGCTTCTCGGCGGTGAAGGCGATGACGACAGGCACGCCGTTCGAGCCGGCATCGGCGATCAGCCGCTCTGCGGTGGCGACGCGTCTGCCCCAATCGGCGGCACTGGCCCAGTCATTGTCGATGACAAGCGCAAGCGCCGAGCCCTCCGCTGGCAGTTTTTCGCGCGGATTGAACACCGGTTCCGCAAGCGCGGTGATGACAATGGCGGCCATCAGCAGCCTCAGCAGCGTCAGCCACCAGGGGCTTTGATGTGGCGTCTCTTCGCGCCTCAATACGCGGGCGAGGATCCTGAGCGGCGGAAAGACCTCCGTCTGCGGCCTGGGCGGCGTCAACCTCAGCAGCCACCAGATCACCGGCAGGGCCAGCAGGCCCCACAGCACCAACGGTGCGCCGAAGGAAAGCGGCAGCCAGCTCATTCGACCGCCTTTCCGAGATCACCGCCGCCGGCGGTCAGCCCGGCATGACTGGCGGTCAGCCCGGCATGACCGGCGGTCAGCCCTGGACGGCTGCTGTCGGCGGTCATCGCCATGTGGACGCGCACCAGCGCGTCGGAGGCGAGGCGGTCGGTGTGGTTGACGGTGAAGCTCCAGCCCAGACGCTTGCACCAGCCGGCCAGTTCCTCGCGGCGGGCGGTGTAAAGCAGGCGGTATTCCTCTTTAAGCGTTTCGGCGCGGCCGGCGGTTAGCTTGTCGCCGGTTTCGGGATCGGTGAATTCGGTGCGGCCGGCATAGGGGAAGGTCTCCTCGGCCGGATCGGCGACCTCGATCAGGTGCGCGCGCACGCCGTGACGGGCGAGCACGTCGAGCCAGGTCATCGTTTCCTCGACCGGATCGAGGAAATCGCTGACGATGACGATGTCGCAGAAGCGGCGGATGGCCGACAGGTCAGGCTTGGCCGGCAGCGCACCGGCATGGCTGAGCTGGGCCGCGATGCGTTCGGCTCCGTTGCGGGCGGTGAACGGATCGGTGAGGCCCGGCCAGGCGATGCGCTCGCCGCTGCGCGACAGAAGCTCAGCCATGGCGAGCGCCAGCACCAGGGCGCGCGATTCCTTGGAAACGCCGGCTGCCGCGGACTTGTAGAGCATGGAGGGGGAGGGGTCGGACCAGAGCCAGACCGTGTGAGCCGCTTCCCACTCGCGGTCGCGCACATAGGTGTGATCGTCACGGGCCGAGCGGCGCCAGTCGATGCGCGAGGAATCGCCTTCGACATAGGGGCGGAACTGCCAGAAATTCTCGCCGATGCCGCGCTTGCGGCGGCCGTGCCAGCCTGCGATCACCGTGTTGACGATGCGGCGCGCCTCGACCAGCAGATCCGGCACCAAAGAGGCCCGCAACCGGCCGCGGGCGAGCGCGTCGCGCGTCGCAACCGGTGCCTGGACCTCGCCTATTCGACCCATCAGATGCCTTTTGCCAGTTTCGCCACCACGTCGCGCACGGAAGTGCCTTCGGCGCGGGCAGCGAAAGTCAGCGCCATGCGATGCTGCAGCACCGGCTCGGCCAAGGCACGGATGTCGTCGACCGACGGCGCCAACCTCCCATCATATAGGGCACGCGCCCGGGCGCACAGGGTCAGCGCCTGGCTGGCGCGGGGACCCGGACCCCAGGCGACGTGCTTGTCGGTGTCTGCATTGCCCTGGCCGGGACGGGCCGAGCGGACCAGCTTGAGGATCGCCTCGACGACGCTTTCCGGCACCGGCATGCGGCGGATCAGCGTCTGGATTTCCTTCAGCCTGGCCGACTGCAGCACATTGTCGGCCTTGGCCTCCTCGACGCCTGTGGTTTCGAGCAGGATGCGACGCTCGGCCTCGATTTCCGGATAAAGGATGTCGACCTGCATCAGGAAACGGTCGAGCTGCGCCTCGGGCAGCGGATAGGTGCCTTCCTGCTCCAGCGGGTTCTGCGTCGCCAGCACGTGGAAGGGCGAGGGCAGGTCGTGGCGCACGCCGGCGATGGTGACGTGATATTCCTGCATCGCCTGCAGCAGCGCCGACTGGGTGCGCGGCGAGGCGCGGTTGATCTCGTCGGCCATCAGAAGCTGGGTGAAGATCGGCCCCGAAATGAAGCGGAAGGAGCGCTTGCCGAACTCGTCCTGCTCCATCACTTCCGAGCCGAGGATATCGGACGGCATCAGGTCGGGCGTGAACTGGACGCGGCGGGAATCGAGGCCGAGCACGATGCCGAGCGTCTCGACCAGCTTGGTCTTGGCAAGGCCCGGCACGCCGACGAGCAGCGCGTGGCCGCCGGCAAGCAGCGCCACCAGCGTGCGCTCGACGACGGCTTCCTGACCGAAGATCACCCGGCCTACGGCGTCGCGGACCTTCGAGATGTCGCCCAGCGCCTTCTCGGCCTCCTCGATCATCGCTTTGTCGCTCAACGGGCTTTCCTTGATCATCACGCTCATGCCGTTCGATCCTTGTGGTTGGAAATACCGGCCTGCACTCTCAAAGTCGCAGAATGCCGCGATTCGGCCTCGCCTGGCGCCTGTGATTGAACTTAAATCACAGACTTAGGCTGACAAGCGAAACAACAGTGACTATTTCGTGACCATGACCGATCATTCCGGACAGAGCGAGCAGAGCCTGACCGGCGCCACCGAGGCGCGCGGGCTGGAAGCGCTGATCTCGCGGGCGGCGCGGGCAGGCAAGGGACCGGCCCCCGTGGAGCGCTGGAATCCGGACTTCTGCGGCGATCTCGACATGGAGATCAAGGCCGACGGCACCTGGTTCTATCTCGGCACGCCGATCGGGCGCATGCCGTTGGTGCAGCTCTTTTCCAGCGTCTTGCGCAAGGATGCCGACGGCAGGACCTATCTGGTGACGCCGGTGGAGCGCGTGGGCATCCGTGTCGCCGACGCGCCCTTCATCGCCGTCGAGATGAATGTGTCGGGGACCGGCGACGGGCAGGTCATCACCTTCCGCACCAATGTCGGCGACGTGGTCGCCGCCGGGCCCAGTCATCCGTTGCGCTTCGTCGACGAGGACGCGACCGGCGGCCTGAAACCCTATGTGCTGGTGCGCGGCCGGCTGGAGGCCTTGGTGGCGCGGCCGGTGATGTACGAGCTGGTCGAATATGGCGAGGAGATCGACATCGACGGCAAGGCGATGTTCGCCGTTCGCTCCGGCGGCGAGGTCTATCCGATCATGCCGGTCGAAAAGCTCGAGCGGCTAAGCGCGTGATGGACCAGGTGGCGCCGGTGCCGTTCTCGATCGCGGATTTTCGCGCCCGCGCCGCGGCGCAGGCCGAGGTGCAACCCGGCGACGAGTTCGGCGATCATCGCTTCAACCCCGGCCATCCCAGGCTGAAACACATAAAGCCGCTGCGCGATGCCGCGGTGCTGATCCCGGTCATCGATCACACCGATGGCGCCACGGTGCTGCTCACCAAGCGCGCCGAGAAGCTGCGCAGCCATTCCGGTCAGGTGGCCTTTCCCGGCGGCACCATCGATCCGACGGATTCCGGCCCCGAGGCCGCTGCGCTGCGCGAGACCTTCGAGGAGATCGGCCTCGACCGCGACCATATCGAAATCATTGGCCGGATGCCCGACTACGTCTCCGGCAGCGGCTATCGCATCGTGCCGGTGCTTTCCGTCGTGCGGCCGGGCTTTTCGCTGATGCTCAACGCCGACGAGGTCGACGCCGCCTTCGAAGTGCCGCTGCGCTTCCTGATGGATTCCGCCAACCATGCGCGCGACAGCCGCATGTGGAACGACCTCGAATGGTTCTTCTACGAGATGCCCTATGGCGGCCAGCGCATCTGGGGCGTCACCGCCGGCATCATCCGCACGCTCTATGAAAGGCTCTATGCATGAGCGCTGGGGTGTCTCTGTCGGGCAGGGGCGACTGGCTCGGCGAAAAGCATCTGCAGAAGCTGCTTGCCGCGCTGAAACAAGGCGGCGAGGAGGCGCGCGTGGCCGGCGGAGCGGTGCGCAATGCGCTGATCGGCCAGCCGGTCGCCGACATCGACATCGCGGCGACCACCCTGCCTGCGGAAACCATCCGCCGCGCCGAGGCTGCCGGCTTCAAGACGGTGCCGACCGGGATCGAGCACGGCACCATCACGGCGATCGCCGGGGGCAAGGCCTATGAGGTCACCACGCTCAGGGCCGATATCGAGACCGACGGCCGGCGGGCGAAAGTGACCTTCGGGCGCGACTGGAAACTTGACGCCGAGCGGCGCGACTTCACCATCAATGCGCTCTATGCCGAAGCCGACGGGACGGTCGTCGATCTTGTCGGCGGCGTCGCCGACATCGAGGCGCGGCGGTTGCGCTTCATCGGCGATCCGGAAGCGCGCATCCGCGAGGATTACCTGCGCATCCTGCGCTTCTTCCGCTTCTTTGCCTGGTACGGCGACGGCCGGCCCGATGCCGAAGGCCTGAAGGCCTGCGCCAGGCTGAAGGACGGGCTCGGCAGGCTTTCGGCCGAGCGCGTCTGGTCCGAGCTGAAGAAGCTGTTTTCGGCTCCCGATCCGTCGCGCGCCCTGCTGTGGATGCGCCAGGCCGGTGTTCTTACCGCCGTGCTGCCGGAGAGCGAGAAGTGGGGCATCGACGCCATCCACGGGCTGGTCAGGACCGAAAAGGATCTCGCCTGGGCAGCCGACCCGATGCTCAGGCTGGAGGCAATGGTCCCGCCGGATGCCGCGCGCATGAAGATGCTTGCCGAAAGGCTGAGATTTTCGACCGGCGAGGGCGAAAGGCTCAAGCAATGGGCTCTGACGGCTTCGCCGGAACACAAGACGACCGAGACGGAGTTCTCGAAAAAGCTCTATTTCGGGGATCGCCAAGGTTTTCTCGATCGGCTGCGGCTCGCTCTCGCGGCCGCGCGGACGCGTGCCGTCGAAGACAATCAGGCCATGGTGGAAGCCGGCGGTTTTTCGCGCCTGCTCGGCTTCGTCTTGAAATGGGAAAACCGATCTTTCCGATCAAGGGCGCCGATCTGACCGAGCTCGGCGCGTCGCCCGGCCCGAAGCTTGGCGCCACGCTGAAGAAACTCGAGAAGGAATGGGCGGATTCTGGGTTCAACATGGATCGCGGCGCGCTGCTCAAACGCGCCGCGAAGGCTCTCGAGGCTTAGAGCGGCAGGCCGGATTGATCGGTGCCGGTCAATGTATCACCACAGGGGCCAGGGCGCGCGAAAGGCTTGCCTCGCCCTTGCCATAGACTGCGGGGTTATAATTGGCCAGTGTGTCGGTGCGAGCCGTGTTGAGCAAGTCATTGGTGATCTGAACCGGCGTTGCGCTGGTGAATTTGCTGCCGATGATCGCGGCGTATCCCGAGATGATCGGCGCGGCGAAGGACGTGCCGTAAAGGCCGGTCTTGTTTCCTTCGACGCCAACCACCAGGAAGTGGCTCTGCACGAGCGTGTTGGAGCCGGCGTAGTTTGAGTACCAGGCAAGCTGAGCCTTGTTGGCCGTCGTGCCATTCGTCGACAGCGCGCCCACGAAGATCGCGGTTTGCTTGCCGATCAAAGCGAGGTCGAGATAATCCTGCTGACCGCCGGTGACGCCGCCGACGGCAACCGAGTCGTTGCCGGCCGCCTTCGAGACGACGGCCGATCCCGTGGTGGCATAGGAGATGATCGACCTCTCCTCCGGAGCCCAGCCGATCTGGTTCACACTGTAGCCGGCGGTGGCATACATGCCGTAGCTGAGGTTGAGCACGTTTCGACCCGGTGCCAGCGAGACGGCTGAGCCCGTCGAGAAATCCTTGGAACGGATGGTCGCCGCAGGCGCGATCATGCTGGCTTCCTCGCGCGTCCATTCACCGTGCCGCTGGTATTGGGTGCCGAGGCCAAAATTGCCGGAGAAGCGCGATGAGCTGCTGAAGTCGTCGACGACGGTGATGGTAACGCCCTGGCCCCTGTAACCGGCTGCCCATGCCGCGCCGACGTCTGGGCTCATCCAGCTCTGCACCGCTTGCGTCGTTCTTACGACCGGGATCTTTGCGCTCACGCATATCGATTGACCGCCGTGGCACAGGGCGGCCGTCTCGTCCGCGTCAAGGGCTTCCTGTGCCGATGCGATGGACGCCGGCAGAAGGACGAGAGCCGCGGCGATACCGAACTTCCAGAAATTACCAGACATGGTCTTACTCCCGGTCAAGCAGGAACGAGGATGGCAGGAACGAGGACGGACGATCGCGGACTTCGGGAGCATGAAGACTTCTCACGCACGGCCTCCCGCCGATCAGAAGGTAACACGGTAATTGAGCCACAGGCGCAGCCTCTCGGGTGTAGCGTTAACCAGATATTTAAGCGTGTCCTGAGGTGCCATCTCGCCGGCCGCGAGCCGGCAGTTGACGCTGTAGGTGCCGAGATCCCCGTAGTCGGCGACGCAGGGCTTTTCAGTCAGGTTGCCGCCGAAGGTCGAGGTAACCGAAAGGGATAGGGTGCTGTTCAGGCTCGGATGGGTCTGGGTGAGGAAACCGAGCTTGAGGCTCGGCGCTATGCGGTATTTCTCGGCTTGTTCCCCGGTTCCAAACCCCCACAGAATGCCGCTGTTTTCGGTGAGCTGCGTGAGAAAATCGACGTGCATGTCGACCCAATTGCTGTGATACCAGCGATTGAACGAGACCCAGCTCCCGTCCTGCAGCTCATAGCCGCCATCGCGGAGGCCTCTGGCGCGGTCGCTGAGCCAAGACCCCTGGTGGATGTCGACGAGCGACGTGGTCATTTCCTGGGCCATCGCCGGCGAGACGCCAAGGACTACGCACAGCAGCAATGCTGCTCTGCGGGTACCGCCTCGACTGTCGGACCTTTCGCGCATGCGCGAAGCACCTCGTCCCATCGGATCCGGACGCGCCCCTATGGCGAACGGCTCCTCGGGCAGCCGCCGTGGCCGGATCATGCGCCTGACGTTCGCACGAAGACCGTTACCGCGGGGTTATCCAGGCCGGTACGAATATAAGTTTTTGCTTGAATTTGTGGGGGCAGAGGGAGTTGTCGGCAACGAGAGCAGATCGCCATAAGGAAGCAGGATGCACCCACATGCTGCATCCCGCTGCCCCAATATCGTGCGAACTCCGCGATTGGGAGCTTGGCTGACGCCTAGGCCGCGTCGCGGACCTTTTGGATGCGGGAGCGGATCGCTTCGATCATGGTCTCGCGGATGATCGTTTCGCCATGGGTCTCGCGCATGTGCTCCACCGCACGGCGCATCACCTCTGCTTCTTCTTCGGCGCGCGTGTGCCAGTCGCAGCCCGGGACCAGTGTCCCGCATTGGAATTCCTTCATGGGTTTCCCTTCCTTGCTGTGGAGCGGTTCAGCTTCGACCAACCCCAGCTATTGTTTTTATGCAAATCCGGCAAAACCGCTGGGCGGTTTTCCCGGAGTTGCTCAGATGGATAACCATAACACATGTCGCCGGCTTCGGTTGCATCAAGAGTAGCGAAGCGCTGTATCGGGCTGCCGGCCGAGTGCTAAACAGAAAGGCGGAGCGATGCTGCTCCGCCTCCTTGTTGCCTGATCTTGCTAGGCCACGCGGGCCGTCATTTCATGATCTTGACGGCCTCGGCAATCTTGTTCTTGCCGCTCATATCCCAGGAAACGCGGACTTTCTCGCCCGGTTTGATGCCCGGGTCCTTGAAGGCCTTGGACAGGGTGAAGGTCGATCCGTTGTCCAGAACAAGGCTCATGGCCGTTCCATCAAAGCTCTTGACCGTGCCCGTGGTGTGCTTGACCGCGGCGAACGTGGTGCCACCGGAGGCGAGAAAGGCAGCGGCTGCTGCCGTCACAATAAGCTTGCGCATTGGCATGCTCTCCTGGAATGCGGGCACCGTATGGAAGGCGCCCCTCTCGATCAGGGCCGTCCGGTCGCGTCGGGTCGCGGCTCGAAGCAGTGACGAACCGCCGGCGCTTCCCGACCCGAAAACGTTAAATAGCTCAAATTTTTCAAAAGGATATTAGACGAAAAAGAAATCGTGACCGCCACATTGCCGGCCAAGATTCAGCGAATGGGACATCAATGCGGCTTTCTCTCCGATCACCGGATTTTTACGGCCACTTTACCTCGGGCGGCAGGCTGGACAGGATCGAGGCGACATTGCCGCCGGTCTTCAGGCCGAAGATGGTGCCGCGATCGTGAAGCAAATTGAATTCGACGTAACGGCCGCGCTGAATGAGCTGTTCGTCGCGATCGCCGTCGGTCCAGTTCTGGTTGAAATTGCCCCGCACCAGATGGGAGTAGACGACGAGGAAAGAGCGTCCGACGTCCTGGACGAAATTGAAATCGGCGTCCCACCCCCCCTTGGCCTCGTCCGAACGCAGCCAGTCGAAAAAGATGCCGCCGATGCCGCGCGGCTCGTCGCGATGCGGCAGGAAGAAGTACTCGTCGCACCAGGCCTTGAATTTCGGGTAGTCGGCCACGGAGGCGTTCTTCTCGCAGGCGAATTGCATGGCGCGGTGGAAGGCCAACGTGTCAGGGTCATCCTGGGTGCGGCGACGGTCGAGCACCGGCGTCAGGTCGGCGCCGCCGCCGAACCACTGGCGCGTGGTCACCACCATGCGCGTGTTCATATGCACGGCCGGCACGTTGGGGTTCCAGGGGTGCGCAATAAGCGAAATGCCGCTCGCCCAGAAGCGCGGATCCTCCTCGCGCCGGGGATCTGCTTGCGGAATTCGGGCGAGAATTCGCCGTAGACGGTCGATGTGTGCACGCCGACCTTCTCAAAGACGCGGCCGCGCATCATCGACATGGTGCCGCCACCGCCTTTGCCCTCGTCGCGCTCCCAGGGCGTCTTCTCGAAATGCCCGGGCGACCAGGACGATAGCGGCCCGGTGAGTTCCTGCTCGATCTGCTCGAATGTGGCGCAGATGCGCTCGCGCAGCGTCTCGAACCAGAGGCGGGCCTCATTTTCTTCTGTTCGATGTCGGCCGGCAGCCCCACGGGAAGGTCAGGTCGTTCCAATTCGGTCTCCAGTTACAGGCCCATTCGCCTGACAAATGACTCGTCTTTCCAGGGCGCGATCCCTAATCTCTTAGGGGCAAGGGTCAAGTCCTGTCTGATCAAGGCACAAAGGAGTTCCTTGGTGCGCACCCCGGCAAGACCGCCGCTGGATGGCTTGAGGAAGAGGCTGGAGCGCTCGCGGGCCGAGCGTGAAAGAAAGCCGCGCGACGGATTCCTGCGCGAGACTTTCGTGCTGCCACGCCCGGCCGCACGCCTCAAGGCGAAGGAATGGTTCGAGCGCTTCCCGAAGCAGGCCTATTGGACCGAGATCGAAAGCTGGTTCGAACGGGCGCGACGTCATCGAATTCACCATGCGGCGGCTGCCGGCGGCCGATTGACCATCAGCGCGCTACCAGCCGCCTCGCTCCCGTGCCTTCCCTCGCCAGCCTGTCATCCTTGTTCCTGAGCGGGCATTTGTCGATCGACATGCAGCCGCAGCCAATGCAGTCGGTCAGCCCGTCGCGCAGCTTCTTCAATTGGCTGATCTTGTGATCGAGCCCGTCGCGCCAAGCCGTTGAAAGCAGATTCCAATCCTCGCGCGTCGGCGTGCGGCCTTCGGGCAGGGACCGGAATGTCGCGGCGATCTCGGCGAGCGAGATGCCGACCTCCTGAGCGATACGGATGATCGCCACCCGCCGCAGCACATCGCGGCTGTAGCGCCGCTGGTTGCCCGCCGTGCGATGGCTGCGGATCAGGTCGCGCGCCTCGTAGAAGTGCAGCGCCGATACCGCCACGCCGCTGCGCATGGCCACCTGACCGACCGTCAATTCTCGTACCGGAGCCATTTCGCAGTTTCCGCTTGACCTCAAGTTAGGTTGAGCTTGTAGCGAGGAAACCCTGACATGGCAAATGCAGGAGAAGGCGATGTGCGCCTGGGTAAAAATGACGGCAGAAGGGGGGGCGATCCGCGACGGCGAGCAAGGGCTGAGGATGCCGGCTCGTTGTCTTGACGCAATTCCGAACGGAAGGCTACGGCGAAGGCGCCGAGCCCAAGCGTTTCATACTTTTCCTGGAATTGCTTTAGCCGAGCTGGCGGAGCGCTTCGCCCGCGACCATCGCGACGGAGAGCGCGACATTGATGCTGCGCGCGCCCGGCCGCATCGGGATGGTCAGCCGCGTATCCGCAGCCTGGTGGACCTCTTCCGGCACGCCGGCGGATTCGCGGCCGAACAGAAGGATGTCGCCAGCGGCAAAAGCGAAGTCCGTGTAGGCGGCCGTGGCCTTGGTGGTGACCAGCACCAGGCGGCGCGCGCTCGTCCGGCGCCATTCCTCGAAGGCGTGCCAGTCGGCATGGCGGGACAGCGCCGCCATTTCGAGATAGTCCATGCCGGCCCGTTTCAGCGCCCGGTCGGAGAGCGGAAAGCCGGCCGGCTCGATGACGTCGACACCGAGATCAAGGCAGGCGGCGAAGCGCAGGATTGTCCCGGTGTTGCCGGCGATATCAGGCTGGTAGAGCGCGATGCGGAGACCGTCGTTCATTTCCGCATCCTGCTAATAAGTGGCAGATCGGCCACAGACGCCTCCCGCTTTTGGCGATTTCTGGACTGGCGGGTGGCCATTTTCTGCGAAGTCGGGTATATGCCCACCATCGTCAACCCGAACCGAAGGAGGGGGACCACATGATGACCATGCATTTCCAGCTCCTCTCCGGGGCTCCTGTATGCCCAACGGTGGTTTCGGTACGACGATTCTTCTGACACTTTAAGACCTCATCGCACCGATTCCCGCCGAACCCAGTTTTCGGCTCTCGAAGGAATCTTGCGATGTTTTTCAAACTGCCAAAAGGGCGCCGCGCCCCACCTGAACGTGTCGCGACCGACGCCTGTCGTCGTGTCGGGACCGACGCTTGCCGTCATGTTCCGATCGACGCGTTTCGCGCCTCCGGCCGAATGCCGGAGGTCGAGTTCGTATCACCGCTTTTATCGCATTTGCACATGGAGGACGGACCGATGTTCGATCCCTATAAAATACCGGGTTCAAGAAGCCTGCACGAGCGCAAGATGGCGACCTGGGCGCTGCTGATCGGCGAGACCTACTCGTCGGCGGTGCACGCCGAGACGCGCCGGCGTCCGCATCGCGGCATGTTGCCGGACGTCGATTTCTCGCGCGCCGTGCCCGACCACAGCCGGCCTTCGCTGGTGCGCCGTATCGCAAGGCTGTTCCGGCCGGGCGAGAAAGCGCGGGCTGGCTCCAACGTGCCGTCAGCATCGCCAAGCGAGCCTGTCGGCGAAAAGCCCGCGGCACCCTATATTGCGCGAAGCAGGGCCGGCGATGCGGTTGATTCCGTATCGCGGCCCGTCGCGCCGCGTGGCCGAAGGGCCTTGCCCATCAATCCCGCGCCGCGTGAGCGCATAGACAGTCGAGTGCCTGGAATGTTCCGCTGGTTTGAAAAGAGGCTCGATCCGTTTCCCGCCGCGGAGCCGGTCGAGCCGCCGAAGACGCTGGTCGCCTTCTGCGTGCATTATACGCGCGGGGCCTGGCCATACATCATTCTCGATGCGCTGTTGGTGACGACGATCGCTTTCACCGAAGTTTGGATGTTCGGCTTCCTCGGCCGCATCGTCGACTGGCTGTCGGCGCAGAACCGCGAGACGTTCCTTGAGACCGAGCGCTGGAAGCTTGCCGGCATGGCTTTCGTCGTGCTGTTCGCGTTGCCGGGCACGGTCTGGCTGCATTCGCTGCTCAACCAGCAGACGCTGATGGGCAACTATCCCATGCGCATCCGCTGGCAGGTGCATCGCTACCTGCTCAAGCAGTCGATGGCCTTCTATCAGGACGAGTTCGCGGGCCGCATCGCCACCAAGCTGATGCAGACGGCGCTTGCCGTGCGCGAATGCGTGATCAAGCTGATCGACGTCCTCAACTACGTCATCGTCTACTTCCTCGGCATGCTGTTCATCGTCGGCTCAGCCGACTGGCGGCTGGCGGCACCGCTTGCCGTCTGGTTGGTCGGCTATATCGGGCTGTTGCGCTATTTCATTCCGCGGCTGGGCAAGGTCGGCGAGGAGCAGGCCAATGCGCGCTCGACGATGACCGGCCGTGTCGTCGACAGCTACACCAACATCCAGACGGTGAAGCTGTTTTCGCATGCGCGGCGCGAGGCGGCCTTCGCCAAGGAAGGCATGGGACGATTCTTAGACACCGTCTACCGCTCGATGCGCTTGGTGACGGTGCTCTACGGCCTGCTCTACATCCTCAATTCGCTGCTTTTGTTCACTGTCACGGCAATCTCGCTGTGGCTGTGGCTCGGCCAGGCGGTGACGATCGGCGCCGTGGCCGTGGTCATCGGCCTGGTGCTTCGCATGTGGGGCATGTCGCAGTGGATCATGTGGGAGATGTCGGGCCTGTTCGAGAACATCGGCACGGTGCAGGACGGCATCCAATCGATCTCGCTGCCGCGTCTGGTCGAGGACAGGCCGGGCGCCAAGGACATCGCCGTCAGCCAAGGCGAGATCCGCTTCGAGGACATCCGCTTCCACTATGGCAAGCAGAAGGGCGTCATCGAAAACCTGTCGCTCATCGTGAAGCCTGGCGAGAAGGTCGGCATCGTCGGCCGCTCGGGCGCCGGCAAGTCGACGCTGGTCAACCTTCTGCTGCGCTTCTACGACCTCGAAAGCGGCAAGATCCTGATCGACGGCCAGGAGATCGCGGCGGTGACGCAGGATTCGCTGCGCGCGCAGATCGGCATGGTGACGCAGGATACCTCGCTGCTGCACCGCTCGGTGCGCGACAACATCCTCTACGGCCGGCCCGATGCCAGCAACGACATGCTGATCGAGGCGGCGAAGCGGGCCGAAGCGCTCGACTTCATCAGTGAGCTTTCCGATTCCGACGGCCGCAAGAATTTCGATGCCCATGTCGGCGACCGGGGCGTCAAATTGTCCGGCGGCCAGCGTCAGCGCATCGCCATTGCCCGCGTTATGCTGAAAGACGCGCCGATCCTCATCCTCGATGAGGCGACCTCGGCGCTCGATTCGGAAGCAGAAGCGGCGATCCAGGAGAACCTCTACAAGCTGATGCAGGGCAAGACCGTCATCGCCATCGCGCACCGCCTGTCGACCATCGCGGCGATGGACAGGCTCGTCGTCTTGGACGAGGGTCGCGTCATAGAGGAAGGCTCGCATGAAGAGCTCGTCGCCATGGGCGGGCTCTATGCCCAGCTCTGGCAGCGCCAGTCGGGCGGCTTCCTGCTCGACGACATGCCGGCCGAGGCCGCCAACGATGCGATTGTCCGCGACTTTGGCGCCAAGGGTGAAGCCGCGGAATGATGAAGGCCGTCTATCGCTGGTTCGAACGCTGGGTCTACCCGTTCCGCGAGCCAGCGAACCTCCGGCCACCCACCAGCGTCGGCGGCTTCCTCTGGCACTATGTCGGGCAGGCGAAGCTCGCCTTCTTCGCCATGCTGATCATCGGCGGCATCGCGCCGCTGGTCGAGGCCGGGTTGTTCTACTTCGTCGGACGGCTGGTCGATATCCTCGACCAGCTTCCCGGCGAACGCAGCTGGCACGCGCTGTGGAGCGCCGCCGGCCCTGAACTCCTGTTCATGGGCGCCGTGGTGCTGATCATCCGCACGCTGGTGGTCGGCCTTTCGGCGCTGGTCGACGAGCAGACGATCACGCCGGGCTTCTACAGCCTGGTGCGTTGGCAGGCGCACCGGCATGTCTCGCGCCAATCTTACGCCTTCTTCCAGAACGATTTCGCCGGCCGCATCGCCACCAAGGTCTGGCAGGCTGGGCAGGCAACCGGCGACCTGATGGAGAGCTTCATCGAGGTCATCTGGTTCATGATCGTCTACACGGTGACGACGCTGGCGCTGGTTGCCGGCCTCGATCTCAGGCTGGCGGTTCTGGTGGTGATTTGGATCGCCGCCTTCGGCTGGCTGGCCAGGCTCCACCTGCCGATGATCCGCAAGCATGCCGAGGCGACCGCCGAGGCCGGCTCGATGATTACCGGGCGAATCGTCGATTCCTATTCCAACGTGCAGACGCTGAAACTGTTCGCCGCCGACGGCGATGACCGCTATATCCGCAGCGGCTTCGACAGCTATCTCGACGCGCTGCGCCCCTTCACGCGCCGGCTGACCGGCGTGCGCATGGCCCTGACGACGCTTTCGGGCATCATGATCACGACGATCGCCGCCTTTGCCGTCTATCTCTGGGTGGAAGGTTCGATCACCGTCGGCGCCGTCGCCTTCACGCTTTCTCTTGTCTTGCGGCTCAACATGCTGCTCGGACGGGTGATGATGCAGCTCAACGGCATCCTGAGGAATCTCGGCGTGCTGGAAAATTCCAAGGCGCTGATCTCGCAGCCGCTCGGCTTGACCGACGCGCCGGACGCCAAGGAGCTGGTGGTTGCCGGCGGCCGCATCGACCTCAAGAACGTCACCTTCCATTACGGCAAGGGGGCGGGGGTTCTGGACGGCATCGACCTCGTCGTGCGTCCCGGCGAGAAGGTCGGGCTGGTCGGCCCGTCGGGCGCCGGCAAGACGACGCTGGCCAATCTCATCCTGCGCCTCTACGACCTCGAGGGCGGCAAGATCCTGATCGACGGCCAGGACATCGCGCGGGTGACGCAGAATTCGCTGCGCGCCAATATCGGCGTGGTCAGCCAGGATACCGCACTCTTCCACCGCTCGTTGCGCGACAACATCAAGCTCGGCATGCCGGACGCGACCGACGCAGAAGTAATCGCGGCGGCGCGCAAGGCCGAGGCGCATGATTTCATCATGGGCCTGCGCGACAACCGCCAGCGGGCCGGTTACGAGGCCTATGTCGGCGAGCGCGGCGTCAAGCTCTCGGGCGGCCAGCGCCAGCGCGTGGCGATCGCCCGCCTCTTCCTCAAGGATGCGCCGATCCTCATCCTCGACGAGGCGACCTCGGCGCTCGATTCCGACATCGAGGCGGCGATCCAGGAAAACCTGGCGCGGCTGATGGAAGACAAGACCGTCATCGCCATCGCGCACCGGTTGTCCACCATCGCCGCGCTCGACCGGTTGGTCGTGCTCGACGGTGGACGCATTGTCGAAGAGGGCACGCATGACGAGCTGGTGGCGCTCGACGGCCTCTATGCGCGGCTGTGGAAACGGCAGTCCGGCGGCTTCCTGTTCAACGAGGAAAGCGTGCTGGAAGAGACGCGGCCAGCGGAGTAGAACGCAACCATGTCGGTACGGATGCCCAGCAATTTCGGACGAGGCGGCGCGCAGGAAACCGCGCTCGACCTGCTCGGCCACGAAATCCTCGCCGAAAAGGCGGCCGCCCTCGGCCGCGCCGGCCAGCGCGTCGAGGAGACGCTGACAAAGTTGCGCAAGAACGGCGAGGGCGGGGATCGCAACCGGCTGCTGAAGGAAGCGGCGGAGGCTGTCCACGGCTATTTCATCCAACGCGAGCTCTGCGGGCTGCGCAAGCACGACGCCGTGATCCGCGAATACAACATCCCGAGGGCGGTGCTGGTCAGGCTTGGCGCCAGTTAGCTATTCCAGCCATTCGGTGATGAAGCTGCCGTTCTCGTGGATGTCGGTGGTCTCGAGCGGACCGGGGCCGAGATTGGTGAATTTGTGCGGCGTGTCTGGCGGCACGATGAGAATCTGGCCGGCCGAAGCCTCGATCTGCTGGTCGCCGACCGTGAACAGGCCGGTGCCGGAGCGGACGATGAAGATCTCCGCATAGGGATGCTTGTGCAGGCGCGGGCCGCCGCCGATGCCGGGCAGGTAATTGAAGATCAGGCAGCTGTTGGAGCCAAAGGCGCCGCATTGCAGCTCGCCTTGCCAGCGGTCGGGCGCCTCCGCCCATTTGTCGCGCTCGATGACATGCGCCATGGCTTGACAATAGACCGGGCCAGCGGCCGCTGTCGAGGCGAGTGGAGTTTCGATTTCCCCGCTGATTCCGCACGATTTTTGCGCTGTTGGGCGGCACGACGACCAGGCCTTGGCACAGGTCGCAGCGCATCCCCGCGACAATGTGCCCTTGTGCCTTCACCCGTCTGGACAAAAACGGGCTGCACGCATAAACCGAACTCCAAATGCCGGAGGAATTCGCTAGCCTGTTCGCCATGCGCTGTCGGGCCGGCGCGATGGAGCGGGGGCAAGGCTCGGCCGCCGGCACGGAAAGAGGCGAAAGGATCAGGCACCCGTGAGCGCAACCGATATCCACGATCCCAACCGTCGCGATTTTCTCTACATCGCCACCGGCATGGCCGGCGTGGTCGGCGCGGGCGCCGTCGCCTGGCCGTTCATCGACCAGATGCAGCCCGACGCCTCGACGCTGGCGCTGGCTTCGGTCGAGGTCGATGTCTCTTCCCTGCAGCCAGGCAGTTCGCTGATCGTCAAATGGCGTGGCAAGCCGGTCGTGGTGCGCAACCGCACCGAGAAAGAGATGAAGGACGGCGAGGCGGTCAGCCTCAGTGATCTCAAGGATCCGATCGCGCGCAACGCCAACCTGCCGGCCGACGCGCCGGCGACCGATGCCAACCGCACTACCCCCGGCAAGGAAGCCTGGATGGTGATGGTGCAGGTCTGCACCCATCTCGGCTGCATTCCGCTCGGCCAGGAAGGCGATTTCGGCGGCTGGTTCTGCCCGTGCCACGGCTCGCAGTACGATACCTCCGGCCGCATCCGTAAAGGCCCGGCGCCCGAGAACATGGCGATCCCGGTATTCAAATTCATTTCCGATACCAAGATCCTTATCGGCTGAGGCAGGGGATATTTCGATGAGCGAGGGACACTCCACCTACACGCCGAAGACCGGCATCGGACGCTGGTTCGACGCCCGCATGCCACTGCCCAGGCTGGTCTATGACAGCTTCGTCGCCTATCCGGTGCCGCGCAACCTCAACTACATGTGGACGTTCGGCGGCATCCTGTCGATCATGCTGGCCTCGCAGATCCTGACCGGCATCGTGCTGGCCATGCACTATACATCCGACACCACTCTCGCCTTCGATTCGGTCGAGAAGATCATGCGCGACGTGAATTCGGGATGGCTCTTGCGCTATCTCCATTCCAACGGCGCCTCGTTCTTCTTCGTCGCCGTCTACATCCATATCTTCCGCGGGCTCTTCTACGGCTCCTACAAGGCGCCGCGCGAGCTGCTCTGGATCCTCGGCTGCATCATCTACCTCCTGATGATGGCCACTGGCTTCATGGGCTACGTGCTGCCCTGGGGACAGATGAGCTTCTGGGGCGCCACCGTCATCACCGGCTTCTTCAGCGCCATTCCGCTGGTCGGCAACTGGATCCAGGAGCTGCTGCTCGGCGGCTTTGCCGTCGACAATCCGACGCTGAACCGCTTCTTCGCGCTGCATTACCTGTTGCCGTTCATGATCGCCGGCGTCGTCGTGCTGCACATCTGGGCGCTGCATGTCGTCGGCCAGTCGAACCCGACCGGCATCGAGGTGAAGTCGAAGACCGACACCGTTGCCTTCACGCCTTACGCCACCATCAAGGACGCGTTCGGCATGATCGTGTTCCTGTTCTTCTTCGCCTATTTCGTCTTCTACCTGCCGAACTATCTCGGCACCCGGACAACTACACGGTTGCCAACCCGCTGAAGACGCCGGCCCATATCGTTCCGGAATGGTACTTCCTGCCGTTCTACGCGATCCTGCGCGCCATCACCTTCAACATCGGGCCGATCAACTCCAAGCTCGGCGGCGTGCTGTGCATGTTCGGCGCCATCGCCATGCTGTTCCTGGTGCCGTGGCTCGACACCTCCAAGGTGCGCTCGGCGGTCTACCGGCCCTGGTACAAGCTGTTCTTCTGGCTGTTTGTCGCCGACGCATCCTGCTTGGATGGCTGGGCTCGCAGCCGGCGGAAGGCAGCTATGTGTTCATGGCGCAGATGGCGACGCTGTTCTACTTCGCCTTCTTCCTGGTCGTCATGCCGGTGCTCGGCCTGATCGAGACGCCGCGGCGCCTGCCGAACTCGATCACCGAGGCGGTGCTGGATAAGAAGAACAAGGGAGCCGGCGGACATCCGGCAGGCGCGGTGAGCGCGCCGGAAACCAAGGGCTGAGAATCTGAGGGGATTTGGCATGAAGAAGATTCTCACCTCGCTGGCGCTGCTCGGCCTTGTGGCTGCCGGCACAGCGGCCGCCGTTGCCCAGGAAGGGCATCAGGAGGCGGCGCCGACACATTTTCCGATCAACGAGCCGAAGGAAATGAGCTGGAGCTTCGCCGGCCCGTTCGGCACCTACGACAAGGCCCAGCTGCAGCGCGGCCTGAAGGTCTACAAGGAAGTCTGCTCGGCCTGCCACTCGATGAACCTGGTGGCGTTCCGCACGCTCGAAGGCCTCGGCTACTCGGAAGCGCAGATCAAGACGCTTGCCGCCGAATACACCATCCATGACGGCCCGAACGATGCCGGGGACATGTTCGATCGCCCGGGCAAGCCTTCGGACCACTTCCCGGCGCCGTTCCCGAACGAGCAGGCCGCAGCTGCCGCCAATGGCGGCGCCGCGCCGCCCGACATGTCGCTGCTCGCCAAGGCGCGCGGCGTCGAGCGCGGCTTCCCGCGGTTTGTCTTCGACATCTTCACCCAGTACGCCCAGGGCGGCCCGGACTACATCCACTCGCTGCTCACCGGCTACGACCAGACGCCGCCGGCCGGCATGGCGATTCCGGAAGGCACGCACTACAATCCGTACTTCCTGTCCGGCGTGTCGCTGAAGATGCCGAAGCCGCTTTCGGACGGCCAGGTGACTTATGACGACGGCTCGCCGCAGACGGTCGATCAGTATTCGCGCGACGTTGCCGCCTTCCTGATGTGGGCCGCCGAGCCGCATCTCGAGGATCGCAAGAAGACCGGCTTCCGCGTGCTGGTGTTCCTGCTGCTGTTCGGCGCCCTGGTCTACATGACCAAGCGCAGGGTGTGGGCCGACGTGGCGCACTGAGGCGCGATCGGCAATGAGTTTGAAGGGCGCCGAAGGGCGCCCTTCAGACCGCTGACAAACCCCGTCGATTTTCGGCGGGGTTTTGTTTTGTTGATTGATTGCACTTGGCCAATTGGTGTCGGGAGGAAATGTCAGGAGGCTG
>NZ_LPWA01000128.1 GCF_001510895.1 Mesorhizobium loti | reverse complement strand
CGTCGCCCTCGCACAGACGCCAACCTCCATCTGCCGCGCCGCGCCCAGTAGAACCGACCCCCTCTGTCGCCTTCGGCGACATCTCCCCCTCGAGGGGGGAGATCAGCCGCGCTGCCCCAATCTTGCGCTCTCCACGGCAATCCCGAGCAGCGCCTGCCTTGCCAGCGCTTCCGACAAATCCGGCCGCTTGCGTGTCTGCAGCACCGCTGTCTGCAGCCGGTTCACGCCCGCCCCAGAGCCTCGCTGTTCCAGCGCTCGAGCGTCTTTTCGACCAGCTTGCGGCGCGAGAAGAAGACCGGCGGGCGGGCGCCTGCCACCGCCGAGGCGGCGTTGCGGCCGCCGGCCTCCATCTGGCCGCGCATCACCTGGATCGCCTGCAATTGCCGCATCGCCGAGGACAGCACCAGGAAAGGGTGACCGCCGGACTGGCAGTGGCGAGTGAATGCAATGTCGAAATCGCTGACCTTGCCGTCGAGCACCGCGTCGACCGCGTCGTCGAAAGAGGCGCCGGAGACGTCGCCTGACAAGGCGTTGACGTCGTCGAGATCGATCTCCTTCTTGCCGTGCGCATAAAGCACCAGCTTCTCGATCTCGCCGCGCGAGGCCAGCCGGTCGCCGCCGAGATTGCGGCGCAGCGCCTGGCGGGCGTCGAGCGTCATCGACATGCCGGCCTTGCGAAGCTCGTCGTCGATCACCGTATCGAGGTCGCGGGCCTCGTCGGCATAGCAGGGCAAGGCAATGGCGTTGCCGGCGGCCTCGACGATGGCTCTCAAGCCGGTGCCTTTCTTCAGGTCGCCGGCCTCAATGAGAATGATCGCATCGCGCGCGGGCTCGGCGGTCAGCGCCTTGATGTCGTCGGCCAGCGCCTTCTGGCCGCTGGCATTGCGCACCCAAAGCAGCCGCCGGTCGGAGAACATCGGCACGGTGCGCGCCTCGTCGAGCAGGCGGCCCTGGTCGCGGTCGACTTCCGCGCCGTCCAGCTTGACCACCGAGAACGGGTCGTCGAGCGGCAGGCCGGTCTTCACGGCAAAGGTCTTGGCGCGTTCGGCGACCAGGCCGCGATCGGGGCCGTAAAGCAGGACGATCGCCATGGCGGGGTCAGGCCGCGCGAGCCACGAATCGACCTCGTATCCTTTCTTCTGTGCCATGAGAGTGAGTTAGCATGATGGGAGTGTTCGGTGAACTGGGCGTTGGCGCTGCCCCTCACCTGCCTGCCGGCATCCTCTCCCCGTACGGGGAGAGGGGCGCTGTCATCGATGGTTTCGCGAATCGCCAGCGTTGCAGGAAGGGAGCCAGCGTTGCGGCCAGTCTCCTTGTCCCCGTCACTGTACGGGGAGAAGGTGCCGGCAGGCGGATGAGGAGCAGCGCCGTCATCGGCCCGAACTGCTCCGCATCGGCGGATTTACCGCCTCTTGCGCCTAAGCCGTTCCAGCCATTCGTCAAATTGCGCGCCGCCTGAAAACATCGACAAGAAATTTCGCCGCCATATCTGCATCTTGTCGCCGCGCGCCGCGTCGGTCTTCAAAGGCCGGTGGCCGGGAGGACGGCCGCCAATCGCGCCCGATGAAATGGCGGCGCGGATGTGCAAATATCGCACCGGCAACATTGGAGGACGAAGGTCATGGCCGATGCTGGAATGTTGCGCTTTCACGTGCCCGAACCAGAGGTTCGGCCCGGCGGCACGCCCGACTTCTCGAATGTGACCATTCCCAAGGCGGGATCGGTGCCGCGGCCGGAGATCGACGTCGACCCGCGCACAATCCGCGACATGGCCTTTTCCATCATCCGCGTGCTCAACCGCGCCGGCGAAGCGGTCGGGCCTTGGGCTGGGCTGCTCACCGACGAGGAGCTTCTGGAAGGCCTGCGCAACATGATGACGCTCAGGACCTTCGACGCGCGCATGCAGATGGCGCAGCGCCAGGGCAAGACCTCCTTCTACATGCAGCATCTCGGCGAGGAGGCGGTGAGCTGCGCCTTCCGCAAGGCGCTCCAGCCGGGCGACATGAATTTCCCGACCTATCGGCAGGCCGGCCTGCTCATCGCCGACGGCTACCCGATGGTCACGATGATGAACCAGATCTACTCCAACGAAGCCGATCCGCTGAAGGGCCGGCAGCTGCCGATCATGTATTCCTCGAAGGAGCACGGCTTCTTCTCGATTTCCGGCAATCTGGCGACGCAGTATATCCAGGCGGTCGGCTGGGCGATGGCCTCGGCGATCTCCAACGATTCGCGCATCGCAGCCGCTTGGATCGGCGACGGCTCGACGGCGGAGTCCGATTTCCATTCCGCGCTGGTCTTCGCCTCGACCTACAAGGCGCCGGTCATCCTCAACGTCGTCAACAACCAGTGGGCGATCTCGACCTTTCAAGGAATCGCGCGCGGCGGCGCCGGCACTTTCGCCGCGCGTGGGCTGGGCTTCGGCATCCCGGCGCTGCGCGTCGACGGCAACGACTATCTTGCCGTACACGCCGTCGCCAAATGGGCGGCCGAGCGGGCGCGGGAGAATCTCGGACCGACGCTGGTCGAATATGTCACCTACCGTGCCGGCGCGCATTCGAGCTCGGACGATCCGTCGGCCTATCGGCCGAAGGCCGAGTCCGACGCCTGGCCGCTCGGCGATCCGGTCATCCGGCTGAAGAACCATCTCATCCACAAGGGCGTCTGGTCGGAGGAGCGCCACACCCAGGCGGAGGCCGAGATCCTCGAGGCCGTGATCGCGGCGCAGAAAGAGGCCGAAAGCCACGGCACGCTGCATGCCGGCGGCAAGCCCTCGACGCGCGATATGTTCGAAGGCGTCTACGCCGAGATGCCGCCGCATCTCAGGCGCCAGCGCCAGCAGGCGGGGGTCTGACCATGCCGAGACGCACCATGATCGAGGCGATTCGCGACGCCATGGACGTGTCGATGGCGCGCGACGAGCGCGTCATCGTCTATGGCGAGGATGTCGGCTTCTTCGGCGGCGTCTTCCGCTGCACGCAAGGCCTGCAGGCCAAATACGGCAAGAGCCGCTGCTTCGACGCGCCGATCAGCGAATCCGGCATCGTCGGCTCGGCTATCGGCATGGCCGCATACGGGCTGAAGCCCTGCGTCGAGGTGCAGTTTGCCGACTATGTCTATCCGGCCTATGACCAGATCGTCTCGGAGGCGGCGCGGCTGCGTTACCGTTCGAACGGCGACTTCACCTGCCCGATCGTGGTGCGGATGCCGACGGGCGGCGGCATTTTTGGCGGCCAGACGCACAGCCAGAGCCCGGAAGCGTTGTTCACGCATGTCTCCGGGCTGAAGACGGTGGTGCCGTCCAATCCGCACGACGCCAAGGGATTGCTGATCGCGGCGATCGAGGACCCGGACCCGGTGATTTTTCTCGAGCCGAAGCGCCTCTACAACGGCCCCTTCGACGGCCATCACGACCGCCCGGTGACGCCGTGGTCGAAGCACGAACTCGGCGAGGTCGCCGACGGCCATTACACGATTCCGCTCGGCAAGGCGGCGATCCGCAGGCCCGGCTCGGCGGTCACCGTGCTCGCCTATGGCACCATGGTCTATGTGGCGCAGGCCGCGGCCGAGGAGACCGGCATCGATGCCGAGATCATCGATCTCAGGACGCTTCTGCCGCTCGACCTCGACGCGATCGTCGCCTCGGTGAAGAAGACCGGGCGCTGCGTCGTCGTGCATGAGGCGACGCTCACCTCCGGCTTCGGCGCCGAGCTGGTCGCGCTGGTGCAGGAAACCTGCTTCTACCATCTGGAGGCCCCGGTGGCCCGCGTCGCCGGCTGGGACACGCCTTATCCGCATGCGCAGGAGTGGGAGTATTTCCCCGGCCCGGCGCGGGTCGGGCGCGCGCTCGTCGAGACCATGGAAGCCAGCGCATGACCCCAAAATCGGATATCGATTTTCGGAAAGGATCATGCGCATGTTCAAAAGTCTTCCAGCGTCCTTTTGCGTGTCCAAAAGGACGCGCGGCGCTGTAATAGGGACCTTGCGATGGGCGAATATGTGATCAAGCTTCCCGATGTCGGCGAAGGCGTCGCCGAGGCCGAGCTCGTCGAATGGCACGTCAAGATCGGCGACCTGGTGCGCGAGGACGCGGTGCTGGCCGCCGTCATGACCGACAAGGCGACGGTCGAGATTCCGTCGCCGGTGGACGGCGAGATCCTTTGGCTCGGCGCCGAGATCGGCGACACGGTGGCGATCGGCTCGCCGATCGTGCGGCTGAAAGTGGCCGGCGAAGGCAATGTGAAGGGCGGCACCGCCCAGGCCGCGCCGAAGGCCGAGGCGGCGCCCAAGCCGGCTAGGGTGAAGACCGAACCGGCCCCGAGCGCTCCGAAAGCAGCGCCGAAACCAGCGGAGCCGCCGGCAAAGGTGTCGATTCCAGCCGCGGCGCCAAAGGGCACGCGACCGGCGTCCGTCACCGGCGCGCCACGCACCGAAGGCGAAAAGCCGCTGGCCTCGCCCGCCGTTCGGCTGCGCGCCAAGGAAGCCGGCATCGATCTCCGTCAGGTTGCCGGCAGCGGTCCGGCCGGGCGCATCAGCCATGAGGACATCGATGCCTTCCTGGCGCGCGGTCCGCAGCTTGCCCGCGCCGCCGGCCTTGTGTCCAAGGACGGCGTCGAGGACATCAAGGTCGTCGGTCTGCGGCGCAAGATCGCCGAGAAGATGTCGCTCGCCAAATCGCGCATCCCGCATATCACCTATGTCGAGGAGATCGACGTCACGGCGCTGGAAGAGCTGCGCGCCACGCTGAACAAGGAAAAGCGCGGCGCCAAGGGGGCGGAGAAACCCAAGCTGACGCTGCTGCCCTTCCTGATGCGGGCGATGGTCAAGGCGATCGCCGACCAGCCGAACCTCAACGCGCTGTTCGACGACGATGCCGGCGTCATCCACCAGCATCAAGGCATCCATATCGGCATCGCCGCGCAGACGCCCACCGGGCTGGTTGTGCCGGTGGTCAAGCATGCCGAGGCGCGCGACCTCTGGGACTGCGCAGCCGAGGTCAACCGGCTGGCCGAGGCCGCCAAATCCGGCACGGCTAGCCGCGAGGAGCTTTCGGGATCGACCATCACCATCACCTCGCTCGGCGCCATGGGCGGCGTGGCGACGACGCCGGTCATCAACTATCCGGAAGTGGCGATCGTCGGCGTCAACAAGATGATGGTGCGGCCGGTGTGGGACGGCACCCAGTTCATCCCGCGCAAGATGATGAACCTGTCGTCCAGCTTCGACCATCGCGTCATCGACGGCTGGGATGCCGCGGTGTTCGTGCAGCGGATCAAGGCGCTTCTGGAGACGCCGGCGCTGATCTTCGTGGATTGAGGGTGGATCATTCGAGATGATGGCGGGACAGCGCCCCCCTCTGCCTTGCCAGGCATCTCCCCCACAAGGGGGGGAGATCGGACGTCGCCGCGGGTTTCGCCAATCTCCGACTTCGCAAGAATGGGCGAAGCGACGAAGCTGCCAATCTCCCCCCTCGTGGGGGAGATGTCCGGCAGGACAGAGGGGGGCGCGAAGGATCGCCAGGGAGCGTTCCTTTCGTGCGGGCACATTGTTTGGTGCGGCTACCAATTAGGGGCGCGACATGAAAGAGATCTCCTGCAAGCTGCTTGTCATCGGCGCCGGACCCGGCGGCTATGTCTGCGCCATCCGCGCCGGCCAGCTGGGCGTCGATACGGTCATCGTCGAGGTGGGCAAGCCCGGCGGCACCTGCCTCAATGTCGGCTGCATCCCGTCCAAGGCGCTCATCCATGCGGCGGAAGAGTTCGAAAAGATCGTGCATATGGCCGGCGGCAAGGATCCGCTCGGGATCAAGGTCGGCGCGCGACGCTCGACCTGACCAAAACAGTCGCGTGGAAGGATGGTATCGTTAGCCGGCTGAACAGCGGCGTCGCGGGTCTGCTGAAAAAAGCCAAGGTCAAGACCGTGCATGGCTGGGCGACGTTCCGCGACGGCAAGACGGTCGAGGTCGAGACCGAGACCGGGATCCAGGTCATCCGCGCCGAGGCGGTGGTGATCGCCACCGGCTCGGCTCCGGTCGAGCTGCCGTTCCTGCCCTTCGGCGGTCCGGTCATCTCGTCGACCGAGGCGCTGGCGCTGAGCGAAGTACCGAAGACGCTCGCCGTCATCGGCGGCGGCTATATCGGGCTGGAGCTCGGCATGGCCTTCGCCAAGATGGGCTCTCATGTCACCGTGGTCGAAGCCCTGCCGCGTGTGCTGGCGCAATATGACGCCGAGCTGACAAGGCCGGTGCTCAAACGTCTGGGCGAACTTGGCATCGAGGTGATGACGGAGGCAAAGTTCAAGGGGCTGTCGACCCAAGGACAGGTGGGCAAGGGCGATGCGCTGCTGGTCGAGACGGCCGACGGCAAGAATGCCAAGGTCGCCGCCGACAGGATTTTGGTCACGGTCGGCCGCAAGCCGCTGACCGAGGGCTGGGGGCTGGAGCAGATCGATCTCGACAGGGTGGGCAAATTCATCCGCATCGACGATCAGTGCCGCACTTCGATGCGGGGCATCTATGCCATCGGCGACGTCACCGGCGAGCCGATGCTGGCGCATCGCGCCATGGCGCAGGGCGAGATGGTGGCCGAGATCGTCGCCGGCCACAAAAGAAGCTGGGACAAGCGGGCGATCCCGGCAATCTGCTTCACCGATCCCGAGCTGGTCACCGCCGGTCTCGCGCCGGAAGAGGCGAAGGCGCTCGCCGGCGAGATCAAGATCGGGCAGTTTCCGTTCGCCGCCAACGGCCGCGCCATGACCAAACAAGGCGAGGACGGCTTTGTGCGCGTCATTGCCCGCGCCGACAACCATCTGGTGCTGGGTATCCAGGCGGTCGGGCAAGGCGTGTCGGAACTATCGGCGGCCTTCGGCCTGGCGCTCGAAATGGGCGCGCGGCTGGAGGACATCGCCGGCACCATCCATGCGCATCCGACGCAAGGCGAAGGTTTCCAGGAAGCGGCGCTGAAGGCGCTGGGGCACGCGCTGCATATTTGAGCGCGTCTAGCCCGCCGCCGCCTGCTCCGCCGCTTCCTCGATCCGCTCCATGTCGTCGTCCGAGAGGCCGAAATGGTGGCCAATCTCATGGATCAGCACATGGGTGACGATGTCGCCCAGCGTCTCCTCGTTCTCGGCCCAGTAGTCGAGGATGGCGCGGCGATAGAGCGTGATGCGGTTCGGCCCCTCGCCGGTCTGCGGGTTCCAGCGCTCGGCGATGCCGCGTCCCTCGAACAGACCGAGCAGGTCGAAGGGCGTCTCCAGCGACAGGTCGTCCATGATCTCGTCGGTCGGGAAGTCGGCGATCTGGATGACGATCTCGCCGGTGAGCTTGCGGAAGTCCTCCGGCAGATGGGCATAGGCCTCCAGCGCCAGAAGCTCCATCTCATCCATCGACGGCGAAAGTTGGTCGTGCCAGGTGCGGGTCTTGTAGATGCGGGCCATGAAATTTCCTTTGATCCCGGCATATAGGCTTTCGCGCCGATAGAGGCAAATGAGCCGGCTGGCCGCCTGTTCCCAGGGTAAAGAAGGAAGGAATAAATTCCTTGTGACTCCGCTTGACTCTTCCGGGGTCCTCTGGAATCTATAAGAACATAACAGGAACAATTGCTGCCGGAAGTGAACGTCATGGCGATGAGCGTCGTGGCGCGGGAAACTGTTTTTGCCCTGCGCCGCCAGATCGCGAAGATCGAGGGAACGCTGCCCGAGCGCCTGGAGGCGCCGGCGCCCGGCGCGCCTAAAGCAATTCCAGGAAAAGTGCGAAGCGGTTTTCCGTCCGGAATTGCGGAAAAACAAATACCTGTCTATGCCGCCGGGTCGGGCATCGAGACCAACATCGTCCGGCGCGGCCTTGCGGTGGCCTCGCTGGATGCCTTCCTGCATACCGGCATCGGGCGCCTCGACACCGCCCTTGGCGGCGGCCTGCCCAAGGCGGCGCTCAGTGAAATCCATGGGCTGGAGACCCGCGATGCCGGCGCCGTCGCCGGCTTTGCGCTCGCCCTCACCAGCCTGATCCTCAGAGAAAAGCAGGGCCTGCCGGTCCTTTGGATCGGCACCGCGGAGATCTTCCGCGAGGCCGGCTTTCCCTATGCCAGCGGGCTCCATGCCCTGTTCGGCATCGCGCCGGAGCAATTGCTGTTTTCCGAAGCGCCGAAGCTCTTGGACGCGCTGTGGATCGCCGAGGAGGCCGCCCGCATGACGGCCTTCGCCGCCGTCATCCTCGAGATCCGCGGCAGCCCGCGGCTTCTCGACCTTACCGCGACGCGACGGCTGCACGCCCGCGCCCAAAGCGCCGGCCGCCCGATGCTTTTGCTGCGCCAGGCCGGCGAGGCCGAGCCCACAGCGGCGCCCGTGCGCCTCATCGTTTCGGCCGCCTCCTCAGCCAGCCGCGAGACGGTCGCCGGCCCGCTCGCCGGCTCGATCGGCCGCCCCGCCTTCACCGTCGATATCGGCAAGAGCCGCACGGCCCTGCCCGGACAATTCACACTGGAGTGGAACCCCGATGAGCACGCTTTTGCAGAAAGAACAGAGAATTCTGTCGCTGTGGTTCCCGTACCTTTGCGCGGAGCGGATCCTGCGCCAGCGTCTGGGGCGGTCCTGGCGTTCCCGGCCGTCGGATCACCTGCCGCCACCTCAGCCACCGCTTGTGATCAGCCATCGCGACAGCAACGCCCAGCGCATCGCAGCCCTCGACGAGCGGGCTGAGGCGCTGAAATTGAAGCGCGGCATGGGCATTGCCGATGCGCGCGCCATGCACCCGTCGATCGACGTGGTGGAGGCCGACGCGGAAGCCGACCGCCGCCTGCTCGAAGGCCTTGCCGACTGGTGCGACCGCTACACGCCGCTGGTGGCGATCGACGGCGAGGACGGGCTGTTCCTCGACGTCACCGGCTGCACGCATCTGTTCGGCGGCGAACGCGCCATGCAGGACGAAATCCTCACCCGCTTCTTCCAGCAGGGTTTCGATGTCCGCGCCGGACTGGCGTCGACGCCGGGGGCGGCCTGGGCGGCGGCGCGCTTCCACGGCGACCGCATCGTAGCCGGCGGCGAGGAGGAGGCGTTGCTTGCGCCCTTGCCGCTTTCGGCGCTGCGCATCGCGCCGGAAACCCGCATCAGCCTGGAAAGTGTCGGCCTGCGCACGGCGGGCGCCGTGATGGCCGCGCCACGCGCGCCGCTCGCCCGCCGCTTCGGCGCCAGCTTGCTGTTGCGGCTCGACCAGGCGCTCGGCCGCCTCGACGAGACCGTTTCGCCACGCCTTCCCGTGGCGCCGCTCTCGGTCGAGCGTCATCTTGCCGAACCGATCATGCTTACCGACGACATCGAGCGGCTGGTGAGCCGGCTGGCGATCGCCCTGAAGGCCGATCTCGAACGCCGCGGCGAGGGCGCCAGGGCACTCGCGCTTCTCCTCTTTCGCGTCGACGGCGCCGTCAGCCGCATCGCAGTCGGCACCTCGCGCCCGATGCGCGAGCCGATGCTGATCCGAAAACTGTTCCACGAAAGGCTGACCGCGCTGGAACAAAATATCGACGCCGGCTTCGGTTTCGACCTCGTGCGGCTCTCCGTGCTTTCGGTTGCCGCCTTCGACATGCTGCAGGGCGACCTTGCCGGCGAAGCGACCGACGACGATGCCGACATCGCTTTATTCGCCGACCGCATCCGCGCCCGCCTCGGCGAGGCCGCCGTGCTGAAGCCGGTCGTCGTCGAAAGCCATCTGCCGGAGCGCGCCGTAACCACGGTTCCCTTCGCGGAGGCGCCGCAAAGGCGCGTGCCGGCAACCGACCGATCGGCGCCGCCGATGACCATCTACCCGCCGGAGCGGCCGGTGCGGCTGTTCCGCTCGCCCGAGCCGATCGAGGTGCCGGCGACCGAGATCCCCGAGGGTCCGCCGATGAATTTCCGCTGGCGGCGCGCGCTCTACCGCGTCGCCCGCGCCGAAGGGCCGGAGCGCATCGCCGCGGAATGGTGGCGGCAGATGCCCGGCGAGGAAGAGGCGCCGACCCGCGACTATTACCGCATCGAGGACAGCGAGGGGCGTCGCTACTGGCTCTACCGCCAAGGCCTCTACAGCAGCGTTTCGCAGGCCGCGCCGCGCTGGTTCATGCACGGGGTCTTCGCATGAACGCGCTGACCGTCATCCCCTATGCCGAGTTCGGCATCCAGTCGAACTTTTCCTTCCTGCGCGGCGCCTCGAAGCCCGAGGAGCTGGTGGTGACGGCGAAATTCTACGGATTTTCCTCGATCGGGCTTGCCGACAGGAACACTGTCGCCGGCGTCGTGCGCGCCTGGCAGCAGGCGAGGGTGGAAAAACTTGCCTACCACCCCGGCTGCCGCCTGGTTTTCCGCGACGGCACGCCGGACATCCTCGCCTATCCCCGCGACCGCAAGGGCTGGGGGCATCTCTGCCGCATGCTGACCCAGGCCAATCTGCGCGACGAGAACGAGAAAGGCGCGACGCTGCTGGAGCTCAGCGACCTGCTCGAATGGGGCGATCTGATGTCGCTGGCCATCCTGCCCAATCTGTCGGCAAGCGCGGAAGGCAATCTGGGACTCATTAGCCGACTCAAGGATTGTTTTGGCAGCGCGCTGCGGCTTGCCGTGGCGCCGGATTATGGCGGCAACGACCGCTTCCGCATCGAGCAGGCGGCGGCGATGGCCGAGCACGCCGGCGTCCCGCTGATGGCGACCAACGACGTGCTCTATCATGCCGCCGACCGCCGGCCGCTGCAGGACGTGCTTACCGCGATCCGCCTCAACACGCCGGTTTCCGAGGTCGGGCTGGAGCTGACGGCCAATGCCGAGCGCCATCTGAAGCCGCCGCTGGAGATGGCGCGCCTGTTCCGCCGCCACCCGCAAGCGCTGGCCGAGACGCTGCACTTCGCCGATGAATTGACCTTCTCGCTCAGCGACCTCGAATACAACTACCCCGACGAGCCAACCGAATCCGGTCTCGGGCCGCAGGCCGAGCTCGAGCGCCTGGCGCGGGAAGGGGCGACAAGGCGCTATCCGGCAGGTGTTCCCGATCATGTCACGCAGCGCATCGAGGAAGAGCTTGCCCTCATCGAGCGCCTGAACTATGCGCGCTATTTCCTGACCGTCTACGACATCGTGAAATTCGCCCGCAGCCAGAATATCCTTTGCCAGGGGCGCGGTTCGGCCGCCAATTCTGTCATCTGCTTTTGCATCGGCATCACCGAAGTCGGGCCCGACCGGATCGACGCGCTGTTCGAGCGCTTCATTTCCGAGGAGCGCAACGAGCCGCCCGACATCGACGTCGACTTCGAGCATGAGCGGCGCGACGAGGTCATCGCCTATATCTACGACAAATACAGCGCCAAGCGCACCGCTTTAGCCGCCGCCGTCATCAGCTATCGCGGCCGCTCGGCGCTGCGCGAGGTGGCGAAGGCCATGGGCCTGTCCGAGGATGTCCGGAGCGCGCTGTCGAGCACGATCTGGGGCTGGTCGACCTCCGAGCTCGGTGAAAGGGAGGCCAATGCTGGCGGCCTCGACCGCACCGACCCGCTGTCGCGGCAGGTGCTGGAGCGCGCCAACGAGATCATGGGCTTTCCACGCCATCTCTCCCAGCATGTCGGCGGTTTCGTCATCACCAGGGACCGGCTCGACGAGGTCGTGCCCATCGTCAAGACGGCGATGGAGGAACGCAAGATGGTCGAGTGGGACAAGGACGATCTCGACGCGGTGAAGATCCTCAAGGTGGATGTGCTGGCGCTCGGCATGCTGACCTGCCTGAAGCGCGCTCTGACCCTGCTCACCAATCATTATCCGGAAGCACGGGACGACTACGGCCGGCCCTATGGCTTGAATTCCCTGCCGCCGGAACACCCTCGCGTCTACGACATGATCTGCCGGGCCGATACGCTCGGCGCCTTCCAGATCGAATCCCGCGCGCAAATGTCGATGCTGCCGCGGCTTAAGCCCCGCGAGTTCTACGACCTCGTCATCGAGGTGGCGATCGTGCGGCCCGGCCCGATCCAGGGCGACATGGTGCATCCCTATCTGCGTCGGCGGCAGGGCAAGGAGGACGTCAATTATCCCAGCTCCGATCTGAAAAAGATTCTTGGCAAGACGCTCGGCGTGCCGCTGTTCCAGGAACAGGCGATGAAGATCGCCATCGTCGCCGGCGGCTTCCGGCCGGGCGAGGCCGACGAGCTTCGCCGCGCCATGGCGACCTTCAAGCGCACCGGCACGATCGGCAACTACCGCCAGCGCATGATCGACGGCATGGTCGGCAATGGCTATGAGAAGGAATTCGCCGAACGCTGTTTCAAGCAGATCGAAGGCTTTGGCGAATACGGCTTCCCGGAAAGCCACGCCGCCTCCTTCGCGCTGCTGGTCTACGCCTCCTGCTGGTTCAAGACCTATTATCCCGACGTCTTCTGCGCCGCGATCCTCAACGCGCAGCCGATGGGCTTTTACCAACCGGCCCAGCTCGTTCGCGATGCGCGCGACCATGGCGTCGAGGTGCGCGAGGTCGACATCAACCATTCCGTCTGGGATTGCACGCTGGAGGGAGCCGATTTCGATCCTTCGCGCATCCTCGAACGCCATGCCTCGATGCGGGGCGTCATCGAGACGGCTCATGCCGTCAGACTCGGCTTCCGCCAGATCAAGGGACTGTCGGAGGAGCGCATGGAGGCCGCCGTCGCCCGGCGCGACGATGGCTACCGGTCGGTCAGGGATGTCTGGCTGCGCTCCGGCCTCGATGTCGGCGAGATCGAAAGGCTGGCCGAGGCCGACGCTTTCCGCTCGCTCGGCCTCGACCGCCGCGCCGCGCTCTGGGAAGTGCGCGCGCTCGACGGCAGGAGTGCTGCCGAAAAGCTGCCGCTGTTCGACCGGCCCGCTCTCGGCTTACGCGAGCTGGAACCGGAGACGAAGCTGCCGAAGATGCCGCTTGGCGAGCATGTCGTCCACGACTACCGCGCGCTCGGCCTGTCGCTGAAGGAGCACCCCGTCGCCTTCCTGCGCGAGCGGCTCACCCGCGCCGGCATCACGCCCAATGCCCGCCTGCCGTCGGTGCGCGACGGCCGCCGCGTCACCGTCGCCGGTCTGGTGCTGGTGCGCCAGCGCCCCGGCAAGGGCAACGCGATCTTCCTCACCCTGGAGGACGAGAAGGCGATCGCCAATGTCATCATCTGGCCGCGCGTCTTCGACCGCTTTCGCTCGGTGGTCATGGGCGCGCGCTTCATCCGCGTCACCGGCAAGCTGCAGCAGGAATCGGACGTCATCCACATCGTCGCCGACAGGATCGAGGATTTGACTCCCTGGCTGAGCGTGCTCTTGCGGCCGCCCACCATCGAGCATCGACCGGACGGTGATGCGAACCGGGCTGCCACGGCGAACCGCGGCCTGCCGGTCCGGCAGGACATCGAGACACTGTCGAGCAGCGCCCAGCAGGTCATGCCCAAGGGCCGGAATTTTCAGTAGGGCGATACGAGGAAGCAGAACCTAACAGAACCGGATGTCGGCGGGACAGCGCCCCCCTCTCCGTCGTTGCACCTATGCAGACGACCCTCACTTACGACGGCCCGCTCAGTCGCGGCGGCGTCAGCATATCATCGGCGGAGATCGTGCGCGCTTCCGACGGCAGCATGATCGGGATGCCGTCGCGCACCGGATAGGCAAGCTTCGCCACGCGCGAGATCAGCTCGCTGCGTTCCTCGTCCCAGGTCAGCGGGCCCTTGGTCAGCGGGCAGGCGAGCAGCTCCAGCAGTCTTGGATCGACCGTGGCCTTTCGCCCGTCACGTCCATCCGCCGCCATCGCACTTCCCTTTGTCCAACTGCACAGGCTTAAGTGTGCTTACTGCAGGCTCGAGCCAAAATCCTCATCCTCGCGCGCCAGCGTTATTTCGGTGATGGCGATCAGCGTCTCGGCGCGCGTCTTCAGGTCCGCCGCTTCGAGCAGCGCCTGTTTCTCGGCCGGCCCATAGGGCGCCATCATCGACAGCGCGTTGACCAACATTCCGTTCTCGGCGCGGCTGACGCTTTCCCAGTCGGCTTCGAGGTCATTGGCCTGCAGATAGGCGCGGAACGCCTTGAGCAGCGCCGGGCGGTCGACCTCGGCGGCGGCCTGGTCCTCCTCGAGATCGGTGAGGAACGGTGCGATCCGGCACTGTCGGAACGGTGTCTTCGCCGTCAGTTCCTGTGTGACGCGGAAGCGGCAGACGCCCTGCAGCGAGATCAGGTAGCGGCCGTCGCCGGTCTCGGCGAGCGAGATGATGCGCCCGGCGCAGCCAACGCCACACAGCTCCGGCTCGCCGTCGTCGCGCAGCGCGCCGTCGAGGCTGGGCTGGATCATGCCGATCAGCCGCGTCCCGGCCATCGCCTGGTCGATCATCTGCAGATAGCGCGGCTCGAAGATGTTGAGCGGCATGCGGCCGCCCGGCAGGAGCAGCGCTCCGGCGAGCGGAAACATCGGGATCGCCGACGGCAGATCCCTCGCGAGCCGATAGCGGGCGTTTCCGACCTGCAACTTCAACCCTCCGCCTGCACTTCAACCCTCCGCCCGCTCCGAAAGCGTCGCCGGCCAGCGCGTCAACCTGCGATCTCCTCCGAGCCAGCCCGGCCTATTCAACCATTTGTCGGCGTGGCAAGCCACTGCCCCCTATCTGGCGCAGCCGCCGCCTCGCGCAAGCCCCTTACCTGGCAAAAGGGCCGGCAACAAAGCCGGCAAAGCGCTCACGAGAACAGCAGCGACGAGAGCTTGCGCCGCGCCGCAAGCGTCGCCTCGTCGGTCATCCCCCATGCCTCGAAGAACTTCAAGAGCTGTGCCCGGGCGCCGTCGTCGTTCCAGGTCCGGTCGGCCTTGACGATCGCCAGCAAATTGTCGGCGGCCTGCGTTCGCTCGCCGCGCGCGTTCTGCACCATCGCCAGGTCGAACCGCGCCTGATGATCGTTCGGATCGGCGGCGAGCCGGCGCTCGAACTCGGCCGGATTGCCGAGCGCCGCCGCTTCCACCGCCAGCGTCATCTTGGCGCGCAGCGCGGCAATCGCCGGTGCGTCCTTCTTGTCCTCGGGCGCCTTCGCAAGCACCGCCTCGGCGCCTTGGCTGTCGCCGGCCTCGAACAGGATCTCACCAAGGCTCGCGATGGCTTCGACGGTTTCAGGCGCCTGCTCGAGGATTGCGTCATAGATATCGGCCGCGGTCTGGACGTCGCCGGCCCCGCGCGCCTCGGCGGCCGCGGCAAGCGCGTCGGTGATCTGCGGCGCGCCGCCGCCTCCCTTGCCGCCGACCTTCTGGATGAACTGGGTGATCTGGCTTTCCGGAATCGCGCCCATGAAGCCATCGACCGGCTGGCCGTCCTTGAAGGCGATGACCGCGGGAATAGACTGGATGCCGAGTTGGCCGGCGACCGAGGGGTGGTCGTCGATGTTCATCTTGACCAGCTTGACCTTGCCGCCGGCGGCCTGGACCGCCTTTTCGAGCTGCGGCGTCAGCTGCTTGCAGGGGCCGCACCAGGGCGCCCAGAAGTCGACCAGCACCGGCTGGCGGCGCGATTCCTGGATGACGTCGGCCGCGAATGTCGCGGTCGTGGTGTCCTTGATCAGGTCTGCGGCGGCGGGTGCCTCGCCGAGTGAGACCTTGGCGCGGTCACCGCCGCCATACTGGACGGATTGGGCGTACTGGCCGGCATTGCCGCCAAATGAGCCGCTGAACGGGTTGTTGTCACTCATGTCGTCGCCCTTTCGGTCGCGCCGCCGCCGGCAACGGGGCGTGGCGCGTCATTGTCGGATTTCGGTTTCGCCATCCATGTGGCGATCAAGCCGAGACTTTCAAGATAACAGCATCGTGGCCGGTTGCCTCGACGAATTTGACGAGATCGGCGGCCGCGATGGTCGTCGTCGCCTCATTGGTCAGCGGATGGCCGTTGATAACATCGTGGCTCATCAACTCCTGGTCGAGAACCACCTTCACCCGGCCGGCCGTGTCGTTGATCAGGCCGAAGACGGTGACCGCGCCAGGAATGACGCCGAGCAGCTCCATCAGCATTTCCGGCTTGCCGAAGGACACCCGGCTGGCCGCGCCGATCAGATGATGGATCTGCTTGAGGTCGACCTCCGCCTCCTCGCCGACGGTGACGAGAAAGAAATTGTCCTTCTTGTCCTTGACGAAGAGGTTCTTGGTGTGCCCGCCCGGGATCTCGCCGCGCAGCGCCTGCGAATCGGCGACCGTGTAGAGCGGCGGATGGCGCACCGTCGAGACGGAAATGCCGAGATCGGCAAGAAAGGCGTAAAGCTCGGCTTCGGTCTTCGGCATCGGTCCTCACATTATCCGGCAGGATATGCCGTTTACGGCCAACGATGCCCTCCGGGCAAGACCGCCGGGGTGGGCCAGCGGAATCCGCCCCTGGGAAGGAACCCTCCGTGGCCGAAGAGCTAGCTCCAAAAAGACCGTCATTTCCCTGTTGCAATCGCCGCGCTCTTCGGCCATATAGGCGCGGCTTGCGGCCCAAGGCCGCGCGAGCGGGTGTAGCTCAGGGGTAGAGCACAACCTTGCCAAGGTTGGGGTCGGGCGTTCGAATCGCCTCACCCGCTCCAGTTCCCTTCCGGGATCAAGCAAATGAAAAGCCGCGGTCTTCCGCGGCTTTTTCGCGTTTATGGCGCCCGAAGAGCGCGGCCACATGGGCCGATCTACGGCGACCCTCGATTTGACTTCACCCTATGACTGCCCTGCACAATCCTGCCGCTTAATGGTTATGGGACTGCTGGAAGCCGGCAACGTCGTACTGGGATACGCTCTTCGGGTTCTTCGAGTTCTGCGGCTGCTCGCCTGCGTAATGCGTTCCCGCGTTCCCATCCGGGTTGAAGGCGGAGCCCGGGGCGGAGCTGGCGTGGCCTGGCGTGGCACTCCCTGTCTCGGGGGTACCGATCGTCTGGTTGGGCTGACCTTTCGTGCCTGTTACGGTGTGGACGTTGGTGGCCAGGGCCGTGCCCGTGGAGGCTATGAACAGGCCGGCAATCATTGGCGCGAGGAGGTGTTTCATCGTGTTCTCCTAAAAGCATTGGGTTTCAGGAGGGCGCTCGGGTCTTTGGAGCACCCGGCGAGTTGGACATGCCACAAACGCTTTCCGGGCCGCCGATCATCCCGATCCTCGCGAAGCTGTGATGTCGAGCCGGTGCCGGCCGGCCTCGGGGCCATGGACGACGCGGCACTCGCTCGCCGTGTCGGAAAGCGACCTGGTTTCGCTCGTGCCGGAGCAACTCGCGCGCAAGAGGGCGCCGCGGCTGGGGCTGGCAATCTACAGTCCACCCATACCGATCAATCCAGCCCTCATCTGCATCATCTGACACAAGCGCAATACGAACCATCTCACGCATCGCTGGCTACGGGAATTGGTCCTGAAGCTGCTTTCACCGCCGAATGCCGGGGAAGACCAGAACACAGCGCAAGCACAACCTGCGAATGCCGAATTGACTTCCGGACGGCCGTGAGCCCGCAAAGGCTGGTTTGTCAGCACGATTTCGCAACGACCGCCCGCCCTGCCGCCGTCGACTTGCTCATTTGAGAAAGCTTGCTGCCGTCATTGCCGCGCTCCTCCGAACTTACGCCTCTAGTTAAATTGCTGCCCCAGCTATGGAGCTGTGGGGCGGCCCGACCCTCCGCTGGTCCGCGCCTCTACTCAGTGCGGCAGGTGCCGCTAGGTCGGTCGCTCTAGCGCTTCTTGTTTCTCGGCTTCTTTTCATAGCGACCTGCGCTGATGAAGAGCGGTCGCCTGTTGGAGGGGTCGCGCTGCGAAGCCTCCGATCATGAGTCCGTGCCATTCTTCGCCACGAGGAGGTCCCTTCCCAGTCAAAAAACCTCGGTCCACTGCCGTTTACGGGTCCCCTCCTCGGCAATCGCGACGGGCTGGAGGCCAGCCCAGTCCAGATTGACCGCCCCCCGCAAGGTCAAAGGCCGGTGACCGGTCGTTTGCTTATGCTATCATGAGCGCTTAGCGATCCCGGCATGGGGGCCCTAGGTCATGGAGCGCAGGCTTGCCGCCATTCTTGCAGCCGACGTCGTCGGCTACTCCGCCATGATGGAACGCGACGAGGCGGGCACGTTTGACCGATTGTCCACACTCCGCAAGGAGCTTCTCGAGCCGCTATTTGCGCTCCACCACGGCCGTATCTTCAAGGTCATGGGCGACGGTTTGCTTGCAGAATTCGCCAGTGCGTTAGACGCGGTCCAGTGTGCGGTCGCCCTGCAGAGAGGATTGGCGGACCGCAATATGTTGGTTCCCGCGGACCAGCGATTGAAGATGCGTGTCGGCGTCAACCTTGGCGACGTCATCGTCGAAGGGGAGGATCGCTACGGGGAAGGAGTCAACATCGCCGCACGCCTCGAGCAGATCGCAGGGTCCGGAGACATCTATGTATCGGACAAGGTTGCGAAGGAGGTGGGCAAGAAACTTGAGTTCGACCTAGAGTCCCTCGCAGCGGCGGGTCAAGAATATTGCCGAGCCGGTGACGGTCTTTCGGGTGAAGGTTGATGCCATTCGTCACTTTAGGTGGACGGTGTCTCGCGCCGCTGGCCGTGGCAAGTGGCTGATCATCGCCGCACCGCTCTTGATCATGATTGCAGTAGTCGGGGCAGTCGGTTTGGAGCGTGGCTGGTGGGCGTCGCGCATGACGTCCGACCGACCGTCAGTCGCTGTACTCCCATTCGCTGCGTTGAATGACGATGCCAAGTGGGTCCGGATCGCGGGCGGGATTACCGAAGACATCATAACCGACCTGTCCCAATCCAGAGCCCTTGTGGTCATTGCCGCCAGTTCCAGTGATCCGTACAAGGCAACGACCGTCGATCTGCGGGAGGTCGGCAGCAAGCTCGGTGTGAACTATGTTCTCGAAGGCAGCTTGCAGTCGAGCAACGACCACATCCGCATCACCGCTCAACTCATCGACGCTGGCACCGGAGAGCACGTTTGGTCTGAGCGCTACGATCGATCAACCCAAGACATATTCGCGGTTCAGAACGACGTCACCGAAAGGATTGCCGCGAGCCTGACCGGTTACGAAAGTGCGATTGCCGGCGCCCAGTTGAAGCTTATCAAGCGAAAGCCTCCGAACAGCCTGACTGCGTACGACACCTACCTTATGGGGATGGAGGTGAAACATCGCCTAAGCAAGGAAAACCTGATCGAAGCCGAGCGTCTCTTCAACAAGGCAATCGAGCTGGACCCGCAGTTGGCCCGTGCTATGTCGGTCTTGTATACGTCTACAACCTGATGCTCAACTTTGGCTTGGCGGACTCGCCAGAGCAAGTTCTTTCAAAGCAGATCAACGCCGCGAAGAGGGCTGTGGAGCTGGATCCGAACGACGGTGACGCACATTTGGCACTCGGCACCGCCAATGCATACCACGGGAAGGCGGAACAGGCCCTCGCCGAGTTCGACAAGGCGGAAGCTCTTGCCCCGAACAACGCCGATCTGCTGCTGCAGATTGCGTGGTTCGTTCCATCGTATGGACAAGAACAATGCGCGCGAGCGGTCGGCCTCGCTGATCGGGCGCTTAGTCTGAACCCTTCCTATCCCGACTGGTACGATCAGGCGCTGGCATTCGTCTATTTCTTCAGCAAGCGATTCGATACCTCGGCCAAGCATGCCAAGCTCATCAAAAACCCGTTTGCGTTGGAGTATGCTCTGCTTGCGATGTCCGACGTCTATTTGGGACGACCCGGTGAAGCTGCCACTGCTGCAGGAGAAGTCACCAAACTTGACCCCCGGTGGAACGCCGAGCGCTATCTGAGCGACACTGGCGGCTTTGCGGAGCCGGGCGCCACACTCTTTGTCGAGGGCGCCTGGAAGGCAGGCATTCCGAGTTGCGTTTCGGCGAGCGACCTCAAAAACACCCCCGCTCTGCTTAAGCTACAATGGTGTGACCAGCAACGAGCGAGGTCTTCAACCGACTGATGTTCGATAGCGATATGGGCATAGGGGAGCACACGGGGAATGCCGGCGAAGATGTTGTTCAAGCCCATGAAGCGATTGGGTAACGTGTTCTTGAAGCGACACCCTGCGGTAATGCCGGAGGGATCGGAAGAACGGCTTCGATAACAACGTAGCGGGGACCCGAAGAGCGTAGTGTTTTAGGGGCCCTTACGCCAGCCTTGCCCTCGTCGTCCTCGGCGTTGCCAGCAGCAGGCTCGTCTCGCTCCCGGTGATGCCCGGGATCAGCCTTATCCGCCGCAGCACGGCGTCGAAATCGGTCAGCGATGCGGTGCCGAGCTCGACCACCAGGTCCCAGCGGCCATTGGTGGTGTGGATGGTCGAGACTTCGGGAAAGCCGCCCAGCGCCCGGATGACGCGATCCGCGGCATGGCCCTCGATCTCGATCATCATGACGCCGCGTATCTTCTGGTCGACCGCGTCGGCGCGCAGGACCACCGTATAGCCGATGATCTCGCCGGTTTTTTCCAGCCGCTCCATGCGCGCCCTGACGGTGGCGCGCGACACGCCGAGATCGACGGCGAGGTCGGAGACGCTGCGGCGCGCATCATGCCTCAGAAGCGTCACCAGCCTTTCGTCGAGAGCGTCCATGTTTGTCCATTTCGATCAAATCATATGCCCAATATGATAGATTGATCTTCTCGAAATGCCAATTTTCCTTGTTCAAACCGCCAGGCAGCGATGGTTCAATCCTCCGATCAATCGCCAGATCAATTGGAAGAGGGCGGAAAGAATTATGCGCTGCAGGATCGTTGGCGCGCCGGTACAGGACGGCGCGGGCAGAATGGGATGCGAGATGGGGCCGAGCGCCCTGCGCACCGCTGGACTCGTCTCGGTGCTGTCGGAGCTCGGCCATGAGGTCGAGGACTGGGGCGTGGTTGAGAAGGCGGCGGCCCGCCCAGTCGCTCACGGCAATCTCGCCCTGAAGGCCCTGCCCGAAATCTCCGCATGGACAACGGCGATCGCCGAAACCGCCTACACGGCTTCGAGCGACGCCATGCCGATCTTCCTCGGCGGCGACCACTCGATCTCCGCCGGCACGGTGTCAGGCGTGGCGCGCCGCGCGGCCGAGCGCGGCCGGCCGCTTTTCGTGCTGTGGCTCGACGCGCATCCGGATTTCCATACGCTGGACACCACCACCAGCGGCAATCTGCACGGCGTGCCGCTCGCCTATGCCAGCGGCCGGCCGGGTTTCTCGGGCTATTTCCCGGATCTGCCGACGGCCGTCGACCCCGCCCGCGTCTGCACCATGGGCCTGCGCAGCGTCGATCCGGCCGAGCGCCGCGCGCTGAAGGAGGCGGGCGTAACCGTGCATGACATGCGCGCTATCGACGAGCATGGCATTGCGCCCTTGCTGCGGGCCTTCCTGGCCCGCGTCGAGAAGGAGAACGGGCTGCTGCATGTCAGCCTCGATGTCGATTTTCTCGACCCGTCGATCGCGCCGGCCGTCGGCACCACCGTTCCCGGCGGCGCCACCTTCCGCGAGGCGCATCTGGTGATGGAGATGCTGTCCGACAGCGGCCTGGTCTCCAGCCTCGATCTCGTCGAGCTCAACCCGTTCCTCGACGAGCGCGGCCGCACCGCGACCCTGATGGTCGACCTCACCGCCAGCCTGATGGGCCGCCGCATCATGGACCGCCCGACCCGCAGCCATTCCGGAAGCCTCTGATCATGACCCAGCCCTCCCGCCTTGCCATCGTCCCCTTCGTCAGCGTCGACCGCATGATGAAGCTGGTGCTCGCCATCGGCGTCGAGCGTTTCCTCACCGAGCTCGCCGCCTATATCGAGGAGGATTTCCGCCGCTGGGAGCTGTTCGACAAGACGCCGCGCATCGCCTCGCACAGCCATGACGGGGTGATCGAGCTGATGCCGACCAGCGACGGCCGCCTCTACGGCTTCAAATATGTCAACGGCCATCCGAAGAACATGCGCGAAGGCCGCCAGACCGTCACCGCCTTCGGCGTGCTCGCCGATGTCGGCTCCGGCTATCCGATGCTCTTGACCGAGATGACGATCCTGACGGCGCTGCGCACCGCCGCCACCTCGGCCGTCGCGGCCAAATATCTGGCGCCCAAGGGCGCGCGCGCCATGGCCATCATCGGCAACGGCGCCCAGTCCGAGTTCCAGGCCGTCGCCTTCAAGGCGTTGCTCGGCATCGACCGGCTGCGGCTCTACGACATCGACCGCTCGGCCTCGGAAAAATGCGCCCGCAACCTGGCGGCCAAGGGTTTCGACATCACCATCTGTTCGACCGGACAGGATGCGGTCGAAGGCGTCGACATCATCACCACGGTGACGGCCGACAAGCAGTACGCCACGATCCTCACAGACAACATGGTCGGTTCCGGCGTGCACATCAACGCGGTCGGCGGCGACTGCCCTGGCAAGACCGAACTGCATCGCGACATCCTGCTGCGCTCCGACATCTTCGTCGAGTTTCCGCCGCAGACGCGCATCGAGGGCGAGATCCAGCAGCTCGACGCCGACCATCCGGTGACCGAGCTGTGGCAGGTGATGACCGGCCAGGCCGAGGGCCGCAAGGCGCCGGAACAGATCACGCTGTTCGATTCCGTCGGCTTCGCCACCGAGGATTTTTCCGCGCTCCGCTACGTCCGCGACCAGCTCCAGGCCACCGGCCTCTACGAGGAGCTCGACCTGCTCGCCGACCCCGACGAGCCGCGCGACCTGTTCGGCATGCTGCTGCGGGCGGCGATGCAGCCGGCGGCTTGAGGGAATGAGCGCGTAATCTCCCCCCTTGAGGGGGAGATGGCCGGCAGGCCAGAGGGGGTCGGTCCGACTGGGCTCGGCTTGCTTGTGCAGATAGAGGTTGGCGCTTCATGCGCAGCGACCCCCTCTGTCGCCTTCGGCGACATCTCCCTCAAGGGGGGAGATTACGCACTACCCGCGCAAACGCGCGCAGCTCTCCCTTTCGACGAGCACAGGCGCAAGAACCTCCCGACGCGACGGCGCAGCCGGCTCGCCGAGGCGCTCGAGCAGCAGGCTCACCGCCCGCGTGCCGATCTTTTCGACAGGCTGCGCGATCGTCGTCAACGGCGGCCATGTGGTGACCGCGTAGGGAATGTCGTCGAACCCGACCAGCGACATGTCGTCGGGGACATGCAGGCCGCGCGAGCGCAGGGCGATGATGGCGCCCATCGCCATCAGATCATTGCAGGCGAACACCGCGGTGATGTCCGGCGCCTGCGCCATCAGCCGCTCCATCGCCAGCCGGCCGCCGGCGAAATGATAGTCGGAATCGACCACCGATGATGACGGCAATTCGAGGCCTGCTTCCTCGAGCGCCCGGGTAAAGCCGCGCAGGCGGGCCGGACTGGAGCTGGAATCGCGCGGACCGCCGATGACGCCGATCTTTTTGTGGCCGAGCCCAACCAGATATTTCCCGGCGAGATAGCACCATGATCGTGGTCGACCAGCACGGAATCGACATTGACCGATTGGATCTCGCGGTCGAGCAGCACCGCCGGCACGGCGGCGGAGAGGCTCGCAAACACCCGCGCATGGTCGGACGAGCCGGCGAAGATCAGCCCGTCGATCTGCTTCGCCATCAAGACCGACAGGTAGCGCTCCTCCTTCTCGGCGCTGCCGTCGGAGTTGCACAGGATCACCGTGTAGCCGGCGACGAAGCCGCATCCTCGATCTGGCGCGCGACGCTGGCGAAGAACGGGTTGGAATTGTCGGGGAGCAGCAGGCCGATGGTCTTGGTCTCGCCGCGCCTGAGACTCCTGGCCAGCGAATTCGGGCTATAGCGCAAGGCGGTGATGGCGGCGCGCACGCGTTCGGCCGTCTCCGGCTCGACATGGCGCGTGCGGTTCATCACATGCGAGACCGTTGCGACGGACACCCCGGCATAGCGCGCGACATCGGCAATCGTCGTCATGGTTCCCTGTCCCCGCCGTTTCCTAACGGATCCTCCGCAACAGCCTCTCCCGGTACGCGTCTAAAATGACGGCGAGCACAATGACAAGGCCAATCACGATCGGTTTGAAATTGTCGCCGACGCCGAGCAGCTGCAGCCCGGTGCTCAACACCTGCAGGATGCAGGCGCCGACCAGCGTGCCGATGATCGAGCCCTTGCCGCCGCTGAGGCTGGTCCCGCCGATGATGACGGCGGCAATCGCGTTGAGCTCGTAGCCGACGCCGGCGATCGGGCTGCCGATGTTGAGCCGCAAGAGATAGACCATCGCCGCGATGCCGGCGGTGAGGCCACTGATGGTGAAAGCGGCGACCTTGTAGAAATCCGGATTATGGCCGGAGAGCCGCACCGCCTCGTCATTGGTGCCAACGGCGAAAATCATGCGGCCAAAGACGGTGAAGCGCAGCACGAACCAGCCGGCCGCGATCACCAGCACCGCGACCAGGAAGATCGAGGGCAGGAAGCCGCCGATGATCAGATTGCCGAAATCGACGAAGCTTTGCGGCAGGCCGGTGATGGTCGAATTGTCGCTCACCACACGGGCCGCGCCCGCCGCCATGTTGAGCATGCCGAGCGTGACGATGAAGGACGGGATCTTCCAGCGCGTCGAAATCCAGCCGTTGAGGAAGCCGCAGGCAGCACCTGTCGCCATGCAGGCCAGTAGCGCCAGCGTGATTGCCACTGCCGGCGACAGGCTCTCATCGATCATGACGGTGGCGCCGACCACGGTGCAGAGCGCCAGCACCGAGCCAACCGAAAGGTCGATGCCGCCGGTGAGGATGACGAAGGTCATGCCGGCCGCCAGCACCGTGTTGATGGCGATCTGCACGAAGATCTTCAGCGCATTGCCAGGCGTGGCGAAATAAGGCGCGCTGACCGAGAAGAACAAGGTGATCAGTACCAGCGCGAGCAACACGCCGGCGTCGCGCACCAGAAAGCGCAGGAACTTCGCCCGTCCGGGCGAAACAGGCGCCGACACCAGGGGTTCGGACGTCTCGCTCATGATCGAACATACTCCTGATAGGCGAGCGACAGGATACGCTCCTGGTCGAATTCGGACCGCGGCACCTCGCCGACGATTTTGTTTTTGGAAAAGACGACGATGCGGTGGCACATGCCCATCAGCTCGGGCAGGTCCGACGACACCATGATGATGCCCTTCTCAGCCGCCGCGAGCATCCAGAGCAGCTGGTAGATCTCGCGCCGCGCGCCGATGTCGACGCCGCGCGTCGGCTCGTCGAGGATCAGCGTCGAGGTGCCGCGGAACAGCCATTTGGCCAGCACCACCTTCTGCTGGTTGCCGCCGGAGAGGTTGCGCACCGCCTGCTCGATCGAGCTGGCCTTGACGCGCAGCTGGCCGACCAGGTCGTTGGCGGCCGCGGCCTCGGCTCGGCGGTTGACCAGCCCATGCCGCGAGATTTTGCCCAGATCGGTGATGGTGATGTTCTTGTCGACCGCCAGGTCGAGTAGCAGGCCTTGCCCCTTGCGGTCCTCGGTCAGCAGGCTGAGCCCATGCCGCACAGCGTCCTTGGGTGCCGCGATCGCCACCGGCCTGCCGTCGATCTCGACGACGCCGTCGAGTTTCGGATCGGCGCCAAACAGGGCCCGCATCGCTTCCGTCCGGCCGCTGCCGACCAGGCCGGCAATGCCCAGGATCTCGCCATGCCGGACCGAGAAGGAGATTTCGGGCGTCGCGGCGCTGCGCTTCAAATTGGTGACGCTGAGCGCGACCTTGCCCGGCACGATCGAGGCGTCGAAGCCAAATTCGTCGGCGATGTCGCGGCCGATCATCATGCGCACGATATCCGGCACGCTGAGGCCGTGCAGATCGCGGGTCGCGACCAGCCTGCCGTTGCGTAAGATGGTCACTCGGTCGCCGATCTCGAACACCTCGTGCAGCCGGTGCGAGATGTAGATGATGGTGACGCCTTTGGCCTTCAGCCGCTTGATGATGGCGAAGAGGCGCTTGATCTCCGGCGGCGTCAGAGTCGCCGTCGGTTCGTCCAGCACCACCAGCTTGCTGTCATAGCTCAGCGCCTTGGCGATCTCGACCAATTGCATCTGCGCGACGCCGAGCGTCTCGACGCGCGTCCGCGGATCGACGTCGAGCCCGACCTCCTTCAGCAGCGCCATGGCGCGACGGTTGAGCGCCTTGCGGTCGACGATGCCGAAGGCGCGGCGCGGCAGACTTTCCAGCATCAGATTCTCGGCGATGCTGAGATAGGGCAGCAGATTGAGCTCCTGATGCACGATCCGGATGCCGCTCTTGTGCGCATCATGCGGCGTCTTCGGCTGATAGGGCGCGCCATTGAAGGCGATCGCGCCGCTGTCCGGCTGGTGGATGCCGGCCAAAAGCTTGATCAGCGTCGACTTGCCGGCGCCGTTCTCGCCGAGCACGATATGGGTCTCGCCGCGCGCGATCGACAGCGAGACGTCGCTCAGCGCGACGACGCCAGGAAAGATCTTTCCGACTCCTGCAAGCGAAAGAATAACGTCCTTCATGCGGCAATCCTGAACAGTGCTCTTCTACCGCAAAGGCGGTGCGAGCGCGCGATCCATCGCCGCCGGCGGTTTGCCGACGGCGATGATGAGACAAGCGAGCGCCGGAGGGAGTCCCGGCGTCTTGCTTGCTCGCCTCAAGCGGTGATCAGCTTGACGTCGGTCTTGACCCAGCCGGAGAATTTCTCGCCGGCGAGCTCGCGCAGGCCGTAGTCGATACCCATCGCCGCCATCTGCGCGCCATACTGCTCGACGGTGGCGAGCATCTTGCCTTCCTTCAACAACGGGCCGACGGCCGGGATGTTGTCGAAGCCGACGACCTTGATCTGACCCGACTTGCCGGCCGCGTCGATCGCCTTGACGACGCCGAGCGCCATGGAATCGTTGGCCGCCATCACGCCCTGGATGTCGGGATGCTGGGTGAGGAAGTTGGTCATCAGCGTGTTGGCTTCCTCGGTCTCCCAATGCGCGGTCTTGGAGTCGAGCAGGTCGAGCCCATGCTCCTTCACCGCATCGTCGAAGCCGAGCTTGCGCTGCTTGGCGTTGTCGGCCTCCGGATTGCCTTCCAGGATGACGACCTTGCCGCCCTTGCCCAGCGCCTTGCCAAGCGCGTCGCCGGCGAGCTTGGCGCCGGCGCGGTTGTCGGGGCCGAAGAAGGCGAGGTCGATGCCTGCCTTTTTCTTGGCGTCCTCGTCGAGCGCGACGTCGATGTTGATGACCTTGATGCCGGCCTTCAGCGCCTTGGCGATCGGCGTGACCATCGCCTTCGAATCGGCCGGCGCCACGACGATGATGTTGTAGTTCTGGGTGATGAAGTTCTCGATGGCGTCGACCTGGGCGGCGAAGTCGCGCTCGTCCTTCATGCCGACGGCGGCGAAATCGAACTTGTCCTTGTTCTTGGCCGCGTACTCCTCCGCGCCGGCCTGCATCTGCTTGAAGAACTCGTTGGCCAACGACTTCATGACCAGCCCGACCTTCGGCTTGTCGGCGGCCAGAGCCGGACCGAGCGGCAAAGCGAGCGCGCCGGCCGCGAGCGCGCCGGTCTTCAAGAATTGGCGGCGTGAGAACGAGCCCAGATCGTGTCCGTGCGTAGTTGAGAACTTGCTCATGCTTTCCTCCACTTGAATGAGCCGTAATCGGTTACGTAACCGATTACGCGGCAGACTAGATTGGCATTTTATCAGGTGTCAATATCGACGGTAAGGCGGCGGAGCGCCGAAGCTGCCAATCTCCCCCGCAAGGGGGGAGATTACGCGCTTCGCCGTTTTCGCCAATCACCGTCGCCAAGAGATTGGCGCGGCGCAGAACCACCTCACCGCCAGCCGAGCGCCGGCGCGACGTGCTTGAGGATCGCCTCAATGACATGGGCGTTGTAGGCGACGCCGAGCTGGTTGGGCACGGTGAGCAGCAGTGTGTCGGCCTCGGCGATCGCTTCGTCCTCCTTGAGCTGCTCGATCAGCACGTCCGGTTCGGCGGCATAGGTGCGGCCGAACACGGCGCGCTTCTCCGGCTCGATATAACCGAAATGATCCTGGCCCTCGCTGCCGCCGAAATAGGCACGGTCCATGTCGTTGACGATTGCAAAGATGCTGCGGCTGACCGAGACGCGCGGCTCCCTGGCGTGGCCGGCTTCCTTCCAGGCGGCGCGGAAGGCTCTTATTTGCTCGGCCTGCTGGATGTGCAGCGGCTGGCCGCCTTCGTCGAATTTGAGCGTCGAGCTCTGCAGGTTCATGCCGAGCTTGCCCGCCCATTCTGCGGTGGCGTTGGTGGCGGCGCCCCACCAGATCCGGTCGCGCAAGCCCTCCGAGAACGGCTCGAGGCGCAGCAGGCCGGGCGGATTGGGAAACATCGGCCGCGGATTGGGTTGGGCGAAACCCTCGCCGCGCAGCAAATCGAGAAAAATCTCGGCGTGGCGGCGCGCCATGTCGGCGTCGCTCTTGCCCTCTTCCGGCACGTAGCCGAAATAGCGCCAGCCATCGATCACCTGCTCGGGCGAGCCGCGGCTGATACCGAGCTGCAGCCGGCCGCCGGCGATGAGGTCGGCGGCGCCCGCATCCTCCGCCATGTAGAGCGGGTTCTCGTAGCGCATGTCGATGACGGCGGTGCCGAGCTCGATGCGTTTGGTTTTCGCGCCGGCCGCGGCAAGCAGCGGGAAGGGCGAGCCGAGCTGGCGGGCGAAATGATGGACGCGGAAATAGGCGCCGTCGGCGCCGAGTTCCTCTGCCGCGACCGCCAGGTCGATCGACTGCAGCAGCGCGTCGGCGCCCGAGCGCGTGCCCGATTGCGGCGAGGGCGACCAATGCCCGAATGACAGAAAACCGATCTTCTTCATACGCTCCATTCCAGCCGGAGCGGCTCACCGAGCCGCTCGAATTCGTTTGTTGCTCCAGCGCAGGAAAAGCCAACAGCTTTCCGCCTGGGAATTGCCTGAAACAGGTAGTAGGGCAACGCAGCGATTCAACGGACGCTGAATTGATACAGACTGTCAATCAGTACGGATCCAGACGCCCTTGGTGTTGAGATATTCCTCGAGATGCTCGGTGCCGCCCTCGCGGCCATAGCCGCTCATCTTGTAGCCGCCGAACGGCACGGCCGGGTCGATCGCGTGATAGGTGTTGACCCAGACCGAGCCGGCGCGCAGCCGGTTGGCGAGCTGATGCGCCTTGCCGACGTCGCGCGTGAACACACCGGCGCCGAGGCCGTAGGGCGTGTCGTTGCCGCGCTTCACCGCTTCGTCCAGCGTGTCGAAGGGCAGTGCCGAGATGATCGGCCCAAAGATTTCCTCGCGCGCGATGCGCATGCCGTCGGTGACGCCGGAAAAGATGCCCGGCGTCATGAAATTGCCGGCGGCCAAGGCGCCTTCAGTGATGCGCTCACCGCCCGTCACCAGCCTGGCGCCCTCGCGCGCGCCGTCGGCGATGAAGCCGCTGACCCGTTCGAGCTGTCTTGGCGAGATCAGCGGCCCGATCTCGGTCTCAGGGTCGGCGCCGTCGCCGATCCTGAGTTTTGCCGCGAAACCCGCCACCCGCTCGACGAATTCCTCATAGATCGGCCGCTCGACGAAGAGCCGCGAGCCGGCGATGCAGATCTGGCCGGAATTGGCGAAGACCGACATGGCAGCCACCGGCACGGCGCGCTCGATATCGGCGTCGGCGAGCACGATCACCGGCGACTTGCCGCCGAGCTCCAGCGACACGCGCTTCATGTTGGCGGCCGAAGCGCGCAGGATCGCCTGGCCGGTGGCGGTCGAGCCGGTGAAGACAATCTTGTCGACATCCATATGCGCGGCCAAAGGCGCGCCGGCCTCCGCGCCGGTGCCGGTCACGACATTGACAACGCCGGGCGGAATGCCGGCTTCCTGCATCAGGTCGGCGATGAGCAGCGGCGTCAGCGGCGCTTCTTCCGACGGCTTCAAGACGATGGTGCAGCCGGTGGCCAAAGCCGGGCCGATCTTCCAGATCGAAGCGGCGGTGGGCGCATTCCAGGGGATGATCGCGCCGACCACGCCAACCGGCTCCTTGCGCGTATAGGAAACGATCTCGCCGGGCAGCGAATTGCCGATCGTCTGGCCGTGGATCGACGTCGCCATGCCGGCATAGAAGCGCAGCATGCCGAGCACGCGGTTCTTGTTGGCCAGGGTGCGGGTGATCGGCATGCCCATGTCGGTGGTGTCGGAGAGCGCCAGCTCCTCCCAATGCCGCTCCATCTCGTCGGCGATCTTGAGCAGCAGCAGCTGGCGCTCATAGGGCTTGAAGCGGCTCCATGGTCCCTCGAAGGCGCGGCGCGCCGCGGCGACCGCAAGGTCGATGTCCTTCGCGTCCGATTGCGGCACGGTCCCGATCACCGCGCCGGTGGCGGGATTGCGCGTCTCGAAGGTCCGGCCGCTGACCGCGTCGCGCCATTCGCCGCCGATCAGCATCCGCCGGTGCCTGCCGTCGATGGGAGTGCGCAGGGAAAGATGTCTCGCCGGTATCGTCATCCGGAGCCGTTTCCTCTGATCAGCCATGGCGTTATGGCACTGGCCTGCCTACAGGCGCAAGTTCGGCTCACGGCTGGATATGCGGCGGGCGGGCGCAATCCGCCATGGTTTGGGCTTCATGGCCGATTGAACAAGGCCCGGCTCGCCGTTATCTGATGACGGGCGGCGAAATGCCGAAGCACGGTATCCTCAATGCATGATCTGACACCTGTTTTCTCTGCCGTAACGGCCTCGTTCCTCGCGTCCTTCGTCGAAGTGGTCGAAGCCTTCACCATCGTTCTCGCCGTCGGCGTGACGCGCAGCTGGCGTCCGGCGCTGACGGGCGCGGGGCTGGCGCTCGCCGTGCTGGCCGCGCTGGTGCTGGCCTTCGGCCCGCTGCTGGCGCTCGTCCCCATCACCGTGCTGCAATACATTGTCGGCGTGCTGCTCGTCCTGTTCGGCATGCGCTGGCTGCGCAAGGCGATCCTGCGCAGCGCCGGCGTCATCGCGCTGCGCGACGAGGAGGCCGCCTTCTCCAGGCAAACCGACGCGCTGGGCCGCCAGGCCAATGACCGTCGCGCCGACTATCTGGCCGGCGTCGCCGCCTTCAAGGCGGTGCTGCTCGAAGGGGTCGAGGTGGTGTTCATCGTCATCGCCGTCGGTGCCGCGCATGGCCAGACGCTTTATGCCGGCCTCGGCGCGCTCGCGGCCTTCGTGCTGGTGATGCTCATCGGCCTCGCCGTGCACCGGCCGCTGGCGCGCGTGCCGGAAAACGCGCTCAAATTCGTCGTCGGCCTGATGCTGACCAGCTTCGGTATTTTCTGGACCGGCGAGGGCCTCGGCGCCGAATGGCCGGGCGAGGATTTTGCCCTGCTTGCCATCTTCGCCGTCGTTGCCGCCGTATCCTTCGCCATCGTGCGCCGGCTGCGCGGCGCCTATGCCGCGCCCACCGAGGGAATTGCCCGATGAAAATTCTCCGCCTCGTGCTGAAAGAGCTCGTCGGCATGTTCGTCGACGACGGCAGCCTGGCGCTGCTGGCGCTGATCCTGATCGCCTTGGTCACTGGCGCCGTCAAGTTTTTGGCGCTGCCGCCGCTCGCCGGCGGTGTCCTGATCCTGGTCGGCTGCCTGGCGATCCTTCTGGAAAGCACGAGGCGCGGCGCCCGCGGCGGAAGCAAGGGCCGGACTTAAGCCGACTTCAACGAGGTACGGCCTCACGCCAATCAGGTTTGGATGGCGCGGCTTTCTCTGCGGATCGTGCTTTTGACGAAAAGCTCGGCGTGCTCAGCCCACTGGACTTCGGTGACGTTGTTCTCGCGAACCGATCGCCTGAAAGCTTCCCGCAGGGCGTCGAGCTCAAACACAGACACCCGCCCGAGTGTATTGTGTTTCGATATGCGAACGTCCATCGCCCCAACCGACAGCCGAGTTATACAGAGGTATATGCTCCGCCAGCAGGGGCCATCAAGCGTTGCCCTTGACTTCTTTTGGGTGCAAATCGGTCCGGTTTTGTGGGTTGGGCAGCGAAATGCCCAATCGCGATCAGTAGACGGTGAACAAGGTCGGCAGCATGCCGGCCACGCGAAAATACTCGACCGTCTCGATAAGCGGGAACAAGGCCAGGAAATAAAGCCCGTCCCAAAACGTGCTTTTCAGCGCGCTGGTGGAAAAGACCAATTGGTCCTGGTCGCGGTAGATGAGCGGGTTCGGCCAGAAGCGCGGCGTCCGCTCGGCATAGGCCGCGTAGGCGGCGCCGAACTTGCCGGCGAGGTACTCGGCCTCCCTACGGGCGGTGAAGCGGAAGACGAGGAAGCTTGCAAGACCCAACGCTGCTGCCGCCAGCACCGATCCGAACATCAGCCCGATGCCGACCGCGCCTATGGTCGAGAAGAAATAGAGCGGGTTGCGGGTCATCGAGAACGGACCCGAGACGACCAGCTCGTTGTTCTTCTTGCCGCCGACATAGAGGATGCTCCACAGCCGGCCGAGGAAGCAGATCAACACAAGGCCGAAGCCGACCGTCTCCATCAGCTCGTGCCCGCTCGAGCCCTCGCTGAGATACGGCCTGGAAAACAGCAGCAGGACGATGGCCAGCACCGCGGCGACCTGGACGACGATCAGGCGCTTATGCTGGTCGAACGCTTTTGGCGCCGACTTGAGAGATGTGTAAGCCATTCGGTTCCAGCCACTCCGGTCCCGGCAGAGACCGCTACGCTCTAGCCTTTCTCTCACGGGATTGCGAGGTCTCATCAGTATTTTCGGTCATTCTTACGAATTTGTAAGGACCCGGACAGGCTGAGGCGATTTGGCCTGCCTAACGTCATTGCCGCCGCCACACGAGATTTGAGGCGGCTTGATTACGAACAGCCGACGATCAGCCCAAAAAATCAGGACACTGCATCATGAACAAATTTGCTCTTGCCCTCGCGCTTGCCGCGACTGCCGCCGCCAACCCGCTTTCATCCGCATCAGCCGCGCCGACCCCTTGCGAAACGGTGCTAAAGGATCTGCGCGCGGCCGAAGCCACGGCCAAGCTCAGCGACGCCGACAAGAACAAGGTCTCCGAACTGGAGACGAAAGGCATCGAGCGCTGCAATGCCGACGACGACAAGCGCGCCGACGACTTCTTTGCCCAGGCCATGAAGGTTCTCGGCAAGTAAGCCGCCTCTCAAACCAACGACAGGGATACCGCCATGACCTCGCCAGCCATCAATCCAGCTGCGCCCGTGATCAACCGGGTTCCGGAAGTCACCATCAACTTCTGGCTGATCAAGCTCATGGCGGTAACCATGGGCGAGACGGCGGCCGACTATCTGGCCGTCAATCTCGGCCTCGGCCTTACCGTCACGTCGCTCATCATGACCGGCATCCTGGTCATGGCGCTTGTCCTGCAATTCGCCCAGAAGCGCTACGTGCCCTGGGCCTACTGGCTGGCTGTGGTGCTGATCAGCGTCGTCGGCACCCTGGTTTCCGACAACCTCGTCGACAATTTCGGCGTGCGGCTGGAGACGACAACGATCGGTTTCTCGATCGTGCTCGCCACGACTTTCATGGCCTGGTACGCCAGCGAAAGGACGCTGTCGATCCACACCATAGTCACGACCAGGCGCGAGATCTTCTACTGGCTGGCGATCCTGTTCACCTTCTCGCTCGGCACGGCGGCAGGCGATCTGGTGGCCGAGCGCTTCGAGATCGGCTACCTCACTACGGGCCTCATCTTCGGCGGCGTGATCGCGCTGATCACGCTCGGCTACTACGTCCTTGGCCTGAACAGCATTCTCGCCTTCTGGCTTGCCTATATCCTGACCCGGCCGCTTGGCGCCTCCTTCGGCGACCTGCTCTCCCAGCCGGTCGAATATGGCGGTCTGGGGTTTGGCACCACCTTCACCAGCCTGGCTTTCCTCGGCTGCATCATCGCCCTGGTTCTTTACATGACCGTGAGGAAGAGTAGCGACGAGGCCGATGCAATGCTGCTCGAAACCGACTAACTATCGCGCGGGAACAGGCAACGACGAGGAACTGGCCGGTGAAGGCATCGCGGCGCATCAGGATCTGGGCGGCTTCGCTGCTTGGCGTTGTCGCCTTTGCCGGTTGCGCGCTCGCGGCTACCCACCTCAACGACAATTTCCACGCCATCGTCGAAGGCCAGGCCTACCGATCGGCCCAACCGACAGCCGAAGACATCGCCGCCTATCGGCGCGACTACCATATCGCCGCGATTATCAATCTGCGCGGCGCTGCCCCCGGCCAGCAGTGGTATGACGCCGAGCTGCGCGCGGCGAAGGATCTCGGCATCCGGCACATCGATTTCGCCATGTCGGCCCGCACGACGTTGACGCGAGAGCGATCGCTTGCACTGATTGCGTTAATGAAAGCGGCTCCGAAGCCGCTGCTGATCCATTGCAAGGCCGGCTCCGACAGGACGGGCCTTGCGGGGGCGCTCTATATGGCGGCGATAGCGCATGCCGGCGAGAAGAGATCCGAGGCGCAGCTTTCAATCCGCTACGGCCATATCGCCATCCCGATCATCGGTCCGTACGAAATGGACCAGAGCTTCGAGATCGTGGAACCGGCCCTTGGCTTCTCCGGTTCATGAAGCGCTTCTGGGCATGCACAATGGCCGATGTTACGATGCAGTTTGATAGGACACGCGCAAGGATGCGACTTCTGCTTGTCGAGGACGATCCGAGGACTGCCGACTACATCGTCAGGGGGCTGGCCGAGGCCGGCCATGTCTGCGACCTCTTGCGTGACGGCCACGACGCCCTTTTTGCCGCGACCCGAAACGTCTACGATGTCATCATTGCCGACCGAATGATACCGGGCCTCGACGGCCTGTCGATGATCAAGGCGGTGCGCGCGGCGGGCGTCAAGACGCCGGCCATATTCCTGACATCGATCGGCGGCGTCGACGACCGGGTCGAAGGATTGGAGGCCGGCGGCGACGATTATCTCGTCAAGCCCTTCGCCTTTTCCGAGCTGCTTGCCCGCATCAACGCGCTCGGCCGACGGCCGGCGGCGCAGGAGCAGAAGACCAATTTGCGCGTCGCCGATCTCGAAATGGACCTGATCCTGCGCCGCGTGACCAGGCAGGGCCAGGCGATCGACCTGCAACCCCGGGAGTTCAGCCTGCTCGAAGTGCTGATGCGCGGCGAGGGTCGTGTCATCACCCGCACCATGCTTCTGGAGCGCGTCTGGGACTTCCATTTCGATCCCAAGACCAGCGTCGTCGAGACCCATATCAGCCGGCTGCGGGCCAAGGTCGACCGGCCGTTCGACGTGCCGCTCATACATACCGTGCGCAACACCGGCTACAGCCTGCACGCGCCGAGTTGACGATCCATGCTTGATCGCATCTCGCGCCTCCGGCCGGCTGTCCGTATATAAGCGACATGTCGATGCTGGACTCCGCAAGGCAATGGGCGCGTCGCATGAAGCGCGACGTAGTAGCCCTGTGGCTCGCCGCCCGCGATCCACGCGTTCCCTGGTACGCGAAGGTCGTGGCCGGCGCGGTTGCAGCCTATGCTCTCAGCCCCGTCGATCTCATTCCGGATTTCATTCCGATCATCGGCTATCTGGACGATCTTGTGATCGTTCCACTCGGCATCCTGCTTGCGGTCAAGCTGGTTCCGGCTGGCCTCATGCGGGAATTCCGCGACACCGCCACGCGCAGCACCAAGCCGGTCAGCCTGACCGGCCTGTTCTTCATGATCGCGATCTGGATAGCGGCGGCCCTGGCGCTGCTATGGCTGTTCTGGCCGAAGTCCGCCTAGCGCGATGAACGAGGGACGTCCCAGCCTGCTCCGCAGCACGCCATTCCGGCTGGCGCTGACCTTTGCTTTCCTGTTCGTGCTCGCCTTTATCCTCTCCGGCGCGATCGTCTATCAGCTGATGAGCAACGACCTCGCCAGACGGCTGGATGAGTCGATCAAGGAAACCTATTCGGTCGTGGCGGTGACCTATGCGGAGAGCGACCGGGACGATCTTATCGCCACAGTCAACGACCACGCCCAACTCGACCCCGACAAGGATCAGCTCTTCTCGCTGACGGATACGCAGGGAAATCGTCTGGCGGGAAACTTCACGGCCTCAGGGCTGCCCGACGGTTTCTCGATGTTTGCCGCGAGACTGCCGGGCGTACCGCCCGACACGATGTACCGCGCCTATTCGGGCACGGTCGGCAACAATAACCTCACGGTCGCTTTCTCGCTTTCGGAAACCGAGGAGCTGGAAACCATCGTGCTGATGAGCTTCGGCTGGGGCACGCTGTTCATCACCGGCCTCGCGATTGCCGGCGGCGCCTTGCTCGCGTCGCGCGTCCAGCGGCGCCTCGACGGCATCGCCGCCACCATGGTCGACGTTTCGCACGGGCGGCTCGACGCACGCATTCCGCTGATCGGCAATGGCGACGACATCGACGCCGTGTCCACCCAGGTGAATGCCGCGCTCGACCGCCTGTCGGCGCTGGTCGACGGCATGCGGGAGGTCAGCGCCAACATCGCGCATGACCTGAAGACGCCGCTCAACCGGCTGCAGATGATCCTGGAGCAGGCCGCCGACAAGACGGCGTCGAGCGAGGACGTTTCCGGCGAGCTGGCCGACGCGCGCGCCGAAAGCCTGCAGATCAACCAGACCTTCGACGCATTGCTGCGCATCGCCCAGATCGAGGCCGGCGCGCGCAAGGCGCGCTTCGTCGATCTCGATGTCAGCGGCATCGTCAACACCATCGGCGAGGTCTATGCCGATGTCGCCGAGGATGACGGAAAGTCCCTGTCCACACAACTCGTTCCGGACGCGAAATGGTACATTCACGGCGATCGCGACCTGCTGATGCAGATGCTTGCCAACCTGGTTGAGAACGCCTTGCGACATTGCCCGCCCGGCACCGCGATCGAGCTATCGGTCGCACGGGAGAGCGATCGCGTCCTCGTCCATGTCCGCGACAACGGCCCCGGCATTCCGGCGGACGAGCGCGAAAAGGTCTTCCAGCGACTTTACCGGCTGGATTCCAGCCGCACCACGCCCGGTAGCGGTCTCGGCCTCAGCCTCGTCAAGGCGGTGGCCGACCTGCATGGCGCCACGATCGCGCTGGAGGACAACAACCCCGGGCTTGTTGTGATCGCTAGCTTCCCGGCGGGAAGATCACCGGGCGGATGAGACCGCATCTGCAATGCTTACCAATCCGTATGGATGCGGCGACCTGCCCGTAAGTTTGCGGCGGTATAATTGGCGTACTGCCATTCAATCGAAAGGCTGGATAAGGTGACCGCTTTTCATTGGAAGATCACTAGGCGTCTGCCCGTTTTGGCATTTGCAATATGCCTGTGCGCAGGCGGCGCTCGCATCCCGGAGCCTGGAATTGCTTCGGCGCTCGCGGCCGAAAAGGCGGTTCCGGCCGAAAAGAACCCGCCCGGCGACATCCCCGACAGCCAGGTCTTCATCGACTATTCCTCTCCGCAAGGCTTCTCACTCAAGGTGCCCGAAGGATGGGCAAGGTCCGACCGCGCCGACGGGGCAAGTTTCATCGACAAGCTCGATGGCGTCGTTGTCTCGGTCGCCAAGGCAGACGCTTTGCCGAGCATCGACACCGCCAAGACGGAGTATGTTTCCAAGCTCGAGGCCAATGGCCGGGCCGTGCGGGTGACTGCGGTCAAGCCGGTCAAACTGCCCGCCGGCCCTGCGATCCGCATCGTCTATACCTCCAACTCGGAGCCGAACGCCGTGACCAACAGGCAGGTGCGCCTGGAAAACGAGCGCTATCTCTATTTCAAGGACGGCAAGCTGGTGACGCTGGAACTTTACGCGCCCAAGGGCGCCGACAATGTCGATCAATGGCAGCTGATGTCCAATTCGTTCCAGTGGAAATGAAATGCACGCGCTGGAAGCGCATGAGCTCTACAGGTTTTTCCACATAGGCGACGACGAGACAGCCGCGCTGCGTGGCATCAGTCTTCATGTGTCGGCGGGCGAGATGGTCGCCGTCGTCGGGCCATCGGGCAGCGGCAAGTCGACGCTATTGTCCTGCATCACCGGATTGGACGAACCGGACGCCGGTTATGTCGAGGTGGCCGGCAAACGCCTGACCCGCCGGCCTGAGGCCGAGCGCTCCCGCATTCGTGCCGCCAGCTTCGGCATCTTCCAGCAATCGGGGAACCTGTTCGGGCATCTCAGCGTGGCGCAGAACCTTCGCCTGACAATGCTGATGGTCGGAAAGCCGAACGAGAAGCGGATTGGCATGCTTCTCGAAAGCGTCGACCTGCTGCACCGCGCCCGCGCGCTTCCGGCGGAACTCTCCGGCGGCGAGGCAGCGCGCGCCGCGCTTGCGGCGGCTCTTGCCGCGGATCCGCCGATCCTGGTTGCCGACGAGCCGACGGCCGAGGTCGATCGCGACACCGAATCCCGCTTGATCGCGCATCTCGAGGCGCGGCGCCGGGCCGGCCTGGCGACATTGCTCGCAACGCACAGCAAGGCGCTCGCGCTCAAGGCCGACCGCATCATTGCCTTGCGGGACGGGAGAATCGACAATGAGTGACACGCTCGTTGTCGGCAAGGGAATCGGCCGCAGTTTTCAGCGTGGTGTCGTCGCGCTGCGGGATGTCCATTGCACCATCTCGGCCGGCGCGCGCATTGCCGTTGTCGGGCCGTCCGGCAGCGGCAAGACTACATTGCTGCACATCCTGGGCGGGTTGGACAGGCCGACCGCTGGAAGCATCGAATGGCCGGGGCTTGGCCGAATCGACGAACTGAGGCCGCGCCGGATCGGGATGATGTTCCAGTCGCCGAGCCTGTTCCCGGCTCTGACGACTTTGCAGAATGTCGGCCTGCCCTTCATGCTGGCCGGCGAGCATTCGACTGCCGGCAGCACCGTCAAGGTGCTGCTTGAATCCTTCGGGCTCGGCGAACTTGCCGACAAATTGCCCGAGGAATTGTCCGGTGGCCAGTCGCAGCGCGTGGCGATGGTCCGGGCACTGGCCATGAGACCGAGGCTGGTTCTCGCGGACGAACCGACCGGCCAGCTCGACAGCATCACGGCGCAATTCTCCTTCGACACCGTTCTGGAGCAGCTGGAAGGCACGGACGCGGCGCTGGTCGTGGCTACCCACGACGAAGCCGTCGCCGCCCGCATGGCCACCAGATGGACGATGGACCACGGCAGGCTTGTCTCGGTGTGGCCGAGGCCCGAGGCGGTGCGATGATGGCGCTGCTTTGGATACGCGGCATACTCACGCACCGCTTCCTGCGCGTCGCGGGCGCCGTGGCGGGCGTGGCGCTTGCCGTTGCGCTTCTCGCCGCGATGACGTCTTTTCTCGTCCACGCCAGCGCCTCGATGACCGTCCGCGCCATCGAAGCGGTGCCGATTGACTGGCAGGTCCAGGTTCTTTCCGGAGCCGATCCCGACCGGGTCCGGAAAGCGATCGCCGGGGCTGCACCGGTGAAGGTCGTTGATGGTGCCCGCTACGCCGACGTGTCGGGTTTCGAAGCTTCGACCGACGGCACTACGCAGACCACCGGACCAGGGCAGGTCGTCGCCTTCGTTGACGGTTACTCGAAGGATTTCCCGGCCGAAGTCCGGCCACTCTCCGGCAGCACGGATGGCGTTCTCGTCGCTCAACAGACGGCGGCCAACCTCCATGTCCAGCCTGGCGATACGGCAACGATCAATCGGATCGGGCTGCCGGCGGCGACGGTGAAGATCGCCGGCGTGGTCGATCTCCCCGACGCGGATTCGCTGTTCCAGGCCGTGGGCCTGCCGGCGCAGGCCGCGCCGCAGGCGCCACCCGATAACGTGCTGATTCTGCCGCGACCGGACTGGCTGCAGCTCTTCGAGCCGCAGATGAAGCAGCGCCCCGACACGATCCGGCTGCAATGGCATGTGCGGCTCGCTCGCGACATCCTCCCAACCGATCCGGTCACTGCCTATACCTTCGTCACCGGCGCGCAACGGAACCTAGAGGCCAGGACGGTCGGGCAGGCTCTGGTCGCCAACAATCTTGGCTCGCGGCTCGAAGCCGTTCGTGAGGATTCCCTGTACGCTTCGGTTCTCTTCCTGTTCCTGGGATTGCCTGGCGTCGCGTTGGCCGTCGCGCTGACCTTCGCTGTGACGTCGTCCGGCGCGGCGCGGCGGCGGATGGAGCAGGCGTTGCTTCGCATTCGCGGTGGCACCACGCGAACCATCCTGTTTCTGTCTGCCGCCGAGGCGGCGCTAATTGCCGTCGTTGGCACGCTCCTTGGCCTGGCGGGGGCTTGGCTTTTTGGATTGGTTGCCGAGCCCGAACCCCGGGCGATCCTGAGCGTGAGCAATCCGGCGCTGATGCTCGTCGCGCTGTTCGGGGTAATGCTGGGTTTCGTTGCTCTGGTGTTTCCGGCCTGGAGCGATGCGCGCGGCATCACCGTGGCAGCAGCGCGGCACGTCGTCGGCCGCGCCGGCACGCCCCTCTGGCGCCGGCTATGGCTCGACATTCTGCTGCTCGCTTGCGCGGGCCTCCTCTTTTGGCAATCGGCGAGCACCGGCTATCAAATCGTGCTCGCGCCCGAGGGCGTCGCCGAAACGTCCGTCGACTACAAGGCCTTCATCGCGCCCGCGCTGTTCTGGTTGGGCGCGGCGCTACTGACGATCAGGCTGTCAAGCTCGGTGATCGCGCGGAACAGCAAGCTGTTGCGAGCGATCGTTGCTCCGACCTCCGGACCGTTGGCGCCGGTGGTATCGGCCGCTTTGTCGAGGCAGTCCAGCCGTCTGACCGTCGGCATCGCCATGACGGCGCTGGCCGTCTCCTTCGCCACGTCGACGGCGATCTTCAACACCACCTACAATGCCCAGGCGCGCATCGACGCCGAACTGACAAATGGCTCGGATGTCACGGTGTTCGGGACGTCCGACCGACCGGCCGGCGCGCATCTGGCAGCGCTGACCGTGCTGACAGATGCCGTGGCGGCCGAGCCGATGCAGCATCGCTTCGCCTATGTCGGCGCCGACCTGCAGGACCTCTACGGCATCGACCCAAAACACATTGGGCGTGCCACGAACCTTTCCGACGCCTATTTCGGCGGCGCCGGCGCGGCCGAAATGCTCGCCCGGCTCGCCGCCACGCCCGACGGCGTCCTGGTATCGGAAGAAACCGTGCAGGATTTCCAGCTTCAGCAGGGCGATACGATCAATCTGCGCTTGGTCGATGCGAGGAACCACCAGTACCATCCGGTGGCATTCAGGTTCATCGGCGTCGCGCGCGAATTTCCAACGGCGCCGAAAGATTCCTTCCTCGTTGCCAACGCCGCCTATGTGGCCCGCGTTACCGGCTCTGATGCCGCCGAATATGTCTTGATGCGCTCAAGAGGTGATCCGGCCGTGCTGTCGCGCCAGGTCTCTTCCGTGCTCGCCGTCGACCCGTCGCTGAAAGTCGCCGATGTCGGGCAAGCAGCGCATCTCATCGGATCGAGCCTGACCGCGGTCGACCTTGGCGGGCTGACCGCGATCGAGCTTGGATTTGCTGTCGTGATGGCCGCCGCTGCCGCTGGCCTGATGCTGGCGCTGGGTTTTGCCGAGCGGCGTCGGCCCTTTGCGATCCTCGGTGCTATCGGCGCCAGCCCGGCTCAGCTGGGGGCGTTCCTCTGGAGCGAGGGCATCGTCATCCTTGCCGGCGGCCTGATCTTCGGCCTGCTGTCGGGGGTCCTGACCGCCTGGATGTTGGTGAAGCTCCTGACCGGCGTGTTCGATCCGCCGCCCGAGGCATTGTCCGTGCCGTGGCTTTATCTCGCGACCGTGCTTGTCCTCGTCATCGTCTCGGTCGCCGCCGCGGTGATTTCAGCCAGTCGAAGATCGGCTCTGACCGTCGAGCAGCTGCGCGACCTGTGAGGGCCGAGCCGGCTTACGCATTCGTACGGCCATGGCCAGCCGGTCGAAAACTCAGGCGCTTAGAATTGGTCCAGTCTCCCTCTCCGGTCGGGAGTCATGATCCGGCGCACTGCCGGATCTCACTGAAGCAGCCCGGGGCAGACGCCCTCGGCGGAACAAGGCAGGAGTAGAAAAATGAAAAGATCAGTCATCGCAGCTGCAACGATACTGGCAATCGCGTCGGCCACCGCTGCCTATGCGAACGCGATCACCGGCACGATCGCCAGCATCGACAAGAAAGGCGATTCGATCACCTTAGCCGACGGCAAGACATTCTCGCTGCCGGAAGGAATCGAAGCGGAGACGCTGAAGGTCGGCGAGAAGGTCACCATCACCTATTCGACGAAGGCCGGCAAACTGGCGGCCTCGAGCATCCAGCCGGCAAAGTAAGCGGATAAGGCGGTACGGGCCGGCAAGGGTCGCCCTTGCCGGCGCGACCCAGTTGGCGGGAGGACTAGCGCCCGCCCGCCCGGCGGAAATCGGAGGGCGACATGCCGGCAAGCTTGCGGAAGGATTTGTTGAAGGCGCTGAGCGAGCCGAAGCCTGAGTCCATCGCGACCTTCAGCACATTGGCGCCCTCGTGCATAAGCAACGCCTGCGCGTAACTCAGCCGCAAAAGGTTCACATATTCGTTGAGCGTCATGCCGGTCGATTTCTTGAACAGGCTCATGGCGTATTTCGGATGGATGTCGGCCGCCGCCGCTATGTTCACGCAGTCGATGTCGTAGAGGAAATTCTCGGCGATGAAATCGCACATGCGCCCGACATTGCGCGAGGACTGCTGGTCGAAGGGACTGCCCGCCCCTTGCCCGGATGCCGTCTCCGGCACCAGCCGGTAGGGCTCGAAACGCACTCGCTCGAGCCGAAGCAGCAGCTCGTTGACGGCATGTTCGGCCTTGGCCGGATCGCCCGAGCGCGCATATTCGTTCCAGCGCCTGAAATTGTCGTTGTCGGACTGGTCGGTGGCATTGGTCACCAGAGTAGCACCCGTCATCAACCGGTGCCGGACATCGGCCGGCAAATGCAATCTGAAGAAATGCACCAGCGGCAGATGCGCGCCGGCATAAATGGCGTCGTCGGAGAGATCGTCCATCTGGTGCGGCAGGCCGCCCCAGAACAGGCACATTTCGCCGGCCGAAAGCGCGATTTCATGCTCGGCCATGCGGTAGTGCACGCTGCCGCGCACGATGAAATTCACCTCGACCTGGGCGTGCCAGTGCGGCTTCAGCATCACCAGCGGGTGGTTGTGGAACATCTGCAAGGCCAGCGGCAGCCCTTCGACGCTGCTCGCGCCTGGCTGATAGAACGGCGCCCGGGCATCTTACTTTCCGCCAACTTCTTATTCCCTTTGTCGGGGACAAGCCTTCCGCGCCGCATAATCTAGCCATGCTCACGGTGAGAGAGCAAACGAAATGGGAGGATTTCAATGCGCACCACACTGACCTGCGCCACGCTTTTGCTTGCCCTGGGCTCCGGCCCGGCCCTCGCCCAATCCGGCGAACTCACGATCTGGAGCTGGAACATCGCCGCTTCGTCGCTGAAATCGACGGTCGAAGGCTTCAACAAGAAATACCCCGACATCAAGGTCACGGTTCAGGACCTCGGCAACCAGCCGACCTACGACAAGTCGATCGCCGCTGCGCCGCCGGCGGCGTCGGCCTGCCCGACATCGTCTCGATCGAGAACGGCGAGGCCGAGAACTATTGGAGCCAGTTCCCCGACTGCTTCGTCGATCTGCACACGCTGGGCTACACCGCCGAGGACCAGAAGAAATTTCCCGACTTCAAGCGCACCGAGCTCGAGGTCGGCGACAAGGCCTATGCGATGCCTTGGGATTCCGGCCCGGTCGCCGTCTTCTATCGCCGCGACTTCTACGAGAAGGCCGGCATCGACCCTGCCTCGATCAAGACCTGGGACGATTTCATCGCCGCCGGCAAGAAGATCCAGACCGCCAATCCCGGCGTCACCATGACCAATGCCGATTTCAACGGCGACACCGAATTCTTCCGCATGATCTCCAACGAGCAGGGCTGCGCCTATTTCGCCGAGGACGGCCAGTCGATCACGGTCAACCAGCCGAAATGCGTCGACGCCATGACCAAGGTGAAGGAGATGAAGGACGCCGGCATCGTCTCTTCGGCCGACTGGTCGACCAAGATCACCAACAACACCGCCGGCACCGTCGCCACCCAGGTCTATGGCGGCTGGTATGAAGGCACGATCCGCACCGAATCACCGAAGGAAAGCGGCAAGTGGGGCGTGTACCTGATGCCGAGCCTGACCGCCGACGGCCCGCGCGCCGCCAATCTCGGCGGCTCCTCCTTGGCCATCACCTCGGCCTCGAAGAACAAGGAAGCGGCCTACGCCTATCTCAAATACACGCTGGAGACGAATGAAGGCCAGATCACCATGCTGAAGGATTTCGGCCTGGTGCCGTCGCTGATCTCGGCGCTTGAAGATCCCTATGTCGCGCAAGGCCAGCCCTATTGGGGCGACCAGGCGGTGTGGAAGGACATCCTCGCCACGCTGCCCAAGGTCGTGCCGAGCCGCGGCACGCAGTTCCAGAGCGATGCCGAGATCATCCTGCGCGCCGTGCAGACCAAATATCTCGCCGGCGGCTATCCCGACGCCAAGGCAGCGCTCGACGACGCAGCCAGCCAGATCGCCTCGGCGACCGGCCTGCCGGTCAAGTAGGAGTGGCAATCGATGCAGGGGCGGGAGGACGGTTGCCGGACGTCGGCGCTGCCCCTCATCCGCCTGCCGGCACCTTCTCCCCGTATAGTGACGGGGAGAGGGGGAGCTGGCCGCAGCCTCGGCGCCTCTCTTGCAATGTTGGCGATTGGCGAAACCGTCGCTGAGAGCGCCCCTCTCCCCGTCACTATACGGGGAGAGGATGCCGGCAGGCAGGTGAGGGGCGGCGCCGGCATCGACAGTTGGCGGCGATAACGAAACCGCAAGGCGGCATATCAAACCGCGCTCAGAAGGCGTGCGGCACTAAACGCTAGGAAAGGAGGAAGACGATGCGCTATCGCAACGCCACCGCGTATCGCTTCCTCGCGCCCTATCTGCTGATCTTCGCCATCTTCTGGATCTGGCCGATCATCAGCTCGTTCCTGATCGCCTTCCAGGCGACCCGCACCGTGCCGTGGCGCTTCGCGCCGACCTTCAACTGGGGCCGCCTGATCGGCGACCCCGCCTTCTTCAATGCCTTGAAGAACACGCTGCTGATCCTCGTCATCCAGGTACCGGTGATGATCTCGCTGGCGATCGTCATGGCGGTGCTTTTGAATTCGCCGCTGCTGAAGGCGCGCGGCCTCTACCGCTTCGCCTTCTTCGCTCCGGTCGTGGTCGGCGAGGTGGCCTATTCGGCGGTGTTCCGGCTGATGTTCAGCCTCGACTTCGGCATCGTCAACAAGCTCTTGAACAGCGTCGGCCTGCCCAAGATCGACTGGTTTTCCAACGTCACGCCGGCGATGGCGCTGATCATGATCGCGGTGACCTGGCGCTGGGCCGGCTACAACGCCATCATCATCCTCGCCGGCCTTCAGTCCATCCCGGACGATGTCTACGAGGCGGCGACGCTCGACCGCGTCAGCAAGGTGAAGCAGTTCTTCCACATCACTCTGCCGCTATTGAAGCCGGTCATCGTCTTCTGCGCCGTGCTGTCGATCATCGGCACCATGCAGCTCTTCACCGAGCCGTTCCTGATCACCGAGCGCGGCGGCCCGGGTGGCGGCACCGAGACACTTGGCCTGCTGCTCTACCGCCAGGGCTTCCGCTCGCTCAATTTCGGCTATGCCTCGGCCATCGCCTACACCATGGCGGGCCTCGCCATCGCCATTACGCTGGTGCAGCTCTGGCTGACGAGAGAGCCGAAATGACCTCGCGCTCGCAAAGGCAGCTCGGCCGCAGCATTGCGCTGCATCTTGTCCTGACGCCGCTGGCGCTGGTCTGGCTGTTTCCGCTGTGGATGATGGTGGTGTTCTCCACCATGCCCGACAACGGCATCTTCAGCCCCGGCATCGAGCTTCTGCCGCATGACGGCTTCCTCGACAATTTCAACAATCTGCAGCGCGACACCAATTTCGTCGGCGCCATCGGCATCTCGGTCTCGGTGGCGGTGACCTATACGTTTCTCTCGGTGCTGCTTACCTCGATGGCCGGCTGGGCGCTGGCGCGCTACGAATTCCTCGGCAAAGGCGTCGTGGTGGCGATCATCTTAGGCACCATCACGCTTCCCTATGCGGTGGTGCTGATCCCGCAGTTCATCATGGTGGCGCGCGATTTTCAGCTCGCCAACACCTGGATCGCGCTGATCGTCCCGCCGCTGTTCAATTCGCTCGGCGTGCTCTTCATGCGTCAGGCTTTTTCGATGATGCCGGCCGAGCTGTTCGATGCGGCACGCGTTGAAGGCGTGAAGGAATGGCGCATCTTCCTGTTCGTGGCGCTGCCGCTGGCGCGGCCGATGTTGGCGGCTTTGGCCATCATCCTGTTCCTCGCCTCGTGGAACAATTATCTCTGGCCGCTGCTGATCAACAGCCAGCCCGGCGCGATGACGGCGCCGGTGGCGCTCGGCACGCTGATCGGCCTCACCAAGGTTTCCTGGGGCGGCATCATGGCCGGCGCCGTGATGCTGACCGTGCCGATGCTCATCGTCTTCGTGCTCCTGCAGCGCCATTTCATCGCCGGCATCGCCGCCGGCGCGGTCAAGTAGAAGGGACGCAATGGCTGCCGTCACGCTCACCAATGTCGTCAAGCGCTTCGGCGTCTTCGAGGTCGTGCACGGCGCCGACATCGACATCGCCGACGGCGAGTTCGTCGTCTTCGTCGGCCCGTCCGGCTGCGGCAAGTCCACCCTTTTGCGCATGATCGCCGGACTGGAGGACATCAGCGGCGGCAAGATCGCCATCGGCGGCAAGCTGGTGAACGATATCGAGCCCGCCGATCGCGGCATCGCCATGGTGTTCCAGTCCTACGCCCTCTACCCGCACATGACGGTAGAGCAGAACCTCTCCTTCGGGCTGAGGATGAACGGCAATCCTAAGGCCGATACCGAGCGCCGGGTCAAGCGCGCCGCCGAGATCCTGCGCATCGACGAATTGATGCAGCGGCGGCCGAAGCAATTGTCCGGCGGCCAGCGCCAGCGCGTTGCCATCGGCCGCGCCATCGTGCGTGAGCCGCAGGTTTTTCTCTTCGACGAGCCGCTGAGCAATCTCGATGCGGAACTGAGGGTCCAGATGCGCGTCGAGATCTCGCGCCTGCACAAGGAGCTCGGCGTCACCATGATCTATGTGACGCACGACCAGACCGAGGCGATGACGCTGGCCGACCGCATCGTCGTGCTTAAGGCCGGGAATGTCGAGCAGATCGGCGCCCCGCTCGACCTCTATGACGACCCGGCCAACCGTTTCGTCGCCGGCTTCATCGGCTCCCCGAAGATGAACTTTCTCAAGGCGAAAGTCGTCGAGACGTCCAACAGCGCGGCAATCCTCGAGCTCGTCAATCATGGCGGCGCCCGGCTGCGCAAGCCGCTTTGCGAGCCGTTTCCCGCGACAGGCGCCGAGGTCGTGCTCGGCGTCAGGCCTGAGCACTTCTTCGAGGCCGGCGAGGGCGACTGCGACATTCCGGTCAAGGCCGATGTTGCCGAGCATCTGGGCTCGGTGAGCTATGTCTACGCCAATGCCGGACCCGAGGAGCTGATCGTCGAGCGCGAAGCGGCGCGGCAGCGCGCCAGCGGCGATCATTTCACCGTCTCGATCAAGGCGGAGCGCGCGCTGCTCTTCGACAAGACAGGGGCGAGGATTCGCTGACTTCCTTTCTGCCCGATCGCGAAGGCGTGGTGGCGACCGCATGGAGAATTTCCGACATGACATCCAACCAAAAAATTCGCTGGGGCATTCTTGGGCCCGGCAGCATCGCAAAATCCTTTGCCGGCGGCGTGGCGCAGTCGCGCACCGGCGAACTGGTCGCGCTCGGCGCACGCAATCCCGGCAAGCCGGGTCTGGCGCAAGCCTCCCGGGCGCGCGAATCCTCGACGGTTATGACGCGCTGCTTGCCGATAACGGCGTCGATGCCGTGTATATTTCGATCCCGCATCCCGGCCATGCCGAATGGGCGATCAAGGCCGCGGAAGCCGGCAAGCATGTGCTTTGCGAAAAGCCGCTGGCGCTGACCGCCTTCGAGGCCGACGCGATGATGCATGCGGCGCGCAAGGCCGGCACCTTTCTGGGCGAAGCGTTCATGTACCGGCTGCATCCGCAGACGCTGCAACTGGTTGAGCTGATCAAATCCGGCGCCATCGGCGAGGTGCGCCTGATCAAGTCGAGCTTCGGCTTCGCCATGCCGGGCTTCATGCCGGAGCACCGGCTTTACGCCAACGATCTCGCCGGCGGCGGCATCCTCGATGTCGGCGGCTATCCCGTGTCGATGGCGCGGCTGATTGCGGGTGCTGCGGCAGGCCAGCCCTTCCTTGAGCCGGACAGAGTGGTGGGTGCGGCCCATCTCGGCCAGTCCGGCGTCGACGAATGGGCCTCGGCATTGCTCCATTTCCCGGGCGGCATCGTCGCCGAGGTTTCCTGCAGCATTTCGCTCAACCAGGACAATGTGCTGCGCATTTTCGGCACCAAGGGTCATATCGAGGTGCCGGATTTCTGGTTCGCCGGGGGCAACCGCGATGTCGGACCGGGCCGGATCGAGGTGATCCGGTCCGGCGGCACGCGCGAGACGGTCAGCGTCAACGAGACGCGCCACCTCTATTCCTTCGAGGTCGACGCCGCCGGCGAGGCGATCCTGGCCGGTCGCCACGAATTCACCTGGCCAGGCATGGGCTGGGCCGACAGCCTTCATAATTTACGTGCTCTCGACAAATGGCGGGCCGCGGTTGGGCTCGAGTATGAGATCGAGAAGCCGGCTAAGCGCGTCAACACCATCTCCGGCCGGCCGTTGCGCACGAGCGGCACCACCATCGGCAAGCGCGCCATTCCGGGCCTGCCGCGCCAGCCTCGCGGCTGGCGCTCGGCTTCGAGGATTTCCGAACCTTCTCCTCGGGCTCGATCCTGCTCGACGCCTTCTTCGAAGCCGGCGGCAATCTGTTCGACACCGGCTTCGTCTACGGCGCCGGCTACACCGAAGCGCTGCTTGGCCAGTGGCTGATGAATCGCGGCGTGCGCGAGCAGTCGGTCATCATCGCCAAGGGTGCGCATTCGCCGCTTTGCTACCCCGATGTGATCGGCAAGCAACTCGCCCAGTCGCTCGACCGGCTGCAGACCGACCATGTCGACATCTATTTCATGCATCGCGACAATCCGGACGTGCCGGTCGGCGAGTTCGTCGACGCCATGGACCGGGAAGCCAAGGCCGGCCGCATCCGCGGCCTGTTCGGCGGCTCCAACTGGACGATGCAGCGCATGGATGAAGCGATCGCCTATGCCGAACGCACCGGCAAGCAGAAGCCCGGCGCGCTGTCGAACAATTTCTCGCTGGCCGAGATGCTGGAGCCGATCTGGGCCGGCTGCATCACCTCCTCCACGGACGCCTGGAAGACCTGGCTGACGGCAAGGCAGATGCCGAACTTCGCCTGGTCGAGCCAGGGCCGCGGCTTCTTCACCGATCGCGCCGGGCGTGATCGGACCGACAATGAGGAGCTGGTGCGGGTCTGGTATTCGGAGAAGAATTTCGGCCGCCGCGACCGGGCAATCGAACTGGCCAACCGGCTGGGCAAGAGCCCCATCCACGTCGCGCTCGCCTATGTCCTGGCGCAGCCCTTCCCGTCCGTGCCGCTGATCGGCCCGCGCACGCTGGACGAGCTGGAGGATAGTCTCAAGGCGCTGGATATTTCGCTGACGGCTGAGGATCTGGCGTGGCTGGACAATGGGCCGGAGAGAAGGAGGGCGTAAGGCAATCTGCGTCTGCGATTGGCGAAGGCCGCCGCGACATCCGATCTCCCCCCTTGCGGGGGAGATGCCCCGGCAAGGCAGGAGGGGGGTGCTGTCCCG
>NZ_LPWA01000127.1 GCF_001510895.1 Mesorhizobium loti | reverse complement strand
GCTGAAGTCGATCGGGCTCGAACCCTATGACTGCCTCAACCCCGGCCTGATGGACTACATCGCCACCTGGACGGCGAAGAAGTCGGGCGCCTTGGCGGCCTGACAAGTCCTGCGATTTCTGCCATGGGGCTGGCTGACACGCCGGCCCCATATTCGTTTGGAGAGACGATGCCCGCACCCGAGATCTACGTCGATGCCGACGCCTGCCCGGTCAAGGCCGAGGTCGAGAAGGTCGCGGAGCGCCATGGCGTGGTGGTCACCTACGTCTCCAACGGCGGTCTGCGCCCGTCGCGCGATCCGATGATCCGCAACGTCGTGGTCTCCAAGGGCGCGGATGCGGCGGATGACTGGATCGTCGAGAATGCCAGGCCCAACGACATCGTGGTGACGGCCGATATCCCGCTCGCCGCGCGCACGGTAGCGCTCGGCGCGCATGTGCTGGGACCCACAGGCCGTCCCTTCACGCCGCAGACCATCGGCATGGCTGTGGCGATGCGCGATCTCAAGCAGCATCTGCGCGAGAGCGGTGAAAGCCGCGGCTTCAACGCCGCCTTCACGCCAAAGGACAGGTCGCATTTTCTCGGCGAGCTCGACCGCATCTTGCGGCGGGCGCTCAAATCCGTCACACCGGACTGATCCGAACGCCTTTCGGAGACCGGGCCATGGGTGGCGACACATCCCTCGACACGCCGATGCATCGGCACATGCAGTTCGCTTTGGCCGCCGCCTTCGGCATCGTCGCGCTGCTTCTTGCACTGTTTTTGCGCCTGCCGCTCCCCTACTCCATCGGCGCCAACGTGTTCTTTGCGACCTTCATCATCCTGGTCCTTGCCTTGATGCCGAGGCTTACCGGCCGCTATCTCAGCAAGAACGCGCGCGCCACCGATCTTCCGGTGTTGCTGATCTTCGCCGTTACCCTCTTTGTCGTCGGCATCGCTATCGGCTCGCTGTTCCAGCTCATCAACCAGAAGGATGCCGCGCATCCGTGGGAGATCCTGTTCGCGATGCTGTCGATCCCGCTTGGCTGGTTCACCATCCATGCCATGGCGGCCCTGCACTACGCGCATGTCTATTGGATGGGCGGTGACCAGGTCGATGAGAGAACCAAGACGAAGATTCCGGTCGGCGGACTCGACTTTCCCGGCGACAAAAGGCCGGAAGGTTGGGATTTCCTCTATTTCGCAACCGTCATCGGCATGACCGCGCAGACGGCCGACACTGCGATCACGACCTCGCGCATGCGTCAGGTCGTGCTCATCCATTCGATCCTGACGTTTTTCTTCAATACCGTGATCGTTGCCGCCGCGGTCAACCTCGCGGTCAGCCTCGGCGCTCCGTAATAAATCCGTGATCGCATGAAACATTGCCTTGTGCGGCGACGTATTGAGGGGAAGACAATGACCTGAAAAGGCCGCTTGGATCATGCGGCCGGAGGACGGAATGGATTCTGCTACCACGAGCCAACCCGCCACCGAGACGAAGGACACGACCCTCATCTACCGGCAGTCGCGCTGGACGCGGCTGACCCATTGGCTTTGGGCGTTCTCGCTGTTCTTCATGCTGCTTTCGGGCCTGCAGATATTCAACGCGCGTCCGCAGCTCTATATCGGCAAGGAATCGGGTTTCGCCTACAACAACACCATCCTCCAAATCGGCGCCGAGAATACCGACAATGGCCCCCGGGGCTATACGGAAGTCTTCGGGCACCGCTTCGACACCACCGGTGTGCTCGGCTGGTCCGGCCCACCTGGACAGGAGACGCCGCGCGCCTTCCCGGCCTGGGCGACGATCCCTTCCTACTATGACCTCGGCACCGCCCGCGTCGTGCATTTCTTCTTCGCCTGGCTGCTCTCGGCCACCTTGCTCGTCTGGCTGATCTCGGGCCTCATCAACGGCCATATCCGCCGCGACCTCGCTCCGCGTATCGAGGATCTGCGCAAGCTGCCGCGCGACATCGTCGACCACGCGAAGCTGAAATTCCACCACACGCGCGAATACAACACACTGCAGAAAATGGCCTATGGCGGCGTGCTGTTCGTGCTGTTGCCGCTGATGATCATCACCGGCCTTGCCATGTCGCCGAGCATGAATTCGGTGCTGCCCTGGCTCAATGAGATCCTGGGCGGCCGGCAGACGGCGCGCACCATCCACTTCACCGTCATGGTGCTGCTCGTCCTCTTCTTCATCATCCACATACTGATGATCCTGGCGGCCGGCCCGATCAACGAGCTGCGCTCGATCATCACCGGTTGGTACCGCACCGACCCGCCCGCAAAGCACGACCAGCCAACCGAGAGGAGCGCCTGACATGGCGAAATTCCAGATCAGTCGCCGGAAGTTCCTCACCTCCGCCAGTCTCGGCCTGTCCGGCATCGCGCTGTCAGGCTGTGATGCCTTCGACAGCGGCCTTGGCATTGGCGGGGGCTTGCGCAGCTTCCTCGAAAACGCCAACGGCCTGACCTGGCGCGCGCAGCGCCTGCTTGCCGGCCGCGACGCGCTGGCGCCGGAATTCACTGGGGCAGACATCCGCCAGCCGCAGCGGCCGAATGGTGTCACCGCACCGGACGACGACACCTACAAGGGTCTTCTCGCCAACAATTTCGCAGACTGGCGCCTGGAGGTCACCGGGCTGGTCGAAAAACCTCTGTCGCTCACCCGCGAGCAGCTCCAGAACATGCCGAGCCGCACCCAGATCACCCGCCACGATTGCGTCGAAGGCTGGAGCTGCATCGCCAAATGGACCGGCACGCCGCTGTCGCTGGTGCTCGACCAGGCGGTGGTGAAGCCGCAGGCGCGCTACGTCATGTTCCACTGTCTCGACACGATCGAGCAGAGCCTCTCAGGCGATATCAAATATTACGGCTCCATCGACCTGATCGATGCCCGTCACCCGCAGACGATCCTGGCCTATGGCCTCAACGGCAAGCCGCTGCCGGTGGAAAACGGCGCGCCGCTGCGCGTGCGGGTCGAGCGCCAGCTCGGCTACAAGATGCCGAAATACGTTTACAAGATCGAGCTGGTCGACGGCTTCACCGCCATCGGCGGCGGCCGCGGCGGCTATTGGGAGGACAATGGCTACGACTGGTATGGCGGGATTTGATGACCCCTCGCCTGCTGGTTCCCCGATAGGCGGCGGTCGGACGCATCCGGCGTTCAGCATGCGGACTTGGTGACGCGATCATTCGTCCGAACTGTCGAAAGTGGTTTGACCGGGCTCAGGCGGCGCGTCCTGCGTGTCGTCCGGATTATCCACCATGCAGCCGACGCCGTGGCATCCTTGATAGTTGCCGTGGGTATCGAAATTGGGATTGCCCTCCCTGTCGAATTGCGGCGTCGGATCGATCCACCGATCGTCGCGGCGCGGCTTGGGCCTCGGATAATAATTGTCCGAATGGTGGCCGTGCTGGTTGTTGCTGTCGAGGATCGCGCCGACAATGCCTCCGACGATGATCGCCGCCGCCGCGTCGCCGGGAGACGGCCTGCGGCCTGACCCGGCGACCAGGAACTCCGCCGAGCAGCCATTGTCGACCCAGATGCCGCCGCCGTCATAGCCCCAGCTCCTGCCGTACTGGCAACGCGATTTCGACAGCCGGTTGGTCAATTGCACGCCGCCGCGCGTGTCGACCCCGCAATAGGAGTAGCGATAGTCCGCGCTGGAGCAGACCACGCGTTTGGGGCCTGCCGCTTGCGCGGCATCGGGCAGAAGCGACAGCTTTGCCGGATTGCCGAAGGCGCAGGCCAGGAACATCATCGAACCGGTAACCGCCATCCGCGCCGACATTGGCAAATCTCCATCAGGTTCCGCTATCGACAGAATGGCACCTCTGTGTAAATCTGACAACCAGAGGGGCCAGCAGCGAGGTTATATTCATGCGCGCTAAGGTAATCGCCACGATTATACTTGCTCTTTCTGCCTGGTTGGCTCTTTTGCCGGCTCGCGCCGACGACAGTCTCAAACGCGTTGTCGACCAGAAGACGCTGACAGTCGGAGTTGCAATCAATCCGCCCTGGATCATCAAGAAGGCCGACGGGAAGTTCGCGGGCTACGATGTCGATCTGACCAACGCGCTCGCCTCGGATCTCGGCGTCGAACTGAAGCTGGTCGAAGCGCCATGGAACGACCTGAAGGCGCGGCTGCTGAAGGGCGACTTCGACCTGATCGCGGCAGGCTATGCCAACACGCCGGAGCGCGCCCGCGACGTCGTATTCTCCAATGCCACGGGGGCCGCCGACATTCGCATGGTTGCGTCCATCGCCAGCCTTGGCAGGCGGCCGGTCAAGGCGTTGACGGCGCCTGGCTACAAGATCGCCGTGCTCTCCAATTCCACCGATGAGGCAGCCGCCAAGGAGGCCTTCCCGAAGGCGGAAATCCTTTCCTTCGACAACACCACCGACGTCTTTGCCGCCCTCATCGGCGGCAATGCGCAGGCCATGGTGGCCACATCGCCAACGCCGCAAATGGCGGCCAGGCTTTATGACGCGAAGTTCAAGCTGGTGGGCGGCCCGTTGCTGCACACGCCGGAAGCGTTCGCCCTGCGCCCCGATGACATTCGCCTCGTCCAATATGTCAACAACTGGATCGGCGCGCGCACCGCCGACGGCACCATCGCGGGGGTGCGCCGCTACTGGTTCGGCGGCTTCAAATGGATGTCGCGCTTCGACACCAGCGCCAAGCCGGAACAGGCCAAACCGAAACAGTAGTCTTCTGGGCGATTCAGGAAAATGCCGAGCGTCAAACGGCGTGGTCAGCGAAGACTTGTCAGCAACATGTCGCTGGGAGGTGACAAGGTGTCGCCGACGGGCTATGGATGGCGCGTCGAGGATTCAGGCGACTGAGTCCTACCTGTTTGCGGGAGAGAACAGCGAAAGCTGTCGCCGAAGGGGAAATCGCCCGAAATCTCTCAGGCAAAAGAACCGTGGACGGGAAAGACAACTCTGGAAAGTCGGGAATCTTCCCGCGCCGAAGGTGTAAGCGCTGCCGACAGAGTTACGGGGCGCGAGTCTCTCAGGCTTCAGACAGAGGGGCACGGACTAGGCCGCCAGTGGCGGTCGATGGCGTGCGACTCTGGAGAAGACATGACGGGCGACACCAAACACCTACCCCTCGAGGATTTGCATAGCGCCGTGGGCGCTCGTTTCGGCGCGTTCGCCGGCTGGTCGATGCCGCTGACTTATCCGGCGGGCGTGATGAAGGAGCATCTTCACACGCGCGAGCATGCCGGCCTGTTCGACATCTCGCATATGAAGCTGTTCGAGGTCAGCGGTCCGGGCGCCGCCGCGCTTCTCGACCGCGCCTGCCCGCTCGCTGCCGGCGCGTTGGAAATTTCCCAGTCCAAATACACCTTCTTCCTCAATGAGGCGGCCGGCATCATCGACGACCTGATCGTCATCCGGCTCGGCGATGATCGCTTCATGGTGGTGGCCAATGCCGGCAACGCGGTGGAGGACGAAAAGCACCTCAGCGCGCTGGCCGCGGATTTCGACGCCCAGGTCGAGCCGCTCGACCGCGTCTTCCTGGCCATCCAGGGCCCGGACGCCTGGGCCGCGCTTGCAAGGGCTGGCATCGAAACCGGCTCGCTGCTCTTCATGCATGGTGTCGAGCCCCGGCAAAAATGGTTCATGAGCCGCTCCGGCTACACCGGCGAGGACGGTTTCGAGATCGGGCTGCCGGAGGCGGACGCCCGCGATCTCGTGGCAAAGCTGCTGCAGGACGAGCGCGTGCAATGGATCGGCCTTGCCGCCCGCGACAGCCTGCGGCTCGAGGCCGGGCTGTGCCTGCACGGCCAGGACCTGACGCCCGAGATCGACCCGGCGAGCGCCGGTTTGATGTGGGCCATCCCCAAGGAGGTCCGCGCCTCGGGCCAGTTCATCGGCGCCGATGCCTTGCGATCCATTCTTGAGCGCGGCCCATCGCAGAAGCGCGTCGGCCTGAAGCCCGATGGTCGCCAACCGGTGCGCGCCGGCGCGGCGCTGGTCGACGCCGACGGCAATCCGGCAGGCCATGTCACCTCGGGCGGCTTCGGCCCCTCGACGGGCCATCCGGTCGCCATGGGCTACGTCAACACCGCGCTGGCCAAGCCCGGCACCAGACTGTTCGCCGATGTCCGCGGGACGAACATCCCGATCGACGTCACATCGCTCCCCTTCACGCCGCATCGCTACCGCAAAGGATGAATTCCCGATGGCAAACACCTATTTCACTGAAGACCATGAATGGCTGCGCGTCGAAGGCGGCGTCGCCACCGTCGGCATCACCAACTACGCGCAGGAGCAGCTCGGCGATCTCGTCTTCGTCGAACTGCCGGAAATCGGCCGCAAGCTCGCCAAGGGCGACACCGCGGTCGTCGTCGAATCCGTAAAGGCCGCGTCGGACGTCTACGCGCCGGTCGACGGCGAGATCACCGAGGCCAACACGTCGCTCTCGTCCGACCCTTCATTGGTCAATTCGGCGGCGACCAGCGACGGTTGGCTATGGAAAATGAAGCTTTCCAACGAAAGCCAGCTCGCCAGCCTCATGGATGAGGCCGCCTACAAAGCCCATATCGGCTGATACCAGGATTCTAGAAATGACCGCAGCACCTGTTCCTTTCTCGGCCCGCCATATCGGCCCCAACGTCAACGATGTCAGGGCGATGCTCGCCGTGATCGGTGTTCCGTCCGTCGAGACGCTGATCAGCCAGGCCGTGCCGAGATCGATCCGGCTCGACCAACCGCTCAATCTGCCTTCTGCGGCCAGCGAAGCGGAAGCGCTGGCCGAATTGTCGGCGATGATGGCCAAGAATACGGTGCTGAAGAGCTTCATCGGCGCCGGCTATCACGGTGTCTTTGTGCCGCCGGTCATCCAGCGCAACATGTTCGAGAACCCGGCCTGGTACACGGCCTATACGCCCTACCAGGCCGAGATCAGCCAGGGCCGGCTGGAGATGCTGTTCAATTTCCAGACCTTGGTCACCGAGCTCACCGGCCTGCCGGTGGCCTCGGCATCATTGCTCGATGAAGCCACCGCCGTCGCAGAAGCCGTGGGAATTGCGCTTCGCCATCATCGCGACAAGCGCACCAAGGTGGCGCTTGCCGGCACGCCGCATCCGCAGACGCTCGACGTCGTGCGCACCCGTGCCGAGCCGCTCGGCATCGAGGTCGACGGCGAGACCATCGACGATAACACCGCCGCCCTGCTCGTCTCCTGGCCCGACACCTTCGGCGTCTATGGCGACCACAAGGCGGCGATCGAGAAAGCCCGCGCCACCGGTGCGCTGGTCGTCTTCATCGCCGACCCGCTGGCGCTGACGCTGACGGATGCGCCGGCAAAGCTCGGCGCCGACATCGCCGTCGGCCCGATGCAGCGCTTCGGCGTGCCGATGGGCTTTGGCGGACCGCATGCCGCCTATTGCGCCGTCTCCGACAGATTGACCCGTCTGATGCCCGGCCGCCTCGTCGGCCAGTCGACCGACACCAAGGGTCGCCCGGGCTACCGTCTGGCGCTGCAAACGCGCGAGCAGCATATCCGCCGCGACAAGGCAACCTCCAACATCTGCACCGCGCAGGCGCTGCTCGCCAACATGGCGACCGCCTATGCGATCTGGCACGGCCCCGCCGGCCTGCAGGCGATCGCCGGGCAGATCCACACCCTCGCCAACCGCCTTGCGGCGGGGCTGAAGACCGCGGGCGTGTCAGTCCTCGGCACACACCGCTTCGACACGGTGACGGCTGAGGTCAAGGGCAAGGCCGGCTCGATCGCTTCCGCCGCCGAAAAGACCGGACGGCTGTTGCGTGTCATCGACGCCGACCGCGTCAGCATCGCCTTCGACGAGACCTCGACGGAAGCCGATCTGGAGGCAATTGCTGCCTTGTTCGGCGCCAAGCCGGGCGCTGCGGAAAGCGGCTCCATGCCGGGCAAGCCGCGCGGCAAGGAGTTCCTGACGCAGCCGGTCTTCCATGATAACCATTCCGAGACCGAGATGATGCGCTTCCTGCGCCGGCTGGCCGACAAGGACCTCGCGCTCGACCGCGCCATGATCCCGCTCGGCTCCTGCACCATGAAGCTCAACGCCGCCGCCGAGATGATGCCGGTGAGCTGGCCGAGCGTCGCCAACCTGCATCCCTTCGCGCCGGCCGGCCATTCGGCCGGCTACCGCGCCATGGTCGACGACCTGGAAACCTGGCTGTCGGAGATCACCGGTTTCGACGCGGTCAGCCTGCAGCCCAACGCCGGCAGCCAGGGTGAATATGCCGGCCTGCTCGCCATCCGCGCCTATCACCGCTCGTGCGGTGAAGGCCATCGTACCGTCTGCCTGATCCCGTCCTCCGCGCATGGCACCAATCCGGCGAGCGCGGCGATGGCGGGAATGAGCGTTGTTGTCGTGCGCTGCGCCGAGGACGGCAGCATCGACATGGACGATTTGAGGGCCAAGGCCAACGAGCATTCCAAGAACCTCGCGGCGCTGATGTTCACCTACCCCTCGACGCATGGGGTCTATGAGGAAGGCGCGCGCCACCTGTGCGCCCTCATCCACGAACATGGCGGCCAGGTCTATTTCGACGGCGCCAACCTCAACGCCCTGGTCGGTCTCGCCCGACCCGGCGACATCGGCGCGACGTCTGCCATATGAATTTGCACAAGACCTTCTGCATCCCGCATGGCGGCGGCGGGCCAGGCGTCGGCCCGATCGGCGTCGGGGCGCATCTGAAGCCCTATCTGCCGGGCCATGTCACCGAAGGCTCGGCGCATGCCGTGGCGGCCGCGCCCTTCGGCAGCGCTTCCATCCTGCCGATCACCTGGATGTATATCCGCATGATGGGCGGCGCGGGGCTGAAGCAGGCGACGGAGACGGCGATCGTTTCGGCCAACTATGTGGCGACACGGCTCGCGCCGCATTTCCCGCTCCTTTACAAGGGCAGGAGCGATCGCATCGCGCATGAGTGCATCCTCGACACCCGCGTGCTCAAGGAGAGCGCCGGCATCAGCGTCGACGACATCGCCAAGCGCCTGATCGACTACGGCTTCCACGCGCCGACCATGTCGTTCCCGGTTGCCGGCACGCTGATGGTCGAGCCGACCGAATCCGAGCCCAAGGGCGAGCTCGACCGCTTCTGCGAGGCGATGATTGCGATTGCGGGCGAGGCGGCGAAGGTGGCGAAGGGAGAGTGGCCGCAGGCTGACAATCCTCTGGTCAACGCCCCGCACACCGCCGCCGAGGCGCTGGCCGGCGCATGGACCCATCCCTACTCGCGGCTCGAGGCTGCCTATCCCGCCGGTGACGCCGATCTGTCGGCAAAATACTGGCCGCCGGTTTCGCGCATCGACAATGTCGCCGGCGACCGCAACCTGGTCTGCTCCTGCCCACCGCTGACCGAATATCTCGGCGCAGCCGAGTAACCGAAGCGGATTTAGGCAGAACGCAAGGCCGGCCCGGCGTCGGGCTGGCCGGTCTTCTTCTCAACGACGACGCGATTCCTGCCGCCACGCTTGGCGGCATAGAGCGCGGCGTCCGCCTCGGCCAGCACCTCGTCGAGGGTCCGGCCGTCGGCGGCGCCAAATCCCATGCCGCCGCTGACGCTGCTGCGCAGCGGACCGCGATGGGTCGGAACGATCTCGGTGCCGAAAGCGACGCCGATCCGGCTTGCCAGATCATGCGCCTTCTCCGGCGTCATGCGCGACATGACGAGCGCGAATTCCTCGCCGCCCAGCCGGAAGGCGTCGACCCCGGCTCGGCCGTATTTCTTGATCACCGCCGCGAAGCGGCAAAGCACCTGATCGCCGACGGGATGGCCGAAGACGTCGTTGGTCGTCTTGAAATGGTCGAGGTCGAACATCGCGACCGCCATGAACGGACCGAAGCTGCGATCGCCGTAAAGCTCGCCGAGCGCCCTGCGGTTCATCAGGCCGGTCAGCGGATCGGTCATCGTCTCGGCCTTGAGCTCTATCTGCGCCTGCAGGTGGTGCAGCGAAAGCGTCAGCGCGCCGAGGCCGGTCATGCAGGCGACCGCGACGACGGAGTTCAACCGCTCCGCCCAGTTGTCGGGCGCGGCGCCGAGGACCCATTGCCCCTGCGCCAGCAGCACCAGGCCGCACAGCGCGAAGGAGACGCCGCAGGCCCCGCTCAGGAACGAAACGACGAGCAGTATCCGGCGGTCGTGGTCCCCCTTCATCCAGAACATCGTCCCGATCGCCGCGAGCAGCGCCGTGACGGCCGCATAAGTGATCTGGAAGCCGATACCGTCGAAACCGAGATAGGTGAAAGCGGCGCAAGCGGCCATGGCTGCCAGCGTCGGCAAGACGGCGCGACGGTAGTTGTGAAAACCGAGATACTGCATGGCCGACAGGCAAATGGCGAGAAAGCCGAGGCTGAGCAGCGCGAGCACGATCTGGCCGAGCCACGGGCTGGCATCCTTGGTATAGCGCCAGAACAGGACGACATGGGCGACGAGCACCAGCATGCCGCATGCGACCGTGGGCATGAAACGTGCCTTGGGCTCGGTGAACCAGATTGCGAACAGCGTGATGCTGAGGCATGTGCCCGACAGCGCTGCCGCAAGGAGGAGCGAACTGAAATCCAACATTGGTGAGCGGCAAGCCTCTTGGGATTGTCGGTTTGCGCTACATTCTAGGTTAACGGCGGCCCGCCGATACCGTTTTCAGCTAACCTTTCGACGCAACCTTCTGACAAGGTTTACAAAGCATCCACTACTTCGCAGGACAGATGCGAAGACTGGAACGTTCTGGTTTGGATTGAAACAGTTCTGTTTCCACTGTCGCGAAACCATCCGCTGGCAAGACGGCGCGCCCGATGTTGTGCCTAGGGCAAACCGGTCGGACAAAGCGGGCATTCGCTAGGTGCAATCGACTATCGGGCGAACTTGTCCCGTTCGGACATGCGGGTTCAACCGGGGGCCGGATGAACCCTGACGGGGTCTAACTCTTTTCGAGCAGCGCCAGGTTGGCATCGACCACGGTCTGGTCGGCCAGGCCGGCCTTGGCTTCGAGCAGCAGGGCCCTTGCCTTCCCCTTGTTGCCGCGCAGGAGCTGCGAATAGCCCATATTGTTGACGATCTGCGGCTTGCGCCCGGCGACTCTCAGCAATTGGGCATAGGCGCGGTCGGCAAAGTCGAAGCGGCCGAGTTCGTCATAAGAGGCGGCAAGCCCCATCCACGCTTCGGCATTGTCGGCCTTGAGCTCCACCGCCTTGCGGAAATGCTGTTCGGCAAGGCCAAAATTCGCCTCACGGAACTGCGCCTTGCCCTCCGCCAGGTCGCCTGCGCTGACGTCCTTGGCCGTCGGCTGGATCGCGGTGGTCTTGGTCGTGTCGACGTTTGCGTTCGTCGTGCAGCCGGTGATCATCAAGACGGCCGCCAACGCCGCCGCTGCCGTAGGAAGTCCGTGACGCATGCCCCTGCCCCATCGCCCGATTTGCCGGGTCGTTCTTCAGGAAAGACCATAAAGCACAGCGATTAAGCTTCGGTGCCGAAATGCCCCCAAATTTCGGTTGCGTGCAAAGGATGCGTTAACCAGCACAGCCAGGTGTGCTGAGATTCAGGCCAGGCCGAGCCGAGAAGGGTGGGTTCCGAGAACCGGAGCGGAGCGTACTGAAAGTACGTGAGCACCGGCCTACGCCGGCCGTAGCCTTAACTGCGCGGTGACTCGTGAGCGCTTCGGCCGGCGAAGGCCGGAAGCGCAGGAAGCCGCCGTTCGCAGGCCGGCCTCACCTGGATATCAACACACCTCAATGCGACGTCAGCTTCACGACGATGGGAATGATGGCGACCATCAGCACCACCGGCAGGATGCAGACCGTCACCGGCACCGACATCTTGGCCGGCAAGGCATGCGCCTTCTCTTCGGCGAGCGACATGCGCTTGTGGCGCATCTCGTCGGAAAAGACGCGCAGCGCGCCCGACAGGCTGGTGCCTAGCTCCTTGGACTGCTGCAGCAGCGTCGCGAAGGAGCGCACCTCGTCGAGGCTGAGGCGGTCGGCGAGCGCCTTCAGCGCGTCGTCGAGGCTGCGGCCGGCCCTAAGCTCGAGCGACACCAATTGCAGGTTCTGGCTGAGCGACGGATAGGTCCTGGCGAGTTCCTTCGAGACTCGCTCGATGCCGGCCTCCATGCTCATGCCGGCGTCGGAGCAGACGATCATCAGGTCCATGAAATCGGGAAAGCCGTTGCGGTATTCGCGCATCTTTTCCCGCACCTTCTGCGTCAGCACCAGACCCGGCAGGAAATAGCCGGCCGCGCCCGACAGGATGATTAAGGTCCAGCGGCTGGTCACGGTCGACTCGGCGCTGGCAGCCCAATGATTGATCAGGAAAGCGCCAAGCGCTGCGCCGACCATGGCGGCAAAACGGATCAGGAAGAACATGCCGACGGCGCGCGGTTCCATATAGCCGGCCTGGATGAGCTTCAGGCGCAGCCGCGCGACGTTTTCCGGGTCGCTCTTGGCGTAGAATTCCTGCGCCCGCTTCACCGCCTTCTCGCGCACGGCGCTGGTGTTCTTCCTTGGGGACGGCTCCGCCTGCTCGATCGGTTGGGCCACCTCGACCTTCAGCCTGCGCTTGACTTCGTTGCGATCGCCCTTGGCGACGACCAGCGGCCAAGCCATGGCGCCGCCGCCCAGCACCAGCAAAAGCGCCGCCACCGGCAGCGGCGAGGTCGGCGCGAGCGAGGCGAGGAAGCGGATGATGTCGTCCATGTCAGAACCTGAAATTCGACATCTTGAACATGACGGCATTGCCGAGCAGCAGCCACAGGACGGAGCCGCCCAGCATGTACCAGGTCTTCGGCACCCCCCACACGTCGCGGTAGAATTGCGGCATCAGCACCATGATCGCGGTGAACAGAAGCACCGGCACGGCGGTCAGGATGTAGGCCGACATGCGGCCTTCGGTCGAAATGGCGCGCACCTTGCGCCGTAGCTTGCCGCGCTCGCGGATCGTCGACGACAGCCCATCCAAGATCTCACGCAGATTGCCGCCGGAACTGCTCTGGATCGACACGGCGGTGACGAACAGCGGCAGGTCCTCGTGGCCGACCCGCTCGAACAGGTTGTTGAGTGCCGAAACCAGATCGGAGCCATAGGTCACCTCGTCGGCGACGACGCCGAACTCGGTGCCGATCGGATCGGCCATCTCGCGCGCCACCATCGCGATCGCCACCGGCACGGGGTGGCCGGCCTTGAGGCCGCGCGTGATCAGTTCCAGCGCCTCCGGCAACTGCATGCCGAAGCGCTTATGCCGGCGCTTGCGCAGAAAACGCATCGCCATCACCGGCAAGACCGGCGACAGCACCAGGAACAAGCCCAGGCCGAACAGCAGAGGCAGGCCGTACCAGACGGCAACAAGCGCCAGCGCGAAAGCCACGCCCGAGGTGAACATGAGGAACTTGGGCAGCGGCATGATCATGCCGGACTGTGTGCGCAGGGCGCGGAAGCGATCGAAGGAAAATAGGGACATGCCGCCTTCGACGCCGCGCTCCTTGCGCAACTGGATGAGCACCTGCTCCTGGCTGATCTTGTTCTCCGCCAGCTTCATGCGGCGGTTGATCGCCGTGCGCTTGTCGCTGCGGCCGGCATAGAGCAAGTAGCAGCCTTCGGCGATCATGATGCCGGTGAGCGCAGCCGCGGCGTAGACGGCGTAGATCGGGCTGAACCCCTCGAGCACCGGCTACTCCTGCGGTCGGCCGGGTTCGAAATATTTGCCCGGAAATTCGATGCCCATGTTGCGCAGGTCCTCGAGGAAGCGCGGGCGAATGCCTGTCGCCTCGAAATGACCGATGATCTTGCCGTCCGCCTCCATGCCGGTGCGCACGAAGCGAAAAATCTCCTGCATCTGGATGACGTCGCCCTCCATGCCCGTCACCTCGGCGACGCTGGTCACCTTGCGCTTGCCATCGGACAGGCGCGTCAACTGCACGATGATGTCGAGCGCGCTGGCGATCTGGCTGCGGATCGACTGCACCGTCATCGGCATGCCGGTCATGCCGAGCATCTGCTCGAGGCGCGAGATGGCGTCGCGCGGCGTGTTGGCGTGGATGGTCGCCATCGAGCCTTCATGGCCGGTGTTCATCGCCTGCAGCATGTCGAAGGCTTCTTCGCCGCGGCACTCACCGAGGATGACGCGATCGGGACGCATGCGCAGCGCGTTCTTGACCAGGTCGCGCTGCTTGAGCTCGCCATGGCCCTCGATGTTTGCCGGACGCGTCTCCATGCGTGCCACATGCGGCTGCTGCAATTGCAGTTCGGCAGCGTCCTCGATGGTGATCAGGCGCTCATCCTCGGGAATGAAGGCCGACAACGCGTTGAGCATCGTCGTCTTGCCGGTGCCGGTGCCGCCGGAAATGATCGTGGTCTTGCGGGCATGCACGGCTGCCGCCAGCACTTCGGCCATGTTCTGCGTGATGGCGCCGAACTCGACCAGCTTGTGCAGGCCGAGCTTGTTCTTGGAGAATTTGCGGATCGACACCAGCGGCCCATCGACGCCGACCGGCCGGATTGCGGCGTTGAAGCGCGAGCCGTCGAGCATGCGGGCGTCGACCATCGGCTGCGATTCATCGACGCGGCGGCCGACGGCGGCGACGATTTTGTTAATGATTCGAAGTAGATGCGCCTCGTCCTTGAACGGGATGTGGACCTGCTGCAGCTTGCCTCGTTTTTCGACGAAGCAGTTCTGATGGCCGTTGATCAGGATGTCGTTAATCTCCGGATCCTTGAGCAGCGGCTCCAACGGACCGAGGCCGACCATCTCGTCGACGATATCGTCGACGAGCGCGTCAAGCTCGGCCGTATTGATCGCCATCCGCTCCTCGCGCGTCTTTTCCGAAACGAACTCATGCACCTGGCGGCGCATTTCGTCTTTCGGCAAACGCTCCAGCGCGACGAGATTGATCTCCTCGAGCAGCATGCGGTGGATGCGCACGCGCGCGTCGAGCACCTTGTTGGCGCTTTTTGCGGGCGCGTGGTCCGGCTTTGGCGCAGCCGGCTTGCGGGTCGTCGGAATGACCACGGCATGATGCGCGACAGGCGCTGGTTCAGGCGGCCGCTGCGGACGGGCGTCGCGGTTCTGCAGGGTGGAGAAGCGACTCATCCCGCTTTCCTCTTCAGGAGGCCCTTGCCGAGGCCGAACAGCGACTTCGATTTTGCCGTCGTCGTCACCGCTTCCTCCGGCAGGATGATCTTCTTCAGGTCGTTGACGACATTGGCGTTGGGATCGATGTCGTGCAGCGGCACGCCGCGGTCGACGGCCTCGCGCACGAGCCGGTAATTGTTGGAGATGCCGCCGACGAAATGTTCGCCGAGAATGTCCTGGACGTCGGCCTGCTTGATGCCGCTGTCGAACATCTTCTGCTCGAAGCGATTGACGATCACGCTGGGCTTCACTTCCCGGCCGGCGGTCTCATAGATGGCCTGGATAAGACGCTGCGTATGCCTGAGGCAAGGCACCGTCATCTCGGCCACGATGTAGAGCTTGTTGGAGCCGAGCAGCACCGTCTCGGTCCATGGGAACCAGGTGCGCGGCATGTCGATGACGACATTGTCGAAATAGGCCGAGACCAGGTCGAGCATGCGCACCACGACATCGGTCTTGAACGAGCGCATTTCCGAAGGGCGCGTCGGCGCGGCAAGCACGCAGAGCCCGCTCGCATGCTTGGAGAGCATGACGTCCAGCAACTGCCGGTCGAGGCGTTCGGGCTGGTTCTCGATCTCGGTGATGTCGAAGCGCGGCTCGAGGTCGAGATATTCGGCGCAGGCGCCCTGCTGGAAATTGAGGTCGACCACGCAGGTCGAGGCGCCGCGCGTCACCGAATGATGCAGCTGGAAGGCTGTCTGCAGCGCCAGCGTGGTGGTGCCGACGCCGCCGGCGGCCGGCATGAAAGTGTAGATCTGCGACTCGGTGTTTTCCTCCCGCCCCGGCCCCTGCAGCGCGCGAATGACGGAGCGCACCAGGTCGGCGGTGGTGATCGGCTTGACCAGGAAGTCGGCGACCTTGAGCTGCACCAGGATGCGCACGGCCGCCGCGTTGAACTCCTGCGTGACGACGACGACCGGAACGCGGCCTTCGAGCCGGCGCATGATGCGCTGCAGCGACTCGATCTCCTCGAGCTTGGCCGCATCCATGTCGACAATGACCGTGCCGAAATCGGCTTCCAGAACCTCGCCGCGGAGCTCGTTGACGCTCTTCTCGACCGTCGAGATCTCGATGACCTCGGACGCCGCGAAAGCCGTCCGCGTGTCCTGCAGAAACGCCCTGTCGGTGGAAACGAGCAGGATCTTCTTGGTCTTGGTGCCGGATGCCATGGTCGTCAGCCCATCACTCGGATGTCGTTGATGCCGATGTCGTTGATGCCGACTCCGAACCGGCTTTGGCTCCGGCGGCACTGGTCGCGGAACTCGTGCTCTGAGCCGGCACCAGGAGCCTGGTGTTCTGGACGCCGTACCGCCAGGGATCGACCATCTGCATGACCGTGTTGGACGCCTGCGCGTTGCCGGCCGCCGGCGTCACGCCTTCGGTGCGCACGTAGTCGTCGCTGGTGCAGCCGCTGGCGAAGCCGGCGAAGATAACAGCAATGCAAAGAGCTGGGCGCATGGCTTCAGTCCTTGGGCAGATCGAGGAAATGGCCGGACGTCGTGGCGGCTACCGGACGGGCCGCGCTGCCGTCGGCCAGCGCTACCGGGCGCTTGGGCGCGGAAGCGTCCACTTCCTCGGTGTTGTTCAGGAAATAGTCGGCGGGACTTGCCGGCCGCGTGCCGTCGGTCGGCTCGACCATCTTCTTCGACGGGTCCACCGGCTTGACCAGGTAAGGCGTGACGATGATCACCAGGTCGGTCTCGCGGCGCTGATAGGATTTCGAGGAGAACAGCGGACCGAGCACCGGCAACTTGCCGAGCCCCGGCAAGCGCGAGGTGGTGATGTCGTTTTGCGACTGCAGAAGCCCGGCGATCATAAAACTCTGGCCATTCTTCAGGTCGACCGATGTCTTGGCGCGACGCACGATGAAGGCCGGAATGGAAATGCCGCTGCTGACTTCGATGGAGGCGGACGGGTCGATCGAGGACACTTCCGGCGCGATATCGAGGCTCACCAGCCCGTCCTTGAGAACGGTCGGCGTGAAATCGAGACCGACGCCGTATTTCTTGTAGGTGACGCTGATCTTGCCATTATCCTCGGAGACCGGGATCGGGAACTCGCCGCCGGCGAGGAAGCTCGCCGTCTGGCCCGAGCGGGCGATCAGGTTCGGCTCGGCCAGCCGCCGGGCCAGGCCGCGCTCTTCCAGCGCCTTGATGGCGATGTCGATCGAAACGCCGTTGGAGAGCAACCGGCCGATGATCTCGCCGGTGCCGGCCGTCGGCACGGTACCGGGATCGATGATGACGTCGCGGCCGCCGATGCCGAAGGCGAAATTGGCCCCGTATTTGGCACCGAGATCCTGCCCCGCCTGGCGGTTGATTTCGACGAAGCGGACGTTGAGCTGGACCTGCTGCGAGGACGAGATGTTGACCGAGTTGATGACTTCCTCGTTGCCGGAAAAGCGCGACGCGATCTTGCTGGCCTTCTCGGCCGCGACCGCGTCGTCGGCCTCGCCCGACAGCACCACGCGGCCGTTGGCCGAACCGACCCTGATCTTGGCATCCGGCACGCTGGCGCGGATGGTGTTTGCTAGCTGATCTGTATCCAGCGTCACCTCGACGTCGATAGTGCCGACGAGCTGCTTGTTCTGGTCGAAGAGCGCGATGCCGGTGGTGCCGAGATTGTTGCCCAGCACATAGAAGGATTTGTCGGTCAGCGGATTGACGTTGGCGATCTCCGGATCGCCGATGACGATCTGGTAGAAGGCGGCGCTCGTCATGATCGTCTTTGGCTTGCCCTTGGCGACCTTGATCGAGGCGTTCCTGGTCGCCGAGACGTAGACGACGTCGTTATTTGCCTGGGCCGGCGCCGCAAAGGCAAGCATTCCGGCGGCTGCCAGTAAGGCGCCCGCCGCCATTGCACGAAGAAGGCGCAGCCCTCTCGTCGTCCGTTCTTTATTCAACACAGGCATCTGTCCCGTCCCCGGCCGGTCCCCACCGGCTATTATTCTTGTTCCTTGGAAGGAACGACGTCTCCCTCGGCTCGCTTGGAGGGAACCTGGTATTCCTCGACCTTCGTGCCGCGCGACACGATCACCGTCTTGAATTTTGGCTCTTCCGGCTCCTTCGCCACCGCTTTGACCAGCGAGGCGGTGCTTGCCTCTGCGCTCGCGGCGACCGAACCGCCGAAGGAGGAGATGGTGGTGAGCCCGTTGCCGCTGGCGCTGGCATCGGCTGCGGACCGCAAGGACAGCGACAAGGTGCCGACGGTGCGAGCGAGCGCGACCTTCTGCGCCCCTTCGTTCGTCACTTCGAGGGTCACCGAATTGGCGATCTGCGGCTCGGTCTTGCGCTCGTCCGCGCCCTGCCCGACCGAAAGCACCTTGGCATCGGACACCACGATCTCGGACGTGACCGTCGAGCCGGACGCCCCTTGAGCGTTCTTGGCGACTTCCTGGATTTCGCCGGCATCGCGCGTCAACACGACATCGACCCGGTCGCCGGGCGTGATGAAGCCGCCGACGCCGGCGATCTCGTCGGTGCGGATGGTGACGGCCCGCATGCCTGGCGACAGCATGTTGGAAAGCGTCGCGCGGCCGTTCGGCCCCGAGAGCTTGGCGAGCAGCACCGGCTCGTTGACCTCGATCGGCGACAGCACGACGCGGCTGCCTTCGGCAAGCAGCTTGTCGATGCTCGGGAAGGCGCCCTGCGGCAAGGAATCCTGCGGCCACGGGATTTCGGTGAGTTGCGACCGATCGAGCTGCGTGCCGTAGCGTAGCGGAGCATTCGCCACCACGATGGTCTTGAACTCGACCTTGGGCTCCTGCGGCACTGCGACCGATGCCACCTTCTGCTCGGACTCGGCTTTCGCCTGGCTTTTGACCCAGAAATCCGCGGCAAAGATCGAGATCGCGCCGAAAACGGCGGCGATGCCGATCATGGTTATGGCCCTGCCTCTCACGCCGAAACCCCTGACGCCCCGTGGTCTTTTGTCGTTGAGGCTCACGCTAGGCGTTAATGTTAAAGAATCAGGAATCCTTGGATGCTAGGACCGCCCTATTTCCGGCGGCTTGGTTATCGAATGGTTTTAGAATAAGAGAGACTTTGATCCCTGAACGGAACAGGAACTCGTTCGCCCGCCAAAAGCGTGGCAGTATCGAGGAGTGATTCGCAGCACCGGACTTAATGGCCAGCATGGACGACACCAGCGATCTTTTCGGCAATCGGGAAAAGCAGCCCCAGCAGAGGCGTGCGCCGTCGCGCCCGGCTGATCCGCTGGTCCAGGCGGCGAAGCGTTCGACCGCCGCCCGTGACGGCAGCGAGAGCTACAGCGCCGCCGACATCGAGGTGCTGGAAGGGCTGGAGCCGGTGCGCCGCCGCCCGGGCATGTATATCGGCGGCACCGACGACAAAGCGATGCATCACCTCTTCGCCGAGGTCATAGACAATTCTATGGACGAGGCCGTCGCCGGTCACGCCACCTTCATCGACGTCGAACTCTCGGCCGACGGCTTCCTGACGGTCACCGACAACGGCCGCGGCATCCCGATCGATCCGCATCCGAAATTCAAGAAGCCGGCGCTCGAAGTCATCATGACGACGCTGCATTCGGGCGGCAAGTTCGATTCCAAGGTCTACGAGACTTCCGGCGGCCTGCACGGCGTCGGCGTCTCCGTCGTCAACGCGCTCTCCGATCACCTCGAGGTCGAGGTCGCGCGCGGTCGCCAGCTCTATCGCCAACGCTTTTCGCGCGGCATTCCGGTGAGCGGGCTTGAGCATCTCGGCGAGGTGCACAACCGCCGTGGCACCAGGACCCGCTTCCATCCCGACGAGCAGATCTTCGGCAAGGGCGCCGCCTTCGAGCCGGCGCGGCTTTACCGCATGACGCGCTCGAAAGCCTATCTGTTCGGCGGCGTCGAGATCCGCTGGACTTGCGATCCGTCGCTGATCAAGGAAAAGGACCAGACCCCGGCCAAGGCCGAGTTCCATTTCCCCGGCGGCCTGAAGGATTATCTCAAGGCCACGCTCGGTGACGAGTTCCAGGTCACCCGCGAGGTCTTCGCCGGAAAAAGCGACCGGCAAGGCGGCCATGGCTCGCTGGAATGGGCGGTGACCTGGTTCGGCGGCGACGGCTTCCTCAACTCCTACTGCAACACGATCCCCACCGCCGAAGGCGGCACGCATGAGGCCGGCTTCCGCAACGTCTTGACGCGCGGCCTTCGCGCCTATGCCGACCTGATCGGCAACAAGCGCGCCTCCGTTATCACGACCGAGGACGTGATGATCTCGGCCGCCGGCATGCTGTCGGTGTTCATCCGCGAGCCGGAATTCGTCGGCCAGACCAAGGACAGGCTGGCGACCATCGAGGCGATGCGCATCGTCGAAAGCGCCATCCGCGATCCGTTCGACCACTGGCTGGCCGACAACCCACAGGAAGCCTCGAAACTTCTCGAATGGGTGATCGCGCGCGCCGACGAGCGCGTGCGCCGCCGCCAGGAAAAGGAAGTCTCGCGCAAGAGCGCGGTGCGCAAGCTGCGTCTGCCGGGCAAGCTCGCCGACTGCACGCAGAACGCCGCGGCCGGCGCCGAGCTCTTCATCGTCGAAGGCGATTCGGCCGGCGGCTCGGCCAAGCAGGCGCGCGACCGCGCCAGCCAGGCTGTGCTGCCGCTGCGCGGCAAGATCCTCAACGTCGCCAGCGCCGGCAACGACAAGCTTGCCGCCAACCAGCAGATTTCCGACCTGATCCAGGCGCTCGGCTGCGGCACGCGCTCGAAATACCGCGACGAGGACCTGCGCTACGACCGCGTGATCATCATGACCGACGCCGATGTCGACGGCGCGCATATCGCTTCGCTTTTGATCACCTTCTTCTATCAGGAGATGCCGAACCTGATCCGCGGCGGCCATCTCTACATGGCCGTGCCGCCGCTCTATTCGATCCGCCAGGGCGGCAAGGTCGCCTATGCGCGCGACGACGCGCACAAGGACGAGTTGCTGCGCACCGAGTTCACCGGGCGCGGCAAGGTCGAGATCGGCCGCTTCAAGGGACTTGGCGAGATGATGGCCTCGCAGCTCAAGGAGACCACGATGGACCCGAGGAAGCGCACCCTGCTCAGGGTCGACGTGAGCGAGGCCGAGGCGGCGACCAAGGACGCCGTCGATGCGCTGATGGGCACCAAGCCCGAGGCGCGCTTCCGCTTCATCCAGGAACGCGCCGAGTTCGCCGAGAGCGACGTGCTGGATATCTGAACGCGGACTGGTCCATAACAGGCTCTGGTGCAGAGACTGGGTGTGACCTGGATGCGGCTGAAAGCGTTTGTTGAGATACCGCTGAACGGCCTGACGCAGCCGACGCGCTCTGACTGGATCTTTGCCCTGCGCACGGTCTCGGCCGGGCTGATCGCCCTGCTTGCCGCCTACGCTCTCAAGCTCGACCATCCGCAATGGGCGATGATGACGGTGTTCATCGTCGCGCAGCCGGTCGCCGGCATGGTGCTGGCCAAGGGGTTCTACCGGCTGCTCGGCACGCTGGCTGGCGGCGTAGCAGCGATCGGCATCACGTCGCTGTTCGGCACCAATCCCTGGCTTTTGGTGACGGCGCTGGCGCTCTGGATCGGCGTCTGCACGCTCGTTTCCTCGCTGCTGCGCAATCCGGAGGCCTATGGTGCCGCCCTTGCCGGCTACACGGCGATGATCATCAGCCTGCCGGCATTCGGACAGCCGCATCTCGTCGTCGATCTCGCCATCGCGCGCTGCGCCGAAATCGTGCTCGGCATCGTCTGCGCCGGCGTCACCAGCCGGCTGATCCTGCCGAAGCTCGCGGCGGACGCCATCATTTCGAGATTGAAGCGCAGCATTCTCGATCTTGCCGACTACGCGGGAGGCGCCTTTTCCGGCGGCGATCCGGCTAGCCTCGCGGCCCTCCAGCGCAAGCTCATCACCGATGCCCAGACGCTTGCCGAGATGCGCACCTATGCGCGTCTCGAGGCGCCGAGCTTCGCCACACGCGCCCATCCGGTGCGGCGCACGATCGGACAGCTCCTGTGGGCGCTCTCGGCGGCGCGCGCGCTGCACACCCATGCCGCGCCGAAGAACGCAGCTCTCATTCCCGTGCGCAGCGAGTTGAAAACCCTCGTCGGCGAGCTGGCGGCAACGCCCGGCGCGCTCGACGACACCGGCCCGTGGGTGGCGCGGCTCGATGCGATCGCGAGCAAGGCGCGGGAGGCGCCTGCGGCACCCGCCGATCCCGGCGAAGACCGGGTCGGCACCATCACCCGCCTCACCATCGCCGCCGATTTCGCGGAGGCGCTGAAACAGGTGATGCGTGGCCTGGATGCGCTTCGCTCGCCGGTCTCAAGGCCGTCTCGTGAACGACAGCAGCCGGCGCTGGTCGTGCATCGCGACTATCACGCCGCCTGGCGCAACGCCGTGCGCGCCGCTTTGGCCACGCTGCTGGTGGCCGCCTTCTGGCTGACGACCAAATGGTCGGAGGCCGCGGGCACCGTCATCCTCGTCGCCGTCGTCTCCAGCCTGTTCGCGGCGCGCCCCGACCCGGTCCAGTCCGCCTGGGGTTTCTTCACGGGGACTCTGATCGCCCTGCCCTTCGCCTTTCTCGTCGGCCAGATCGCCCTGCCGGCACTGCCCGGCTTCGGCTGGTTCATGCTCTTTGTCGTGCCGATCATGGTGCCAGCAGCGCTCGGCATGGCCAATCCGCGCCATGTCGCGTCGCCACCGCCTTCGCTATCAATTTCCTCGCTTTCCTCAGCCCGCATCAGCTGATGACCTACGATCCCGGCCCGTTCTTCGCCGGATCGGCGTCGATCCTGGTCGGCATTTTGATTGCCATCGGCGTTTTCATCGTCGTGCTGCCGGCCAATCCATGGATCACCGTCGAGCGCATCTCGCAAGCGATGCGGGAGGACCTGGCGCGCCTTTGCCTGCATGAGCGAATTCCCCGGCGTTCGGCTTTCGAAAGCCTGGCCTATGACCGCATCAACCAGCTGATGCCGCAGCTCCAGCAGACAGGCCGGAAGGGCGATCCCATCCTGGGCGGCGGCATCGCCGCCGTTACCGTCGGCCTCGAAGTGTTGCGGCTGCGCGGTGCGCAGCTGAATTCCGCCATACCGCGCGAGACGGTGGAGTCGGTCGGCAATTTCCTGCGCGGCCTGGCGCGGGAATTGCTGTTCAGAAGACATGGCGAACCGCAGACATCGACCGTTGCCGTGGCAAGGCAATATGCGGCGAGCATCGCCGATCGCAGCGACCGCCCCGAAATGCTGCAGATCGCGGCCTCGCTGCGCATCATCGCCGCGGCGATGGAGGATTATCCGGATTTCTTCGCGAAGGGGCGAGGCTGAGTTTAAGCGGCAGCAATAGCCAGCGCATGCCCGCGCGCGTTCTCGCGCAGCGCATCGAGATGGATCGACTTGACCAACCCGGCCAAGTCGCCCTCGGCCGACTGCCCGCCAAGTTCCTTCAGCATCAGCCAGCTCACTTCCTGCACGCCGGCGACGCGCTTGCCATTGGCGACTTCGCGCCAGATCTTCAGCGCACGCAGGATGATGCCATGGGTAGCGACGGCGAGACCCGCATTGCGGAACAGCGCCTGCAACGCCACGTCGTGACCGCCGGCCAGCAGCGCCCTCACCCGCTGCTCGGATTGTTGAGCAAGCGCGACCAGCGCCGAGCCGAAGAAGTCGACCTTGCCATGCGCGATGGTGCGGATGATGAAACCAGCGGTGAGATCGCCGCGCAGTCTCAAATGCTCGATCAACGCGGCATGCTCTTCGGCGCGCGTGCCTTCGATCAACGTCACCGAAGCCTTCACGCAGGCGTCACGCATCACGCGGTCGGCACGGGCGGCGCCCATCAGCGCCAGCACCAGCGGCGAACCCTTCAGCGTCTCGCCGAGCTTGACCAAAAGCATATGCCGGCAGTCGGCGGGAAGACGCGCGTCGGCGATCAGCGGCTCGCGCACCAGCGGCAGATGACCGTGCCGTTCGGCCATGCGGCGGAAGCTCAGCGACGCAATATCGGCGCCGCTGTTGGCAACAAGCGTGGCGCAGGCTTCGGGCCCACCGATCTCGGCGATGGCAGCCGCCAGCGACATCGAGACGACGGGACGGTTGGCTATGAGCTTCTGGGTGGCCTTCTGGCCGCAAGCGACGCGGTCGATGAGATCAGCATCGGTAAGCAAAGGCGAACGCGCCAACACCAGGGCCGCCACTTCCGGTTGGTCGGAAGCGAGCGCGGCGATCACCTGAGGCGGTGCGTGGTGGCTCATCGACAGCGCCTCGGCGAGCGACTGCCGGACCTTGGCGGAAACGTCGTCGAGCAGCAGTGTCAGCGCCGCCTCGGCGGCGCAGCGATCCTCGAACGGCAGGTCGGAATTTATGTAGGCGCGGGCCAGCGCGCTTGCGGCGGCGGCGCGCTCGGAAACCCTTGCCGTATCAATCCATTTTAGGAAATGCGAAACAATCATGCCGACCAGCTGCGCCCTTGCCGGAATGTTCTTCCAGCCCCGCTGTGAACGGTAGGCCGGAAATGGTTTACGAACGGTTCACCATGTTTCTTAACCGGCTTGATGGAGCCGCAGCCAACGCCTATCAAGCAGGGATAAGCGGAGGAGATCGACCATGGCCGGGCTTTATCTGGAGGAGTTCATCGTCGGCCATGTCTTCCGCCATACGCTGCGCAAGACCGTCACCGAAAGCGACAACATGCTGTTTTCGGTGATGACGCTGAACCCGCAGCCCTTGCATATCGATTTCGACTTCGCCGCGAAAAGCGAATGGGGCAAGCCCTTGGTCAACTCGCTGTTCACGCTCGGCCTGATGATCGGGATCTCGGTGAACGACATCACCGTCGGCACCACGGTCGCCAATCTCGGCATGAAGGAAACCGTCTTCCCGCATCCTGTCTTCCACGGCGACACCATCCGCGTCGAGACCACGGTGGTTTCGGTGCGCGAGTCCAAGTCGAAGCCCGATCGCGGCATCGTCGAATTCGAGCATCGCGCCTACAATCAGAACGACGTGCTTGTCGCCAAATGCACAAGGCAGGCGATGATGATGAAGAAGGCCGCCTGATGCGCTCGCTGCTCTTCGTTCCCGGCGATTCCGAGCGGAAGCTGGAAAAGAGCTTTGGCGCCGGCGCCGATGTGGTCATTGTCGATCTCGAGGATTCCGTCGCCGCCGCCAACAAGGCGGGCGCGCGCGCGGTCGCGGCGCGCTTCATAGCCAGCCAGAGGCAGCAGACACATTCCGCCGTCTATGTGCGGGTCAACGACCTGTCGACCGGCCTGACCGAAGACGACCTCGCCGCACTTGTCCCGGTGAGGCCCGACGGCGTCATGCTGCCGAAGTCGAACAGCGGACAGGATGTCCAGCAACTCGCGGCCAAGCTTCGAGTGCACGAAGCCGAAAACGGACTGCCGGACGGCGGCATAAGAATCCTGCCGATCATCACCGAAACGGCAACCGGTGTGCTGGCGGCGTCGAGCTATGCCGGGGCAAGCGCAAGGCTTGTCGGCCTGACCTGGGGAGCAGAGGACCTGTCCGCCGCGATCGGCGCGCGATCGGCGCGCGACGAAAAAGGCTATTACACCGACGTCTTCCGCCTGGCGCGCGCGATGACCATTCTGGCAGCAGGCGCCGCGGAAGTCGCGGCGATCGACACCGTCTTTCCGGATTTCCGCGACATGGCCGCCTTCGAGGCCGAATGCCGCGAGGCCGAGCGCGACGGCTTTACCGGCAAGATGGCGATCCATCCGGCGCAGGTGCCAGTCATCAACGCCGCCTTCACGCCATCGGCCGAGGCGGTCGAACGATCGCAGGCGATCGTCAATGCCTTCACAGCGGCAGGAAATCCCGGCGTGGTCGGCATCGACGGCAAGATGTATGACCGGCCGCATCTGCGGCTGGCCGAACGGCTGCTGGCCCGCGCCAAAGCCGCAGGGATTTCCGCCTAAAAGGCTACCAGACCATTGGGATCAGCCTGTAGCGCACGTTGGCCGCGTAGTCGTTATAGCCCTGCAGCCCCGTCCGCAGCGTCTTTTCCTCGATGAAGGTGCGGATGGCGAGGAGAATGATGAAGGCGAGCACCGATAGAAGCCCCCACCAGGAGCCGAGCAGCAGCGCCGTGCCGGCGAAATAGAGGATGGCGCCGCCATACATCGGGTGGCGGACGTAGCTGTAAGGCCCTGTCGTGATCACCCGCTGTCCGCGCTCGTCCTGGATCTTCACGACCGGCGCCGCGAAGCTGTTTTCCAGCATCGTGAGATAGCAGATCCAGATGCCGACGAGCACAACCAGCGCGCCGACCACTTGCACCCAGACGGGGACTGCCGACCAGCCGAAACGGACGTCGAACCCCATCAGGGCCAGCCAACCGAAGATGCCGAGCAGCAATATGCTCAGCAATATCTTGTCGGCCGCGGTCTGGGTCCTCTGGATCGGAGGGCGAAGGCGCTCATTCATCAAGCCTGGATCGCGCCGGGCAAGCGCCACACCCATGGTAAGGCTTAGCCCGACCATCACGACTATGTACACCCAGGCTCCGGTCCAGTGCAGCGTGCCTGCCGACAGAAACATCAGCGCGCCCATGAAGCCGAACCACAGGAATGTCTGGACAATCAATTTGGAGACCATGACCCACCTTCCGCGACATGCCCCATCGCCATTTGGCCAAAAAAGACCACTGGTCTACTATACCGACCACTGGTCTATAGCTCAAGCGGTAGACTGTCCGCATCTGGACGAAAACGGTCGCGACGTGCAGAAGGTTTCGCCATGCCACGTATCGTCAAGCACCCGGAACTCAGGCGAGAAGAACTGCTCGACCATGCCCAGGCCCTGTTCCTGACGCATGGCTACGACAAGGCGAGCCTCAATGACGTGATTGGCGCCGCAGGCATCTCGAAGGGCGCCTTCTATCACTATTTCCCTTCGAAAGAGGCCCTGCTCGAAGCGCTGGCCGGACGTTTCGCGAAACAGGCGCTCGCCGGCGTCCAGGACATATTCGCCGATCCGGCGCTCGATCCGCTCGGACGCCTCAATGCCCTGCTTGCAAAGTCACGGCAGGCCAAGATCGAGACCGCGGCGGAAGCCTGGGCGCTGTTCGAGACGCTGTTTAGGCCGGAAAACCTGGTGCTTTTCCACCGCATCAATCTGGCGGCCAGCGCCTCGTTTTCGCCCGTGCTGGTCGAGATCATCCGGCAAGGCGTCGAGGACGGCACGTTCCGCACCTTCGACCCGGAAGGCGTCGCCGACATCGTCATGCAGTTCGGCATGGCCACGCACGACGTCATCGCCAAGGCCTTTGCCAGTGGCAGCGATGCTGACCTCGACGTCGCTATCGAAGCGCTGGAAAAGCGCGTCAGGCTCTACGAGATCGCGCTCGACCGCATACTCGGGCTGCCGGACGGCAGCATCAGGATCGGCGAGCCAGGCTATGTGCGCGCCGCCATGACCGCGCGCCGCGCTACTCTTTCCCCCAGCGCGGCCGCCGCATCGCAAAAATCTCGTTGACGCTGGCATAGTCCATATAGCCGAGCCGGGCGACATTGCCGGCCCTGACGATGTCGAATTGGCCGTCCTTGAGATAAGCATCGTCGATATGGACGCCGACGACTTCGCCGGCGACGACGACGGCGCTGGTTTGCGTGCCGTCCAGCGCCCTTGGCCGAAATATCTCCGTCACCCTGCATTCAAGTGCCGCCGGCGCTTCCGCCACGCGCGGCGGCGCGACGAGGCGCGATGGCGCCATGGCGAGATCGGCATAGCCGAACTCGCTGACACCGCGCGGCGCATCGACGGCCGTGCGGTTCATCTTCTGAGCCAATTCGCGGCTGACGAGATTGGCGACGAATTCGCCGGTCTCGGCCGCAATCGTGGCGCTGTCCTTCTCGCCCTCGGATGAGAACCAGACGATGAAGGGACGCGTCGAAAAGGCGTTGAAGAAGGAATAGGGAGCGAGGTTGACCTTGCCTTGCCTGTCGATGGTCGAGATCCATCCGATGGGGCGCGGCGCTACGATCGCCTTCGATGGATCGTGCGGCAGGCCATGCCCCTTCGATGGCTCGTAGAACATCTTAGCCGACCCAGGGCCCGGCGTAGTCGGCGTAGAGTTTCGCGGGATCGGGCCGCGGCCGCTCGGGCGCCGGCCCCTGATACGAGCCGATATGGACGAAGCCGATGACCCGCTCCTGCGGCGACAGCCCCAGGATCGCCCTGCCCTCCGCGACGTCGGAATACCAGTTGCTGATCATGTTGGTGCCATAGCCCAGCGCATTGGCCGCGATCATCAGATTCATAGCCGCCATTGCGCCCGACAGGAACATCTCCCATTGCGGGATTTTCGGGCTCTCCCTCGACACCGACACCACGCCGATCACCAGCGGAGCGCGCGAGAAGCGCGCCAGTTCCTGGTTGCGCCGCCCCTCGGGCAGCGGCCCTTCACGCTGCTCGGCAAGGGCGGCGAGCTTCTTGCCGATCTCGACCCGCGCTTCGCCGCGATAGAGAATGAACCGCCACGGCTCGAGCCGGCCGTGGTCGGGAACGCGCGAGGCGGCGGTGATCATCGTGGCGATCTCCGCATCGCTCGGCGCCGGCTCCTTGAGATCGGGTATAGGCGCGGAATTGCGGGTCAGCAGGAAGTCGATGATCGGCGACGCCATGGGCGCAAGTCTCCTAGAAACATTCAATTTTGAGCTGAAGCACGCCATCGGGAGGTCGGACGGCTCGGGCAGTGGCGCATTATGCGCCGGATAAAGAGCCCTGGCGGGACGCGGCAGGCTCTTGAGCCTTGAAATTGCCACCGCCTTGGGCTTCAACGCAAGGCATGTTTGAGGGGACTCTGCGCCTTTTCGTGATCGGGCTCGTCGCCGCGCTGTTCGCGGTGCCGGTTTCGTTCGCGCTGGCCCAGAACGCCAACGACGTTGGCGACATCAAGCTGCCGGGCATTTCAAGCTATGCGACGCCGAAGAGCGAGAGGTCGCTGGCGATCGGCAATGGCGGCGCGATCACGCTTTCCGCGCAACTGACCGACAAGGGCGCCGACATCACCCGCGGCATCGTCTGGCGCGTGTTCAGGCCGGAGCCCGCCAGCGACGGCAAGCTCCCCATGGTGGCGTCCGCGCATGGCGGTACGGCGGTGTTCCAGCTCGACCCCGGCAGCTACCTTGTCCACGCCTCCTATGGGCGCGCCGGCGCCACCAAGCGCATCACCGTCGGCAAGGACGCCAAGCGCGAAAGCCTCGTTCTCGACGCCGGCGGCTTGAAGCTCGATGCCGTGACGTCGGGCGGCGCGCATATCCCGCCGAAAAAACTCCGCTTTTCGATCTATGAAGGCCAGGCCGAGACCAATGGCGACCGTGCGCTGATCGCCCCCGATGTCGAGCCGAACACAGTGGTGCGGCTGAATGCCGGCACCTATCACGTCGTCTCCACCTACGGCGCGGTCAACGCCGTGATCCGCTCCGACATCCGCGTCGAGGCCGGCAAGCTGACGGAGGCCACCGTCGAGCACCGCGCCGCCGAAATGACGATGAAGCTGGTGCGCGAGGCCGGCGGCGAAGCCATTGCCGACACCTCCTGGTCGCTGCTCAACGAATCCGGCGATCCGATCAAGGAAGCCGTCGGCGCCTTCGCCTCGATGGTGCTGGCCGAGGGCCAGTACACCATCATCGCCAAGAACCGCGACCGCATCTACCAGAAGGATTTCACGGTCGTGGCCGGCCAGAACCAGGAAATCGAGGTCGTGGCCAACGAATCGTCCGCTATCGATCCCGAGGAAGGCGCGGACTGATCTGTCGAGCTAGGCGGCCTTGCGCATCCGCTTTGGCAGGAAAGGCACGCGTCCGCGCGGTGCTGCCGGCGATGCCAGATCGAAAACCGCACGATAAAGCCGGTCGAGCAGCGCCTTGCGGTCGCGCAGCGGCTCCAGCTCGCTCCACCTCAGCACATCGCCGACGCGTACCTCGATCGCCTTGCCGGACAGGCGCGCGAACTCGCGGATGAGCAGGGACGTGCGCAGCGTCAGCGACGCCTTGCCGACGAACTTCGCCACGCGGTTGTCGCGCTCGGCCATGTTCATCGGCCCACTGACCAGATGGAACAGGCGGCCGTTCTGTCCGGAGAAATGCATCGGGATGACCGAGGCCTTGGCCTCCTGGATGAGCTTGGCCGGGAACATCTTCCACGGCAGATCGATTGCCCGGCCAAATCCTTTCGGCGCCGTGGCGACGCCGCCGGCCGGAAAGACGACGATGGTGACGCCTTCCTTCAACAGACGTACCGCCTCATGGCGCACCGCCATGTTGTTCTTCAGCGCTTCCTTGGTCTCGGAGAAATCGATCGGCAGCGAATAGGCTTCCATCTCCCGGATTCTGAGCAGATCCTTGTGGATCATGACCCGGAACGGCCGGCCGAGCTGCTCGGCGAGCGACAGAACTGCAATGCCGTCGCCGATGCCAAAGGGATGGTTGGCGACGATCACCAGTGGCGTATCCGGTAAGTTCGCCGGCGGCCACTGGGCAGCGTTGCGTACCCTGACGTCGATCAGCTCCAACATGCGGCTGAACACACGCTCGCCGGTCGGCGCCACTTGGCTGCGCCAGAAATCGTAGAGCGCGGCAAAGCGGTCGCGGCCCGACAGGCCCTCGACGGAATGGATGAACCACCGCGTCAGCGCCGGCTGATGCTGGTTGGCGTAGGAGAGCTCGGGAAACGGCCTTTGCCGCAGTTTCAGCTTGAGCATGGCGGCTCGTTACAGGGTTGGCGTGACAGGCATGTGAAAATGGCGGTGGACCATGTCACCGCCATTCAAGACGAAGTCCGGTACAAATTCAGGCAGCGCGGCGCTTGCGGTCCGGCGAAACCGCCTCGTCGGAAAGCTGCTTCACCGCATCGGCGAGTTTCAGCGATTCCTGGTCGCGGGAGCCCAGGCGGCGGACATTGACGCTTTCCTCTTCCGCCTCCCGCTTGCCGCAGACGAGGATAACCGGAACCTTCGCCAGCGAATGCTCGCGCACCTTGTAGTTGATCTTCTCGTTGCGCAGATCGGCCTCCGCCAGCAGGCCAGCCGCCTTCAGCCGATCGACGACCTTCATTGCATACTCGTCCGCGTCGGAGGTGATCGTCGCCACCACCACCTGCAGCGGCGCGAACCACAGCGGGAAATGGCCGGAATAATTCTCGATCAGGATGCCGAGGAAGCGTTCCATCGAGCCGCACACCGCGCGATGCACCATGACCGGCTGCTTCTTCTCGGAATCCGAACCGATATAGAAGGCGCCGAACCGTTCCGGCAGGTTGAAGTCGACCTGCGTGGTGCCGCATTGCCATTCGCGGCCGATGGCGTCCTTCAGCACATATTCGAATTTCGGGCCGTAGAAGGCGCCCTCGCCCGGATTGATCGAGGTCTTGATGCGGTTGCCGGAGCGCGTGCGGATCGTCTCCAGCACATTGCTCATGATCGCCTCGGCATGGTCCCAGGCCTCGTCGGTGCCGACGCGCTTGTCCGGCCGCGTCGAGAGCTTCACGGCGACCTCGTCGAAGCCGAAATCGGCATAGGTCGACAGGATCAGGTCGTTGATGCGCAGGCATTCCGCGGCGAGCTGCTCCTCAGTGCAGAAGATATGCGCGTCGTCCTGCGTGAAGCCGCGCACACGCATCAGCCCGTGCAGCGCGCCCGACGGCTCGTAGCGGTGTACATTGCCGAACTCGGCAAGTTTCACCGGCAGTTCGCGGTAAGACTTCAACCCGTGCTTGAAGATCTGCACATGGCCGGGGCAGTTCATCGGCTTCAGCGCGAAGATGCGGTCGTCGTCGGTGTCGTCGCCGGCGACCGTCACCTTGAACATCGCATCGCGGTACCAGCCCCAGTGGCCGGACGTCTCCCACAGGCTCTTGTCCAGAACCTGCGGCGCGTTGACTTCCTGGTAGCCGTGCTCGTCGAGACGGCGGCGCATGTAGTTGACCAGGTTCTGGAACATCTTCCAGCCCTTGGCGTGCCAGAAGACGACGCCCGGCCCCTCCTCCTGGAAATGGAACAGATCCATCTCGCGGCCGAGCTTGCGGTGGTCGCGCTTTTCGGCCTCTTCCAGCAGCGTCTGGTAGGCCTCAAGCTGCGCCTGGTCGGCAAAGGCGGTGCCGTAGATGCGCGTCAGCATCGGGTTGTTGGAATCGCCGCGCCAGTAGGCGCCCGCCACCTTCATCAGCTTGAAGGCATTGCCGATCTGCCCGGTCGAGGCCATGTGCGGGCCGCGGCAGAGGTCGAACCAGTCGCCCTGCGCGTAGATCTTGATGTCCTGGTCCTCGGGAATGGCATCGATCAGTTCGACCTTGTAGCGCTCGCCCTTGTTGGAAAAGACCTTCTTCGCCTTCTCGCGCGACCAGACTTCCTTGGTGAACGGCTTGTTGCGCGCGATGATCTCGCGCATCTTCTTTTCGATCGCTGGGAAATCGTCGGGCGTGAAAGGCTCGTTCCTCGCAAAGTCGTAATAGAACCCGTTCTCGATCACCGGCCCGATGGTCACCTGCGTTCCCGGCCAAAGCTCCTGCACGGCCTCGGCCAGCACATGCGCTGCATCGTGGCGGATGAGCTCCAGGGCGCGCGAGTCTTCGCGGGTGATGATCTCAACCTTGCCGGACTTGCCGAGCGGGTCGGAAAGGTCGCGCAGGGTGCCGTCGATCGCATAGGCCACGGCCTTCTTGGCCAGCGACTTCGAGATCGATTCGGCAAGACCGCGGCGGTCATCGCCGCGTCGTACTCGCGGACCGAACCATCAGGAAACGTCAGGGAGACGGAATTCAGCATCAGAGTTCTCCTATCCAGTCCCGCAAACGAGCGCGGGTGGTGAAAATGCATGTCAAACTGGAGCATGCAGAGGGTTAGCCGGAGGCACCAATCACATGGACGATGGCCGGCGGGCGCGGTTTTAGAGGCAGGATGGCGTCAGGTAAAGAGCAGTCGTTGGTACAGCCGTCAGGAAATGTCGCCAGCCATGTCGCAGGCTGATCGCGAAGGCTTGCGAATAATCCCCGGACAGATTTGGATGATCGGAATGGAAGACGCCACACCAAGCCGAACCGCCTTGCGTGTCGCACGCCTGCGGGCACTGCACCAGTTTTCACCGCAGGCCGCGCTATTTCGCGATCCTTACGCGGCAGCAATTCTGGGCGAAGCTGCGCCTGGCGCGCAGGAGCTAGAGCAGGAAGACGAGCACGGCCGCCGCATGCGCCTGTTCGTGGCGGCGCGCGCCCGCCTCGCCGAGGATTGGCTGGCGGCGGCAGTCCGACGCGGTGTCCGGCAGGTCGTGGTGCTCGGCGCCGGTCTCGACACATTTTCGCTGCGCAATCCGTACCCGGACCTTGCGGTATTCGAGGTCGATCACCCGGCAACACAGGCCTGGAAGCGTCAGCGTATCGCCGAAGCCGGCCTTGTCGAACCCGCTGGCACAGCGTTCGTACCCGTCAATTTCGAACGGCAGCGCCTATCGGAAGAACTGGCGTTAGCCGGTCTCAAGTTGACCAAGGCGAGCTTCTTCATGTGGCTTGGAGTGGTGCCTTACCTGACGCGCGAAGCGATCTTCAGCACGCTGTCCTACATCGCCGCCATTCCCGGCTCCGAGGTGGTGTTCGACTACAGCGAACCGGCCAAGAACCGCGATGTGGCGGGACAGGCTGCTCTTGCCTTCTATGCCGCGCGTGTCGCATCCGTCGGCGAGCCCTGGATCAGCTTTTTTGATCCTCGCGCGCTGGCGGAATCCCTCAACGACCTCGGCTTCGACGAGATCGAGGATATCAAGAGCGGCGCCATCGCCGCCCGTTTTGGCAGAGCCCCTGACGCTGGCCGAAACAATTCCGGCGGGCACATTCTTCGCGCCCGCCGAAGCGTCTGAAATCCGGTCACTTCACCAGCTGGGGCAAATCCTTCAGGAACGCCGCCCGCGTGGCGAGGCCCTTCGGCATGTCGCCGCGCTTGGCGTCGACGACCAACCGGGCGAACACGATGCGGCGGCCATCCTTCTCGGCCCAGCCAACGAGCCAGCCGAGCGAGCGCTTGTTCTTGTCGAGCGCCGTGCTGCCAGTCTTACCTTGCACGGTCCAGCCCACTGCATCAAAGGTCGTGATGATCGCTTTTGTCATCTCATGCGCCTTCGCGGAGACCGGCATCTTGCCGGCAAGCAGCCGGCGCAGCAAAACCGTCTGCTCGACAGGCGAGATTTCGAGCGAGGAATCCACCCAGGAATTGGTGAGGCCGTCATTCTTGCCGGCGGTCCCAGACATCCGCATTGCCGTAACCGAACTTCGACACATAGCCGGCGAAACTTTTCGCGCCGAGCCGGCGTGTGATCTCGCGCGAATACCAGATGATCGAATCGCGTTCCCAGATCGTCGGATCGACGGTCTTCCGGTCGCGCTTCACCGCGTTGAACTCGGGCTTTTAATCCCAGCTCGGCGTGTGCTGGTCGGTTAGGATTCCGGCATCGTAGCCGATCAGCGCCAAAGGCACCTTGAAGGTGGACGCCGGGCTGACGCGTTGGTCGCACACCCCATCCTGGTAAAGCGTTGCGCCGCTGGTCGAATCCTGGATCAGCGTGCAGTGGATGTCCGCGAGCGGCGCCGATTGCGCCCGCATCGGCAGGCCGAGCATCCACGCCAGAAGGAACAAAATAACGGCGATAAAAAAGGGATAGCGGTCCATCTGGCGCATCGAAACTCACTCCGGAAAGGGATTACGCAGAGCGGCTTAGCGAGGCGTCTTGTCTCGATTTTGTCTCAAATTCGCAGTGTTTGTGCAGGCTGATGTTAACCCTACCGGACCGTTAAAATCCGGCCGGTTTCCGTGCCGCCAGATTTACAGGACGACGGGTTTTCTGACAGGCCTGCGCTCCCGTGGATGGGGCTTCGCGGCGCTTGTCGGCTCCGGCTCCCTGGCAGCGGGATCCTCGCCCGTTGCCTTCGCCGCATCACGCGGCTGTGGCGAAAGTCCCAGGAATTCAGGAAGCAGTCCATCGCCTCGTTTGGCTGCGTGAACGTGAATGGCCAGAAACAGCGACATCATGGGAAGACCTCATGTTCTGAGGTTCAAGTGTCGTTTCAGTTTGAGGGCCTCGCCACCCGTTTCCGGCCTACTGCCGTTCGAGGGTATCTCGCCGTCAGTTGTTGGATTCGCCGCTTTTCCTGCCGATCCGCCAGTAGCGCCACGGCATGAACCAGATATAGCGCTGGGCAAGCGTCTCCGGCACGCGGTCGATGCCGTGCGTCCCGAAAGGCCCGCAGCGCGAAACCCGAAACAGCGCCATCCAGCCGCCGGCCCACAGGCCATGGCGGGCGATCGCTTCATGCGCGTATTCGGAACAGGTCGGAAGATGCCGGCAGTTGTTGCCGACAAAGCCGGAGAGCGTCAGCTGGTAAAGGCGCACCAGGGACGTGCCGAGGATACGGCCCGGCGTCTTGCGCCAGGGTCCCTGCCAGTTGCGCCCGGGCCGGACCGGCCGAACGCCATGCGCATGTCCTGGATGGTCACCCACCCGCACTTCTCCATAGCCAGTTTCCTTGTGCGATAGATGTGGACTTTGAGCCTGGAACGCAACGACCTTTTGCCTCTCATGGCCTAGATCGACGGACGGGATGCCTGTCGGTCCACGGTGCATGGTGAAACGGAACATCCGGATGGTCACGGCAACAGCGGTTGCGCGCGGCTTCGCCATGCCATTGAAAGGTCGCGATCCGCATGACGTCGTTCAAAATGGCCAGGAACTGGATCATGGCAGGTCTCCTTCGAGCACCGATTAGACCGCCGCTGGCCTTCGTCCTCAAACGAGTATAATTTCCGCATCGGATAACTTGAGGTTATGCGAAATGAAGCGAGGCAAGCTGCCGCTCACGGCGCTGAGAAGTTTCGAAACCGCAGGCCGGCACTTGAGCTTCAGCCGCGCGGCGGAGGAGCTTTACGTCTCGCAAGCTGCGATCAGCCGACAGATCCGCGAGCTCGAAACCTTCCTCCGCCAACCGCTGTTCCTCCGCCTCCACCGCCGTGTCGAGCTGACCGATGCCGGCCACCGGCTACTCGACCAACTGGTGAGAAGCTTCGACGACATCGACCGGGTGCTATCGGAACTGGCGACATCGCCGGCGCAGTCGGTGGTGCGCGTCAGCGTCGAGCCCTCGCTTGCCGCGGTATGGTTGGTGCCGCGGCTCAACCGCTTTCGCCAATTGCGGCCCGATATCGACGTTTCGCTGGACGTCGATCCGAGGTTGATCGAGTTCCGCAGCGATCAGCCCGAGCTTGCCTTGCGCTTCAGCCCGCGCGCGACCTCTTGGCCGCGCAGCGATGCCGAGCGCCTAGCCTCGACGGTCGATTCACCTGTACTGTCGCCGGCGCTGTTGGCATCCAGCCCTCCCCTGGAGAAACCGGTCGATCTTCGCCACTACACTTTGCTGCATGAGGAAAACCGCCAGGGCTGGGCGCGCTGGTTCGAAGCGGCTGGCGTGCCGGCCGACGCCGTGCCCGCGCGCGGCCCAATGCTCGCCGACGCCTCGCTTTCGAAGCAGGCGGCGCTCCTCGGCCATGGCGTCGCGCTGGGCGACCTCTTGCAGATCGGCGACGAGCTCGCCTCCGGCGCGTTGGTCAAGCCGTTCGAGATCGACGTCGCGTCCGGCGCCTACTGGCTGGTGGCGAGAAATTTACGGGATCTTTCCGAGCCGGCCACGGCTTTCGCCGACTGGATACGAAGCGAATTCGCCAAAAGCTGACGAGAGCCGTAGCCCTCAGGCTGCTTCTTCTTCCGCGCGCTTCTTCTCGATCTGGCCGATCGCATCGACCACTGCGTCGAAGGTCAGCATGGTCGAGGCATGGCGCGCCTTGTAGTCGCGCACCGGTTCCAGATACTTCAAGTCGTCGAAGCGGCCTTCCGGCGGCGCGCCGTTTTCCTTCAGCATCTTCAGCATGGTCTCGCGCACCGCGCGCAGCTCGTTGGCGTTGGCACCGATGACATGCTGGGCCATGATCGAGGACGAGGCCTGGCCAAGCGCACAGGCTTTCACGTCATGAGCGAAATCGGTCACCACATCGCCGTCCATTTTCAGGTCGACGGTGACCGTCGAGCCGCACAATTTGGAATGCGCCCGCGCGGTCGCATCGGGGTGGTCGAGCCGGCCGATCCGGGCGATGTTTCCGGCGAAGCCCAGAATTTTCGCATTGTAGACGTCGTCGATCATATTTTTCCAATCCGTCGCCGCCGAGTGAACAGGCTTTGCCGCTGTTGCGTCTTCCTTTCGCTCGGCACGACCATATATAATGCTGGCAGCCGGGCATCGACAAGGCAAGCTCAAGCCATTGTCATTGCTCATCTGTTCACGCCGCTTACGGGCTGGAAACCGGGCGAGTTTCACCCGAAAGGTCGTGGTCCGTTCAACTCGTCCCACCTTTGAGTGGGACTACGGGAGACGCCTTTATGGATGCCGTCATCAAGAAACTCATGCCCCCTTCCTCCTATATGGAGAAGCCGGTCACGGATCGGCCGAGCGAGGCCGAGGTCGAAGCCGCCGTGCGCACGCTTTTGCGCTGGACCGGCGACAACCCGGATCGCGAGGGCCTCGTCGACACGCCGAAGCGTGTCACCAAAGCCTTCCGCGAGATGTTCAACGGCTACGACATGTGCCCCGCCGAAGAGCTTGGCCGCACCTTCGAGGAAGTGGCCGGCTATGACGATCTCGTCATCGTCAGGGACATAAAGTTCCATTCCCACTGCGAGCACCACATGGTGCCGATCATCGGCAAGGCGCATGTCGGCTACCTGCCGGACGGCAAGGTGGTGGGTCTGTCCAAGATCGCCCGCGTCGTGGACATCTTCGCGCATCGCCTGCAGACGCAGGAAGCCATGACCGCGCAGATCGCCGGTGTCATCCAGGACGTGCTCAACCCGCGCGGCGTCGCCGTCATGATCGAGGCCGAGCATATGTGCATGGCCATGCGCGGCATCCGCAAAGAGGGCTCGACCACGCTCACCTCGACCTTCACCGGCGTCTTCAAGGACACGCCCGAGGAACAGGTGCGCTTCGTCACCATGGTGCGCAGCTGATCGTCCGCCACCACCTCCCAAAGGCGGGTTGAGGTTTAGATCGGGCGACCAAACTGGGTGGTTTCCGAGAGCCGGCGCGAAGCGTACTTAGAGTATGTGAGCACCGGAAGCCTGGAAGCCGCCATTTGCTTGCCCGGCCTCACCTGAATATCGACACGTTAAATCGAACAAGGACCGGCGATGTCGGCACTGCAATTTCCCAAAGCTCCGGCAGACAAGAAGGCGCTGGAGGAAGGCGCTGTCCTTTCTCCGCGCTTCGATGCCGCCGGTCTCGTGACCGTGGTCGTCACTGACGCCGGCGACGGCATGCTTTTGATGGTCGCGCATATGAACGCGGAGGCGCTGGCGCTGACGCTGGAAACCGGCATCGCGCACTATTGGTCGCGTTCACGCAATGCGCTGTGGAAGAAGGGGGAGACCTCGGGCAATTTCCAACGCGTCGTCGAGATGCGCACGGATTGTGACCAGGACGCGATATGGTTGAGCGTGAAAGTATTGGGCCACGACGCAACTTGTCACACCGGCAGACGTTCCTGCTTTTATCGGACGGTGGGGCTCAGCGACGGCAAGGCGACGCTTGTCGACGACGGCAGCAAGCCGCTGTTCGATACGGAACAGACGTATCGGAAGCCGGTGTGAACCATTCAATATTCACAAACCACTCATATTCACTATTCTCAAACATCCTTGTGGTAGAAGGGATAAGGGACAAGGGGAGATCATGATGCTCGAATGGGCGTCATTGCGCAGCAGACCTGACGTTCAGGAAGCCAATGGCCCTGCATCGTCCGGCGGCGTGCCCGATCCGAAGTCGGCGAAGAAGGCGGGCATTTCGCTGGCGCTGGGCGGCGGCTGCGCCCGCGGCTGGGCCCATATCGGCGTGCTGCGCGCGCTTGACGAAGCCGGCATCGAAGTGTCGATGATCGCAGGCACCTCGATCGGCGCGCTCGTCGGCGGCTGCTATCTTGCCGGCAAGCTGGACGAGCTAGAGGAATTCGCCAGGAGCTTGACCAAGCGCCGCATCTTCGGGCTTCTCGATCTCAATCTGCGTGGCAGCGGCCTGTTCGGCGGCATGAAGCTCGATGCGCGTCTGCGTGAGCATGTGGACGGTATCCGTTTCGAGGACCTGTCGAAGCCCTTCGTCGCCGTCGCTTCCGAAATCCGCACCGGCCACGAAATCTGGCTGTCGAACGGTTTGCTGATCACCGCCATGCGCGCGTCCTACGCGCTGCCTGGCGTCTTCGAGCCGGTGAACTGCAACGGCCGCGTGCTGGTCGACGGCGCGCTGGTCAATCCGGTGCCGGTCTCGGTCTGCCGCGCCTACGAGCAGCCGCTGGTCGTGGCGGTCAACCTCCATTACGACCTGTTCGGACGCGCCGCGGTGATCAAGCATAGCGCGGGTGAGCTCGTCATCGAGAACGACGCGCCGCGTCCCGGCCAGGCCAATCCTCTGCACCAGCCGCACCAGACCCGGCTCGGCATCACCGGAGTCATGGTCGAGGCCTTCAACATCATCCAGGACCGGATCTCGCGCGCAAGGCTCGCCGGCGATCCGCCCGACATGTCGCTGCAGCCGAAGCTCAGCCATATCGGCCTGACCGAGTTCCACCGCGCCGATGAGGCGATCCGGCTCGGCTATCAGGCGACGATGTCGCAGATCAGCGAATTGACGCGGCTGCAGACGGTGCTCGCCTGAACTGAGGCGTCGTTCGATCAAGCGACCGCGGCATCGGTGATGCGGAATTGCACCGTACGGTTGCCGTTCCAGTAATTGCCCGACAGCGAACCGGCGACATGCACGGTCTTGCCCCTGTTCCTGAACAGGAATTCGCCGAGCGCGGTGTCGACAGCGCGGAATGCGATCGCCTGGAGGTTGCCGCCGCTTTGCGACTGCAGGTCGGCGCGGATGTGATTGGTGCCGATCGGTCGTGCGTCTGTCAGCCTGTGGCGCGGCAGCACGAACACCGGCGCGATATGTCCCGCGCCGAACGGTCCGGCTTTCTCCAGCGCGTCGAGAAGCGCCAGCGTCGCGCCTTCAGCCGCAAGCGCGCCGTCGATCGCCAGGCTCTCCTCGCTCTGCAGCCGGAACACGTCCGCTGCGGCGCGTTCCTCGAAGAAGGCGCGGAGCGCGCCGAGCTTGGCGCGCTCGACGGTGATGCCCGCCGCCATGCCGTGGCCGCCGCCCTTGACGATCAGTCCGGCCTCGGCCGCCTCGCGCACCAACCGGCCGAGATCGAAACCGGAGACCGATCGCCCCGAGCCGGTGCCGATGCCATTGGCGTTGAAGGCGATGGCGAAAGCCGGGCGGCGCGCATGCTCCTTGAGCCGCGAGGCCAGCAGCCCGACGATGCCCGGGTGCCAGCTGTTGCTGGCTGTGACGACGATGGCCGGACCGTTGCCGCCGGCAAGCTCGGCATCGGCTTCGGCGCGCGCCTGCGCCAGCATCTCCATTTCCATCTGCTGCCGTTCCTGGTTGAGGCGGTCCAGCGTTTCGGCAATGCTTGCGGCTTCAACAGGATCGTCGGTAGCGAGCAATCGGCTGCCTAGCGCGGCATCGCCGATGCGTCCGCCGGCATTGATGCGCGGCCCGATCAGATAGGCGAGATGGAAGGTGTTGATCGGCTCGCCGATGCGCGAGACTCGCGCCAGCGCCGCCAGGCCTTCATTCTTCTGCTGCCGCGCCACCTGCAGCCCCTTGACCACGAAAGCGCGATTGACCCCGGTAAGCGGCACCACATCGCAAACCGTCGCTAGCGCGACGAGGTCGAGCAACGAAAGCAGGTCGACCGGCGCGGCATTCGGCAGCCTGTCGCGCAGCACCTTCGCCGTCTGCACCAGGCAAAGGAAGACCACGCCGGCGGCACAAAGATGCCCCTGCCCGGAAAGGTCGTCCTCCCGGTTCGGATTGACCACCGCGTCCGCCGCCGGCAGCGCGCCCCCGACTTGGTGATGGTCGAGCACGAGCACATCCGCGCCTGCTTGCTTGGCCGCCTCGACCGACGCGGCGCTATTGGTGCCGCAGTCGACGGTGACGATAAGTTTCGCGCCACGTGAGATCAGCTCGCGCATGGCTTCCGGATTGGGGCCGTAACCTTCGAAGATGCGGTCCGGAATATAGATTTCGGACGGCACCGAAAAATGCGTGAGAAAGCGCTTCAGCAGCGCCGACGAGGCCGCGCCGTCGACATCGTAATCGCCGAAGATCGCTACCTTCTCGCCGGCCACGATGGCATCCGCCAGCCGCGCCGCCGCCTTTTCCATATCGGTCAGCGAGGCCGGGTTCGGCAGCAATTCGCGAATGGTCGGATCGAGGAAGCGCTCGGTCTGCTCAACCGTCACGCCGCGCCCGGCAAGCACCCGCGCCACGATGTCCGGCACCCCATGGCCCTGAGCGATGGCTAAAGCGGCCATGTCTTGCCGCTCGGTCAGCCGGTGCTCCCAGGAGACACCGGTCGCCGACTGCCTGACATCGAGGAAGAGCCGTCTTTCGCCCGTCATGCGACGCGCCGTCTGCACACCATCCTTTGGCAGATATCAATATGCGACAGCTGTAGCAATTCCAGGAAAGCGGGCAATTAAAGGAAACCTGTGGATCGGTTTTCGTCCGCAATTGCGTCGAAAGGGTCCACGCGGGCCAAAATCAAAACTTTTCCAGATCCTGGTGACGCGCCTTGATCTCGCGCACGGTGCGCGAGGACGAGCGCAGCACGATGGTGTGGGTGGTGATGAAGGTGCGGCCGAACTTCACCCCGTCGAGCAGATTGCCGTCGGTGACGCCGGTTGCCGCAAACAGCACGTCGCCGCGCGCCATGTCCTGCGCCCGGTAGACCCGCTTCGGGTCCGAAATGCCCATCTTTTCGGCCCGCGCCACCTTCTCCGGCGCGTCGAGCAGCAGCCGGCCCTGCATCTGCCCACCGGTGCAGCGCAGTGCCGCCGCGGCCAGCACCCCTTCCGGCGCACCGCCGGTGCCGAGATAGATGTCGATGCCGGTCTCTTCCGGATCGGTGGTGTGGATGCGCCGGCGACGTCGCCGTCGCCGATCAGCCGGATCGCGGCGCCCGTGGCGCGCACGGCGTCGATCAGCTTGGCATGGCGCGGCCGATCGAGGATGCAGGCGGTGATGTCGGACACCGCAACGCCCTTGGCCTTGGCGAGCTTGGCGATGTTCTCGGCCGGCGGCGCGTCGATGTCGATGATGCCCTCGGCATAGCCCGGACCGATGGCGATCTTGTCCATGTAGACGTCGGGCGCGAACAGTAGGCTGCCCTTTTCCGCGATGGCGATGACGGCCAGCGCATTGGGCAGGTTCTTGGCGCAGATCGTCGTGCCTTCCAGCGGATCGAGCGCGATGTCGACCGCCGGGCCTTTGCCGGTGCCGACCTCTTCGCCGATATAGAGCATCGGTGCCTCGTCGCGCTCGCCCTCGCCGATCACAACCGTGCCCTTGATGGCCAGCCGGTTGAGCTCCTGGCGCATGGCGTCGACCGCGACCTGGTCGGCGGCCTTCTCGTCACCGCGACCGCGCAACCTGGCAGCGGCGACCGCCGCCCGCTCAGTGACGCGCACCACTTCCATGGTGAGGATCCGGTCGAGACCGGCTGCGATGTTCTGGGCCATATTCATAAATGGGTATTCCTCGTTGACTGTTGCTTCGAGCAATTCCGGACGAAAAACCGCTAAGCACTTTCCTGGAATTGCTCCCGCCTCCCGCCAGAGGCGCGCTTCTTCTGGCAAAGCTCCATGACAACGGCAAGACTTGCCCTGGCAATTTTTTGAAATAGCAGCAATATCAATCGATTGAAGGCGGAATGTAACTAAGCATGTCTCCCGAAAGTGGGAACCGGTTTCGGGCCGAAGACATGCGTCAAGTCAAATCAGAGTTATTCCGCCCGCTCGATGCGGATCACCTGCGGCTTGTCAGTCAGATGGCCGTCCTTGGTGACGCCTTCGACCGCCTTGCGCACCGCAGCTTCCGTCGTCTCGTGGGTGACGAGGATCACCGTCTTCTGCGCCTCGGTTTCAGGCCCGGCTGCCTGCTGCACGATCGATTCCAGCGAAATGTCGTTGTCGGCCATGCGCTTGGCGATCGCGGCGAAGACGCCGATGCGGTCATGCACGGTCAGCCGGATGAAATAGCCACCGGCATGGCTGCGCATCTGTGCCTTCTTGTAGGGCTTCAATTCCTTCGCCGGCCAGCCGAAGACCGGCCCGTGCTGGAAGCCCGGCCGGCTCTTGGCGATGTCGGCGATGTCGCCGACCACCGCCGAGGCGGTGGCGTTGCCGCCGGCGCCGGGACCCGAGAGCAAAAGCTCGCCAAGGATGTCGGTCTCGATCGCCACCGCGTTGGTGACGCCGTGCACCTGCGCGATGACCGATGCCGTCGGCACCATGGTCGGATGCACGCGCTGCTCGATGCCGCTGTCGGTGCGCTGGGCGACGCCGAGCAGCTTGATGCGGTAGCCGAGCTCAGCCGCCGCGCGAATATCGGCTTGGGTGATGTTGGAAATGCCTTCCATATAGATGTCGTTGGCGGCGATCCTGGTGCCGAAGGCAAGGCTGGTCAGGATCGACAGCTTGTGCGCCGTGTCGTGGCCCTCGATGTCGAAGGTCGGATCGGCCTCGGCATAGCCGAGGCGCTGCGCGTCCTTGAGGCAGGCATCGAAAGAGATGCCCTCGGCCTCCATGCGCGTCAGGATGTAGTTGCAGGTGCCGTTGAGGATGCCGAAGACACGGGTGACTTGATTGCCGGCCATTGCCTCGCGCATCGTCTTGATGACCGGAATGCCGCCTGCCACCGCCGCCTCGTAGTTGAGCAGCACGCCCTTCTTCTCAGCGATCTCGGCGAGTTGGACGCCGTGCTTGGCCAAAAGCGCCTTGTTCGCGGTAACGACATGGCGGCCGGCCTCGAGCGCCGCCTTCACCGATGCTCGCGCCGGCCCCTCGTCGCCGCCGATCAATTCGACGAAGACATCGACGTCGGCCCTCTCGGCCATCTGCACGGCGTCGTCGAACCACTTGGCTGTGCTGAGATCGACGCCGCGATCGCGCTTCGGATCGCGCGCCGAAACGGCTGTGACGACGATGTCGCGGCCGCACTGGCGGGTGAGTTCGGCGGCCTTTTCGTCGAGCACGCGCGCCACCGAGGCGCCCACCGTGCCAAGGCCGGCAATTCCAACACGCAACGCTTCAGCCATGTCCGGCGACGCCCCTCAAAGAATGGTCGGTGTGATGTGCGGTGAACTAGAGCATGATGCCGAAAAGTGTGAAGCGGTTTTCGGACGACATCATGCTCTATCTCTTTAATTGAGAGCCGGATGATTTCAGGCCGAACGGGCCTGAAATCCGGCTCTACCGGCGCGCGGTAAGCGGCACGACATTGTTGGGCTGCTTGGCGGTCGAGGCCAGGAACCGCTTGATGTTGCGCGCCGCTTGCCGAATCCGGTGCTCGTTCTCGACCAGCGCCACGCGCACGAAGTCGTCGCCATGCTCGCCGAAGCCGATGCCGGGCGCCACCGCGACGTCGGCATGCTCGATGAGCAGCTTGGAGAATTCGAGCGAGCCGAGCTGGCGGAACTGTTCCGGGATCGGCGCCCAGGCGAACATCGAGGCCGCGGGCGCGGGAATGGTCCAGCCGGCGCGGGTAAAGGAATCGACCATCACGTCGCGCCGCTTGTGGTAGACCTCGCGCACCTCCTCGATATCGGCGCCGTCGCCGTTCAGCGCATGCGCCGCCGCCACCTGGATCGGCGTGAAGGCGCCGTAATCGAGATAGGATTTGACCCTGGTCAGCGCCGCGATCAGCCGCTCGTTGCCGACCGCGAAGCCCATGCGCCAGCCGGGCATGGAGAAGGTCTTCGACATCGAGGTGAACTCGACGCAGACGTCGATCGCGCCCGGAACCTGAAGCACGGAAGGCGGCGGGTTGCCGTCGAAATAGATCTCCGAATAGGCAAGGTCCGACAGGATGATGATGTCGTTCTTCTTCGCGAAGGCGACGACGTCCTTGTAGAAATCCAGCGAGGCGACCAGCGCCGTCGGGTTCGACGGGTAGTTGAGGATCAGCGCCAGCGGCTTCGGGATCGAGTGGCGGATGCCACGCTCGACCGCCGGGATGAAGCCGTCATCGGGCTCCACCTGCAGCGAGCGGATGACGCCGCCCGACATGATGAAGCCGAAGGCGTGGATCGGATAGGTCGGATTGGGGCACAGGATGACATCGCCGGGCGCGGTGATCGCCTGCGCCATGTTGGCGAAGCCCTCCTTCGAGCCCAGCGTCGCCACCACTTGCGTGTCGGGATTGAGCTTAACGCCGAAGCGGCGCTGGTAGTAGTTCGCCTGGGCGCGGCGCAGGCCCGGAATGCCGCGCGATGAGGAATAGCGATGCGTGCGCGGGTCGCGCACCACTTCGCACAATTTGTCGACGATGGCCTTCGGCGTCGGCAAGTCCGGATTGCCCATGCCAAGGTCGATGATGTCGGCGCCGCGCGAGCGGGCGCTGGCCTTCAGCCGGTTGACCTGCTCGAACACGTAAGGCGGAAGCCGGCGGACCTTGTGAAATTCTTCCATTTCAGTTCCAGACGATCAAAGGGGGCGCACTCGGCGCGCGATATAGACCTAATTGCAGTTAGGGTCGAGGGCGGGATCGCATTTGCCTTCGATCTGTTTCAGCGTGTCGCCGCCATGCGTCCTGGCGAGTGTGTTGAGCGCCGCTGTATTGGGGGCTGGTTTCGCGCCGCCGCCCTTGGCAAGCTGCGCCTGCTGCTCGGCCTTGAGCTCACCGAGCTTGGCGGCGGTCTCTTCCTTGGAGAGTTGCTTGGCGGCCACCTGCGGCCGAATGTTGAGGTTCGGATAGGAGCCGGTGTCCTTCGGTCCCTCCGCCAGCGCTGTCGGCGCCGAACTGTTGGCGTTGCTGGTGCTGGTACAGCCGCTCGCCAGCAACGGCGCGCACAGCATCGCCGCCGCGACGGCGATGCGGCAAATCGAACCGACGCCGAGAAAATAAGTCCCGCCAACATTAATCGTCATATTGTTTTCCTGGCAGCCGGGTTAGAGCGTGTTGGACCCGGTCAGATGTCCCATGGTAATATGTCAAGAAAACGCTCCGGGAGGAACCCCGCGAACCATGTCCAAAGCGCCCGATTCGGACAAAGCGGAAAATGGCGGACCTTCGACCGTCGAGCAATATCTGGTGAAAGACCCCGAGCGTTTCGCGTTGAACATGGCGCGCATGGTCGAGCAGGCCGGCAAGGCAGCCTCCGCCTGGGCCGAGCCGCGCGAAAAGGGTGAAGTGCGCGACCACGTCGCCGAACCCGTGGTCGACATGGTCAAGACCTTCTCCAAGCTCTCGGAATACTGGCTGGCCGACCCGCAGCGCGCGCTTGAAGCGCAGACCCGGCTCTTCGCCGGCTACATGACGGTGTGGGCGAACGCCATCCAGAAGGTGAGCCCCAATGCCGAAGCCCCCGACGACGCGGTCAAGCCCGAGCGCGGCGACAAGCGTTTCCAGGACCCGGAATGGGGCCGCAACGCCTTCTTCGATTTCCTGAAACAGGCCTATCTCGTCACCTCGCGCTGGGCCTCGGACCTCGTCGAGCATGCCGAGGGCCTGGACGAGCACACCCGCCACAAGGCGAGCTTCTACGTCAAGCAGGTCTCCAACGCGATCGCGCCGTCGAATTTCATCCTCACCAATCCCGAGCTGTTCCGCGAGACCGTCGCCTCCAATGGCGAGAATCTCGTGCGCGGCATGAAGATGCTGGCCGAGGACATCGCCGCCGGCAGGGGCGACCTGAAGCTGCGCCAGGCGGATTACGCGCCGTTCGAGATCGGCAAGAACATCGCCACCACGCCCGGCAAGGTGATCGGCCGCAGCGATGTCGCCGAGATCATCCAGTACGACCCGGCCACCGAAACCGTGCTGAAGCGTCCCCTGCTCGTCTGCCCGCCCTGGATCAACAAATACTACATCCTCGACCTAAACCCGCAGAAATCCTTCATCCGCTGGGCGGTCGAGCAGGGCCACACGGTCTTCGTCATATCCTGGATCAACCCGGACGAGCGCCACGGCGCCAAGGGCTGGGAGGCCTATATCCGCGAGGGCCTGCAATATGGCCTCGACATGGTCGAGAAGGCGACCGGCGAAAAGGAAGTCAACGCGATCGGCTATTGCGTCGGCGGCACGCTGCTGGCGGCGGCGCTTGCGCTTCTGGCGCAGGAAGGCGACCACCGCATCAAGTCGGCGACCTTCTTCACCACCCAGGTCGACTTCACCTATGCTGGCGACCTGAAGGTTTTCGTCGACGAGGACCAGGTTGCCGCGGTCGAGCGCTCGATGAGCGAGAAGGGCTACCTTGAAGGCACCAAGATGGCCACCGCCTTCAACATGCTGCGCTCGGGCGATCTGATCTGGCCCTATGTCATCAACAACTATATGCGCGGCAAGGATCCCCTGCCCTTCGACCTGCTCTATTGGAACGCCGATTCGACCCGCATGGCGGCGGCCAACCATTCCTTCTACCTGCGCAACTGCTATCTCGAGAACAATCTTTCGCGCGGCACGATGGAGCTGGCCGGCCGCACCGTCTCGCTGGCCGACATCACGATCCCAGTCTACAACCTGGCCACGAAAGAGGACCACATCGCGCCGGCGCTCTCGGTGTTCCTCGGCTCGCAGTTTTTCGGCGGCGATGTCGAATATGTGATGGCGGGCTCCGGCCATATCGCCGGCGTCGTCAATCCGCCGGCGGCGCATAAATACCAGTTCTGGACCGGCGCCAAGCCGGTCGGCGATTTCAACACCTGGTTCGCCGCCGCGCACGAGCATGCTGGTTCGTGGTGGACGCACTGGCAGCACTGGATCGAAAGCCAGGACAATCGTCATGTCCCCGCCCGCAAACCGGGCAAGCGTATGAAAACCTTGGGGGATGCGCCGGGCACCTATGTCAAGGTGCGTGTGTAACGGACTGTAATGTCTGGTGAGTTGACGGGCTGCCAAAACAGGGCGAAATGGTGGCGTTAATCGTTTTCGCAGCCTCAATTCGCCTTCAGACCCAGCATAAATTCGAGGCTTGCGGATCGATACATATCCCGTTTCCGGTTCGGGAACAGGAGGTCGTCGCCAGGGGCACTGGAGCGCCACGGCGACGATGAACGGACCGGATATCGAGGGGGAATTCTATTTTGAAACCAGCAGGTTGGCGTCTCGCACGAAGGGAAAGCCGCAGCATTGTGGCAGCGCTTTTCTCCGTGCTTCTGGCCTCCTGCACCTCGACCGGCGACCCGACGATGTCGGTCGTCACGCCGGCCTACAATTCAACCGCTACCGAGATGAGCGCTTCTTCCGGCGCCAAGCCACGGCCTCGGCCGATTCGACCCTGCAGGTGGCGTCGGCCACGCCCGAGGTAACATCGACCGTGATGGGCGAAGACGACAAGCCGTTGCCGGAAAAGGTTGCCTATGTGCCGGAAACGCGGCCCGGAGCCGCCTTCCCCGCCGTGGCCGTGCCTGCGGGCGCCACCACGATTGCGGGGAACGCACCGCAACCGCTGGTTCAATCGGCGCAGACGGCCGATGAAACGAAAGCCGCCGCCGATAAAGTCGCTGCCGGCGACGCCGCCGCGATCGCATCGCAAGCGCAAGCCCAGGCCGCGCCGGTCATGAACAATGGCGGTGTCTACGTGACGGCGGGCGACCCCGCGCAGCAGCCGATCGCCGCGCCGAAGAAAGGCCTGTTCGCCTCGCTGTTCAGCACCACGCCGGCTTCCGCGGCGCCTGCGCCGCTGATCAACAACGCGCGCGCCGGCGACCAGCCCGCCGCGCAGGCCAAGACCACGCCGCCGCCGGCCAAGCCGATCGTAACGCTCGCCTCCGCGACGCCGGGCGACAAACCGGTGCAGCTCGCTTCCCTCGGCGACGACAGCGGCAGCCACATCACCGGCGCCGACGCCCTGCCCGGCGTGCGCCAGACGGCGCTGTTCGAGATCAAGCGCAAGTCCGGCATCGACGACGAGAGCGACGTCGACCTCAACGAGGACGAAGGCGGCGGCTCATACCAGGTGGCGTCCGCCGCCGGCATGGCGCGGCTCGCGCCCAACGGCCTCCTGAAGCAGAACGAAAGCGTCGACGTCGCGTGCCTCAAGCCGTCGCTGGTGCGGGTGCTGAAGACGATCGAGGGCCATTTCGGCCGCAAGATGGTCGTCACCTCCGGCTATCGCGATCCCTCGCGCAACCGCCGCGCCAACGGCGCCAAGAACTCGCTGCACATGTATTGCGCCGCCGCCGACATCCAGTTGCCCGGCGTCTCGAAGTGGGAACTGGCGAGCTATGTCCGCTCGATGCCCGGCCGCGGCGGCGTCGGCACCTACTGCCACACCGAATCGATCCACGTCGACGTCGGTCCCGAGCGCGACTGGAACTGGCGCTGCCGCCGCCGCGGCGGCGGTGGCGACGGCTGAGCCTTCGTCATCCTAGGGCGTAGCGACGCGAAGCGGAGCGGAGACCCAAGGACCCTGTGTGTTGGTTTCGGTATATGGTTGAAGTGGGAAGGAGACCGAGTGGATCCTGGTCGTCCTTGCGGACAGGCCGTGGCATGGCCCGGTCCCTTCCC
>NZ_LPWA01000126.1 GCF_001510895.1 Mesorhizobium loti | reverse complement strand
CCCGGCAGGGCAGAGGGGGGCGCTGTCCCGCCTTGCCTATCAGCGACTGGCGGGCCGACCGCGCGAGTCCGGAACCAGCCAACCACCAAAGCCGGTATTCCTTCGCGCCCCCCTCTGGCCTGCCGGCCATCTCCCCCACTTGGGGGGAAATTGGCAGCTTCGACGCCTTGCTCGTCCTGCTACGTCTTAAAGCCGAGGCCGCGGCATGAACGAGCATCGCCATCCGCTTCCGCGCCCGGCCCTGCCCGCACCTCCGTGGCCCAGGCAGCAGCCGCAGGTTTCCTTCATCGTCTGCACGCGCGACCGCGCGGCGGTGCTGGAAGCCTGCATCGAATCGATCCGCGCCGCCTGCCAGGCGCATCCCGGCTTTGCCGCCGAGCTGGTGGTGGTCGACAACGGCTCGCGCGACGGCACGGCCGAATATCTTTCACGGATCGCGAAGACCTCCGGCATCGCGCTGACCGCGATTTCCGAGCCCCGCCCCGGACTGGCGGCGGCGCGTAATGCGGGCTGGCGCGGGCGCGCGGGCAGGTGCTGGTCTTCGTCGACGACGACTGCCGGCTCGAGCGCAACTATCTCGTCGACCTCGAGCGGCATTATGCGAGCGGCGAAAAATGGCTGATCCGCGGCGGCCGCGTCGAGATCGGCGACGCGCGCGACCTGCCCTTCACCGTAAAACGCTGCGACAAGCGCGAGCGGCTGACGCGCGACGTGCATCCGGGCGGCTTCGTGCTCGGCTGCAACATGACCATGCATCGCGACGTCGCGCCCGCATCGGCCCCTTCGACGAACGCTTCGGCGCCGGCGGGGCGCTGCGTTCGGCCGAGGATACGGACTATCTGGTTCGCGCCACGCTCGCCGGGATCGCGGTCGAATACGTGCCCGATATGACGATCTTCCATCACCATGGACGGCGCGGCCGCAAGGCGATCGACCGGCTGCACCGAGACTATCATTTCGGCAACGGCGCGCTGTGCCTCAAGCATTTCCGCCGCGCGCCCTGGCTGCTGCGCCATTTCTATTGGGCGGCGCGGTCCGCCATGCGCGAGCTCGCCGGCGGCCCGCGCTTCGACCACGAGCTCAGGCTGTCGCACTGGCCGATCGTTTTGATGAACCTTGCCGGCGCGGCGAAGTTCTTGGCTCTGGTGCTTGCCAGGCGGCCGGACCGGCAGCCACAGCCGGACCAGGAGACCGCCGAGGCCAGGGCGGAGGCCGGCGCGCGATGACCGGGCGCCCGACGCTGTCGCTGCTGCGCCGGGCGCTCGGCCGCCGACAGCTCGGCCTGCTGCCCGCAGTCGTCGCGCTCGGCCTTGCCAGTGCCGCGCTCGAAGGCTTCGGCATCGGGCTGATCATCCCGCTGCTCGGCATCATCATGGGGCATGGCGAGGCGACCGGCATGGCCGGCCTCTCCGCCCTCCTCCAGAAGGTCGGCGCCGGGCTCGGCGAGCGCGAGCGGCTGATCGCGATCTCCGCCGCGATCCTCGGCTCGATCCTGTTGAAGAACCTGCTCGCCTTCGCCAATTCGGTGCTGACCGCCCATATCTACGGCAAGGCCAGTCAGGCGATCCGCGGCGCGCTGGCCGGGCAGCTGCTTGGAGTGGGCTACCCATTCTTCCTGAAGGAGAGCCCCGGGCGGCTGCTCAACATCATCTCCAACGAATCCTGGCGCGCCTCCGACGCCATCCAGGGGATGCTCGGCGCCATTGTCAGCGCTTCGGCGGCGGTGATCCTGCTCGCCTTCCTTTTGCTGCTCTCCTGGCAGATGACGCTTCTGGTGATGCTCGGCCTGGCGCTGGTGCAAGTGGCGCATATGGCGCTGTCGGCGCATCTGAGAGCCCCCAGCCGCAGCGTTGCGGCGCGCAACAGCGCCTTGGCTCGCGGATGCTGCATCTGGTGCATGCCGGCCGGCTGATCCGCATCTTCGGCCAGGAAGCGCGCGAGAAGGCGGCGTTCGAGAAGGCATCGGACAGCGTGCGGCGGGCGGCCTTCCTGCTTGCAAACCGCCAGGGTGCGCTGGCGCCGCTGACCGAAGTGCTGCACGCCGTGCTGTTCTTGGCAGTGGTGATCGGCGCCTGGCTGGCGGGCTTGAGCTTCCCGCTGGTCGCCGCGTTTCTCATCCTGCTCTACCGGCTGCAGCCGCATGTGCGCGCCCTGCAGATGACCTGGAGCCAGCTGCAGGGGCTCTCCGGCTCGCTGGAGGAAGTGACCTGGTTGCTCGACCCCGAAGGCAAGCCGGCGCCGCCGGAGGGCAGCCGCCCCTTCGCGGGCTTGGGCAAAAAGATCGCCTTCGAGGGCGTGAGCTTCAGCTATGCCAATGAGGAGCAGCGCGCGGCGGTGCTGCATGCCGCAAGCTTCGACATCGTGAGCGGCCGCTCGACAGCCCTGATCGGCCGATCCGGCGCCGGCAAGACGACGATCGTGAACCTGCTCTGCCGCTTCGTCGAGCCGGACGGGGGCAGGATCCTCGTCGACAGCGCGGAGCTCGGCGAGATCGACCCGGCGGCATGGCGGGCCCGCATCGCCCTGGCCAGCCAGGAGCTCGAGCTGGTCGACGGCACGATCCTCGACAACATCACCTACGGCAAGGACACAGCGAGCGCGCAAGAAGCACGCCGCGCAGCCGAGCTTGCCGAGGCGCATGAATTCATCGAGCGGCTGCCGCAGGGTTACGAAACGGTGGTCGGCTATCGCGGCGTCAATCTGTCGGCCGGGCAAAGGCAGCGCATCGCGCTGGCGCGCGCGCTGCTGCGCGACCCCGACATATTGATCCTCGACGAGGCGACCAACGCGGTCGATGGGCTTTCGGAAGCGGCGATCGTGGAAACGCTGAAATCGCGTGCCGGCCGCCGCACCACGATCGTCATCAGCCACCACCACTCGACGATCTCGTTCTGCGACGATCTGGTGATCCTGGAGCATGGTCGGGTGAAGAAGCAGGCGCCGTTTGCGGAGCTGGCGGCGCGCAGTATGGATGAATTGTATCAGCCGGAGTGAGCTCTCCCCCCTTGAGGGGGAGATGTCGCCAAGGGCGACAGAGGGGGTCGCCGCGCGTGGAGCGCCAACGCCTGCGTGCCCGGAGAAGAGGTCGGCGATCTACGTGAGACGACCCCCTCTGGCCGCTTCGCGGCCATCTCCCCCTCGAGGGGGGAGATTTAGCTGGCGCTCCTCACCCCGCCATGGCCAGCGGCACGGCGCTCTTGTTCGGGATCTGGATGTCGATCTCCAGCGTCGACATTGTCGCGCCGCGGTCCATCGAGACCTGGAGATAGTCCTGGTCGATCTGCACGTGCTTGGCGATGACCGCCATGATCTCCTCGCGCAGGATGGAGACGAGGTCGGGCTGGCCTCGGCTCTGGCGCTCGTAGGCGAGCAGCAGTTGCAGCCGCTCGCGCGCCACCGGGGCGCTGGTGCGCCGCTTGAAGAGGTCGAGGATGCTCATGCCGCCCTCCTTCCGAGAAGCCGGTCGAGGAAGCCCTTGCGTTCGAAGGGGACGACCACCGGCAGGTCCTCGCCTTCCAGGCGTCTTGCCGCTTCGAGATAGGCTTTCGCGGCGGAATTGATCGGTTCGGACAGCGTCACCGGCGCGCCTAAGTTCGAGGCGCGGAGCACATCCTGGCTTTCCGGGATGATGCCGAGCAGCGGCGTGGAAAGAATCTCCAGCACGTCGTCGATCGACAGCATCTCGCCGCGCGAGGCGCGGGCCGCGTCGTAGCGCGTGACCAGCACGTGCTTCTGTATCAGCTCGCCCTGCTCGGCCTTCATGGTGCGGGCGTCGAGCAGGCCGATGATGCGGTCGGAGTCGCGCACCGACGACACTTCCGGGTTGGTAACGATGACCGCCTCGTCGGCGAAGCGCATGGCAAGCTGGGCGCCGCGCTCGATGCCGGCCGGGCTGTCGCAGAAGACATAGTCGAAGACCGAGCGCAGCCGGGCGATGACTTCGGCCACACCCTCTTCCGTCAGCGCGTCCTTGTCGCGTGTCTGCGATGCCGGCAGCAGATAGAGCGTCTCCAGCCGCTTGTCGCGGATCAGCGCCTGCGACAGCTTTGCCGTGCCCTGGATGACGTTGACGAGGTCGAACACCACGCGGCGCTCGGCGCCCATGATGAGGTCGAGGTTCCTCAAGCCGACGTCGAAATCGACCAGCGCCACCTTCTTGCCGGTCTTGGCCACAGCAGCGCCGAGCGCGGCCGTCGAGGTCGTCTTGCCGACGCCCCCCTTGCCCGAGGTGACCACCACTACCTTGCCCATATATCCAGCCTCCATTGGCGTTCTTTATCTACTGGCCGTGCCGGGCACGGCGGACTCGTTAACAACTTTGGCACGCGAAACCGGTCCGAAGCTTGCCGATCCGACAAAAACTCAGCCGAGCGGCATCACGCATAGCGCGTCGTTGTCGAGGAAGGCCTGCACGGCCTTGCCGCGCGAGACGCCTTCCATCTCCTCGGCCGTGGTGTACCAGCCGTCGACGGCAAGCAGCTCGGCCTCGTTCTTGCGGCAGAAGATGCGCGCCGAAACATTGCCTTCCGAGCCGGCGATCGCCCGGCCGCGCAGCGTGCCATAGACATGGATCGAGCCGCCGGCGACGATCTCGGAGCCTGACGCGACCGAGCCCAGCACGATGACATCGCCATGCGGGTGGAAGACCGACTGTCCGGAGCGGATCGGCGCCTTGATCATCAGCGTGCCCGCGGAAGGCTCGTGCCGAGCGTCTCGACTGTCCTGACCGGCTCGGGCGTTGCCGCTTCAGGCTTTGCCTCGTCGAGCTTCAACAGTTCATCCTGCTGCGCCCTCACCTGCCCCGGCTGCACATCCTCGACGGCCGCCGTTTCCACCGTGATCTCCTCAGCCTTCGCCTTGCGTGCGGCTCTGCCCAGCAGGCCCTCGGCAGTGGCTTCCTTGGCGCCGCCAAGCAGCGGCGGCAAATCGGGCCCGAGCTCGGCGCCTTCGAGCTCGATGGCATAGACGCGGATGCCGCGCGAGCCAAGCACGCCGACAAGTGCGGCGATCTCCTCCGGCCCCGGCTTCAAAGTGTTCAGATCGAGCACCACCGGGCGGCCGGCGAAATAGCCGGGCGAGTTGCCGATCCAGTGATCGAGCCCCTCCAGCCACTCGTCGATGGGAGCTTCCGGGGTGAGCGTGAAAGCGACGAAGGAGCGGGCGCGGAAGCGGATGGATTTGTTGTGCAAAGGGGCGGCGAAGGTCACGACCAGGCGAATCCTTACTCAATGGTTAAAGGGTGCCGGGCTAATGGTTAACAAAAGGTTAATTTGGGGTTGAGGCGCGTTAAGAGCTGACGCGGCTAACTTGTGTGGCGGGGCGGTCACACGGCCTGCCCGCGCGCCGCGGCCCGCCAAGGAGCCAGGCCCGGACGAGCCGGGCATGTGAAATCCCTAATATACGAAGCGAGCCCGCGCCGGCACCATCCGGCACGGTTAATTTTCCATTTCCTCCACAGCAAGGGGACGGGGCATGCGCATCAATCAAGCAAGCAGCAAGCGGACAGGCACTAAGTGGGCAGGTCGTAGGCGGGTAGTCCGGGCAGGCGCAACAATCGGCGCGCTGTTGCTGCTTGGCGGATGCATGACGAGCGGCAGGGACATATACCGGACGAGCAGCATCAACCAATGGCTGACAACGGAGAATGCCGACGCGGTCGTCCATGCGATGGCGGCGAAGGGAATGATGCCGGCGACCATCGACTGCCGGTTCGCTGACACCACGCCGGGCCAACTGGCCTACCTCTCGAAATTCACCTGGAAGCGCGCGCCGACAAACACGCGCTACCATTGGGAAATCGGCGACCCGACCTACCTCGCCAGCAAGGAGGTCAAAGCCAACAGGATTGGCCTGCGGCAGGTGTTCGCGAAGGGGGTGAGGGATCCGGCTACGGGGCAGAAGGTTGGGTGTTCGATCTGGGCGGGCTAGGCGGCTGACCGGTCGTGCCAACAGATCAGCAGGGAGGCACCGACCGGCGACGCTCGGCGCCTTCCTGATCGGCCTGCCGCCAAAACAAGCGATTGTCAGCGATTGCTGGGGGCGACGCGGCGCTGCGAGGCCCGCGCGGCGCGCGGGGATTGAGCTTCGTCGTCTGTTTCAAACGTCGCGCCGACGCGAGCGCGTTCAACACCCCGAAGCCTAACAGGACAGGCCGTTGACAATATTATTTGCGCACGCCTTGTCGCAGCCTCAATCGAGCGCTATGTCTTTTAAATCGATCTTGTGGATCGAATGTTGTTTCCGCGCCTTGGCGCCCTGACGATCTTCCCTCTCAATTTCGAAGACTGCGGCGTTTGGCATGAAGCCAGACGGCGATGATTTGCGTCGATTTGAAAGGAAATCGTATGACTACTGGAACAGTGAAGTTTTTCAACACGACGAAAGGCTTCGGCTTCATCGGACAGGGCGATGGACATCCGGATGTGTTCGTCCATATCTCCGCCGTTGAGCGCGCTGGAATGCGTTCCCTCGTGGAAGGCCAGCAGGTGAGCTTCGACATCGTCAAGGACCCTCGGAACGGCAAGAGTTCCGCCGAGAACATCCAGGCGCCTGACGCCGTGCGTCCATGGCCTTTGACCACGGATGTACTGGCATCTGGCCTTGGAACACCAAAGCGCGTCGCGATCTTTCCGATCCGCTCCGTGCGCTTTGGATTTTTGATTTGCGCATGTCTTTGTCCCGAAACCGGTTCCCACTTTCGGGAGACATGCTTAGGGAGCCGAGCCGACCCGGCCTTCTTCGTTTCAAACAGCGAGGCAGAAAATGGCTGAGATGGGTTTCTTCAAGCCGAAAGGCGACGCCAAGAGCGAGGCCACCGCTATGACCGCGCGCAGGATAATCGAGGGGGAAGCGGCGGCTCGAAAAGCAAAGACAGAACGGCTTCGCGCGGCCAGGCTCGCCCGCGGGCCGGTTGAAGCGCCGCCAAAGAAAAAGCCGGCGAAGAAGAAATAGCGACAGAAAAGGGGATTTCATAGGGCGCCCACCTGAAAGACTGGCGGGCGGCGTGCCCCTCTGTCTTGCCGGACATCTCTCCCACACGGGGGAGATCAGATGTCGCGCCCTTCCTTTTGCCTATCGACGAAGCGGAGACGGAGAGGGGGAACCGCCCTACAAAGCCCCCTCTCCGCCTCGGCTTGGCTCGGCCCCTCGCTCCAGCAGGACGGGGGACCAAAGCCAACTCAAGCCGCCAATTGCACCTCGCGTGCCGCGGCGATCATCACACCCGCCAGCAGGCCGTAGGCCGCCTGCCAGGCTTCGCGCACGTCCTGGGTGAAGGCCTCGCCGAGGCCGGCGTCTAGCGTCTCGATCAGCGCCTGGCCGACGATCGGGTAATGATGCTCCTCGACGCCGTAGCCGACATGGCGCCTGGCGAGGTCCTGCACGGTGGGCAGGATGGTCTCGGCGCGGGAAAGCCCATGCACGACGAAGCCAAGCGCCGCCATCAGCTTGGCGCCCTGCTTGTTCATGTCGGTTGCGCGGAACAGCGCCTTGAGGCTGCCGTCGATCGCGAACAGCTTCTCGTAGAACAAGGCAGCGGCGGCCGTCTTGATCGGGACGACCTCGCGAAAACTATCCTGCACAAGCTTGATCTGGTCGGGTGTCATCGGCGCGCTCCTCCGCGTTTTTTGGCTTGCGCCAGGATCGCGCCTTGGCGTTTCGCGGGCGTGTCGGTTGTGGGGGCGGTGTGTTTCAGGCTTGTCTCTGTCGGGTATCAGGGTGGAGTGCCTCGTTTCCTCGCCCCCATGAAATGGGGGAGAGGTGGCTCGGCGAAGCCGAGACGGAGGGGGGAATGGCGCAGGCTTGAAGGATTTCAGCGCAAACCCACTGGCGTCGAGCCCCCTCTTCGGCCGCTGCGCGGCCACCTCTCCCCTGCTTTGCAGGGGCGAAAAAACGCTACTCGCACTGCCGGCGCGGGCCGCCGTCGTAGGGCTGGTAGGTGTTGTCCTGCGGATTGTAGGAGCGGTAGCGGCTGAAGCAGTAGTCGATATGATCGCCGGAAAACTGCCGGCCCAAGAGCTGATCCCTGGGAGTCTGTTCCTCTGGGGCTATCTCTTCCGGCGGACCGCCATAGGTGGTGGCATAGCCGTCCCGCGTGGTGGCATAGCCTTCCATCTCGGCCTGGTCGTCGTACGTCTCGCCTTGATCATTCATTCCTGCCTGGTCATTCTGGCGTGCATCGGTCGAAGCGGTGCTGTCGCCGCCGGGATCGAAATAGGGCGAGACGCAGGGGCGCAGCTCGCCGCTGTAGGAGCGGTAGCTGTTTTCTCGCGGGCGGTAGCTGCGATAGCGGTTGGCGCACCATTCGAGATGGGCGGCGGGCAATTGCGTCTGCTGAGCCGGCACCTGCCCGGGAGGGGTCTGCTCGGAAGGTTGGGCGGCCGCATTGCCGTCGGGCTGGGCCATCTTGGAAGCATCGAGCTTGGAGACATCGGGCAGTGGCTGCAATTGCCGCGGCGCGGCCGGCGTTGCAAGGGCCGTGGTCTGCGTGCCGGTATCCGCCTTTGCCGTCTCGTCCGCCTTGGCGGGCGCGCCGGCCGCCTGCTGGGCCGGAATGCGCTCGAGGTCCTGCTTCGCCGGATCGACCGGCTGGGCGTCCTTGGTCCACAGCTCGGAAACGCCGATCGCCGGTGTTGTCTGGCGCACCGGCTTCGCGGCCAGCAGCCATGTGGCGAAGGCCAGCCCGCTGGCGAACACTGCCAAGGTCAGCACGAAGCCGCCGACAATTCCCAACAGTGCCTTCACGCTGCGTGCTCCTTCAGCCCCCGCTCATAGAATGCGGGGCGCGGGATGGAAGTTCCTCGCCCCCCATGAAAATGGGGGAGAGGAAAGGAGCTACTCCACCACCTCGCGATACTCCCTCACCTTCCCGTCCTGCCCGCGGATCCGCCACGTTCCTTCCTCACAGCCCTCGATGTGGCTGGCCGCCAGCGGCACCTTGCCGCCGCCTTCGGGCAAATCGATGACATAGGTCGGATTGCAGATGCCGGAGAGGCGCCGGCGCAGTTCGGCGACTAGCGCCTGGCCCTCGGCGATCGTGGTGCGGCGGTGCGCCATGCCTGGCGCCAGGTCGCCATGGTGCAGGTAATAGGGTTTCACTCCGAGGCGATACATCAGCTCGCGGCAGAGTTCTTCCAGCACTTCGACATGATCGTTGACGCCTTTGAGCAGGACGCTCTGGTTGAGCAGCACGAAGCCCGCCTGGCGCATCGTCCGGCAGGCCGCCTCGGTGGCCGGCGTGATCTCGCGCGGATGATTGAAGTGGGTCACCACCGTCACCATCAGCCTGCCCTGCAGGGCCGCGACCAGACCGGGCGTGATGCGCGCGGGCAGCGCCACCGGCACGCGGGTGTGGATGCGCAACAGCCGCACATGCGGGATCGCCTCGATGCGGGCGCGGATTTCGGCGAGCGCCTTGTCGGGCAGCGACAGCGGATCGCCGCCGGTCAGGATCACCTCGCGGATCTCAGTATGTTCGGCGATATAGGCCAGCGCCGGCTCCAGCGCTTCGCGGGTATAGCCGCGGCCGATCGAAGTCAGCGACTCTTTGCGGAAGCAGAAGCGGCAATAGACCGCGCATTGGTAGGTCGGGAACAGAAGCACGCGGTCGGCATGGCGGTGCGTCAGCCGCGGCACCGGGCTGTAGGCGTGGTCGCCGATCGGGTCGTCGAGCTCGCCTTCCGTCGCCACCAACTCTTGCGACGACGGGATCACCTGGGCGCGGATCGGGTCGTTGGGATCGCTCCAGTCGATCAGGTCGAGGTAAGGTTTCGGCACGCGCACCTTGTGGGCGGCGGCGGCTTCCTGCGCGGCGGCGCGCTCGGCTGGCGAGAGCGGCAGGGCTGCAAGGTCGCGCACATGGCGCACGCCGGCGCGGACGTCGTCTTGCCAGGCGGCGTCGGGCGCGGCGGCTTGCTTGAGATTGGCGTCTGAGGTCATTTGCGTCTCGGGCGGTTTTGCGCGGGGATATCGGCCGGATGGAGAGTTGGGTCAACCATTGTCATTGCCGCGTTACAGAGGGGGACGCGACAGAGCATGGCCTTTCCCAATCACCTTGTCGGCGCAGCGACTGCTGCCCTCGCGGACATAGGCGTTTCAGTGAAAAGCTATTAGTCTGAGCCATCCGGGGCTTCGGGGCGACACGAATGGATTTCAGCGCAGGCCATGGCTACCTCCTCATCGGCGGGCTCATCCTTGTCGGTGCGGGACTGCTGATCCTGTCGCTGATCGTCAATCTGGGTGTGGCCCACAGCGTGCGCGAGGACGTGCGCCACCGCGAAAAGCTGCTGGAATATTACCGCAACATCTTCTCGCAGCTCGGCGTGATCCTGATCGGCATCGGTGTCTCGCTGTTCATCTTCTTCTTCCAGCAGAACTACCAGGACCAGCGCAAACGCGAGACCGAGCTGCAGCAGGTGCTCGCCAAGCTCGCCGCACGCATTGCCCGCGGCGCGCCGGTCGTCGCATCGCTCGGCGAATTCGACGAAGTGCTGGATGAAGGCGGGCCCTATCTCAGCCCCGATCTTGGCGGGAAAAACGCCGCAATCAGCGCGCAGGGAACCGAGCTTGGCAAGCAGGTTGCCAAGATCCGTCTGGTCGAACGCGATATCGATGTCGGCGACTTCGACATACTGAACCTGTCACGCGATCTCGAAACGACGTTCGTGGTCAATGAGCTCGATCCGACGCTGTGGTTCAACATCGTGCGGGATGAGAATGAGATCAAATATGCCACCACGCAGCTCGCTCTCGACTACAAGGACCTGCAGGATGCGGTCGGCGGCGAGCCGGTCGAGGCCGCGGTCGCCGATCCCGAAAAGGAGCGCAAGATCAAGCAGGAGGTGCTCGACATCTTCTATGACGCTGACCTCCTGCGCCAACGCAGCCGGCGATTTCTCGGCCGCGCATGCTGGCTGTTCAGCAAAGGGCGCGGCTTCGTCACCGTTGCCCCGGCCGACGCGATCGAAGCCGATGCCAAGTCGCAGCAGGAATGGATCGAGGGGTCGAAACCGCTGCTGACGCAGGCAAGGTCGGGCAGCGGCGACTGCTTCAAGCTGCTCCGGTACGGTCCGGCGTCCTGACCGTTGGGCCGAACTAATCACCCACCCGCCGTAGCGTGCCGAGATGGTTGTCGTCGAGGAAATCGATGGTCATGGCCGACGCCTTGCCGTCAAGGCCGATGACGAAGCTCACGCCGGCAGGCCTGTCCGGCATCTCCGCATCGGGGTAGGTCAGGAAGAGGTCCCCGTCGAAATGGGTCAAAGGATAGGACCGGACACCAGCCGGTCCGAGCCTGAGCACGAGTCCGTCTCCCGCGTTCGACACAAGAGCATCGCCGATGAAGTCGTTTGTGTAACGGCCGGCATAGGCGCTGTCCGGCCGAGCCGGCGTTGTCGGAGACGGCGGCTTGGCATAGGCGGCCTTGGCCGCCTCGATCGCCGGGCCGAACAGGCTGGCATAAATCCCGTCCCATGCCTTGATCCAATCGCCCTCGACTTCGCCGTCGAAGACGAGGTCGGCGAGACTGTCGGACAGCCCCTCCGGCACCCCGGACGGAAAGGCGTTGGCGAGGATGACGATGCCGAGCTTCTCCTTCGGGAAGAACGTCGCCACCGTGCGCGCACCGGTGCTGAAGGCGCCAGAGTGGCCCCAGCTCAGGCCGTGCCGGCCGAATTCGACGTTCCAGCCGAGGCCATAGAAGGACTCGCCGCCGGAGACGGGGTTCTTGCCGCGCGTCATCAGCGGCACATGCGTCTGGTCGAGCGCGTCGGCTGCAATCAGATGCCTGCCGTCATAGACACCGTTGCCCAGCACCAAGCGCACCCATTGCGCAAGATCGCGCGCGGTGGAGCTGACGCCGCCGGCGGGCGCCTGGGCATCCGGTTCGCGCTTGATCTTCGCGGCCCAGGCACCGTCGACCTTGATGTGCAGCGCTGCACGATCGGCGTGCCTGAGGAAATCCGCATAACGGGAGCTGGTCGAGGCCATTCCCAGTGGTCGGTAGAGCTTTTCGTCGGCGACTTCCTCCCAGGATTTGCCTGTCGGCCTGGCCGCAGCGACGGCGCCCTCGGTCAGCCCGAAATTGCTGTAGGAATAGCCGGCGCGAAAGCTTGACGATGGCATCACGAAACGCAGGCGATGGAGGATGGTGGCGCGGTCATAGCCGATGTTCTCGAGATCATCTCCGGCGGTGCCTGGAAGGCCGCTGCGATGCGCAAACAGGTCGCGGATGGTGAGCTCGCTGGTGGGATAGGGGTCGGCGAGGCGGAAGGCCGGATCGAGATCGGCAATCTTCGAGTCCCAGGACACGATGCCGCCGCTGACCAGCGCCGCCACGACCGTGGCGGAGACGGGCTTGGAGAGGGAAGCGATCTGGAACACCGTGTCGGCGTCGACCAGCTCCGGCTTTCCGGCTTCGCGAAGCCCGAAACCCTTCAGGAACACCACTTTGTCGTCATGCACGACGGCGATGGCGAGGCCGGGTACGGCACCATCCGCGACGGCGCCTTCTGCCAGCGCTTCGAACTTTGACAGGGCAATAGTGATCCGCTCGGCCGTGATGGGGTCGGCCGACGCTGCATGCGGCCAAAGCGCCATCACGGCGGCGAAGGCCCAAATTCCCCAATGGCAGACACTCCGATCAAGCCGCATGCGCGCCTCCCCTGCCTGCATTCATTTGATCATCGTACAGCCAGGCACCGATAAGGCCAACCCACCTCCGACTTTCGCCGCAATCGACCGGTGTCGCGTTTTCGGGCAATCTCACCGGGCGGCGATCATGGGGGAGATGATCCGCAGCCGAGGGAGGATTGCCATGACCGAAATGCCTGCGCTGCCGCGCTATGAGGATGCCGTCCGGCGCTTCCGCATCGAGGACGAGATCGCCAGGCTGCACGGTGATCCGGCGACCGGCATCAACGCCTATGTCGAATGTTGCGGCCGCTATACCGGCGAGAACCGGTTGGCGCTGCGCGCAATCTCCGCAAACGGGGAGCTGCGCGAATTCACCTTCGACGACCTCGCCGACATGTCCGGTCGCGTCGGTAGTCTGCTGAAGGAGCACGGCGTGCGCCCCGGCGATATAGTCGCCGGCATGCTGCCGCGCATTCCCGAACTGGTGGCGCTGATCCTCGGCACCTGGCGTATTGGCGCCGTCTACCAGCCGCTGTTCACCGCCTTCGGGCCGAAGGCCATCGAGCATCGGCTGAGCTACAGCAAGGCGAAGCTGGTGGTGACCAACCCGGCAAACCGCGGCAAGCTCGACGAGGTGGAAAACCATCCGCGCATCGCCATCGTCCTCGCTCCTGGCGACGCCCTGCCCGAGGGCGACATCGATTTCCGCGCGGCGCTCGCGACCGCCTCCCCCGCATGCTCCCCGGTGATGCGCAAGGGCTCCGACCTGTTCATGATGATGTCGACCTCCGGCACGACGGGGCATCCCAAGGGCGTGCCGGTGCCGCTCCGCGCCCTGCTTGCCTTCGGCGCCTACATGCGCGACGCGATCGGGCTCAAGCCCGATGACATTTTCTGGAACATCGCCGATCCCGGCTGGGCCTATGGGCTCTACTACGCCATCACCGGGCCGTTGCAGCTCGGCATCGCCACCACCTTCTACGAAGCGCCTTCAACGCCAAAAGCACCTACGACCTCATCAAGCGTCTCGGCGTCACCAGCCTCGCAGGCTCGCCCACCGCCTATCGCCTGCTGATGGCGGAAGGGCCCGAGGCGGCCGCCGGCATCAAGGGGAAGCTGCGCGTGGTGAGCAGCGCCGGCGAGCCGCTCAACCCGGAGGTGATCCGCTGGTTCGATGCTCACCTCGCCGCCCCCATTCACGACCATTACGGCCAGACCGAGAACGGCATGATGGTCAACAACCATCATGGGCTGGCGCATACCGTTCGCGCGGGTTCGGCCGGCTTTGCGATGCCCGGCTACCGCATGGTGGTGCTGGACGAGGCCGGCAACGAGCTCGGCCCCAACCAGCCCGGCGTGCTTGCGGTCGACATCGCCAAATCGCCGCTGCGCTGGTTCGACGGCTACCACCAGGCCGAGACGCCGGCGATATCGGGCGGCTATTACCGCACCGGCGACGCGGTGGAATACGAGCCGGACGGCTCGGTCTCCTTCATCGGCCGCGCCGACGACGTCATCACCTCGGCCGGCTACCGCATCGGGCCTTTCGATGTGGAAAGCGCATTGATCGAGCATCCGGCGGTCAACGAGGCGGCAGTGGTCGGCGTGCCCGACCCGCAGCGCACCGAGACCGTCAAGGCCTCGTGGTGTTGGCGCCGGCTTACAAAGGCAGCGAGGCGCTCGCCGAGGAGCTCGCACAGCATGTGAAGAAGCGGCTCTCGGCGCATTCCTATCCGCGCGCGGTCGAGTTCGTCACCGAGTTGCCGAAGACGCCGAGCGGCAAGATCCAGCGGTTCCTGCTGAGGAAGGCGGAGGTGGAGAAGCGGAAGGGGTGAAGCAGCCGATCTCCCCCCTTGAGGGCATAGGCGCTAAGATAGCTTTGGCATGGACTGAAATTTGCGCTTTCGCGGAGGCTCACGCCAACGATATCGCAAGGCACGGAGGTTTTGGCGCAGGGTTGCCAAGGAAGGTTGAGTAAAGATCGCGGCGATCAGCGAGGCGGCGATCTGGCGGGTGGCGCGCCACAGCAGCGGGCGCCCGTCGCTCAAGGGGGAGAGACACCCAACTCCTGCGAGAGGGGTTCGGTCACGAGCGCGATGAGGAAGTGGGCGAGAATCCAAGGCCTTGCGATCCTTGGGTCCTTGGCGGGGGGAGCGCGCAGACTGATCAGGCTCTTCAGCCGCTTGAAGGTGAGCTCGATGCGCCAGCGCATGCGATAGAGCTTGATAACTGTGCCGGCAGGGAACTCCTCCTGGTCAAGCGAGGTTACAAGGATCACGAAGCCGGCAGCAATCAGCGTCTCGGGCCGAACCTTTTTGCCCTTTGCCTTGGCTTCCTTATTGATCTTGCGCCGTGCTTCTTCAGCCGCGGCCTCGGATTTGCGCAAGATGATCAGGCGCATCTTCAGCGGGCCGCCTTGTTTGAGGTCCAGTCCGACAGGCGTTTCAACGACCTCGTCGCGGCAACTCTTCAGGTGGCTGATGAGATCGAATGCCTCGCCGCTGGCGTCGAGCCATCGCACATTCTTCCACGACGCGCGCACGAGAACATCGCCGCCTTGCGCCATGACCTTTGCGATCCGCTCGGCCTGCAGATAGACGCGATCGCCGATGCGGATCTCGCCCGGCACCACCGGCACGCGGTCGATCAGCTCGGCCTCGCTCTGGTCGGTGATCTCGATGAAATCGAACTGCTCGCGCCCAAGCTCGAAGGCGCAGTGCATGCGCCAAAGGCCATTGTTCTTCTTCTCATGCACACCGGCCTTGGCGACCGCCGTCGCATCGAGGATGCGGATCAGCCGGCCTTGGGCCAAGCCTGCTTCCTCGCGCTTCAAAAGATGCCCGATCAACTGCTGCAGCCACGGCCCTGCATTGCGCAGCCGGCCCAGTAACGCCACGTCCGAGATGTCGGCAATCCCGCTCGCCGCCGCCCAGGCCACGATGCCTCGCATACCCACCTTGCCAAGGCAGTAAGCCAGTGTCAGGCGCAACAGATCGCTCGCCGACCTGACGCCCCGCGGCCGCAGGAACGCTTTCGTCTCGCGGGCGCTTTGCGCGATCAAATCTTCGCCGCCGAGAAGCTCAATCGTCTCGGCCCAGCCGTCATCAACAAGCGATTCGTGTCTCATTCGCAGCGTAGAATCACAGCCGATTCCGCACCGCAATACCTATCTTAGCGCCTATGCCCTTGAGGGGGAGATGTCGCCGAAGGCGACAGAGGGGGTCGTCTCGCACAGGACGCCGACGTCGATCCTCGTAGAGCAAATGCGCTGGCGCTCCACGCGCGGCGACCCCCTCTGGCCGCTTCGCGGCCATCTCCCCTCAAGGGGGGAGATTTGCGGCGCCGTACGCTCCCGTCTTTTTTTGGCCTGATCTTGTCTTCAAATGCACGATGTCTTCTGAATAAGACCGAAGCGGGAGGTTACATCATGCGCCTGGTCTGGACGCTTCTGTTCGCGCTCGCGAGCAGCGTGGCCTTCGCGGCCTCGCCGGAGGACGACTATATCGCCGCGCGCGACAAGGCGATTGCCGACATCGCGGCGCGGGAAGCCTCGAACGTTGAGGTGGAGACGCTCGATGCGACCAACACCAAGGCGCTGGCCGATCTCCAGCAGCGCCTCTCCGCCATTCTCGGTCCCTTGGCGGTCAAGGATTTTCCGGCAACCGGCACCATCAATCTCGAAAGCCTCAGCGCCTCCGATATCGGCTTCGGCATGCTCGACGGGCTGCGTTACGCCAAGAGCGACGAAGGCCCGAGCATCGTGGCGACGACGCGGGGGCTCACCGACCGCTGGCTGCAGTCCAAGGCCGACGGGGACGATGAAAGCCTCAGGCTGCCCACCGGCCTCGATGAGGCGCTGAAGCTCGATGCCTTCTACACCCAGGCCATCGGTGCCGACGCCGCTTTCGTCAAGACGCTCGACTTTTCGCTGCAGAAGCCAGATGGCGCCGATATCGCCATCGCCAGGCTCGGCGGCTGGACGCAGGATGTCGGGCCGATCTACGACCAGCAGGTCGTCGTCGCGGTCGTCAAGGGCGACCGCGTGCTGATCGCCGAGGCGCCCGCATCACCGCCCGTGCCGAAGATTGCGGCCTGCGAGGCGCTGTGGACCGCGGCGGACGCGACCGCCCAGAAATTCCAGGAGACCTATCAGGGCTCGGACCTCAAGGACCAGCAGGCCTATGATTCCGCCAATGCCGCCTGGGAAAAAGGCGACTCCGATTATCGCGCCTGCATGGGCGAACGCCTGCCGGGCGACCCGGCCTTCCCGGCACTGCTTGCTCAGGCGCAGCAGCTTGCCGACCACATGGCCGGCAAGTAGGCCCTCTCCCGGATGCAGCAACGCCGATAGGCCGATAGCGCCAGGACTGCCCGACCGTCAGCCTGCGTTGGCGCGCATGTTGCGTCGGCTGTTGCGCCGCGCGGTCGGGCGCGCGGCCTCCGCTATGATCCCGTTCGTTACGGGCGCGACGTCCTTGCGCGACCTCGCATCCGTCACCCTGTGCAGCCGTTCGTAAGGCAGCAGCTCCTGGATGCGGGCATTGAGCGTGACGATCTCGGCGCGCAGGTCCTCGCATTCCTGCTTCTGGATGTCGAGCTGGATCTGCTCGGAGGCCTGCTGCAGGGAAAGCTGCGACAGATTGGTGCTGACCACCGACAGGTTCTTCTTGTCGACTTCGTTCTCGTTCCTCAGAACGGCAAGCCTTTCCTCCGCGATCTGCCGTTCGGTCACGGCATCGTTCAGCTGCGCCCTCAGCCTGGTCATCTCGGCAGAGGCCTCGCTCTTGTCGTTCGAGGCCTGCTCCAGCCGCGATTGCAGCTCCTGGATCTCGGAACGCAGGCCACGCAGCTCCGCCTGGCTTCGCGCCAGCTCGGCCGCGCTGTCGCTTTCGGCGATGCGGGCCGCCTCGGCTGTTTCGGCAAGCTTGGCCTGCGTCGTCTCCAGCGACTTCTGCAGCCGGGCCTCCTCCTTCTCGTGGCTGCCGAGCTGGGCCAGCAGCTCGGCGATACGCGCGGTTTCGTTGGCGTGGGTGGCCGCGAACTCGTCGAACTTGTGCCGGGCTTCCGCCTCGCGCTTTTGCGCCTGCTCCAGGTCGACCGAAAGGCCGACCTGCTTTTCGCGCAGCAGCTTGTTCTCGGCGGCGCGCCTGTCGGCTTCGACGGTCTTGGCCGTCAGCGTCTTGACGATCTCGCCGAACTCCGCCTCGCGCCTGGCGCTCTCATTGCCCATCTCGACCATCTCGAGCCGCACCGCCGCAAGCGCCTCGCGCAGCGACTCCCGGTCCTGGACAAGGCTCGCCTCGCGCTGTTGCCAGGCCTCTGCCGCGCCGTCGCGTTCGCGCTGCTTCCTGGCGGCGTCGAGCAGCTGCTCCGACAGGCTCTTGTGTTCGGCGTTTAGGGCGGCGTTCGCGAGTTCCAGTTCATTGGCGCGAAGGGTGTCGCGATGCAGGACATTCAACACCTCGCGCGTCATCTGATGCGCGGTGGCGATCTCGGCCAGCCTCGTCTCGATCTCTTCGAGATGGCCTTGTCCGTCACGAAAGAGCCCCGTGATGGCTTCCAGGGCGGCCAGCCGTGTCTGGGTATGCGGCGTCAGCCGCGAAGCGGGAGTGTCGGACGGGGCCTCGTCGGGCGGGTCCTCGTCGCTTGCCACCACCTCGGCGGGCGCATCGTCCTCCGGGGACGTCTGTTCGTCAGCGGCAAGACATTCCTCGAACGCCTCCGCCAGATCCGACTGGAGCTCCTGAAATTCCTTGTCTACGTCTTCGGCCCGCTTGATCAGGGATTTGAAATTCATAACGGCACACCTCTTACGCTCAGTCCCGCCGTATTACTTAACGAATTACTAATTTATCCCTTTGCGTTCCGTACGGGAAGCCTCTCCAAAAGAAGGAAGAAATTAAGGTTATCGCGGGTTTCCAGAGGCTTGCGCGACGTTCCGTCAGCGTCACCTCTGCCAAGCGCGGCAAGTGCCTTTTTGACCTCGCGAGCGCTGGTCGCTTCACCCACGATCGATCCGCACACCTCTTGTTGCCTTCGCGTCTCATCACGATATGGTCGTACTGAGGGCGGCCCCGACCGGGCGCCGCCGGTACAATGGAAAATGGTCGAAATATGGAAGCCTGAACGCGCTTGGCGCGGCGGGCAGCGGAGACATGGGAAAGTTCAGATGACGGACACGAAGACCACCGAAACCAGGACATTCGAGGCCGACGTCTCGCGGCTGCTGCACATGATGGTGCATTCGGTCTATTCGGACCGGGACATCTTCCTGCGCGAGCTGATCTCCAACGCGGCGGACGCCTGCGAGAAGCTGCGCTTCGAAGCGATCACCCGTCCCGAATTGCTGGGCGACGACGCCAAGCCGCGCATCACCATTTCGGCCGATCCGGACAACAAGCAGCTCTCCGTCGAGGACAATGGCATCGGCATGAGCCGCGACGAAATGGCCGAGGCGCTGGGCACGATCGCCCGCTCCGGCACACGCGCCTTCATCGAGCGCGTCGAGGCCGGCAAGGCGACGGAAGATTCGGCACTCATCGGCCAGTTCGGCGTCGGCTTCTATTCCGCCTTCATGGTGGCCGATCATGTCGACGTGATCAGCCGCCAGGCTGGCAGCGAGGGAGCCTGGCGCTGGTCGTCCGACGGCAAGGGCACCTACGAGATCGCGCCGGTGCCGCTTGCCGCCGCGCCGAAGCGCGGCACGCGCGTCGTGCTGCATCTGATGGAGGACGCGACCTCCTACACCACGCCTTACCGGCTCGAAGGGCTGGCGAAGTCGCAGTCGGGCCATGTGCCGGTGCCGATCGCTCTCGTCGAGAAGCCAGGCGCCGAGCCGCGCGACATCGCCGACGGTACGGCGCTGTGGGTGCGGCAGAAGAACGAGATCAAACCGGAAGAATACACCGACTTCTACCGCAGCGTCGCCGGCCAGTATGACGAGCCGGCTGCCACCATCCACTTCCGCGCCGAGGGCCGGCAGGAATACAGCGTGCTCGCCTTCGTGCCCGGATCGCGCCCGTTCGACCTCTTCGACCAGGACCGCAAGGGCCGCATGAAACTCTATGTGCGGCGCGTCTTCATCACCGACGACGCCGATGTCCTGCCGCGCTACCTGCGCTTCGTGCGCGGCCTGGTCGATTCCGCCGACCTGCCGCTCAACGTGTCGCGCGAGATGATCCAGGAGAGCCCGCTGCTCGCCGCGATCCGCAAGGGCGTCACCAACCGCGTTCTCGGCGACCTCGCCAAAACAGCCGATAACGATGCGGAGGCCTACGCCAAGATCTGGGAGAATTTCGGCGTCGTGCTCAAGGAGGGCCTCTACGAGGACTATGAACGGCGCGAGCAGCTCCTGAAGCTCGCGCGCTTCCGTTCGACCGCGTCCGGCGAAGGTTTGCGCAGCCTCGCCGACTATGTCGCCGCGATGAAGGAAGGGCAGAAGGCGATTGTCTTCATGGCCGGCGACGACCGCGCCCGACTCGAAGCCTCGCCGCAGCTCGAAGGTTTTAGGGCGCGCGGCATCGAAGTGCTGCTCTTGACCGACCCGGTCGACAGCTTCTGGACGACGATGGCGCCGGAATTCGATGGCAAGCCGTTCAAGTCGGTGACCCAGGGCGCGGCCGACCTCTCCGACATCCCCCTCCTCGACACCGCAGCCAAGCCGGAAATGGCGACGACGCCCGAGATCGACGGCTTCCTGGCCTTCATGAAGACGGCGCTCGGAGACGAGGTCTCGGACGTGAAGGCCTCCGACCGGTTGACCGAAAGCGCGGTCTGCCTTGTCGCGCCCGAGCACGGCCCCGACCGCCAGTTCGAGCGCCTGCTCAACGCCGCCGGCCGCCTCGACAAGGCGGCGAAGCCGATCCTCGAGATCAACCCGCGCCACGAACGCGTCGCGGCGCTGGCGCAGCTCGGCGACGACGAGCGCGCCTCAAGGAGGACGCCGCGCATCTCCTCTACGATGAGGCGCGAGTGCTCGACGGCGACAAGCCGGCCGACGCAAAGGCGTTCTCGGCGCGGCTTGCGCGGCTGATCGGGCGCGGGTTGGCGAAGGGGTGATAGGGCCGAGCGACCCGCTTTCGCGGTAGGGGTGACAACTTCTACACAGGCCACCTTCGTTGCCGGCTATCAGATCCCGTCTATGCCGGCGGCAAACCAGGCGGCGCCGGTTCAGTCCGTGTCGCCGAACGCTTGTGGCGACTTCGACGGACGTGGACCCACCCAACAAGGTCTTGATCAGCGCCTCTACAACTCGCTCTGATTTTACTATATTTGCGCCTGCTGATTGACAGATGTTATCAACTCAAATCTTCTGCGGAAGACTGAGAGAGAGATTTAGCAGATGAGACGCTTCGACTTTCGCAATTCAGCCGTGCTTGTTGGTGCAGCTTTGTTTTTCCCCCTTATGGTGGGCAAGCCGTTCTTCCCTGCTTGGTTCGGACCGTATGCGCATCTCACAGGCTTCCTCATTGCGATAGGAATGTTTGGAACGATTGCCGTTTACAACAAATCCTCCACCGGAAACGCGCTTCCTGGACAAACAAATCGATCAGTAAATATTTCTCGCGTAAAAATCATTGCATTAATAGTTATATTTATTTTAGCCGTACTTCCTCATATTTTTCATTTATTTCAAAACGTATTAGCCTCGACAGCAGGATAATCCAAAGGCTGAGCGGAGTTCGGCAACGTTCCTTAGACAAGGGCCAAACCACCAGCGCCCTACCCCCTCAGCCCCGGTGCCTCCTGGCCCGTCCTCGCCACATATTCCGTATACCCGCCGCCATAGGTGTGGATGCCGTCGGGCGTGAGCTCCAGCACGCGGTTCGACAGCGCGGCCAGGAAATGGCGGTCGTGCGAGACGAAGAGCATCGTGCCTTCGTATTGCGCGAGCGCCTCGATCAGCATCTGCTTGGTCGCCATGTCGAGATGGTTGGTCGGCTCGTCGAGCACAAGAAGATTGGGCGGATCGAACAGCATCAGCGCCATCACCAGACGCGCCTTCTCGCCGCCTGACAGCACGCGGCATTTCTTCTCGATCTCGTCGCCGGAGAAGCCGAAGCAACCGGCAAGGGCTCTCAGCGGCGCCTGGCCGGCCTGCGGAAAGTTGTCCCCCAGCGTCTGGAAGACGGTGCGCTCGCCGTCGAGCAACTCCATGGCGTGCTGGGCGAAATAGCCCATCTTGACGCTCGGCCCGCGCGCGACGGTGCCTTGGTCGGGCTCGGAGGCGCCCGCCACCAATTTGAGCAGCGTCGACTTGCCGGCGCCGTTGACGCCCATCACGCACCAGCGCTCGCGGCGGCGGATCTGGAAATCGAGGCCGGCATAGATCGAGCGGCTGCCATAGGACTTGTGGATCCCCTTCAATGTCGCCACGTCCTCGCCGCAGCGCGGCGCCGGCTGGAACTCGAAGGCGACCGTCTGGCGCCGCTTCGGCGGCTCGACGCGGTCGATCTTGTCGAGCTTCTTCACCCGGCTTTGCACCTGGGCCGCATGCGAGGCGCGCGCCTTGAAGCGCTCGATGAAGGCGATCTCCTTGGCCAGCATCGCCTGCTGGCGCTCGAACTGCGCCTGTAGCTGCTTGTCGGCCAGCGCCCGCTGTTCCTGGTAGAATTCGTAATTGCCGGAATAGGAGGTGAGCGCGCCGGCGTCGATCTCGATCACCTTGGAGACGATGCGGTTCATGAACTCGCGGTCGTGCGAGGTCATCAGCAGCGCGCCATCGTAATCTTTCAGGAATTTTTCGAGCCAGATCAGGCTTTCGAGGTCGAGATGGTTGCTCGGTTCGTCGAGCAGCATGACGTCCGGCCGCATCAAGAGGATGCGGGCAAGCGCGACGCGCATCTTCCAGCCGCCGGAAAGCTTCGCCACGTCGCCGTCCATCATCTCCTGGGAGAAGCCAAGGCCGTCCAGCACCTCGCGGGCGCGGCCGTCCAGCGCATAGCCGTCAAGCTCCTCGAAGCGATGCTGCAATTCGCCGTAGCGCTCGATGATTTGATCCATCTCGTCGGCGCGGTCGGGGTCGCCCATGGCGTGCTCGAGCTCGCGCATCTCGGCGGCCACCGCGCTCACCGGGCCGGCGCCCTCCATCACCTCGGCGACGGCACTCATACCGCCCATGTCGCCGACATCCTGGCTGAAATAACCGATGGTGACGCCGCGATCGACCGAGACTTGGCCCTCGTCGGGCTGCTCCTGCCCGATGATCATGCGAAACAGCGTCGTCTTGCCGGCGCCGTTCGGGCCGACGAGCCCGATCTTCTCGCCCTTCTGCAAGGCGGCCGAGGCTTCGATGAAGACGATTTGACGGCCGTTCTGCTTGCCGATGCTTTCGAGACGGATCATGGGGCGGTCCGGGGTACTGCGCTGAGATGGCGGGATTTGCCCGGCGGCATACGCGAACGAGGGTGCGAAGGGAAGAGCGCAAACGCCGCAGCGCCGATCTCCCCCCTTGAGGGGAGATGGCCGGCAGGCCAGAGGGGGTCGTCTAACATAGAGCGCCGGCACCCTCTGTCGTCGCGGAAGGCGCTGGCGCTCCACGCGAGGCGACCCCCTCTGTCGCCTTCGGCGACATCTCCCCTCAAGGGGGGAGATCAGCCGCGCCTTACTTAGCGTCGTGGAAGATGATCCCCACTGTATGCCGCCGCCCCGAACGCAAACGGCTCACCCCATGGCGCAGGTTAACGCGATAATAGCCACGCGAACCTTCCACTGACCGGTTGTGGACAGCAAAAATCACCGCGTCGCCGCGCTTCAGCGGCACCACCTCGGCGCGGCTCTGCATGCGCGGGCGCTGTTCGGTGAGCACGAATTCGCCGCCGGTGAAATCCTCGCCGGGCTCGGACAACAGGATCGCCACCTGCAGCGGGAAGGCGAGCGCGCCGTAAAGGTCCTGATGCAGGCAGTTGAAGTCGCCGGCAGCGTATTGCAACAAGAGCGGCGTTGGCTTGGTCTGGCCTTCGTCGTGGCAGCGTTTTAGGAAGGCGGCGTGATCGGCGGGATAGCGCTGTGCCACACCCATCTTCTCGTTCCAGTCGTTGGCGACGCTGGCAAGGCGCGGATAGATCGCGGTGCGCAGGCCCTCGATCAGATCGGGCAGCGGATAGCGGAAATAGCGGTACTCGCCCTTGCCGAAGCCATGGCGGGCCATCACCACATGGCTACGGAAATGTTCCTCATCCGGATAAAGCGCGGCGATTTCGGCACATTCCTCCCCCGACAGTAGGCCGGGCATGACGGCGCAGCCTTGGGCGTTGAGCTCGAAGACAAGGGCGCGCCAGTCCTGCGCTGCGACGCGGGATTCGGCGGAGCTGCTGGCGCTTTTGGTGTTGAGGGAATGGATGGTCATGGGTGTGCTCCTTGCTTGCCATCAAAGTGGGGCGAAGGAGGCATGACGGCCACCCGATTCAAGACAAGGGGGCGGGGCGCTGGAGCGCTAATCTCCCCCCTTCGCGGGGGAGATGGCCGGCAGGACAGAGGGGGGTGCGAAGGAACGCGAACCTCTCCGGCTTGTCGTGCCCAAGCGGAGCAGTTTCCGGGGCGTTCGTTATTTTTTTCGCGGAGAGGTCGGCGGGACAGCACCCCCCCTCTGTCCTGCCGGACATCTCCCCGCAAGGGCGGAGATCGGCTCTCCGTCGCCTCCGCCAGCCTTACGCCGATACCCCTCCAGCTCCGGATCGAGGTCCACCTTCACCGCATTGGTGAACACGCAGGTCGCCACCATGATGCCGGCGAAGGCGACGAGGTTGACCAGCAGCGTCTCGTCGTAGCGCGCCTTGAGCGCAACCCAAAGCTCGTCCGGGACAGCATTGGCGTCGGCCGCGACGGCCTGGCCGAGGGATATCAGCAGCGCCTCGTCGGAAGTGGGTTCGATCGCCTCGGGATCGAGGCCGCTGTCGATCAGCGCGCGGCGGAAGAAGGTGACCGGTATTTCGGCGCGCAAAGTCTCGGAGATCGCCTTCGAGAGCAGCCAGATGGCGCGGTCGTCGAGGGTGGGCCGGAGCAGATCGCGCAGCGTGAACCATTCGGCGTAGATGCGATGGGCGGCCGGCGAATGAAGCAGGATGCGCTTCATGTTGGTCATGCGGCCACGCAAGGCGAGCTCCCTGTCGTGCTCGGCACGGATTTCAGCGGAAGCCGTCGCGTAATCGACCGGGGAAAGATGCGCCATCGCCCTCACCCCAGCGTCGCGTGCAGTGCCGGCGCGCCGCGCAGCGTGTTGGAGACGGTGCAGATCGCCTCGGCATCCTCGACGATGCGCTGCCTGGTGACGGCGTCGAGATCGCCGGCGATCTCCAGCCTGATGTTGAACGTCTCGACCCGCGACGGCTCGTCCTTCGCTTTCTCGCCGCTGACATCGGCCCTCACCTCGCCAAGCCGGTCGGCGATGCCGAGGCGGGTTGCCGCGATGCGGGCACTGAGCACCATGCAGGCGGCCAAGGAGGCGTAGAGCAGGTCGAGCGGGTTGAATCCCGGCGCGCTGACCGAAGTCACGACGTCGACCGAGCCGCCGGTCGGCGTTGTTACCGAAGGCAGGCCGCCGGGCGGCAGGACGGCAAGCGCGCCGGTCGTACGGGTTCTGATCTTTAATTCACTCATGGCATGTCCTCGGCCCGATTGCTGGCTGTTGGCCTGTCATAGCGGACCGAGATTCATGTCGGCAATCGCCAAGGTTCGGCGCTGCCCCTCATTGTCCTGCCGGACATTTCTCCCTGTATAGTGACGGGGAGAAAGGGCTGTCACGAGGGATTTCGCCAATCGCCAACGTTCGATGAGAATCGTAAGTGGCGCGGCTTCCCCTTCTCCCCGTCACTATACGAGGAGAACGTGCCCGAAGGGCGGATGAGGGCCGGCGCGGCGTTTGCCGGTTGGGGTCGACGCCCTACGAAAGCCCCCACTCCTGCCGCTGCGCGACCACCTCTCCCCCCGCATTCGCGAGGGAAGAGGAAAAGGCTACTTTGTCAAATCGAGCGCGGCGGCGAGATCACCCATCGGCGGCTCGCTGTTCGCGGCCAGCGCCTTGTCGCGGGCGACGAGGCCGGGCAGCACCGGCAGGTCGTAGCGGGCGGTGATGAAGCGCAGTATCGAGGTGGTGTCGTACTGCGTGTGGTCGACCGTGCCCATCTTCGCGTAGGGCGAGATGATGAAGGCCGGGATGCGGTTGCCCGGGCCCCAGCGGTCGGCCTTGGGCGGCGCGACATGGTCCCGGAAGCCGCCATTCTCGTCATAGGTGACGACAACCAGCATATGCTGCCATTGCGGGCTCTTCTCCAGATGCGCGACGAGGTCGGCGAGATGCTTGTCGCCGGAGGACACGTCGGCATAGCCGCCATGCTCGTTGAGATTGCCCTGCGGCTTGTAGAAGGTGACGGCCGGAAGCTTGCCGTCGTCGATCGCCTTGATGAACTCGACGCCGTCGAGGCCGCCGTCCCTGAGATGCTCGGCCCGCGCGGCCGCGCCAGGCGCGTAGGCCGCGAAATAGTTGAACGGCTGGTGGTGGAACTGAAAGTTCGGCACCGGCGTGGCGTTCTTGCCGTCGAGCGCGGCCTGCCAGGCGCCTGAATACCAGGCCCAGCTCACACCCTTCAGCGAAAGCAGATCGCCGATGGTGATGTCGTGCTGCGGCGGCAGCGTGGTCGGCGCCGCCGGGTCGGCGAACGCCTTGTCGCCGCCCTCGGCCGGCTTGTTGGCACTCGGCTGGTAAGGCGGCTGCATGGTGTTGACGGCGTAGAAGTCGGGCGTGATCGCGCCGTCATTGGCGAATTTCGGCACGCCGCCAAGTGCGGAGGCCGGCGAGTTGTCGGCCGCCTTCAGCGTCACGCCATCGGGCTCGACGACGGCGATCTGGCCCTTCACCGGACTGGTGTCGGCATGCGGGTAGAACGCCGCGCAGGCGCAGGCCAGCATGAAGTGGTTGAGGAAGGAGCCGCCAAAGGCACCCTGGAAGAAATTGTCGGCAAGCACGTATTTCTTGGCCACCGCCCACATCGGCAGCACAGAGCCGTCATAATGGCCCATCACCAGCGAGCCGGAATCGGCCCAGGCGACGAACTTGTCGTTCCGGCCTTCGTCGATCTGCATCTGCTCCTGATAGAACCGGTGCCAGAGGTCATGCGTGATGACGTTGGTGCCCTCGTTGAAACCCTTGGGATCGTCGATGGCGAAGACGGCGTTGGCGAGATGCGCGGTCTGGGCCTCCGTCACCGCCGGAGTCACGCCCTTGCCGGTCAGCCCGCCCCAGGCCGGCGGCAGCTCGGCAAGGGGCTTGCCGTCGCGGTCGAGCTGGCGCGCCTCATCGGCCGAGACATTCGAAAGACCATTGGCGCCGGGGAAGCCGCCATAGAGATTATCGAAGCTGCGGTTCTCGGCATAGATCACGACGACGGTGTCGATCTTGTCATAGCCGGGAGGAGCCGCCTGGGCAGCAGCGGTGAGCGATGCCAGCGCCGTCGAGGCGAGGCAAAGAGAAAGAAGGGACCGGATCATTGGGAAAATGCCTCGTGGCTGGGGAATGGCTGGAGGAGCAATGTATGTGCCGGAACAACGAACAGGCATGGACCCAGCTACTTCGATGCCTTATCACCTTTGTGACATTTCCAGCTCGTGCAAACACGGTTTCGTGAGCGCGACGACCGGTCATCAATCCGTTGCACTGCGATCTTACTTCCCGGCAGGATTCAGGTGGGGTACCGATGACGATGGGACGATGGAAAAGCCAGGCGATCGCCCTCGCAGCGGCATCGATATTGGCTTCGCCGCGCCTGCGAACACAGCGGCGCCGGCGGGCAGCGCCCACCCCGGCCCGATGTCACGGCAGGAAGCCTTCGCGCGCGCCGAGGCACTGACGGCGCTCGGGCGGCAGATGTTCTTCGACCCGTCGCTGTCCGCCTCCGGTAAGCAGGCCTGTTCGTCCTGCCACGATCCCAACCATGCCTTCGGCCCCGCTTCGGCCTCGCCGGTCGAGATGGGCGGACCCAACCTCGACCAGCCGGGCCAGCGCGCGGTGCCGTCGCTGCGCTACCTGCAGGCGGCGCCCGCCTTCACCGAGCATTTCTACGACTCCGAGGACGAGGGCGACGAGAGCGTCGACAACGGCCCGACCGGCGGGCTGACCTGGGACGGCCGCGCCGACCATGGCAAGGACCAGGCGAGGATCCCGCTGCTGTCGCCGTTCGAGATGGGCAACAAGGATGAGGGCGCCGTGGTCGCGGCGCTGCGCAAGGCGCCCTATGCCGATGCCTTCAAGGCGGCGTTCGGCGCCGATGTGTTCGAGCACCCGCAGGATGCCTTCGACGCCGCGGTCGAAGCGCTCGGCACCTTCGAGCAGAGCAGCGCCGATTTCTATCCCTATTCCAGCCGCTACGACGCCTTTCTTGCTGGCAAGGCGCAGCTCAGCGCGCAGGAGTTGCGCGGCCGCGCGCTGTTCGAAGACGAGAACAAGGGCAATTGCGCGAGCTGCCATCTGAGCGAGCCCGCCAATGACGGCGAGCCGCCGCAATTCACCGATTTCGGGCTGATCGCGATCGCCGTGCCGCGCAACCCGGCGATCCCCGCCAACGCAGATCCCGGCTATTTCGACCTCGGCCTGTGCGGGCCGCTGCGCACCGATTTCAAGGGGCGGCCTGAATATTGCGGCCTGTTCAAGACGCCGACACTGCGCAATGTCGCGCTGCGCAAAAGCTTCTTCCACAACGGCTATTTCCATACCCTGCGCGAGGCGGTCGCCTTCTACGCCAGCCGCGACAGCGACCCCGGCCGCTGGTATCCGAAGAACGCCGACGGCACGGTCAACAAATTCGACGACCTCCCAAAAGCTTACTGGGCAAACCTCAACACCGACCCGCCCTTCAACGGCAAGAAACCCGGCGACAAGCCGGCGCTGACGGACGCCGAGATCGACGACATCGTCGCCTTCCTCGGCACGCTGACGGATGCGGACCAGGCGGGACAGTGACGGCGCTGCGTTGCCCGAGCGCATGGTGCGGATTTGCCGTCCGGCACCGAATCGGACAAAAGCGTATGTGGGCTAGATCATAGGAGCGCCATGAAACGCCTTCTATATTAGAGGCTCTTCATGGATGGAGTCTCGGATGAGATTCGTCGCGTTACGGGATCCGACCGACAGTTGGACGGTGTTTGATACGGCCAATGAGGGGCCCGCCGAATTTGGCGGTCGCGTACTCATTGGCCTGACGTCGCATGAAGCTCTGCGGCTCGCGGCCGCGACCAATGATGAGGCGGGATGCCGGAAAACCAATGTGCTGGGGTCTCGTCAAGGCCAGTAAGGCGGATTCCGGACAGTTCCCCTTCCTCCCGGAAAAGTGCACGCGAACAAGCGGTTGAGGCGGCACGCTGCCAGATTGATTCAGGTCATTCACCCGGCCGGCGCATAGCGGTTCACCACCATGCCGCAGGCATAGGCTTTCGAGCCGAGGAGCTTCAGCCTGGTGAAGCCGCCCTGATCGAAGATGCGGCGGCCGCCGCCCAGCACCGCCGGGTTGATGAAGAGCTGGAACTCGTCGACCAGACCGGCAGCGATCAACGCCGAGGCGAAACCGGCGCCGCCGAACACGGCGATGTTGCCGCCCGCGCTGGCCTTCAGCGCGCCGACCTCGCGCGGCAGGTCGCCGCTGGCGACCCTTGTGCGTTCCCACCGCGAAGCCTTCAGCCTGTCGCTCAGCACCACCTTCTGAGCTTCGACGATGCGCTTGGCGAAGGCATAGAAGCGGTCCTTCGGGTGTTTCCTCGCCGCATTGCCCCAGTGGTTGAGGTAGCCCTCTTCCGCCATCTTGCGGCTGAGCAGAACGGTGTCGACGGTTTCGAAGACGGCGTTGAAGTCCCGCTTCAACTCGTCGTCCCAGTCGCTCTCGTCGCCCCACTCCCAGAGTTGCCAGCGATGGCCTTCATCGGCGCCGACGAAGCCGTCGACCGATATCTGCATCTGCAGGATGAGCTCTTTCATAGCGCGATCCTCCTCGTATCCGACAAACGATTTACTTTCGGAACCATTTGACGTGCAATAGCGATGATGTCAATAGTAAAGTGATTTAAGAATGGAACCATAGACCCATGTCGACCAGGGATAGGTCGGGCTGCCCGATCAGCCTGTCGCTCGAATTGCTCGGCGACCGCTGGACGCTGCTCATCATCCGCGACCTGGTCTTTGCCGGGAAAAGGCATTTTCGCGAGTTCCTGCAATCGGACGAAGGCATCTCGTCGCGAACGCTGGCCGAGCGGCTGCAGACGCTGCAGGACGAAGGCATCCTCACCCGCAGCGAAGATCCATCTCACGGGCTGAAGGCGATCTACCGGCTAACCGAGGCCGGCATCGACCTGCTGCCGGTGCTGGCGACGCTCGGCGTCTGGGGCAGCAGATATCGCAAGGCGGACGATGATTTGGCTCGGATTGCCAAGGAACTCGCGGCGGGTGGCGAGCCGGCGATCGGGCAGATGAAGGAGAGGCTGAGGAGGGAGCATTTGGGGTAAGGCGTGGGCTGCAGTCGAAAGCTAGTCGCCGGACTCGGCTTTCTACGGCGCCCCCCTCTGTCCGCCCGGACATATCCCCCACAAGGGGGGAGATTGGCAGCTTCCGCGGCGTCGCATCTCCTCCAACGTTGGCGATTGGCGAAAGCGGCGTGACATTTGATCTCCCCCTTGTGGGTCTCACAAGGGGGGAGATGTCCGGCAGGACAGAGGGTGGCGCGACAGAACGCGGCGTTGCCGAGATCATCCCTTATCGCTCCCCCTAGTCAGGAGACTTCGACGCTCCCCTGCGCTAGACTTGGCCCTGAACAGAGATCATCGCCATGATCGTCCAGGCTTGCATCAACGGCGCCCGCCCTGCCGATTTCCATCCAGCACTGCCGCTAGATGCGCACGCCATGGCGGGCGACGGCGCCGCCTCGATCGCGGCGGGCGCGGCCGAACTGCATGTCCATGCGCGCGGCGCCGACGGCCTGGAAAGCCTGGCGCCGGAAGCGATGGACCGGACGGTGGCGGCGCTGCGCCGCGCCTGTCCGGGCACGCTGATTGGCGTCTCCACGGGCGCCTGGATCGAGAAAGACGACCGACGCACGCTGGCGGCCATCGCCGGCTGGCATGAGCTGCCCGACTACGCCTCCGTCAACCTCAGCGAGGCGGCGGCGCCCGAGGTGATGGAGACCCTGCGCGACCGCGGCGTCGGCATCGAAGCCGGGCTCGCATCGATCGGCGATGCGCTCAGGCTGGCCAGCCTCGACCATGGCGGGCGGGTGCTGCGCGTGCTGATCGAGATTTCGGAGCAGGCGCTGGACGAGGCCTTCGCGGTCGCCGAAGGCATCGAAAAGGTGCTGCAGCGCGAAGGCATCCGGCGCTCGATCCTGCTGCATGGCGAGAACGCGACGGTTTGGCCGTTCGTCGAACGGGCGGCGGCGCACAAGTTCTCGACGCGCGTCGGGCTGGAGGACGGGAAGGAACTGCCAGACGGCAGTATTGCCGATGGCAATGCGGCGCTGGTGGCGGCGGCGGTGGCGATTTATCGCGGCGGACGATGACAGCCAATCTCCCCCCTTGCGGGGGGAGATGTCCGGCAGGACGGAGGGGGGTGTGAAGGATCGCCGACCTAGACGACTTCGTTCCCCCAACCTTCATCGGCTGACGCGACGGCGGGAGCTGACACGCCGGCGGGACAGTACCCCCTCTGCCCTGCCGGGCATCTCCCCCGCAAGGGGGGAGATCAGCGCTCCAGCCTCACTGTGTGTCCGCGTTGGCCCTCAACTCCGCGCGCTTTTCGTCAGACACCACCGCCAGATCCAGCACCTTTTGCAGGCCCGCGGCGTGGCGGAAGTTCGGCTCGGTCTGCACCCCGCTCTTCACCGCCTCGACGAAGCGCTGATAGTTAGTCGGCACGGTGCCGGCGTCGAGCTCCTCCCATTTGGCGTCCTCGACATTGGCGCCAAGGCAGGCCTTCAGCATCGAGCCATTGAGGTTGTGCACCACCTCGATGCCGCCCTTGTCGCCATAGATGCGCAGCCTGAGCTCATTGAGATGGCCGGTCGCCCAGCGGCTGGCATGGACCACGCCGAAGGCGCCATTGGCGAAATCGAGCGTCATGGCGAAGCTGTCATTGGCATCGAGCTCATAATCGCCGATGCGATTGCCCGGCGCCTTGTCGAAGGCGCGCAGCCGGCAGAAGACATGGTCGATGTCGAGCGCGGCGCCATAGCTGGCGAAATCGAGGATATGGATGCCGACATCACCGAGCACGCCATTCGAGCCATGGCCCCGCGACAGCCGCCACAGCCATTTCGGATCGGTGCGCCAGTCGCCCCAGAATTTCGACACCAGCCAGCTTTGCAGATAGGAGGCCTCGACATGGCGCACCGTGCCGATCTCGCCCGCCTGCACCATCTGGCGCGCCTTCTGCAGCGCGGCCACATTGCGATAGGTGAGGTTCACCATGTTGACGACGCCTGCGGCTTCGGCTGCGTCCGCCATCTCGCTCGCCTTGCCGAAATTCTCGGCCAGCGGCTTTTCGCACAGCACCGGCTTGCCGGCGGCAATCAGCGCCATGGTGGTCGGGTGGTGGATGCGGTCCGGCGTGACATTGGCGACCGCGTCGAAATCGCCCCAGTCGAGCGCAGCCTCCAGCGAGGTGAAGCGTTTCGGGATCTTGTAGGCATCGGCATATTCGCCGACGCGGGCCGGATCGACATCGACGGCGCCGACGATGTCGACGCCCTCGATGGCGCTGAAGCGGCGCGCATGTTCCTGCGCCATCCAGCCGGTACCAAGTATCAAAAGCCGCATTTTGCTTCTCCGAGCGAATTGGTTCGATTCAATGATATAAAGCGGATATGGTCTATTCCAGACGGAAAACCGCTGCGTACTTCTTACGGAATTAGCGGAAACCGGCTTCGCCGGCCGCGTGCAGCTTGCCGCCGCGCTCGACGATCGGCTCCAGCGCCTTGTCGACCGACACATTCGGCGCAGCAAGGATGGCCGGCTTTGCCCCTTGCGGGTTATGCGCCCACCTCACCGCGTTGCGCAGCACCTTGTGCACGGTCGCATCGTGATAGGTCGGATAGGTCTCGTGCCCGGGGCGGAAGTAGAAGACGTTGCCGGCGCCGCGCCGGTAGGTGAGGCCTGAGCGGAACACCTCGCCGCCCTGGAACCAGGAGATGAACACCGTCTCCAGCGGCTCCGGCACGGCGAACTGCTCGCCATACATCTCCTCGTTCTCGAGCTCGAAATACTCGCCGATGCCCTCGGCGATCGGATGACTGGGGCTCGTCACCCAGAGCCGCTCGCGCTCGCCGGCTTCGCGCCATTTCAGCGTGCAGGGCGTGCCCATCAGCCGCTTGAAGATTTTCGAGAAATGACCGGAATGGAGCACGATCAGCCCCATGCCTTCGAAGACGCGGCGAGCGACGCGCTCGACCACTTCGTCGGCGACGGCGCCATGGTCCTTGTGGCCCCACCAGATAAGCACGTCGGTCTCGGCGAGACGGGACTCCGGCAGACCGTGCTCGGGCTGCTCCAGCGTCGCTGTGGAGGCGGAGATCGCCCTGTCGGTGGAGAGCGCGTTGGCGATGGTGGCGTGCATGCCTTCCGGATAGATGCCGGCGACCACCTCATTGGTCCGCTCATGGATATTCTCGCCCCAGACGACAGCGCGTATTGTCATGGAAAGCCTCGTGAATGATTGTGAGGGTGGAGCCGCCCCGCGCCATAGATAGCGTCTTCGGCTGGCATTGGAAGCGGTTTTCGCAATGGAGCGACGCCCGAGGATGACGAATTCGCAAAGCCAATTGGCAAGCGCCCGTTCCCGTGCGCAATATTGGCCATGGGCGAAGTGCTTGTAGGGGCAGCGATCTTTGCTTGTCTGGCCGGCGCCTCGCTGGTCAGCCTGATGGTGCACGAGCGCTTCCCCGCTCATCACCTTGGGGACGACACCAGCGCGGTGGTGCGGCTTGCCGCGAACCTCTTCGTGGTGATGTCCTCGCTGATGCTCGGCCTGATGATCAACTCGGCCAAGAACACTTTCGAGGCGATCAACGGCAACGTCCACACCTTCGCCACCGATCTCATCCTGCTTGACCGAACGCTCCGACATTACGGACCGGAGGCGGACAGCGCCCGGCAATCGCTCACCGCCTATGTCCAACGCGTCGTCGACACCTCCAGCGCCGACAGCGACACAACCGTCGTGCCGAACAGGCTGTCGGAACTGCTGCTCAATCAGGTCGGCGACATACTGGCGGGATTGACGCCCACGGATGCCAGGCAGACCGCCGCGCAGCAGGCCGCGACACAGCAACTACAGAAAGTGGTCGAGCAACGCTGGATACTGGCCGAACAGTCCGAGGGTGCCATCCCGGCGCCGCTGATAGCGCTGCTTGTCGCATGGCTGACGTTGATCTTCGCCAGCTTCGGCTTCCGGGCGCCGCGCAACGGCACCACCGTCTTTACCTGCCTCATTTCCGGGGCGTTGGTGGCGGCAGCGATCTACCTGATCATCGACATGGACAGCCCCTTCTCCGGCCCGATCCAGGTCTCGCCGGCGCCCCTGCAACGGGCGCTGGCGGAACTGACGCAGTAAAATCAGCGGCGGCTCAACACATGGACCAGCCATTTTGCCGCCACATCGGCGCCGTCGGCGCGGATCAACTGAGCGACCGCGCCAGCCCGGACGCGGGTTGCGGGCGCCAGCGCCGTCGCCAGCGCCGCCGACAATGACTGCGTCGTCGGCATCGGCCCGTCATGCGCGGCACCGATGCCGAGCTCGGCCACCCGCCGCCCCCAATAGGGCTGGTCGCCGATCTGCGGCACCACCACTTGCGGCGCCCCTGCCCGCGCCGCGGCAATTGTCGTGCCGGCGCCGCCGTGATGCATGACGGCAGCGACACGGCCAAACAGCGCCTGCTGGTTGACGTCGCCGACGGCGAAGCAATCTTCGCGATCGTCGATCAGGCCGAGCCCGGCCCAGCCATGGGCGATCACCGTGCGCCGGCCCTTGGCGCGGATCGCCTCGATGGCCGCGCGGCCGGCTTCGCTCGCGACCGCAATGGAGCCGAAGCCGAGATAGACCGGCGGCGAGCCGGCTTCGAGGAAGGCTTCCAGCCCATCGGGGAGCGGCCGTTCGTCGGCCAAGATCCAGGCGCCGGTCTGCATGGCGTCGATCAGGTCCGAGGGCGACCATGGCCCGAGCGTCGGGTCGCAGGCAAGAAGGACAGGATCGCCGAAGACATAGTCGCGGACGTTGTCCAGCGGATACAAGCCGAGCGACGCGCGGAGGCCGTTGATCGCGCCGCCGAACAGCGCGTTCTTGGTCGCGATATCATGATCCCAGAGCACTCTGTTGTCGGTCACCCCGGCCGGCAGCGGATGGCCCGGATATTCATGCGGCCGGTTGTGCGCCGACGGCAGCCAAATCGGACAGAAGGTGCCGAGGGTGTAGGAAATACCCCGCTGCTCGGCGACCAGCCGCGCGGCGGCGCAGGACGGAAACAGGCCGCACGCCAACACGGCATCGCAGCCTTCGGCGGCGGCCATGAGCGTATCGTATTGCCTGGCGACGATTTCCGCCGCCTGGCCGGAGATGAGTTCGGCCACGCCTTCGGGCGATGCCGATGCTCTGCGCCGCGTCATCTCCTTCACCCATTCGCGCACCGGCGCGAAGGCCGGCGCCAGCGGCACGCCGGCGCGGGCGCACAGCGCGGCAAACTCCTCATCACCGGGGACGCTCACCCGCACTTCGGCGCCAAGCGCCTGCAATCGCTCGCCGAGCGCCACCACCGGCTCGACGTCGCCGCGCGAACCGTAGGTCGACAACAAAATCCGCATGCAAACTCCCTTTCCTAAAAGTTCAGGTCAAGGGCAGCGTACATACGCCATGGCCGGGGTCTTGCCGCAAGTCCGGGGTGCGCCATATATGCTTTCCTGGAGGAGGCGCTCTCCCGTCCCTCGTCCGCAACACAATGGAATTGATCGCTGCCGCACCTGCAAGCTGCGGGGCAAAGACATTAAGGCGCGTCGCGTTGAAACGGATTCAGGCGACGCGCTTTAAGTGTTTGTTTTGATGCATGTCGTTGTCCCGGAACCGCTGCACACTTCCGGGCGACATGCATTGTGTTTTGATGCATGTCGTTGTCCCGGAACCGCTGCACACTTCCGGGCGACATGCATTAAGCGCGTGCGTCGACCGTCCTGCGCGCCGATGGCGGCAAAGACCGTAAACCGTCGGAGACCGAAGGCAGGTTACCGGCAACAAAGCCGCTGCCGGCATAATGGCGGTGGATCAGCCCTGGCGGCCTTCCTGGGCGACCTGGGTGGGCGACCGGGTCAGGCGCGGTACCACGACGAGGCGTTTGATCTTGCCTTTCTTGTAGGCTGACAGGAAGCGCTGATAGTCCTTGAAGACAAGGCAGCCATTGGACTCGGCGCGGCCGCCGCGCAGCATGTAGGTGTGCGCGAGCAGGCCGTCGCGGCCATATTTGTTCTTGCCGCTGGTCGGCGTCAGCCGGATCGCCTCGACGCCGTGGAATCGCGATTCACGCATCGACAGATTGTAGGTATCGGGGGGCGTCGGGCCGACATTCTTGCGGTTGACGAAACGCGGCTGGTCGACCATCGAGCCGTACCCCGAATGCGCCTCGAGCTTCGAACCGTCCGGCATGTAGACGGTCCTGGCCGAGATGTCGTAGACGGCGACGCCGTTGCCGGTCGAAGGCCCGTTGAACAGGTTCCTGAAGGCGCTGCCGAGACCGCCGCGCTCGGGCGTGTCCGGCTTGGCATAAGCGAGCATCTCGGAGGCTTGCGCCTTGCCCCGCTTGGCCGGCGCGGCATTGATCGGCTTCGAGCCCTGCACGCCCGGAAGCGCCTGTTCGGAACTCCTGAGCGAGCGCGGCGACTGCGGGCCTTCCGCCGTGTCGACGGCGGTCGGCTCCGGCTTGGCTGGCTCCGGCTTGGCTGGCTCCGGCTTGGCAGCTTGCGGCTTCGCCGTTTGGGTTGCCTGGGACTGGGCCGCCTGCGGCTTGGCCGGCTCCGGCTTCCGCGCGGCGTTCTGTTCGGGCACCTCGGCCGCGCGATCGAGCGTGGTGCGCGGCCTCAGGCCCGGCACGGCGATGCTGTCGGGCAAATCATCCTGCGGCGGCAGCGAGGCGACCTGCACTTCGCCCTGATTTCCGCCAATTTGATTTCCGGCGGCTTGATTTCCAGCAGCCTGCCCCGAGGCCTCGGCATCGCTCGAGGCGCCGCCCGCCAGATCGGGCGCGTCGCCATTGGCGAGCGCGACGGCGGTCGGCACGTCGGCCGTCTCCTCGGGCATGACATTGGCCAGCGCCAGCGCCAGTTCGGACGCACGCCGGACGTCGACCTGATTTGAGCCGAAGCGCGCCTCGGCCGGACCGCTCAAGGTTGGGTCGACCTGGGTCGGGCCCTTCTCGGCCGCGCCGCCGAAGCGGCTCGCCGCCGGCAGGCTCGCAAGCATGAAAGGTGCGCTCTCGGCACGCTGGAAGGCATCGGCAAGTTTCTGCGGCGAAAGCCCGGCGCGCTTGATGACGCTGTCGAAACGGTCGGCAACGTCCGCGGCGGAAGCTCCAGAACGACCTTCTCACGCGCAACGCCGATCTTTTCAAGCGCGACACTATCCGGTGCCGGCCTCAGGCGCGCCGCCTTGCCATCATGGATCGGCGTGGAGGGGGTCGCGGTGGAGTGCGCAAAGTTGCTGGCGAGGCTGAGACAGCGACATCGCAGCCGCTGGTCAGCGAGCCCTTCTTGTAGGCGCCGGCAGCGGCAAGGCGGGGCGCCCAGGCATTGGCAAGCTGGCGGCGCTGGTCGGCGAGCGCGATACTGCGCGGCGCAAGCAGGCTTTGCGGCAATCCATTGGAAGCGGCGGTGAGCGAGGTGCTCACCGAATAAAGGCCGGCCAGCGTGGCCACCGCCCACAGGGCGAGCGCGGCGCCGACAGCAGGCACCACAACCCAACGATGACCACCAGATTTCTTCGAAGTTGAACCCCTCTCAGGAGTGTCACCCCGGTACTTCAAACGCAAAAACGCCATACGACCACTCTCAATCGGCATGCCGGTTTGCGGACCTGGCACCCGTCACGATCACAGTTCGCCTGGTGCCCCCTGCACCTTCACGCGTCTGTTGCCGATTGATTCAAAAGATGGACAAAGATGGTTAACCAATCCCTCCACCAGCCGCCAATCTGGCGACGGTCCATACGAAAAAGAGCCTCCATCGGTCTCCGCCACGGTAAAAATGCCCTCCCTCGCCCGCTTTTGCTGCCCGTTTTTGCGGGCCGAGTCAAGCAAACGCGAAGGTTTTTGCCCTTTCGGACGATCGCCAGCTAAAGACGGATTGAGGTAAAAAAGCGGCAGGAAAGCGTGCCGCGTCGAGGTGCGACATCGCTGTCGGCGGGGAAACGCGGCACGAACTTCAGAAGGTCCCGCCGCCGAGCGAAAATCGGCAGCAGAGTGTCGCTGGCCAACGTCCTCGAGCCTGCGCGGCGCTTTGGAGCCGTTCAGCCTTTGAATCGCCGAACCGCTCTAACCATTTGTTTTTGCGCAATTCCGGGCACTCGAAAGCGCCCGGCGTTCAGCGTGTTTCGTCCGATCCGTCGGCGACGCCGACATGATACCGATAGACCATTCCCCAGCCCTTCCAGCCGGTGAACAGAAGGATGAGGACAACGACCAGCGACAGGACCAGCCCGACCGGTACCACCGCCGCCTCTGCCTTGGTGTATCGCAAGTACCAATTGTAAAGCTCGATCAGGACGACAATGACGTTGCCGCCGGCGTGAAGCCACACGTCCCGCAGACTGCGGATCTGAGCATCACCCAGTATATCGGTCAGACCGGCAAGAGCGGCCAGCGCGGCCATGATCAGACCTGCCCCGAGGAGCCAGAGCGTAGGGGTGACCCAGGCCGGATTGCCGGTTCGCCAGAACACCAGGTCGCAAACGAAGGTCGCGACGAAGAAGGCGATCGGAAACGGTATCAGCATTGCATGAACAGGATGGCCGGCAATGCTTGCCGTGCTGTGCGGATTGTGGGTGATCATATGGTGGGCCATCGTAATGCCTCCCGGAGGCGTGGCGAGCGCCGCCTCAGGCCACATCACAACGTATCACAGGCTTGGCGGCAAAAAGCCGGATACATATCGAACTCCGATAGGTCCGGAATGTTCCATAACCCCGGCCGCCACTCGCCAGCGCATAGCCGCATATGCTGTTGGACACCGCGCCTGTAGAAAGCGAGCCAAAACAAGCAGCTATGTGCTAGCCTTCGAGAGACATTCACGGACGGTGGCTGATCGCAATGTTGGAAACGGACAAGGTGTTTGCCGGTTCGATCCCGGAAAACTACGACCGACATATGGTGCCGTTGATTTTCGAGCCGTATGCCGCCGATCTTGCCCGTCGGGCAGCGTCCTTCTCGCCCGGCGCCGTGCTGGAGACCGCCGCGGGCACCGGGGTCGTCACCCGCGCGCTGGCGCCAAAACTGTCCCCCGATGCAAGCTATGTCGTGACCGACCTCAACCAGCCGATGCTCGACTACGCCGCTTCGCGACAAGGACCCGACAGTCGCATCCAGTGGCGCCAGGCGGATGCTCTGGCGCTGCCGTTCGAGGATGCGGCCTTCGATCTCGTCTGCTGCCAGTTCGGGGCGATGTTCTTCCCCGACCGCTCGGCTGCCTATCGCGAGGCAAAGCGGGTGCTCAAACCCGGAGGTCGGTTCCTGTTCAGCGTATGGGATCGCATCGAGGAGAATATTTTTGCCGACGATGTGACGAATGCTCTCGCACGGATTTTCCCGAACGATCCGCCGCGCTTCCTGGCGCGCACGCCGCACGGCTACCACGACAAGGACCTGATCCGCAGAGACCTGGCGGACGCAGGTTTCTCCCGTGTGGCGATCGAGACGAAAGCCGAACAAAGCCGTGCGCCTTCGCCGCGCGTTCCTGCCGTTGCCTATTGTAAGGGAACGCTGCTTCGCAACGAAATCGAGGTCAGGGATGCGGGAAAACTGGAGGCTGCAACCGACTACGCTGCCTCGGTGATCGCGGACAGGCATGGCAGCCGCGAGGTTGCCGCCAAAATCCAGGCACACGTCATCCTGGCTGTAGCCTAACGACAGTTTAGCCCCGGGCCATGCGCGCGCCGGCCAGACCGGGGACGGGTTTTGTCTTGCCGCTGAGCCGCGCGCCCAAGGTCAGCGCCTGCGGAAAATTGCGGACCACCGCCTCCATCAAGGCGGCGCCACCGGGGCCAAGGGCGAGGCGGGCGATGGCCTCGGCGGCAAGGACCCGCGTCGAGAACAATCCTCTCCAAGCCGCCTCGTAGCGCCTGCCCGCGGCTTCCTGCTCCGCCTGCCCGCCTGCCGTCTCGCCGAGCTCCTGCGCCAGGAGCCAGCCGGACTGAAGCGCCATCGATATGCCCTCGGCGATGATCGGATGCGACTCGCCGGCGGCGTTGCCGACGCGGAAGATGTCCGCTGCATAGCCGGCGCGGACGCCTGGCCGGATCGGGCCGGCGGCAAGCCACGGGCCGTCAAGGCGGGCTTGGCGCAGCGCATCCCGCGCGCCCCGGCATGTCGCCGCGATATGATGCTCGACGGCTTCCGCCGCCGAGACATGGCCGCCGCGCTCGCGGACAAGGCTGCCGCGCAGCCGGGCGAGCATGTCGCGCCTGATGCAGCAGGAGATCGACATGCGGCCGTGGTCGGCGAGCACCATGCCGCCATAGCCGCCGGGAAACGTCAGCAGCGGCATCAGGTCGGGCGGCAGCGACGATGCGGTGAAATGCGCCTTGAAGCCGAGCAGGTCCGAGGGGCGGCTGGACTTGTCGAGCTGGCTCGGCAGCGGTCCCGGCTCCCACGAGCCGTGCGCGGCGACGATCACCGGCGCCCGCAGGATCATCGCCTCGTCGCCGGAATGGCCGCCTGTCGCCTCGATTCGCACCGCTTGGCACTCGCCGTCGCGCTCGACGGCGACGGCGCGGCAAGGCTGGAAGACTTCAGCGCCGGCCGACCGGGCCGCATCGATCAGCAAGGTATCCAGTATGTCGCGGCCGAGCGCCCGGCCGAAGCCGTCCTTTGCCGCAGGCCCGGATCGCGCGCCCGGCATCGGCGCCTCGATGCTCGCCTCGCCCGAAAAGAGGCCGACCCGGCGGATTTCGGGGCCGGCCCAGGTGCGCCAGGCGTCGCCGATCTCCAGCCGGTCGAGAAGCGCCAGATTGCTTGCCGAAATATATTCGCCGCACACCTTGCGGCGCGGAAACGCGCTCTTTTCCACGATCGCGACGGCCCATCCGCGCCGGGCGAGCGCCAGTGCCGCCGACGTGCCCGCCGGGCCCGCGCCGATGACGACCGCATCATGGGTGCGCCTCATGGCGTATCCTTGGACGCATCCCCGGCTGGTGCCGCCGCGCCGACGAAGACATGGGAGAACGGACCGGCGCGGCGCTCCTCGAGCGGCGTGCCGCCGGCGGCGCTCCAGAGGCCGGAAAGCTCGCCGCCGCGGAAGCCGGCGCGCACGCTCTGCGTGGCATCATGGCGTGTGACGTCGTTAGCGCCGATCGCCCAGAGGAGCCTGGCCGCGGCGAGCGCCCAATTCGCCCGCAGCGGTTCCGTCGCCAGGATGAGCGGAGCCTTGCGCCGCAAAAGCGAAAACAGGCGCTGCAATCCTTCGTCGTCGAAATGATGCAGGAAGAGGTTGACCGTGATCGCATCGAAAGCTCTGCCCTCCTCCTCCGCCCAGTCGAAGACGTCGGCGGTGATGGTTTTTACCGTCCATCCCAGCCTGGCGAAATCGGCCGCGAGCTTCGGCGTGACGAGATCGACGCGATCAAGCATCGTCAGTTCCACCTCACGCCAGTCCGTTGCCATGCGCCGGGCCACTTTCAGCATGAAGGTGCCGTCGCCGGCGCCGATCTCCAGAATGCGGCCGGGCGGCCGGGCCAAAAATTTCCTCATGAGCGAGGCCATGATCGGCGCCTGGAACATCAGCGCGTTGATGCGGGCGAGATCGCGGCGCGAGGCAAGCGCCCGCGCATCGTCGGCGGCGAGGAGATCGAGGATTTCCGGGACGAGACTGCGGTGGGCGAGCGCGGTCATGCGACGGTCCTGAACAGCATCGTCTCGGCCGTCAGCCCTGGCCCGAACGACATGCCGCAGCCGAGCAAACCGTCCGGCTTCTTCAGCATCTCTTCCATCACGAACATGACGGTCGGCGAGGACATGTTGCCGTAACGGCGCAGCACCTCGCGCGACGGCATGAGGGCGGCGGGATCGAGGCTCAGCGCCCTCTCGACGGCGTCGAGAATGGTGCGGCCGCCGGGATGCACGGCCCAGAGGTCGATCGCCTCCGGCGGCCGGCCCGAGAGGATGGCGTCCTGGTTGCGGCGCAGCGCTTGCTGGACCGCCGTCGGCACCTGGCCGGAAAGAAACATGTCGAAGCCGTGGTCGCGAATATCCCAGGTCATCAATTCCCGCCGCTCGTCCGCGACGGTGCAACAGAAAGAGTCGAGCTCGATGCCTGGCGGCTCGGCGGTGACGAGGCTCGCCGCACAACCATCGCCCCAAAGGCAGAAGGACAAAAGCTTTTCCAGCTCGCGGGTCTCCCTGATGTGCAGGGTGCATATCTCTATATTGACCAGCAGGACCTTCGCCCGCGAGTCGGAGCGGACGATGTGGCGGGCAAGCTTGAGGCCATTGACGGCAGCGTAGCAGCCCATGAAGCCGATCATCGTGCGCTCGATATTATCTGGCAGGTTGCAGCGCCGAACCAGGTCGAGGTCGATGCCGGGCGCGAGAAACCGGTGCAAGAGGTGACGATGAGATGGGTGATGGGCGATGCCTCTTCGCCGAGGCGCAGCCCGTCGACGGCCTTTTGCGCCAGGACGGGTGCGGCCTCGCTGAACATCGCCATTCTGGCGGCCGTTCCGGGAAACGCGCCACGCCTAAAGGTCCCGGCAAGATCGGCCGCCGGCCCTTCGGGGTCGAGCGCGGGCGCAAAGCAGGAAAAGCGGTGCTCGATGCCGGCGAGGCCGGCCATGCGTTCGAATATCCTCCTACGGTCGGCGGCAAGCATGGAGGCCGCGTAGCGCAGGTAAAATTGATGGACTTCGTGTTCCGGAACCGCTGTAGCGATCCGGTTGATATAGGCGTTGGCGGGCATGTTCTGTCTCCCTGGGCGCCGTGCGCGATGCGCTGTTTGCCGGAGAGGTTCCTTGCTCATGAGCACCGATGTCAGGCGCCAGGCATTGAGCGTTGCCTGTTCGATAAACGTTTCGGAAAACCTGTTTCTTCCGAAGCGCATGATCCCAGGCCAAAAAGTTCGGAAAGGATCATGCGCAAATTCAAAGTGTTACAGTCTCCTCCGCGACCGGACGGCGCGTCGTGCCGCAAGAGCCTGGGGCCGGCGCGAACCTTCAGCCTGTCAGGCAAAAGCTTCGGGCCGATCACCTGCTGCCCTGCACGGCTCCGGGCACGATCAAGGCGCCCTGATCGCGCTCCGAATATCTGAAGCCGATATAAAACAAGGCGACGATGACGAGGCAGAGCGTCAGCACGATGGCGAGGGTTCTTCCCGGATTTTCGGCGGGCGGTTTGTCTTCCATGGCGTTTCGCCTCGCATATAAACCCTGCGAGAGCGGCAAGGGTTCCGAGCTCCAGGTGCGTTCGCCGGGTTGGGGAAATGTCGCGCGCTGCCGCGATCACGTGACATCGATGACGACCATCAGCCCGCCTCCGCCCTTCTCCTCGACATTGTTGTTCGTCGTGTGATGCGGGATGTGGCAGTGGATCAGCCAATTGCCGGGACGCCGTGCCGTCCACACGACATCATAGCGCTGGCCCGGCCCGACATTGATCGTGTCGGCGAGGAAGCGGGCCGAGGCTGGAATCGTCTCGCCGTCGCGGGCGACCACCTCGAACGGCCCGCCATGGATGTGCATGGGGTGGATGAAGCCGTTGTTGGTGCCGATGAAGCGTACCTTCAGGGTCTCGCCGACCTTCATGCGGATCGTCTCGGTCGAGGGATAGGCCTTGCCGTTGATGGTGAAGAAATTCGGCATGCCGCCGTCCATCGGCATCGAAGGATAGGTCAGGCCCTCCCGCACCAGCCACTCCTGCAACTCGATGACATAGTCATGGTTTGCCGCCACCTCGTCGGCGGGGTTGGCTGGATCGATGATCAGCGCGCCATAAAGGCCGAGCGCCTGCGTCCGGTCCGGTTTGTCGTGCGGATGATAGAAATAGGTGCCGTGCTGGGTGGCCGTGAACTCGTAGGAATAGGTCTGCCCGGGTTCGATCGGCGGTTGGGTGATTTCGGCCGGCCCGTCCATCTGGTTCGGCAGGATCAAGCCGTGCCAGTGCACGGTGGTTTCCTCCGGCAGCGCGTTGGTGACGTTGATGCGGACGCGGTCGCCTGGTGGATGTGGATGCGCGGCCCGGGAATCTGGCCATTATAGGCATAGGCGTCGACCGCGACATTCGGCAGGATCTGCCAACGGACGACCGACGGCTTGAGCTCGAACACCTTGACGCCGTTCTCCATGCGGAACGGCAGTTCCTGGTCCCCCTTGGCCGCAAGATCGTAGGAGGCGGTAACAAGGCGCGGATCGGCCGCCGCCATGTCGCGCATCGTGTCGGCCGGCGTGTCGCGGTCCATGATCATGCCCCGCGGCATGATCACCCCGCCGACATCGCGGGCCGACAAGGTCAGGTTCAGCCAGTTCGCCGGCGCAATCATTCCGATGGCAAGTGCGACCAGCGAGGCCATGCTGAGGGCCGCGATCTGCGGCGTGGTGGCATCCGAGCGCATGGCATGACCGGTGCCGCCCTTGGAAGCCGGGCCGCCGTCTTGCCGATGATGGCCATGGCTGCCCGCATCGGCCTGCTGCATCTGCATCCGCGCGTGCTGCGCCTTCGGCGAGCGACCGCCCGCCTCGTCCGCCTGCGCGCGCTCGGTCATCAGGCCGTGCTTCAGCCCGCGCGCGACCAGCCAGACATTGGCGGGATAGGCGAGCGTGAAGCCGGCGATGACGCCGATAGACATCACCCCCCAGAACAACAGCTCGGTCGGCTCCATGGCGCGCATGTCGCGGCCCATCATCAGGAAGCTCATGACCGGCGCCATGCCGGCCATCATGAAGTTCATGGAGATGAATTCGGGCAGGAAGCTCTTCTTCACATTGTCCCAGTAGCTGCCGCCCATCATCGACTTCATGAACAGCGACTGGAAGATGAAGAGGCCGAAGGCGAAGCCGGCAAGATACTCGACGATGAGGTCGAGCCACATCGGCAGTCCGAACGTCGCTGTGATGACGGCGGCGAGGATGATGCCGGTCGCGTCGCCCGCGACGCAATGGATGGTCGAGCCGACGCCCTGCTTCCAGAGCGGACTGGTGAAGGCCTCGTGCTCGCCGGGACGCGGCTCCTTGTCGGCAAGCACGTAAAGCAGCAAACCCAGCGGCCCCATATAGAGGGTCACCAGGATGAAGCCCCATTTCATGACGACAGGTTCGGGATTGCCGCGGTACTGGTCGAAGCCGACATAACCCGTCGAGGCGACAGCGAGAGCGAACCAGGCGACAAGGAAGTAATCGATCGGTTGGATGAGCATGTGCCGGTCCTTGGCGCCGTTCGCTCGGAGGTTGTGCCTGCCCTCCCCCGGATGAACGCCGCCGGCGCCGTTATGATCCATCAGCGGAAATGCCGCGCCGAGGATGAGACTCGATGCCGCGCCCAGGGGGATCACGGGCTTGCGACTTGCAAAAGCCGGACTTTGCGGTCAGCCTAAGCGGACAATGGCTCGACTGTCGCCGAAACATCTCCTGGTCATGCTGCTCGCGGTCTTCCTGACCGCCGGGTTCAGCCTGTCCGCCGCCCAGGCCGGCGTCATGTCGGCCCGGATGGCAGGCGAGAGCGCCATGGCGATGCCTGCCGCCGACGGCATGGGCAAGATGGCAGGCGCCGCCATGGGCGAAGACTGCAAGGCGTGCCTCAAGGATTTGGGCGGCAAGAACGGTCCGATGCATTGTCCGCCTGACTGCATCGCGCCCGTTCTCGCCGTGCTGCCGCAGGACCTGGCCATGACGATCGTGCCGCGGATGCAGCAGCCATCGCCGCCGCTTGCCCCGTTGCTGCGCGGGCGAAGTTTACTGCCCGACCCATCCCCTCCCCGACACACTGCTCTCGTCTGACGCTGCTTCGGCCGCATAGCGGTTGATCTTTGGCGTCTGATCGTCCGCTTCGCACGCCGTTGCGTCGCGGGCTCGCATGGCAATCCGGCTCACGTCGGAATGCCTGGTCGTCGATCGAGATCGCAGAGGCATAGGTGAATTCCGCTTCCAATCGTTTCTTGTCGCGCCGCGGCTTTCTCGCCGCGACCACGGGACTTGCCATATCGCTGCCGATGCGGCCTGCCCGCGCATCGGCCGTGGACGAACGCTCCCTCAAGGCCGCGCCAAGCCGGGCGCGATTGGCTGGCCCCGACCGCCCGCCCGCCTCGGCCTGGGCCTACAACGACAGCGTGCCCGGTCCGGTGCTGCGCCTGCGCCAGGGCCAGCCGGTCCGCATCACCGTCGAGAACGGACTGGCCGAGGACACCACGGTCCACTGGCACGGCATCCGCTTGCCGAACGCCATGGACGGCGTGCCGGGACTGACCCAGCCGCCGATCGCGCCGGGAGCCGGTTTCACCTATGAATTCACGCCGCCGGACGCCGGCACCTTCTGGTACCATCCGCACGCCGACAGCCTGGTGCAACTCGGTCGCGGCCTCGCCGGCGCGCTGATCGTCGAGGAGGCCGAGCCCGTCGCCTTCGATCGCGACGTGATCTGGCTGATGCAGGACTGGCGGCTTGCCGCTGATGGCCAGATCGCCGGCGGTTTCGGCAGTGCGATGGATGCGGCGATGTCCGGCCGGGTCGGCAATCTCGTCACGATCAACGGTATGGTGCCGGCAGACCAGACCGTCAGGGCCGGCGAACGCATCAGGCTGCGGCTCGCCAATGCGGCGCTTGCCCGCATGATGGCGCTGCGCTTCGAAGGCCACCGGCCGATCGTCCTGGCGATCGACGGCCAGCCATGCAAGCCGCATGAGCCGGAGGACGGCCGCCTCGTGCTGGGACCGGCGATGCGCGTGGACATCGCGCTCGACATGCAGGGCACACCGGGCGGCCGGTATCGCGTGATCGACGACTTCTATGACGGCCTTGCCTACACGTTGACCACTCTTGCCTATGACAAGGCGCCGTCGCTGAGAGCGCGCCCATTGGACGCGCCGCCTGCCCTGCCCCGCAATCCCCTGCCCGAGCCAGATCTCCACAACGCCGTGCGGCAGGAGATCGTCCTGCAAGGCGGCATGATGGGCGGCGGCAAGCTTGCCGGCGTCGGCGGCATGATGGGCATGGCCATGCCCGGCGTGATGGGTAGCGCAGCCTGGGCGATCAACGGCATGTCGATGACCGGCGACGGTCATGCCGGCATGGCGCCGCAGTTCACGCTGCGGCGGGGCGCTACCTGCCGTCTCACCCTGCGCAACGAAACCGCCTGGTGGCATCCAATGCATGTGCACGGGTTCAGCCTGTCGGTCCTTTCGCGCAACGGCTCGCCGGTGCCGCACCGGCAGTGGCAGGACACGGTGCTGCTCGCGCCGAAGGATACGGTCGAATGCGCCTTCGTCGCCGACAATCCCGGCGACTGGATGCTGCACTGCCATGTCGCCGACCACCAGATGGCCGGGCTCATGACCGTCTTTCGGGTGACCTGATCCCTTCGCTTAGAACCTCAAAAGGAGAACCGACCATGAAACTGACTTATGCCCTCACCGCCTTCGGCCTGGCGATCGCAACGCCGCTGCCGGCGCTCGCCGCGACAATCCAAGCGGTGATGTACAAGAACCCGCAATGTAGCTGCTGCGAGGCCTATGCCGCCTATCTCGAACAGAACGGCTTCAAGGTGGCGATCAAGCCGGTCAACAACCTGTCCCAAATCAGCAGCGACGCCGGTGTGCCGGCCGATCTCGAGGGCTGCCATACGATGATGGTCGACGGCTATGTTGTCGACGGCCTGGTACCTGTCGATATCGTCAAGAAGCTGTTGACCGAACGGCCGGCCATTACCGGCATCACGCTGGGCGGCATGCCGGCAGGCGCGCCCGGCATGGGCGGCGAGAAGTCCGAGACCTGGACGGTCTACGCCTTCACCAAGGACGGCAAGGCACCGACCGTCTATGCGACGGAGTGAGGGCGCCGTGACCCTGGTCAAGTTGGCGATAGCCCTGGCGGGCGTGCTGCTGGTCGCGCGGCCGGCAGCGGCGGCCGGGCCGCCATCGGACTTTGCCATTTCGGAACCGCCCGCCGCCGTGCCGGAAATCAGCTTTGCCGACGGCGCCGGCCACCCAAAAACGCTCGCGGATTTTTCAGGCAAGGTCGTGCTGCTCAACATCTGGGCGACATGGTGCGCCCCCTGCCGCAAGGAAATGCCGACGCTCGACCGGCTGCAGGCAAAGCTTGGCGGGTCGGACTTCGAGGTCGTCGCGTTGTCGATGGATCGCGGCGGTCCGGATGTCGTCAAAAAGTTCTTCGCCGAGACCGGCGTAACGTACCTTGCCCTGAACATCGATAGTTCGGGCAAGGCGATGTTCACGCTCGGCGCTCTCGGCTCCCGATGACCCTGCTGATCGATCGCAAAGGCAAGGAGATCGGCCGCCTGATCGGCCCGGCCGAATGGGACTCTCCCGCGATGATCGAATTCATTCGCGGCCGCATTGCCGCCGACCGTCAGGGGAAATGACCGATGCTGTTGCAAAACACCACGCATCGGGCACTGCGGACCGGGAATCGATGGGAGCCGATGCTGCTCGGGCTTGCTGCGCTGCTGGTTCTGGCTCTGGGTCTTACCCATGGCGCACGGGCGCATTCGCTGGATGAGGTTGACGCCTTGCTGCAGCGACGAGAAATACTTCCAGCCGATCGACAAGCCGGCCCCCGACTTCACGCTGCGCGCCGCCGACGGAACCGTCGTGCGGCTCGCCGATCTGCGCGGCAAGGTGGTGGTGCTGCACTTCATCTACACCTCGTGTCCCGACGTGTGCCCGCTGCACGCCGAGAAGATCGCCGAGGTCCAGAAGATGGTGAACGCCACGCCGATGAAGGGCCAGGTCGTCTTCGTGACCATCACCACCGACCCGAAGCGGGACACGCCCGAGGTGCTGCGCGCCTACGGGCCGGCGCACGGGCTCGACCCGGTCAACTGGCTGTTCCTGACCACAACCCAGGATCAGCCCGAGGATGCGACCCGGAAGCTGGCCGAAGCCTTCGGCCACAAATTCACGCTCACCGAGGACGGCTACCAGATGCACGGCATCGTCACGCATGTGATCGACAAGGAAGGCCATTGGCGCGCGAATTTCCACGGCCTGAACTTCGACCGGGTCAATCTCGTCACGTTGGCCAACGCGCTCACCAACAATTTCGAACGTCCGCACGCCGAGCCGGAAAAAGGCTGGCTGGCATGGTTGCGGGACCTGCTGTGAGGCAGGACCGAAGACAAGTCTCAAAGACAAGGAAAGGGGAAAACGCATGTTCACTATGGCACGACAGGCAGGCCGATATCGCGGCGGCATCATCCGCATGCTGCTCATTGCCGGACTGGCGGGATGGCTCCTGCTCAATCCCGGCGCCCGGGAAGCGGCGATGGCGGCCGGCGAAACGTCCCAGGACCAGCTCGACCAGCGCATACACGACTACATACTGGCGCATCCCGAGGTGCTCATGGAGGCCTTGCAAAAGCTGGACGAGCGCCAGCGCGAGGCGGACGCGGCCCAAGTCAAGGCAGTGCTCTCCCAACGTGCCGACGACATACTCCGCGACAGCCAGAGCCCGGTCGGCGGCAATCCGCAGGGCGACGTCACCCTGGTCGAGTTCTTCGACTACAATTGCCCGTATTGCCGGCAGGTGGCGCCGATCGTCGAACAGGCCATGGCCGACGATCCGAAGCTCAAGATCGTCTACAAGGAATTTCCGATCCTCGGCCCGGATTCGGTGTTCGCAGCCAAGGCAGCGCTCGCCGCAGCGCGGCAAGGCAAGTACCTGGAATTCCACAAGGCGCTTTATGGATCGAGGACCAGAGCGACCGAAGCGACGGTGCTCAAGATCGCCGCAGAGACCGGCGTCGATGTGCCTCGCATGCAGACAGACATGCAGCGGCCGGAAATCCAGGCGCTGATCGAACGCAACACCGAGCTGGCCCAGGCGCTGAGGATCACCGGCACGCCGGGCTTCGTCGTCGGCGACCAGATTTTTCCGGGCGCGACCGACCTCGCGACGATGAAGAAACTGATCGAACACGCGAGGGCCCAGCCGAAATGAGGTCATCATCTTGCTCTGAAGGCGGCAACTGAGCGATGCCTGAAATTTCCAATATCGGCGTGCTGGCCGCATTCGCGGCAGGCATCGTCTCGTTCCTTTCACCCTGCGTGCTGCCTTTGGTGCCGGGCTACGTCTCCTATGTCGCCGGCCGG
>NZ_LPWA01000125.1 GCF_001510895.1 Mesorhizobium loti | reverse complement strand
TTCCGGCGGTTCGCTTAACGGGACTCTTGGTTCGCTCGGCAATGCTGCTACTGGTACGGTCAGCTCGCTGGCCAATGCCCTGAGCGGCGCGGTCGGCGGTGCCGGCGGCATCGGTGACCCGCTTAACGGGACTGTCGGTTCGCTGGGCAATACAGTGACTGTCACGACCGGCTCGCTGGTCAATACCGTGAACGGTGCAGTCGGCAGCGTCGGCGGCGTCGGCGGTTGGCTCGGAGGTGCGGTCGGCGCCCTGGGTAATGCCGTGAACGGTGTGATCAGCAGCGCTGGTGGCTTGCTTGGAGGTATTGTCGGCTCGATAGGCGGCGGTTCGGGTGGCGGTGGCAACGGCGGCGGCGGCACTGGTGGCGGCTCCGGCGGTGGCACTGGCGGCGGCTCCGGCGGTGGCACAGGCGGCGGCTCCGGCTCCGGCGGCGGCAGCAATACCGGTACCGGTTCAGACGGTGGCGGCATTGTTGGAAGCATTTCTGCCGGCTTCAACATTGACTGCAGCGAATTGTCCAATGGTGGTTCTCACTGCCGCGAACTCCTCGAACCCGTGGCTTACGGTTCGTCCGGCGACGCGAGCGGCGACATTGACAATACAGCCGTCGCAGCGTTGCCCAGCACGGGCGGTGGCGCGGTTGACAGTCCGGTTGGCGCAGCGAGTGGCGATCCGTCGATCAAGGCTGTGAGTCGCGGCAACTCCCAGGCCAGCGAGCTTGGTTCGACGCCTATGTCGCTGCCCAAGGTGGTGACTCTGCCGGTCGACGCGTTGAACGCACCGGTCGGCGGCAACGCCGGCAAGTCTGGCGTCGGCGCTGGTTTGGTCGGGCTGCCGGCCAACGCGGCTGGCGATCCGACTGGCGTCGCCCGCAACAGTGCGGCCGATGGCACCGGCTCGGGCGACCTGCTTGCCTACCTAGCCGGCAATCCGGGTAGCGACGCCCCGAACGGCGCTGCCGATGGCGTCAACCCGGGCTCGGTCGGCCGGCTGGCCAGCGCGGCTGCTGGTGTCTCCAACGGTGCGGCCGGCAGCGGCGGCACCGGCGAGAATGGCCTGAACCGTGAAGTCATTCCGACGATCGAGATTAGGGACCTCGTCAACATCAAGGTGACGCGCCCGGTCTACGAGGTCCCGGAATCCGACATCGACGAGCAGGTCAAGCGGGTCGCCGAAGCAACCCGCGCCTACAAGCCCAAGGACGGCAAGGCGCCCAGGGCGACCGTGTGACGATCAACTATGTCGGCAAGCTCGAAGAGGCCTTTTCCGGCAGTGCCGGCAAAGACCAGCCGCTGGTGCTCGGCTCCAGTAATTTCATGCCGGACTTCGAGAACCAGTTGATCGGCGCCAAGGCGGGCGATGAGAGGCAGGTCACCTTGACCTTCCCGCAGAACTACCAGCTCGCGTATCTGGCGGGTAAGAAGGCGACCTTCGACGTCACGGTGAAGGAAGTGGCCAAGCCTGGCGAGTTGCAGATCAACGACGAGACCGCCAAAAGCCTCGGCCTGGAATCGCTGAAGACCCTGCGCCAGGCTGTGCGTGGCGAGATCGAGAACCAGTTTGGTTCGATGACACGCCAGAAGGTGAAGCAGCAACTGCTCGAACAGCTCCAGGCCTCATATCAGTTCGAGGTGCCTCCGAAGCTGGTGGAGGCCGAGTTCGACAATAGCTGGGCACAGGTCAACCGCGATCTCAAGGCGACAGGCCGCACCTTCGCTGACCTGGGCACGACCGAGGAGAAAGCGCGTGCCGACTACATGCGCTTTGCCGAGCGCCGCATACGCCTGGGCCTGATCCTTGTCGAGATCGGGAAGGAGGCTGGCATCTCGGTTTCGGACGAGGATCTGCAGCGTGGTCTGCTCGCACAGGTGGGTCGCCTGCCGGCTAATCAGCAGCAGGAGGTGCTCGGGCTCTACCGTTCCAACCCCGGGGCGCTGAATGCGTTGCGCGCGTCGATGTTCGAGGACAAGGTTGTCGACTACCTGCTCGGCAAGGTCTCCGTCACCGACAAGAAAGTGAGCAAGCAAGAGCTGATGGCTGCGGACCAGGAACTCGAACCCGTCGCCACGGCAAAGCCGGCCAATAAGGCGACCACGAAGAAGGATACCAAGGACGCCGAATAATACGACTGGTTTGACGGTTCACGAAGGCCGCCTCCGGGCGGCCTTTTTCTGATTGGCATACAGCCAGTCTCCACTATACCGAGCGGCGTGTCGCCACCATCGCCTCCCGGTCGACCTGCTCCGATCCCCTCGGTCGCGCGCTGCTTGTTCGCGTCCGCTCGGATGAAGCTGCATCAACGGCGAAGCTCTCATTGCCGACGAGACCTTCTTCGATGCAGCGGCGCACCCGTTGTCTCGAACAACCCCCACAGCAGATCGCTGCCGCGGAAGCGACCGTGACGGTTCTTAGAGAAAGTGGATTGGTCCGGGATATCACCTTTCAGGCCGAGCCGGTAAGCTTGGGCCTTGAAATTATTCAAGATTTTCGGATGATGGCGCTACCGTAGATCCGCTTTTTCGGCGTGATTTCAATAGCTTATGGGGAGGTGGTAGCGGAGGAGGGACTTGAACCCCCGACCCCAGGATTATGATTCCCGTGCTCTAACCAACTGAGCTACTCCGCCAGGAGTGACGAAGAGGCTCGAAGAACCGCCCAGGATCGCGGGCAATTTCGAGGCGTTCGCCAAGGTCGCGCGGATATAAGGTTGGCAGGGCAAACCTGTCAAGCTTGGATAAGGCCGGAATATCGGCATAATCTCACCCCGAAAAAAGCTTTGCCGGGCAGACACTCAAGCGTATGCGCCGGGGTTGAGTTCGACGGGGCACGTCGCTATGTCTCGGCCACGAAATTCTAGAGTTTGAACGAATGAAGCCGCGCATTGCAGTCCTCGGTTGCGGATACTGGGGCAGCAACCACATCCGCACCCTCAAGGCGCTTGGCGCGCTCCATGCCGTTTCCGACGTCAACCGCGCCCGCGCCGAAGGCTTCGCCAGCGAGCAGGAGTGCCTGGCAATCGAGCCGGACAAGCTGTTCGAGCATGCCGATGTCGACGCCATCGTCATGGCGCTGCCGCCGCAGTACCATGCCGACATGGCGGTGCGCGCCGTCGAGGGCGGCAAGGACGTGCTGGTGGAAAAGCCGATCGCGCTGACGGTCGCCGATGCCGAACGCTCGGTGAAGACGGCAAGAAAAAATGGCCGCGTCTTCATGGTCGGCCACGTGCTGCGTTTCCATCCCGCCTTCGAGACGCTGAAGGCGCTGATCGACAATGGCGAGCTCGGCGAGGTGCGCTACATCCATTCGCATCGGCTGGGCCTCGGGAAATTCCATACCGAGAACGACGCGCTCTGGGACCTGGCGCCGCACGACCTGTCGATGATCCTCGCCATCACCGGCACCGAGCCGATCGAGGTCAGGGGCGAGGGCGCGGCACTGCTCGACAATCTCAGCGATTTCGCGCATCTGCACATGCGTTTTCCCAACGGCGTGCGCAGCCATCTCTTCGCCTCGCGGCTCAATCCCTATCGCGAGCGGCGGCTGACCGTGGTCGGCACCAAGGCGATGGCGGTGTTCGACGACGTCGAGCCTGGGAGCGCAAGCTTGCCGTCTACCGGCATGCTGTCTGGCAGGATAGCGGCCAGTGGGCCTTCACCGCCAACGAGCCTTCCTATGTAGCGGTCGGCGAGGGTATGCCGCTGACGCGCGAGCTCGCGCATTTCATGCAGTGCATCGAGACGCGCGCCGAGCCCCGCACCGACGGCGAGGAAGCGATCCGCGTGCTGCGTATCCTCACTGCGGGCACGGTGACGCATAGCGGCTCGTCCGACTGAGGCGTTCGCAAAGACAATCCTGAAACTCAAGCGGCTGGTCGAAGAGACGTTTACTCGGCGGGGATGTGCGCGGGCCGCTGTGCAAGCCTGGACAGCATCGCCTCGGCCTCGGCGCCGCGCTCCGAGCGCTCGATGAAGCCGCCGCCGAAGACGCGCGCCTCATTGCCGTCATCGGAATAGAGCACGCAGGCCTGTCCGGGCGCGATGCCGGATTCGCCGTCGACCAGTTCGACCGACGTCACGCCGTCGCGGTGATGCAGCACGGCCGGGCGCGGCGGCCTTGTCGAACGGACTTTTGCGAAAAGCTCGATCCCGCCCTCGGGGACGTTCGAGAGCGGGCCGTCGCCAAGCCAGTTCATGGCGCGCAGGTAGATCTTGTGCGTCTCCAGCGCCTCGCGCGGGCCGACAACGACGCGAGCGCGATCGGCATCGAGATGGACGACATAGAGCGGCTCGCCGGAAGCGATGCCGATGCCGCGGCGCTGGCCGATCGTGTAGCGCAAGATGCCTTCATGGCGGCCGAGCACGCGTCCGTCGATATGGACGATGTCGCCCGGATTGGCGGCCGCCGGCTTCAGCTTGGCGATGATGTCGGAATACTTGCCCTGCGGCACGAAGCAGATGTCCTGGCTGTCCTGCTTGGCGGCGACCGTCAGTCCCATTTCCTCGGCGATCGCCCGCACCTGCGGCTTGGAGAGACCGCCGAGCGGAAAGCGCAGATAATCGATCTGCGCCTGGGTGGTGGCGAACAGGAAATAACTCTGGTCGCGGTCGGCATCGACCGGCCGGTAGAGCGCGCGATGCGCGCCGTTGGCGCGCGAGCGGATGTAGTGGCCGGTGGCCAAAGCGTCGGCGCCGAGGTCCTGCGCGGTCGCCAAAAGGTCGGCGAACTTGACCGTCTGGTTGCAGGATACGCAGGGAATCGGCGTCTCGCCGGCGACATAGCTCTCGGCGAAGGGGTCGATGACCGCCTTGCGGAAGCGCTCTTCATAGTCGAGCACGTAATGCGGAATGCCGAGTGTCTCGGAAACGCGGCGGGCGTCGTCTATGTCCTGACCTGCGCAGCAGGAACCCGCCCGGTGCGTGGCCGCGCCGTGGTCGTAAAGCTGCAGGGTGACGCCGACAACATCATAGCCTTCGCGCTTCAGGATGCCGGCAACGACCGACGAATCGACACCGCCCGACATGGCGACGACGACGCGGGTCTGTTCTGGGCGTCCGGGAAGATCGAGGCTGTTCATGGTTCTTTCAATCTGCATGGCGCTGGCTGCCAATGGCCGGAATATAGGTCAAGCGCTGCGGCTGCGCCAGCTTGCCTCCTCAAGCGATTTTTTCGGTCGATTTTTCTCGGCAAAATCAGGGCCGGGGACCGCGATTGTCTCAAATGCCGAACAAAACCCTAACGTGACGTTCACGAACCTTACCTAGTCATTAGGGTTCGCTTAGGCAATTTTTAAAGCTGTGGCGGTACTGTGGCGGGGATTGGGTCTTTGAGTTTTTAGTAGAGAGTACGATGACCGATCTGGTTAGACCTAGAGTCAAATATGTTATCGGGCCCGACGGCAGCCCTCTTACCATAGCCGATCTGCCGCCGACGAATACACGGCGCTGGGTTATCCGGCGCAAGGCGGAAGTGGTTGCCGCGGTGCGCGGCGGCCTGCTCAGCCTCGAGGAAGCCTGCCAGCGCTACAAGCTCACCACCGAGGAATTCCTCTCCTGGCAGGCATCGATCGACGAATATGGCCTTGCCGGGCTGCGCACGACGCGAATCCAGCAATACCGGCACTAGATTCACACAAGCGGGAAGCAGAAAGGGCGCGGAATTCCGCGCCCTTTCGCTTTTTCAGAGACGCGCTTCGCTTACACCGCCAGCACGACCTTGCCGATCGGCCGGGTCGCAAGGAAGGCGTGGGCGGCGCCCACCTGATCGAGCGGGAAGGTTCTCGCCACGTGGGGCGACAGCTTCTTGGCATCGACCAGCTTGGCAAGCTCGACAAGGCCTTCTCGGTCGGGGACCACCGACATGCGCTCGACGCGGATGTTCCGCTCCTTTGCCTTCGCCTTGGTGGTGTCGTGGACGCTGAGCAGCGAGACTAGCACACCACCGTCGCGCAGCACTTTCAGCGACTCCTCGGCATGGTCGCCGCCAACCGTCTCCAGCACCAGGTCGAACTCGCGGGCCTTCCCGGCGAAATCCTCCCTGGTGTAGTCAATGACTTCGTCGGCGCCGAGCGAGCGAGCGAAATCGAGCTTATCCGGGCTGGCGGTCGAGACGACATAGGCGCCGCGCGCCTTGGCGATCTGCACCGCCAGATGGCCGACACCGCCGGCGCCGGCATGGATCATCGCGCGCTGGCCGGACTGAATGCGGCCGTGGCGGACAAGGCCTTGCCAGGCGGTAAGGCCGGCGAGCGGCAGCGCCGCGGCGTGGGTATGGTCTATGCCAGCAGGCTTGATGGCGACCTCGTCCGCCGGTGCTGCCGCGAGCTCGGCATAGGCTCCGGCCTGTTTGGGAAAGCGCGGCATGCCGAATACCTCGTCGCCGACCTTGAAGGCGGTTACGCCGGCGCGTAGCGCCTCGACAGTTCCGGAAATATCCCAGCCGAGAATGAACGGCGGCTCGCCAAGCAGCGGGTAATAGCCGCCGCGCACGGCGCCATCGACGGGGTTGATGCCGGCGGCCCTGACACGAACCAGCACCTCGCCAGCCTTGGGCGAGGGGTCTGGCCGATCGGCGACGAAAAGGACGTCGGGTCCGCCGACGGAGTTTTGGATAACGGCACGCATGGAAGGCTCCTTCTCAATTGGTATGCCGCTATCATCTGGATAGTAATATTCTCTTGTCCAGTATGTACCTTTTCAATATATAGGCACCTCATGGATAGTGAAGACAGATCCCCATTCGGGTACGACGCGTTCCGGCGCACCTGTCCGTCGCATACCGTGCTCGAGATGCTGGCCAGCAAATGGGTTTATTTGGCCGTCTGCGCGCTGCGGCGCGGCCGGCTGCGCAACGGCGATCTGGCGCGCAAGCTGGAAGGCATCACGCCAAAGATGCTGACCCAGACGCTGCGTGTGCTGGAGCGCGACGGGCTTGTCCGGCGTGAGGTCTTTCCGGTCATCCCGCCGCGGGTTGAATACGAGCTGACCGAGCTTGGCCAGAACCTGGCGGGGCTGCTCAGCCAGATCCGCTCCTGGGCGGAAGAGCATGCGCCCGACATCAAGGATGCCCGCGCCCGGGCGTCGGCGGACCATCAGGGCGAGACGGCAGTGCTGCCTTGACGTGGGAGCGCGAGCAGGATCTGTCCTAAAGCGCGTCGCGAGTCTTTCAGATCCGCTCTATGCGCTTTAGATTGTTGATTCTACGCATGTCTTATCCGAAACCGGTTTCCACTTTCGGGAGACATGCCCCAGCGCGGTGTCAGGAGCGACGCCGGCGAGCCCCGGCAAAAGTGGCAAAGCGCGCTCGGCTCAGCCGATCATGGCGCTGCGGCCGCCTGCGTCCGCGTCGCGAATCTTGCTGTCGCGCGATTCCAGCATCTCCGCCTTGGAAAGCTCCGCTTCAGCTTCGCCGAGTAATGATTCGGCCATGGTTCGCTGCTGGACGAGGTCGCCCTGCGAGTTCCTGAGGTTGTCGCGGCGCAGGCGCGCCGCCTTGGCGAAGGTCGGATAGGCAAAATGATTGATGTCGGTGATGCCGGCTTTTTTCTCTTCGGCGACGATCTGGGCCTCCAATTCGACGGCCATGCGTTCGAACTCGGCGATCATCATGTCCAATTGCAACAGCTGGCGCCGCTTCTCATTCACCTGAAACTGCTTCAGCCGAACGAGGTTTTCACGTGACTTCATGACTCGGTACTCCCGGAAACGCCCACCTGCATATCGTCCCATCGGCCTGGAAAGGCCCACGCATCGCCCGTTTCCCCCGGCTTTCCCAACGCTATGGGAAACAAAGCCCTAAAGATTTTTGCCGGCGGTAACCATTCGTTTACGGGCATTGTTAATCATACGGGCGAGGACTTAAGGCCGGGTAAAAATTCCGGCAGCGGCGGGAAGCGCGGCCTGCGAGTCACTAGAGTCACTTAGGCTGACTTATTAATGTGGTGGATGAGCGGTTTGGGTTTGTGATTCGTTATTAGATTCAAGTGGGTGTAGAAAGGGGTTAAAAAATCTGATATCGTGACCAGCACGAAATTAGGATTTGTTAACCAGTCGGTGGCACCTTCTGTTCAGGCAATCACTGCTCCGGTCCCGGACGGGTCGTGACACGGTCCGGCAGCAGAAAAGGGGAATGAAATGCGTGTTCTGCTGATTGAAGACGACAGTGCAACCGCACAAAGCATCGAGTTGATGCTGAAATCGGAAAGCTTCAACGTCTATACGACCGATCTCGGCGAAGAAGGGGTCGATCTCGGCAAGCTCTACGACTACGACATCATCCTTCTCGATCTCAACCTTCCCGACATGTCGGGCTACGAGGTGCTGCGCACGCTTCGCCTCTCCAAGGTCAAGACGCCGATCCTGATCCTCTCCGGCATGGCCGGCATTGAGGACAAGGTGCGCGGCCTCGGCTTCGGCGCCGACGATTACATGACCAAGCCTTTCCACAAGGACGAGCTGGTGGCGCGCATCCACGCCATCGTGCGCCGCTCCAAGGGCCATGCCCAGTCGGTCATCACCACCGGCGACCTGGTGGTCAATCTCGACGCCAAGACGGTCGAGGTTGGCGGCCAGCGCGTGCACCTGACCGGCAAGGAATACCAGATGCTGGAGCTGCTCTCGCTGCGCAAGGGCACGACGCTGACCAAGGAAATGTTCCTCAACCACCTCTATGGCGGCATGGACGAGCCGGAACTGAAGATCATCGACGTCTTCATCTGCAAGCTGCGCAAGAAGCTCGACGCGGCGTCCGGCGGCCAGAACTACATCGAGACGGTCTGGGGCCGCGGTTATGTGCTGCGCGAGCCGGAAGACATCCGCGTCAGTGCCTGATCTGCAACCAGCGTTTCACAAAAAAACCCGGCTCCGGCCGGGTTTTGGTTTCTGGCACCCGAACGCTCAGGCTGCGATTTTCAGGAAGCGGAAGCTCTCGAGCAGCTGCGCCCGGTTGAAGGGCTTCAGGAGATAGCCCTGGGCGCCGGCACGCTTCGCCCGCATGATCGAGCCGACGTCGACTTCGACGAGCGAGACCAGGATCTGCGGCTTGACGGGGCTTTCGATGGCGCGGATGCGGCGAATGAGGTCGACTGCCGGCATGTCCGGCAAACCGCCGTCGACAACGACGACATCGGGCATGTCGCCGGAGCAGATCTCGATCGCATCAAGCCCGGCGGCCGCTTCGATGACCACGATGTCCGAACCGCCAAGGATACGCTTTGCGACCTTCCTGATGACGCTCGAATCGTCGACGAACAGGCAGCGCTTCATTTCCGGGCCCTCTTTGCCATCTGCCGAACCGGCAACCTCCGGTAACCGTGGGTTACCCTAGAGCAATCTGGTAAAGAAGCCGAAAAGCCGTTAGGTAAAGTTTTTCCAAAGAGACGCATGGCACGATTTTTCACCGCCGCGTCAATACGCCGGCAATGTCAGAAATTGCTTTGCTCGAACTGAAAGCGGCAATATCGCTGGAAATAAATACTTGGTCTGTTCTTGGCTTTTGCCTTAAAGCGCGTAGCGTTGAAACGGATTCGGGCCGCGCTTTAAACCTTTGTTTTTGATGCATGTCGTTGCCCCAGAACCGCTGCACACTTCTGGGCGACATGCATTAAGCCGCCGACAATACGATCTCGTCGGCGGTCGCATGGATCGAGATCGTCATGTTGGCTTCACGCGCCAGGAGCAGCGTGTAATAGGGCTGGACCGAATGGGCGTCGATCGCTTCCTCAGGCTTGTGGCCGGAATGCAGCTCGAGGAATTTCGGCGGCACGCGCAGCATCGGGCCGCTGGCCGACAGCGAAAAACGCGGTTCGGTCTCGAGGCTCTCCAGCGTGACCACCAGCTTGCCGCCGCGCGGTATGGCCGCATTGGCCACGAGAATGAGATTGAGCAGGAGCTTGACCTTGTTCTTGGGCAGCAGCGCGCGGGGGCCGTTCCAGACCAGCTCCGGCTTTTCGTTCTTCAAAAAGGCAATGGCCACAGCCTCTGCGTCGCCGGTATCGATCATCATGCCGGCCGAGCCGGCGGCGCCGAAGGCAATGCGGGCAAACTGCAGACGCGCCGAGGCGTTCCTGGCGCTCTGGCGAATCAGTTTCATGGCGTCTTCGTCGGTGCCGCCTTCGTCGAGCAGTTCGAGGCCGTTGTTTATGGCGCCTACCGGCGAAATGATGTCGTGGCATACGCGGCTGCACAGAAGCGCCGCCAGATCGGGGGCGGAAAGGGTGAAGAGCTCGGCCATCGGACAATCCCTGCTAGTTCACATATTCATGGCCGAGCGATCGATTTCGCGCCCGCCGCGCGAATCACGCTCTTTCCAAGGCTTTCTGAATACACAGCGCCCGCCCGTGCATCAACAAATCCGCGGCCGCGGATAGCGAAAATGCTGCGTTCACGCCGGGAAAACGAGGCCAAAGGGGCCATGTCGGGCCGCCAGCCTTCGAACCGCCATCTTCCTGCGCCAGCTTAATGGTTGAAAAAGGATTACGGCATAGTTTGCCCGTGATAGTCATCTCGAAGCGGCCGCCAAGAGCCGTAGGGGTACGAGGCGTCGGCGAAAGTGCTCCCTGACGGAGATTGGAAGCATGTTTTCCCGATTCTATGACCGGACTCTCATCCGCGTCCTCGCCATGACGATCGCCCTCATGGGTGCTGTCATCTTCTCAACCTCCGCGTCGCGGGCCCAGGAATACACCGCGCAGGAGATCATCGATTCCGGCCACAAGTTCTTCGGCGCGACGTCGGGCGGCCTCGCCACCGTCGTCGAAAAGATCTTTGCGTCCTACGGATTGCCCAACGGCTATCTGCTCGGCGAGGAGGGATCCGGCGCGCTGATCGGCGGCCTGACCTATGGCGAGGGCACGCTCTACACCAAGAACGCCGGCGACCATAAGGTGTTCTGGCAAGGTCCATCGCTCGGCTGGGATTTCGGCGGCGAAGGGTCGCGCGTGATGATGCTGGTCTACAATCTCGACGACATCAGCAGCCTCTACAACCGCTTCGGCGGCGTCGCCGGATCCGCCTATGTCGTGGCGGGCGTCGGCTTCAACGTGCTGCAGAGCAACAGAGTGCTCATCGTTCCGATCCGCACCGGCGTCGCGCCCGGCTCGGCGTCAATCTCGGCTACCTGAAGCTTACGGAACGGGCGACCTGGAATCCGTTCTGAGCGAACAGGATTGCCACACCGCTCGGATAAGACCGATCGCGCCGCGGCATGCTCTTGCCGCGGCGCTGGATTTCCGCCATGCCAAGATGGCACAGTCGCGCATTGGCGGGTTGCCGCCGCGCATACGGAATAGTCCACCTTGGTCCAGTCGATCCTTTTCTTCGCACTAGGCTTCCTCTGCGCCGTCTTTCTGGTGTCGCTGATCGCGCCGGCCGTCTGGCGGCGGGCCGTCGTCCTGACGCGCAGGCGCCTCGAGGCCTCGATGCCGCTGACGCCTGCCGAAATCCTGGCTGAAAAGGACCGGATCCGCGCCGAATTCGCCATGAGCACGCGCCGGCTCGAGATGAACATCAAGAGCCTCAAGGAGAGGGCGGCCGAGCAATTGGTCGAGATCGGCCGCGGCCGTGAGGCCCTGAAGGGGCTGGCGGTCGAGACGAAGGACAAGAACCAGGCGCTTTCCGACCTGCAGGCCAGGAATGCGGAGCTCCGGCAGCGCGAGGAAGAACTGCGCAAACTGTCGGAAAAGCTGGCGCAGACGGAGCGCTCCCTGGAGAAGCGCGCGCTGGAGCTGCAAAAGCTCGAGCAGATGTATGACGATGCCAGCTTCTCATCCAGCAACCGGCAGATCGAGCTCGTGGCGCGCGAATCGGAACTGGACAAGCTCGCCAACGATATTGCGGTGCTGCGCAGCCAGCGCAAGGAAGCGGACCGGCGCAATCAGGAAATCGCCGCGGAAGGCAAAGCGGCCAGAGACGCGCTCAAGGCGGAAAAGAAGCGGACAGCCGAGCTGGACAAGAAGGTCGAGCGGCTGCTTGCAACCCTTGCCGACCGCGAGGAAAGGCTCGACAGGCGCGAGAAGGAGCTTGCCCGGATGCGCGAACGCCCAAAGCAGAATCCCGCGGCAAATGGCGGAACGCACCAGGACGGCGAGGTCGAAGGCATCGACAAGGCGATCGCCAAGCTTGAAGGCGATCGGGAGCGGCTGGAGGCGAGGCTGACGGCGCTGGCGCGTGAGAACAAGCGGCTCAAAACCGATCTTGCCGCGCTCGAAACGGCTAAGCCCGAGCAGGCGGCCGACGCGCGACGCGCCGGTGCGGCGCTTCGCGAACAGATGAACGAACTGGCGGCCGAGGTCGTCAACCTGACGATGAAGCTGGACGGGCCGGATTCGCCGATTGTGAAGGCCTTGGCGACTCCTCGCGACGGGCGACAGGATGTCGGCGAGCGCGGCATCAGCCTCGCGGACCGTGTAAGGGCCTTGCAGAAGGCCAACCCAACCAACTGAGCCAAACACCTGGCAGCCAGCCAGCGGCGTTTTATGGTCGTCAGGCGTTAAAGCGCGTCGCGATCCTTCTGATTCGCTCCATGCGCTTTAGGTTTTGATTTTGCGCATGTCTTTGTCCCGAAATCGGTTCTTTCGGGAGACATGCTTTACCGTCTCGAGAACTGGTGCAGGGCAATGGCCGAAGCGGCGGCAACGTTCAGGCTGTCGAAACCCTCGGCCATGCGATCCGTACCGTGCGCAGACGGTTGAGCACGGTTTCGGGCAGGCCTTCGCCTTCCGTGCCGAGATAGAGCGCCAGCCGCGGACTTCTTTCCGCGGCGCGAATGTCGGTTTCGCCGCGCGGCGAGAGCGCGAACTGGCTGAAGCCGAGCCGGGCGAGCGTCGCAATCAAGCTCATGGTGTCGCCGAAGGGCGCGAAAGGAACCTTCAGCGCCGCGCCGACCGAAACCCGGATCGCCTTGCGATAGAGCGGATCGCAGCAGGTGGGATCGAGAAGCACGGCGTCCGCGCCAAAGGCCGCGGCGTTGCGGAAGATCGAGCCCATATTGTCGTGATTGGATATGCCGACCAGAACCACGACCAGCGCGCTTGCTGGCAAGGTTTCGAGCAAAACCTCCGCCGGTCGAGGAGCGCTACGAACGCCGATCGCCAATATGCCGCGATGCATATGGAACCCGGCGATCCGGTCCATGACCTCGCTCTTGGCGACATAGATCGGGAAGTCCGCCGGCGCCTGGCGCAAGACACCTTCCAGGCCTGCCAACCTGTTTTCCAGAATGAAGGCCGACTCCGCAGCGAAGCGCCCGGCCGTCAACAGAAGATCCAGCACCACCTTGCCTTCCGCGACGAAGCGCCCGTGGCGCCCGACGAGATCGCGCTCGCGGATGTCGAGATAGGCGGCGACGCGCGGATCCTGCGGGTCGTCGATGGTGATGAGGTTCATGCAAATCTCGCCGGCGAACGATCGTCAGCGAGGTAAGGGGCTTTGGAGAGCGCGGGTCAAGCCCCGGCGCGACGCATCCTGTAGGCCATCTGGGACAGGTCGCCGTCGCCGAAAATGCCTTCCAGCATGCGAAGCAGCTCCCGCGCTGCGTCGGATTTACAGGAATAATAGATCATCTGGCGGTCGCGGCGCGTCTCGACGATGTCGAGCGCTCTCAGCTTGGCCAGATGCTGCGACAGAGCGGACTGGCTCAACTGGACCTTCTCGGCGATGGCACCGACCGACATTTCGCCTTCGATCAGATAGCTGACGATCAGCAGCCGCTTTTCGTTGCCCATGAGTGTCAGAAACGCGGCAGCCGATTCGGCATTGGCGACTAGCTTGCTCGAGATCATAGATGCCCCATGTTTTCTGGCTCATCCAGCCGCCATGGGGGCAAATGGTGGCTGATTCCACGGTGTTCAGGTCAGAAAGCGCCGCTGAATCAGCGCCGCAACAAAGGGTAGATCATTTTATCTAAATCTCAAGAGTTGCTTTCGATCTGGGACGATTAACTTTCGCTACTGTGCCTAGCCAGCGGCGCGTCCGGCCTTTGCCATCTCGACCAGCACGGACCGCAACTCGCGGGCAGCGCCGAGAGGCTGGGGGAAGAAGACCCTGCAGGTGGCATCCGCAGACGCCAGGTCCATGCCGTCGGCATCGAAACCTGTGACGATCCAGCCGTCGCCTTCGGCCCGGCCGAAATGGTGCGCATAGATACCAATCGCATCGCGATGGTCGGCGTTCATGTGGTCCAGCGCCGACTGCTCGCTGGCCGCGAGCTCCTCGACGATCGGGCCGCCGGCGATCAGATCGGCGCGGTTCAGAAGATAGGCCTTGCCGAAGCCGCCATTCAGGCTGGCGCGCTCAGGCTCGAGCCGGAATATCGAGAAGTCGCCAAGTCCGATATAGAGCTTTGCCTTCGGATTACGATTGAGGTAGCGCCGTTCGGCGCGGGCGTGGTCGGCTGATCCATGCTCCAGCCGCAGCGCGCGGCATATCAAGCTGATGCGTGGATGCGCCAGCGGATCGCCCTTGCCGGGCTCGCCGACGAGCAGCGAGCAGCGCGGATCGGCGAGAAGCGCCCCGGTATGCGCGGACAGCATCGAGACCAGGATCAGCGGCGTCCCGTCGATGTCGGTCGCCACGCCGACCCGGCTTGCCAACGGCGCGCCGGTACCGGACTCGATCACCGCGAGCGCGCCGAAGCGGGCCGAGCGGATCAGCGTCTTCGCCAGCCTGACGGCCTCGGCATCGGTCTCGCGGATGACATCCTTCCTGGTCTCGGTCAAAGCGCTCACCTTTTGGTCGAAACACTTTCAAGATAAGTTGATTTCTGCTCTCCGGTTATTGGCCAAACAGGCCGGACCTGACAAGGGTTTCGATTTCACTTTCGCTCATGCCGGAGCGCGCCAGCACGGCTGCCGGCTGACGATCGGCAGCGGTTGGCGCCGTGGCAAGAGTTTGGCGAGCTTCCGAGAAGCGCGGCGACGGGGCCGGACGCTCCAGCCCGCCGGATCTCACGAAGCTCTGCCTTGCGCGATTGTGAGAGTGGTCCTTGGCCTCGGTCAGCGACAGGACCGGAGCGACGCAGGCATCGGTCGAGGCGAAGAGGTCGGCCCACTCTTGGCGCGTCTTCTCTCTGATCCTGCCTGCGATGGCGGCGCGCATCTCGGGCCACAATGTTCTGTCATATTGGCCGGGGACAAAGCGCCGGTCGAGCGGCAGCAGCCGGACGAACTCGGCGAAGAACTGCGGCTCGAGGCAGCCAATGGCGACGTGCCGGCCGTCTGCGGTCTCGTAAGTGTCGTAGAAGGGGGCGCCTGAATCGAGCAGGTTCTCGCCGCGTCGGTCGCTCCAAAGGTCTGCCGCCATGAAGGCGTGGATCGGAGCCGCGAGCATCGATGCGCCCTCGACCATCGCGGCGTCGATCACCTGGCCCTTGCCGGTGCGCGAGCGCTGGAAGAGGGCGGCCAGCACGCCGGCGATCAGCGTCATGGCGCCGCCGCCCTGATCGGCGACGAGGTTGAGCGGCGGCACGGGCGGCGCCCCTTGCCTGCCGATGGCGTGCAACAGCCCGGCATAAGCGAGATAGGTGATGTCATGGCCGGCGCGACGCGAGAGCGGTCCGTCCTGGCCGAAACCCGTCAGGCGCCCGTAGATCAGCGCCGGATTGCGTTCGAGCACGATATCAGGCCCGAGACCCAGCCGCTCCATGACGCCGGGACGAAAGCCTTCGATGAGGACGTCGGCCTTTTCCGCAAGGCGCAGCACAAGCTCCTGGCTATCCCGGCGTTTCAGATCGAGCTTGAGGATGAAGCGGCCGTGGCGGTCGAGGTCGTAGGCTTCCGGCAAGGACAGAGGCGGCTCTCTGGCGTCCGCCCGCTCGATGCGCAGCACCTCGGCGCCCATTTCCGACAGCATCAGGGCGGCCAGCGGCACCGGGCCGAGGCCCGCCATCTCAATCACTTTCAGGCAGGCCAGCGGCCCTGTCTTGTCGGCGGCGGCGCCTGTCTGCGGCGTGGTCATTGCCTTCTATTTCGGTGCCATGCGGATCGCGCCGTCGAGGCGGATCGTCTCGCCGTTCAGCATCTGGTTCTCGATGATATGCAGCGCGAGCGCGGCATATTCCGAGGGCTCGCCGAGGCGGGGCGGGAAGGGCACCGAGGCGCCCAGCGAATCCTGCACCTCCTGCGGCATTCCGGCCATCATCGGCGTCTTGAAGATGCCGGGGGCGATGGTGCAGACGCGGATGCCGGAGCGCGCGAGGTCGCGCGCCACCGGCAGCGTCATGCCGACGACGCCGCCCTTGGATGCCGAATAGGCGGCCTGGCCGATCTGGCCGTCATAGGCGGCGACCGATGCCGTGTTGACGATGACGCCGCGCTCACCGCCGGCGAGCGCCTCGAGCTTCGCGGCGCGGTCGGCGACGAGGCGGATCATGTTGAAGGTGCCGATCAGGTTGATCTCGATCACCTTGCGGTACTGGTCGAGCGGGTGCGGGCCATCCTTGCCGACTGTCTTCACGCCGATGGCGATGCCGGCGCAATTGACCAGAATGCGCGGCTCGCCAAGCTCCTTCGCCACCTCGGCAATGGCGGCCGTGCCGCTGTCACCGCTGCTGACGTCGCACCGAATGGCGATGCCGCCGATATCGGCGGCAACCTTCGCCGCGCGCTCGACGCCGACATCGAGTATGGCAACCTTGGCGCCCTTGGCGGCAAGGGCGCGCGCCGTCGCTTCGCCCAGGCCTGAGCCGCCGCCGGTGACGATCGCGATCTGGCCATTCGGGTTCATGCAGGCGTCCTCCCAGGATTTTTTGTCATGCTACGAAGCCCGCCCGCAAGGCGCAACCGGCATCGGGGATCGATCGACGGGTCAATCGCGGTGTGATTGACCGGGATCAATCGCAGGCGATTGACCGGGATCAATCGACATCGTCGATTGACCCGTGAGTCACGCCATTGCTGGGAGTTGCTCGGGCAGCCGGGCCGTGTCCGCATGGCAGACCTCGCCGACGAACCGGGCCACCGCGCCAGGCTTGATTTCGTGATGGAGCAAGCGGTCGAGATCGACCGGGCGCGGCATGGCGATCTGTCCGCGCGGGAAGCGCTTGAAGCCGAGCGGTCCATAATAGGGCTCGTCGCCGACCAGCATCACCGCCGGCGCGCCGGCCTTGGTCGCGGCCTCGAGCGCGATCGCAACCAGCCGGCGGCCGATGCCGAGATTCTTGAAGGCAGGCCGCACGGCGAGCGGTCCGAGCATCATGGCGCGGCCGGCGCCTGCCGCCACGCGCGTCATGCGCACGGACGCGATCACGGTGCCGCCCTTGACCGCGACAAAGGACATCGAGCGGTCATGTCCGCCGGATTCGCGGATCTTGTAGGCGGCAAGCACGAAACGGCCTGGCCCGAAGGCTTCTTCGTTGATGCTTCGATTTCGGGATCGTGCGCCGGGGTTTCCGGCAGATACTTCACGTCGGCAAGGCTCATGGTCTTTGCGTTCCGGTATGCGAGGAAAGGTTTGCTGCAAGCGGCAGCGTTCGCCAGTCAGCGCTTCATCAAGCGCGGGCGCCCTTTCGTCGTCGGTCGAACCGGATCGAAGCAAAGTCGAACATGGGCGCCTCCGCTAGCATCAATTTTTCCCGGCTGCAATCGGCGCTTTTCACCTTTCTGTCCGCCGCTTGACGATCTGGCTCGTCGTTTGACGAACTGTTCAGCGCCCGAGGGCTTCGACATTCCAGCCAAACGCCTAAATGTTTGTTGGAGCCGCAGGGAGATTTCGCATGGGATTGCTGATTGAAGGCAGATGGCAGGACCGGCCGGTCGCGCCGACAGCGGCGGCAGATTCGTGCGGGCGGAAGCGCAATGGCGCGACTGGGTGACGCGCGACGGCGCGCCGGCGGAGGGTCGAAAGCGCGGTTTCAAGGCGGAGCCCGGCCGCTATCACCTTTACGTCTCGCTCGCTTGCCCATGGGCGCACCGGACGTTGATCTTCCGCGCCTTGAAGAAGCTGGAAGACATCATCTCCGTCTCGGTGGTGCATCATTTCATGGGCGAGAACGGTTGGACCTTCAAGGCGGAGGACGGCGCCACCGGCGACACGCTCTACGGCCTCGACTTCCTGCACCAGATCTACGCGAAGGCCGATCCCGCCTATTCCGGCCGCGTGTCCGTGCCGGTGCTGTGGGACAAAAAGCAGGAAACCATCGTCAACAACGAGTCCTCCGAAATCATCCGGATGCTCAATTCCGCCTTCGACGAATGGGGCGATGCAAGCCTCGACTTCTATCCGGCGGCGCTGCGGACGGAGATCGATAAGATCAATGCGCTGGTCTATCCCGCGATCAACAACGGCGTCTACCGCACCGGCTTCGCCACAACGCAGGAAGCGAATGAGGAAGCGTTCGGCGAATTGTTCTCGGCGCTCGACACGGTGGAAGAGCGGTTGTCAAAGCAGCGCTATCTGGTCGGCGAACGCATCACCGAGGCCGACTGGCGGCTGTTCACCACGCTGGTACGCTTCGATCCGGTCTATGTCGGCCACTTCAAATGCAATCTGCGCCGCATCGCCGACTATCCCAACCTGTCGAACTATCTGCGCGACCTCTACCAGGTGCCCGGTGTCTCAAGCACGGTCAACCTGCACCACATCAAGTCCCATTATTACGGCAGCCACAAATCGATCAATCCGACGGGGATTGTTCCGGTGGGGCCGGAGCTCGACTATGCGGCGGCGCATGATCGCGGCAGGTTCAAGAAGGCGGCTTGAAAATCCACCGGAGCTGCAAGCAGGTTACCGGAAGGGCTCGGCGTCGAGTTGAGCCCGTCTGCCGCGATTGGCCTTCAAAAACCTTTTCCCTAACCGTTTGTTGAAGCCGATGGCGTTGATGCAAAAACCAAAGAGCGCAAGTATTGCCAGAACCATTACCCAGGCTCCGGCGGGGACATCTTCCAAGCTCGCCGGCGCGGCGCTTACCGCCACTGAAAACAGCAAGCAAACGACTGAAAACAGCAACGATGCGCCTATCGAGAATGTAACTATCTTTCAGTACTCGCTTCGCTCGAAAAGCCTTCCGTTCTGTCTTATGAACGACCAGTAAGAGAAAGATGTGGACGCGAATATTATAGCTATATTCACGGGTGTTGCCGTGGTTCTCTCCATGGATGGAACCGTATACACAAAAGCGATCCATGCGAGATATAATGCTATTGTCTTGAAAAGGTAAATTCCGACGTAACGCCAAATATTTACCCGCCCCATTTGTCTATGGACATTCCGTTTCCCCCCGCGCTTTTGGAAGAATAGAGTCGTAATTTCCAAACGCAAGAAAAATTACCGTAACCAGGTCACCAGTAGGGGGATGGTAGTTCCGTTCCAAAAGTTTCAGCAATCCGCCGCAGCGTCGCCGGCGTCGCGCCTTCCGGCAGCCGGTCGAGCGGAAAAAAGGCCGCTTCGGCGATCTCATGATCGGGCAGTTTTGGCGCCGCCTGGCTGAAGGCCTCAACCAGATAGAGGCCAACATGATCGCGGCGGCTGGAGCGGCGGTTGAAATGCATCGATTTCAGCACCGGCGGGGCGGTCAGCGCGATGTTGCCTTCCTCGGCCAGCTCGCGCGCCAGAGCCTCAAGAAGGGTCTCGCCTATCTCGACGCCGCCACCCGGCAATTGCCAGCCCGGAACATAGGTATGGCGGATGAGGAAGACGGCGTTGGAGGCGCGGTCATAGATCAGGCCGCGCACGCCAAGCGTCATCGGGCGCCGCAGCAGGAAATAGAGATGGAACAGCCTCGCCCGCAGTCCCGCCCAGCCGGTCTGGCGGAACACCTCTTCGGGATCGCGCGAGCCGGTCATCCGGCAATCGCCAAGCGAACAGCAAAGGGTGAGTGGAAAGTCTGAACCGTGTCGCTTAAGAAGGGGCTATGCTCAGGCTCGCACATATTTCCGATGTCCATCTGGGGCCGCTGCCCGATGTAACCTATCGCGATCTCGCCTCCAAGCGCGTGCTGGGTTACGTCAACTGGCAGCGGAACCGCCGCCGGCATATGCATGATGCCGTCATCGACACGATCGTCGCCGATATCAAGGCCAATGCGCCCGACCACCTTGCCGTCACCGGCGACCTCGTCAACCTGGCGCTCGACGGCGAGATCGAGATGGCGAAGCACTGGCTGGAGACGCTCGGCCCCCCGAACGACGTGTCCGTGGTGCCAGGCAACCACGACGCCTATGTGCCGGGCGCCTTCGACAAGGTCTGCCGGTCCTGGGCGCCGTGGATGACGGGCGACGGCGTCAACAGTCCGGTCGACCGCAATTCTTTTCCCTATCTGCGCGTGCGCGGCGATGTCGCGCTGATCGGCGTCACGACGGCGCGGGCCACGGCGCCCTTCATGGCCAACGGCTTTTTCATGGAGGGCCAGGCGGAGCGGCTCGCCAGGACCCTCGACGCCACTGCCAGACAGGGACTGTTTCGCGCCATCATGATCCATCATCCGCCGGTGCGCGGCGCGGTTTCGCAGCATAAGCGGCTGTTCGGCATCGCGCGCTTCAACAAGGTCATTCGCCGGCACGGCGCCGAGCTTGTCCTGCACGGTCACTCGCACCTGCCGTCGCTGTTCACCATCGGTCCGCGCGGCGCCAAGGTGCCGGTGGTCGGCGTGGCCGCCGCCGGCCAGGCGCCGGGCGGAAAGCATCCGGCCGCTCAGTACAATCTGTTCGAGATAGACGGGGAAAAAGGCAATTGGAGCATCCGCCTGACACGGCGTGGCCTGACCGGTCCGGCCTTGCCGCCGTCGGATATTCAGGTGGTGGAGCTCGGCGCCGATATGCCCGTGGTTCGGGAGCTCCTCGTCAGAAGCTGATCTTCATCTGGGCGATGCGTTCCCAGAACAGCACCAGCGAGACCGCCAGCCCCACCAGGGCGCCGGCGGCGATCAAGCCAAGGCCGGCGAAGAAGGTCGTCCAGCCGTTGCGGCGCGCTGCGGATTGCAAGGGCGGTTCCGCTTCCTGGACATCGGCGCGATGCAGGCCAGGCACAGCGCTCTCTACTCCGCCTTCCATCATGCGCTGCCGCTCGACGACACGCTCGGCCACATATCGTGTCACGGCGTCCGAAACGGGCTTCATGTCGACGGATTCGGCCAGCACCACGCGGCCGATGCGCGTGCCTTGAGGAAGCGGAAGGTGCGGCGATCCCGCCCCATGGCGACGTGGCTGACGGCATCGATCCATAGTCGCGGCTGCAGGCCGGAGGAGACGGCGAAGTCGAAATTGTCGATGTCGGCCGGCACATCGGCAAAGACGGGCGCGAGCTCGGCTGCCAGAAGTTCGAGCCGCATGCGGTGCGCCTCGCGCATGTCGACCACCACATCGTCGCGGTCGGCGAAGGCGTTCTTGACGTCGCGGATGGCATCCGCGAGCTTTCGCGATGGCTCGATCGGGGTGATTTTGTCGCCTGCATCCTTCATGGCGGCTGCCTCGCTGTTGGTAAACAGCGAGTTAACACAGTCGCCGGCAAAATGCACTGCGAGATGGGGGCTCAGCTGGCCGCGGCGCCCAACGCCGGCCCCTGGCCCCTGCCGCGGCGCCGCGTGTTGCGGCGCACGACCTCTACGATCAGACCGGGCGCCTCCTCGGCCAGCATGTGGCCCGCCTCAAACACGTGGTGCAGATGGAAATGCGGCGGCAGGCTTTCGGCCTGGTCGACAGGCAGGACGGGATCGTCCGTTCCCCAAATCACCATCACCGGCATGTTCAAGGTCTCCAGCCGTTCGCCCGGAATGACACCTTGCCGGCCATCCCTGGTCATCGCCGCAGCCATATCGACAAGGGTCTGCAACTGGGCCGGCCGTTCGCGCATGCGCAAAAGCGCCTCCACTACATGTTCAGGGGACAGGCTTCCGGGCCCCGACATGGCGACAAGGCAGGCACGGATTTCATCTCTATTGGCCGCAGCGGCATAGCGGCGCAGCAGAGGCCCATTGATCTCCGGGCCGAAGCCGCCCGGCGCCAGTAAGGTCAGCGAGGCAACCCTTCCGGGATCGGCGAGCGCCATCAACGTTGCGATCGCGCCGCCCATGGAATGACCAACGAGGTGGACCTTGCCCAGCCGGCGGGCGGCCAGATCCGCGAGGATGGCCCGTGCCGCCTTCTTGGCGCCTCCCGCTTCGCGGTGCTCCAGGGAGTTTCCGTGGCCAGGCAGGTCGTAAGCCAATGCCCTCACACCGGGCACCAAGCCTGCAATCACGTCGCGCCATATCGAATGGCAGCCACCGAAGCCGTGCAGGAAGACGATCGTCTTCGAGCCAGCGCCGGTTTCGGCAACATGAAGGGAGGGGAGCATCAAATTTATTGGGTGCGAGGCAAGGCGAGCGGCAATTCAAGATTGTGGCTGAATTGCTCCCAGGGCGGATCGATAGCCAGTAAAATTTTCGCGACTGGGATTGTGTGCGCTCAAACCGAACGCAGGAGCAGGGCCTAATAGGTGATGAATTTCGGCCTCATGCTTTGCTGAGCGGGGCCGGCACGGCAAATGTCGATTTCCAATCGGCGGTCGGCGCGCCGGCGAGGTCTCTGCGACCGCTCAGCTTGGATTGCCGATTCCCGCGGAGCGCAGGGACTGCACCAGCCGATCCGTGAGATCGGTGGGATACTTCCTGTCGACGAAGGTCGCGCGCGGATCGGCAGCGAATTTCGGGAATTCGGCCGCGAGTTCGTTTGCCAATTCGCTCGCGAGCTTGTCGCGGCCCGAGATCTTGGCGCCGATCAGCCGTGCGGCAAGGTAGTGCGATTTGGAGGTCGTGGTTCTCAGCGACTCGCTGGCAATCGCGGCCCTCTTCGTGTCGCCTTGCATCAAGGCTCCGAGAAACAGGCCGTAGTCCCACCAGGTCGGGTGGCCGCTGAATGTTTCGACGGCGTGGCCCAGGATCGGCGTTCCTTCCTGATATTTGCCGGCGAAGATCAGACCGTAGCCATAGGCGGCGGCCATGCCGAGATCATAGGGGTTGAGCTCATAGGACTTGCGCATCCAGCGGATCGCTTCGTCGGTATTGCCGAGACGCGAGTTGAGATAGCCATAGGCGCGATGCGCGTGCGGGCTCATCGGCGCCATCTGAATGGCGCGGTGGGCAAACAACATGGCCTGTTCGATGCTCGCGCCGGGCGGATAGGCGTAGTGGTTGTTGACGGCTTCCAGTTGCAAGGAAGCCAGCTCCGAATAGACGAGCGATGATTTCGTGCTTTCGCCGGCCAGCTTCTCCAGGCAGCGATACGCGGCCTCGTGCGTCCTGGCGCTCTGGTCGAGATAGTAGCGGTCGTTGAGCACCAGACATCCGATCTGGCTGGTCTGGATGTCGCTCTGGTCGATATAACTGTAGATCGCGCCGGAAGCGGGGACGGTCGAAGTCAAAAGACTGGCGATGTTGTTTTCGACCGCGCCAGGCATGCTTTCAGCCGACGTCAGGTTGCGCGACAGGAGAACCCGTCCCGTCGCGACGCTTTGCAATTCGATCATCACGTCGCCGGCGGCGGGTCCGGGAATAACGTCGAAAACGAAGCTGATCGGATCGGCGGAACTTTCGCGCGTGGCGTCGGCGTCACGCCCGATGAAGTCTATGGTATCGAAGCCGGCGAGGCCTGCGCGTAGTGAGGAGGCGACACGGGCCGCCTCAGGGCCATCGGCTTTGATGGCCATGTAGATCAAGGGCAAGCTCTCGAACGGCTGCGAAGCAACGCTGCCGGTCGCACCTGCCGTTTCGACCTGCGCGGCCGTGTCGTGATCGTGGAAAAAGGCGTTGCCCTGGCGGACGACAAGGACACCCAGCATGGCGATGACCAGAACCATGGCTGCCCAGAAGAACCGCAATTGGCGCGTCAGCGAAGAGGCGGATGCCGCCGGTGTCGCCATCAACGGCACCGCATCGGTGGGTGCGGAATTCTCGAGATGTTCGGCCGATGGCGCCTGGCCGCTACCGGCGGGTTTGGCTTCGGCGGGCAGCCGGATCGCATTCAGCTCGTAGGAAGGTACATAGCCGCCGCGCGGGATGGCGATGCGCACCGGCTCGGCGATGCCCTCATTGGCGAAATAATGCTCCAGAAGCTCGCGCAGCCGGCCGGCCTGGACCCTGACGACGGCGTCGGTCGACGCGTCGAAATCGCCGTCCTTGCCGAAGACGTCCATGGCTATGGAAACACCCTTCAGCCTGTCGCCTTCACCGGCCTGCTCGCGCTCGACCAGATAGCGTAATAGCCTGCGGGCACGCTCGGAGCGTCCGAACGTTTCGCTGGCAAGCAGTCGCTCCAATGTCTCGCGCACTGCGGGGGCGGCAGGCGTGGCAGGCTCCAAGTGTCGAACCTTTCAAGTCGGCACAGGTTAGTGCGCGATCATATAGCGCTCGCGCCGGCGCACAAGAATGCTTCTGTTATGCGATCGCGTAAGCCCACCGCAAATTTCCCTGCCGGTTAATGAATTCAGACGCGGTCGCGTCTGTCATGAGCTGTGGCGCGTCCGAGTGAACGGGCCACGCTCAAAAGACTCGATCAATCAACCGGCCTTGCGGCCGAGGATGCGGTTGGCGGCCGAAACCACAGCCTCCAGCGAGGCGGCGACGATGTTGGTGTTTATGCCTGCGCCGAACAGCTTGCCGCCCGGATATTCCATCTCGACATAGGAAATGGCCGACGCGTTCGAACCCCGCTGCAAGGAATGTTCGGAATAGTCGAGCACCGACATCTCGACGCCGACATGGCGCGAAAGCGCATCGACGAAGCCGTCGATCGGACCGGTGCCGGAGCCGGTGATGGTCATTTCCCTGCCATTGTCGAGGATGACCGCCTCCACCATGCGCCGCCCCTTCGCCGCAGTGTCCGGGTAGGTGTGGTGGTCGAGGAATTTCAGCCTGGCCCCGGGCTGGTCGACATAGGCTTCGAGGAAGCGCTCGTGGATGCGCTTGGCCGGCACTTCCTTGCCTTCGGCATCGGTGATCGCCTGGATCGCCTGGCTGAACTCGATCTGCAGGTTGCGCGGCAGGTTGAGGCCATAATCAGCCTGCAGCACATAAGCGATGCCGCCCTTGCCGGACTGCGAGTTGATGCGGATGATCGCCTCATAGGTGCGGCCGACATCGGCCGGGTCGATCGGCAGATAGGGCACTTCCCAGAGCGGCGTGTTGGCCTTGCGCAGCGCCTTCATGCCCTTGTTGATGGCATCCTGGTGCGAGCCGGAGAACGCGGTGTAGACGAGCTCGCCGACATAAGGATGGCGCTCCGGGATCTTCAACTGGTTGGAATATTCGTAGACGTCCTTCATCCGGTTGATGTCGGAGCAGTCCAGCCCGGGATCGACCCCTTGCGTGTACATGTTGAGCGCGAGCGTAACGATGTCGACATTGCCGGTGCGCTCGCCATTGCCGAACAGCGTTCCTTCGACGCGGTCGGCGCCGGCCATCAGGCCGAGCTCGGTGGTGGCGATGCCGGTGCCGCGGTCATTGTGCGGGTGCAGCGAGATGATCAGCTTGTCGCGGTTGTCGAGGTTGCGGCACATCCATTCGATGCGGTCGGCATAGACGTTGGGCGTCGACATTTCGACCGTCGAGGGCAGGTTGACGATCAGCTTGTTGTCGGCCGTCGGCTTCACAATCTCGGTGACGGCGTTGCAGATCTCCAGCGCGACCTCGAGCTCGGTGCCGGTGAAGCTCTCCGGCGAGTACTCGAAACGATAGCCGCCGCCGGCCTTGGCCGCCATGTCGGTGATCATCTTGGCGGCGTCGGTGGCGATCCGCTTGATGCCGGCAACGTCCTTCTCGAACACGACGCGGCGCTGCAGCTCGCTGGTCGAGTTGTAGAAATGCACGATCGGGCGATGGGCACCCTTGAGCGCTTCGAAGGTCCGCGTGATCAGCTCGGGCCGGCACTGCACCAGCACCTGCAGCGACACATCACTCGGCACGCCGCCTTCCTCGATGCACCAGCGGGCGAAATCGAAATCGGTCTGCGAGGCCGATGGAAAACCGATCTCGATCTCCTTGAAGCCCATGTCGATGAGCAGCGCGAACATACGCGCCTTGCGCTCATGGCCCATCGGGTCGATCAGCGCCTGGTTGCCGTCGCGCAGGTCGACCGAGCACCAGATCGGCGCCTTGTCGATGACCTTGGACGGCCAGGTGCGGTCGGCGAGATTGACGGTCGGGTAGGGCTGATATTTGCGGGCGGCATCCGGCATCTGCCCGGTCGCTTGCGCGCCCGTTTCGGGCTCTCCGGCGCGGATTGCTTCTCGTCTATTCATCGTCGTTTCTCCCGGCGGCTCGTGTGACCGCCCTCAGGCGGATTGGTGCCGAGCGGCGCCTTTACCAAAGTTTCATTCGCTTGATGTGACTTGCCAATCTGGCCAAGGAGCATGCGCCCTGAGCGGCGGTTTTCGACCGCCGGGCGCTCCTTCAGCGAACCCGGCGATCGCCGATAAGGCCGAGAAGAAGCAGGGTCGAAGCAAGCGCGCGCACGGTCTCGCCGGCAAAGCCGGGGCGAGGAGAAGCGACGGAGTGGGTGCGCGTGGTCATGCCGGCTCTCTTACAGGAGCAGCCATCCAGAGGCAAGTGCCGGCCCAGCCGTGCGACGCGCGGCTCTTCCCCGCATCAAGCAAATGCGCCACACTCGCTTCCGGAGGACCTGATCTCAGGGGGAGGCCGTGCATGAATTTCGTGTTCTTCTCGCCGCATTTTCCGGCAAACGGCGCCGATTTCTGCGACCGGCTGAAGAAGGCCGGCGCCACCGTGCTCGGCATCGGCGACGCTCCCTATGAAACGCTGGGCAGCAAGCTCAAGACAGCGCTTTCGGAGTATTACCGCGTCGCGGACATGGAAGACTACGACGCCGTGTTCCGGGCGATGGGACATTTCATCCACAAATGGGGCCGCATCGACCGCTTCGAATCGCTGAACGAGCACTGGCTGGAGCTCGAAGCCAACATCCGCACCGACTTCAACATCTTCGGCACCAAGCTCGACTTCGTGAAGAATTTGAAGCGCAAGAGCCGTATGCGCGCCTTCTTCCGCAAGAGCGGCGTCGAGACCATTCCGCAGCGCAAATGCTCCGACCGTGCCGGGGCCATGACCTTCATCCGCCGCGTCGGCTATCCGGTGGTGGTGAAACCGGACTCGGGCTCCGGCGCCTCAAACACGTTCAAGATCTCGAACGCGAAAGAGCTCGACCAGTTCTTTAGGGACAAGCCCGAGGGCGTCAGCTTCGTCATGGAGCAATTCATCGAGGGGCTGGTGGTGACCTTCGACGGGCTGGTCAACCGCGACGGCGAGGTCGTGCTGGCGGCCAGCCACCGTTACGACCAGAGCATCATGGAGGCGGTCAACCACGATCGCCATATGAGCTATACCTGCTTCCCGGAGATCAGCCCGGAGGTTGAGGAGGCGGGCCGCAAGATCCTCAAGGCGTTCGACGTGCGAGAACGCTTCTTCCACATCGAATTGTTCGAGACGAAGGACAAGCGCGTCATCGCGCTCGAGGTCAATATGCGCCCGCCCGGTGCCTGGATGACCGACGCGATCAACTACACATTCGACATCGACGTCTATGCCGCATGGGCGGACATGGTGGTCAAGGATGCCGCCGGCGGCCCTTACAAGGGCAAGTATTTCACCGCCTATGCCAGCCGCAAACGCCACATCGACTATTTGCACAGCCATGAGGACGTGCTAGCCGCGCACGGCGACAAGATCGTCCATCACCAGGCCATCGAAGAGGTTTTCAGCCGCGCCATGGGCAACTACGCCTACCAGATGCGTTCGAAGGATCCGAAGGCGCTGCGCCAGGCGGTCGACTATATCCACGCGGAAAAGGCGTAGGCGATGGACGTTTCCTATCACAAGGGCCATGCCCGCAATCTCGGCCGCGACATGGAATACAAGCGCTACGGCCATGCCGGGCGGCCGGTGGTGGTGTTCCCGACCTCGCAGGGACGCTTCTACCAGTTCGAGGATTCGGGCGGCGTCGGCGCGCTCGCCGAATTCATCGACACCGGCCGCGTCCAGCTGTTCACGCTCGACGGCATCGATTCGGAATCCTTCTTCGACAAGCATGGCGATCCTATCCATCGCATCGCCCGCCACGAAGCCTATTTCCGCTATGTGCGCGAGGAGGCGCTGCCGGAACTGCAGTCGGTTGCCGCCAAGGCCAATGGCGGACGCAGCTTGAAGCCGCTGTTCTGCGGCTGCTCGATGGGTGGCTACCACTCGTCGAATTTCGTGTTCCGCTTCCCGGAGCTGGCGAGCGGCGTGATCTCGCTGTCGGGCGTCTATTCGACGCGCGACTTTTTCGGCCGGGCGCTGGAGGGCAGCATCTTCTACAACTCGCCGCTCGATTATCTGCCCGGTATCGTCGACCAGAAGCTGCTCGGGCGGCTGAGGGCGCTGAGGCTGATCTTCTGCTGCGGGCAAGGCGCCTGGGAAGAGCGCATGTTGGTCGAAACGCGCGAGCTGGAGCAAGTGCTGCGCGACAAATCCATTCCGGCCTGGGTCGACTATTGGGGCGGCGACGTCAGCCATGACTGGCCTTGGTGGCACAAGCAGCTCGTCTATTTCTTCGGCCGCTGGCTGGACGACGATCTCATGCACAGGCTCGATTGATGACTGCGCCCGACCCGATCCGCCGTTTTGTCGAAGCCACCAATGCCGGCGACACAGAGGCCTTTCTCGAAACTTTCACGGCCGATGCCTTGCTCACCGACTGGGGCCGGTCCTTCCGCGGCCGTGACGGGATCGCGCGTTGGAACCAGTCGGACAATATCGGCGTGCGGTCCCACCTCGACATCGTCCGCATCGCGCAGTCGGACGGCGGCTATCACGTGCGTATCAATGTGGCCGGCGACGGCTTCAACGGCGAAGGCGACATGACCTTCACGCTGGACGGCGACCGGATCGCCAGTCTTATCATCGCTTGACATCGCCCTGCCGGTATCCAGTGGCGGCGACCTTCCCAAAAATATGACTATGATTGTCATCTTTTTCTGGAAAGGTCGATAGCATTGTGGCATGCCCGCCAGGATTGGCATCGGCCACTGATGGCCGTACCGCCGCAACCTTTGTCGAAAGGCATGGCGATGGTTCAGCTCAGCGCGCAAACCCATATCCGCAACGACGCCATCCGGGCGGTCATGGACAGGCTGCGCGCCGAGCACGGCGACTGCGAGGTCGATGGCGGCGCCACGGATCAGTGGGAGCTCCACATGCATTACGGCTCGCTGCGCGCGGCTTTCGAGAACGGCGGCATGCTGATCCGGGTCGCCGCCGAGGACGAGACCTGCCTGTCCTACATGAAGATGATTGTCGCGGGTCATATCGCCGGGCAACTCGGAACGACCAATGGCCTGGGCTGGCAAGGCGACGGCAAGGATGCCGGCACGCCCGTCTTTTTCCGTGAGATCACGGTGCAATCCTCGACGCGGTTGTCACTGCATATGCAGCGCGTTCGCTTTTCCGGCCATGATCTCGGCCGCTTCGCCCATGGCGGGCTGCATGTGCGGCTTCTGCTGCCGCCCGCCGGGCGGCAGGCGGTTTGGCCGTCCATGGGCGCCGATGGCATGATCGTGTGGCCGTCGGGCGAGGATGCGCTCACCGTCCGTGTCTACACGATCCGCGCGCTCAATGTCGCCGACGGCTGGCTCGACATCGACTTCGTGCTGCATCCGGGCACCGAAACGCCGGCCGCGGTTTTCGCGCAGAGCGCGCGCGCGGCGACGTCATCGGCATGATCGGTCCCGGCGGCGGTGGCGTACCGGAAACGGAGAATCTGCTTCTGGTCGGCGACGATACGGCGCTCCCTGCCATCGGCAGGATCCTCGAGGGGCTTCCGCCATCGACCCACGCCGAGGCCCTTGTCGAGGTCGATGGTCCGGAAGACCGGATCGCGCTGACGCAGCGCGACAACATCGCCGTCCGCTGGCTCTACCGGCACGGCCGCGACGCAGGCACCGCCGGCCTGCTGCCGGCGGCGCTGCGCGAGCGCAACCATGCGGCCGACGATCTCTATGTCTGGGCCGGCTGCGAATTCGCCGACTTCCGCGAGATCCGCAGGATCGTGCGCAAGGAATGGGGTGTCGCGCGCGACCGGCATCTGGTCACTGCCTATTGGCGTCGTGGTGCGCAAGGCGAGGACGGGGGCGGCGAGGAATAGGACAATCCAGGAATGTGGATTTGTCCTCGCCGCCCCGTTTCTCGAACGCCAGCGCGGCCTCAGAAGCGGTAGCGCAGGCTGCCGAACAGCGAACGGCCTTCGTCACGGTAGCAATAGCCGGCCGAGCAGATGGTCTGCTGGTTGTCGAACAGGTTCTTGGCGTTGACCTGCAGCTTGACCCCTTCCAGCTTCGAATTGCGATAGCCGAAATCATAGGACAGCGAGGCGTCGACGAAGGCGCGCGCGTCGTTCTTGAAGGTGTTGGTGTCGTCGCCGTAGCTGGCGCCGGCAAAGCGCACGCCGGCGCCGAGCCCGAGCCCTTCCAGCGTGCCGTTCTCGAATTGATAGTGGCCCCAGAGCGACAGGATGTGGTTCGGCGTCGCCGACAGCTCGTTGCCGGCGGTGCCTTCGGCGCCGCGTTCGATCCTCACCCGCAGATAGGTGTAGGAGGCGATGACGCTGAAGCCGTTGTCGAGAGAGGCGTTGGCTTCCAACTCGACGCCGCGCGAGTTGAGGTCGAGCTGGCGCTGCTTGTTGATGCCGGACGAGGCGTCGAAGACGATGCCGTCCTTCTGGTCGATGTCGAACAAAGCCGCGCTGACCGTCGCGTTGTGGTCGGGTATCTCGTATTTGACGCCGATCTCCTTTTGCGTCGCGATGGTCGGGCGAGCGACATGGGTGACGTCGCTGTTGATGTCGTCATAGACAAAGCCGATGTTGGGCGAGAACGAGGTCGAATAGTTGACATAGGGGATGATGTCCCACTCGGTTCGGTAGGAGAGGCCGAGCCGGCCGGAGAAGGCGCTGTCCTTCTGCTTCGACTGGCTGAAATCGGCCGCGGTCGAGGTGGTGTCGACCCAATCGTAGCGGCCGCTGGTGAACAGGGTGAAGTCGTTCCACGCCATCTGGTCGTGCAGGTAGACGCCGAGCTGGTTCATCTGCTGGCCGCCGGAATAGGGAACGGGCGCTGACTTGATGTCTTCGACCGAGACATAGGAAAGGCCGCTGCCGGCATCGTAATCCGACCAGGCATAGTCGATGCCGCCGACCGCTGTGTGCTGCACCGGACCGGTGTCGAATTCGAGCTGCGCCATGTTGTCGACGACGAAGTTCTTCATCTTCTCGGTATAGTGGCCCCAGTAGCGCTGCAGCGGCTGGTCGGCGCCGACCGAATAGTGGCCGCTATATTCGATGTCGCTGTCGACGGCGTTGTAGCGAAGGTTCTGGCGCACGGTGAGCCAGTCGTTGAAACGGTGCTCGAACTCATAGCCGATGCGGCCCTGGTCCTGGGTGAAGTCGTTCCAGGCCGGATCGCCCTCATAGACGTTGGACAGCACGCCATAGGCCGAGTTGTAGAAGGCGGCCGTGCCGCCGGTGACGGACTTCGAATACTCGCCGAGGATGGTGAGCTTGGTGTCCTCGTCCGGCTTGAAGGTAACGGCCGGCGCCAGATAGAGCTTGTCGTCGGGATAGGCGGGCAGATCGGTCTCGCTAAGCCGGCCGAGGCTGGTAAAGCGGTAAAGGATGCTGCCGTCGTCGTTGACCGGCCCGGAGGCGTCGAGACCCGCCTGGAAGCGGTTGTGCTCGCCGGCCAGCAATTCGATCTCGTGGAACGGCTCGTCCTTGGGCCGCTTGGTGACGACGTTGACGATGCCGCCCGGGCCGCTGACGCCGTAGAGCGAGGACGCCGGTCCCTTCAGGATGGTGACGCCCTCGATGCCGTAAGGCTCGGTCTTGAACCATGCCGAGGGTCCGTTGTACTGGCGCAGCCCGTCGCGGAACATGCCGTTGTAGAAGGCCTGGAAGCCGCGCAGGAAGAAGGCGTCGTAGCGGGTGTCGAAGCCGAAGCTGTTGGGATTGGCGCCCGCCGTATAGCCCAGCGCATCGTTCAGCGTGCGCGGCTTCTGATCCTCGATCTGCTTCTGCGTCACCACCGACACGGCCTGCGGGATCTTGGCGATCGGCGTGTCCACCTTGGTGCCGATACGATCTTTCTTGGCGACATAGCGTCCTGCACCAGGATCTCGTTGCTCTCGGCGGTCACCTCGATCTTGCCGAGAACGGTGACGTCTCCGCTCTCCTGCGCGATGGCCGGCCAGGTCTGGCCGAGAAGAGCGGTGCATGCCAAAAATGAAATTCCCTGGCGCTTGGCCGTCGACCGCTTCCGCATAAACTTGTCTCCAATTCTCATATTTGATTGCGCTCCCGCGCTCTCAAATATGAGTATGTGAGTCAAGTATTTTTTGGCGCCCGAGCCGAAGCCGGGCTGTCACCCAGCGTCAGCAGCGCGGAGCGGGTTGGAGTTCGCGCGGCCTCAGTAGGTTGCGCGCCCGCCAGAGAGGTCGAAGGTGGCGCCGGTGGTGAAGGAATTCTCGTCCGAAAGCATGAAGGCGACCATGGCCGCCGCCTCTTCCACCTCGACGAATCTGCCGCGCGGAACCTTGCCAAGCATGTAGGTCACCTGGGCCTCGGTGAGCTGCTCGAGGATGCGGGTGCGGGCGGGCGAGGGCGTCAGCGCGTTGACGGCGATGTCGTGACCGGCGAGTTCCTTGCCGAGCGATTTGGTCAACGCAAGCACGCCGGCCTTGGCCGCCGAATAGGCTGCGGCGTTGGGATTGCCTTCCTTGCCGGCGACGGAAGCCACGTTGACGATGCGGCCGTAGTTGCGCGCGATCATGCCCGGCACCAGGCGCCTGCAGCAATAGAAGACGCCATTGAGGTCGATGTCGACGATCTGCCGCCAGGCGGCCGGATCATAGTCCACTACGGTCGCGGCCGGCCCGGCAATGCCGGCATTGTTGACAAGCAGATCGACGGGTCCAAGCGCCTGCTCGGTCTCGCTGGCGGCGCGGTCGACGGCGTCGATCTGCGACTGATCGCAAAGGAAAGCTTCCGCGCGGCGAAGCGGTGCAAGTTCGGCAACGGCGCTCGTCATCGCGGCCTGGTCGATGTCCCAGATGGCGACGCTTGCGCCCGACGACACGAGGCGGCGGGCAACGGCAAGGCCGATGCCTTGCGCGCCGCCGGTCACGACGGCAACACGGCCAGAGAGATCGACGGCGTTCAAACGGCGGTTCATGGGCTGCCTCCATTGTTTCCCAGAGCAGTTCATCGTTTCATGAAAACGCTGAACTGTTCTAACTATTTGTTTTTACGCAATTCCGGGCGGAAAACCGTTACACACTTTTCCTGGAATTGCTCTAGCAAAGGGATATCGCGGATCAGTCCTTGACGTTTCGCGCCACCAGCTTGGCTACGCTTGGCCCAATGAGCAGCACGACCAGGAAGCGGGCCGATTGCAGCGCCATAACGAAAGAAATGTCGACGTTCTGCGCCGCGGCGGCGATGATGGCGACGCTGTCCATGCCGCCTGGGCTGGTGGCGAGATAGGCGGTCAGCGGGTCGATGCCGAGCACGCGGCTGATAACGAAAGCCAGCCCGCCGCAGAAGGCAATCAGCGCCACGATCGAGGCGATGATCTGCGGCAGGGCGCGTGCCGCGTGACGCAGGATCGGCCGGGTGAAGTTCAATCCGATCGACCAGCCGACCATCGCGTAGCTGAGCGCCAGCAGCCAGGGCGGTAACTGCATCGGCACGCCGAAGCCGAGATGAACCACGGCGCCGAAGATGAAGGTGCCGAGGAAGAAGGGCGAGGGCAGTCTCAGCAGCTTTCCGAGCAGGCCGCCGACAATCGCGATGGCGATGGTGGCACTGAAGGCCAACAGGTCGATCGGCGGAAACCAGACGATGGGCGGCACTTCGACACCAGAGGTGTCGACCCACATCTTGGCGACGAGCGCGGCCGTCATCGAGACGAAGATGACGCGCAGATATTGCATGAAGGCGACGAGGCGCTGGTCGGCGCCGAAGGCGCCGGCCATCAGCACCATGGCGGTGGCCGCCCCCGGCGAAGAGCCCCAGACGGCGGTGGTGCCGGGCAGGATGCGCCAGCGGCTGATCAGCCAGCCGAGCAGGCTCGAAGCGGCGACGGTGGCGATCACCACTGCCAGAAAAAGCGGCCATTCGGCGTAGAAGACCGGGAAGATGTCGGCCGAGATCGAGTTCGCCACCAGGCAACCGACGACGGCCTGCGCCGAGCCGAACAGCGGGCGAGGCACACGTACCGTGGCGCCATTGGTGCCGGCCAGGATCGCCGCCATCATCGGGCCGATCAGCAGCGCCGCTGGCAGGGCAGCCAGTTCCAGCGTGCCGGCAAACAGCAGCGAGAACGCCACCAGCACCAGCCACTGCTGCGGCTGGCGCAGGCGCGCCATGCGTTCAATGGGCGGTTGTTCCGGGGACGATTGTTCCGGTGAGGAGTCCATACCCGGCTCTTAGACCGGGGACGGGCAAATGCGAACCCATTTCCAGCGGAAAGTTCTATTTCGCGCCGGTCACGTTCTCAGCCGCTTTTCTCGGGCACGGAAAGGCCGAAGCCGCCGACCGGATGGGTCTCGACCTGGAATTCGAAGCCGGCGATGAAGGGGCGCGCTTGGCGATGGCGGCCTGGACTTCCGGCAGTTGCAGCGAGGCCTTGTGGCTTGCCTGGTCGGTCCAAACCTCGGTGACCCAGATCGCATCGGCGTCGACGGGGTCTGTGGCGATGATGTAGCTCAGGCAACCGGGGAGCGCCATGGTGCTTTCGCGCAGCACGTCCATGACCGCGTCGCGCTGGCCGCGCGCCGCCCGCATCTTGCCGATCAGTCCGAACATGCCCTTGTCTCCCTTTCAGCAATTGGCGTTTGACCAAACGCCAATTGCTTCAGATCTCATTTATGCATGTCGTTTTTCCAAAACCGCTGCGCACTTTTGGGCGACATGCACTAGGTTGTGCGAAGAGTATGCCGGTCTCGGCTCACGGCATCAACTGGCCGCCATTGACCTCGATCACTTGGCCGATGATGTAACCGCTCAACATTTCGGAGGACAGGAACAGATAGGCGCCGACGCAATCCTGCGCCGTGCCCGCGCGGCCCTGCGGTATGGTTGCAACCATGGCCTTCATCTGCTCGGCGCTCGAATAGCGCTCATGGAACGGCGTCAGGATGGTGCCGGGCGCCACGGCGTTGACACGGATGCCGAAGCCGATCAGCTCTTTTGCCATGCCGCGCGTCACGTTGGAGACGAAGGCCTTGGACGAGCCGTAGAGGCCAGCGCCGCCACCCGCACCGTTGCGGGCGGCGATCGAGGAGGTGTTGATGATGAAGCCGCCCTGGCGCTTCAGCCACGGAATCGCCTTGCGCGAGGCGGTCAGCACCGAGCGTGCGTTGAGGTCCATCACCGCGTCGTAATGCGCCTCGGTCTGCTCGGCATAGGCAACGCGGCCGAGCATGCCGCCGGCATTGTTGACCAGCCCGTCGAGCCGGCCGAAATGTTCTGCGCTCTCTTCGACCACACGTTCGACGTCGGCGGGAATCGAAAAATCGCCCTGGGTCAGGAATACCTCCCCGCCGCCGTCACGGATGGTTTTGGCGACGCCCTCTGCGGCTTCCCGGCTCGAATTGTAATGCAGTGCGACACGACATTGCTGCTCGGCATAGGCGAGGGCGAGTGCGGCGCCGATCCCGGTCGACGCGCCGGTGACCAGCACCACCTTGCCGGCAAGGTCGGGAATGACAAGCGCTGTCGAGTTGGCCGGCATGTCGGTACCTCCAGGATTTGCGCCGGCAATTGGTAGACGCTTGCCGGCCAGGCGTTCAAGTCAAGAAGCGAAGTCAGGGTGCGAGATCAGGGCCGGAGATAGACATAGCCCTGGTGCTGCAGTTCCGCGAGCTTGACGACGCCGCCCTTGTCGGCGACCTGGAAGCCGGCGAGCAGATCGGCAAGCGCGATATCCATGCCGCGCATCGTGTTGCCGCAAGCCTGTGGAACGAGCCCCTGCTGGACAAGGCCGGCAAAGCGGCTGGACGTCGCGCCGGAAGCGCTCTTCGCCTTGAAGGCCGCAAGGGCCGGACCGTGCACGACCAGCACGATCTCGACATCGCCGCCGGCGCCCTCATAGTGGTTCTTGATATTGCCAAGGACGAAATTGACCTTGTCGGCGTCGCTGAGATGGTAGGCGACCTTCAGCCTTTCCTCGCCCGTGGCTGCGCTGGCCCGGCGCAGACCGAAAAGACCCGCTGCTCCGGCAAGGCCGGCGCGGAAAATATCACGGCGCAGCATCGCATCCTCCTTATCCGCCGGCTGCAATTTTGCATGGTCCGGACTTCGCGCCTAGACTAGCATGGGTTGCGACAACGTCTTGCGGTGCGAGGAGGGATCACATGACGTCGAGGATGGCGGCGGGCGCGGCACTGGGCGCGGCATTGTTCATTTCAGGCACCGCACTTGCCGATGATGCCCCCAAGCTTTCCGAACTCAGCCCCAACGGCGCCGACGCCTGCTTCGGCCGTGTCTACGACGCCGCGCATCTCAAGGCGCATCCGCGCCAAAAGGTGGCGCGTATCTTCTTCTACTATGGCAACGATCCGGTGAGCCGGCCGAACGAGGAGCCGAGCTCGATGTCCGGCGCCGCCTATAACGGCTTTCTCACCACGACGGTGCGCGGCGCCAAGAAGCCGGAATGGGCGGCCGGCTGGTGCAACAAGGAGGACCCGAGCGACAAGGCGAGCGGCATCCGCTGCGGCATGGAATGCGACCGCACGCTTGCCTCGCTGAAGGTCGACGACAAGGGCAAGCTGATCCTCTCCAACGTACAGCCGGACGTGTATCTCGACGCCGACGCGGAGGAGGATCTCGGCACGGCGGAGTACGACAAGCAGGCGCTGGGCAGCGAAGACGACAATTTTCGTCTCGATCCGATGCCGGTCGACACCTGCAAGGCGGAGTTCGCGCGCATCGATCCGATCGATCCGGCGCTGGGAGCTCCGCTGCGCGAGCGGCTGAAACCGGACCAGGCCTTCTGCTATGGCCGCGACTACGATGACGCGCATCTGAAGTCGCATCCAGACCAGATGACGCAGTCGATCCGCGTCTTCCGCGGCCCGATCGAGCTCGCCTCCTTCGCCGCAGGCGGCGATACCGCGAACTGGCCAGACGGCGCCGATATCGCCGTCTCGGTGACGACCAGGCAGAAGGGGACCAAGGTTACCCAGACCTATTCCTGCCAGGGCGAGGCCGACCAGTGGCGCTGCTCGGCCAGTTCGAAGATGAGCGATTTTGCCTGCGACATCTCGCAGAAGGAGATTTTCCTCAAGCGCGGCGCCAGCGGCACGATGATGCTGGCCAACCCCAACAGCGCGCTCGCCATCGTCGATCTCTGCTCGAAGGCAGCGGGTGGCAAGACCAAGTCCGACGACAAGGTTTATAGGCTGAACCCGATGCCGCAGTCGGCCTGCACACCGTAAGATATTTCAGGACGGACTGCCTTGTTCGCGTTGGTGTGATGCTATATATTTTTGCTAGATATCATTGGATTTGATCGCGATGAACAAGGCAAAAATATTTTGGTCAGGTCGCTCGCAGGCTGTACGCCTCCCGAAGGAGTTTCGCTTTGAAACCGACGAGGTTTCGATCCGCCGCCACGGTCAGACCGTCGTCCTTGAACCTCTGCCGCAGGATTGGGCTTGGCTCGATCAAGTGATCGGGACACTTGACGATGATTTTGTCGAAGCGGCGCAGGAAAGGGTGGAGGAGCAGAAACGGCCCGCTCTACGCGACGTCTTCAAGTGATCTATCTGCTCGACACCAATGCTGTCATCGCCGCCATGAAAGGCGATGAGAATTTATTGACAGTGCTCAAGCGAAACAAGCCGCAAGATTTTGCGCTTTCGGCCGTCGTCGCGCATGAGCTCTATTATGGAGCCTACAGAGGCCAGCGAACGGCCGAGAATCTCGCACGCTTGGATGCGCTTTTGTTCCCAGTACTCGAATTCGATCGGGAAGACGCGCGGCATGCCGGTGAGATTCGGGCGATGCTCGCGATGTCGGGAACTCCAATTGGTCCCTTTGACGTGCTTATCGGAGGTCAAGCACGTGCTCGTGGCCTGACATTGATGACGCGAAACGTTCGCGAGTTCGAACGGGTCAAGGACCTGGCGATCGAGACCTGGTGAGTTCAGGCAAAAGGCACCGCCGTCGTGCCTTTCGGCAGCTTCGCCTCGTCGTCCGGCTCGACATGGATGGTGACGCGCACCGAGGGGATCTCGGCTTTCAGCGCATCCTCGATGCGGTCGCAGATGACATGGCTGGCGCCGACCGTCATGTCGGCGTCGACGACCAGATGAAACTCGATGAAAGTCGCGCGCCCGGCAATGCGCGTCTTCAGGTCATGCACCTCCAGCGCGCCCTTCGAATTGGCCGAGATGATATCGCGGATCTGCATGTGCTCCTGGGTGTCGACGGCACGATCCATCAACCCGCTCAGCGACTCTCCGGTAAGCTTCCATCCCTGATAGAGAATGTTCAGGGCAACAAGGAGTGCAAGCAGCGGGTCGAGGATATGCCATCCGGTCATCACCGCGGCGACAAGGCCCACGATGACGCCGACCGAGGTAAGCACGTCGGTCATGATGTGCTGGCCGTCGGCCACCAAGGCAGGCGACCGTTCGGTGCGGCCGTTGCGGATTAGCACGAAGGCCCATATGGCGTTGACCAGCGCCGCGCCGGCGTTGATCGCCAAGCCCTCCCAGGGCTGTTCGAGCGAAGCCGGGTTCTGAAGCGATTGCCACACCTTGGCGATGATCAGCAGCGCGGCAACGACGATCAGCACGCCCTCGAGGACCGCGGAGAAATACTCGGCCTTGTGATGGCCGAAGGGATGGTCGCTATCGGCCGGTTTATGGCTGATGCGGATCGCCCAGAGGGCTGCCGCAGCGGTGATGACGTTGACGATGGATTCCAAGGCATCGGAATAGAGGGCGACGGAGCCGGTGATCTGCCAGGCAACGAACTTCAGCCCCATCACCAGGAACGCAATGACGATCGACCAGGAGGCGAGGCTGGCTACCTTGCGCTTCGCGGCGGCTTTTGCCGCCGCCGCCGTCGTGTCTTCCATCGAGGCCATCGTTGCTATGCGGCCTTTTCCTTGGCCTTGCGCGGCAGATGCGCAACGATGTTCTCGATGATGCGCATGCCGGCATTGTGGCCGAGCGTCATGATCGATTCCGGATGGAACTGCACGGCGGCGATCGGCTCCTTGCGATGCTCGAAGGCCATGATGATGCCGTCCTCGGTCTCGGCCGTGATCACGAAATCGTCTGGCAGGCGCACCGGATCGGCGAAGATCGAGTGGTAGCGGCCAACCGTCACTTCCTTCGGCAGCCCGGAGAAGATGATGCCGGGCTTCGAGACGCGGATGCGCGAGGGCTTGCCGTGCATCGGGATGTGCAGCTGCCTCAGCTCGCCGCCATAGGCTTCGGCCAGCGCCTGCAGGCCGAGACAGACGCCGAAGACCGGCAGGTCGCGGGCGCGGGCCTTCTTGATGGTGGCGGCGCAGTCGAAATCCTTCGGTGTGCCGGGGCCGGGCGAGAGAACGACGAGATCGGGCTTCAGCCGCTCGAAGACCTCTTCCGGCACCGGACTGCGCACGGTGGAGACATTGGCGCCGGTCTGGCGGAAGTAGTTGGCAAGCGTGTGGACGAAGCTGTCTTCGTGGTCGACCAGCAGGATGTTGACGCCGTCGCCGACGCGCGCGGTGGTGCGTTCGGCGCCGGCGGCGTTGCCGGTCTTGGCGTCGCGGATGGCGGAGAGCATGGCGGATGCCTTCAGTTCGGTTTCGGCTTCTTCTTCTTCTGGAACGCTGTCGAAGAGCAATGTGGCGCCGGCGCGCACTTCGGCGATGCCGTCCTTGATGCGGATGGTGCGCAGCGTCAGACCGGTGTTCATGTCGCCGTTGAAGTTGACCATGCCGATCGCGCCGCCATACCAGGCGCGCGGACTCTTCTCGTTCTGCTCGATGAAGCGCATGGCCCAGAGCTTCGGCGCGCCGGTGACGGTGACCGCCCAGGCGTGCGACAGGAAGGCGTCGAAGGCGTCCATGCCTTCGCGCAGCCGCCCCTCGATGTGGTCGACGGTGTGGATCAGGCGCGAATACATCTCGATCTGGCGGCGACCGATGACGCGCACCGAGCCAGGCTCGCAGACGCGCGACTTGTCGTTGCGGTCGACATCCGAGCACATGGTGAGTTCGGACTCGTCCTTCTTGGAATTGAGCAGCTTTAGGATCTGCTCCGAGTCCGAGATGGCGTCGTCGCCGCGCTTGATGGTGCCGGAGATCGGGCACGTCTCGACGCGGCGGCCGTTGACGCGCACGAACATCTCCGGCGAGGCGCCGATCAGATATTCGTTTTCGCCGAGATTGATGAAGAAGGAATAGGGGGATGGGTTGATCGTCTTCAGCTTGCGGGAGATGTCGGAAGGCTGGGTCTCGCAGCGCTCGTAGAACATCTGGCCGGGCACGACCTCGAACAGGTCGCCGCGCTTGAAGCTTTCCATGGCTCGGCGCACCAGGTTCGCGTATTCGCCGGGTTCATGGTCGCCGCGCGGCGGAATGCGGTCGGCGGTCTTGAACGGCTCGGCGGCGCCATCGCGGGCAAGGCCTTCCGTCGAAAACCCTTCGCTGGAATAGTCGTAGCGGTCGGTCCAGGCCTTGGTCGAATAATGGTCGACGACCAGGATCTCGTCGGGCAGGAAGAGCACCAGGTCGCGCTGGCTTTGCTTGCGCTCGAGCTTGTAGTCGACCGGATCGAACTGAAAGGCGAGGTCGTAGCCGAAGGCACCGTAAAGGCCGAGATTGGCGTCGTCGGCGGTCTTGAACAAAGCGGCGATGGCGCGCAGCACCGTGAAGACGGACGGAACGCGGCTGCGCTCCTCCTCGGTGAAGACGCGACCGGGCTTGGCGATATCGAGGCGGATGAGCCTTTTCGAGGTCTCCGCGATCGCCACTTCGCCCAGCGCCGCGAGCGCCTTGCCGATCAACGGCAGCAGCACTTCGCCACGGGCGTTCAGCGCCTCGATGCGCATGGCGCGGCCGCGCGCTGAAATCACCAGCGGCGGGTCGATGATGGCCGTATCCCAGCGGGTGTAGCGGCCCGGATACTCGTAGTTCGATGAAAACACGGCGCCGCGGCGGGAATTCAGGCCGTCGACATAGGCGTCGATGGCGCCTTCATAGGGCTGGTCATGGCGCTCGCGGGTGATCGTCACCCCGCCCGCGGTGACGAAGCGCTCCGCCCCGTTGTCCAGAACTTTAGTCGTCATTGCCGTCTCCATCAGCGTTTTGGGCAACGGACCCGGGAATGGCTTGAAAAAACAAATGGCCGCCCGGACATTCCGTTGCGGCCACCCTCTCTTTACGCACGCGCGTTCGAACCGGCCGCTGTCAGCGAGCCCACCACCAAACGGTCTTGTTCGAACGCATGTTCATGGCGACTCCCATAGCGGCGAATGGGCGGCCGCGCAACTGGATTTCACGCGGATGGTGAAGCCACGTGCCCTCAGTCCTCCAGCGTGCCGGAGCGCGCGTCGCCGCTCCGCTTGTCGCCTGCGAGCTTCAGCAAATCCTCACCGGCGCGGATGATGCGGCGCGAACGCCGGGTCAGGATGAAGCCCGACTGCGGCGCGAAGACCTCGGTACGGCCGCCGATTTCGCCGGGCGCATGGACGATCGTCGCGAGCCTGTCGCCCTTGGCGACGCGGTCGCCCGGCTTGACGTCGTAAAGGATAGCGCCGGCCCTGGGCGAGGGCATCATGTCGATGTTTTCCAGCGGCACGATGGCGCCGGTGAAGTTGCCGGCCTCGGAACGGACGGATCCTGTAGCACGCCACGCGTGACCAAGAGCCGATAGAGCCCTGCGGCATCGGACGCGGCCAAGGCGCCGTCGACGTCGAGCATGCCGCGATATTCGACCGTGGTGACGACGCGGCGGTCGAAGCGCGACACACTTGCCGGGACATTCTGGTAGGGCATGATCGAGGCGCTTTCGAAGGTACCGCTCGTGTCCTCGCTCCACAGCACGACGGCGTCGGCGCCCATGGCCGCCGCGCAGTCGGCCATATGCGGCCACAGCTGGTGTGGATGTAGAGATAGGCAAGGCCCTCGTCGTCGCAGTGGAGATCGAGCACGATGTCGTTGCCGAGCGAGAGCGCGACCAGCCGGTTCTTCAGCCGGCGGTCGGCGCCGCCGAGGCTGGCGTCCGGCAAGAGCTTGACGTCGGGTGCTGCAAGCAGCGGAAAGGAACGGTTGAAATTGGTGCGGGTGCCGAGATTGAAGCGGCCCTGATGCTCGCCGAAATGATATTGCGCCCGGCCGATCGGATTGGCCCAGGGCACGACGGTGATGGCGCCCTTGATGCGGCCTTCCGCTTCTGCCTTGGCAAGCATCGGCATCAGCGCGTCGATGGCGACGACTCCCGGCAACTCGCCGGCATGGAGCGCCGCTTGCAGATAGGCCGAGTGTGCCGCCTTGTCCGGGCCGTCGAAGCGGAAAACCGGGAACTCGTAAGCAACGCCTTCGCTGTCGCCGGCAACGCGCTCGATCGTCTTTTGCATAAGGGCCTCCAAATGGAGAGGCCAGACATGCATGTTTGCGGCAGGACTGTCGAGTGGTCCAGCGGGCCGCGCTGTGGGCGCAGGAGGGCTACGGCGAAGACGCCGAGCCTTATTCGGCCGGCTGCGTCTGCGGCACGACGCGGCGGTCGAGCGCCTGCGACAGCACCGCGACAGCGACGGCGAGCAGCGCCAGTACCGCACCCACCAGCGGCAGGTTGGCGTAGGATATGCCGAAGGAGATGGCGAGGCCGCCGATCCAGGCGCCGCCGGCATTGCCGACATTGAAGGCGCCCTGGTTGAGCGTGGCGGCGAGGTTCGGTCCCTCGGAAGCCGCCTCGACGACGCGGATCTGCAGCGGCGGCACGACGATGAAGATGAGCATGCCCCACAGGAAGACGATGGCGATCGCGACCGTGGCAATCGCGCCGAGCTTGGCGAAGGCCACGAACAACAAGGCCATGGCGAGCAGTGTGCCGATCACCGTCGGCATCAGCTTCCAGTCGGCAAGTCGGCCGCCGATGATGTTGCCAATGGTCATGCCGGCGCCGAACAGGAGCAGCACCCAGGTGACGGTCGCCGTCGACAGGCCGGAAACGTCGGTCAGGTAAGGCTTGATGTAGGTGAAGACCGCGAACAGGCTGGCGGAGGCGAGCGAGGCGATCAGCATCGCCAGCCAGACCTGTAATTTTCCCAACACGCGCAGCTCGCCGAGCAGGCCGCCGCCGCTGGGTTCCGCGACATCCGACGGCACCAGCCAGGCGATGGCCGCCACCGAGATCAGCCCGATACCGACGACGGCGAGGAAGGTGGCGCGCCAGCCGAAGGCCTCGCCAAGCGCGGTGCCGGCGGGGACGCCGAGGATGTTGGAGAGTGTCAGGCCGGCGAACATCAGGGCGATCGCGCTCGCCCGCTTGTTGCGCGGCACCAGGCTCGCGGCGACCACCGAGCCGATGCCGAAGAAGGCGCCGTGGCCGAAAGCGGTGAAGACGCGCGCCGCCATCAGCAGCCAATAGTTGGGCGCAAGGGCGCAGAAGAGATTGCCGATGACGAACAGCGCGGCGAGGCCGACAAGCACCGGCTTGCGCGGCAGGCGAGCCGTGGCCATGGCGACGATCGGCGCCCCGAAGACGACGCCCAGCGCATAGCCGGTGACCAGGAGGCCGGCCGATGGGATCGAAACGCCGAGGTCGGCGGCGACCTCCGGCAGCAGGCCCATGATGACGAATTCGGTGGTGCCGATGCAGAAGGATGCAATGGCAAGCGCTAGGATAGGCAGCGGCATGGGCGGTCCGGACTGAATCGGTTCAATTCGCTAGACTGAAGGCCAACGCGGCAGGCGTGCAATCGCCATTGTTGCAATGCTGCATTGCAGAAATAGGAGGGCGGGTTTCGGGCCTCTAAAGCGCGTCGTGCTGAAGCGGATTCAGCGACGCGCTTTAAGTCTTTGTTCTGATGCATGTCGTTCTCCCAAAACCGCTGCGCACTTTTGGGCGACATGCATTAGGTCAGAGGCTTCAGTTCCTGGGCAATGGTCGGCAGAAGTTCCGAGACATTGGGGTGGATGTGCGTCGCCCGCGCGAGCGTCGAGATCGGCGCCTTGGCATACATCAGGTCGAGCACGCAGTGGATTGCCTCGTCGCCGCCTGGACCGAGCACCGAGCAGCCGAGGATTTCGCCGGTGTCGGCATCGGCCAGGATCTTCATGAAGCCTTGCGTCTCGCCCTTCTCGATGGCGCGGCCGACGCGGGTCATCGGGCGCTGGCCGACGAGCGCGCGGCGGCCGGATTTCTTCACCGCGGCCTCCGTCATGCCGCAGCGGCCTAGCGGCGGATCGATGTAGAGCGCATAGGCCTCGATGCGGTCGCTCACCTTGCGCGGATCATTGTCGAGCAGATTGGCGGCGACGATCTCGTAGTCGTTGTAGGAGGTGTGGGTGAACGCGCCCTTGCCGTTACAGTCGCCCATTGCCCAGATGCCTGGCACGCTGGAGCGCAGCCGGTCGTCGACGACGATGTAGCCGCGCTGGTCGACCTTGACGCCGGCCTTGTCGAGGCCGAGGTCGTCGGTGTTGGGCGTGCGTCCGAGCGCCAGCAGCACATGCGAGCCGACAGCCGGCGGCTTGCCGGCGGAGAAGGTCACAGCGATCTCGTTGCCTTTCCTGGCGAAGGCGATGTCGTTGGCGCCGACATGGACGGTGATGCCTTCGTTTTCGAGGATCGACTGGATGGCGGCCGAGGTGTCCTCGTCCTCGCGGCCGATCAGCCGCGGCGCCTTTTCGATCACCGTGACCTCGGAGCCGAAGCGGCGGAACATCTGCGCGAATTCGAGCGAGATGTAGCTGCCGCCGACGACGATGAGATGGCTTGGCAGCACATCGAGATCCATCATCGAGGAATTGGTGAGATAGGGGATGTCGTGGACGCCGGGCAGGTCGGGCACTGACGCGCGGCCGCCGGTGTTGAGGAAGATTTTTGGCGCGGTCAGCAAGTCGTCGCCGACGCGCACGGTGTCGGCGGATTCAAAACGGGCATGGCCGCGATAGAGCGTGCAGCCCTTCATCCCGGCAATCCAGCTTTCGAGATTGCGCGCGCGTCGTTCGTGACCTTGTCCTTGCGTGCCTTGACCCTTCGATAGTCGACGCCGACGGGACCGGAGAGCGCCACGCCATAGTCGGCGGCGCGGCGGGCAAGATGCGCGGCATAGGCGCTCGCCACCATCGTCTTGGTCGGCATGCAGCCGGTGTTGACGCAGGTGCCGCCGACGAATTTGCGCTCGATCAGCGCCACGCTCATGCCGGCGGCCTCGAGCCGGCCGGCGAGCGGTGGACCGGCCTGGCCGGCACCGATGACGATGGCGTCGAAGCGCTTCGCCGTCATGCGACGGCTGCTACGATCAGCAGGCCGCCGATGATCGCGACCGCGTCCTCGATGAAGGCGGCCGGCGGATCCTTGCCGAAGCTGGCGGCCAGCCGGCCACGCGCTTCGGCTCCGCCCAGCGTGCCGATCACAGCGCCGATCGCGCCGGCGATCAAGCCGCCGACGGTGGCGCCGGCCGTTGCGCCGATCACCGCGCCGCAGAAGGCTCCGACGACGATGCGGGCGCCGAATTGCTGCGGCACCTTGCGGCTCGGCGTCGACGGCAATTGGTCGGTGATGAGCTCGACGATCGCCAGGATGGTGAAGATGCCGACCGCGATCCAATGGCTCATGAAGCTGGCCCAGGTGCCGGCGACCGGGAGCCAGCCGAGCCAGGCGCCCCAGGCGGTGACCGCGAGCGCCGTTCCGGCGCGCAGGCCGGCGACGACGCCAATCAGCAATGCGAGAAAGTAAAGCATAAATGACCCCCTCAAAATTCAGGACCTCGCACAGCCCCGCGACGGCAGGCTAGCATAGACTGGGTTTTTGGCCACGGGCTTTTCCCTCGGGGCGGATTGTGGTTTGGCAGCAGGCGGCATCGGAGGAGCGGTGATGACGGCAAGCGAGCGCATGAAGATGGCAGCGGGCGAATGGTACACCTGCATCGATCCGGAACTGGAAGCGCTGCGCGCTGCCGCCAACGACGCCGTGTTCGAGCACAACAGCCTGCCGCCCCGGCGGCGTGGCGACATCGGCCCGGCCTTGGCCGCGCTGCTCAGTGGCGCGGGTGAGGGGGCGCGCATCGAGGCGCCGTTCCACTGCGCTTACGGCTTCAACCTGTTCCTCGGCGACCGCGTCTTCCTCAATGCCGGCTGCACCATCCTCGATACCGCTCCGGTGCGTATCGGCAAAGGGACGATGCTTGGGCCCAATGTGCAGATTTACTGCGCCGAACATCACCGCGAAGCCGCAGGCCGACGCGCCGGGCTGGAGATCGCCAAGACGGTGACGATCGGCGACAACGCCTGGATCGGCGGCAGCGCGGTGATCCTCGCCGGCGTCAGCATCGGCGAAGGCGCCATCGTCGGCGCCGGCGCGGTGGTGACGCGCGACGTGGCCGCGAACACGGCGGTGGTCGGCAATCCGGCGCGGGCGATCACACGACGTTGAGCACACCCGTGGCCTGAGTGCCCCTGGAGAATTCACGCCTGTATTGCATCGGCGAGGTCCTGAGCCGCGCGGCGAAATGCTGGCGCAGCGAAGTCGCGCTGCCGAAGCCAGCCTCGAAGGCCACCATATCCATCGACTTGTCCGTCTGCTCCAGCAGTCGCTGCGCCAGCGCTACGCGCTGGTCGGCCAGCCAGTCGCCGAAGCTGGTGCCGGTCGACTTCTGGAAGCGGCGCGTGAAGGTGCGGCGGGTAAGGCCTGCCGCTTCGGCGACGTTGTCCAGGCTGTGGGTTTGGCCGAGCGTTGCCCGTACGTCGTCGAGGGCCTTGGCGAACCGGTCGACGCTCGGCGTCGGCGCGAGCGGGCGTTCGATGAACTGGGCCTGTCCGCCTTGCCGGTGCGGCGAGAGCACGACATGGCGGGCGAGCCGAAGCGCTGCCTCGGCGCCATAGCGAGCCCGCACGATATGCAGACAACAGTCCAGCCCCGCGGCGACGCCTGCGGAGGTGACGATGTCGCCGTCGTCGACATAGAGAACGTCGGCGTCGACGGCGATGTCGGGGTGAAGCGCCTGCAACTGCCCGGTATAGGCCCAATGCGTGGTTGCCTTTCGCCCGGCAAGCAGTCCGGCGGCGGCGATGGCGAAGGTGCCGAGGCACAGGCCAACGATCAGCGCGCCGCGCTCATGCGCCCGTTCGAGCGCGTGCTTGAGCGGCGCGGCCAGAGGGGCCTCGAGGTCCTTCCAGCTTGGGATGATGACGATATCGGCGTCGTCAAGCGCCGAAAGATCGTGCGGGACCGAAATGCTCAGACCGGCATCGGTACGAATAGGTCCTTGTTCGGCCGCGCAGACGCGGAAGTCGAAGCGCGGCAGGCCAAGCTTCGTGCGGTCGGCGCCGAACACAAGGCAAGGCACGGAGAGGTGGAAGGGACTGATGCCATCGAAAGCGACGGCGGCAATGATCGGATTGCGCATGGCAGACACCATTGGGTTGGTTGAGTGTCCCAATTCTTTCGAATAATGTCAATCGGGCCACTTTCTATGTGTCGATGTTCGGCTAGCCTTGCGCCATCAACCCGGTCGAAAGGAAACCGCTATGTCAACACCAGCCACCCAGCCGCGCCGCGCGCTCGTCGTCGTCGACGTCCAGAACGACTATGATGGCGGCAACCTTGCCATCCAGCATCCGCCCTTCACTGAGACCGTCGCCAATGTGGCGCGCGCCATGGACGCCGCGGCCGCGGCCGGCATCAAGATCGTCGTCGTCAGGCAGATGGCGCCGGAGACCTCGCCGATCTTCGCCAAGGGCAGCCATGGCGGCGAGTTGCATCCCGAGATCGCGAGGCGCGCCCGCGACCACTATGTCGAGAAGACGCTGCCTTCCGCCTTCACCGGCACGGACCTCGAGGACTGGCTGCGCGCAAACCAGATCGATACGATCGCGGTCGTCGGCTACATGACGCATAATTGCGATCTGTCGACCATCATTCATGCCGTGCATATGGGTTTTGCCGTCGAGTTCCTCTCGGACGCCAGCGGCTCGGTGCCTTATGCCAACAGCGCCGGTTACGCGTCGGCCGAGGACATCCATCGCGTGGTGAGCGTCGTGCTGCAGTCGCGTTTCGCAGCGGTGCTCAAGACCGCCGAATGGATCGATTGCCTGAAGACCGGCGCCCTGCCGGAGCGCGACACCATCTATGCGTCGAACCAGCGGGCGCTGGCGCGCAACGCCGCATAGGTCCGGCCGCTTCGAGGCAAGAAAGGCGCTGCAGCAATGCAGCGCCTTTTTGCTTTGGCGCCAAATAAACCGAGATGGGCGTGACCCGTTTCACAGAAGTCATCCCGGTACTTCCGGAGAGTCATATCGCATTTGGGTGAAGCGCGGTTGGCTGGGGGCTGGATTGAAAGCGCGCGTTGCACGAAGCCTGGTTGTTTTGGCCTTGGCCGCCGCTGCCGCATTGTTGCCGTGGCCCGCCTTCGCGCAAGTTCCCCCGCATGCCCCGGGGACCATATGCTTCACCCAGTTCTTCTGGTGCTGGGCGCAGCCGCCCGGGCCGCCCGGATATCCATGCGGATGCCCGTCGCAATACGGTTTTGTCCCGGGTTATCTGGGTTAGTCGTCCGAGGCCCCGCTATGACGACGTCCAAGGATCCACTTGTTTCCGGCCTGCTCGCGGATGCAAAGCTGGTGGCCAGCTACGGCCGCTACGGCGTGTTCAAGGACAGCGCCTTGTTCGCGGCCATCGGCGATGCCGAAAAGCTCGATGACGCTACCGCCAGCCAACCCGCCGTGGTCAATCTTCAGACAGTGCTCAACGATTGCTCGGCCACCGTCCCGTTCTCCACCCTGGCCGCCTTGCGGTCGGGTTGGCTGCCCGGCGACATGTCGCGCCGGACCGCCATCGCGACCTATTTTCTGGTCGCCCTGTCCGTGACGATGATGGTGATCATCGGCAAGCTGACCTATGTCTACAACAGGGGCGTTTCGATCAACGCCGAGCTGCAGGAGATCGACAACAACGATTTCAGCGCCCGCTTCGGACAATCGATCAGGCAGGTCTGGGCAACGAAGAAACAACTGGGCTCGGCCACGGCGCGACAAGCTTCGGCGACGGACCTGACGCTGCTGAAAGACGCGTACTACAATTCCGTCGACAATCTGCATTCGCTCGATCAGCGCTTTTCCTCGCTGCTGGTGAGAGCGCAAGGGTTCATGACGCAGGAGGCACCATTTCCGATCTGGGGCATGCAATGGGCTTATTGCAAGCTGTCCGCCTCGCCGGCCAAAGCGGGCGCATCGCCGGATTTCTCGAACCCTAGGCAGATGGCCATAAACCAGTTCTGCAATCAGGAGGTGGCACTGGCCCAGCAACAAAGCGGGGCTGAGAACAGTCAGCCGCTCAAACAGTCGGATTTCGACTGCGTGAATGGCGACAACTCTCAAGGCCGCACAGAGGTCGTCAACGCCAGCGGCACGGCAGGCCAGGTGGACGACGTGAACGCCGATTTCGACGAGGCGACGCGCAGCCTGCAATGCGAAGGCGTCATCACCATCACGCCGAACTCGATTTCGACGCTGACACTGCAGGCCAAGACGCTCAGCGAGGTCCTCAGCCCTTATGCCCTGTGGATCCTGCCCGCGCTCTACGGCGCGCTTGGCGGGATCATGTTCCACATGCGCATGATCCTGAACCCGCTCCTACCCAATCCGACGCTGGCGCGGCTCATCCATCGCATCGCGCTTGGCGCGCTGGCCGGCATGATCCTAGCCTGGTTCACGCGCCGGGGACCAAGCTCGGCGGCGAAGTCACCGGGATAGGCTTCAGCCTGTTCACCTTCGCCTTCCTGTTCGGCTTCAGCCTGGACATCTTCTTCACCATCCTCGACCAGTTCGTCAGCATGTCGGTCGCCGGCATCAAGAAGTTCGGTTCCTCCACGGTGGCGTGAGAAATCGGCCAAGCAAAAAGGGCGCCGCATCGCTGCGGCGCCCTCTGTCATTTTCAGCTCGAACGCGGTTTAGAACAGGCCCTCAATCTGGCCTTGCTCGTTGAGGAAGATCTTTTCCGAGGACGGCGCCTTGGGCAGGCCGGGCATGGTCATGATCTCGCCGCAGATGATGACGACGAAGCCGGCGCCGGCCGAAAGCCTCACCTCGCGCACCGGCACGGTGTGGCCGGTCGGCGCGCCGCGCAGGTTCGGGTCGGTCGAGAAGGAATACTGGGTCTTGGCCATGCAGACCGGCAGGTTG
>NZ_LPWA01000124.1 GCF_001510895.1 Mesorhizobium loti | reverse complement strand
GACGAACCAAACTATGCCGACTGATTCCCTTAATATTACCATGGAAAGGAAGAACATGCGCACGCAACTCGGGATAGTCCACAGGGCGGCATATGATCTCTTGCTCCGGCCGTACCAGAGTTGATCAGGAGTAATCATGGCCAATCTGAAACTCGGAAAGCTTCCGGACCGGACACCTTCGAAGATCACCATCAGCGTCAGCGCCGAGCTGAACCTAGCGCTGAAGGGCTATGCGGCGCTTTACCGTCAGACCTATGGCGAGTCGGAAACAGTGGCCGAGCTTATCCCCTTCATGCTGGCTGGGTTTCTGGAAGGGGACCGAGCATTTGCCAAGGCAAGAAAGGAAGGCCTACCCGGCGCCGGCGCGTCGGAGAAGCCGCGACGGCAATCAGCTTCAACATCAGACGATCCATTGCGTGGCGGTTAAAGCTGACGATTGCAGACCAGGAACTCTCCTGGGCAGAAAAGCTGCTGTCGCTGACACTGATAGTGATCGGCTCTAGTGCCATCCCGTGAGGGGATTCATTGGAGACGGTGTTTGAGCTGCGAGAAAACCGCAAACCAAAAGCGATAGTCGCGCTCGCGCCCGTCAAAACGGGCCGCCAATGCGCAATGAGCTGCGGCAGTCGTCGCGTCCGGCCCGTAGACGTCGAGAGTGGCTTTAGCCGCCTCATCCGGGTCCGCAAAATCCCAAAGCGTTAGATTGCTATGATCCGGTGCACCGGCGCCGATACCGTCATGGTGATTCCCTGACACGTCAAAGACCCCCAGTTGCTGACTGCACTAAGGCTTTCGCCTTGCGTTTCGAGGTAGATTTTTTGGCCGGAGCGGCCTTCCTGCCCAATCCCCGTGATTTGGCCAGCGCCGATCGGGCGGCCGAATAGTTCGGGGCAACCATGGGATAGTCTGTCGCCAGTCCCCACTTCGCCCGGTATTCATCGGGCGTCATTCCGTGTCGGGTGGCCAGATGGCGCTTAAGCGACTTGTATTTCTGACCGTCTTCGAGGCTGATGATGTAGTCCGGGAACACGGACCTTTGGGGATTGACAGCCGGTTTCGGGGAGGGCGCTTCCACAGGAGTTGGGGGGCAAATATTAGACAATGTCGAATTCACACTGGCAATCAAATTGGGCAAGCCAGACACTGGAACCGCGTTCTTCTGGACATAAGCGGCAATGATATCCGCAGTAAGCTCGACGAGATTATTAGCTTCTTCGGACATCGTCGTGCTCCTTTCTTGAAACCAACGCTCGTATCGCCCAATCCCAGATCTGCAACCAGCGCCGCCAGCCGGAAATGGGTTCGCCAGAAACTATCGCTGCGTTTTTTGTTTACTCTTCTGCATGCCGCAGTTTGGCTGCAGTGAAAGCATCCTGGTCGCAATTTACAGCTCTGACGCCGTTCCACCAATCATTTTCCTAGCGGTAGCGTCGTCACATGTGGCGCTTTGCGGATATTCCGCCGGGAAGCTGGGGCTCAGAAAACTCGATAGCCTCCCGCCGCAACGTCATTGCATCGATAGCGTGAATGATCCACATCCAAACAATCAAATTTACGGACCGCCCATAATCCTGCATTGCGAAGTTCGCCACCAACGATCAATTACGCGGCCTGGGGAGGCGGAAAATGTGCGAGCCCGTCAGCTACGGAATGCGGTACTATTAGAAGGTTCAGCCCATCACCACCGGATTACGCTGCAACAACTTCTGACGCGCGCGCCAAGTCCTACCATTTTTGGGAAAGAAGTGTAGTTCTTCGGCGCCCGCGCAGTACGGTCCTGCCGTAATCATGTCGAATGCGCCTTTAATATCGTTGATTGTGACGACCTACAATTGGCCAGAAGCGTTGCGCCTGACCCTACAATCGCTTGCCGGCCAGACCGATCGTTGCTTTGAGCTCATTGTGGCTGACGATGGGTCTGGCTCAGCCACAGCCGAGGTGATTGAGGCCTATGCTAGCTCTGCCCCGGTCCCGGTCATGCATGTTTGGCAAGAGGATACGGGGTTCCGTCGTTCCGCAGCTCTCAACAAGGCCATTGCCCAAGCGCGCGGCGTTTATCTGATTTTTGTCGACGGGGACTGCATCCTCCAGCCCGATTTCGTCTCCCGACACCGCGCCTTGGCCGAGCCAAATCACCTGGTCACTGGAGGCCGCGTTCTGCTGGGGCGGAAGCTTAGCAAGACACTCCTTGCAAACGGGACGTGGAGCTATCGAGCTTTCCGCCGTAGCGTTCTCTGGTATCGGCTCACAGGTGATGTCTCCAAGCTGATGGCGCTCTTCGTGCGCATGCCCTCGTGTCATCTGCGGGATTATCGGTCGTTCGTTTGCCGGCGTATAAAGGGTTGCAATCTTGCCTGCTGGAAAGCCGATGCACTTGCGGTCGGCGGCTTCGATGAAAGCTTTGTCGGCTGGGGTTCAGAGGATATCGACTTCGTATTCCGCCTACAGGACAAAGGTGTGATTCGGCGGTCCGGCAGCTGGGCTACGGAAGTCCTGCATATTTGGCATCCGCCAGCAGATCCGAGTCGCGCCGAAGGGAACGAAAAAATCGTGCATGACAGGATCGAAGCTGCACGACGTCGCAGAAGGTCGTTCAGACACGGAACTGAGCCTAGAGCTTCGCTAGAGGCGAACCAGTCGGCGGACAGGTATGTCTCAGATCGCGCAACGCCTCGTTCCAGAGATGCAGGGTGAGTGTCTCTTCGGTCAGTATCGATTCGATCGAGCCTGGCCGAGTCATAGATCGCGCGTGTCTGGGTAAAGTGATGCTGCTGCTATAGTTGGGTCAGTTGTAGCTGCCGCTATGGCTGCGCCAATAACGATTGCGGCAAGCGCCCAGATCCAGCTGAACTGCTCGTGCACAAGGTCGCGAAGCACTAATGCGACGCCGCGCATCAGAACTCCAGATGGCGCCGCAATCCCAGGCCAGACCCGCATGAGGCATGGACCGTCCGGTGCACAGGTTGTTCCTACGTTCGCGATCAGCCAATTCGACAGTGGAACTGTTGCTATGAAGGCCGTCAGCGTTGCAACATCAAAGAAGCGTACACGACTGTGTAGCTCTTTATCGCTCATTCTGGCATCCACTTGTAACGGTCAGATGGGCTTGAACATGCTTTCCGCAGAGTCGGATTTCAGCCGCGCCCAGAACTCCATAGCATACCGATCCGTCATGCCAGCAACAAAGTCGCAGACTTCGCGGGCACGCCCGGTGATATCACTTGCCTCGGTGAAGCGCTCCGCAGGTAGCCCTCGAGCAACAGCGCGCGGATCTTGTCGCACTTCGCGCGGTCGTCGGTATAGCATGCGCCGACTGACTTCATCCGAGAACACCGGGGCAGTCGGTCACCGATCTGTGCCTAAGGCAGAGGCTTCTCGAGCATTTTGCGCGCAATTGAAGATCACATGGGTGGTGTGATCTAATTGGCATGCACCCGGGGGTTCCCTAATTTAGGATGCAGCCATCGACAGGTGGACGTCCACCATCGAGGGGAGAGACGCACCCGTCAATGAAGTTTACGACGTGGGCAGGTGGTTTGCGGCTGGCAAAGCCTCCTGGGATAGCCTGCATGAAATGTTCGATGAGTTGCAGGCGGTTCCACTTCAAGTCCCCGGGTTTGCAACAGTCCGCGTACCGCAACGTGCCGGCATGAGGGGCGTTCGTAACAATGCAGTCAAAAACGTGCATGCGGCGACGGAGGACACATTGTTTTAGTCTTTTCAACAGCCTAGGTATCTGACGGTATTTTTGACGGTATATTGCGATCATTAGTCGTAATTTTTGATACTAAGTCAACGAGTTATGGCTTCAGTTAATGATTGAGTGGGAGTAGGAGGCGAACGGCGGCAATAGCGTGGTTACGGCGGCGAATTTCGCCGACCTGTAAATTGCCTTCGTATCAATATCTGACTTCCGCCGAATCTGCATTCTCCATCTGCCATTGGCAGGTCCGATCTGTGCCCACATCCGAGATCAAGTAAAGTGGTTTCAAAGAGCGCGAGGGCTGCAGCGTAGAATGACGTGCACAAAGGCGGGTCTGTTTTGCGCCGCATGCACTAACCCGCTTCGCGGGAGGGGCGCCTCGTTCTGAGATGGCGCGACAGGCATTGGTCTTGAGCGGGTAGAAGCTGCGATCCGACCATGGAGTTCCTTCAACGAGAGGAACTCGCCATGGATACCCAGTCGACCGATGCACCGAACACGCCGCTTCGCCAGCGCATGCAACAAGACATGCTCATGCGGGGCCTGGGCTCCCATACCCAGCAGGACTACGTTCGTCACGTCCGGCGCTTCGCAGCCTTCCTCCGACGCTCTCCCGATACTGCGACGCCCGAGGACATCCGCCGCTTCCAGTTGTATCAACACGAGAACGGCGTCGGGCCTGCGACCATCAACGGCGCGGTCTCGGCGTTGCGGTTCCTGTTCCTGGTGACGCTGAAGCGGCGGGATCTGGCACGTGTACTGGTGATCATGCGCCATCCACGCAAGCTGCCGGACGTGCTGAGCGTGGAGGAGGCGGCGCGGCTGCTCGAAGCAGCACCCGGCATCAAGTACAAGGCCGCGCTCGGTGTCGCCTATGGCGCTGGCCTGCGCGTGTCGGAGGTCGCGCACCTCAAGGTCGATGATATCGACTCCACACGCATGCTGATCCGCGTCGAACAGGGCAAAGGGCGCAAGGATCGCAACGCCATGCTCTCGCCGCAACTCTTGGAACTGCTGCGGCTGTGGTGGCGCGAAGGCAGGCGTCGCGGGGTGATGCTTCCGCATGGCTGGCTGTTCCCGGGGCGTAGTTGCACCGATCCGATCTCGTCGCGGCAACTCCATCGCGCGGTTCAGGAAGCCGCCGAAGTCGCCGGCATCCGCAAGCGCGTCAGCCCGCATACGCTGCGGCACAGCTTCGCCACCCACCTGCTCGAGCAAGACGTCGACATCCGTGTCATCCAGGTGCTGCTCGGGCACAGCAAGCTCGAAACGACAGCGCTCTACACCAAGGTCTCGACCCGGACGATCCACGCGGTCGCAGGGCCGCTCGACCGGCTGATGGCGCTGATGGAGGATAAGTCGCCTCCCGGCTGAACCGGTGCGCGCGGACTTGGAGGTCGCCGACATCTTCCGTGCTGCTGGGCCCGCCTACCGGGCCGCCCATGCAGGGCACCTAAGCCAGCAGCATCTCAAGGTGATGTCAGCGATCGAGAACTGCCGCACCGCAGCCCTTGGCGGTCACGTCGAGGCCTGCGAGGACTGCGGCCAGTGGCGGATCGCCTACAACAGCTGCCGCAACCGGCATTGTCCGAAGTGCCAGGGCGCGGCCGCATGGCTCGCCGAGCGGGAAGCCGACCTTCTTCCCGTCGGCTACTTCCATGTCGTGTTCACGCTGCCGGTCGAGGTCGCCGACATCGCCTTCCAGAACAAGGCGGTCGTCTACGACCTGCTGTTCCGTGCGGCGTCGGAGACGATGATGACGATAGCAGCGGACCCCCAGCATCTCGGCGCGCGCATCGGCATCACCGCCGTCCTCCACACGTGGGGCTCGGCGATGACCCACCATCCCCATGCCCACATGATCGTGCCGGGCGGTGGGATCGCGCTCGATGGGAAGCGCTGGGTATCGTCGCGCCCGGCCTTCCTCCTTCCGGTGCGCGTGCTCGGCAAGCTCTTCCGCCGCCTGTTCCTCACCCGGCTGATCGCGCTTCACGACGCTGGGCGGCTCGCCTTCTTCGGATCGATGGCGCACCTCGCCGAGCGACGGGCCTTCCTACGCCACCTGGCTCCCGTCAGGAAGAAGCGCTGGGTGGTCTACGCCAAGCCGCCGTTCGCCGGTCCGGAGGCGGTGCTCGCCTATCTGTCGCGCTACACTCACCGGGTCGCGATCTCGAACCGCCGCCTGATCGCCTTCGAAGAGGCTGGCGTCACCTTCCGCTACAAGGACTATCGCCGCGACGGCGCCGACCGCCAGCAGGTCATGACGCTCGCCATCGACGAGTTCATCCGCCGCTTCCTGCTCCATGTCCTGCCGCGCGGCTTCCATCGCATCCGCCACTATGGTTTGCTTGCAGGCGGCACTCGCAAGGACTGCCTCGCGCTCGCCCGCCAACTGCTTGCGGCCGCGCCTGCCGTCACGAACGATCCTCCGGCGGAACCGGACGACTTCCGCCCGCCGTGCCCGTGCTGCGGCGGGCGTATGATCGTCATCGAGGTGTTCGAACGGTGCAGGCAGCCGCGCGGACCGCCGGGCGCACGGACGACGAACCGGGAGACCGCCCCATGACCCGGCATGGACCACTTCCTCGCACGACCGCGCCACGCCGGCGCGGGTCAACGGGAAGGTATGCGCGCCTCGCTATGGCGCCGGTCGTCAGGCACGTGAAGTCCGTCGGTATCACCGCAAGAAGCTCTCCGACCTGGCCCAGAAGCCGCATGCTCGACCAGCCACCAGCGCCCCATGTGGACGTCCGCGACAGACGCTGGCACACCCCGAAACACAAATCCCCATAGCTCACCGCGCACGGACCGCGGGTTCCTGCATGAGAGGCTTTCGTACGCCTGACGGCACCCGAAACCCTTCAGCATCTCGGTCGTAGAGATCAGCCTTGCCGCCGCCCGAAAGCGAACATCGTCTGCGACAACTCTGGAGGTCATGGTTGCGCCATCTCAGGACATTCGGCGCCGCAAATCCTACCTGCCGGCATCGCGAGCAGACATTCAGCTGAAGCTCAAAAGCGGGCGGCGGACGGAACTGGTTGTCGCTGAGTGTTTCATCGCTACATGCATTCCGGTCCGCAGAGGGGCGTTCCGCTCCTGGTGAAGCCGCTCCAGGCCACGCCAACGATCGCCCGGCGACGCGCGCCGGCTGGCCAGAATGGATAGCCGCCGGGGTAACGTCCGGCCTGCGGATCAGTGTCTCTGGATGAAAGGAGCACGCGAGCTCCCGAAACGGCGTGGAGTCGAGAAACTGGCGCTGGACGTAGCGAATGCCGCGATCCAAAAGGCGGTGTGGACTGGCTGAAGGTCAACAAGCCGCGAGACGGTTCCAGGGGCGAAACGGCGCGGTCCTAGTTCAAACGCTGCAATACCGAAGGGGGCGCCAATCAGTCTCGCGCGGGGTAGCCAGCAATTCGTGGGTCCTTCAGTCCGCGCCAACTCGTGAGAGAATGCCAGTAGAAACATGGTGGCAAGTGGTATGGATCTCCCGTCGAGCCACCTCCGCGAAAGCCAACGCAAGTGCATCTCACGCGCCAGCCGTATATCCATGGGCCGCGGCCCGACCGAGATCTGTCAGCTTGCGACGGCGCTGCGCAGCAGCATGAGCTCGCCGACGTTTTCGGTTATGACATAGCCTACCAAGCGGCCCCTGCCATCCACCACACCGACGGCAGGTGCAGTTCCCTTCTTCAGGGGTTCGAGCGCTTTGATGAGCTTCTCATGGTCGCGCACCACCGGGATATTTGCGGCCATTGCCTCGATCACCGGAGTCTGACCGCCGCGCTGCTGCAGGCCTGCGACAAGGCCCGTACGCGTCAGCACGCCGCGCAGCCTTCCGCCACCGTCGACGATCGGGAACTCGTGTTGCGTCGTGCGCAACAGGGCCTGTGCCGCCTCGTCGAGCGTCGCGGTCGCAGGCAGGCTTTCGAACCGGCTGATCATGACGTCGCGCACATTAACGGCACGCGCCGCTGCCTCGAGCCCCATCGCTTGCGTTTCCGCAGTGGCGGCGAGGTAGACGAAGATCGCGACGAATATGAGCAGGACGTTGCCGGCGACGAGGCCGATGAAGCCGAAGGCGAAGGCGGCGAACTGACCAACGGTCCCTGCAATCTCCGTCGCGCGCACGCGGTTGTAACGCGTGGCAAGCAGGGCGCGTAGCACGCGCCCGCCATCCATCGGAAAGGCCGGAATGAGGTTGAACAGGACCAGCCAGATGTTGACGGCGGCGAGGCGAGCCACGAACGCGACATGCGGGTTATCCATAGATATCAGTGCGTCGATACCGAAGGTGGTCCCGAGCGCGACGACGAGGAAAGCGGCAATGACGACGTTGACCAGCGGACCGGCGAGCGCCACGACGATCTCTTCGGACGGCTTCTCTGGCAGGCGCTCCAGCTCCGCGACGCCGCCAATCGGCAAGAGCGTGATCTTCGGAGTTCGGATGCCGTAGCGAGTAGCGGCAGCGGCATGGCCGAGCTCATGCAACACCACGCAGGCGAACACGGCGCCGATGAAGCCGACGCCCTCGATCGCAGCCGACGTTCCACCCTCCTGGAAATAGGCGATGCCGATCCAGGCGAGCAGCAGCAGGAAGGTCAGGTGGATGCGGATCTCGGTGCCGCCGACACGGAGGATCGGGTAGGACCACTGCATGATGTGACTCCGTCGGGGTCGGGAAGCAGGTCGCGCCCCCGAGCATGCCCCCGTTAGTAGTCGCGTCAAGAGCCACGTCATTCGTTCGAGCGCATGGATCCGGCCGGCTGCCAATGCAGGGGATTTCGGCCAGTGCGCGCCTTATCTCTGACGCAGAATCAGCTTTGACGGTTTCCTGGGAGCAGACATTGGCGGCGACCATGTCGGAAACGTACCGGACAACAATCTCAGTGGTACCATCCTCCACAATGGCGTCGACGATCTTTGCTTCTCGCGTGCCGATGAAGGTGAGCTGTAACGTCTCCTCCCGATCCCGGCGACCGGCGACTTCTCGCTCGAACATATCAAGCACTTCAGGCCCGACAAGGCCGTTCAATGCCTGGATGTCACCGTCCGCATAGGCCTGCAGGATAGACTTATAAGCCCCCTTGGCGCCGTCCAGAAATGCGGCGAGGTCGAATTGCAGGTCGATCTCCCGAAGGGTGTCCAGCGAGGACGTGGGTTCGATTGTGCCCTCTGGCCGGGCCGGCGCAGCCGCCCGCTTGGCTCTCTCGTCGTTCCAGCGCGATAGAAGCTGACTCCAACTGCTCAGCAATGCCCAATAGAACGCGATAATCGCAACGAGCAGGATCTGGCTGTTCGGATCTGTGGTCTCGTTCATGACATTCACCCGACGGCTTCGTCCAAGCAGGCAGACGTCGATTGGCTCATTGGACGCGGGGCAGCTTTTCCCACTGATGGAATGGCGGCGGCGAGGGCAGCTGCCATTCAAGTGTGGTCGCCCCTTCGCCCCACGGGTTGGCGCCGGCCGGGCACTTGCGGGTGAAAGCTTCCACGACCGCGACGAAGAAGATGATCAGCCCCGCTGTCGAGATGTAGGATCCGATCGACGCGACGAAATTCCAGCCGGCGAAAGCGTCAGGATAGTCAGCGTAGCGGCGCGGCATGCCGGCCATCCCGAGGAAATGCTGCGGGAAGAAGACGAGATTGACACCTATGAACATCGTCCAGAAATGCAGCTTTCCCAAGGCTTCGCTGTACATGTAGCCGGTCATCTTCGGGAACCAGTAGTAGAAGCCCGCGAATATGGCGAACACCGCGCCCAGCGACAGCACATAGTGGAAGTGCGCGATCACGAAATAGGTGTCGTGCAGAGAGCGGTCGATGCCGGGGCTGGCGACCATGATCCCGGTGACGCCACCAATGGTGAAGAGCAAGACAAAGCCGATCGCCCAGAGCATCGGCGTCTTGAACACGATCGACCCGCCCCACATCGTGGCCAGCCACGAAAACACCTTCACGCCTGTCGGAACGGCGATCACCATCGAGGCGAAGGCGAAGTAGCGCTGGCTGTCGACAGAGATGCCGGTCGTATACATATGATGCGCCCAGACGATGAAGCCGATCGTACCGATCGCCACCATCGCATAGGCCATGCCGACATAGCCGAAGATAGGCTTCTTGGCGAAGGTCGAGATGACGTGGCTGATGATGCCGAAGCCTGGCAGGATCATGATGTAGACCTCCGGATGGCCGAAGAACCAGAACAGGTGCTGGTAGAGGATTGGGTCGCCGCCGCCGTCGGGAACGAAGAATGTCGTGCCGAAATTGCGATCCGTGAGCAGCATCGTGATCGCGCCGGCCAGCACCGGCAGCGACATCAGCAGCATGAAGGCGGTCACCAGCATCGCCCAGGCAAAGAGCGGCATCTTGTGCAGCGTCATTCCCGGCGCGCGCATATTGAAGATGGTGGTGATGAAATTTATCGCGCCGAGGATCGATGACGCTCCCGCGAGGTGGATCGAAAGAATGACGAGGTCGACCGCGGGGCCCGGTTGGCCAGAGGTCGAGAGGGGCGGATAAAGCGTCCAGCCGCCGCCGTGGCCCAGCATGCCTGGCGCTCCCGGCACGAACATCGAAGTGATGAAGAGGATGAACGACATCACCAGCAGCCAGAACGAGATATTGTTCATGCGTGGGAACGCCATGTCGGGCGCGCCGATCATGATAGGCGTCATCCAGTTGCCGAAGCCGCCGATCAAGGCCGGCATCAAGACGAAGAAGATCATGACAAGGCCATGCGAGCTGACGACGACATTGTACGCAGCCGGATCGTCGAATATCTGCAGCCCAGGCTCCTGGAGCTCCATCCGGATCAGCACCGAAAGCGCGGTACCGAGAATCCCGGCTATGATCGAGAACAGTAGATAGAGCGTCCCGATATCCTTGTGGTTGGTCGATAAAAACCACCTGGCGAGGAACCGGGGCGTGTGGTCGTGGAAAGATGCCGCTGGATTCGACATGGCGCTCTGCCTGCCTTTCATCGCAGGCAAGCCGGATGGTTGCCGCGATGGACGACATTCAGCCGCCGTCGCGATCGGGGAACCAGGCGCTGTCTGCTCCGTGTTTCAGTCGTCCGTGACGATTACGTCCATCGGAATGTCGTGGGGCTGCGGATGGATCGTTCGGAGCCGGCTTCCTGCGTAACCCACCCCGACGACCAGCGGCCGCCGGTGCATCGCGGCGAGCGTCCTGTCAAAGAAGCCGCCGCCATATCCCAAGCGGTAGTTCGCTCCGTCGAAGCCGACCACCGGCGCGATCACGACGTCCGGCAGGACCGAAGGTCCGCGTGAGGGGACAAGGATATTCCAAACGCCACGCTCAAGTGGGTCGCCCGGCCTCCAGACGCGAAACTCCAGCGGCCAGCCTTTCCTGATGACGACGGGAAGCGCGATCCTGCCGCCGCGTTCGATGATCTTGATCGCCCAGTTGCGAAGGTCGGGTTCGCCGCGGAAGGGCCAATACCCGCTTACGATACGCCCGCTGACCTTGCCGATGGCAAGATCGAGACGCGAAGCGATGCGGTTTGACCTGGCCCTCCTCTCTTCGGCGTCGATGGCGAGGCGCTCTTCGATCAGCCTCTGCCGTTCCGCCTTGCGCCAGCGCAGGATGTCGCTCCAGGAATCTCCTGGCTCCGATTGTCCGTCATATTCGGATGAAAGTTCGTGCGCGAAGCAGGGCGGAGATGCGTATTCCCGGATTTCAGGGTCGGGGTATCTCTTCTCGGCCATGGCCAGCTCCGTATCCGTGCGCCCCACAGGTTTGTCGAAAACGTGCTCCGCGGAAAACAGGAAGGCAAACGGAATTAAATGCTGTATGAGTGCAAAATTATTGCATTCATGGAGAGGTCGGTGGACATCGATCGCGCTCGAACGTTCCTTGAGATCGTCCATTCGGGCAGCTTTCTGAAGGCTGCGGATCGCCTTCACGTTACCCAGACCACGGTGAGTGCGCGCATTCGCACGCTGGAGGAAGAGCTCGGGCGTCAGCTCTTCATTCGTAACCGCAACGGCGCGCAATTGACACCGGCTGGGCGCGAGTTCGAGAGGTTCGCACAGTCGTTCGTGCAGATCTGGGAACGGGCTCGCCACCAACTCGCAATCCCCTCGGGACGGACGAGCGTCGTGGCATTGGGCGGCGAGCTGAGCCTCTGGAATCCGCTCCTGCTGGACTGGCTGGTCTGGATGCGGAAGATGAGTCCGGAAATCGCCATCCACGCGCAGGTTGGTGTGCCGGACCAACTCATCGAACAGCTCAGGACCGGGGTTCTCGATATCGCGGTGCTTTACGCGCCCAAGATGCTGCCTGGCTTTCGGGTGGAGTTGCTTGTCGAGGAGCAGCTCGTCCTGGTCAAAACCGTAGACGAGGATGAAGGCCGGGCCAACGACTATGTCTATGTCGACTGGGGGCCGCTGTTCGCGGCCTTGCACGGTGCCAGCTCCACGACCTTCGGTGAGCCGGGAGTGCTGGTCGGGCTCGGGCCGCTCGGCTTGAGCTATATCCTGCGCGCCGGGGGAATGGGCTATTTCCGCAGGGGCGCCGCGGCTCCCCATATCGAGGCGGGACAGCTGGAGGTCGTGGAGGGCGCGCCGGAATTCACCTATCCGGCCTATGCGGTCTATCCCGAGGCGGGTGAGGCGAGGGCCGATATTCAGGAGGCGCTTCGAGGCCTGAAGGAGGTCGTCAAATGATTGCCGCGACAGCGGCATTTAACCGTTGGGATTGATACGCGCTGGCTCCCGCCATCGCCTTGCGCCGCCCACCGAGATGGCCATGTCGGTGCCTTGGCCGGATCAGGGCCGGTCGGGTCGAGCGCGAAGCAGAACGTCTATCACCAATTCCCGTCCCGCCCTGCTTATGCCGATCCCGCTTGCCCTCTCCTGCGCCAGTCCGAGGACGATGAGGCGTTTGGCCAAGGTCTCGTCCAGATCGGGGTATCGTCCACGGTTCATACGCTTCAGAGCCGTTTGCTCCTGGGCGCTGAGATCATTCCAATCGATTGTCATGGCGCCGTCTCCCTTCCTCGTCTGATCCGGAGGGGTTTCAAAATGCCTCGGAAAGCTCCTGCAAAGGCGGCTTTCGCTTAGAAACGCACGCGGGTTCTCAAAAGAAAAGAGCCACTTAGTGCAAATTATTTGCGCTAAAGCGACAATAAATTTCGTTTGCCCTGCATGCAAAGAGAGTTGATCCTCCAGCATGAACTGACGGCAGGTGCCGTCGCCCGGCTCAGGATCGGGATGTCGACCTGGGAACAGCGCGGCGAGGCGCGCAGACGATGGATTGTTCCAAACGCGATGGCTACCAGGCACTTTCGTGGCCAGGCGCTCGGCCTCGTGACCGAGCGCGGGCGCTGATGGCAATGGATATCATGACCTCGCCGGTCGTCGCGGTGGGGCCCGACAGCATATTGGACGAAGTGTGCGACCTCCTTGTCACGCGCGGTTTGAGCGCGATTGCGGTGATCGACCATGGTGCGCTACTCGGGATCGTAAGCGAGGAAGACCTGATCCACAGGGCGGAAATCGGGACAGCCGCACCGCGGCGTTCCTGGTGGTTTCGGCTCTTCGGCAACAACACGGCGCTCGCGGCCAACTATTTGAAGTCGCACTCCGTCCACGTGACCGACGTGATGACCAGGCAGGTGATCACTGTTTCGTTGAGCACACCGATCGAGGAAATCGCGGCACTGCTTGAAGTCAATCGCGCCCGGCGTCTCCTCGTCGTCAATAGCGAACGCGTCGTGGGGATCATCGCCCGAGCGGACCTGGTGCGCACGCTGGTTTCCGCCAGGAAGAGCCTGCCTAGCAAGATCTCATTCCATGACGATGCCAGTATCAGGCGGGAAATCATTGCTGCCCTGCGATCCGAAGCATGGCCGTCGATAGGAGAAGCCGACGTGATAGTGACCAATGGGGTGGTCGCCTTGTGGGGCGGTTATCTGTCGGAACAGGAACGGAAGGCATCGCTGGTTCTGGCCGAGAACACTGCTGGTGTTCGGGCGGTGGATGATCACCGCGTTCCCTTCGACATTGCTTACGCGCTGGTTTGAGGCAGGGCGGAGACCGAACCGGTGAGCATCGATGTCAAGGACATCACCCCGGTTTCCGAGCAGCAGATCCGCCAGCTCGTGGATCTGTTCTACGACAAGGTTCGCGCCGATCCCGATCTCGCCCCGATTTTCGAGCGCGTTATCCGGGACGAATGGGGGCCGCATTTGCAGAAGATGTACGACTTCTGGTCTTCGGTGATGCTGACCACGGGGCGCTACAAGGGCCAACCTGTCGTGATCCACAAACGCATCGAAGGGTTGGAGATCGAGCTTTTCGATCGCTGGCTCGCTTTGTTCGGCGAAAGTTGCGCCGAATTGCTGGACGCCGAGACAGCGGGCCTGTTCTGGCGCAAGGCCGTTCGCATCGCCGAAAGCCTCAAGCTTGCTTTGTTCCACCGTCCGGACTCACCATGGCCGATGGGCGTTGCATGACGTTCCTGGTCACCGGCAACTGCATCAAATGCAAATACATGGACTGCGGCGAAACGGACAGGTTCGCCCGGTGCTTCTCTCCCAATCCGGTCAAGGGGGACGGATGAACGCAGCCATCGGACAGGCCTTCCCTCTATATCTCGGCATCGATACGGGCGGCACCTACACCGATGCCGTGCTTTGGTCCGAAGCCGCGGGCATCGTCGCCAAGGCCAAGTCGCTGACGACCCGGCACGACCTCGCCGAAGGTATCGCCGGCGCCGTCGATGCGGTCCTCGGCGAAGCGGCCATTTCTCCCGCCGCGATCAAGCTGGTGTCGATGTCGACGACGCTTGCCACCAACGCACTGATCGAAGGGCAGGGCGGTCGGGTCGCGCTGGTGATGATCGGCTTCGCCGAAGACGATCTTGCGCGGAGCGGATTGGCGAGGGCGTTAGGCCCCGATCCCGTTCTCTTTTGCCCAGGCGGGCATGACGTCCACGGCGATCCGCGCCCTCTCGCGCTGGGCGCTTGGCGCAGGAACTGCCCGTACTTGCCGATACCGTTTCAGGCGTCGCTGTGGCGTCCTATTTCGCGGTTCGCAATCCCGAACACGAGATCGCGGCCCGCGAACTCATCCAGGAGCGTAGCCGACTTCCGGTAACTTGTTCGCATGAACTGTCGTCCAAGCTCGGCGGGCCGCGACGCGCGCTGACGACGCTTCTCAATGCGCGCCTCATCTCCATGATCGCCCGCCTCGTCGATGCCACCGAAGGCTTCCTCGAAAGGCGCGGCATCGCGGCGCCGCTGATGATGGTGCGCGGCGACGGCACTTTGGTAACCGCAAGATTTGCCCGGGCCCGGCCGATCGAGACCATTCTTTCGGGCCCGGCGGCCAGCCTGGTCGGAGCCCGGTACCTGACGGACCTCGACGATGCGGTGATTTCCGACATCGGCGGCACGACCACGGATATCGCCGTGCTGGAAGGTGGCCGCCTGCGGCTCGATCCCGAAGGCGCCACGGTTGGCGGACAGCGCACAATGGTCGAGGCTGTCGCCATGCGCACCTTCGGCCTCGGGGGAGACTCGGAAGTTTCGCTTCAGGAGCGGTCGCTGACTTCCGCGATCGTGCTCGGGCCGCGCCGGCTCGTGCCGCTGGCGCTGGCCGCCGTGGAACATGACGATGCAGTCGCCAAGGATCTGCAGCGCCAATTGCTCAAGCCCATCACCGGCCGGCTGGATGGTCGCTTTGCCTTGCGCACGGGGGTTCCAGACCGCCTCGCGGCAGGCCTGACGATTACCGAGGCGCGGCTCTATGCCAGTATCTCCGCTATACCCGCAGCGCTCGATGAACTGCTCATGTCGACCTCACAGGTAGCGACGCTCAATCGCCTGGTCGCGCGCGGTCTTGTGCACATCGCAGGCTTTACACCGTCGGACGCCGCTCACGTGCTCGGCCGGCAGGCCAACTGGGATCCTGTCGCTGCCCGATTGGGCGCCGAGTTGTTTGCGCGCAGGCGCGACGGCCAGGGGCATCATGTCGCGAAAGACGCGGACACATTTTCCGAGATGGTTCTGGCCTGCGTCACCCGGCGTTCGGCCGAAGCCGTTCTGGAAACGGTCTTTGCCGAGGATGGGCTGGATGGCGGCGTTTCCGTTGCCAATCCGCTTGTCCAGAGGGCGGTTCGCCAGCGACGCGGAATGGCACGGCTGTCGATCGTGCTTGACCGGCCGGTGATCGGCCTAGGGGCCTCCGCATCGCTCCACTATGCCGGCCTGCCACCCCTGATCGGCAATGACTGCCATATCGCCGAACACGCCGACGTGGCAAATGCGCTGGGTGCTGTCGTCGGGCAAGTGCGCATGTCGGCGGAAGCACGCGTCAGCCAGCCGGAGATCGGGCTTTTCCGTCTGAATTCCGGCGAGAGGCTGGACGACTTCGATACCGAGGACGAAGCGATGGCCGCCGCCGAGGCCCATGTTCGCATCCTGGCGGCAAGTCTTGCCGAGCGTGCTGGGACCGATCAGGCCCGGATCGAGACCGTGCGGCAGGTCAAGGTGGCGACGATCGAGGGCGAGCGCAGTTTCGTCGAAGCCATTGTCGTGGCGACCGCCACAGGTCGGCCACGCATCGCTTCCTGAGGCGATCAGGGCGGATCCCAGCTTGCCGAGCCGCCGGCCGGCCCATGCATCGGGACCAGCTTCGCAAAATCCTGGTTCCGCTGAGGCTTCTCCTATCCAAACGCCAAAAAATCGAAGCCGGCCGATCAGGCTTTTTGACCATGGAACATCTTATTCTTGGAAAGAAAGATGTGCCCTGCGGACGAATGTTAGAACAGCAGTTTAAATCGCCGTTTAGTGCAAAATTCTTGCAGCCAGCCAGCAATATCATTCGTTTGTCTGGGTCGAAAACGCGATGCAAAGGTCGCGCCCGTCGCCGGAACCTCGGTCGTGAATGAGCCTTCGCACGGCCAAGCCAACGGCGGCGAGACCATGCTGAAGGAAGCGACCAGATGACGGCGTTCGAGTTTCCAGGACCAGGTTTCACGGCGGAACAGTGGAATCAGATCAATGCGCTCGCCACCTCCCTGAGGCCTGGGCAGGGGCTGTGGCTGAGCGGCTATTTCGCCGGCCTGGATCACAACGCGCGGGCGCTGCACACCGGCGCCAGCCTGCCGCTTGCGACGCTCGATCCATTGGCGCCCTTGCCGGCTGCCGCGCCATCGACGCGCTCCCTGACGGTCCTGTTCGGCAGCGAGACCGGCAATGGCGCCGGCCTGGCGAAGGCGCTTGGCGAGGCCGCTGGCAGGCTGGGCGTCGAGCCGACGGTCGTCGACATGGCGGATTACAAGTTGCGCCGCCTCAAGGACGAGCAGGACTTGCTGATCGTCACCAGCACGCATGGCGAGGGCGATCCGCCGCTTTCCGGCAAGGGTTTCTTCGAGTTCGTCGAAAGCCGCAAGGCGCCGCGCCTGCCGGATCTGCGGTACGCGGTTCTGGCGCTCGGCGATTCCACCTATGAGCATTATTGCGGAGCGGGAAAACGCCTCGACCGGCGCCTGGAGGAACTTGGCGCGACGCGCCTCGAAGCACGCGTCGATTGCGACGTCGACTACGATGAGGATGCCTCGGGCTGGATCAAGGCGGTGGTGGCCAAGCTCGCGCCGCCCGCGCAAGCGGCAAATGGCGGAGCGAGCACCAGAACCGTTGACATGCGATCCGCTTCGGCGGCGCCAGCGCCCGCCTTCGACAAGCGGGCGCCATTTCCCGCCACGGTCATCGACAATCTCGTGCTGACGGGGCGCGGGTCAAGCAAGGAAACCCGGCACATTGAATTGTCGCTTGCGGGCTCCGGTCTGGCATTCGAACCCGGCGATGCGCTCGGCGTCGTGCCGCGCAACGATCCGCGCCTCGTCGAGTCCTTGCTCGACACGCTGCTGCTCTCGGCCGACACCCCCCTCTCGCTCAAGGAGCGCAAAACGACGTTCGGCGAGGCGCTTGGCCAAGCGCTGGAGATCACCGCGGCGACACCGCGCCTCATCGAGCATTGGGCAGAAGCGAGCGGCGCGCGGGAACTCCACGAGTTGCGCGGCGAGGAGCAGGCCGAAGCACGCGCCGCCTTTCTCAGAAGCCATCATGTGATCGACATCGTCAGGCGTTTCCCGGTTCAGGGCATCGATCCGCAGACCTTCGTCGCCGGCCTGCGCCCCTTGCAGCCGCGCCTCTATTCGATCGCATCCAGCCTCGCAGCGATGCCTGACGAGGCGCATCTGACGGTGAGCACGGTCCGCTACGAGTTGCACGGCGAACCCCGCTCCGGTGTCGCCTCCGGCCATTTCGCGGGCCGTGCGGAGCCCGATACTACGGTGTCCGTTTACGTGCAGGAGAACCGTCATTTCCGTCTGCCGGGCGATGACGCGCCGATCCTGATGATCGGCGCCGGCACCGGGGTGGCGCCCTATCGCGCCTTCCTGCAGGAGCGCGAGGCGCGGGGCGCGACGGGTAAGTCCTGGCTGGTCTTCGGGGAGCGTAACTTCCATAGCGACTTCCTCTACCAGACCGAATGGCAGGGCCTCCTGAAGGACGGCGTGCTCAGCCGCATGAATGTCGCCTTTTCCCGCGACGGCGTGGCGAAGACCTATGTCCAGCACCGGCTCATCGAGCACGCGCGCGACGTGTTCGCCTGGCTGGAGGAAGGCGCGCATGTCTACGTTTGCGGCGACGGTGCCAAGCTCGCTCCCGACGTCCATGCGGCGCTTCGCACCATCGTTCAGCAGCAAGGCGGCCGCGGCAAAGCAGCCGCCGACGACTATCTCGGCGCACTGCAGCGCGACCGTCGCTATCAAATCGATGTCTACTGAGGGTCACATGACGTCCATCCTGGAGGAAATCGACCGTAGCCGCGACGTGTCGCAACCGCTGGACAAGCTCGGCCTCGATGAGACGATGAAGGCGAACAGCGACCAATTGCGCGGCACCATAGCGGCCGGCCTTGTCGAAGAGCTGACCGCCGCCGTGCCGGGCAACGACATCAAGCTGATGAAGTTTCATGGCCTTTATCAGCAGGACGATCGGGATATCCGCGACGAGCGCCGCTGGCAAAAGCTCGAGCCGGCCTATACCTTCATGGCGCGCGTGCGGCTGCCGGGCGGCGTCTGCACCCCGAGCCAATGGCTGAAGCTCGACGAACTGGGCCGTGCCTTCGCAGGCAACACGTTGCGTTTGACCACGCGCCAGACATTCCAGCTGCATCGTGTCCGTAAGCAGAATCTGCGCGCGACGATCCAAGGCCTGCGCGACGTGCTGCTCGACACCAAGGCTGCCTGCGGCGACGACGCCCGCGGCGTCATGTGCTCGGTCAATCCGCTGCTTTCGGAGCTGCATGCAGAGGTCTACGCGCTTGCCAAGGCAGCCAGCGACCATGCCATCCCCAGGACCGGGGCCTACCGCGAGATCTGGTACGGTGAAGAGCAGACCCAGTCTTCCGGACCGGAGGAGCCCCTATACGGCCGGACCTACATGCCACGGAAGTTCAAGATCGGCTTCGTCATTCCGCCGTCCAACGACATTGACGTCTACGCGCAGGACCTGGGCTTCATCGCCATCGCCGCCAGAGGCAGGCTCGAAGGCTTTAACGTAGCCATTGGCGGCGGCATGGGCCGCACCGACCAGGCGCCGAAAACCTACCCCAGGCTGGCCGACGTGATCGGCTTCGTCGCGGCCGACAAGGTGCTGGGAGTTTGCGACGCGGTCATGCAGGTGCAACGGGACTATGGCGACCGGGTCGACCGCGGCCACGCACGGTTCAAGTATACGATCGACGACAGGGGCCTCGACTGGATCAAGGCGGAGATCGAGGCAAGGCTGGGCTTTTCGCTGGCGCCCGCGCGCTCGTATCAGTTCACCACGAACGGTGATCCGATCGGGTGGACGCGCGGCGAGGACGGGAAAGAGCACTGCACGCTGTTCATCGAAAACGGTCGCGTGATCGGCACTGTCATGGACGGTCTGCGCGCACTCGCGCGCATCCACAAGGGCACGTTCCGGGTCACGCCCAACCAGAACCTGATCATTGCCGATATCGCGCCCAAGGCACGCCCGGACATCGAGGGGGTGATGAAGGAATTCGGGCTCGACCGCCTCAACCAGGGAAGCGGGCTGCGCCTGAATTCAATGGCTTGCGTGGCGTTGCCGACCTGCGGCCTCGCCATGGCCGAAAGCGAGCGCTACCTGCCCGATCTCGTCGGCAAGATCGAGAAGATCCTGGCCACGCATCATCTTGAGAATGAGCCAATCACCATCCGCATGACCGGCTGCCCGAACGGCTGCGCGCGGCCCTATATCGGCGAGATCGCGCTCACCGGCCGCGCACCCGGCAAATACAACCTCTATCTCGGCGGCGGATTCCACGGCCAGCGACTGAACAAGATGGTTCTCGAGAACGTCGGCGAGGCCGCCATCCTGGACTTGCTCGGCAAGGTCATCGGGCAATTCGCGAAAGAGCGCCTGCCGGATGAACGCTTCGGCGACTTTGCCATTCGCGCCGGACTTGTCGCGGAGGTCAAGGAAGGCCGGCACTTCAACGACTGACTGCCAGTATCCGAAAAGAAAGGACGAAACCATGTCACTGCAACTCGGCCAGATTGCTCCAGACTTCGAGCAGCAAAGCACGCAAGGAACGATCCGTTTTCATGATTGGCTCGGCGATTCTTGGGGCATCTTCTTCAGCCATCCGAAGAATTTCACTCCGGTCTGCACCACCGAACTGGCCGAGGTCGCCCGCCTCAAGCCGGAATGGGACAAGCGCGGCATCAAGCCGCTCGGACTGTCCGTCGACGACGTGAAGGCGCACAATCTTTGGGAAAAGGACATCGAGGAGACACAGGGCCACGCTCTCAATTTCCCGATGCTTGCCGATAGCGACAAGAAGGTCGCCAACCTCTATGGCATGATCCACGCCGCGACCGACCCCAACGTGACGGTGCGCGCTGTCTATGTCATCGATCCCACCAAAAAGATCCGCCTCAGCCTGACATATCCGCCGAGCGCCGGCCGCAATTTCTCCGAGATTCTGCGCGCCATCGACAGCCTGCAGCTCACCGACAATCAAAAGGTCTCGACGCCGGTGAACTGGCAGCCCGGCCAGCCGGTGATCATCTCGCCGAGCCTCAGCGACGAGCAGGCGAGGGGGCGATTCCCCCAGGGCTGGAAGGAGTTGCGGCCTTACCTGCGCATGGTCCAATTGCAGGATTGATACTGCGCATCTGCTGCGCGGGATGCGAACTGGAAATCCACTGCTACGCCGGCAGCGAACAATATAGCTGTTGAGGGTTGCCGGCGTCGGTGAGGCGGGAGGCAATCACCGTCCGCTTCTCGGCGCTATCCAATCGGATTAGCCGCGCAAAGGTCGGCTTTCTAGCCCGTTCGTGCCGAAACCAGCCGGTCCGCTTCCGTGAAGAGTTTCGGGCGCCGGCAGGCGTACGAAAGTCCCCGAGGAAGGAACCCGCGGCCCACAGGCAATGGCTATGGGGATTTCGGATTTCGGCAGATGCCGGCGATGGCGCGACCGCCGTCGGGAAGCTCTGGGGTGAATGCGGACAGACCGCTTCGTTGCGCCTCCGCGCGGTGTTGTCGGGACGGTGGGCGGCTGGGCGCGGCTCTGTCGGAGCCGACAATCACCACAGACGTGCGTCGATCCGTTGCCGGAGGCTGAGCGCCTGCAGCTGAAGGCCGAACCATTCCATGCCGGGTCATGGCGTGCTGGTCCCGGTCGACGGGGAACCGTGTGGCGGCCCGCGCGGCTGCCTCCATCGTTCGAACACCTCGATCACGATCATGCGGCCACCACAGCAGGGGCATGGCGGGCGGAAGTTGTCCGGTTCGTCCGTGGTGTCGTCGTCGGACGGTGCGGCGACATTCAGGAGTTCACGAGCAAGCGCGAGGCTGGCCTTGCGAGCGGAGCCGGCAAGCAGGCCGCTATACCGGATGCGGTGGAATCCCCTTGGCAAGACATGGAGCAGGAAGCGGCGGATGAACTCGTCGGTCGCGAGCGTCATGACTTGCTGCCGGTCGGCGCCATCGCGGCGGTAGTCCTTGTAGCGGAAGGTGACGCCGCTCTCGTCGAAGGCGATCAGGCGGCTGTTCGAGATGGCGACCCGGTGCGTGTAGCGCGACAGATAGGCGAGCACCGCCTCCGGTCCGGCGAAGGGCGCCTTCGCGTAGACCACCCAGCGCTTCTTCCGGACCGGCGACAGGTGCTGCAGGAAGGCCCGGCGGTCGGTCAGGTGCGCCATCGATCCGAAGAAGGCGAGCCGGCCGGCGTCGTGAAGCGCGACCAGCCGGGTGAGGAACAGCCGGCGGAACAGCCTGCCGAGTACGCGCACCGGGAGCAGGAAGGCCGGGCGCGACGATATCCATCGGCTTCCGTCTGGCGCGATGCCGCCGCCCGGCACGATCATGTGCACATGCGGATGGTGCGTCATCGCCGAACCCCAGGTGTGGAGCACGGCGGTGATGCCGATGCGCGCGCCGAGGTGCTTCGGATCAGCGGCGATGATCAGCATCGTCTCCGACGCTGCCTTGAACAGCACGTCGTAGACCGCCGCCTTGTTGTGGAAGGCGATGTCGGCGACCTCGGCGGGCAGAGTGAACACGACGTGGAAGTAGCCGACCGGCAGCAGGTCGGCCTCGCGCTCGGCAAGCCATGTCCGCGCCGTGGCACCCTGGCACTTCGGGCAGTGCCGGTTGCGGCAGGAGTTGTAGGCGATGCGCCACTGGCCGCAGGCCTCGCAGGCCTCGACGTGACCGCCAAGGGCCGCGGTGCGGCAGTGCTCGATCGCCGACATGACCTTGAGCTGGGCGAGGCTCAGATGCCCGGCATGGGCGGCCCGGTAGGCGGGCCCGGCAGTGCGGAAGATGTCGGCGACCTCGAGCGAGGCGCGCACGCTCAGCCGTCGGGCGAGATCTCTTCCGGCTTGAACAGGCCGAGTTTGTCGAGCGGGCTCGTGACGGTGCGCACCGTGCGGGTTGCAACCTTGGTGTAGAAGGCAGTGCTATTTAGCTTGGCGTGCCCGAGCAGGACCTGGATGATCCGGATGTCGGTGCCGTCCTCCAGCAGGTGGGTGGCGAAGCTGTGACGCAGCGTGTGCGGCCCGACCCGCTTGGCGATGTCGGCCGCCTGCGCTGCCTCGACGACCACGCGATAGAGCTGGCGGGTGCTGATGGGCTTCATCGCATGCTGTCCCGGAAACAGCCAGCCGTCGCGATGCATCACTCCCTGCTGACGTCCGACCTTCCACCACTGACGCAGCAACAAGAGCAGGTCTTGCGACAGCATGGCGTTGCGATACCGCCCGCCCTTGCCTCGCTCCACCCGGATCAGCATGCGCTCGCTGTCGATGTCGGCGACCTTCAGCGCCGAGACCTCGGCCACGCGCAGGCCCGCGCCATAGGCAACCGACAGCGCGGCCTGGTGCTTGAGGCAGGTGGTGGCGTTGAGGAGACGGGCAACCTCGTCGCGGCTGAGCACCACCGGCAGCTTGCGCGGGTGCGACAGTCGGACGAGCTTGCGCGCCAGATCGGGACGATCGACCGTATGCGTGAAGAAGAAGCGAAGCGCCGACACGATGCTGTTCATCGTCGGCACGGGAACACCGTCGTCCTGCTGCTCGATCTGGAACCGGCGCAGGTCGTCGGCGGTAGTCGTGTCCGGCGACCGGCCGAGGAACGTTGCCAGGCGTCCGATGTCGCGCAGATAGTTGCGCTGCGTCTCCCGTGAGAAACGCCGCATGTTCATGTCGTCGATCAGCCGCTGACGCAGCGGACTGATTGGTGCATCGAGAACAGGATAGGTCATGGTCGGGCTCCTTGTTGAAGAAGCCCGTGATGCTCTGCCGCTGCCGAACCACCCTCAATGTGGGCGCAACGACCGGTTCTTGATCTTCACCTCAACCGCTCGCGCCCTCCCGCGCAGCGGGTTCGTTCTCCGGCCCATCTCGGCCGCTCTGTTGTGGGGCATACAGGATGTTCAAATCGCGGCGCGTTGCGACACCATGACGGTACTTTTTGAGCGACCGGGTTGTAAGAGTCGGGTGGCGTGAGAGCAGTTGGAAGAGCCGATTGATCTCGATAGTTCGCGCGACCTCGAAAAAAATTTCGTCAAAAATTTCCTTTTTAAAATCAACACTATAGAAATCTAACGGCCTGACTGAGGGTTTCTTTAGCTGAAGGCAGGAAAAAACCCAGATAGATCAATATCTTATCTGGATTAAGAACAATTGAGTGGGAGTAGAGGGAAAACGGCGGCAATAGCGTCGCCCCAACGGCGATTTTGCCATCTAGCAAGCCCGATCTGGGTCCACGTCCCAGGTGAAGTAAAATCCTTTCACAGGGCGCCCGCAAAAAAGTAGCCCGCCGCGTGATTTTATTTCGACTGCCGGGTGGGCAAACCTTGCATATAACGACGAGCCTGAAGCCAAATTGGAGCCAGGCCGATGTCGTTCAAAGGCATTATTCCGCCCGTCACCACGCCCTTTCACCAAGATGGTTCGATCGACCGCGACGGCTTCTGCGTGATGGTCGAGCATCTGGTCGCGTCGGGCGTGCACGGCATCATCATCGGAGGCACGACCGGCGAGTACTACGCCCAATCGCGCGATGAACGCGTCGGCCTGCTGAAGCTCGCCAAAACCGTCGTCAAGGGAAAGGTGCCGCTGATTGCCGGCGTCGGCGCCATCCGCACGGAGGACTGCATTGAATACGCGCTGGTCGCCAAGGACCTCAAATATGACGGCATCCTGATCGGTTCGCCATACTACGCCGTCCCCACGCAGCTCGAACTCGCCAATCATGCGCTGGCGATCGACAAGGCCGCCGACCTGCCGGTGATGCTCTACAATTATCCCGGCCGCACCGGCACGATGATGGACCTCGAGTTCCTGGACAGGGTCGGCCGCAGCACCAATTTCTGCGCCATCAAGGAATCCAGCGGCAGCATGAACCAGCTGCATGCGCTGGCGCGCGACTATCCGCATATCGACCTGTTCTGTGGCATGGATGACCAGGCGCTGGAATTCTTCGCCTGGGGCGCGAAGGGCTGGGTCTGCGGCGCCGGTAACTGCCTGCCGGCGGAGCATATCGCGCTCTACGAAGCCTGCGTCATCGAGAAGGATTTCACCAAGGGCCGGCAGATCATGTCGGCGCTGCTGCCGCTGATGCGCGTGCTCGAACAGGGCGGCAAGTTCGTCCAAAGCATCAAATTCGGCTGCGAGCTGGCCGGCTTGCCGGCGGGACCGGTGCGCCGGCCGATGCGGGCGCTCGATGACGAGCAGAAGCGTGAGCTCGAGACGACGATCCGCACCCTTAAAGCCGTCATCGCGTCAATCATCGCAAAATCCCAGAAGAGGGCTTCCGAAAATGTCATCGCTATTAACGCGTGATGAGTACCAGAACCTGGCGGACAGCCTGCCGCTGCCGACCAACGCGGTGATCGACGGCAAGGCACGGGCGGCACTTTCCGGGGATACTTTCGAGACCATCAATCCCGCGACGGGGCAGGTGATCGCTAGGATCGCCTCCTGCGGTCAGGCGGATGTCGATCTCGCTGTCGAGAAGGCGCGGCTGGCGTTTGAATCGGGGGCGTGGTCGCGGGCGCATCCAAGCGAACGAAAGCGGGTGCTGCGCCGTCTGGTCAAGCTGATGGAGCGCAACGCCCACGAGCTTGCCGTGATCGAGACGCTCGAAAGCGGCAAGCCGATCTACGACGTCGAGACCATAGACGTCCCCGAGGCCCTGCATTGTCTCGAATGGCATGCGGAGGCCACCGACAAGCTCTACGGCCAGACCTCGCCTTCGGGCGACGACGTCGTGTCGCTGATCGTGCGCCAGCCCCTCGGCGTGGTGGCCTGCGTTCTGCCGTGGAACTTCCCGATTCTGATGCTGGCCTGGAAGATCGGGCCGGCGCTCGCGACCGGCAACTCCGTCATCGTCAAGCCGGCCGAGCAGACCAATATGTCGACGTTGCGGATCGCCGAACTGGCGCATGAGGCAGGAATTCCGCCAGGTGTTCTGCAGATCGTCACCGGTCCGGGCGAGACCACGGGCAAGGCGCTTGGGCTGCATGCAGATATCGACATGGTGGCCTTCACCGGCTCGACGGATGTCGGCCGGAAGTTCCTGGAGTATTCCGCCAGGTCCAACCTGAAGCGCATCGTGCTTGAATGCGGCGGCAAGAACCCGTGCATCGTACTCGACGATGCCGAGAACCTGGATGTCGTCGCGCAGCATGTCACCCAGGCCGTGTTCTGGAACATGGGCGAGAACTGCTCGTCGAATTCCCGCCTGATCGTGCACGAAAAGATCAAGGACCGACTGGTCGAAACGGTCCTTCACAAGCTTAAGGAATGGCCCTTGGGCGAGCCGCTGGACCCGGGCAACCGGCTCGGCGCCATCGTGTCTAAGGAACAGTTCGACCGCATCATGGGCTACATCAAGAAGGGCCGTGCGGAAGGCGCCAGGATCGTGACGGGCGGCAATGCCCACAAGCACGGCAAAGGCTATTTCATCGAGCCGACGGTGTTCGACGATGTCACGCCGGAAATGACGATTGCCCGAGAGGAAATTTTCGGCCCGGTGCTGTCGGTGATCACGGTGGCCAACGCCGAAGAGGCGGTCCGCGTTGCCAACGACACGCAATACGGGCTCGCCGCCTCGATCTTCACCGCCAATCTGGGCAAGGCACATCGCATCGCGCGCGACATCCGCGCCGGCACCGTGACCATCAACTGCTATGGCGAAGGGGACATCTCGACGCCATTCGGCGGCTTCAAGCTGTCGGGCTTCGGCGGGCGGGACAAATCGCTCCACGCCCACGACCAGTATACCGAGCTCAAGACCATCTGGGCGGACATTTCCGATCCCAAGGTCTCGCGCGCCGTCGACTAAGCCGACAAGCCATGAGCGTGCATCAGGCCGTAAGGACGCCTGCGGACATCAACATGCCGGGCTGGTACGGGCTCCTGCCGCCTCCACCGCCGGCGCAGGTCCTGCGCGGCCGGCATACAGCGGACTGGGTCATCGTCGGCGCCGGCTTTGCCGGTCTGGCCGCCGCGCGCCGGTTGTCGCAGCTGGTGCCCGGCGACCGTATCGTGTTGATCGATGCCCAGCGTGTCGGCTGGGGCGCGGCCGGACGGAATTCGGGCTTCATGATCGACCTGCCGCACGAGCTCGGCGGCGAGAATTACGGCGGCGCCCGGGAGCACGACCGCAAGCGCATCCGCATGAACCGCGCCGCGATCGAGTTTTCAGGCTCGGCGGCGGACGAGTATGGATTGCAGCGCTTCTTCGTGCGGGCTGGCAAGTTCCATGGCGCCGCCACCGATCACGGTCTTGCCGTTCTGCGTGCGTTCGAAAATCACCTGACCGGCCTCGCCGAGCCGTTCGAGCGGCTCGATGGGCCGCAAATGAAGACAATTACCGGAACGGACTTCTTCATCGGCGGCACGTTCACGCCGGGGACGGTAATGGCGCAGCCGGCCGGCTTCGTCCGTGGCGTAGCCGAAGGCCTGTCGACCCGCGTGCAGATATTCGAGAAGTCCGCGGTCACATCCATGCAGACCGGCAAGCTGCATACGGTGAAAACGGCTGAGGGCGAGATCACCGCGCCGCGGCTGATCCTGACGGTCAACGGCCATCTCGAAAGCTTCGGCTTCTTCAAGAAGCGCCTGCTGCATGTCTTCACCTATGCCAGCATGACCAGGCCGCTTTCCAAGAGCGAGCAGGCAGCTCTGGGAGGCGAGCCGCATTGGGGCTTGATCCCGGCCGACCCGATGGGCTCGACCATCCGGCGCATCGGCGACCGCATCGTCGTCCGCAACACCTTCACCTACAACCCGGACATGTCGACAAGCGAGAGGCAGATCAGCCAGATCGGCGCGGCGCATGATCGATCGTTTCGGGCGCGCTTTCCGATGCTCGGCGAAATGCCGATGGAGTTTCGCTGGGGCGGCCACCTGTGCCTCTCCCTCAACTCCGCGCCGGCGTTCGGCGAGGTTGAAGAGAGGGTGTTCGTCGCCGGATGCTGCAACGGGTTGGGAACGGTGCAGGGCACGCTCTATGGAATGCTGGCCGCCGATCTCGCGGTCGGCAGCAACGAGCAGATGGTCGCGGAAGCGCAGAACGAGCCCGCTCCGGCTCGACTTTATCCGGAACCGCTGATGACGATCGGCGCGCCGCTCAAGCTGTGGGCGATGCAGCGACGCGCCGGAAGGGAACTCTAGTTCTCCCGCTCTTGTGCCGCCACTTCCCGGATCCAGCTGCGTAAGCCCTCGGCGGCGGGAGACAGCGTGCGATTGTCATTCCACGTCAGATAGTAGCCGCCAGGTGCCGGCAGCTCGAGATCCGTCAGCCTGACCAGCTTGCCTTCGTCGATTTGCGCCTTGACCAGACGATGCCAGCCGACGGCGACGCCCTGGTCGGCCTGGGCGGCCTGGAGCGCCACGAAGAACTTGCTGAAGCGGCGACCGCGGGTTGGACCGTGCGGGACACCCGCGCGCCGCAAGACCTCGTCCCAACCGGCCCAATCGGGATCAGCCCAATCGACATGCAGGAGGGGCAGGTCCGTCAATGATTCCGCCGTCGCATCCCGATGCTTGCTCGCGAACCCCGGCCCGCAGACCGGGTAGATCGTTTCGTCGAAAAGCAGTTCCGCATTCTCGTCGGACCACGAGCGGAATCCATAGCGGATGCGCAATTCGACCTCCGCGCGGCGATAGTCCTTGGGATTATCCGAAATCAGATGATCGACGGCAATATCCTGATAGCGTGTCCAGAAGTCCGGCATGCGCGGGATCAGCCACATCGATGCGAAGGCGTCCGAGCAGGCCAGAGTGACGTTCTTCGAACGGTCGCCCCGCTTCACATTTCGCACGATGTCCGCTGCTCGCGAGAAACCGCTGGCCAGCACGCTGTAGAGTTCTTCGCCGGCGCTGGTCAGGGCCACACCGGTTCCCAACCGCGTGAACAGCGGGACACCGAGCTCGTCCTCGATCGCCTTGATTTGCCGGCTGACCGCTCCAGGCGTGACGTTCAGCTCCGCGGCCGCCAGTTTGAACGAGAGGTGCCGGGCGGACGCCTCAAAAACCGCCAAGGCGGTCAAGGACGGAAGGTCGTAATAGCGGCGAACCATCTCAAGCTCCCCCAAACACTTCGATGATCGCGCGACACGACGGCTCGAGCAAGAGACGCTCAAGTTGTCGAGAACCCATTCGTAAGGTGACGCGGTAGCCGGCGTTTCGACCAACACGGCCGCGACCCCAACCCATCTGCGGCAAGAATAGGAAAACTGCCCAAACCACCCTTCGCGACCTGCGACGCCCTCCACCCAATGTCCGACGTGCCGGTGAAGGCGGATAGAGAGCCGGCGTCCCTTCGGCAATGGCATTAATTTTTACTCCGATTTAGTTTATCTAACCTGAATTCCAGCGAAAGACTTGGTTGAAGCTGAAGAGGCTCCGATGCCCAGACCCTATGATCTTTCTTCGGTGACCGCTCTCATTTGCTTCGAGGCGGCAGCCCGGAATGAAAGCTTCAAGAAGGCCGCTCGGGAATTGAACGTCACGCCGGCGGCTGTCAGCCACCAGATCAAGGCGCTTGAGAATGACCTGAAATGCGACCTCTTCCTGCGTAGAAGCCGGGGCGTCGAATTGACGGAGAAGGGCGCGTTTTTGTTCGTTGCTCTTCAACGCGGGTTCGAGACGATCTCCGAAGCCGTTATCCAGATGCGCGACCGACCTGAAGCCGTCGATGTGACAATCAGGACGACCACGGCGGTCAGCTCGTTGTGGCTCACGCCAAAAATTTCAGCATTCTGGAAGAGCCATCCCACTATAGCCGTTTCGCAGATCGTCAGCGACGTCCCCGGTACGGCCAGCCGCTGCGACCTGAGTATTCAATACGGGAATCCCCAAGAAGAACCTGAATAGTGTCACGAGCTTTTTCGGGATCGAATCGTCGCTCTTGGCACCCCAAGATTTGCCGCTGACCACGGCATTTCCAAAGTTGAAGATTTGCTCAAGGCGCCCTTAATCCACCTAAGCAGCGAAGAAACTGGTTGGACGAACTGGGGCGATTGGTTCCAGTCCCTTGGACAGGGCAATCCCAAGGGCCGAAGGTTTTCCGTCAACAACTATATGATCGCGCTGCAGGCGGCCCAGGACGATATTGGGGCGGTGCTTGGCTGGGACGGGCTGGTCGAAAGCCTGATGCGTGAGGGACGGCTGATCAAACTTGTGTCTGACACGATACCGTCCCCGATGGCGTTCTATCTGAAGATCCATCCCAAGGCTGGGACGAAAGCTCGACTGTTTGCAAAGTGGCTTGCCGCGAGTTCTTGAAGGGCTGCGTACCGGTGTGCAATTTTTTCGACGGATATCCGTGTCTCAACCCGCCTTTGCCAGATGGGCATAGCTGGCTGCAAAACGCCCGAATTTATGCGCCCCGCACGTCACCGGCTTGTAACGAACCGGATTGGCCGCGGTCACGCATGACGCCAGCGGCGCGATGGTTGCGTCGAAATCCGCGTCGATGAAGAAGGGGATCGAATACCGCTCGCGTCCAGAGGTATTCACAACGCGATGCATGTTCGCGAGGTAGACATCATTGGTCAGCCGCTGAACGAGGTCGCCGATGTTGATGACGAAGGTGCCGGGAATGGGCGTGCCCTCCACCCAGTCACCGTCGCGGTTCATCACCTGGAGGCCGCCGACGTCGTCCTGCGCCAGGATGGTCAGATTGCCATAATCGGTGTGTGCGCCGATACCAATGATGTTTTCACCGACATAGCCGCGCTGCGGAGGGTAATGAAGCAAGCGCTGAATGCTGATCGGATTGCGCATCAGGGCCTCGAAGTGGTTCTCCGGCAGGTCGAGGCTAAGGGCGATGCCCTTCAACAGCTTCTTTGCCAGATCCACCATCTTCTGGTGGTAGCCGTATGTCAGTTCCCGAAATTCAGGGAAATCTGAGGGCCATTGGTTGGCGCCGAAGAACGGACCTTCCAGAGTTGAGCGCTCGGGGCCAATGTCGAAGCACTCCTTCAGATCCTTCGTCTTGGTCGGGTCGGTGTTTTCTCCGAATGGTTCGATATATCCACGAAGCGCGACGTCGGATTTGCCAACATGCAAGTCCATCTTCTCGGACATGGGCAATTCGAAGAACCGGCGACTGACGTCAAAGACCGAATCGACGAAGTCCCGCGGAATGCCGTGGTTCTTCACATACATGAATCCGGTATTCGACAGTGCCCAGCGGATCTGCCTGGCCACGCTCAGTTTGTCGCTTCCATCGAGAAGTGGGGCGATATCGACCACGGGAATCTTGTCGAAGCTTTCGCGCTTTGCACGCAGCTTGTCGTCAAGCTTGGCAACTAGATCGACGGTCATATTCACACCTTCATGCGGTTGGGAGGCGACCTGCGGATATTGACCTGTTTTCCGAGCCCCTCAACGGCAAAAAATTTTCGACCAGGTTAGCTGATGTAATCTGTCGCCGACGAAGTCGGGCTCCGCCATGGGAACGCCCGGCAACTCAACAAGGGGGTGAGACTTTTGCAGGCTCGGCGCGCTGGCCTTCGGCCGCTAATCAGAGAATATGAGCCGTATTTTTCCTCAAAGAGCGGCTGAAGCGATGAGCGACACTGAAAAGAAAACTGCGGTGATAACAGGCGCGGCGGGAGGCATCGGCCAGGCGATCTCAAGGCAGTTCATTGCGAACGGCTTTCGTGTCATTGCCGGCGACGCCGACCAGGCCGGCCTCGACAGGCTCGCCGCCAAACTCAACCGGTCGGAACAGACCGTCTGGGACAAGGCTGGCGATCTCAGGAACAAGGCCTATTGCGAGGAACTGATCGACTATGCCGTCCAGACCACAGGGCGGCTGGACGTGCTCGTCAACAATGCCGGCATCATCACCCGGGGCAACATCCTCGAGACGACCGACGAGGATTGGGAGCGGACGTTCGACATCAATCTGACGTCGATCTTCTACACATGCCGCAAAGCCATCGGCCACATGAAGGGCTACGGCGGCGGCGCGATCGTCAACATCGCATCCTGCTGGGGACTTTATCCCGGGCCCGGACACGCGGCCTACTGCACCAGCAAAGCTGCGGTGGCTTCCTTTTCGAAATGCCTTGGTCGCGATCACGCGCCGGACGGAATACGGGTCAACGCGGTGTGCCCAAACGAGGTCAACACGCCGATGATCCGAACCGGCTTTGTCCGCCGCGGCTTCGATCCGGACACGGCGATAGCCGAGCTCAACAAGTCGGTTCCGCTTGGCCGGATCGCCGAGCCGGAAGACATTGCCGACGTGGTGTTTTTCCTGTGTTCCGACGCCGCGCGCTACATCGCCGGCACAGCGGTCGAAGTGAACGGCGCGAAGCCGGTTTATTGAGGGCACCCATGACTGACAGACTGACAGGCAAGATCGCAATCATCACCGGCGGCGGACGTGGCATCGGCGCCGGCATCACGCAGCGCTTTGTGGAGGAGGGGGCAAAGGTCGCCATCGTGCAGAGGAACGCGCCGCGCGACGCGATGCTCAGCGAGGGCGTCATCTATGTGAAAGCGGATCTCTCGAGCTCCCGGGAAATCACCTCGGCCGTCGAGACCGTCGTCGAGCAGCTTGGCGGCCTGGATATCCTTGTCAACAATGCCGGCATCATGTTCGAGAAGACGGTCGACGAGATGACCGAGGCGGACTGGGACCAGATGATGGTGATCAACCTGAAGGCCCCATTCCTGTTGACGAAGGCAGCAATGCCGCATCTTCGCAAGCGCGGTAGCGCAAGCATCGTCAACATCGGTTCGATCGAAGGGCTGGCATCCAATCCCGGGCACCCCGCCTATTCGGCTTCCAAAGCAGGCATTCACGGCTTCACCGCGGCGGTCGCAGTGGACCATGGGCACGAGGGTATCCGCTGCAACGCGATTGCGCCGGGCTGGATCAATTCCGATCTGAGCGAAGTCTATATCGACAGCATGGCCGACAGCGACCGCGTGCGCAGGGAACTGCTCGCCATGCATCCGGTCGGGCGCCTGGGCGAACCGAGGGACGTTGGCAGTCTCGCAGTCTGGCTCGCCTCGGAGGAAAGCGCCTTCGTCACCGGTCAGGTCTACGTTGTCGATGGTGGGCGGACAAAGAAACTTCCGCTTCCGATCTCCTGATACCCGACAACGTGATCAATGAGGATGGCGAGGACCACCATCGCGAGGCTGCCCCATGGCGCCTCGCGCGTCCGTCTCTATCTGACAATGATCGGACCCGACGCCGCCGCTGGTGCGACAGGGTGGCGGTTGAGCTTAGGACCTAGCGATAGCTGGCTACGGGCTCTCCAAGGACGTCCAGGCGCGGCGTGATGCCGAGACCAGGCTGGGAGGGCGCGACAACGCGACCGTTGATGACTGGAAAATCGCCATCCGCCGTCTTCAGCGAAACCATGTCGCGGCTTTCCAGCACACAGCGCAGGAGCCGCTCCGGAACGGTCTGGCCCATATGCACGATGGCAGCAAATGCAATATCGGAGCCGGTGGTTTCCTGAACGCTGATGGTAAGACCGGCCGCGATGCACATGTCGCGTTGCCGCCGGCATCGGGCGAGCCCGCCATTCTTGGAAATTTTCAACCCGATCCCCTCTGCCGCGTCGTCGGCAACGAGCTGCGCTATCGACGAGTCATTGGTCGCCAATTCGTCCCAGATCATGGGAATGTCGGTCCGGCGGCGAACAGACAAACACTCCCGCCAGGTGGCACACGGCGCTTCCAAAACGAAGTCCAGGCCGGCAGGCAACAGCCTCAACATACGCAGAGCCATCTCGGGGGTCATGCCGCCATTGGCGTCGACGATGAAGTACTCGCCAGGCTTTCGGTCCGCCAAAGAGGCTTGGATGCGCGTGGCGTCGAGTGCGGGGTCGTCGCCGATCTTGACCGAGTGGCTGGTATATCCCGCGCGGCGGTGCTCGGCCACCCTCTGGCGCATATCCTCCGGATCGCCGGCGTAGATGGAGGAGATTACCGGCATCTTCACGTCCGTTCGGCCGCCAAGCAACTCGCAAACAGGAAGATCCACGGATTTGCCGAATATGTCCCAACAGGCGACGTCCAGGGCCGTCTTTGCGTGCTCATGGCCGACCAGCGCCATGTCCATGGCGTCGTTGATACGATCGGTGCGCCGCGGGTCCAGTCCAAGGAGGCTTGGCGCAATCTCATCAATTCCAGCTCGCACCCCGCGCGCGTGAGATGCGATGTAAGTTGAGCCAAATGGCGTGCTCTCGCCCCATCCTTCGATGCCCGTGTCGGTCCTGATACGGACGATGGTCGCGTCGAAGCTTCGGTATTCCCGACCGCCTGACAGAAGGTACACGCCGCCCGAATAAGGCAAGTCGACCTGGAACACATCAATCTGCGCTATTTTCATGAGAATTCTCGGTATGGAATAGGTTCACGCAGGTGGGATAAGGACAAGTTTTCCGGCGAATTGTTTTGACAAAAAGTCTTCTTGCGCCTTCGCAATGTCTTTCAAGGGGTAGGTTTTCGCGACGATTGGACGGATCTCGCCCCGTTCGACGTAGGAAACGAGGTTCTCGAAGATGGCGTCTTCCTGGAAGGTGCATCCGAAAAAGGTCAGGTCCTTCAAGTAGAGCGTGCGCACATCGAGCTCAACGATAGGACCCGCGATTGCGCCGGCAACCGAATAGCGGCCGCCGCGCCGCAGAACCTCGATCAGCTCCGGCCATTGTGAGCCGGCCACCAGATCAACGACAACGTCAACAGAGGCGCGCCCAAGATGGTCGACAACATTCTCGCCACGCGGGACAACCCTGTCAGCGCCGAAGGCCAGCACCTCAGCGGCCTTGCCGCGCGCAGCAATGGCCGTCACTTTCGCACCCCTGCGCTTCGCCAACTGGATCGCTGCCGAACCGACCCCCCCGGAAGCGCCGGTGACCAGGACGTGCTCGCCGGCTCTCACTCCCGCCCGATGCAGCAGACCCTCAGCCGTGGAGTAGGCGCAGGGAATCGACGCCAGCTCCACATCGCTCCAGTCGCAATTGACCTTGTACGTCTCGGAAGCCGGTGCCTTTGCGTATTGCGCGAACGCTCCGTCGCATTCCGAGCCAAAGGTCCAGCATTCGAACGGCCGGTAGTTCACGTAAGTGCGCAGCATGTTCCGAACGATTACCCGTTCGCCGATGCGGCTGGAATCGACCCCTTCGCCGGCGGCCACGATATATCCGCAGCAGTCGGCGCCCTGAATCCGTGGAAACGACAGCGCGGTGCCTGACCACGCCGCGTCATCGGACGACGGTCTCGGGCCTCCTGAAGCGCCCTCGGCTGTGCCGCCTTTGATCGCCTTTGAGTACCAGCCGATGCGCGTGTTGATATCGGTATTGTTGACAGCAGCCGCCTGCACTCGGATCAGGACTTCGTTCTGGCCGGCAACCGGGACAGGGACATCGTCGCGAAACTCAAGTTTTTCGGTTCCGCCATGTCCAGTCAGGAGTACCGCGGCCATGAAACGGGGAATGCGATGGGGCATTTGGGTGGTATCGACGGCAGCCATTTGTGACCTTGAATGCCGCGCGGCAGCGCGCGCTTCGTAATTGAACCTGCGGCTTGCGATAGCCGGGCTTCGCGCCTGTCAGGCTGTCGGATCGACCTTCTCGCTGATGCGCCTGGTGATGCGGTCGATGAGGATTGCGAGAACAACGACGGCAAGGCCAGCTTCGACGCCCCGCCCGACCTGCAGGCGGGAGATCGATCGGATGATCTCATCGCCCAGGCCGCCGGCGCCGATCATCGATGCGATGATGACCATTGACAATGACATCATCACGCATTGATTGACGCCCGCCATGATCGAGCGGAACGCCAGTGGAAGCTTGATAAGGAACAAGACCGTAAGGCGATTGGCACCGAAGGCTTCCCCGGCCTCCACCATTTCGGGTTCGACCATTTTAAGGCCGTGCGCTGTCAACCTAACGGGCAGCGGCATGGCGAAGAAGATCGTCGCAACGATGCCCGGGACGGTGCCGACGCCGAAGAAGAACACGGCCGGAACGAGGAGCACGAATGGAGGCATGGTCTGCATGAAATCGAGAATCGGCTCGATGACCGCGTTGAGACGTCGCGATTCAGCGATCAAGGTTCCGATTGGGATGCCGATGACGAGCGCTACGACAGCCGCTGTGAGGACCAGCGACAGTGTCGTCATCGCAGGCTCCCACAAATTCATGACGTAGATGAACGCCAACCCGAAGCCGCTCAACATGGCCAATGACAGGCGTCCCAGAAGCACGCTGCCGACGACCACGACGGCAAGGATCGCCCATACAGGCGCGCTGGTCAGGATCGCAGCCAAAGGTTCTTGAATGCCGAGAATAATGTTGGAAATAAACTCGAATACGAAACCGAAATGTGCCGAAAGGTAGTTCGTGAAGTTATCGATCGAGGTAGCAACGGTTTCTGCAAACTCGGAAAAATCCATCGTCGTCATTCCGTGGTTCGGTTGCTTTTCTGAATACTATTGGGCTGCGTGTTCTGCCGGCGGATTTGCCGAAACCGCGCCGGTGGCCGGCTTGAGTTTGTCGTTCTTGGATGTCGGCCCGCCTATCGATGAATGGGCCGCCAGTGCCTTCAGGATCGACTTCGTCGTGACCATGCCAATTGGCGTTCCATCATCCTGAGCCACGATCAAAGCGCGCTGTTCCTTCGCCAACTCATCGAGATAGGGCGCGATCAGGTCGTCCGGCGCCAGCTTCACGAAGTCTTTCGAGAGATGCTTCGTCCATTCCGAAATCGGCTTGTTCGCCAACCCAGCCGGGGGGCTGACGGCGTCCATGACCTGACCGGCCGACAACACCTTGAACACATCGATGCTGCGCACGAAGTCCCTGACATAGTCGCTGGCGGGGGAGAGCACGATATCGATCGGCCGGCCCTCCTGGACGACCTGTCCCTTCAGCAGGATGGCGATGCGGTCGCCGATCGTTGCCGCTTCGTTCGGATCGTGCGTCACGAAAACGATGGTCTTGTTCAGCGTGCTCTGGAGACGAAGCAATTCCTGCTGCATCTCCTCGCGAATGAGCGGGTCGAGCGCGCTGAACGGCTCGTCCATCAGGAGCACCGGCGTGTCCATGACCAGGGCGCGCGCCAGACCTACGCGCTGGCGCATGCCGCCGCTGAGGTTGGACGGCTTTTTGTTGTCCCAGCCGCTGAGGCCAACGAGTTCGAGCGCCTTGCCGGCGCGCTCGCGCCGTTCCTTGCGGCTGACGCCGGCGATACGCAGACCGAATGCGACGTTGTCGATGACCGACATGTGCGGCAGCAGCGCGAAGTGCTGAAACACCATCCCGATCATCTTGGACCGAATCTGGCGGAGTTCCTTCTTCTCGGCTTTCGTGACGTCCTGCCCGTTGACCAGGATCTGACCGGCGGTCGGGTCGATAAGTCGGTTGATGCAGCGAAGCAGCGTGGATTTTCCGCTGCCCGACAGACCCATGATGACGAAGATCTTGCCGGTCTCGATCGTCATGTTGATGTTGTTGAGCGCGACGAAGCCGCCGCCCTCATCGGGGCCTGAGGCGCCCGAACGCAATCTGTCCAATTTCAGTTCGGGATTGCCGCCGTAGATCTTGTAGAGGTCCTTGATCTCGATGGCCGGCTTTCGCGTGCTCATGCAAGGCTCCCGCGCCCAAAAAAGCAAATGGTGATGCAGGGGCCGGCGCGGACCCCTGCACTCCTTGGGAGGATGCGTGCTACCGCGTCAGGCGAGCCACGGCTCGATGATGCCCTTGCCCTTCACTTCCCCGATCCACTTGGCGCGGCCGCCTCAGGCTTCATCCCGTCGACGTCGATCATGGCCATGATCTTGGCTTCTTCGTCATTCGGAATGTGGAACTTCTTCAGGAATTCGTAGGCTTTGGGGAATTCGGATTTAACGTCCTTGGTCACGACGTGGAAGCAGTAGTACGGCTCCTTCATCATCGTCTGCTTCGGATCTTCGAGGTACCTCATCTTGAATTTGCTCCACATCGGGAGCGGCTCCCATGTGGTGACAACGACCGGCTCCTTCTTGGAGTAGGCTCGCTGGAAGGCCGCCGACATCGCCGCTTCGCTGCCCGGTACCAGCTTGAGTTTGAGATCGTAGGCTTTGACCGTTTCGTCAGCCGCCTTCATAAGGCCCGTGCCGGCGTCGATACCAATGATGCCGCCCGGGAACTTGTCGGCATGATCGTTGAGCTCGGTTATACTCTTGATGTCGACATAGTCGGGGACGGCGAGGCCCTGCGTCATCGGTCCTTCCGATACTCCGATCACCTCGATCGAGTCTGCGATCTTTTTGACGTAGTCAGCCTGGCCGCCACTGTATTCGCCCTTCAGCGGCCCCATGCCCTGCATATAGGCATTGGAGTAGACGTCGGCCTTGCTCTTCTGGAGCGAAGCATAGATCACGCCCGTGTCGGCCTGCTGCAACTTCACCTTGTAGCCGAGATTGTCTTCGATCAGCTTGGCACCGACAAAGGTGATAGCCAGGGAGTCGGACCAGGCGGCATAAACCCACACCAATGGGCGCGAAGCTTCAGCTCTTGCCGCGGTGCCGAGTCCTGTCAGCGCCAGCGTTGCCGCGCCGCCGGCCTTCAGGAAGGTTCTGCGCGACGCGCTGGCGCCCAGTATATCATTCACGAGATTTGTCTTTGGCATTCAAGTCCTCCTGTCGATACTCACCTGATGCCTAGATGAGTCCGAGCTTGTCGTTTCTGTTCGCCTCGCTTGATCCGTGATTGGGCTGTCCTACTTGCCCGATACCAAGCAAAAACTTGCTAGCACGGAACCGCGGAAGCTCGTCGGCGCAAAAAAGTAGCCTGCCGATTGACTTTATTTCGATGCGCGCTCGTCACCTGGGCCTGTGATGCTGCCTTCATGCGATGGCCGTGGAGCCGCAAAAGCCGGATTAGCGCGGTCGGCGAGGGATGGGGTTGGCTCCTAAGCCGCCCTCCGGCTGGCCGCCCGGATCGACGAGACCCGCCGCCGCAGCGCTTTAGTCAACAGACGCGTGAGACTTTTGCAGTAGGTCAAATCCTTTGACTCCGGCAATAGTTCCGGCCGGCTCACACGGGCCGCACCGCTATTCCTGGAGGCCGGCATGACTGCTCAATTGCAAGTTTCTCGCAGAGGAGGGCGGGAAGCGCGGCGCACGATCCGCACAGCGCCGAAGATCGACATGCTGCCGACGCTGAAGCGCGGCCTTCCGGTCGTGGAGCCGATGGATGTCGAGCAGGTCGAGCGCATCCACCAAGCCTCTCTCGCGATCCTGGAAGACGTTGGCGTGGTGTTTCGCGATCCGATCGCGATCGAAGACTGGAAAAGGGCCGGGGCCGATGTGCGCGCGGACGACCGCGTCCATCTCGACCGTGGCCTGGTCATGGAACTGATCAAGACCATTCCCTCCAGGATCGAATATTTCGCCCGCGATCCGGCCAAGAATGTCGAGCTCGGCGGGCCGAAGTCGATCTTCGTGCCGATGACCGGCGCGCCCTATATGCGCGACCTCGACGATGTTAGGCGAGGCCCGACGATCGCCGACCTCGGTACCTTCCATAAGCTCGCGCATATGATGCCGGCGCTGCATTCATCGGCGCATCATATCGTCGAGCCGATGGACCTTGTCGTCGCGCATCGGCACCTGCACATCACCTATTCGTCGATGAAGCACTCCGACAAGATCTTCATGGGCATGACCACCTCGCCCAAGAACGCCGAAGACGTGCTCGACATGTGCGAGATCCTGTTCGGCGAGGGCTTTCTCGAGACGCATGCGGTCACGACCGGCAATTGCAACGGCAACTCGCCGCTGGTCTGGGACCAGGTGATGCTAGGCGCCATGCGCGCCTTCTGCCGGCGCAACCAGCCGGTGCTTTGCTCGCCCTTCGTTCTCGGTGGCGCCAACACGCCGGCCTCCACCGCGGCGGCCGTGGCGCAACTCAATGCCGAGGCGCTCTCCGCGCTCGCTTACACCCAGGTGATCCGCAAGGGCTGCCCGGCAATCTACGGGCACTACCTTTCGACCGTGTCGATGCAGTCGGGCGCGCCGATGGCGGGAACGCCGGAAATCTCGCTGATGAACTTCATGATCGGCCAGATGGCGCGCCGCTACAACGTGCCCTGGCGCACGTCTAACCTGCTTGGCGGCGCCAAGGTCTTCGACGCGCAGGCCGGCTATGAGAGCGCCATGACCATGATGGCCGTGCTGATGTCGGGCGCGAACTACATCTGGCATTCGGCAGGCTGGAACGAAGCGGGCATGCATTGCTCGATCGCGAAGTTCGTCGTCGACGCCGAGGTCTGCTCCATGGGCTATCGCATGACCCAGGGCATCCAGTGGGACGATTTCGATGAAGCTTTGGCCGCCGTGCGCGACGTCGGGCCGGGCGGCCACTATCTTGGCCATCCCCACACCCAGGCGAATTTCGAGCGGGCCTTCTTCATCCCAAAACTGTTCGACAACAACTCGATCGAGCAGTGGTACGCGGACGGCGCCAAGGACATCAAGCAGCGGGCGCTGGAGCATGCCCGCCGACTTCTGGCGGAGTATGAAGAGCCGACGCTCGATATTGCGAAAGACGAAGCGCTGCGCGCCTATATCGACCGGCGATCGCGCGAGATCCCCGCGGTCGATGCCCTGAACGAGGAATACTGAGCGACGTCATGCGTATTGAACAGATCAACATCTACACGACTGAGCTGCCGGTTAAGGGCGGCATCTATCGTATGGCGAGCGACAACGTCGAATCGCTGGACAGCACGCTCGTCGAGATCGTCACCGATGACGGGCTGACCGGCTGGGGCGAGACCTGCCCGATCGGGCCTGTCTATCAGCCGCATCACGCGCTCGGCGCTCGCGCGGCGGTCGCCGAGATCGCGCCGGGCCTCATCGGGTCCGAGATCGCCTCGATCAGGCTCTTGGCAAAACGCATGGACGAGCGCCTGAACGGGCACGGCTACGCCAAGGCCGCGTTCGACATGGCGTTTCTTGACCTCCTTGGCCAGAAGCTTGGCGTGCCGGTCTCGACGCTCTTGGGCGGCGCTTTGACCGACCGTGTGCCTGCCTATTACTCGCTGATCGTCGGTTCGCCGGAGGAGACCGCCCGCATTGCCGCCGACAAGGTCAAAGCGGGCTATCCACGCCTTCAGGTGAAGATCGGCGGCCGCAATCTCGAGGAGGATGTGGCGACCGTCCACAAGGTTTGGGAAGCGGTCGGCTACAAGGCGCGCATCGCTGTCGACGGCAACCGGGGCCTGACGGTCGCCGCCGCGATCCATCTCGACCGGCTCTGCCAGGCGATCCCCTTCGTTTTCGAACAGCCCTGCAACACGATCGATGAGATCGCGACGCTCAAGGGCCGCGTGACGCACCCGGTCTATCTCGACGAGAGCACCGAGGACCAGAACGCGGTGCTGCAGGCGATTTCGCTGGGGATCGCCGACGGCTTCGGCTTCAAGGTGACGCGCCTCGGCGGTCTCACCAAGATGACGACCGTGCGCGATCTTTGCGCCATCCGCTCCTTGCCGCATAGCTGCGACGACGCCTGGGGCGGCGACATCATCGCGGCGGCGTGTGTTCACCTGGCTGCGACGGTCGAGCCGCGCCGCATGGAAGGCGCCTGGATCGCCCAGGAATATATCGACGGCCATTTCGACGCCAAGAACCCGATCGTCATCGAAAAGGGTCACATCGCCGTGCCGCAGCGGCCGGGCCTCGGCGTGAAGCCGGAACCCGGCATGTTCGGCAAGCCGGTGGCCACCTACGGGGCCTGATGAACGCGCCGGCCAACATCAGCGCATTGAAGGCGCTGACCACGCCGGAAGCGGCCGTGGCGGCCGTCCGCCCGTTCGACGTCGCGGTGCTCGTGCTGCCCGGTTTTTCTCATCTCGCGCTTCACGCTTACATCGAGCCGTTCCGCATCGCCAACGCGGTCTCGAGACTGCCGCTGTTTCGCTGGCTGATCGCAGGGACGAGCAGGCAGCCCGTCGAAGGGGCAAACGGGCTTTCCGTCGCGGTCGATGCTTCGATGGAGGATCTCTCTGCCGGCATCGGCGACCGCAGGGCCGATCAGCTCGCCATCGTCGCGGGTGAACCGGTGGAGAGACAGCTGACGCCTCAGCTCAATGCTTTTCTGCGGGCGATCGCCCGGCGCGGCGTGCCGATCTCGGCGGTCGGCACGGCAACCTGGCTGCTCGCCCAGACCGGCCTCCTGGCGGACACGCGCTGCACGATCCACTGGTCACGGCTCGCCGCCTTTTCCGAAGTCTTCCACAAGCCGCGCATCCGCGACTCCCTCTTCGTCAAGGACGGGCAGTACTCGACCTGCGCCGGCGAGCTGGCGGCCTTCGATCTGGCGGTGGATCTGATTGGCGGCCATGCCGGTGGCTTCATTGCCCAGGAGGTTTGCCGCCATGCGACCGTCGAGGGCCAGCGCTCCGGCTCGAACCGGCAGACAGGTCCGTCAGGCTTGGCTTTTGCCGGCGTGAGCGACAAGCTCGTGCTGGCAATGCGGATCATGGAGGAGAATGTCGAGTTTCCGCTCTCCATGGACGAAGTGGCGCAGCGAGTCGGGATTTCGCGCCGGCAGCTCGAACGGCTGTTCGCCACCCATATAGGACAGCCGCCGGTCCGCCATTATCTGCGCATCAGGGTCGATCATGCCAAGCGGCTGATTGAAGGCACGCGCATGCCGATCATCGACGTCGCCATTGCCTGCGGTTTCATGTCAGCTTCGCACTTTGCGAAGTGCTTCAGGGCTTTCAACGGATTCTCGCCGCAGCAATGTCGCTCGATGGTGCCCGCTTGGGTCGGGCCAGGTCTGGGATGACGTAGACGGCCGCAATTCTCCTCAATCTACTTGGGATCGTCCCGGCAGGGTAGGGATCCCTGGCTGCATCGGCCGTCCGATGGGAAGGCCAGCGACCAGCCGCATCTCGGCTAATGCATGTCGCCCAGAAGTGTGCAGCGGTTCTGGGGCAACGACATGCAACAAGACAAAGACTTGAAACGCGTCACCGGAATCCGTTCAACGCGACGCGCTCTAAGCGGTCATGGACAATTGTGGCTGGGATGCCTCGACGCAGTCCAGTCCCAGCAGCGTGGGGTCCATTAGATCGGCCCGCCCACTTGCACGGGCCGCCGATCGCGTTTGGTGCGGAGCGCATCCGTACGCTTCGCGATAGACTTTGGAGAAGTGCGACGGCGAGACAAAACCGCACGCCACCGCGACTTCCACGACCGGCAAGTTTGTGCTCACAAGAAGCAATTGCGCGCGCTCCAGGCGAAGCTCCAGGTAGTATCGGTTCGGCGAGCGCCCTAGCTCTCTCTCGAAAAGCCGTTCGATCTGCCGGCGCGAGATTCCGCTTAGCGCTACAAGATCGTCGACCGGCATAGGATCATCAAGGCTCGCCTCCATCAGGCCGATGACCTTCATCACTGCCTGATGGTTGAGCTTGACGCGAGAATGGAGAGGCAGGCGCTGCCGGTCTCCGGCGGTGCGCAGTCGGTAAGCGATAGCCCTTTCGCAGATGCGATTGACGACGACTGAACCATGGTCTTGCTCCACCAGGTGCAGAAACATGTCGAAAGGCGCATCCCCACCCGAGCAAGTATGAAGATCACCATCATGTTCAAAGGCCGTCTGGGTGGATTCTATACCCGGAAATTGCTCGCAAAACAGCGGCAGCTGTTCCCAATGAACGGCGCAACGACGTCCGTCTGCCAGTCCGGCGCGCGCGACGACGATGGTGCCGCTGCCGATGCAGATGAGAGGAATGCGACGCATGCGGCATTCCCTTAGCCATGCATCGACTTGCCTGTCCGGGCGCGGGATGGCGCTGCCGCCGCATATCACGGCGGCCGATATCGCGTTCGATTTCAGTGTTCTCTCGCGTTCATTTCTCAATGTGGAGTCGATGCTCACGGTCAGCCCGCAACTCGAAACTACCGGTTGACCATCAGCGGATATGACTTGCCAGCTGTAGGCCTTCCTGCCGATGGCCTCATTGGCCAAACGCAGTACTTCTATCGCGCAAGAGAAAGCCTGGAGCGAAAAGTCGGGCAAGAGGTAGAAACTAAACGACCTATGTGCGGTCTGTGTAGTCATCGTCATGGCCTCCTCATCTTTCGCTGTTGTCTTCTTGACGAGTGACCGAACTGGCCCGCCTAGGCGCACCCCAAGTCGTCGGTCATGAAGGGGCGGCAGTATCGGTTCTTTTGGTCCGCGCCAGTTAGGGCGCAATTTGAATTTGTGTCAACAATTATTCCTGTAGAGAAACACGCTTGCGCGCAGCCACGCTGGTGAGGGCGATTGCCATGCGGTTGGCGGGCTACACGGCGGAGCGGATCTTCTCGCCTGCCCGGAACCGTATCGAACACGACACGTGAGTGCCGGTCCAAAGGGCTCCGGGACAAGTCGTTGCTCATCGCGCGTTCAGTCGCGCAGATAGCTTTTCATTGTATCGTCGAGCGCGTCTTTCCACGGCGTGTGATGCTTCGGCGCCATGGTTCCGGTCATGACCGACTGGTAGCTGTTGTCGCGGAACGTCATGATGTCCTTGATCTTGTGCTTCTTCCACTGGAAGAAGGCCTTGTCGGCGCCGTCCACGTCGAAGCTTGGATAGTCGGTCTCGGCGATCAGTTCCTTGACATAGTCGCCCTGGTAGCGGATCGCGTCATAGCTGTCCTCCCCTGCATCCTCGGCCGCGACCCGCTTCTCGACGTCGGCGATCAACTCGTTCTTGGACGCAGGCAACTCGATCTTGCCGAGGATGGCGTCGCGGACCCACCAAGCCTGCGCGTCGAACATATTGAAGGTGTACCACTGGTCCTGCATGCCGAGATAAAACAGCGCCGGATTATGGACATAGACAACGCCTTTGTAGAGATCCGCCGTCGCCAGCCTGTTGGCGGTGCGCAGTCGCAAGTCGTCGGACATGAACGGGAAATGGTGCTTGTATCCGGTACAGAGGATGATCGCATTGACAGTCGCGGTCGAGCCATCCTTGAAGGTTGCAACATTACCCTCGACCTTGGTCAGCAGCGGCACCTCCTTCCAGTTGTCCGGCCACTTGAAGCCCATGGCCTGCGTGCGGTGGCTGACCGTGACCGACTTGCAACCGTACTTCCAGCACTGGGAGCCGATATCCTCCGCGGAGTAGCTGGTTCCGACGATCAGTATGTCCTGACCGATGAACTCGCGCGCGTCGCGGAAGTCATGCGCATGGAGGATGCGGCCGTTGAATGTGTCGAAGCCTGGGAATTCCGGCACGTTCGGTGTCGAAAAATGGCCCGACGCGACGATCACGTGATCGAATTCTTCTGAGTAGGAGCGGTCATTGGGAAGATCTTGCACAAGCACGGTGAACTTGCGGGTCTCCGGACTCCAGGTCACATACCTGACGACGCTGGAAAAGCGTATCCACGGGCGCACGCCAGCCTTCTTCACGCGCCCTTCGATGTAGTCGAACAACACGGCCCGAGGCGGATAGGAAGCAATCTGTTTGCCGAAGTGCTCCTCGAACGAATAGTCCGCGAATTCGAGACCCTCCTTGGGGCCATTGGACCAGAGATAGCGGTACATCGAGCCATGCACCGGCTCGCCAAACTCGTCCAATCCAGTGCGCCACGTGTAGTTCCACAGCCCGCCCCAATTCTTCTGCTTTTCGAAACAGACGACCTCGGGGATCTCGGCGCCTTTCTGCGCCGCGGACGCGAAGGCACGCAATTGAGCCAAGCCGGACGGACCGGCGCCAATGACGGCAACTCGCTTTTTCATGCTTGATTCTCCCATTGGTTTAAACCAGTTTTGTGATATTGGTTCTTTTGGTCCAGACCAGTTAGGAACGAATCTCGATCGTTGTCAATAAATATTCATACGGGGAAAATCACTTTGCGCATCAGTGCCGGTTACCGTGATCGCCATGAGGCCGATGCAAGCCCGATGAGTGACGCCCTATGAACCCGGCCAGTTTCGCGCAGCGGCTTACCGTGAACGCGCAGACCAGGCGGCTGGGCGTCGGCGCGCATAAAATGGTCAAGGTGGGGTTTCTTGGGCCGCTCACCGGGCCAATTCGCTCGTGGGGGCTGCCCGGACTGAACGGCTGCCGTATCTGGGTGGACTGGATCAACCGCACCGGAGGAATGTTGATCGGAGGAACGCGCCACAATGTCCAGCTGCTTGCCGAGGACTGCGGCTATGATCCCGAACAGGCGGCAGAAGGCGCACGCCGCCTGGTGCAGGACCATGGCGTGGGACTGTTGATGATGCTGGGAGGCGACACGTTCCGCCCAATCCAGGACTATCTGATGTCGCGGAAAATCCTGACCTCGACCCTGCTGCCCAGTGATCTGTCGCCGGACACGCCGTACCTGATTGCTCCAAGCGAGATCCATCCTCTCTACAACGTGACCGCTGTCGAGTGGCTCGCACGCAACCGCCCCGAACTGCGGCGGGTTGCGATGTGCAGCCAAACCGACGCATTGGGGCTGCCCTCGCTCGCGACCTACCGGGCTGCCTTTGCAGCGGAAGGTATCGAGGCCGTGGCAGAGGTCCGCTACGCGCCCGAGGCGACAAACGCCGAGGAGATTGTGGGTGCGATGCTGGCCGGCAATCCTGACATCTTATGCTGGTGCACGAGCTACGAGCCGATGGTTCACGCATTGACAGAGGCCGCGTTCCGATCGGGATTCCGGGGGCAGATAATATCCTGCACCGCCGACAACTACCGCCGGTTGGCCGAGCGGACATCGATCGAGTTCGTTGAGGGCTTCCTGTTCCAGTTCCCGGACTTCGACGATCCCGAGCTCCGCGACAAAGCCTTTTTCTTCAATCGGCCGGCCGAATTCTTCGATGAGTACAATCGCCGTTTCCCGGACAGCTGGACCGCGGTCTCGTGGGAATACGTCGCCACGCTGGATCTTTGGCATGCGGCGGTTGAAAAGGCCGGAACGGCGGCGCCGGTTTCGGTCCTCGCGGCAATGAAGCATGGCGGTCTCGGCGAGCACGCCTTCGGAATGGCCAAATGGTCGGGCTCGGATCTGTTCGGCAACGACAACGCGCTAGTCGGTGATTGGCCGGTCGTGCGCATCACCGACGGCCAGGCTCGAATCGTCGCCTTCGGATCGATCCCAAACTGGCTGCGGCGGCACGGGACCCGGCTGAAACACGAACTGCGTGCGCTTGGGCTGATGTGGGACCAGCGTCATCCGGCCGCGCCGGACGCGCTGCGGATTTCCGCTGGTCCCGCGATGGTCGACGCTCAATCCTCTTGAAGGAGAAGCTTTTGTTCTTCGATCAAAAGCAGCTTGGTAAACTCCACCGCGCTCTCGATGTCTCGCGCGATAATCGCGTTGAGCAATGTGTTGTACCGTCGCTGATAGTCCTGGATCCGGCGAGGTGTCAGATGCCGTCGGTTGAGCGCGGCCCGAAAGCCCTGGCGACGGGCCTGGATCAACAGGTCGTAGCAGGACGAAAGCAGCGGATTTCCCGCTCCACGGGCCACCTGGCGATGAAACTCTTCCTCAAGTCGGGCGAACTGGGCCGCGTCGGTCTGAACCGTTTCCATCGCGGACAGAATCTCGCCCAGCCCTTCTATGGCTCGCGGCGACATGTTGATGATGGCGAGCCGCATCATCTCGGGCTCTATGATGCCGCGCATGACGAGGAGGTCGAGCGGGCTCGTCTCCGCAGCAACGCCTCCTGCGGCATCGTCCGTGCCTGTCTGTCCCGTCACGAAGCTGCCGCTTCCAGCTCGACGGCGGATAAAGCCGTGGGTTTCGAGTATGTCGAGCGCTTCTCGAACCGTGTTTCGGGCAACGCCAAGTTCGCTGGCCAGGGTCCGCTCCGAAGGCAGTCTTTCGTCGGCCGCGTATTGTTGGGAGCGTATTCGCGCCAGCAGCGTGTCCACCACGACCCGTACCGTGGCGCCGATCGAATGATCCACAAGCAGAGCCAGCGCGGCATCATGGTTTGGTGGCATCGAGACGTTCCTTTCCTGGCGACCGCGCGGAATTCATCAGAACTGCGCCATGACGACAATACCGTGGCGCGTCATGCCAGTTCGATATCCGCGAAGGATGAGCTTTTGCCGCATTCCCGGCGATGCTTCCAGACGCCCATTCGATCCGCAAATCCCGCGCGCGATCATAGCGATATCGTGGGTTTCGATGAGGAAATTCAGGGTTCGGCGGCGCGTTTTCCACGCTTCCTCGTGACTGTCCCCGGCCCAATTCGCCTGCTGGCCTCGCGAAATCGATTTTTCGGCCGCAACTTTGCTGGTAGGAAAAAAATTTTAACAGCATTATTGATTTCCACGACCGTTTCTCACAAACTGGATGCCAACAACCATACAAAAAGGGGAATAGTGAAATGACCAATTCCTGGAGATTTTCCACGCTCGCCGATCGCCATCGCGCGCTTGGTTCGAAGCTTGAAGACTGGAGCGGCATGGGCACTGCCTGGCAGTATTCGGGCGACCCTGAACGCGAATATCTGGCGATCCGCACCAAGGCCGGCCTGATGGACGTTTCCGGCTTGAAGAAGGTGCACTTGAACGGCCCTGCGGCCAGCCACATCATCGACCGCGCCACGACCCGCAACGCCGAGAAGATCATGCCCGGCCGGTCGGTATACGCGACCATGCTCAACGATGCCGGCAAGTTCATCGACGACTGCGTGATCTACCGCATGGGGCCGAACAGCTGGATGGTCGTGCACGGCTCCGGCGGCGCCCATGAACAGCTCACGATGGCGGCCACGGGTCGCGATGTTGCCATCCGCTTCGATGACAACCTGCATGACCTGTCGCTGCAGGGCCCGCTGGCCGTCGACTACCTGAACAAGCATGTGGAAGGCATCCGGAACCTGAACTACTTCAGCCATATGCACACCTCGCTTTTCGGTCTGCCGGTGACGATCTCGCGCACGGGCTACACCGGCGAGCGCGGCTACGAGATTTTCTGCCGTGGCCAGGATGCTCCCGCGATCTGGGACCGGATCCTGGAGGAGGGGGCGGGCATGGGCATCATCCCTTGCCGGTTCACCACGCTCGATCTGCTGCGGGCCGAAAGCTATCTGCTGTTCTTCCCTTACGACAATTCGGAAAAGTATCCGTTCGAGAACGAAGGTCCCGGCGACACGCTGTGGGAACTCGGGCTGGACTTCACCGTCTCGCCCGGCAAGGTTGGGTTCCGCGGCGCCGAGGAACATTATCGGCTGAAGGGCAAGGAGCGCTTCAAGATCTATGGCGTCAAGCTCGAAGGCACGACGCCGGCCGAGGAGGGCGCGCCTTTGCTCAAGGACGGCAAGAAAGTCGGCGTGGTGACGATCGGCATGTACTCCGGCCTCAACAAGCATAACATCGGCATTGCGCGCATGCCGGTGGACTGCGCCGTCGACGGAGTGAGGATGACCGTTCAGAACTCGACCGGTGAAATCCCTTGCGTCGCGCATTCGATGCCGTTCTTTGATGCGGAAAAGAAGCGTCGCACCGCCAAGGGTTAGGTCGCGGTAAGACGTGGCAAGCAGGGCTCAAGCCCGCAAACCAACGAAAACGGAGCCGAGGGTCAAAGTCAGTGTTAGAAGGCTCGATTCCAAGCCGCCCCGTCTATGGCGCGCTGGAGATACGGCCGGGGCGACTGCATTTGATGGTCGCCGATGCCGAAGGTGCCGAGGCGATCCTCGATCTGGTCGCCTCTGCGCGCCCCGATTTCTTCGCTGGGGCTCACATCATCTACCTCCCCAAGACGTCAGGGGAAAAGTTCGTCGCCAGGCTGGAGCAACTTGCCCCTGCCCAACTCTATGTCGGGCCAAGCTACGACGCGGCGCTTCCTCGGCTGAGGCGGGTCCTGGCTGGGGCGCATATGGGCCTGCAGGTCTATCTGGCGGGAACCGAGGGGCTAATGGGACAGGCGATGCTCGAGGCCACGCAGGCCGGCATCCCGCATTCCGCGATCCAGACGGAGCACCGCGGCTCCACTGCGCGCCGCGTGCAGTGCGTGCATTGCAAGGGCGTCACTGAAGACGTGACACACGATCCTTTCCAATGCGCCCATTGCGGGCTGCATCTGTTCGTGCGCGATCACTACTCGCGCCGCATAGCGGCCTTCCAGGGCGTGCGCATCGACGCGGAAGATCCAGGCAACATTCCGGAATCGGTGGAGCGATTCAGATGAGCGCAGGAGCCGCAAAAATACCCGTGACGGTGGCCGAGGTCACGCCGGTCAACGAGCTTGTCACCCGATTCAGGTTCGTGCGCCGTGATGGCGGCCCGATGCCTACCTTCTCCGGCGGCGCGCATACCGTCGTGGAGATGAACGACCAGGATCGCGTGCGCCGCAATCCCTACTCGATCATGAGCGATCCTGCCGACCCGCTGGGCTATTCGATATCGATACGCCGCGACGACAGTGGAAGAGGCGGATCGCTGTTCATGCACCGGCAGGTGAGGCCCGGGATGGAAATGGTCATCTCCAACCCGGTCAATCTCTTCGCGCTGGATTTGCGCGCCCGAAAACACCTGTTGCTTGCGGGAGGCATCGGCATCACGCCGTTCCTGGCGCAAATCAAGCAGCTCAGCGCCATGAATGGCAATTTCGAACTGCACTACTCCGTGCGGACACCATCCCTCGCTTCCTACGCGGACGAGCTAGTGGCCAACTATCGCTCGCGCGTCCATATCTATCACGACGACCGGGGCGAGATGATCGACCTGCCGGGATTGCTCGACGGCCAACCGCTCGGCACGCACGTCTATGTCTGCGGCCCCAAAGGCATGATCGCCTGGGTGCGCAAGACGGCCGCCGCGCTCGGATGGCCGCGCGAGTCGATCCATCACGAAGAATTCCTTGCGCCTGCCTCGGGCAAGCCATTCGAGGTCATGCTGGCGCGGTCGAACAAGGTCATCCAGGTCGGCGAACATCAGAGCCTGCTTGAAGCGATCGAAGCAGCCGGCGTCGAGGCGCCCTATCTGTGCCGCGGCGGCGCCTGCGGTCAGTGCGAGACGGATGTCCTCGAATATGACGGGACATTCCTGCACAAGGACCATTGGCTGACGCCTGCGCAATGCGCCAGCGGCGACAAGATCATGCCATGCGTGTCCCGCTTCGAAGGCAAGACGCTGGTGTTGGACCGATAGCGAGGAGGTCGCGATGACTATCATCTTCAAGGAAGAAACGTTCCACGACGACTTCACCTTCCGCAACTCGCCTGAGGCGGTCAAGCGCTTCCCATTCCCGTTTTCCGAGGACAGCTACATGTACTCGGTGAACCTGGAACCACACAAATCATACCGTCCGGGCAGCGTCTACGAGCGGACTTTCGATGTCGACGAGCACTACGTGTCGGAGATGCGCGACCGTGCCCGCGTCCTTGCCGAAGACCCGCTGCGCTGCCAGTCGCTGCCGCACATGACACTCGCCGGCTGGGATCTGCTCGAGCTGATCATGACCGCGAAGGCGCAGGAGTATCCCGAGCTTTTCGAGCTGCACCGCGATGGCGCCAAATGGCACTGGATCAACCGTCCGCTGGGCATCGAACAGAAGTTCATTTTTCTCGATGAGACCACATTGCCCTATGGCCCGATGGAATACATCACGCGGCAGACCCAGGGCGACTTCGCGGTGCTCGACCAGCGCGACGACAACCTGTGGATGGATGCCGGCATGGTGACGACACAGGCCGATTGGAGCCTTGATTTCGACATCGGCATGAACTTTTTCGAGTGGCACGCACCGGTGCCGAAAGCGCACGAGATGGGCATCTTCCAGCGCGCCTTGAAGTTCCTCCTGAACATACAACAGGGTTCGCCGGCGCGACGTCTGAACTGGACCATGACGGTCAATCCGCTGCTCGACACCAGCCCCGAGAACTATCACAAATGGGGCGTGATGAAGAAGGACCTGACGCTTGAGAACATGGGGCAGATGATGCATCTGCGCGTCGAGCTGCAGACCTTCTTCCGTCTGCCTCGCTCGAACGCCCTGGTCTTCCCGATCCGCTGCTACCTCATCAAGCTCGACGAACTGGCAACGGTGCCGAAATGGGCGAGGCGCTTCCATCGCGTCATCCGCGACTTGCCGACCGAGCTTGCGACCTACAAAGGTTTCGTCACCAATCGGCCAAAGATCGTCGAATGGCTGTCAAAATATGACGACGGCGCCCCGACGTCGCCGGGCATTTGGGCGGACTGACCAAGCCGCGCATCGGGAGCGGCGACAGACGTGGGAGTGGTTGCCTTGTTGCAACGAACGCAGACGGGCGCCGCTGAGGAAGGGAGGCATCTAGGCTTCCTGATCTTCCCGGGCTTCCCCATGGCCTGCCTGACTTCGGCGATCGAGCCGTTGCGCGCGGCCAACGAGATCGTCGGACGAGAGGTCTTCTCGTGGACCGTCGTCGGTGAGACGGCAAGCCGGGTCGTCTCCAGCGCCGCTGTCGGTTTCGACCCCGACATCGGGCTGCAGGATTTGCCAGGCGTCGATCAGCTCTATTTCCTCTCGGGACCGAACGGGCGTTTCCAATCCGCCCGCACCGGGAACGCCGCGATACGCAGGCTCGCCCGCCACGGCACGGCGCTCGGCGCCTTCAGCGGCGGCATTTTTCCCCTCGTGCGCACCGGTCTGATGTCCGGGCACAAATGTGCTGTCCACTGGTGTTACGAGGCGGCGTTCAAGGCGGAATTTCCGGACGTCCAGGCCAGCGAAAAGGTCATCTGCGTAGATCGGCAGCGGCTCACGGCGGCAGGAGCGACGGCCGTGTTCGATCTGATGCTGCAGCTGATCCAGGATCGGCTGGGAGCCGAGGTCATGACTGAGGTTGCGTGCTGGTTCCAGCATCCGTTCGTGCGCGGCGAGGAGGCGGAACAGCGGACGCCGGCACTGCGCAGCGACCGCACCGAGGATATGCTGCCCCCGCCCGTTGCCAAGGCGATACGGCTGTTTGCGGAGCATGTGGAGGATCCGATCCAGATTGCGCGCGTCGCCAAGGCGGTGGACCTGTCCACGCGGCAGCTCGATCGCTCCTTCAAGCGCTCTACCGGCCAGAGCCCCCTGAAATATTATCGTCTGCTGCGGATGAAAAAGGCGCGGCAGATCGCGCTCTATTCCAACGATTCAATCACCGACATCGCGCTGGCGGTCGGCTATGCGAGCACCACGCCGCTGGTACGCCACTATGTCCAGACCTTTGGCGTAACCCCCCAGGAGGATCGCAAGGCGATCAACCGGTTCCGCGTGCGCGGCAACACGCCGCTTCCGGCTGTCTAGAGCAATTCCCGGAAAAGTGTGTAACGGTTTTCCGTCCGGAATTGCGTAAAAACAACATTTAGAGCAGTTCGGCGTTTCCGTGAAACGATGAACTGCTCTAATGGATGTCGCCCAAAAGTGCGCAGCGGTTTTGGGATAACGACATGCATCAAAACAAAGCCTTGAAGCGCGTCGCCTGAATCCGTTTCTGCGCGGCGCGCTTAGAGTCCGTTTTGAAATTCACGGATGGGCATTTCGCCTGAGCAAATTGCCACCCATGGCGACGAGGATCATTGCGTGGGAGACGTCGATGCGCTGCTCA
>NZ_LPWA01000123.1 GCF_001510895.1 Mesorhizobium loti | reverse complement strand
CCGTTTCACCGCAGCGCGGATGGAAGCCATAGCGGATAATCGATCCACGACCGTCCTGATAGCCGGCAGTATGAAGCTGTTTCGACTGATGCAGGCAAGACGCACTTGGCGATCGCGCTCGGGCGAGAGGCGATCCTGGCCGGATATACAGCGCAGTTCACGACGGCGACGACGCTGGTCGCTGGCCTCGCCAAGGCGCACGGCGAGCGGCGCCTGGACGAGAAACTGCTGGCGCTGTCGAAACCAAAGCTGCTGATCGTCGACGAGCTCGGCTACCTGCCGCTGGAGCCCGACGCGGCGCACCTGTTCTTCCAGCTGGTCAGCCGGCGCTATGAAACCGGCGCCATGCTGATCACGTCGAACCGCAGCGTTGCCGAATGGGGCACCGTGTTCGCCGATCCGGTGGTCGCGACCGCGATCCTCGACCGGCTCTTGCATCACAGCCACGTGCTGACCATCCGCGGCGACAGCTACCGGCTCCGCGCCAAGCGAAACAGCGGCCTCATCAGGCCGCCCGTCGGTGACAGGCCTCCGGTCGGCTCCGCCTCCCTCCGGCCCGTCACGACGGAACCAACCTTCAACCAACATCATGAACCCGAGGTGGGGGCAGTTCTTCATGACGCAATGGAGTGCGCCCTTGAGGGTGGACATCTATCAGGCGGCGTTTGACAGGGATCAATCGCGGGCTTCTTTAGTGTCTGCAAGTGGGGCTGGCGAAGGCGAAAGCGGCTACGGAGACGACGGCAGCGCTGCAGTTCGTGCCGATCACGATCGCAGGCGAGGAGCGGCAGCTCGAGTATAGTGACGCACAGAAGAAGGAGGCACCCAGGTCGATCGGTCGTATCGAGCTGGAGATCGGCGAAAGCCGCCTTGTCCTGACGGGCTCGGTCGATCGGCCCTGGCGGCTGCGTCGTGGGTGCCTCACCGGATCAGTCTCGGAACAGGGCCGGCGATGCGCCAGATAGCCCTTCAAACCCGCTACCGCCGTATCGTGCTGCGGCTTCAGGCAGGTTTTTCGGAACTTGATCTGGGCGATCAGCAGGCCGTCGCGCGTCACGTCGGCGACCGTCAACTTCAGCGCTTCGGAGATCCTCAACCCGGTGACTGAGAGCAGTGCGATCAATCCAGCATAGCCAACCTGATAGAGGTGAAGGCTTAGCAAAGCGCAACCGCTACAAGGAACTGCGCCGTCGTGGCGTACCAAAGCTCCGGGCCGCGGTTGCCCCCGGTTCGGCGATCGGATTCTGGCCTATGTCAGGACACCCGCCGGTCCAACAGGCGCGTGCAACCACCACTTCGAGTTGCTCGGTCTTCCCGGACTCTATGTCTCTGTCCAAGCTTAATCTGGTCGAACCGCGTGGTACGTGACCTGTATGCCAGGTGGTGGGGGAGGGTGGCGCCGAGAGGCATCCCCCTATCCCGATAATCCTTCGCGATTTAGCCTGAACATTCGAGGCTCTAGCCGCTTCGGGCCCCCTGCCACGTATCCACGACCGATACGTTCTTAGCTCACCGTCGCAATCCATCGCCACGCGCTCTCGCCACCAGCTTTCTGCGCGACGCCAAGCTAAAAGCGCTCTGTGAAATGTGGCGGGCCGCATTTGGTGCGGGAAATCCGCCTGTCGAATCTGTGAGCGCGAAATCCGAATGGCTGAGCTGAATGGCACACGCAGAGCTCTTCTGCCACACGCGCAACACTGCGCATCCGAGCAACAGATTAAGAACGCAGTGAGTGTGAGTGCAAGGCGGCAGCATTGGCGATATGTGCGTCATATTCACATTTCGCCAAACAAAAAGAACGTTTTTTCGGGTGCAGCTCTGATATTGAACACCTGAGCGTAAGGGCAACCTGCCGGTTTGCCACACGATATGAAAGCTTCTTCTAGCTTCATCTCCTCGCAACCGCAAAGGAGAGTTGACGTCTTTATTCTAGTATAGCTGCTTGCGACTGTTCAGCTCGGGAGTAAACAAATGTCGGAAATGAAGACACAAGGGACACGCAAGGTTGCCAGGGTCACTTGTATCGGCGGCGGCGTTATCGGAGCCGGCTGGGCTGCGCACTTCATGCGCGCTGGGCTCGATGTCGTGGTGTATGACCAGGCCCCCGAAGGAGAACGCTATCTCAGGGAGAGCCTTGCCCAGGCAATGCCTACCCTCACCGAACTCGGATTGGCACAGGGCGCTTCGCCCTCTCGTGTGCACTTCACGACCCATTTCGAAGCCGCACTCGAGGCTGCCGATTTCGTCCAGGAAAGTGCTCCAGAGGACATCGATTTGAAGAGCGCTTTGATTGCAAAAATTGACGCTTGTACGGCGACCGATGTTGTCATTGCTTCGAGTTCTTCCGGCTTTCTCGCCTCGCACTTGAGAAGTGGGGCGAAGCAACATCCTGAGCGCATTTTGATAGGCCATCCATTTAATCCACCCTACCTGATCCCACTGGTTGAGGTTGCAGGAGGCGATTCGGCCCAAAAGGCGGCAGCCCATGCCTCAGCATTTTATAGTTCAACGGGTTGCGAAGTGGTGCAGCTAGATCGGGAGATCGATGGCTATATCGGCAACCGCGTCCAATACGCGGTTCTCAGGGAAGTTCTCTACCTTATGTCACAGGGCGTGGCTGATCTCGAAGCAATTGATAGAGCGATTGCTGCGGGGCCAGCTATCCGCTGGGCAGTGATAGGCCCGTCTTCGGTGTTCTACCTCGGGAGGCGCGACGACCCGTCGCTATTTCGTGAGGGTATGGAAAGTCTCGGTCGTGATATGGACGGAGGCTGCTACATGGCGCCATCTAGCTTTCAACCTGATCGGGACTTAATGCTGGCCTATGCCGAACAGATCCTCAATGGAATTGGAGCCAATGGGCAGACCGGGCTGATGGCACTGCGCGATACGGGCGTGGTCGGTATACGCGGCGCATTGAAGCGAGTCAGAGAAAATCTTGGATGCGATAAGGCATGAGTTGGATTAAGTCTTGGGAAGGGATAGTCACGAAGGACTGGCTGGACGAACTCGACCATGTTAACTTCCTGACCTACCAGAGCGTGGCCGGTCTCGCCGGTGTCGAGATATGGCGGCGCGCGCAGATGGACGCCACGTCCGCAGCGCATCTTTCCTTCGTCATAACCGAGACGCATGTTTGTTATCTTCGCGAATTGCAGCTTGGAGCGCCGGTTGAGATTCGAACGTCGCTTATAGCCTGGGATACAAAGCGTTTCCAGCTTCTCCATCGCCTCGAGAGTGCCGGCGACCTTACCTGTACAGTCGAGACACTCAATCTCTGTTTCGACCCGGCCACACGGAGAGCGGCCTCGTTCACGGCCGATATCAGTGGTTATTTCGGGTCTTGGGGAAGGCCACCAGATAGTGCCCATCCAAAATTGCTGATAAGAAGACCATCTCAAGGCTAATACAGCATGTTATGTGCATTGGAGGCGGCGCAATTCGCAGCACCGGCAGCTTTTGAATCACCACATGACAAGAATACGGCAAAGCATCAGGCCTGCACTCTTTCCCTGAGCGCGCGTGCTGCAGCGACCATGTTCACGAGGGCAGGGCGGACCTCCTCCCAGTTGCGTGTTTTAAGGCCACAGTCGGGGTTTACCCACAGTTGAGCGTCAGACAAGCGCTCGCGGGCAAGCAGGAGGAGGGCCGAAATCTCGGCGACTTCCGGGACACGCGGTGAGTGAATGTCATAGACTCCGGGACCGATTTGGTTTGGATATTTGGAGCTCGTGAAGGCGTCCAGCAGTTCCATTGCCGAGCGCGATGTCTCGATCGAAATTACATCCGCGTCCAGTTCAGCGATTGCGTCGATGATCTCGTTGAACTCCGAATAGCACATATGAGTGTGGATTTGGGTCGCGTTTTGTACCCCGGTTGAAGCGAGCCGGAAGCATTCGACGGCCCAGTCAAGGTAAAATTCCCGGTCGCACTTGCGCAGCGGCAGGCCTTCGCGAAACGCCGCCTCGTCGATCTGGATCATCCTGGCGCCAGATCGCTCGAGGTCCGTCACTTCATCTCGAATGGCGAGCGCAATTTGGCGGCAGACCTCGGAGCGGGGTACGTCGTCGCGAACAAAAGACCAGTTGAGAATGGTCACTGGGCCTGTGAGCATTCCCTTCACCGGCTTTTGCGTAAGCGACTGGGCGAATTCCCACCAGCGCACCGTCATCGGATTGGGCCTCGATACGTCGCCGAAGATGATGGGGGGACGTACGTAGCGCGACCCATAGCTCTGCACCCAGGCATGTTCGGTGAAGGCGAAGCCGGAAAGTTGCTCGCCGAAATGCTGGACCATGTCGTTTCGTTCGAACTCGCCATGCACCAAAACGTCCAGTCCGATCTCCTCCTGCCAACGAATAGCAGACTCCGTCTCCTTCTTCAGGAAGGTCTCGTAGTCGAGATAGTTGAGCTCGCCCTTCGCATGAGCGGAGCGCGCCTTACGCACCTGTCGCGTCTGCGGGAAGGACCCGATGGTCGTCGTTGGGAACGGCGGCAGGTCTAGGGTGCGGGCCTGGACCCTGGAACGCTCGGCAAATGCACTCTTTCGTTGCTTCATGCTGCCGTTTATGCCGGCGATCCGCCCCTCGACTAGCGGGTCATGGACCTTCGTGGATGTTCCGCGAGCAGCGGCCGCCTCGGCAGAAGCTGTCAACGCATCTGCCACTGCATCCCTGCCTTCGGACAGCGCCCTGGCTAGCACCACCAGCTCGTCGGTCTTCTGGGCAGCGAAGGCGAGCCACGATCTGATGTTGGCATCCAGTGCGGTCTCCATACGCAAGTCGATCGGCACATGCAGCATCGAGCAAGAAGGCGCAATCTCGACGCGGTCTAGGGGCCAGCCGGCAACGATCGGCTTGATGCGGTCGAGAATGGCAGGCAAGTTCGCGCGCCAGACGTTGCGGCCATCGATCAAGCCGAGCGAGAGCACCAGATCCTTAGGCGCGTGCCGACCAACGGTTTCCAGTTGCTCGGGAGCAGGCACGAGATCGATATGCAGCCCGGCGATGGGCAGAGAAATTGCGGTTTCGAGATTATCGCCCAGGGGCCCGAAATAGGTAGCCAGCATGATCTTCAGCTCGGGCGTGGCCTTCGACAGCAGGCCATAGGCAAATTCAAAGGCGGCTCGATCGTTCGGGCTTAGATCGAGCACAAGCGCTGGCTCGTCGATCTGCACCCAATCGGCTCCCGAGAGCTTCAACCTGCGCAACAGTTGCTCGTAGACGGGCAGAAGCCGCGGCAGGAGCGCGAGGGGATCGAAACCTTCGGCAGGTGACTTCGCCATCTTGAGAAAAGTGACCGGTCCCAGGAGGACCGGGCGTGTGTGAATGCCCAGCGCCTTAGCCTCGAGGAAGTGATCAACCGGTTTCGTCGACGAGAGAGTGAACGCCTGATCGTCGTCAAGTTCCGGCACTATGTAGTGATAGTTGGTGTCGAACCATTTGGTCATTTCCATCGCGGTCAAGCTAGGTCCATGAGCCGCATGGATGTGGCCAGCCTGTCCACCATTTTCTGTCTGGCCTTGGTTGCCGCGCGCCATGGCGAAATATATGTCGAGTGGGACCTCACCACCATTCCAGGCATATCGCGGCGGTACGGCGCCGACCATGGCGACAGTGTCGAGCACATGGTCGTAGAGTGAGAAGTCATTTGAGGGGATTTTCGACACACCGCGATCGCGCTGCTCTTCCCAGTTAGCGGCACGCAGCGCCTTCGCCGTCGTGAGAAGGTCGGCAGCGGAAGATTTTCCGGACCAATAGCTTTCAAGCGCGAATTTCAATTCTCGCCGACGACCGATGCGTGGCACGCCGAGCGTTGCTACAGGAATTTGCTGAGAGACAGTCATGCCATACCCCGATGGTTGGGGCGTGGGCAAGGAAGGCGCTACTACCCGGCCAAAGTACGCCAAGCTGCAGCGGCCCACCGAGACACCCCGCCCGTGGACAACAGTTCGCCGTGGCAGGTCTCCTGGCTCGCGGGTCATCGCTCTACCCGTCTTCCCGAGGCGGTTTGCCTCAGTGACATGAGTGGGCTGGCTAGCCGCTAACAGTTGCGGGGGGAGCGCCGGCATCGCACCGGCTTCCCTCTTAGCTCCGCTGCGGCAGCGCCGCCGTACGGAGAACCACGCGGACGCAGACAATCACAGCAGGCTGCCGCTTGTCAATGCCGCATAAAGAAATGTTTATGTCGTTATGTGCATCGCTTTGCGCTGTCGGCGTGTTTGCAAGCGCGTGGATCATGAACAAGGGCGTTTGGATCGCGAGATGTTTAGTTCGGCAAGGCAGTTTGGCTACATGAAGCCAGGCCTTGCCTGTTGCGGGTGACCGGGCCAATCAACAAATGGGTGCTGTTCAGAGGAGTAGCGGATAGCGTTCCGGCCGGCCGCGCGCACGTTGCCAGCCCTTTGGCAGGGCCGATTGGGCGCCAGGGCAGGATGACGCCCGGCAGAATTGCGAGGCGAGTCGCATGCTGCAGTAGGGCATGCGGGCGTACGCATGCCGACTCCTATCAATATCGGCTAAAGCCGCCACCGATAAGTAGCGCCAACCGGTTGCTTGAGGCCCAGCAAAACGCAATGCGAGCCCTCACTCTGTCGGATGCGATTTTTCAATTTGTCCGCGCTTTCCGGGACAGCCTGCACCAGGGGGAGGGCAGCTTGTTCTTGGCCCGCCCTACAGCAGTCCAGCCTGTTCCGCTTCGCGGCGCAGATTCTGGCGCGGGCGCGGACCGATCTGCTGGATCACCAACCCTGCCCCCAGCGAGCCGAGATCGCCGCACTCCTGGAGGCTGCGGCCGGCCGTGTAGCCGTAGAGGAAGCCGGCGGCATAGAGGTCGCCGGCGCCGGTCGTGTCGACCAGTTCCTTGATCTCCGTCGCGTGAATAGTGACGGTCTCGTTGCCGCGCACGATAACCGAGCCTCTCTCCGAGCGGGTGACGGCGGCGATCTTGCAGTCCTTGCGGATCGCCGCCAGCGCGTCCTCGAAGGAGGAGGTCTGGTAGAGCGACTTGATCTCGTGGCTGTTGGCGAAAACGATATCGACCGTGCCCGAGCGCATCAGATCCAGGAACTCGTCGCGGTAGCGGTCGACGCAGAAGGAATCCGACAGCGTCATCGACACTTCGCGCCCGGCGGCGTGCGCGAGCCGCGCGGTCTGCCGGATCGCTTCCTTGGCGCGCGGTGGATCCCACAGATAGCCCTCGAAATAGGTGACCTTGGCGCCGGCGGCCTTGTCGGCTTCGACGTCCTCCGGCCCAAGCTCGACGCAGGCGCCGAGATAGGTGTTCATCGAGCGCTCGCCGTCCGGCGTGACGAAGATCATCGAGCGCGCCGTCGGCGGTTCGCCCTGGAGCGGCCTGGTGTCGAAGGCCACACCTTGGGCATGGATGTCGTGGGTGTAGATGTCGCCGAGCGGGTCGTTGGACACCTTGCCGAAGAAGGCGGCGCGGCCCCCGAAGCTCGCCACGCCGGCTGCCGTGTTGCCGGCGCTGCCGCCCGACGCCTCGATCGCCGGTCCCATGCGGCTGTAGAGCAATTCGGCGCGCCTTGTGTCGATGAGGTTCATCGCGCCCTTGATGATGCCGTTGATTTCGAGAAAGGCCTCGTCGCACTGGGCGATGATGTCGACAATGGCATTGCCGATGCAAAGCACGTCATATTCCGGCATCAATGTCTCCGCCAACGAGTACCGGCTTTCTGCCATGCCGGCCGGGCGCGACCAATTGCGATGGGCTTTCGGCGCGCCAATCCATTTTGGTCTCGCGACGCTTCGAGCCCTGCCTCGCGCCATAAGTCGTCAGCTGTGCCCGTCCTCTCCCAGGTGAACTCGGGCTCTTCATGGCCGAAGTGCTCATGGGTCGCTGCCTTGTGATCGGAAATAAGCGCATCCTGGCTTGAACTCGCTGACCTCAAACACACTTGGGAGTAAGCCTATCACGCACTTCGATTTGGCATTGCAAAGCCCCTGTGAATTTCGTGGGAAGGATCTGTTGCAACGTTCGACCGAAACGCAACGCTTGGCCGGGGACGATCCGAGGGTGGTAGTGGACTGATGGCGCACGCCGCGCGACGGGCGGGTTGCGGTTGTTTGACTGGTTTGCGCTCCGCCTTGTGGCAGGTCTCAGTTAGATCAAGCACAAGGCGGGAGCGCGCGGGGGCCCGGGAGGGTTTGCTGGCATTTCACGATGCGGCGTCGGCAAAGTCGACGCGACTGGCGCGACCATTTCCTATCAATCTCACCAACGCGGCAGGGCCATAGGAACTTCCCTATGCTGCTGCCACTTAGTCATCACAATCCTTTTAGGTGGAGGCTTGGCTGGCGTCTGTGGGATGTGCCAGATATGCTTTCTTTGATGGGCTTTCTGCCTCGACAGTCAGATTCGAAGCGTAAGCCTCTACTCGTTGATCCCTGGCCTCTACACGACTTCGGACGTTAGCTTTCCGCCAGCGACGCCGATCGAATGGGAACATAATGTAATCGCGCACGGTCAGCGGCTCGGGCTGGTTTCGCATGCCAACTTCCGGCCACTCATTCTTTTTTGGCCAGTATGCCGTTCGAAAAACCGTGTCCCAAATAGTGGTAAAGAACCCGTAGTTTTGGTGCCGGTGATGAGCTTCCATCGAGTGGTGGATGCGGTGGAATTTGTTGTCGCCGATGATGTATCGAAGCGGCCCAAGATTGATGCGGGTACTAGAGTGGGAAAGATGGGCCTGAAACGTAATCAGCGTCATGGCAACGATGGGCACTACGCCAGATTCAAAATGGATCAGAGCGAGTGGTAGTGCTACCAACGCCGCATAAACGAGTGGCTCGGTGATGTGATGATTGCAATTCCATGCCGTCAATTCGCGGATCGAGTGGTGCGTAGCGTGCAGCCGCCAGAGGAATGGAACAGCATGCTGAGCGCGGTGCATCCAATAGTAAAAGAAGTCGCCGGCAATTGCGACTAAAACCCCCGAAAGAACCGCCAATCCACTGTTAATGATGGCATTGTCGGAGTGAAGCAACGTTCCGAAATCGATCGTCACCAGCGGCTTTATTCCCAGCCAAGCCAGGCTCACAGCGAAGAAGTGCCAAATGAACGCACCCAATCCGAGCCGAATAAGCCAATTCCGTACGCCGCGCACGTATGAGGCAAAACTGTATCGATAGGCCGGAAAGGTGAACTCCAGCGCGGCGCAAATGGTAGCGAAGACCACAACCAGCTCGAGCGACTTCACGAAGATCTGGGATATCTGATTAAAATCAAGAAAGTGCATTGTTTGCTCCGGCGGATCGTTCAAACTGCGCCAGTTTCAGGTCGGATCGTCGAGTAAGTCATCTTCGGCATCAGGGCGAATCCAATAGTTATGAATCTCCAGCGCCTCCCCCACAAATTCGAGGTCGGCAACCGGATCTATATCCGCGCAGAAAGTACGAATTGCACATGGTCAGTCATGCAATTTACTCTTCGGTGGGCATCCAAACGGTGATTATTCCGCCGGAACAGCGGGGCATCGCGGGAGCGGACTATGCGGGATGCTTGCGGATTGGCAAAATTGATTGTTTGGATGAGACGTATCCATTTCCCAAATGATCGGAGAAGCCCGTTCGACGATGTGGCTTACCCGAGGTGATAAACTATGCGCCAGTGCCATGGCAGCAGAGCTTTGCAAAAACCAGCAGCTCAGCGCGACCCGTGTCGATCAGGTTCATCGCGCATTTGATGATGCCGTTGGTCTCGAGGAACGTCTCGTCTCTGGGCGATGGTGCCGACAATGGCCAGGTTCCTCCGAATCAGACGGTTCAAGTTCGTCAACGAAATCACATCGCTGTCGGACCAGCACGAACCCTCCTAATCCCGCATGGGCCATGGGCCTTCGTCCGGCAGCGCTCGAACAGCCAGTCGCGCCAAGCGCCCGATAGCTTCTTCGGCTTGTAGCCGCCGACCTGGTGGGGCGCCACGCTGCCGGTCTCGTCCACCCGCTTCAACCATTCAATCGCGACGCTGTAGCTAACACCAAATCGAACGGCGGCAGCACGCCGCGAAAGCCCTTCAACCTGGACTGCCGCAACAACCCGCTCGCGCTGAGACGGCAAATCAGTCCGCGTTCTTCTTCCATTGTGCCGTCGGCAGAGGAGCGAGACGAACATCTTCACCTTCCTGCCAGTTAGGAAAATCGCGCTCCTGCCAATGGGCGTGTTCAAGGTATTCGTCGGCAATTGCCTCTATGAGTTCCTGCTGTCGCTCGGGACTGAGGTGCAACAACGCGCTGATTGCAAGATTGCGCTCTCTGGCGAAACGTATGGTGCAACGATATCCATCGATGTCTTCCAGGATCGGGCCAATGGCGTCCTCTTTCCAGAGATCTGCCAATTCCTGCAGCAGCGACGGGCGCTCTTCTCTAATGGCGAACATTTCCATGACGCGCCGTTTGGCTCGCGCCAGGAAGAGGTTCGGACACCCAAGGCGCAGCCGCTTGACGCGCCACTGAAAACCGCCATCCCAATAGGAGTTTCGTGCCATGCAATTCAGAAGCGAGATCGACCCGCCTTCGAGGATGAGGCCAGATTCAGATTTGAGGCGCTCCACTTGCGACATGAGCTGAAGATGGGCGGCCTCAGGCTCAATCACGCCGGCGGCGAGCGGTCGGGAATCCAGATAGACTCGCTGAGTGAATTGCAGTTCCCGCTCCAAAGGCGTCCGCTGCCGGTGGCAACTTGAGGGCAGCATTGTACACGATCCAGTGCGATGACCGGCCATCCGGTGTCTCGTGCAATTTGGATTGCGAAGTCTGTTTTGCCGCTGCAGGTCGGCCCATAGATTAGACAGATTCGCATCTGTATCTCGACGGCTTTGTCGGAATTCTATCTTCGAACGACGGAACGCCATCGATAGGCGACGGACGTCGCAGCGCATTCACAATCAACGAAGCAAATGCCGTGCCGTGTTGGCCGCTGCATGGCCGGCGATCGCAAGGGCCAGTCCTTAAGCCGCCGGTAGCTGCGAGCATATCATGTCGCCATCGGCGACCCGTTGCGCGTCGCCTTCTCGAAGATCTTGCCAGACCAAAGAAAAACCGAGCGCCGTCGTCGTTCTTCAAGGCGGCTTGCCTTCTACGCAATCCATGGCGTCACCGTCGGTCGTGTCATGCCCGACAACGTTCTAAGAGCGCAAGAGATGATGTGAGCAGCCAAAATCTCTTATCCATCACCATGATCTCCGCCGCATGACGCCCGTCACGTTGCATGGTCGAACCAGGCGGCTTCCACTGCTAAGGGAAAGGTCTCCCCATGCTCAGGGTGACGTCAACGTGTCGGTTCCGCAACGAATGTCGGAGGTCGGACATAGCTGGTAGTTCGTCTTATCACGTTCCATTTGGAACCTTGTTTCTTTGGCACGCCATGCGCGCGATCGGAGGCTTTCTGCCATGTCGGCCGGGCGCAGACCTGGTCAGGTGGGCGGGCGTTCCGCATGCCGATCCATTTAGCGTCGGCTCTCACGGGGCGGCGAGCCCTGCCTCGCACCGCAAGTCGTCGGCTCTGTCTGTCCTCTCCCAGGTGAACTCAGGCTCTTCACGCCCGAAATGCCCATAGGTCGCAGTCTTGCGGTAAATCGGACGTAACAGATCAAGCATCTTGATAATGCCCTTCGGTCTGAGATCGAACAGCTCAAGAATGAGCCCCTCTATCCGCCTTTCCTCAACCCTTGCTGTCCCGAAAGTGTTGATCATGACAGACACCGGACTCGCCACGCCAATCGCGTAAGCGAGCTGCACCTCGCAGACGTCCGCCAGTCCGCTGGCCACCACATTCTTCGCGACATATCGGGCGGCATAGGCAGCCGAGCGATCAACCTTGGACGGGTCCTTGCCCGAAAAGGCTCCGCCGCCGTGACGCCCCATTCCACCATAGGAATCGACGATGATCTTGCGTCCGGTGAGGCCGCAGTCGCCGCGCGGCCCCCCGATCACGAACCGCCCCGTTGGGTTGACCAGAATCCTGATGCCTTCCGTTTCCACATCGGTCGGCAAGACCGGTTTTATTATTTCCTCAATGACGCCCTCGCGAACTGTCTCTTGCGAGACCTGCTCATTGTGTTGCGTCGACACCACGATGGTATCGAGGGCGACGGGGCGCAAGCCCTCATAGCGCACGGAGACCTGGGATTTCACGTCGGGACGCAACCAGCTCAGATGTCCTGCCTTGCGAACATCGGCCTGTCTTTTCGTCAAGCGGTGGGCGAGCTGGATCGGCAAAGGCATCAAAGTATCGGTCTCGCGGCATGCATAGCCGAACATGAGGCCTTGATCTCCGGCTCCCTGTTCGAGATCCTGCCCCCGACCCTCGTCAACGCCTTGGCTAATGTCGGGTGACTGCTCGGTGAGAGCATGAATGACGGAGCAACGCCGGCCGTCAAAGCCAACCGCCTCGTCGTCGTATCCAATATCGACAATCGTATCGCGGGCAACTTGGCCGTAGTCGATCGTTGCATCGCTGGTAATCTCGCCAGCCAGAACGACTGTTCCTGGCTTCACCAAGGCTTCACACGTCTTCACCAGGGCTTCACAAGCGACGCGCGCCTTCGGATCAAAGCGGAGCACCGCATCGAGGATTGCGTCCGAGATATTGTCAGCGAGCTTATCCGGGTGTCCCGCACCAACCGATTCGGAAGAAAACACGAACTGCCTAGCCATGAAATGCCTCGTTTTGGGTGTTGGAGTTGTGTCGGGTATTTTGCTTAGCCCGCCTTACCTGTCGGTGATGCCGGGGACTTCGAACGCAGCGCACAAGTCGGCAACGTCTCTTCGCACGCCGGCATGAAGATCTTCGTCGTCTGGCCGCCGGAGCACGGAGTCGATCAACCCAGCAATCTGCACCATTTCCACCTCGCGCATGCCCATTGACGTCACCGCTGGCGCGCCCAGGCGAATTCCGCTTGTAACCGCGGGATCGCGCGGATCGCCCGGCACCATGTTGAAGTTCGTAATGATGCCCGCCTTTGCCAGCCGCTCGGCGTAGGCCTTGCCTGACAGTGGTCGATCGCGAAGGTCGAGGATCAGCATGTGATTGTCAGTCCCCCCGGTAACCAGGTCATAGCCTCGCTCAAGAAGTGCCTGGGCCAAAGCCTTGGCATTCTTGACGGTCTGTTGGCCGTAGCTGCGGAAGGAGGGGGTCGCGGCTTCCTGCAGGGCGACTGCTAGCGCAGCGATAACATTGATATGGGGCCCGCCTTGCAGGTGAGGGAAGACCGCGCGATCGATCCGCCTGGCAAGATTGTATTTGCTGTTCCGATGATAGAGAGCTTGATAACGATCTTCGTTTCTTGACAAGATGAAGCCGCCGCGAGGACCGCGGATTGATTTGTGAGACGTGCTGCTGACCACATCGCAATGAGGCACTGGATTCGGGTGCGCTCCTGCGACGATCAGGCCGCTGATGTGTGCGATATCCGCCACGAGATAAGCGTTCACCTCGAACGCGATCTCTGTCATTGCCGCGTAGTCAAAGACACGCGGATAAGCAGTTCCGCCCACCCAAATGAGCCGCGGCCGTTCCCGCTTGGCTATCTCGCGCAAGCGGTCATAGTCGATTTGCTGCGTCTTTTCGTGCAGCCCATAAGGGACCCGTCGATAGTCAGTTCCGGAAAAGTTGATGGCCCAGCCGTGGGTTAGATGCCCCCCTTCCGGGATGGGCAAGCCCATGACTTTGTCGCAGGGCTTCAAAAGCGCGCGATAGACAGCCTGATTGGCCGGCGAGCCGGAATAGGGCTGGACATTGGCGTGTTCGCTTCCAAATAGTTTCTTCAAGCGCTCGATGGCGAGGTTCTCAAGCTCATCGACGATGTCGTTTCCCGCATAGTAACGCCCACCGGGGTACCCCTCGGCGTACTTGTTCGTGAAAATCGACCCGGTCGCTTCCAGTACTGCCGAGGACGCAAAGTTTTCAGAAGCGATGAGTTTGAGCGTCGTGCGCTCCTGTTGCTCTTGTCTCACAAGCAGTTCGTGAACGGTGGGATCAACCGCGGCCAAGGAAGAGCGTCCGTAAGTGTCTGGCTGCCCGACGGCGAGATCGGCGGAGTTGTCCATCGTGGGTTCGCGCTCCAACTGAATTTGATCTATTTCACGATCAAGCAGGCCGTCCCCTTCGGCCGTGCATCTCCTATTGCTTCGAGCCGCTGCAGGTCTCGTTCATGATGGCCATCAGCGTGAGGCAAGAGATCGACCAACAACTGCACCAGACCGCCGTCCTTGCCTCGTGCTTCGAGATGGTAGGAACGCCACGGGCGTTGTTCGTTACAGCCAAGAAAGCCAGCTCTGGCGAGTACCCGGACGTGTCGCACAACGCGATCGCGACGCAGATCCAGAATGTCTGCGAGCTCGCAGACTGTTAGGTCCGCATGCGCGCAAAGGCCCAGGATTCGGAGGCGATCCAAATGTGCTGCCGTCCGTAGGCGGCTGATCAGCGTCATCATTGTTCAGCAACAAGCGACAGGACAAAACACTCGTTCCACTGAATTCGTCATTTGACGTTCTCCGCAGATGCTGCAGCTTTCGAAGCAAACTTTGCCGTTGCTTATGTCACGGGCCGGATACTCTCCGTGTTCGCACGGGTCGCGCTTATTTTAGGCACGCAATTAATTGGAACCGACAATGATTTAGCTCGAATAACCAGGATGTACGCTCTTCATGCCATTGCCTTTAATCCTAGATCACGTGCAGTTCGGCGGTCCCAGAATGGGAGGGATCACCGGTTTGAGGCCCCTGACCGATCTCAAACGTTGAGACAAGCCTACCATCCACAGCGAATTGGGGTCGCTAAGAGTCTATGAATTTCTTTGAAGAAACTGTTGCGATGTATGCTCGCCGAGACGCAGCTCAAGATGGACCGAGTCGCATGGTTTCAAGCTATAGGGCGCCATGGTGCGGATTCGAGAATGCCAGGGCATCTTTGCGCCGAAGCGTACAGGTCGTCACGACGCAGCTTGCGGCATCGACAGCGTGACCTGGAAGTGCTCGATGAGATTAAGGCCAGCAGCAGCAACAGCGCCGCGATGAACTCGTGGGCGTGATGGCCTTGTGGGTGGCGCCCTCGGCTACGCTCCAGGCAGCGTGCCCGCCGATGCCACTTCGAAGACGTCGAGCAGAATTGCCAGCCCGACGCCGCAGGCGGTCAGGATGAGGCCCGCCATGAAAATACGGTTGGCGCGTTCGTATACCTGGCGTCGCAGCGAACTCATGTCGAGCAACAGCCATAGTGCGCGCATCTGCGCGGCTATGCCGACGAGGATCGGTACCACTGCGAAAAGGTCGTAAAATCGCCATGGCACCGGATTCGCCGCCCAATGTGTGACGAAACCCAGCGAAAATGCCAGCAATATGCCGACGACGGTGATCGTGCCATTCCGGAAGAGGGTTTCGATCTGTTCTTCCTTGCGGTCATGCTCGTCCAATCGCCTCTCCCTCTGCCGGCGTGCAGTCCTCGTACAAATGTGAGCTCATCCCTGAAGATTAGAGCCTTCGGAGACCGCGTTGCCGCGTTCTGGCTGATGCGGTCATCGGAATTGATCAGTGGCTCCGCCTCTTACTAAGAGAAAGGAGCAAAACTAAGCCGACATGGCGCGAGCGACACCTGACCGAAGGATGACAGTTCCGAGCGGGCCGCATCATCCACAAATCGACGAAAACCTAAGCGGCAACAGCGGTCAGGATCCAGATGCTTTCGTCAGATGCACGGGCCGGGGAACATGATTGTTCGAGGCGGGCGCAACCTACCCTCGTCCATACATCCTTGATGCTAAGCTGTACCAGCCTGACGCCGAGCGGCACCAGCCGCTCGTCGACGACTCTAGGTAGAAGGGATCGAGCTTCATGAAAATGTCGCGGGCTCGGTCGCACGGGGCCCACACAGACGGTGCTGCTGCGCCGCCACGAAAATCGGAACCTCCTTTAGAATTTCGGTTCTGGCGCCGCTATTGCGCGGTCGCGGAAATCCCACGGTAACCAACGGCCACCTCGCAACCACTAGCGGGGCGGGGGATGAACAGCCGTCGTCAGCTCGGTGCTACGAAGGTGGTGCATTGCCTGGGGTTCCTGGAAGCTTTTCGAACTTTCTGGGTCGCCACACGCAGATACGAGAGTCCGACGATCACAACATCTGTCTCGCGCACAACACGCCGGGGTCAGGGTACTCCACTAAGGATTGTGCGGGAGGCAGCGACGAATTCTTTGTGATCGGGTCGCATTGAAATGGAGCGGGCATTTCGTATCAATGCTCAGGCCGGTGTCGCCGGCCTCGCTGGGTTATCCGGGTACGAAAGCCTTTTCGATGGCCTTGCGACTCTCTTCGAGCGGCAAGGCGTCATATTGGCGGATCATCGCGGTCTGCTCCGTGGCGACCTCGCGCGCCAGGTCATCGATTTCAGCCGACAACACATCAAGCCCGACAAACTTCTTATCATTGTCGAAGATCTTGCGCGTGCCGTCTGGCACATCAAGGGTGCGCGCAAAGGCCTTGTTGTTACGTAACAGTTCAAGGAACCGTTGGGTTTCGGAGAGGATCGCCAACTCATAGAGCTGCCCAGTTCGGAGAGTGCTCTGGTTGGCGTGGTACATGACACCGGCGATGTCGAAGCTCGGAAGCGGTACGTCCTTCCCGTCCTCAATTGCGTCGTTCTTGACGTTCTTGGCGAGGCGGATAGCCTTTTTCAAGCCGCCGGCAGCTCGGTTAGGTCCTTATTGTGAACACGGTCGATGTGCAGGAACGGCATGTTCTCGATCGTCTCGGGAACCTTTTTATTGAGGATCTTCACACCGCGATCGCGCAGCTTCAGTGTGCTCTGATACTCGACGGTGTCGATCCAGTGCGATGGTACAATGTCGACCGGCCGAGCAAGGCTCCCGCCCGAGATGCAGATCGCTTTGCCGCCCGTGGTGTCAACATCGGCCGCGGGATAGGCGTTAATCAAGATCTTTTCGGACTCTGTCCTGAGCCGCATCAGGCGGCTGACCGAGGTCTCCGTGGCAGGGGTGGAATAATAGCCGGCACGGGCTCTCACGCCGCCGACATGATAGCTGAGCAAATCGGCATCGAGGTTCAGCAGGTCCACGTCGCTGACGCCGCGGATATGGACGTTCAGCGGCACGGACCCCTGAAGTCTAAACTCGACCGTCCAGCCTTTCGCCTCAAGATTTTCCTTGAGCTGTTTACCGACGCGCTCAGCGGTTTCGATGCTGATCCGAGTGTACTCGGGTCCGACTTCGGCCATGGCGCCAAGCGCATAGCGGGTGTAGGGCTGCGACAGGGCACGCTTCTGCCAAGCCTCATCTGCAAGGCTTTTGGTCAGCACGTCAACTTTGGCCGCTTCGCTGAGCCTGCCAAGCCGGTCGGTGCCGCGGCGCCGGGTGCTCAGCTGGCGAAGACGCTTTTCAATATCTCTTGCCATCGGCTAAATCCTCGTCAGCGCCATCTTGCCGAATGTATAACGGCCGTGCCCGTTGAAATACTCGCCGCTCCCGGACCTCAGGTCCTTGGCGAAGCTGATGTCGGCCGAGCCCCGATGGGACTTCAGGTCGACCTCATTGATGTTCGGGTCATTCTTGTAGGAGTAGAACAGCCGGAAGCCGTCGGCCTGGTCGTAGATCAGGGCCGCGCTGGTGCTGTTTGAGCCGGATTGCGCGGACTTAAGGCGGACGCGGATCCGGTCCCAGCTCTGGATGATCGTGATCGTCGCGTCCCACGCGTAGCCATTGCTGCCGTCGGGGTTGATCGTCTCACCTTTAACAGCCCACTCGCCCGCCAGATTGGGGACCTTCAGCACGGATGCCAGCGGCCACCATTTCCAGGCATACTTTTCGAGAAACCAGTAGAGCGCAACGAAGACGGTGCCGGCACTGACCAGTGACAGGACCGAAGGCGGCAGATTGGCCGCGATGCCGAATGTCTTGGCGATATCCACAAGGGACAGCAGCACAAACACGACGCCGGCGGCCACCAGTCCCGACACGATGCCGAGGTAGTGACCGACGCGCGCGCGGTTGATGCCGCCGAGGACGGTGTATTCATGTTCGAGCATGACTGAACTCTGAGAAAAGCGACGGCGGCAGTGGGAGGACTGCCGCCGAAGCCTCTTACTTAGTCTTGGTGGGGTCGGTCAGGCGGAACTTCTGGCCGGGCTCGAGGGTCGGGGGGAGGGGCTCGCCCTTCACCACGGTGCGCTCGACACCGGTGCCGCCGCCGCGGGGACCGGTGATCTCGTACTGCCCCGACTTCGGGGCGGTCTCGCCAGGCTTATAGAGATTGTCATCAGGCATAGTCGTTAGTCCAGGTGGTTGCCAACGGGACCATCTGGCACTAGATACGCACTTGCTGAGGGTACGAGCTAGCGGTTCGGCTGCAAACCAGCGGCACCACCGGACCGCAGTTCAAAACCAAAAGATGGCAGGGGACGGGAATGTCGCCCTGCCATTTTCTTAAGCACAATTAGAAATTGATGTAAATACCGTACCGGCGTGCACACACTGAAAATACCGACAATTATCCACATGTCAACAACGAATGTTGTCACGTTGAGGCATAAATTGTCGCACCGCAAAACGGACGTGGGCCAGGCAGCCGTCATCAAATGGTGCCTTAGCAGCAGCGAATCAAGTCCCCTCGATGGCGTGTGCGTAAGGCTGCGGACCTCCGGTTCTGGCTAGCCGATGGTCCAGTCTTCCTGGTCGAACAGCTGCATCAGACTGCGCCACGCAATCCCTACGCGTTGCAGACGCCGGAGATCTTGCGCAGGCTGTCGGGGCCGGTCTCTTCGGTCACGAAGATGTGGCCGGAAACCTTAGCCGTGGTGATGACGAAGCTGTCGGATGCGAACTTCTCCTTGCCGGGCGCCACAAGCCCTGTGTAGGTGTTTAGTACATGCTGGACGCGGCCCTGCACAGCCTGGTCCGGGGCGGTAAACATCTGCTCGCGCTCCTTCAGCCACTGGTGCACCTCCGGTGAGCGCTTTGCGCACTCAGCCTGCACCAGCAGGGAGGGCACCAGGCGGCCCTCTTCGATCAGCTTGTCGAACTGGTCCCACAGCTTCTGAAGCGCTTCGGCTTATAGCGTTCATACCAGGAGGCAATCAGTGCCGATGTGTCGATGCAATAGACCTTCGGCACCAAGTGCTATCCGGTCGTTCCGAAGGCGGCGCGTTCGATGTTGGGGACGGCGGTGATCTGCATGTTGAGATGGGTGGCGACGTCGCGCAGGGACAGCTGGCGGTCGTAGTAGCCTTGGAACACCAGCCGGGTGAAGCTTCAGCCGAGCTGGCTGAGCACAACCAGGTGCCGCTCCTGCCCGCCGCTGCTCTTCTTCTCGGCGGGGACGTCGTATTCCGCCTGGAAACTGGCACGGCGGCGACATCAGGATCAGCGGCGGCTTGGTTTCTGCGATGGCCACGCCGCGCATTTCTGTCAGTGCCAGGTGCGGCACCATGAACACCAGCATGTCTTTCGCCTCGATCGCGCCGCGCAAAGCAACCGCTTAATGAAGCCCCAAAGCGTGTGGTGCATCGCCCCCCGAAATTCCTACGGAAGTGGCTTTGCCAAGCCCCGATCGATCAGTATGCTACGCCATGCCTCAGTTCAACTTGCCGATTACCCTTGACCAGTCCGACGACGAAGTAATTGCCCTTGCCGACGTGCTGGGCTGCGCGCCAGCTGATCTTGAGCACCGGCTTGCTCCGTTCGCCGGGGCCGCCATCCGCGAATACACGGAGATGCTGGCCGGCCAGGCGATGACAAGCGTCGCGGACCTCCGCGAGCGCCGTTTGGTCGCAATTCTGCGCGCATTGCCCGCCGCGAACTTCCCGACAGACGAGAGGATCGCCCGGATGTTCAACCTGACCGGCGCGCAGGGCCGCGCGCTGCTGCGTGCGACGCTCTCCCGACATCGCAATGCCCTTAAGGATGTTATGGCAGCGGCGGCGCGCCGCTTCATTGCCGCGTTTAGCCCGCTGTGCCAGCCAGCTCTTCACAAGTCAGGCCCCTCACGAGAAAAAACGGCTTCTGAATTTGGTGCTGTCGACCTGCGAGTGGAGTCGCGGCGAAATTCGAGCGGTTTTCAGACAACCATTTGATCTTCTTGCGGAAACAACTGCAGCTGCCTCAACGACGGTTTCCAAAGGGCATCCAGTTTGGCTGGGCAGTCGCTCATAGCAACTCGGCTCCGCTATGCTGGATGATTCGCGATTGCCCGTGCGCGAGCGCCGTCACCAAACGCCACAGGCTCTCATCCGCAGGGTGTGGCGGAACGGTGACGAACCCGCTGCCTCGCCTGCGTGCAACGACATTGCCCATAAGCCGATGGCGACCTTGAGACTTCCTTGCATGACCGAAACAGGCTGATGCCTGCCGCGGCTATAAGCTCAGAGCAGATGAATGTCGCCTGGATCGTCTAAGTCCGATCTCCAACATCATCCGGCATGAGGTCGAGGCTTCCAATCTCACTTGGCTTCTGTCCGATGATCCGGTTGAGCGTTGCAGGTTGGTCCGCACTACCAGCGAGATGCAGCTTATCATCCCCTCAGAATGAGCGTTGGAAACGCAGGATGCCGCCGAGGCTGTTCCTTTTGTCGGCGTTAGTCCAGTTCACGTTGGAAGTGCCCACCATGCCGACGCAGAAGTCGCCGCAGCGATCATAGTCGACTTCGGCTATAACCGTGAAATCCGGAACGAACGTATAGGCGACGTTTATAGCGGCAGCATAGTTCTTGAGCTGATCGCCGGAGACCTGAAGGTTGAACGAAGTTTTCTCGTTGAACTTGTAAGTAGCGCCAGCCCAGAAAGCCCAACTGCCGCCCCAAACCTTGTAGAAGCCGCGACCGTGAGCGTCGATTGCGTTAGTGGAGTCATCATTGAGCTTGCCATTGGAGCCGTAGCCAAGCATTCCGAATAGCGACAGTTCGTCGGTGACATTGACGTCGACGCGGATCTTCCCTGCCACCGATTCGTAGTTGCTGTCATATGCGGCAACGCCGGTGATCGCGCCCCACTGTTGTGTGTACTTCAGGCCGCCGACCACGTGCGGAACGTAGCTGTCGATGCTGCCGACCGCGCCTTCGCCTTCCTCAAGCGAGACCACCGCCGAAACTCCGTTACAGCCGTCAAAGTAGTACTGGACAACGTTGGTATCGAAATCACCATAGGGAACGAGCGTCTGGTTGAGCACGTTGCCAGGATAGCCAATAAACATGTCGAAGGCCGACCAGTCCTTGCCAACTCGCAGGTTACCAAGCTGAATCCAGGCGAAAGCCAGGCTTGGGTCTCTGTTCAAAGCATAGTTTTGAAGGCCGTCCCCATCCGAATAAGCGTTGCGATTACCAAAGTTCATGCGGATTTCGCTATAGGTCTTCAAGCTGCCGAGCTCGGTTTCCTGGTTGGTCCAGGTCTTCAGCGTGAAGCGGGCATTCTTCTGCCAAGTAGCATTGGCGCTGCCGTCCTTGTGGTCGGTTGCGTTTGCGCCATTGAACGAGCCGACGTCACCTAACCCGATGTCATAGCGGACATAGCCGCCGATGCGCAGGCACGTTTCGGTGCCTGGAATATAGAAGTACCCCGCGCCATAGACGTCGCAGATCCTGACATATTCGGCCGGGTCTGGCTCCGCGGCGGCGATCGAGTCGATGGCGCGAGCGTCGGAGACTCCAATCAGGGCCGCAGCTGAACCGAGAAGAAGGCTCGTGGTTTTCATTCTTGGTCTCCGGTCGAAGGATAAAAAGGGAATGGCGTCAAAGAAAAAAACCATTCCATTAGTCCACCGATCTAAAAACGAGGCGCAATACACTTACCATTCGCAGTTTTGCGAGTCTGAAATCACTTGTGTTCAACGATAAAGGTGATGAAGCTAAATCGCTGCCTCGACCAATCGCGTTATACAGTTTTTGCTCGCTGCAATACCGCACAGGGAATTCAGCCCTTCTGAGCCAATTGCCACAGGCGCCTCCGCTGGTTGTGGCCAAACCCTCACAAACGGCTTCCGAAGTTGCCTCCGCAAGTGGCGTGCCGTCCTGACGACGCAGCTGCGAGTTGACGCTCAAGCTTGCTGGCGGGGCCTGGTTCGCGCTTCCTTCTCTTTTTTGCCTTGAGATCGAGCCGAGCATGAACGCAACGCTTTGGGTATGGTTTGTGTGTCCGATAGGCGACAGGTTTCGTTGAATGGCGACAGGATTTGTTTGCTGTTAGCCTGAACAATGGATCACGCAGCGGCAGCGCTCAGGATGTCAGCCCGGGTGCCGCATGACGCGCCGAGGTAATAGTCACCAGCTAGACCTTGCATGCGATCCTGCTGCATGGCCGAGGCCGTAAGCGTCATTGTCAGCGCGGAGGGTGAAGGCGGTCGGCGAAGCGCACCGTACATCCGCTCCTGTTCCAAGAGCGCCCGCCACCATGTCGGACACGTTCGGGCAAGCTTCCAAACCTGGCCGAAGATCGCGGCTTCGGGCCAATTCAGTCTGCTAGAGGGCGTGCCACAGCCAGCTTATTGCCGGCACCTGATACGACGAGTTAATCGACACGCCACACGACATGCCAGCGCCTTGCCTCGGCCGGCGAGCAAAGGCCAGTCCCAACCCGCTATCATCTTGATCGAATACGGCATGCTGCGCTCAAGCAGCATCTCCGGGACCAGGTGCAGGGTGCACGGAAGCGATGGTAGAGCCAAACGGCATGCGCGGTGCACTCGGCGAGAACTAACGGCTTTTGTCGCTGTCCAGCGCGGTGCTCATGCACCGCCTCCTAGCCAAGACCGAACGAGGTGAGCCTAACATCGCTGCGAACTACAAGGTTTTCACGCCTAAACGGAAGGAACTGACATAGCGCAACGACACAGGAGCCTGCGGCGACAAGCGGTGATGATCATCAGCATAGGACGGTAACTGTTGCAGACCTCAACACTGACAAAATATCGCGAGGCGCGCCTGCCTTGGTACACCATCTATCCGACTGTGCCGGAGTTTTCTGGGGCGATCGGCGCCGAGGCCTATAAGGAATGGCTCAGGAACCTGCCGACTGACGATCCGGTGTCGCTATATCTGCACGTTCCGTTCTGCCGATCGCAGTGCTGGTATTGCGGCTTTCCGACCACCGTCACCCGCCAAAACACGCCGATCCTCAATTATCTGGCGATGCTGCGTGAGGAGATCCGTTTTGTGTGCGAGCAAGCACCGCAGGCGCTGCCCGTGAGCGACGTCCATTTCGGCGGCGGAACTCCGATGCTCATCGGGCCAGGCGAGTTCCTTGCCTTGATGGAGTTCCTGCGACGCCACTTCGCCCTCAAGAAGACAGCTACGATCGCCGTCGAGATCGATCCACGCACATTCACGGCCGAGATGGCCGAAGCCTTGGGAGCAGCCGGCGTGACCCGCGCGAGCCTCGGCGTGCAAAGCTTCGATCCAACCGTTCAAAAGGCGATCAACAGGGTCCAGAGCGTGGAGGAGACCGCAGCTGCGGTCGAAATGCTGCGCCGGCATGGAATAAACCGCATCAACTTCGATCTCGTATTCGGTCTTCCGCATCAAACAGTGCAGTCCTGCGTCGAGACCGCGAGAGCGGCGCTCGCCATGCGCCCAGACCGGCTTGCGGTGTTCGGCTACGCTCACATTCCCGCCCTTATAAAGAACCAGCGCCGCATTGAGGAACCATTTCTTCCCGACTGCACAGCCCGCGCCGAACAGGATGCAGCCGTGGCCGTGACTTTGATTGCCGCAGGCTACCGCGAGATTGGGCTCGACCATTTCGCCTTGCCGGATGACGAACTCGCACTGGCACAGAAAACCGGACGCCTGCGGCGCAATTCGCTCGGTTACTCGGCCGACACCTGCAAAACTCTCATCGGTTTCGGCGCGAGCGCTATTGGCCGGGTCGGCGAGGGGTACGTTCAAAACGAGGTTACACGGGGCGCCTACATGCAGCATATCGCAGCTGGTCGTCTGGCGACGTCAAGGGGCTGGCGCCTAACCGGGGACGACCGGGTGAGAGCTGCAATCATCGAGCGACTGATGTGCGATCTCGAAGCCAATGTGCAGGAAATTTGTGTCGCCCACGGGTCCGATCCGGTTCGTCTTCGCGACTCGACCGAACGCTTGGCGACATTGGCGAAGGACGGGATAGTGGACATCGAAAGCGGCTTTATTCGCGTGCGGCGTGAGCATCGTTTTGTGATCCGCGCCGTTGCTGCCGCATTCGATGCTTTTGTTGACCGGGCCGCCCCCTGACGAGGCATTCGACGGTCGGACGGGCTCTCCTTGGCCGTTCAGCAGCCGACGATATGTTCGATCTTGCGTTCCACCTCGCGCCGACGTCGCGCGCGAGGCTGAAATCCAGGCCGGGCAAGAAATTCAGTCGGATCGGCTGCAACATCTATGCTGATCCGCTGGGCTAAGAACAATTACCGAGACGCCTTGGCGGCTGGGCATCGTGCCACACCAATCTGCGACGTTCCTTGCGCGGACGATGATATCGGGGTCGCCATTCATGGCCTCAATCGCGGGTGGGGTAACTGACGACAAAGCCGCTGGCGTATAATAGCCGCCTGGCAGCAAACGCTGTCACGACCCTTGGTCGATAAGGAACGAGCCGCAAGCGCCATGCAGTTGGTGCGTGAACCCCTTAATCGACTAGGGCGAAGGCAACCAGCGCGACCGCGAAAAGGCGAAATCGAGCTCCGGCCAGTCCCCGACCACCTGTGACTTGGCAGGACATGACGTGCTGCTTGGGCGCGTACGACGCGCCCCTTCGTCCAAACTGGTTGTTGGGTAGGGCAAACGCCTTGCGCGCACCCCCTACGGCACCCGTTCGCGCCTCAGCCGGCTTGTGGAAGTTGAGTCGGGGTCCGATCATGCGGTCCCACTGGGGATTGTTGTTGTCCAACGGTAACTCGGCGCTTGCGGTGCCTTCTCAGTTGAACTTGATGCTGGCCTGCCCGAACACGCCGTAGCGCTCAGCCTCCCAATGCAGGACCTGCGGCCAGCCACCGCCCGGCGTCTCCTCGAAATGAGCGGTGCCAGTAGATACCGCGCGCCAATAACGACCGCCGATGCCGATGTTGAACAAATCCGTGACCTTGTAGTTCAACATTGCCTCGAGCTGGATGCCATGCCCGTTGCCGTCTTCGGGAATCGGATTGATCTCTGGGCGCAGATGGTGCTTGTCTTTGCCGTCAAACCGCGTGAACAGCACCGCAACGTCACCGGAAAGGCTCAGTCGTTCGGTGATTTGCGTCTGCCCGGCCAGGCCGAGTCGCAGCGAATGCCAATCGGTATCCTGGCTGATAACGCCCATATTGGTCGTCATGGCTGGTACGCAAATCCTCGGGTTGGCCGCCTGCTGCGCGCAATGGAAGGCGTGGTAGCTCTCGTTCCAGAAATTGTATCCGACAAGAGCACCGATGCGGGAGCGTGGGGTCGTCCAGAAATTGTATCCGACATCGGCGGTGAAATAGGAGATGCGGCCGCCGTGTTGATCGGACAACGTGTTCGAATAGGTTTCCACGTACGAATGGGGTAGCGCGAAATCCTCGTCGTTAAGAGAACCCTTGGGAATCCCGCCCGCACCGAGGAAGCCCTTGATGAAGATGCCAGTCGGATTGTGGGTCGCGTTGAAGAAGACTTCGCCAGAACTTGCAACGACATCGTTGTATGTGAGACGCGACACCATCACCGTGCCGCGGCTGCCGTAGAGGTCCTTCGATGCTTCGCCGCTACTGTACCAGTAACGTAGCCCGCCCTCGAACGAAAAGACCGGGGACACCGCGCCGGCTACCGCCGCCGGGTCGGCGACCACCGGGGCGTCGGCAGCGGCCGCACCCGCCGACAGACTGCAAAGCACGACACATGTCAAAGGCACTCGCCGCATCACCAAATTCTCCTTTGTGTTGATTTTCGGGTTCTGTCGGGGACATCAAGAAGTTCACCAGGTTGGACCAACGGCAGAGTTGGTCTCCAGGCGAGAGGATCATCTCGGCAAAGGGCCTGTGCAGCCCTTGGCCCGGCTATGGCTTCCAGTGGGGCCGCTTGCTTCTTCTGCACCGGGATTCCGCGATTGTATGGCCTAATCCCGGCGAACAGCATTGTGCGAACATTGCGACACTCTCCGCGAGACGCGTTTAGTGACACCCGGGGCAACAGGCGTGCCAAAGAAAAACTCTTCGCACGGCAATCGAATGCCGCACGTCCGACATTTGTCGCTCCTCGGACAATGGCGCAAATATTCTGTGACAAGGTTGAATGAATGAAGCTCTTCAATTTCTGAGGAGTTCATGACCTTCAAAATCCGCCAGTTTCGCGAATGTCCTGGAAAACTCAGAGGTCGCAACAACCGCGTGGAAGCCGCTCGCGTGAATCCGGGCGTCTCCACTGTGAAAGACGCCCGTCGAGCGCGACCAACGGTTTCTGGCCTGTTCTCTGGATGTGACCAGTGGTGTGTCGGCCGGATCAGGCGCTGGTTTGATGATTAAAGCGCCGCGGGATCGCCCGTTGGCTTTGTTTTGATCCGCATCAGCGTCTGCCACCAGCTTGACCATGGCGTTGCCACTCGCATCGCCAATCGTGACTTCCCGCTTGCGAACGTGCAACGAGGCATATCGCCCCTTTTGGCGTGCCGAGAGCTCATCTTAAAGGAACTCACTGACCGTTTCCCTTCAAATTCCTGCAAGGAATTCGCCAAAATAACGACACAACTTTCACCGGCAAGTCGCGCAGAATTGCCAAACAGCTGAATTTTAGGCGCCCCTGCACCTGGAACGGGATTTGCTGTCTGCCTTATGCAGGTAGTGCGCTGTCAATTCGTTCGAAAAGCGCAGTAAAAATAACAATTCTCATCAGGAACGGAGAGAGACAAATGACAAGTGCCATAGCGGTAATAGCTTTTCTTGCTGCATCCACGTTGACTTTCGCGTCAGACATAAAAGATATTAGCGGTTTGCCGAGTTTTAATGTGTCCGGCTGGGGATACCAATACGTATCCGTGGCAGCTGTCAAAAGGCACCCGTCCTCTCTGTCAAACTGGAAAGGGGACGTTTCCTCCTTTTCGTTTAGTTGCCGCAAGTTGATCCCATCCTGCCTGATATGATGCGCAATCCGACAAATATGGGTGCCAGGCGCAATACGCGCCAAACACCAATTTCGCAGTGCTAGCATGGTGCCGGCCCGAACTTGGTCTGACGCTTACTCTGAACCCCCATCCTCGCATGGCCTGATCACAAGAGGCCATGCGTTCGGAATTTTCCCAAGTCAGGCCACCTCTTGAATGAGAAAGGAGCAAAAGCAGTTCGGCGTGCGCGCGACGCCGCGAAGGTCGCGCGACCCCCATTCTGTCCTGATAGCCCGGATCGGGGGAGGCTTTCGCAATTTGTTCATCCTGAAGGAGAAAGACATGAAGTTCCGTCCATTGCACGATCGCGTACTCGTCCGCCGCATTGAGGCCGCGGAGAAGACGGCCGGCGGCATCATCATCCCAGATACCGCCCAGGAAAAGCCGCAGGAAGGCGAAGTCATCGCCGTTGGCCCGGGCGCCCGCGACGAGAGCGGCAAGCTCATCCCTCTCGACGTGAAGGTCGACGACCACATCCTTTTCGGCAAGTGGTCCGGCACCGAAATCAAGCTCGACGGCGAAGAGCTGCTCATCATGAAGGAAAGCGATATCCTGGGCGTGATCGAGGGTTCCGCCTCGGCCAGGCAAGCCGCGTGACCGAAACCGCGTGACACAAATGGTCAACAAGAATTCGCAGGAGTGAACCAATGGCTGCCAAGGAAGTGAAATTCCACACCGACGCTCGAGACAAGATGCTGCGCGGCGTCGATATCCTCGCCAATGCGGTGAAGGTGACCCTCGGCCCCAAAGGCCGCAACGTAGTGATTGATAAGAGCTTCGGCGCCCCGCGTATTACCAAGGACGGCGTCACCGTCGCGAAGGAGATCGAGCTCGAGGACAAGTTCGAGAACATGGGTGCCCAGATGGTGCGCGAGGTCGCGTCCAAGACCAGCGACATCGCCGGCGACGGCACCACCACCGCCACGGTATTGGCGCAGTCGATCGTGACCGAGGGCGCCAAGGCAGTCGCGGCCGGGATGAACCCGATGGATTTGAAGCGCGGCATCGACAAGGCGGTTGAAACGATCGTCGCCGATTTGAAGGCCAATGCCCGCAAGGTGACGAAGAACGATGAGATCGCCCAGGTCGGCACGATTTCGGCCAATGGCGACGAAGAAATCGGTCGCTTCCTGGCTGAAGCGATGGAAAGGGTCGGCAACGAGGGTGTCATTACGGTCGAGGAAGCCAAGACTGCCGAGACCGAGCTTGAAATCGTCGAAGGCATGCAATTCGACCGTGGGTATCTGTCACCCTACTTCATCACCAACCAGGACAAGATGCGCGCCGAGCTCGAGGAACCCTACGTGCTGATCCACGAGAAGAAGCTCAGCAATCTGCAAGCCCTGCTACCGCTGCTGGAGGCCGTCGTTCAGTCCGGCAAGCCGCTGCTGATCATCGCCGAGGACGTCGAAGGTGAGGCGCTGGCGACGCTTGTGGTCAACAAGCTGCGCGGCGGCCTCAAGGTCGCCGCTGTCAAGGCTCCCGGCTTCGGCGATCGCCGCAAGGCGATGCTGGAGGATATCGCGATCCTCACCGGCGGCACGGCGATCAGCGAGGATCTCGGCGTCAAGCTTGAGAATGTGACGCTGGAAATGCTCGGCCGCGCTCGCAAGGTCGACATCGAGAAGGAAAACACCACCATTGTCGACGGCGCCGGCCATAAGGACGAAATCAACGGCCGCGTTGCTCAAATTAGGGTGCAGATCGAGGAGACCACCTCCGACTACGACCGTGAGAAGCTGCAGGAACGCCTGGCCAAGCTCGCCGGGGGCGTTGCGGTGATCCGCGTCGGAGGCTCGACCGAAGTCGAGGTCAAGGAGCGGAAGGATCGCGTCGACGACGCGCTGCACGCTACCCGCGCGGCGGTCGAGGAAGGTGTCCTGCCAGGAGGCGGCGTGGCACTACTGAGGGCAGCAATAGCGCTCGACAACTTAGCTGTCGACAACCCCGACCAGAGGACCGGCGTCGAGATCGTGCGGCGCGCCATCGAGGCTCCCGCTCGCCAGATAGCCGAAAACAGCGGGGCGGAAGGCTCCATTATCGTGGGCAGGGTTCGCGAGAAGCCTGAGTTCGGCTATGGCTGGAACGCCCAGACCAACGAATTTGGCGACCTCTTCAGCCAAGGCGTGATCGACCCCGCCAAGGTCGTGCGCACGGCGCTCCAGGACGCCGCTTCGGTCGCCGGTCTGCTCGTCACCACCGAGGCGATGGTTGCCGAAAAGCCGAAGAAGGAAGTTTCCGCGCCGCCAATGCCGGGTGGCGGCGGCATGGATTTCTGACGCCGCCGCCCTTCGTTCTTGCCGTGGAAGGGGGTGGTGGGGCTACTTTACCAATGGTCCATTCGCCCTCTTCCAGGCGTCGATTCCGCCCTCGATGTGGCAGGCTGATGTGAGGCCCTGATCCTGTGCGGCATGCACCGCCGTGGCCGAGCGCTCGCCGAAGGCGCAGTAAAGCACAAGCTGCTTGCCGGTCGAACGGGCGAGCTCGTGCAGCACGCCGCCGGGGACGATGTTTTCCTGAAGCCGCGCATAGGGCAGATGGATCGCGCCGGGGATGACGCCGTGGCGTTCGCGCTCGGAGCGCTCGCGCAAGTCGATCATCACGACATCCGGCCTGGCGGCGAGCGCCAACGCTTCGTTGGCATTGGCCGCCCAGCCGCGCCGCGCGATTTCGTCCCGGCTGAGCCCGATCTTCATATTGGCGGGCACGGCGACATCCATCGTTTTCGGATTGGCGAGCTCCAGATTATTCGTGATCTCGACATATTCGTCGACCGACTTCACCTGCAGGCGCGGGTTGAAGGCCTTCTCCTCGCCGATGGTGGAGACAGTGTCGCCCTTGTAGTCATGCGCCGGGTAGAACAGCGTGGAATCCGGCAGCTTGAGCAGGCGGCCGAAGATCGACCGGTACTGGTGTCGCGCATCGCCATTCTGGAAGTCGGTGCGGCCGGTGCCGCGGATGAGCAGCGTGTCGCCGGTGAACACCCGGTCGGGAAGGACGAAATTATAGGAATCGTCAGTATGACCAGGCGTGTGGACGACGTCGAGCGCCAGTCCCTCGATTGCCAGCTTGTCGCCGTCGGTGAGCCGGATCGATACCACGTCGGCCTTGGTCTGCTCGCCCATCACCGTGATGCACCGCGTCTTTATCGCGCAATGCGCCTAGGCCGGTGATGTGGTCGGCATGAAGATGCGTGTCGACCGCCTTGATCAGCCTGAGATCGAGCTCGCGCATGAGCTGGAGATAGCGGTCGACCTTGTCAAAAACCGGATCGATGATCAGCGCCTCGCCGCCTTGGCGGCTGGCGAGCAGATAGGAATAGGTGCTTCAAACGGAATCGAACAGCTGACGGAAAATCACGCTTTGCTCCATATCATCTGGTCGCGATCTTATTGGCGGCTTGCCATCCGACTCTAGAGCTACCCCGAGGCGCTGCGCTCAGCACTCGCCTATTAGGATGGCGTCAAGCTTCGTCATACCCTTCGCACGCCGCCAGCAAATGGTGGATTGGGCGGATCAAGACACTGCCTCGTGGGCCAATACGGGACGGCAAACAGCGCATAGGCCCACGCTTGCGTCAGGGAAGTTACGCCCGGTAAACGGCCGCAGGAATCGCCAAAGCCTCATTGCCCTCATCATTTATCGAGAAACTGTAGCGGCCAAATGCGTCAAGATCGACCGAGTAGCTCAGGCGGTCGCGTATGTGATTGTCCTGGTCGAACGTGACGATCCGCGGCTTCAGCGCTGTGATATGCGCTTCGTTCAGGTAGATGGAGTTGCAAACGATGATCGGGTCGCCAGGCTGGCAGGTGCGAGCGGCAGCGCCATTGAGGATGCAGCATCGTGATCCGCGCTCGCCGAGAATGACATAGGTCGAAATGCGCGCGCCGGAATTCCTATTCCATATCTCCACGAACTCCATGGGCAGGATCCCGGCTGCCTCGCAGTGGTCAGGATCGAGCGTTATCGACCCATGGTAGTTGAGATTTGCTTCGGTGACGTGGATGCCGTGAAGCTTGCCGGCGACTATTTTCCGCATTGGTCTGTTGTCCTTTTGGTCTCGCATGATCAGGCTTGATGTCTTGTCGGCGCCGCTCGGCTAAATACCGACCACGAGCGCGCCGCCGGCGAGCCCAGCGCCCGCCGCTGCCAGGAGCAGTTTTTCGCCTGGCCGCAACGGCTCAGCCTGATTGGCAAGCGATAGCGACAGCGGGATCGTCGCGGCGGACGAGTTGCCGTATTCGGCGATCGTCTTGACGACGGCGTGGTCGGCAATGCCGAGGTTTCGGCCGACCGCGTCGAAAATGCGGGCGTTGGCCTGATGCGGCACGAAGCGGCTGATGTCTTGCGGCTTCAGTTCGGCCGCGCCCAGCGCCTCCTGCGAGCAAGCGGTCATCATCTCTACCGCCTTGCTGAACACTTCACGGCCGTCCACGATCGTCATTCGGGTTTGCCCGATATCGAGGCCATCTTGGAACGGTCTGTTGCTGCCGCCGGCGGGAATCTGGATCAGCCCGTAGCGCGAACCGTCCGAATCCACCGAAGCGCCGAGAATGCCGCGATCAGCATCCTCGCAGGGGCCGATTACGACGGCGCCGGCGGCATCGGCGAACAGCACGGCGCTGGCGCGCTCGGCCGGGTTGATGCGGCGGCTGAGGATGTTGGCGGCAATGACGAGCGCGGGCCTGCCATGCAGGCGTGTGAACCCATCGGCGAACATCAGCGCATAGATGAAGCCGGCGCAGGCGCCTGTCAGATCGACCGCACCGGCCCGGCCGAGGCCGAGCCGGTGCGCGACGAGCGGCGCGCTCGGCGGCAGAAGATGGTCGGGGGTCGAGGTGGCCAGCAACAGCAGGCCGATGTCGCTCCGATCGATATCGGCGTTGGCCAGCGCCAGGTCGCCTGCCTGCGCGGCAAGGCCAGACAGCGTGTCGTCGTCCGATGCCCAGAAGCGCGACCGAATTCCGGTGCGCCGTTCGATCCAGCCCGGCTCGAGGCCGAGGCTGTTCTCGATCTCGGCATTCGCAACCTTGCGCCCAGGCGCATGATGGCCAAGCCCGAGGATGCGCGACGACCTGCTCATGGTTTCAAGCCGAAGCGTTCGCCGGCCTCCTCGATGGCGTCATAGAGCCGGTCGAGCTCGGCGCCGGTTATGCAATAGGGCGGAAGCAGATAGAGGACGTTGCCGAGCGGGCGTATGAGCAGCCCTTGCTCGAGGAAGAACGTCCGCAGCTTTGGCCCGATCTCGGCAAGATAGCCAGCGGAGCCGGCGCGCAGATCGAGCGCCGCAATCGTGCCGGTCACCCGGCAGTCGGTGAAGCAGGGATTGTCGCGAAAGCGGCGCAGCCCAGCGGCCTGCAGCGCGCCCAGGGCCGCGATCCGCTCGGCAACAGACTCGTCCTGCCAGATCTCGACATTGGCGAGTGCGGCAGCGCAGGCAATCGGATTGGCGGTGTAGGAGCTCGAGTGGAAAAAGGTCTTCTTGCGGTCGAGCGAATAATGGCCCTGGAAGATGGCGTCGGTTGCGAGCGTCGCAGCGAGGGGAATGGTGCCGCCGGTCAGGCCCTTCGAAGTGCACAGGATGTCGGGCGAGACGTGTGCTTGCTGGCAGGCGAACATGGTGCCCGTCCGTCCCCAGCCGGTCATCACCTCATCGGCGATCAGCAGCGTGCCCGAAGCCTCGGCGATCCTCTTCAGTTCGGCCAGAACCCAGGCCGGATACATCAGCATGCCGCCCGCGCCGAGCACCAGCGGCTCGACGATCAGCGCGGCTGCGTGCTGGTCACGAGAAACTGCCTCGAACCGATCGAGCGTTTCCTGCTCGCGGCCGGGAGCGGGGAAGGGGATGGTATCCACCTCGAACAGCAGCGGCTCGTAGGCGGCGTTGAACACGCCGCGGGCACCGACGCTCATCGTGCCGATCGTGTCGCCATGGTAGCTGTGCTCCATGACGACGATGCGCGAGCGCGGCGCGCCGATGTTGCGGAAATAGCCGAGCGCCATCTTCAGCGCGACCTCGACCGAGGTCGAGCCGCTGTCGGAATAAAACACCCAGTCGAGTTCGGACGGTGCAAGGTCCACCAGCGCCTTGGCGAGACGCTCGGCCGGCTCGTGCGTGAAGCCGGCGAAGATGATCTGGTCAAGGCTCGCGGCAGTCGTCTCGATGGCCTTGATAATGCGGGGATGGCGGTGGCCATGGGTGACGACCCACCAGGACGAAATGGCGTCGAGGATGCGGGTGCCATCGGCCTTGTGGAGATAAGCGCCATCAGTCCGGACAATTTCGGGGATCGCCGGCTCCAGCGCGTGCTGGGTGAAAGGGTGCCAGACGCGGGATTGCGACATCATCCGCCCCCAGCAATCGGCGCAAGGTCGAAGCCGGCGATCATCGCTTTTCGCAACGTTTCTGGCGTCAACGGATCAAGGTTAGGCAGCCTGCCGAGTTGCCGCACATTGCCGAATTCCGCGATGGTGCTTTGGCTGTCCGCCATTTCCTCACCGATGAAGGCGACGCCGATGAGCGGGATGGCGCGGGCTCGCAGGGCTTCGATCGACAACAGCGTGTGGTTGATGGTGCCGAGCGTGGTGCGCGCGCAAAGAATGACCGGCAGTTGCCATTCCCGGAATATGTCGATGAATCTTGTCTCGCGATTGAGCGGCACCATCAGTCCGCCAGCACCTTCGATGATGAGCGGGCCTGGCAATTCTGGAAGCGAGAGCTTTGCCGACTCGATCGCGACGCCGTCGATTTCAGCAGACCGATGCGGTGATAGCGGCGTCTTCAGACGGTAAACTTCCGGCAGGACGCGTCCGGCCGGCAGGCCGGAAAGCCGGGCAACAACCTCGCTGTCCGTCGCCTCGTCGAGGCCCGATTGCACCGGCTTCCAATAGAAGCCGTCGAGCAGGCCGGCGAGGCCTGCCGAAAAACCGTCTTGCCGATGCCCGTGTCCGTCCCAGTGATGACGATGCCTCTGGTCATGTCGCCTCTGGTCATGTCACCTCTGGTCATGTCACCTTGGTCATTCTGGGCCAACGCCTCGACAAGCGCATCGATCATGGCGGATATGGCGGCTTCATCGACGTTGAGCGTCAGCGATATGCGCAGGCGCGACGTCCCCTCCGGCACCGTCGGCGGGCGAACGCCGCGAATGTCGAAGCCACGCGCCTGCAGAGCCGCCGCCACTGCCATGGTGCGCCGACTGTCGCCGATGACAACCGGCTGGATCTGCGTTCCGCTGGGCTTTATGCCGCAGCGCTCTGCCAATTGGCGGCCCGCCAAGGCAATGCGCTCATGCAGTTGAACACGGCGCATCGGCTCGTCGGCGAGCATGGCGAGAGCTTCACGCGCAGCAACCGCCATCAGCGGCGACGGCGCGGTGGCGTAGATGAATGGCCGGGATCGGTTGACGAGATAGTCGCACAGCGTTCGCGGCCCGGTGACGAGCGCTCCTGAGGCGCCGAGCGCCTTGCCGCATGTGTGGAGCGCGAGGATGTTGTCGCGGCCCTCGAAAGCGACGGCAAGGCCGCGACCGTCCGCTCCCCACACTCCGGTGGCTTGCGCCTCGTCGACAATGATGAACGCCTCGTGCCGATCGGCGAGCGCGACAAGGCTCTCCAGCGGCGCGCAGTCGCCATCCATGCTGTAAAGGCTTTCGGCAGCGATCCAGACTCGCCCCATGCCACCGTCGGCGCGCCAGCGCCTGATCGCGTCCTCAAACGCATCGACGTCGTTATGCGCGGCGAGCAGGAACTCCGCGCGTCCGGCGCGGGCGCCTTCATGCATGCTGGCATGGGCGAGCTCGTCGAGGACAATCAGATCGCCTTTCTGCGGCAGCGCCGTCAGCAGAGCGAAATTGGCGATGTAGCCGCCGCCGAAGAAAAGCGCGCGCTCGGCGCCGAAGAACGCTGCAGCGTGGGCTTCCAATTCCTCGTGCTCGGGCGCGTTGCCGCGCAGCAGCCGGGATCCTGTGGAGCCAACCGGCGTGCCGCGGGCGATCGCCGCCACGACCGCATCGCGAAGCCTCTTGCAGCCGGCAAGCCCGAGATAGTCGTTCGACGAGAAGTCGAGACCGGCGCGTGGCGACAGCGTCCGCAGCCGGTCCTTGCGCGCCAGCCCTTGCAGGGTCGCATCATACCGGGCGAGGAGCGCTCCGTTCATTGCCCCTCGAGTTCCATCGGCTCGATGCCGAGACGCCTGAAGAGCAGCGTATCCTTGTCCTCGCCCGGATTGTCCGCCGTCAGCAGCGTGTCGCCGACGAAGATCGAATTGGCGCCGGCAAAGAAGCATAGCGCCTGCATCTCGTCGGTCATGGCGGTGCGGCCGGCGGAAAGACGGACATGCGATTTCGGCATCATGATGCGGGCGAGCGCGATCACACGCACGAACTCGATCGGCTCGATCGGCCTGGCTTCGGCAAGCGGCGTGCCGGCGATCGGAATGAGCATGTTGATCGGAACGCTTTCCGGATGCTCCGGCAGATTGGCGAGCGTCACCAGCATGTCGATCCGGTCCACTGGCTCTTCGCCCATGCCGACAATGCCGCCGCAGCAGACCTTGATGCCCGACAGGCGAACGTTCTCCAGCGTATCCAGCCGATCGGCAAAGCTGCGCGTGCTGATGATCTCGCCGTAATAGCGTTCCGACGTGTCTATGTTGTGGTTGTAGTAGTCGAGGCCCGCCTGCTTCAGTCGCGCGGCTTGCTCGAGATCGAGCATGCCGAGCGTCATGCAAGTCTCCATGCCGAGCGCCTTGACGCCTTCGACCATGGCGACCACCGCATCCATGTCGCGCGGCTTGGGATTGCGCCAGGCAGCACCCATGCAATAGCGGGTGGCTCCGGCATCACGCGCCTTAGTCGCTTCTGCGATGACGCGCTTGACCTCCATCAGCTTCGAGGCCTTCAGACCGGTTTCGTGATGCGCCGACTGGCTGCAATAGCCGCAATCCTCCGGGCAGCCGCCGGTCTTGATGCTGAGAAGCCGGCTGAGCTGGACCTTGTTGGGGTCGAAATTCTGGCGGTGAACGGTCTGCGCCAGGAACAGCAGGTTGTTGAAGGGTGCATCGTGAAGTGCCCGAGCCTTCTCCAAGGTCCACAAAGGCAACGCGCTTTCCGCACTCATTTGTAATTCGCTCCCGACCATTCTTCTCCCTCATGCCGAAGCAGACCGTCTCTACATTCTGCTCGGTATCTCAGTCCTCAAGTCGAGACCGTTAACGAACGACGAATTCGTGCTAGTCTAAACGGCTGCAATTTTGATGCCGGCCCGAAAGAATTCGGCCCAGGCGGTCGGCTGCCGCGATCAAAGGCCAAGAACCAAGAGCAGTTTTGAGGGACGATTTGCGGACCATAACGCATCAATTTCCAGTATGGGCACTTCGCCGGGTTGTCCAGGCGTTCATTGATTGCGGCGTCGGCCCTCAAGGAGGTCGATAACCGCACGTGCTGCATCTAAGATATGCGTTCCAGGGCCGAATATAGCGGCCACCCCATGGTTCATCAGGAACTGATAGTCTTGGCGTGGGACGACGCCACCGCATACGACGATTATTTTTTCCGCACCTTTCGCTTTCAGCGCCTCGATCAGTTGCGGCAGGAGCGTCTTGTGTCCGGCCGCGAGCGAGGATGCGCCGATGACATGAACCTCAGAGGCCACCGCCATGGCCGCGGCCTCTTCCGGTGTCTGGAAAAGCGGCCCCGCGACCACATCGAAACCGATATCTCCGAAGGCCGATGCGATCACTTTGGCTCCGCGGTCGTGGCCATCCTGACCGAGCTTGGCCACCATCAGCTTCGGCCTCCTGCCAAGCGTCACGGCGACCTCCCCGATACGGGAAAGCAACGTCTTGTATTCCGGCTCCTCTCGAAAGGCAGCACCGTAGACGTCCGTAGTCACCTCGGGAGCGGCCCTGTGATCGCCGAAAGCGCGGCGCAAGATTTCGGAAATTTCCCCCACTGTCGCGCGAGCGCGCGCCGCTTCGACCGCCGCTTCGAGAATGTTGCCCTTGCCGCTGGCTGCGGTCTCCCCAAGCGCGGCAAGGGCCGCGCCGACGCGCTTGGGATCGCGTTGGCGCTTGGTCTTTTCGATGCGGCGGATCTGTGCCTCGCGCACCGCCGCATTGTCTATCTCAAGGACATCGATTGGGGTTTCGTTTTCCAGTCGATACTTGTTGACACCAACAATCACCTCGTCGCCGCGATCGACCGCCGCCTGTCGGCGCGTGGCCGCCGTCTCGATCAGGCGCTTCGGCAGGCCCTCGACAACAGCCTTGGTCATTCCGCCGACGGCCTCGATCTCCTCGATGAGCGCCCACGCCTTTTCTGCAAGCTCAGCGGTCAGACTTTCAACATAATACGAGCCGGCCAGCGGATCGATGACCTTGGTGACGCCTGTTTCGTGCTGGAGGATGAGTTGGGTGTTGCGCGCGATTCGTGCCGAAAACTCGGTCGGCAACGCGATCGCTTCATCGAAGGAGTTGGTGTGGAGTGACTGCGTGCCACCGAGCACCGCGGCGAGCGCCTCATACGCGGTGCGTACGATGTTGTTAAAGGGATCCTGCTCCTGCAGTGACACGCCGGAAGTCTGGCAGTGCGTGCGCAGCATATGCGAGGAGGACTTCTTCGGCTGGAATTCCTCCATGATCCGCGACCACAGAAGCCGCGCCGCGCGCAGCTTGGCAGCCTCCATGAAGAAATTCATTCCGATGGCGAAGAAAAACGACAATCGTCCGGCAAAATCATCGACGTCGAGACCCTTCTTTAACGCCGCGCGTACATATTCTCGCCCGTCGGCCAACGTGAAGGCGAGTTCCTGCACCAGCGTCGCGCCGGCCTCCTGCATGTGGTAGCCGGAGATCGAGATCGAGTTGAACTTCGGCATCTCCTTCGCCGTGTATTCGATGATGTCGGCGACGATCCGCATCGAGGGTTCGGGTGGGTAGATGTAGGTGTTGCGGACCATGAACTCCTTCAGGATGTCGTTCTGGATGGTCCCGGAAAGCTCGGCATGCGAGCAGCCCTGTTCCTCGCCGGCGACGACGAAGCAAGCGAGGATCGGGATGACTGCGCCGTTCATCGTCATCGACACCGAGATTTCCTTGAGCGGAATGCCATCGAAGAGAACCTTCATGTCCTCAACGCTGTCGATGGCCACACCCGCCTTGCCAACATCGCCGACCACGCGCGGATGATCGCTGTCATAGCCGCGATGGGTGGCGAGATCGAAGGCAACCGACACGCCTTGCTGGCCCGCAGCGAGCGCCCTGCGATAGAAGGCGTTGGACTCCTCAGCCGTTGAAAAGCCGGCATATTGCCGGATTGTCCACGGCCTGCCGGCATACATGGTCGCGCGCGGTCCGCGCACGAAGGGTTTCAGCCCGGGAAGCGAACCGAGATGGCAAGCCCGCTCGAGATCTTCGGTCGTGTAGAGCGGCTTGACGTCGATGCCCTCGGGCGTGCGCCAGACGAGGGTGTCGGGCGAAGCCTTTAGCTCCCGCTCGGCAAGAGTGCGCCATTCAGTGAGTTTGGCATCGACCATCATTCGAACTCCAGAATGGGTTCGTCCACGGCCAGGCTTGCCCCCGCCCAGACGGCGATCCGTTTGATGACGGCCCGCCGTTCGGCGCGCAGGACGTTCTCCATTTTCATCGCTTCCACCGTTGCAAGAATCTGGCCAGCCTCGACCGACTCTCCTTCGGAAACGGCAATCGCCGTGAGCATACCGGGCATCGGGCAAAGCAGCAGTTTGGAAGTGTCTGGCGGGCGCTTCTGCCGCATCAACCGTGCCAGTTTGGCGACCGCTGGGCTGCGTACATGGGCGACGACATCCATGCCGCGCCAGCGCAGTCTGTAGCCGGTTCCTGACCGTGACGTTTTGATCGCCGCACTTTCGGCGCCAATTTGAAAGTGGGCGAGGGGCCGTCCCGGCACCCAGTCACTTGCGACGGTCACCACCGAGCCATCATCAAATGATACCGTGGTTCCGTGTTCCTGGTCGCGCACGGCGACCTGAAAGGCATGGTTGTTAAGCATGACAATCCAATCTCCGGATACTCTTCGAGTATGATTGTCCATGGCCCCGGAGATCAGGACGTCACGACGCTGGAGCTTCCAATTGATGTATGTCGCGATGGCCGCGAGCTTGCGCTCATCCGCATCGGTTGGGATCACACCGGCGAAGCCGTCCGGAAACTCCTCGCCGATAAAGGCTGTGTTCAGCCGCCCCTCGCGAAACCGGGGATGGTCCATAACAGCGGAGAGAAACGGCAGATTGTGGCCAATGCCTTCAACCTCGAAGTTATCCAGCGCGGCGCCCATGGCGTTGATTGCGCCCAGCCGGTCAGGCGCCCAGGCGCAGAGCTTGGCGATCATGGGGTCGTAGTGCATCGAGATTTCCGAGCCCTCGACCACACCGGTGTCGTTGCGAATAAGTGAGCTGTCCGCGCGCCTACCTTCGGCTGGCGGCCTGTAGCGCGTCAGGCGACCGATCGAGGGCAGGAAGTTGCGATACGGGTCTTCGGCGTAGAGCCGGCTTTCGATCGCCCAACCGTTCAGCCTCATATCTTCTTGGTCAAAGCGTAGCTTCTCGCCGGCGGCAATGCGGATCATTTCCTCGACCAGATCAATGCCGGTCACAAGTTCTGTGACCGGGTGTTCGACCTGAAGCCGGGTGTTCATCTCGAGGAAGTAGAAGTTGCGGTCGCGATCAACGATGAATTCAACGGTGCCTGCCGAGTGGTAGCCGACCGCCTTTGCAAGAGCGACGGCCTGCTTGCCCATCGCATGTCGAGTCGCTTCGTCGATGAACGGGGAGGGGGCCTCCTCGATGATCTTCTGGTTTCGGCGCTGAATCGAGCATTCCCGCTCGCCGAGGTAGACGATATTGCCGTACTGATCACCGAGCACCTGAATCTCGATGTGGCGTGGCTCGGTGACGAATTTCTCGATGAAGATACGGTCGTCGCCAAAGGCGTTCTTGGCCTCGTTTCGCGAGGACTGAAATCCTTCGCGCGCCTCGGCCTCGTTCCAGGCAATGCGCATGCCTTTGCCGCCACCGCCGGCGGATGCCTTGATCATGACAGGAAAGCCAATCTCTGCGGCGATGCGCACCGCTTCCTTTGCATCCTCGATCAGGCCCATGTGGCCAGGCACAGTGGAGACACCGGCAGATGCCGCGATCCTTTTCGACGTGATCTTGTCGCCCATCGCCTCGATGGCGACGGGCGAGGGCCCGATGAAGGCGATGCCCTTGGCTTTGAGCGCGTCGGCGAAATTTGAATTTTCAGACAGGAAACCGTAGCCCGGATGAACCGAATCGGCCCCCGTTATGGCGACGGCATCAAGGATATTCGCAATACGAAGATAGGACTGGGCTGAGGGGGCAGGCCCGATATGGACCGCTTCATCAGCTTGCCGGACATGCAAGGCGTCGCGGTCAGCGTCAGAGTAGACGGCGACAGTGGCTATGCCAAGCCTCTGTGCCGTCTTGATCACCCGGCACGCTATCTCGCCACGGTTGGCAATCAGGATCTTCTTGAACATCTTCTTGCGCACTCAAAGCGGGATGGTGTCGTGCTTCTTCCAGCGCGTCTCGACGTTTTTGCCGCGCAGAGCGGCAAAGGCGCGCGCGATCCGCTTGCGTGAGGAATGCGGCATGATCACCTCATCGATGAAGCCGCGCTCGGCGGCAATGAAGGGGTTGGCAAAACGCTGCTCGTATTCCTTGGTATGAGCTGCCAGCCGCGCTGGATCGCCGAGCTCGGACCGGTAGAGGATCTCGGCAGCGCCCTTTGCGCCCATCACCGCGATTTGGGCGGTCGGCCAGGCGTAATTGATATCCGCGCCGATATGTTTCGACGCCATCACGTCGTAGGCGCCGCCATAAGCCTTGCGGGTGATTAGTGTGACCATCGGCACGGTCGCCTGGGAGTAGGCAAACAGCAGCTTGGCTCCGTGCTTGATGACGCCGCCATATTCCTGGCCAATGCCCGGCAGGAAACCCGGCACGTCGACAAGCGTCAGGATCGGGATGTCGAAGGCGTCGCAGAAGCGAACGAAACGCGCCGCCTTGCGTGAGGAATCAATGTCGAGGCATCCGGCCAGTACCATCGGCTGGTTGGCCACCACCCCTACGGTCCTGCCCTCGATGCGCAGATATCCGGTGATGATGTTTCGCGCGAACGCAGCCTGAAGCTCGAAGAAGTCGCCTTCGTCGGCGATTGCCGTGATCAACTCCTTCATGTCGTAGGGCTTGTTTGCACTTTCCGGCACGAGCGTGTCGAGACGTAGCTCAATCCGTTCCGGATCGTCATAGAACGGCCGCACGGGCGGCTTTTCCCGATTGTTCAGCGGCAGGAAATCAAAGAGGCGCCGAACCTCTTCCAGGGCCTCGATATCGTTTTCGAAAGCCCCGTCCGCCACAGAGGACTTCTGCGTGTGAGTTGCCGCGCCGCCGAGTTCCTCCGCGGTTACGATCTCGTTTGTCACCGTCTTGACCACATCGGGGCCGGTCACGAACATGTAGGAGGAATCTCGAACCATGAAGATGAAGTCGGTCATGGCCGGGGAATAGACCGCGCCACCGGCGCAGGGACCCATGATCACCGAAATCTGCGGAATGACGCCGGAAGCATCGACATTGCGCTTGAAGACGTCGGCGTAGCCAGCAAGCGAAGCGACACCCTCCTGGATCCGCGCGCCGCCGGAATCGTTGAGGCCGATCACCGGCGCCCCGTTGCGCACCGCCATGTCCATGATCTTGCAGATCTTCTGAGCGTGTGTCTCGGACAGCGATCCGCCAAGCACCGTGAAGTCCTGGGAGAAGACGTAAACAAGCCGGCCGTTGATCGTACCCCAGCCTGTGACCACGCCATCACCGGCGACTTTCTGTTCAGCCATGCCGAAGTCCGTGGCCCGATGCGTAACATACATGTCGTATTCTTCGAAGGAGCCTTCGTCGAGAAGCACCAGCAGGCGCTCCCGCGCGGTCAGCTTGCCTTTCGCGTGTTGGGCATCGACACGCTTCTGCCCGCCGCCTATGCGGGCCTGCGCACGACGGAATTCGAGTTGTTCGAGAACGGCTCGCATCAGAGCCCTGCCTCTGCTTCGAGCAGGTTCCAAGCCGTCGGCAACTGCCTCGCGATCCGCCGGCTTTGCGTTGAACTAGGTCTTCTTTCGCTGGGCAATCGCACGAGCACCTCCCGCAGAAATGAGTTCCGCATTAGTTCGCTAGCAATGAAAGGAAAAGGATTGACTGGGTGCGATTGCGAAATGTACGAAATTGCCAACAGAAAAATGCGAAATGGCAAATGGCTAACGGAAAGCTTTTCATCGGGCGCCGCGTCCGCGAATTACGGGAGACCAGCAAGGCCACCCAGGCCGCGTTCGCCGAGCGGCTGGGGATTTCGACCAGCTATCTGAACCAGATAGAAAATAACCAACGACCGGTTTCAGCCGCGGTCCTTCTTGCGTTGGCTGAAAAATTCCAGGTGGATATCGCTTCGATCGGCGGCAGTGAAACCGACCGATTGCTCTCGGCACTGAGCGAGGCGCTTGCTGACCCCGTATTCGGCGGTGTTTTAGCCGGATTTCAGGAACTCAAGTTCGTTGCCCAAAACGCACCGTCTTTCGCTCATGCATTGATCACGTGTCATCAGGCGTATCGCAGAAATAGCGAGCAACTTGCGAGTTTCGATGACCAGCTGATCCGAACCAATGCTTTTGCCGAGCCGACACCTTATGAGGAAGTGCGGGACTTCTTCCATTTTGTTGACAACTACATCGATGAGCTAGACCGGGCGGCCGAGCATCTGGCGAAAGCCGTGGGCGTGCCGGATCGAGATCTCGGTACGGCATTGGCAGATCACCTGGAGCAGCATCATCACGTTCGCCTTGCGCGTGCTGGCAACGATGAGCGGGTGATCAGGCGCTTCGACGCTTCCTCGCGCGTGCTGTATTTGAACCCTTACTCGCCCGCCCCGACGCGTAGCTTTCAGATGGCATTCCAGGTCGGCGCCTTGGAGCATCGGGCGGAAATCAACGCCATCATCGAACGAGCGCGCTTCCGCACCTCAGAGGCGGCAGAGATATGCAGGATCGGCTTGCAGAACTATTTTGCCGGCGCGCTCATGTTGCCATATCGTCCCTTCCTTGGCGCGGCAAAAGACCTTCGACACGACCTGCACCTGCTCGCTATTCGTTTCGGCGCCAGCCTTGAGCAGGTCGCGCATCGACTTTCGACATTGCAAAGGCCTCGGATGAGAGGCGTCCCGGTCTTCTTCGCGCGCATCGACCGAGCCGGTAACATCACCAAGCGCCACAGCGCTGCGAAGTTGCAGTTCGCCCGCTACGGGGCGGCGTGCCCGTTGTGGAACGCTCACCAGACGTTCGAAACCCCTGGCCGCATGATTTGCCAATTGGCCGAGACGCCAGATGGTGTGCGTTATCTCAGTGTCGCCGCGGAAATCACCAAATTGGACGGCGGATTTGGCTCTCCTCATCGGCGCTATGCGATCGCGCTTGGATGCGAGATCTCCAATGCGGGCGATTTCGTCTACGCAGACCGGCTGGATCTTGCCAACAGTTCCGCGTTCGAGCCTATCGGCGTTTCATGCCGCATTTGTGAACGTGTAGATTGCATTCAGCGCGCGGTTCCGCCACTCAAGAGCAAGATCGCCGTCGACCATGATCGACGTGGCGAATTGCCGTACAGCCTCTGCTAGATTCTGATTGACCTTGCCGCAGGCCCCCACGTTCAACTAGCCCGAAAAATTCACGGTGGGTTGGCGGATGTGATGCAAGCCGTTGAAATGACGTAGGATTTGGTTGCTTACGCCAATCCTAATCATTTCCGGAGACCACACCCGCCATGGACGATTCTACGCTACCGCTGAGCGGTTTGTCATCTGTCGGAGGCAAGTCCGTCGTCGCCCGTTTCGACGGCGGCATGCTGTCGTCCAACAGTGGCGTTCTGGCTCTGGCCGAGGTGGAGAAGCGGCTGCGGGTGGCGGAGCGTCTGGCACGCTGCATCGATGATCCGCGCTGCCCGGACCAGGTCGTCCACAGCCTGGCCGATATGATCGGCTTCCGCATGAAGATGATTGCCGCCGGTTATGAGGATGGCAATGATGCCAACCGGCTGCGCTCCGATCCGATCTTCAAGATGGCCCAGGATGCACCCCCTTCGGGTCGGGATCTGGCGTCGCAATCGACGATGTGTCGGCTGGAGAACCTGCCCGATGTGCGCTCGCTGCTCGCCATGGGCCGGGCGATGGTCGACCTCTACTGCACCTCCTTCCGGCAGGTTCCGAAGCGGATCGTACTCGACATTGACGACACCTTTGACGCCGTGCACGGCGGCCAGCAGCTTCGCCTGTTCAATGCCCATCACGACGAGTACGGCTTCCAGCCGATCGTGGTGTTCGATGGCGACGGCCGGTTCGTCGGTGCGGTCCTGCGACCGGCGAGGCGGCCGAGTGGGGCAGAAATCCGCCCCCACCTGCGCCGCCTGGTGCGGGCGATCCGGAGCAACTGGCCGAACACCCGGATCCTGATCCGCGCCGACAGCCACTATTGCAGTCCACAGGTCATCGACTGGTGCCGCGCCAACGATGTCGACTTCATCCTCGGCGTGGCGCCCACCACAACCTTGCGCAAGCATGTCATGGAGCTGGAAGCCAGCACGACGGCGCGCTTCGAAGCGTCGGCGAAGACGGGCAAGGTCCGCAGGTTCAAGGAGTTCCTGGACGGCGCCGGCAGCTGGAGCCGCGTCGAGCGCATCATCGCCCGCGTCGAGGTCGGCGCCCAGGGTACTGACACCCGCTTCATCGTCACCAACCTTGCCGGTGGCAAGGCCAAGGCGCTCTACGCGGACCTCTACTGCCGGCGCGGCGCGGCCGAGAACCACATCAAGTCGTGGAAGACGCATCTTGCCGCCGACCGCACCTCCTGCACCAGAGCGACGGCCAACCAGTTCCGGCTGTTCCTGCATGCCGGCGCCTACTGGATGATGTGGGGCCTGCGCGCCGCGATGCCGAAACGCTCCAGCTTGGCAGTCGCCCAATTCGACACGTTGCGATTGCGCCTCATCAAGATCGCTGCGCGCGTGGTCGAGATGAAGACGCAAATCCGCCTGCACTTGCCAACATCCTGCCCGGACCAGCGCACCCTGCGCATCGTCCTCAGTCGCATCCCGCAACTCGCGACATAAACGATGGGGCGCAGACGCCCCGAAACGAACCCGCTGACCGCAACCCGCAAACCCCCGCCTGCCATCACCGACGGATCAATCCCGGCGCCCGACGAGGGTTGTCAAAACGTACCGCAACGGCGACCAGAGCGCCGCCTCAGGCCGTCGAAAGCTCACCGCCGTGCATCAAGCGGGCTAGGTCGAGCGCTGCCTTGACCGATTTGATTGATTTCAGCGGGAAAAGGCCGTCCGATCAGAGACTCGTCCGCTGCTGTGGTTGATCGCGGAAGGTCTCGCGCGTGGATAGCTCGATCGGATCGTTTACCGTGCACATTGGAAACGGTTGCCTGCGAGGGACTTTCCCGGACGATAAGGCGGCATTTCTCCCATCACGCTAACCGACGCCTCATATGGACCCGCGGCCAGAAAACTGACGCTTTCAAGTGGCGGTGAAATGGACCTGCTGTTGACTCGTTGCGCGAAGATCGCTCTACGCTCCGGTGATGTGATGTAGAAACCAGACGCCATGATGATCTTAGCCATCCAGGGCGCATAAATTCCGAGCGGAAAGGGTCATGCCTAATAACGTTCGCACCTCTCGACTGGTCGTGGTCGGTGTCATCCAAATATAGCGGCCAAAGCGGGTCCATTTCAAATCGTCTCCTCTAGCTCGCGTCGAAGGTCAAATACGCCGATTGACAAATTAGAATGTACATGATGCTTGTGTGTGCGTGTAGTATGCACGTCGTATCTGATTGTTCATGGCGCGACTTCACGAGTTGGTGTGCCATCGTCTCCTATTATATCTGCAACCTATTTATGCAGTTAGGTTTCACGGTGGATCAGCTGGCATGCATACAAGAAAAACTTGCGCTGGAGGCCGCGCCGACCAACAATGTTAGTTATCGATGTCACTCGCGATAACGATCCGTTCCAGACCGGGAAGCGCGTCTCAGAAGAGGCGAGAAACGTTCCTTTTTGTCTTCCGATGAATTATCGCATCCTGGAAAATCATCGTTCCCGCCTTGCGAACGACCTCATTGATAGTAGGGGTCCGCTCGCAAGCAGGCGAGACCTCCCACTCGTCTTGAGCTTCTCCTTAAGCACCCCTTCGTTGACGAGCCCCCGAGCCCCCAAGGATGCGCCTCGTGGGCATTAATCCCGCGGCCCAGGCAGGAGTTCCATAGCAATGTGGTATGGGATGCGAAAATTATCGTCTGACCTTGTCAGGCAGGGGGCGCGGATCCGGCAACCCAGCTGAAAACAAATTGTCGATTAATATCAAAGGTAAATTGCTGAGTTTCGATATCAATTTCGACCTCATTTATCCGGGTAGCTCTTGGTGCTAAAAACTTACGTATACTACGAATATTCTCATTCAATGGCTTGCCGGTAAGCTTTATCAATGATTCAAGTTTTGTCCATTCAATAAGAAATTCCCTCTTTGTTAAATGACTTTTTCCGAATAAATGCGAGAGCACATCCACATCTATAACTCGATCCCATCTCTCACAGTCACAGCCAACGAGGCAATTTCTGGAGGCGACGCAGCCGGCTAAACCGATCGTGTGCGTTATGTTGAACTGGAAGCAAGCGTCGAGTGAGTCAAAATATGGTTTTCCCGTATCCGGATCGTAAGCAATGCGCATTGCGCTGACATCGTGCCCGAGGGCTCTTCCGGCATGATGCAGAGCGGTTCTTCCCGCGATAAACTCTGCTCGCGAAAGGGGCTTCGAAGCCTGGAAAGGCGATGTTTATCGTCCTCGCCAAGGAAACTCCGACAGTGATGAGTTTCACTCGCACACCATTCCTCGAACGCAATCACCACGCGCCCAACCGCAGAACGGCCGGAAGCCGACAATTTAGCGATGGAAGAGTCTCAGTAGGCAAGCTTCTCTTCAACGCCGCTCTCGGTGGCCGGGCCAACCTCAGGCCGACATGAAGTCTTGACCGCGGATCGAAAGCGGGCAACGCCTCCTCAAGACGTACGGGCGAGCCAATATAAGGGGAGGCGGAGCTCGGCGGCACCATCTTCTCCCATTCTTGGTGCTGTACGTGCTCGATCGCTGTGCCAGTGACAATGCTGGGTCTTTCTTTAACCCGGCATCTTGTCAGAGCCCGGGGCGAGGGGGTGATCCTTGGATCGGCGATGTGTCCCGTTGTCACGATCGTTTCAATCCTGAAAAGCCTGTCGACCCCGAAGGCCTGTCTGTAGCCAGATTCGCTCGCTTCGAGCCGGATTAGAAATCGAGGAAGAGGCCTTGGCGCCAACTAACAGGCTAATAGTCCCCCGCGAGCTGAGTTTAGGCAACTACCAACGTTGGTAGTTGCCTTGAGAGGGTGCCTTGGCCCTATCTTGGTGCACTCCGGATTCACACAGAGAGATATTCAATGATAGTTCGCAAGCTTGAGGATATCGAGGGGACCGAGCGTGACGTTGCATGGGGCAACGGAAGGAGCCGTCGTTTTCTGATCAAAGCCGACGGTATTCCCTATTCCCTGACCGACACGATCGTGAAGGCCGGGACCTCGTCCTTCCTGCAGTACCGAAATCACATCGAGACCTGCTACTGCATAGCCGGCAAGGGGCGGGTTCGCAACGACATCACTGGTGAGGAGCATGTTATCGTTCCGGGGACGATGTACGCATTGGACAAGAACGACGCCCACCATCTGATTGCCGACGAGGAAGACCTGCGTCTGGTCTGCGTTTTCGTTCCCTCTCTTAACGGGGACGAGGTCCACGACATCGCGTCCAAAGGGCTCTCGTCAGCCTATTGACAGCAGAAGCACGCAGGACCCGCGGGACGCTATTATGATGGACACGACCTCGAACGGACATCCGTTACTTGCTGCGCCCTGCCGTACCGTGTCGCAGAAATTCATGGAATGCGCGCGAAAGTTTCCACAAATGATCGCGCTTCAGTGCGGCGACGAGCGGATCACCTACGAAGATCTGTCGCGTCATGCATCGCATGTCTCGCGACAGCTTGAAATGCGCGGTGTTGGTGTCGCGGACGTCATCTTGATAAACCCCTCGCGTCACGTCGATACCGTGATCATCATTCTTGGGATCATGCTTCGCGGGGCGACAGTGTGCCCACTCGACCTTTTGGCGAGCGATGCGAGAGTCGGCAACATCTTGAGGGCTTCGGGGGCCAGATCTATCGTTGCTCCAGGGAAGCTCCCCCTAGGTGCGGCCGCTTCGCGGCTCCTGCAGTCCTTCGGCGTCGAAACCATATGTGTTGGGCGAGCGAAAAGAAGAATATCGACGGTTGAGAACCTCTCCACTCCCGAAACGGGCTGCTACCTGCTTTTCACCTCTGGCACGACGGGAACGCCCAAAGGGGTGCTGATGTCAAACCGTGGGCTAGCTAACCTGGTTCAATGGGACATCCTATTCAGAAGATGTGAACCTGGCAGAGTTCATTTGCAATTCGCGTCCTTCCATTTCGATATCGCGTTTCACGAGCTGTTCTCCGCGATCAGTTCGGGAGGAACAGCAGTTCTGGCGACAGAGGAACAACGACGGGATGCGGGACTGCTCCTGAAGCTCCTTTCGTCTTCGCGCATCGAAAAGGCATATCTGCCATACAGCGTGCTCAATCAGTTGGCATTGGCAGCGTCCGCATTCGCCGAACCGCTTTACCTCACAGACGTCACAACAGCAGGCGAGCGGCTGAAGATCACTGGAGGGATCAGGTCATTCTTTCGTCGCACCGGCGCCGTGCTCTACAACAACTATGGTTCCACAGAGGTGCAGGATGTGACGTCTTTGGAGCTCACCGGAGACCCCGAACAATGGCCGGAACTCCCATCGGTTGGCGTTCCTATCGCGGGAATGGAGGTGGGCATCCTCACTTCGAAGGGAGTATCATCGGACCCTGGCTCTGAGGGACGCATTGCCGTCAAAGGTTGCCAGGTCGCGATGGGGTATATGCAACCCGACGCCGACGATCTGGTGCCCCTGCCTTCAACCCCGACAGGTGTGGCAGGTGAGTACCTCACCGAAGATATTGGCGTTATCCTCCCGGACGGCAGCATTGCAATCACGGGTCGGACGGACCGTCAGGTGAAGATCCGCGGCAAGCAGGTCGATGTCGCAGCCGTGGAAACGACGATCGAGCGTTCTCGATACGTTAACCAGGCTGCTGTCGTGGCAGCCGAAGTTGGTGGACGAACCGAACTCGTGGCCTTCGTAACTGCGGCAGAAGACCCGACGAGTGATGTACTAGAGGAGGACGTCAGAACCCTGATTGCTGACGCGTTAGATGCTACGGCCGTTCCCTACCGAACATACACACTCTCGGCGTTTCCTGAGACATCGACTGGTAAGGTTGACCGTCGGGCGCTCCAGGCAATGGCATCAACCGCCCTCGCGCCACCGCCTCGTCTTGTTGCTCGGCGGCAAGATGTTCCGCAGCATGTGTCGGAGATCTGGAATGACGTCCTTCCCGGCGGAACGGATCGAAGCTTCAAGGCGGCCGGCGGCGACTCGCTGAGTGCGATGCAACTGGTGACACGATTGAAGCAGGAGCTGCAGATTGACATTTCGGTATCCGATATCTCCGATGAGACCACTTTGCAATCGATCCTCAAGGCTTCGGCATTCCGCGCCATCAGCGGCAACGAAGTGGCATCGACATTCGCGACGCCCTCTCCACGAAAAGCGGTCGCGATCATTGGCATGGCAGGCCGCTTCCCCGGCGCCGACTCCATAAATGCTCTGTGGGAAGGCCTCGTTAGGAATCAGATTTTCCTTTCAGAATCCAAGAACGACCCACCGGCCCTTTCCGTCTGCGAGAACTTTGTGAAAAGGGGTGGCTTCCTTGATCATTACGACCATTTTGACGCCGAATTCTTCGGCATCAGTGATCGCGAAGCTTCGCTGATGGACCCGCAACATCGGGTCTTCCTTGAATGCTCCTGGCACGCTCTGGAAAATGCCGGCTATGCGCCGACGGCCGTTCCTTACCGGACCGGGGTATATTCGGCGACTGGCGCTAGCACATATCTGATCAACAGCGTCTTGCCCTCGGTGATGGATGAACGCGATGGCCCCTTTCTCAGCCATCGCCTCATTAGAAATGTCAGCGAAATTCTCATCGAACAAGGCAATTCACCCGAGCACGTATCGATGAGGGTATCGAACAAACTCAACCTGACAGGTCCTAGTCTCTCGATAAGTTCGGCCTGTTCAGGTGGGTTGGTCGCCGTTCATCATGCTGTCCAGGCAATTCGTGTAGGAGAGGCCGAAATGGCAATTGCCGGCGGCATCTCAATTTCGACTCCGCAGCATATCGGCTATTTTGCTCATGACGGTATAATCCTTTCACCGACTGGCTGCTGCAGACCCTTCGATGCGGCGGCCGACGGAGCTGTGTTTGGCAACGGATGCGCGGTTCTCGTTCTCAAAGATTATGATCTCGCGGTGCGCGATAGCGATCAAATCATCGCTACCATTGTTGGGTCGGCGGTCAACAACGACGGCGCCCGCAAACTGAGTTATACTGGACCAAGCATGGAGGGTCAGATCGATGTCATCAACGCAGCTCTGCATGATGCCGGTCTCACCGCTTCCGACATTGATTACGTTGAGGCCCATGGGACAGGTACACCTGTCGGAGACTCGATTGAGATCACAGCTCTGGCGGCAACATATGGCGCAGGCGCGGCCGCCGAAAACTGCCTTGTTGGATCCCTAAAGGCGAACATTGGCCATCTTGACGAGGCGGCAGGTGCAGCGGGCCTTCTGAAAGCAGCTCTGTGTCTTCACCGCGGTAGGATTCCAGCCATCCCGACGTTCCGGAGTGCAAACGAGCGTATGCCGCTGCAGGGAACCCGTCTGAGAATTGCCAGTGGGCAGGCCCAGGAGTGGAATCGTCGATCAAAGAGACCCAGGCGAGCAGCGGTGAGCTCCTTGGGAATAGGGGGGACCAATTGTCACATGATCCTCGAGGGCCAGAACCCCCGGGCGGCGTGGGCACAGGACCCTCGCGGTCCTCAGCAAAATGAACTCTTTGTGCTGTCGGCGGGTAGCTCCGAGCAACTGATCACTCTATGCCGGGAGGTCTACGACCTCCTCGCTTTGTCTGGCGAAGATCTCGGCTTGCGGGATATCTGCATGACCTACTGCGTTGGCCGCCGCCCGGAACGGTTCCGGGTTGGCTGGACAGTGACCAGCAAAGCCGATTTGTCCCAGCTCCTCAACGATCTTGTCAGAGGGGTGTTATCCCCCTCCGACAGTCTGGCCTCGAAAAAGATTGTTGGTCTCTTCACTGGTCAAGGATGTCAGTGGACGGGAATGGGAAAAGAGCTCTCCGCTGTGTTTCCGGCTTTCAGACAAGCGATGGAAGACTGCTTCAAGTGCATACGAAGCAGTCATGGAATCGACCTTAAGCAGGTGATCGAGGAAACACCTGGCGGAGACGAAAGACTGAATCGCACGCAGTTCACACAGCCGGCTATTTTCGCGTTTGAGTATTCAATGACTCGCCTTCTTCGTTCGTTAGGGGTGCAGTTTGAGGAGGTCGCGGGTCATAGCTTTGGGGAGGTCGCGGCGCTGGTCGCCGCCGGGGTGTTGTCCCTGGAAGATGCGTGCTTTCTCGTTTGTGAGAGAGGACGACTTTCCGCGGAACTTCCATCCGGAGTGGGCGCGATGGCCGTAGCCACGGGGAACGCGGAAGATGTTGCTCTGCTCGTCTCCAAGCTGAGCGATGGTGTCACTGTCGCCGCATTCAACTCACCGAACGCGGTCGTGCTATCCGGTCAAGCTAATCTCGTGGCAGACCTCACCGACGCTGGAGACGTTTCGGGCTGTGCCATCAGTCTATTGCCAATATCGCATGCGTTCCACTCAGAGCAGATGCGCCCCATCGTTGGTCAATACAGATCTGTCATCGCAGACCTGCATTTCTCGGACCCAATTCTGCCCATCGTCTCTTCCGTGAGAGGAGCACCTCTTGGAGCAGACCAGGACTGGGTCGAGTATTTCACGGACCAACTCGTGGGACCGGTGCGCTTCCACGACGTATTACAGTATATGCTTGAGGACAGATCGAAGACATTTATCGAACTCGGACCAAAACCTATGCTTCTCGGGCTCGGCATGGAGAATGACCCCGACGAGGAGAGAGCTTGGATTGCTTCTTGTCGTAGCTCCGACGAGTTGGGAACGTTTCTCAAAGCCCTTGCCGAGCTATTTAAGCTTGGCGTCGATCTCCAATTCGACAACCTCGCTCCTCGCGGTCCTTGGCGCCGCGTCTCCCTGCCGACTTATCCGTTCCGCAGGAGGCAATACCTCTGCGCCCCGCCGGCCGCCTCGCTACGAAGCCAGACAATACAGCCGATATTTCCGGATGCGAACGCTAAGCTAATCGGCCGCCAACGCAAACCAATCCGGAAGGTCTGGTTCGGCGAACACATGGTCAACGGAATGCGAGTCGTTCCAGGCACCTATCTGCTCGACTTGGTTGCCCAGGAGTCCTCTGGAGCATTGGGGACGCCGTGCGTTGAAATACTGAACTTTCGCATCCACTCGATGATTTCGGCAGATATCATGCACGGAGCCATCTTGGAAATCGATCTGATACGGAGTCCGGACCAGTCCGAAATAGGGATTGAAATGAAGCAGCTTGCGCTGAATGGCGAGAATAAAGCCATTCGCGTAGTCTCGGCCCGTGCGAGAAGAGGCACGCTGCCAGCCCGGACGCCAGCTCCTCCCGCGGAGAGGCTAAGTGAGGTCTTGCCGGATCTTGTGTATCAGCGCTACGAGGCCCAGGGGGTTTTGCTGGGGCCCGCCTTCAAATCGATCGCCTGCGTCTCTGCTGGGAAAACCTCCGGCACTGCACAGTGTCATCTCCCCCTAAGCCTTCGGGACGATGGCGAATATTTCGGGGCCCACCCTGTTCTGATTGATTCAGCGCTTCAGGTCATTGAAGCTGTCTTCCGTGACAACTATGCGGGAGGAGCCTTTGTTCCCGTCGGGATTGACCGTGTTCTCATGCTGCAGGAGCCGGCCAAGACTGTCTTGTGTGATGTGAGGAACTGCCGGCGAGGCAATGGGGAAAGCGGGTTCGACTTCACCATCAGTAATCTGGCCGGCCATATCATCATCGAAGGGACAGGGTTCCGCCTGATCGAGCTCGAACAGGGGAGAGATAGCGATTGCGATGTCGGTCGGTCGGGCGCGGAGGGGCGCCTGACCATTCGCGAGGAGGTGCTCGTCCCCCGCGACCTATCCACAGGAGATTCCGTCAGACGGATGAGTGGGGCGATTGCTTCGTTTCTTCCCAACGATAGCCAAGGTACCGATCTGGATTTGCCAAGAGTGGGTCTTTGGCAGGGGCGTGACTCCGCAGAAATTGTCAGTGACCTTGGGAATTTCGACTACCTCGTCATTCCGGTCGAGATATTTCTGCCTTCGGCTGCCGAAGCAGGGCAGGAGCTGGAATACGCCCTAACCAAGATGTCGTCGCTCTTCGCCGTCGTGGTCGATGCTTTCGACCTTGGTATAAGCATTCCAATCGTCATGATTTCCCGCAAGGATTATGCGGATGGAATGTCGATGGGTATTGCAGAGGCTGCTTTCAGCTTTGCCAGATCATTTGCTAATGAAACAGCTTGCCCGCGCCTGCTGTGTATGCAGGTCGGACATGTTGACCCAAAATCCCTACCTGACCTGATCTCCAGGGAGTTGGATTGCAATTTAGAAGATTTCGCCAACTTGGTGATCCACGATGGGATGCAGCGAGCTATCATTCAACTGCGGGAGACTCCATCTGCGATGCAACTCCCTCATCGACTGGACGGCGCTGCATCCTATCTCGTAGCTGGGGGGCTCGGCAGCATCGGGCCCGCGTTGGTCGAAGCGTTGAGCGAAAATGGAGCGAAACACATTGATGTGCTTACGCGCAGCGTTCCGACCGAAGAACGTCTCTCGGCGATCAAAGGTGTCGAGGCAACGGGCTGCACTGTGTGCGTTTACACAGTGGACGTGTCGAACCGTGAGGATCTAGCTTCTTGCCTAGGACAAATCCAAGCGAAACGTCCGATAAGAGGCATCATTCATGCCGCCGGAAGCCTCGCAGACGGCCTAATCAGCTCAATCGATCGCGACGACATAGCGCGCGTGGTGCCGCCAAAGGCCGGCGGGGCGGCGAATTTTCATGCATTTTTCAGTGAGCCGGGAGTTCTTGATTTCTTCATTCTGTGCTCATCGACTGCTTCTTCACGGGGAGAGGCTGGACAGGCATTGCATGCTGCGAGCTGCGGCTTCCTGGACGGCCTCAGCCGATTCAGGAACCAGATAGGGCTCACGGCGACGTCAATCAATTGGGGTGTGTGGAAGGAATCCGCTTCGTTTGCTGGCAATGCGGACTTATCGCGGCGATATTTCGAACGCGGTGATGCGGGACTTTCGAACAAGCAGGGCGCCGCCGCACTTCGGGTGGCCATGGCCCGGAAACCATCCCGCTTGGAGGCGTTGAACGTCGCCTCAGATTTAGGCCCTGATGTGGGGAATGCCAAAGCAAATCATATTGCCATATCGCCGCCCGCTAATGAATCGAAAGACCATATTGTAAGCGAAGCCGACGTTCTGCCGCTCGTTACGCAAAGGGTTGCCGCGCTTCTTGGGAGGCGAGATGCTTCAATCGTCGATCCGGATCTCGAATGGCGTGACCTCGGCCTGGATTCATTGCTTCTCATCGAACTTCGGAACGACTTGAGAAAACGTTTCGGAGCTTCTATCTCCTCGACAATGATCATGACCAGCGGAACCTCGCGTCGCCTCTCGATCGAGATTTTTCAGGCTGCCAGCCGTCCGCGCTCCAAGTCGCAGCCCGAGCCCCTCAAAGACACTCGGCTTCTTCTCATTCCTGGTATCATCGGAGAGCCAATGGACTTCGCGGGCCTGATCCCCCTGCTGGGCAACATTTCATTTGAAGTTCTCGAATACCCAAAAGGTGTCGATCCCTGGCGAAGTTCTCTTAAGCCGCAGGATATCATCGCCCCTATGACAGCTCGTGCCAAGGATGCAGCGGGCGACAAAAAAGTGGTTTTGCTCGGCTATTCTTTCGGAGGGAAGATTGCCAATGAGGTCGCCATTGAGCTTCATCGTCAAGGGGTCGAGGTTAGCCGTGTGTTGATCTTGGATATTCCGGCTGGAGCATCTCCGCAAGTGTCGGTGGAGGGCTCGGTTGTTCGGCCGCTGGATCGCGAGACGTTCAAAATGATGCTGTCGGAAAACCCCGCCCAGGCGTTCGAAGCACTGGATCTTGCATGTCAAAGCGAAACGCTCGACGCGAGTTTGAGGCACGACGCGTCCATCTACTGGGCAAACGCCATAGTCGCGTCGCAGCTCGATGCAACCAAGACCCTCATCCCGCTTACATTTATTAGGGCAGGAACAGCAGGAGCACTTGGCAGCCTGTTGCCAGGAGAGGACGTGTCATCCGCTGATCCGACATGGGGGTGGAACGAAGTTGGAGGCAACGTAGAAGTTCATGTCGTCGATGGAGACCACCTCAGCATTATGCGCCGAGACAAAGTTCCCCAGATAGCCGACCTCATAAACCATGTATTCCGTGCCGATTAGAGGGCCGCGCATCGCTTTTGGCGAGCGCGAAGGTCCAGAGGTATCGAAACGTGACGTTTGGCCTCCGCAACCGGTGAATTAGGCGCTACTCATTGGCACGCCACGCGCTTGCGCCTCAATTCGCGATGCACATGTGTGCAGTCGGTTTCGAAGCTGCGGCGATGGCCCATCTTCGTGCTGTTCAACCTGTCGAGCGCGGTCTCCAGAACTTCGTCGGCAATCTCCTCACCAATCGGCCAGGTCCCTGGTGCGCCGCAGCGCTCGCGAACCATCAAGCGCGCAGTCTACGCGTATGAGATTGCCTTGTATCAAGGCCATCCTCGAATTGGTACCTCACGACTCGCGGACACACCACATCGCCAGTCTATCCGCAGGGATTGGCTACTTCCAAAGCCGAGGCGAAGAAGGAACCGCCTGTTTCGTTTGCGTTTATACCGGCCCCTTCTGAGGCCCGCGCCGGGTCCGTGGCAGAAACAGTAGAAACGTGCGGTTACGTCGACCTCGCCACGCTCTTGGACTGGGCACGGCAATGAAGGCGGCACCGCAAGCCCTGGTGAGGTGATGCGTCACCTCGAGCTCGTTATCTCGGAATTCGCCAGTTGGCCTTGGGCAACAGCGAAGCACGCCGGCCTGCGGGTCAGAGATGGAAGAAGAACATCGGATGGCGGCCACCAGGCGTTGCGCGAAGGCGTCATGCCCGAATGCCCGCTCTCTTCGAGTTCTTCAAGAAAGGCGAGAACCTCCTTAGAGTCCTCTCTGATTGGGGTCGTTTTGGTCAAGATGCTCCTGCAGTTTTTTCTGGACCGTTCCGTGGGTCACTCGCTTCTCTTCGCGGTCAGCGCTTGGGCCG